>NZ_JALHPR010000004.1 GCF_022842375.1 Elioraea sp. | reverse complement strand
GTGCCGGAGCCTGCCTCGGCGCTGCTGCTCGGCGCCGGCCTGTTCGGCCTCGTCGCCGCCCGCCGCCGCCGGCAGCACACCTGACCTGAGCGCCGCTTCCGCCTGAGGGGTGCGCGGGATCCCCGCGCACCCCCCTCACACGAAGTTCGCCCGCTCGTACCGCACCGGCCAGTCCACCTTCGCGCCCAGCGCCTTCGCTGCGCGCAGTGGCCACGCGGGCTCGGCCAGCATCGCGCGGCCGATCAGCACGATGTCCGCCCGGCCGTTCGCCACGATCGCCGCCGGCCCGCCGCCTGGGGCGATCAGGCCAAGGCCGCAGCCCGGCACCGCCGGCCCGCATGACATTTTTTGCAATCTCGCCATTGACCTGTTGAAGCCGCCGACCGGCCCCGGCTACGTTCAAATTTGATTTTGAACAAACGGGGGTTCCCGTGCTCAGCGGGAACAGGGGGACACACACATCATGATATCGCGTTTTCGCATGCTCGGCCTCGCCGCCGTTGGTGTCGCTGCCTTGTCGGTGGCCGGCCCCCGGCCGGCCGAGGCGGCCTTCACCTTCACCTTCGTCGAACAGGGCGGCGATGTCGTCGGCACAGGGGCAGGCTCGTTCAACCTGGCGGCGCTCACGTTTCTCGGCGGGCTTTCGGGGTCCGCGGTTATCTCTCCGGCCAATGCATTGCTCCGGACCGGTGGCGTCTTAAGCATCTACTTCGGTGGTGGCATCACGTTGCCGGCGTTCGGAACAGGCAGTCTCGCGTTTGGCGCGTGGACCGGCGACCCCGTCGGCTTCGCTCGGAACAGCGGCTCAGCAGGGGATTTATTGTTGGTGCCGGTTGGCTACATGTCGGGGACGCAACTTGAGGCAACGATGACGTTCACCGGCGCGACGTTCGCGTCGCTCGGAATCACGCCGGGCACGTATTCCGCGACATGGGGCAGCGGCGACACCGCCGATTCGTTCAATGTTGTCTTCCAGGAAACCGTGACGCCGCCGCCGCCGCCGCCCCCCACGGCGGTGCCGGAGCCTGCCTCGGCGCTGCTGCTCGGCGCCGGCCTGTTCGGCCTCGTCGCCTCCCGCCGTCGCCGGCAGCACGCCTGAGCTGACCGTGGCCTCCGCCTGAGGGGTGCGCGGGGTCGCCGCGCACCCCCCTCACACGAAGTTCGCCCGCTCGTACTGCACCGGCCAGTCAACCTTCGCGCCGAGCGCCTTCGCCGCGCGCAGCGGCCAGGCAGGGTCGGCCAGCATCGCGCGGCCGATCAGCACGATGTCGGCCCGGCCGTTCGCCACGATCTCCGCCGCCTGGTCAGCCGTGCCGATCAGCCCAACGGCGCCTGAGGCCATGCCCGCCCCCGCCCGCACCGCCTCGGCATAGGGAACCTGGTAGCCGGGGTGGGCCGAGGGCGGGCGGCTGTCGGGGTTCACGCCGCCGGAGGAACAGTCGATCAGGTCAACATCCCCGCGCGCCTTGAGCCAGCGCGCCACCGTCACCGTATCCTCGATCGTCAGGCCGCCCGGCAGATGATCGGCGCAGGAGAGGCGGACGAAGAGGGGGAGCTCGTCCGGCCACTCGCGCCGCACCGCGTCGATCACCTCCATCAGCAGGCGCGCGCGGGCGCGAAGGTCGCCGCCATAGCTATCCACCCGCGTGTTCGAGAGGGGGGAGAGGAAGGAGTGGATGAGATAGCCGTGCGCGCCGTGGATCTCTGCGATGCGGAACCCGGCGTCTCGCGCCCGCCGCGCCGAGGCAGCGAAGCCTTCCACCGCCGCGGCGATGCCGGAGGCGTCAAGCGGCACGGGCGATGTGTGGCCGGGGCCGAAGGGCTCGTCCGTCGGCCCGACGGGAACCCACCCGGTGGGCTGATCGGGGGGGATCGGCTTCGTCCCCTCCCACGGCACGCTGACCGAGGCTTTCCGCCCCGCATGCGCGAGCTGGATCGCCGGCACCGCCCCCATCCGCGCGATCACGGCCGTCAGCCGTGCCAGACCCGCCACATGCGCGTCAGACCAGATGCCGAGGCAGCCAGGCGTGATCCGCGCGTGTGCGGCCACATGCGTCGCCTCCGTCATCACGATGCCGGCCCCGCCCGCCGCGCGCGCGCCGAGGTGCTGCACATGCCAGTCATTCGGCATGCCATCCTCGGCCGAGTACTGGCACATGGGCGAAAGCGCGATGCGGTTGCGCGAGGTGACGCCGCGGAACTCGATCGGGCGGAACAGCATGGGCCGCGGGTCGCGCACATGCACGCGGCGGTCGGTCTCTTTCATTTCGGGTTCCTCGGCGGGCAGGTGAGGGGGTAGCGTCCGTTCTCGCGGGGCAGAGCGCAAGGGGCTGACGATGGATGGACCGATCGGGGTGACGAACGAAGGCGCGCGGGTGCGGCACGGCGTGCGCAACGGTGCGCATCGCGGCCCGACGGCGGGGCTCGCCCCCGGCTTCGTGCAGGGCAACCTCGCCGTCCTGCCGGCGGCGGAGGCGGGGGATTTCCTCCGCTTCTGCCATGCCAACCCGAAGCCCTGCCCGCTGCTGGCCGTGGGTGAGCCTGGCAACCCGATGCTGCGCGCCTTGGGCGATGTCGACATCCGCACCGACCTGCCGCGCTACCGCATCTGGCGCGACGGCGAAGTGGCCGAGGAGGTCGATGACCTGCGCGCCGTGTGGCGTGATGATCTCGTCGCCTTCGTCCTCGGCTGTTCCTTCAGCTTCGAGGAGGCGCTGATCGAGGCGGGGCTCGACCTCCGCCACATCAGCTGTTTCGGCCCCGGCGCGAACGTACCGATGTTCCGCACCTCCATCGCCTGCACGCCGGCCGGGCGCTTCGCTGGCCCCATGGTGGTGAGCATGCGGCCCTTCCGCGCGGCCGATGCGATCCGCGCCATCCAGATCACCACGCGGTTTCCGGGCGTGCACGGCGCGCCGGTGCATCTGGGCGACCCGTCGCTCATCGGCATCGCCGACGTGTTGCGGCCCGACTACGGCGTTCCGGTTCCGGTGGAGCGCGACGAGCTTCCCGTGTTCTGGGCCTGCGGCGTCACGCCACAGGCGGTGGCGGCGGCAGCGAAGGTGCCGTTCATGATCACGCATGTGCCGAGCCACATGCTGGTGACCGACCTCCGCAACGCGAGCCTCGCCGTTCTCTGACCTGTGCGCCGGCGCATCGATCGCGCCGCATCCATGCGCTCTGATCCGCGGCATGGATGGACATGCCCCACCTGTCGATGGCCTCGCCGCGCTCTGGCGCGCGGTGGACGAGGGGCGTGTCCGCCTCGAGGTGCGGCGTACGCGGGCAGAGCTCTGGTGGGTCGGCACGCTGCTGCTGCCAGGCATTGCGGCCGCCGCGATCGTCCTGATCACGCATGCCGGCCTCGCCGCTGCCGTGCTGCTGCTGCCTGGTGCGTGGGCCGCGGCACGACGCCTCGCCTTCGGAACGGACGCGGCGCGCATCGCACTGCTCCGCAGCGACCCTGTCGCGTTCCGCTATGCCTGGATCACCGGGCAGGCGAGGCTGCGCTGCCTCTCGGGCGGGGAGGGCGTGGCGCGCATCGCCGCGCATCCGGTTGACTGGCGGGCCTGGCTTGCCGCCACCGCGCCGGCGGCTCAGAGCGAGGTGGGCCTCACCTCGCCACGCTCGATCAGGAAGGCGGTGTCGACCATCGGCTTGAGCAGGTCGGGGTTGCTCTCGCTGATCAGGACGGCAAGCCCAGGCTCCGCCTCGCGCAGGCGCAACAATGCCTCGCCGTAACGTTTCGCGAGTGCGGGGGCCAGGCCCTGGAACGGCTCGTCGAGCAGCACGAGCTTCGTCCCGACCATGAGTGCGCGGCCGAGTGCCACCATCTTGCCCTGGCCGCCCGAGAGCCCGCCCGCCTTCCGGTCGGCGAAGTCCTTTATTTCGGGAAGGATCGCGTAGGCCTTCTCGAGCCGCCGCTCGATCTCGGCCTTCGGCAGCTTCAGCACCTCGGCCGGCAGGCGAAGGTTCTCCTCCACCGTGAAGGTGGGGAACAGCTTCCGCTCCTCCGGCGCATAGCCGATGCCGATGGCGGTGCGCTTGTGCGCGGCGAGCTGCGCGAGATCGTTGCCGTCGAAGCCGATGCGCCCGGCGGTGAGCGGCACGAGGCCCATGATGGCGCGGAACGTGGTGGTCTTGCCTGCGCCGTTGCGGCCGACCAGCGCCGCCCGCCCACCGGATTCGAGCGCGAGGCTGACACCGCGCAGCACGCGTGTGCCGGCGATCGACACATCCACCCCGTCAAGCGTGAGCATGGCCACCACCTGCTGCGTGCTTGACCTCGACGCCGATCACCTCGCGCAGCACGGCCGGGTCGTTCAGCACCTCGGCCGGCGGGCCGGAGGCAAGGATCTTGCCCTGGCTCCACACCGCCACGCGGTCGGCGTAGCGCTCGACCACCTCCATGTCATGCTCGACGAACACCGCCGTCACGCCGCGTGCGCGCAAGGCGCCGACGAGCGTATCCATGATGTCGAACTTCTCGGCCGAGGCGACGCCGGAGGTGGGTTCGTCCATCAGCAGCACGCGGGGTTCGAGCGCCATGGCCATGGCGATGTCGGTGAGCTTGCGCGTGCCCTCGTTCAGCTCCGTCGCCTTCGCCTCGGCAACGTGCCGGAGGCCGAACTGGTCGAGGATCGCCATCGTCGCCGCCGTCGTTGGCCTGTCGAGCAGCGGGCGGAGGCCGTGCCAGAACCCCCTGTGCGCGGCCACCTTCAGCGCGACGTTCTCGATCACCGTGTGCTCGGTGAAAAGCTGCGGGATCTGGAAGCTGCGCGCGATGCCGCGGCGCACGATCTGCCGTGGCTGGAGGCCGGTGATCGGTTCGCCGGCGAAGGTGATGGTGCCTGCCTGCGGGCGGAGATAGCCGGTGGTCATGTTGATGAAGGTGGTCTTGCCGGCCCCGTTCGGGCCGATGATCGCGACGAACTCGCCCTCGGCGATGTCGAGGTCGATGCCGTCGGCCGCCTTCACGCCGCCGAACGCGATCCTGAGCCCCCTGGCCGAGAGCAGCGCGCCACTCATGACCTCACTCCCCGCTTGGCGGTGAGGTCCTCGTAGATGCCCCAGAGGCCGCGCGAGGCGAACAGGATGATGGCAAGCAGCACCGCGCCGAGGATCATCTGCCACGCATCGGGGAAGGCCGCTGCGGCATAGACGCGAACGAGCTCGAACACCACCGCGCCCAGGAACGGCCCGAGCACCGCCCCGCCGCCGCCGAGGATGGCGATGAACACGAGCTCACCCGAATGCGTCCAGTATGCGAGGAGCGGTGTCACGTGCAGCGTCGTCATCGCGATCAGCCCGCCGCCGAGGCCAGCGAGCATGGCGGAGGCGACGTAGGAGACGAGCAGCACGCGCTTGGCCGAGATGCCGGCGAATTCGAGCCGCGTCTCGCGCGTCTTGATCGCCGGCAGCGCCTGGCCGAGCGGCGAGGCGAGGAACACGCGCGCGAGCAGGCCGAGCCCGACGGCGAGCGTGAGCGCGAGGCAAAGCATCGTCCACTCATACGGCACGCGCTCGAGCATCACGCCGGCGATCGAGGGGCGCACGACCGTGATGCCGTCGGTGCCCTTGGTGTAGGCGTAGAGCTTCTCGAGCAGCGAGTAGAACACCATGCTGAAGGCGAGGTTCAGCATGCCGAAGAAGATGTCGCGATAGCGCGTGACGAACAGCCCGACCAGCACGCCCACGGTGCCGGCCGCCAGCACCGCGAGCGGCAGGAGGATGAGCACATCGCCCGCCACCGGGCGGGTGAACGCGACCGTGTAGGCACCGACCGCGACATAGAGCGCATGCCCGAAGCTCACCTGCCCCGCGCGCAGCAGCAGCAGGATGCCGAGCACCGCGAGCCCCTTGGCAAGCGCGATGGTGAAGACGAACTTGAGCCACGGGGCCAGGAAGGAGAGCCCGAACAGCAGTGCGATGCCGAGCACCGTCGGCAGGGTGAGGTTGCGGCCCATCAGACGCGCCTCAGCTCCGGCGAGCCGAACAGGCCGTAGGGGCGCACGAGCAGCACCGCCACCATGATGAGGTAGGGGATCACCACCTCGAACTCCGGTGCGAAATAGACCGCGACCGACCGCCCGAGGCCGATCAGGAGCGCGGTCAGCGCAGCCCCCTCGATCTGCCCGAGGCCTGCGGTGGCCACCACCGCGAAGGACAGCACGATCATGTTCACGCCCGCCCCCGGAACCAGGCTCGAGGTCGGCGAGGCAAGCGCGCCGCCCAAGGCCGCGAGCATCGTGCCGAAGGTGAAGGTGAGCATGTAGACGCGCGCGGCATCGATGCCCATCGCGGTCGCCGCCTCGCGGTCCTGCGTGACGGCGACGATGACGCGGCCGGTGAGCGTCCGCCGCAGGAACCACATCAGCCCCAGCAGCGTGGTGGCGGCGACGGCGGGCAGCAGGAACAGCTGGTAGCGCGTGTAGACGATGTCGCCCACCTCGACGGGGCCGAGCGCCTTCACGGCCGCATCCTGGAAGATCGGCTGCACGCCCCAGATCAGCTTCTGCACATCCTCGAGGATCATGAAGAGCGCGAAGGTAACGAGCAGCTGCAGCACGTGGTCCTTCACGTAGATGCGGCTCAACAGCAGCTTCTCGACCACCGGCCCGAGCAGCCCGCCGACGAGGATGGCGGAGACGAGCAGCACCGGCAGCGCGAGCCAGGGGGCTGCGGCCGTCGTCGCTACCGCGCCGCCGAGCGTCGCCGCCACATAGCCTCCGATGGCGAAGAACGAGCCGTGCGCGACGTTCAGCACGCGCAGCACGCCGAACACGAGCGTGAGCCCGACGGCGACCATGAAGACGAGTGCTGCGTAGGCAAGCCCGTCGAGCACGGCGAGGAGAAGGAGAAGCGTCATGGCAGGCGAGGGGGGGCGTCGCTGCCCCCCCAACCCTTCAGTGCATCACCCCCCGCCATCAGGCGCGGTAGGCGATGGGAGCCGGCGCGCGCTGCACAGCGGCCGGGGTGAGCAGGCGCACCCAGTCGAGCCCCTTGGTGCCGATTGGGTTCATGGTCAGCTCGGGCGGGTAGAGGATCATCTGGTCGAGCACGGGGAACGGATACTCGTTCACGTGCCGCGTCACCCCCATCAGCATCGGCTCGAGGCCCTGGCCATCGTCACGGATCTTCATTGTTCCGGTCAGGTGCGCGAATTCGAGGCCGCGCATCGTGTCCATGACCTGCTCGCGCGAGGGCCAGCGGCCCCCGTTCGCCGCGATCGCCTTCTCGTAGGCGGCCTTCATGCCATAGAGCGCCTGGGCCATGTGGAACGTCGGGTAGATCGGATACTGGTTGAACCGGCGGCGGTAGGCTTCCGTGAAGTTCTTGAGGATGGGCGTGTCGCGCGCCGTCGGGTGCAGGAACCAATGGTCGCCGCGCGAGCCGACGATGACGCCCGCCGGAAGGGTCTTGCCGACGCGCTCGAGCGAGCTCTCTGCGAGCGGCAGCACGAAGGTGGACCGCTCGAACAGCCGTCGCTCAGCGGCCTGGCGCACGAAGGTGTCGAGCTCGCCGCCCCAGCTCGTGGAGAAGATCACGTCAGGCCGAAGTGCCTGCAGGCGGGTGATCTCGGTGGAGAAGTCGGTCGCGCCGAAGCGGGGGAACAGCTCCGCCACCACGCGCACGCCGGGCTTGATCGCATCCATCGCCGCCTTCCAGATCGCCCAGCTGTCACGGCCCCAGGCATAGTCCTGGTTGACGACGGCGAGGGTGCGGAAATCGGGCCGCGTGCGCATCAGGTACAGCAGCGGCGCGACGATCTCGGGCACCGCGTTGGCCTGGGTGCGCACGGCGTACTTGAAGCTGTTCTCCTCGAAGATGCGCTGGGTGCCGCAATCCCAGAGGATCGTCGGCATCCGCAGCTGTTCCGCGAGCGGTGCCACGGCAAGGCACGAGCCCGACGAGATCGAGGCGAGCATCATGTCGACGCCCTCGTTCTGTGCGAGGCGCCGGCACTCGCCGAGCAGGAAGTCGACGCCTGGCGCCTCGTCGATGACCACGCTGCGCATCGGCACGCCGCCGATGCCGCCAGCGGCGTTGAACTGCTCGATGAGCAGGTCGGCGGCGTTGCGCCCGGGAACGCCGAACACGGAAGCGGGGCCGGAGAGGAAGGTGGAGATGCCGAGGCGAAGCTCGTTCGGCCGCTGCTGCGCGATCGCGTTCCGCGGCAGGATGAAGGGGCTGGCGAGCGGGGCGGCGATCGTCGCCTGAAGGGCGGCGCGGCGTGTGATGCGCATCGTGGACTTCTCCCGTGGCTTGGTTTCTCTCGCCGCGGCGTTGGCCCCCGCGTGCGCGCCACACTGGTAGCGTGGCGCGGCCCCTGCGCCAAGGCCCCGCGGGCATGGCCACCGTCCCGGCACGCGATTCCCGTCGAGGGCGCGGACGGGGCTCGCTGACTAGCCGCGCCGTCGCAGCAGCGCCTTCTCGGCCTCGAGGATCAGGAACACCGCCGCGCCAAGCCCGGCTGCGAGCAGCAGCGGCCATGGCCCGAGCGCGCGCGTGTCGAACAGCACGTGCAACGGCGGCGCCCAGACGAAAAGGGCCTGGGAGGCGAACACGCCGATCAGCGAGGCCCAGACCGCGCGGGTGCCGAAGGCGCGCGCGAGGGTAAGCGACGTGGCGCGCAGGAAACGCACCGAGAACAGATACCATGTCTCCATGGCAACGAGCGCGCACACCGCCGCCGTCCGGGCGGCTTCGAGCTCGGCGCCAGCCGCGAGCATGCCGTGGAAGGCGATGTTGATGCCGGCCAGGAACAGTACCGAGACGAGAACGACACGCCAGAACAGGAAGCGGTCGAGCAGTGCTGCGTTCCGCGGCCGCGGCGGCCTCTGCATCAGGTCAGGCTCCTCCGGCTCGAAGGCGAGGCCCATCGCGAGGATGGCCGAGGACACCATGTTCACCCAGAGGATCTGCAGCGGCGTGATCGGCATCGTCGTGCCGAAGATGATGGAGGCGAGCACCGCGAGGCATTCCCCGCCATTGACCGGCAGCAGGAACAGGATCGCCTTGCGCAGGTTGTCGTAGATGTGCCGGCCCTCGCGCACGGCGGCCGCGATCGTGGCGAAATTGTCGTCCGCCAGCACGATCGAGGCTGCCTGGCGCGCGGCCTCGGTGCCGCCGCGGCCCATCGCGACGCCGATGTCGGCGCGCTTCAGCGCCACCGCATCGTTCACGCCATCGCCGGTCATCGCCACCGTGTGGCCGCGCGCCTGCAACGCATCGACGAGCGCGAGCTTGCCGAGCGGGCTCACGCGGGCGAACACGTCGTGCGCGGCTGCCGCGGCCGGCCTGTCCGCCACCGCGATCGCCTCGAACGCGGCCCCTTCGATCGCGCGCGGCGCCTCGGCGATGCCGACCGCGCGCGCGATCGCCGTTGCCGTGCCGGGATGGTCGCCGGTGATCATCTTCACCGTGATGCCGGCCGCGCGCATGGCAGCGACCGCCTCGGCCGCCTCCTGCCGCGGCGGGTCGATCAGCCCGCAGAGACCGAGGAAGGTGAGCCCAGATGCGGCATCCTCCGCCTCGAGTACTGCCGTGCGATGCGGCAGGCTGCGCTCGGCGAAGGCGATCACGCGCATGCCCTCGGCCCCGAGGCGCGCAACTTCGGCCACCGCATCCGCCGGCACATCGGCGCAGCGGGCGAGCACCGCCTCCGGCGCGCCCTTCAGCACCATCAGTGCCGCCCCGCCGGCATCGTGGTGCAGCGTCGCCATGACGCGCTGGGCCGGGTCGAACGGGATCGCGTCGCGCCGCGGCCACGCTTCGCGGGCCGTGGCCGCCCCGGCCTTGACGGCGAAGGCCAGCAGCGCGCCTTCCATCGGGTCGCCCGCGACCGTCCAGCCGCCGGCGTCGTCGACGATGTCGGCGTCGTTGCAGAGGGCCGAGGCGCGCGCGAGAAGCACCACGCCGCCAGGCAGAGCGAAGGAGACGTCGGCGCCTGCCTCGTCCTCGACGGCGCCGCGCGGCGCGTAGCCTTCTCCCGTCACGCCGAAGCGGCCCTCCTGCGCCATGATCGCGCGGACGGTCATGACATTGGCGGTCAGCGTTCCGGTCTTGTCGGTGCAGATCGTATCGACGCTGCCGAGCGCCTCGACCGCCGGCATGCGCCTGACGATGGCCCGGCGCGCGGCCATGCGCTGGACACCGATCGCGAGCGTCACGGTCAGGATCGTCGGCAGGCCCTCGGGGATCGCGGCAACGAACAGGGCCACCGCGGCGAACGCCATCTCAGCACCGGGGATGCCGATCACCAGCACGCCCCACGCGAAGGCGAGGATCCCGATCGCCAGCATCATCACGGTCAGGCGACGCGAGAACTCGCTCATCCTGCGCACGAGCGGCGAGACGGGCGAGACGGTCTCGCGCATCGCGCGGCCGATCCTGCCGACCTCGGTCTCGTCGCCCGTGGCGGTGACGACGCCGAGCCCCGCACCCGCCGCGACGATCGTGCCGGCGAAGGCGGCCGAGTGCCGGTCGCCGAGCGGGGCGTCCGGGGCGGCGGGCTCGGGCTGCTTCGTTGCGGCGACCGATTCGCCGGTCAACGCCGCCTCCTCGATCGCGAGCGCCCGGGTCTCGATGAGGCGGAGATCGGCCGGCACGCGATCACCCGGCTCGAGCACGACGATGTCGCCCGGCACGATCTCCTCCGCGGCGATGGCGCGGCGGTGCCCATCGCGCAGCACCGTGGCACCAGGGCTCAGCATGGCGGAGATCGCGGCGAGCGCACGCTCGGCCCGCCCCTCCTGGACATACCCGATCGCGGCATTGGCGATCACGACGAGCAGGATGACGGCGGCGTCCTTCAGGTCGCCCACGATCGCCGCGATCACGGCCGCGCCGATCAGCACGAGGATCAGGAGGTTGGCGAACTGGGCGGCAAGGCGGGCGGCAGCGCCGCGGGAAGGGGCAGCTGTCAGCCGGTTGCGGCCGGCGCGCGCGAGCCTGGCCTGCGCCTCCGCGGCCGAAAGTCCTGCCCTGGTCGCGCCAAGGGCCGCCAGCACATCATCGGTGGCGCGGGCGTGCCACGGCAGCACCGCTTCCGGCTGCGGCGCGCCGCCTCCTGGTCGATCATCCGGCAAATCCACGCGCCCCTCCCGAGCTCGAGACTACGCCGCGCCACCTTGGTCCGTGTTGCGGTGCATCAACCGGCTGCAACGGGACGTGACAAGCGCGTGATCGCAGACCATCATTGCACAAGGGAACAACACGCAAAGAATGGGGACGGTGCGATGAGCTTGGGTGCAACGGGCTTGGGACAGGTGCTGCGGCGTGGGCTTCTGGCCGGCGTGGTGGTGACCTTCGGCTTCGCCCAGGGTGCGGCGGCGCAGACCCTCGAGATGGTCGCCGGCGCGCTCGGCGGCGGCTGGTACACGATGGCGACGGGCCTGTCGGGCATCATCCAGGAGGCCAACCCCGGCATGACCATCCGCGTCGTGCCGGGTGGCGGGCTCGGCAACCCGACGCGTGTGCAGAACGGCGTCAGCCAGATCGGCTTCGGCCTCGACTTCCTGGTCTCGACGGCCGTGAAGGGTGGTGAGCCCTATCGCGCGCCGCATGACAAGATCTCGCATATCGGAGTCGGCTATTCGCCGACGGAGCATCACATGCTCCGCCGCGTCGATGGCGGGCCGGCCGACATGAAGTCGATCCTGACGATGCCGGGGCTGCGCATCGGCGCACCGCAGTCGACCTCGTCTGACACACTGACGCTGATCTACATCCTGCGGCATTTCGGCACGGGCTTCGACCAGATCCGCGCCAATGGCGGGCGCGTGGTGCAGGGCAGCTACAGCGACATCGCGGCCGCCTTCATCGACGGGCAGATCGATTATGCCTATGTCGCACTCGCCAGGCCCGCGGCGATGGTCAACGAGATCCAGCGCGGCCGGCGTCAGGCAACGCTCGTCCCCTTCCCACAGGATGTGCGTGACCACCTTACGCAGGCCTATGGCTTCAGCCAGGGAACGATCCCGGCAGGCACGTACCCTGCGCCGATGCAGACCGACACCGTTCCGGTGACGACGATGGACACGGTTCTCGTCGTGCCGACGGCGCTGCCGGACGAGGCGATCTACCGTCTGGTGCGGGCCATCATCCAGAACAAGGCGAGGCTGCCGCAGATCCACCCGAGCATGGCGGCGTTCGATCCGGCGGTGGCCTGCAAGTACCCCGGCGCGCCGCTGCACCCGGGCGCACGGCGTGCCTTCGCCGAGGCCGGCTGCACGATGTGACGCGGGCGGGATGACGGCGCGCGGGGCAATCGCCTCCCGCGCGCCGGCATCATCGCGCGATGCGTGACCTCGCGGGGCCCATGCGGGCCCTCATCCTCGGCTATGCAGCGCTCGTCGCGCTCGCCCATCTCTGGCTTGGCGGGGCGAGCGCGATCGAACTTCTCGTGCGCACCCTCGGCATGGGGAACGCGCTCCGCGGGGTGATCGGCGTTCCCGACCCCCTCGAGATGCGCGGCTTCCACCTCGCCTCGCTGCTGCCGCTCGTGTTCCTGCTGTACCCCGCGCGGCCGGGGGCGAGCCCGGCACACAGGCCAAGCGCGCTCGACTGGCTGCTCGCGGTCGCCTGCACCCTGCCGAGCCTCTACATCCTCGTCCACGCGCAGGACATCAACGCGCGAATGGAGTTCATCGACCCGCTGACCGACCTGCAGTTCTGGCTCGGCCTCGTCGCGCTCGTGCTGCTGCTCGAGGCGATCCGCCGCGCGGTCGCACCGGTGCTTGCGATCATCGTGCTGATCGCGCTCGTCTACATGCATGTCGGGCAGTACATGGGCGGCATCTTCAACACCCGGCCCTTCGACCTCCATTCCATCGTCGAGACGGCCTACATCGTGCCGATCGTCGGCGGCATCTTCGGGCCGTTGACCGGCATCGTCGCCTCGACCATCGCGATGTTCATCCTGTTCGGCGCCTTCATCCAGGGCTCGGGCACGGGGCGGCTCTTCTCCACCTTCGGCGCGGCGGTCGCCGGCCGCTACGCGGGCGGGCCGGCGAAGGTGGCGGTGATCACCTCGGGCCTGTTCGGCACGATGAGCGGATCGACGGTCTCGAACGTCGTGACCACAGGAGCCATCACCATCCCGATGATGAAGCGCCTCGGCTATCGCCCGGCGGTTGCCGGCGGCGTCGAGGCGGCGGCGAGCACGGGCGGGGCGCTGATGCCGCCGGTGATGGGAGCGGCCGCCTTCGTGATGAGCGAGATCACGCAGATCCCCTACGGTGACATCATCGTCGCCGCCGCGATCGGCGCGGTGCTGTACTATTTCGCCATCTTCGTCTCGGTGCATTTCGAGGCCAAGCGCCTCGGGCTCTCAGCGATGCCGGAGGAGGAGATCCCCTCCTGGCGCGAGGTGGCGGCGGACCTTCACCTCGTCATCCCGATCGGCGTCCTCGTCTGGCTGCTGATGGAGCGGTGGTCGGGGAATTTCGCGGCGTTCTGCGCGGTGATCGCCTCCGTTGTCGCGGCGGCGCTGAAGGCCCGTACGCGGATGAACCTCCGTGCCGTGCTCGACAGCCTCTCCTCCGCCGCCTGCACCATGGCGCTGCTCGCCGCCGCCGTCGCCGGGGCAGGAGTGATCACCTCGGCGCTCACCGTCACCGGCCTCGTCGTCGCATTCGGCGGCATCGTGAAGGGGCTGGCGGGCGGGAGCCTCGCGCTCCTGTGCGTGCTGCTGATGATCACCGCGCTGGTGCTCGGCATGGGCGTGCCGACGACGCCGGCCTACATCATCACGGCCGCGCTGGGCTCGCCGATCCTGCGCGAATACGGCGTCGACCTGCTGCCGGCGCACCTCTTCATGTTCTACTTCGCAGTGCTGGCCGATGCGACGCCCCCTGTCGCGGTCGCCTCCTACGCCGCCGCCGCAATCGCGGGGGCGAACCCGTTGACGACGGGTCTGCACGCGCTCCGCTTCGCGCTGGCCGGGTTCGTGGTCGGCTACGCCTTCATCTATGACCAGGGCGTGATGCTGCGCGGCAGCCTGTTCACCATCGTCGAGGACAGCCTCGTGCTCGCGGGAGCGCTGACGCTGATCGGCGCCGGTTTCGCCCGCCATCTGCGCGGCAAGCTCACCATGCCGGCTGCGATCGGCGCGGTCGTGGTCGGCGGCATCGTCGCGTTCGGCCACATGCTCTCGACGGACGCGCGCCTGCTGCTCGTTGCAGGGACGCTTGCCGTGATGGCGCTCGCCCCGCGCCTGTTCTCCCCTCGCGAAAGTCTTGCATGACCGACCGCATCACACGCCTTCGCATCACCCGCATCGACAGTGCGATCGGCATGGTGCGCGCGCACGGCTCCGGCGCGATCGCACGGCATGTCGGGCGGGTGATCCTGCGCATCGAGACGGCTGACGGCGTCGTCGGCCTGGGCGAGGCGGCACCCTGGGCGCCGTTCGGCAACACCGCCGACACGACGGCCGCAGCGCTCGACGGCCCGCTCCGCGCCGTGCTGATCGGCGCCGACCCGGCGCGGATTGCTGCTGCCGCCGAGGCGATGGACCACGAGCTGATGGGCCACCCGGAGGCCAAGGCAGCCGCGGAGATGGCGCTCTGGGACATCGCGGGCAAGCGCGCGGGGCTGCCGGTCCATGCGCTGCTGGGCGGTGCGGTGCGCGAGACCATTCCGCTGTCGTTCTCCATCGCCGACCCCGATTTCGCCGCCGACCTTGACCGTGCGCAGGTTTTTGCCGCCGAGGGCATCCGCCTCTTCAAGGTCAAGACCGGCTTCACCAGCGAGGCGGAGGACCGCCGCCGCCTCGAGGCGCTGCGCGAGGCCGTTCCGGATGTGGAATTGCGGGCCGACTACAACCAGGGCCTGGCACCGGCGGAGGCGATGCGCGTCTGCCGCGCGCTCGACGATTTCGGCCTCGGCTTCATCGAGCAGCCGATCCCGCGCGGGCACGAGACCGTGCTCGCCGCCCTTTCCGCCGCCCTCGCGACGCCGGTGCTGGCCGACGAGAGCGTCTATTCCGCGAACGAGATGCTTGCCTGCGCCCGCGGCGCCTGGGCCGATTGCGTCTCGATCAAGCTGATGAAGGCAGGCGGCATCCTCGCCGGTCGGGCGGCCGACGCTGTCGCTGCCGCTGCCGGCATGCCGACCTATGGCGGCACGCTCTGGGAGGGCGGGATCGCGCTTTCCGCCGCCGCGCACATGATCGCGGCAAGCCCGAACATGTCGCTCGGCTGCGAGTTCTACATGCCCCGCTTCGTTCTCGCGCGCGACATCACGGCCGAGCCTTTCCCGTATGAAGGGGGAGCGGTGCGCGTGCCCACCGGCCCGGGCCTCGGCGTCATGCTCGACGAGCACGCGCTCGCGGCCGAGACGGTTGCCGAGCGGGGCTAGAACCGCCGCCGGTTCGATCGGCTCCGGCGCTGCTCTAGCAGCCGGCGGCGTCGCGGGTCGCCACGGCGCGGAGGATGCAGTCGCCATAGCGGTCGTTGAACGCGGGCTCGGCGCCGGCGCCATGCCCGGCAAGCCCAGCCGGACGGTTGATCACCAGCAGTGGGGCGGGGCGGTCGGCAAGCCTGCCGCGCAGCATCGCGGCACTCCGTTCGGGCCAGGGCAGCAGGTGATCACCATCGAAGGCAGCGACCACGACGGGGGCGGTTCTGTCGCGCACGCGCGCCAGCAGGGCGGGGAAGTCGAGCGTTCCGTTCTGCCCCGGCGGCGGCTGGTAGAGCCCGGCACCGGCGATTGCGATCGCCCCATCGAGCAGGCCGGGCGTGTCCAGCGCCGCAAGCGCCGCCCAGCCGCCCGCTGACTGCCCGGCAGCCACCACGCGCCCATAGCCGCCCTCCCGCAGCGCCGTCGCCGCGATGCGCAGCGTCGTGTCGGCGAAGGAGAGCACGGTGTCGTAGTTCACGTCATGCACGGGGTCGCGCGCCAGCACCCACACATCCCACCCGGCATTGTTGAAGCGCTGCACGAAGGGCAGCGGCATGGGCGAGCGTTCGGGGTCGGCCTGGCGGCGCGGGTCGCTGCCGCGCCCGTGCGTCCAGAGGATCGCACCTTCCGCGGCGCGGCCGTGGCGGAGGAAGCCGGCTGGGCTCATCAGCGCCCAGCCTTCGCCCGACACGCCGGGGAAGGGGTGGTCCGACATGGCCTCTCCCTCCCAGACCACGTGCTGGTCGCGGGCGTAGAGCTTGCAGGGGCGGCCGCCATTGGCATGGCGGCACTGCGCGAGCGCTCGCCCCTCGGCCTCGGCGACGTTGCGCGCATTGGCGGCCCAGGCAAGCCCGCCATCGGCGCCGATGGCGAAGGCGCGGGGGGCGGGGAAGGTGAGGAAGCGCGCATAGCTCTGCCGCCCGGCATCCGAGAGGCCGGGCACGGCGGAGACATCGAGGACGGCCCGCGTTGCGGTTGCATCCGTCACGGTCAGCCGGGGCACGGCGGGCAGCGCCGTCACGCCTTCCGGGGCAGACATCGGCGTGCAGGCGCCGACGAGCAGGGCGACGAGCGCACCCGCCAGCCACGTCGGCGCATTCACGCCGCGATCCCTGTCAATCAGGGCCTCGTCCACAAGGGTATGTCTCATGCCCATGTCATTCGCCTCCGGCGGCCCGTCGCACCATCCGGGACGCAGCAAAGCGCGAAAACGTTTCAACCTGGTGTGCGGGCGGTCACCTTCCGCACCGCGCACGCCCATCACCCTGGCAGCGGCCACGGGGCGTGGCGCCTAGCGTCAGCACAACCCAAACGATCAGGACGATGCGACCAGTGCACCGCTGGTGTCCACCGCCCCGCGGTTGAGAATCGCCCCGCTACCCCTCGCGCCGGATCATCAGCGCGTTGAACCGACGCTCCGGCCGCGGCCTCACGACCAGCCCTTTCCGCGTCGCATAGTCCCAGGTCGGGTGGAACACCGGGATGAGCGCCTGGTCGGCGAAGGCGGCCTCAATCGCCTCTGCCACCTTCGCGATGCGCTTCTCCGGATCCATCTCAGCCAGGGCGGCGACGATCAGCGCGTCCACCGCGGGGTTCGAGTAGCGCGTGCGGTTGGCAGCCCCCAGCCCCTTCGTCGCGTCATTCGTGTGGAGCACCGCGCGCGGCCCCTCCGAGGCCTCCGACGTGCCGTATTGCGCGATGAACGCGGAGTATTCCTGCCGCGTCGCCGCGCCGAAGAACACCTGGCCCGGCACGCCCTCGACCGACACCTGCAGGCCGAGCCGCGTCCACATCTGGCCGACCGCCTGGGCGACCTGGCTGTCCTTCGGGTAGCGGTCGGTCGTCGTGTGCAGCGCGAGGCGGAAGCCGTTCGGCACGCCGGCCTCGGCGAGCAGGCGCCGTGCCTGGGCGAGGTCGAGCGCATCGGGCTTCAGGCGCTGGCTGGTGCCGGGGAATGAGGTGGGAAGGAACTGGCTGGCCGGGGTGGCGCTGCCTTCCATCAGGCGCTCGGCGATGGCGATGCGGTCGATCGCGAGGGAGAGCGCGCGGCGCACGCGGGCATCGAGCAGCGGGTTGCGGGCAAGCGGCGGCTGGCCGTCCTTCGCGCCGACATGCGGGCTCGCCTCCCGCGCGCTGTCGAGGGCGATGTAGTGCACGACGCCTGCCGGCCCTGCGAACAGCGAGAAGCGCGCATCCTGCGCCAGCCGCGGCTTGTCGCCCGTCGGCACCAGGTCGATCGCATCCACCTCGCCGGCGAGCAGGGCGGCAACGCGCGAGGGGTCACGCGCGATCACCCGTTCCGTCACCTGCGCCCAGTGCGCCGGCCCGCCCCAATGCGCGTCGTTCCGCCGGAGAACGAGGGCCTGGCCGTTCGTCCATGATGCGTAGCGGTAGGGGCCGGTGCCGTTCACGCGGCCTGCGTTGAACTCGCTCGTCGTCGCCTCGGCATCCTTCGCGGCGATGATGAACACGCGGGAGAGGTCGAGCGGCAGCAGCGGGTTCGGCGTGCTGGTCCGGATGCGGATCAGGTGATCGCCGAGCTTCTCGACCGATGCGATGGTGCGGGTGAAGGAGGTGAACAGGGCAGGGGAGTTCGGCACCGCCGGCACGCGGCGGATCGTGGCGATCACGTCATCGGCGGTGAACGGCGAACCGTCATGGAACGTGACGCCCTGGCGAAGGGTGAACTCCCACGTCGTGTCGTCGATGTTGCGCCAGGCGGTGGCGAGCCCGGGTTCGAGCGCCAGGCTGTCGCCCTGGGAGGTGAGCGTGTCCCAGATCTGGATGTGGCTCGAGGCCGGCGGGAAGCCGTTGAAGAAATGCGGATCGAGGGTGTTGAGCTCGAGCTTGGTGCCGAGGGTGAGCGACTGCGCGGCGGCAGGCGTGGCGCCGGCCATGGCGGTGAAAGCGAGCGCGGCCCCGGCCGCCAGCAGCATCCGTCGCATGCGATATCTCCCGTGCAGGTCGGATGATCATGCAGCGTTGGCCAGGTTGCGCAAGCGCCCGCCCCGTCGCACCATCGCGCCATGCCCCACACCGCACCCAGGATCGCTCTCGCCGCCTTCATGCTCGAGAGCAACGGCCACGCCGCACCCGCGCCGAAAGCCGAGTTCGAGGCGACATGCTGGCTGGAGGGAGAGGCGCTTGCCGCCGATCTCGCGAAGCCGAACCCGCGCGCGCCGTCGGGCCTCTCGGGCTTCATCGCCGGCATGGCAGGCGGCGCGTGGGAGCCGCGCTACCTGCTCGCTGCCTCCGCTGGCGCCTCCGGGCCCGTCGAGCAGGCTGTGTTCGACGAGATCGTCACGCGCATCGAGGCGGGCCTCAGGGCGGCGATGCCGGTCGATGGTGTCTATCTCTGCCTGCATGGCGCTGCCACCGCGACCGCGGAGTTCGACCCCGATGGCGTCCTGCTCGCCCGCGTGCGCGCGATCGTCGGCCCCGACATTCCCATCATCGGCACGCTCGACCTGCATGCGAACGTCAGCGAAGCCATGGTGCGCGAGGCGGATGTGCTCATCAGCTACCGCACCAATCCGCATGTCGACATGGTGGAGCGTGGCACCGACGCGGCGAACACGATGCGCGCGATGCTGGGCGGCATGCGGCCGAAGGCGGCGTTCGTGAAGCTGCCGCTGATCCCGCCCGCGACCAGCCAGAACACCGATCGCGGCCCCTATGCCGACATCATCGCCTACGGCCAATCGTTGATCGACCATGAGATCCTCGATGTCTCTGTCGTCTCGGGCTTCTCGGTCGGCGACACACCGAAGAACGGCATGAGCGTGATCGTCACCGCCAGGCGCGACCAGGCGCGGGCGGAGGAGTTGGCTAAGGGAATCGCGGCGCGCCTCTGGGCGATGCGCGAGCGGTTCTCGATAAGGCTCACGCCGCTCGATGACGCGACCGCGATGGCGCTTGCCGCCGGGCGGAACCCATCGGTGCAGGCGCTGCTGTTCGCCGACGTGGCCGACAACCCGGGCGGGGGCGGGCGCGGCAATACGCCCTTCATCCTGCGCGCCTTTCACGCCGCAGGCGTCGAGGGCGCGGTGTTCGGCATCCACAACGACGCGCCGCTCGCCGCCGCGGCACACGCGGCGGGCAAGGGGGCCACGATCCGCGCCCGCTTCAACAGTGCAGAGACGCAGGCGTTCAGCGAAAGCTTCGAGGCCGATGCCATCGTCGAGGCGCTTTCGGATGGCGAGGTGGTCGGCCGCCGCGGCATCTACAAGGGGCGCTCCGTCAGCCTCGGCCCGACGGCGCTGCTGCGCATCGGCGGCATCCTCGTCGTCGTCGTGTCTCTGCGGAAACAATGTGCCGAGCCTGCGATGCTCGAACATCTCGGCATCCACCTCCGTGCCGTGCGCAGCCTGGTGGTGAAGAGCCGCGGGCATTTTCGTGCAGGGTTCGACGACATCTTTCCGCGCGAGGCGATCATCGAGGTCGATGTGCCTGGGCTGACGGCGGTGGTGCTCACGCGCGTTCCCTACCGGAATGTTCCGAGGCCGATCTGGCCGCTTGACCTCGATATGTCCTGGACGGTGCCCGGCTCCCATGGCTGATCCCGTGGCGGTTGCAGAGGGCGGGGTCGGCGCGCCCGTCCGCCGGGTCGAGGATGCGCGCTTCCTGCGCGGCCGCGGCCGCTACACCGACGACCATCGCTTCGACGGCGCGGCGCACATGGTGCTGGTGCGCAGCCCGCACGCGGCGGCGCGCATCGGCGGCATCGATGCGCGAGCGGCACGTGCCATGCCCGGCGTCCTTGCGGTGCTGACGGGGGAGGACCTGGGCGCGCTCGGCGCGCTCGAGACCTCCGTCGCGCGCACGCTCCCCGGTGGCGCGCCGATGCCGCGGCCGCCCTATCGCATCCTCGCCACCGACGCTGCCCGTTTCGTCGGCGATCCGGTCGCCGCCGTGATCGCCGAGACGCGCGCGATCGCCCGCGATGCGGCAGAGGCCGTCGAGGTTGCGTGGGAGCCGCTGCCCGCGGTGACGGACGCGACGGCAGCGCTCGTACCAGGCGCGCCGGCGGTGTGGCCCAGCCATGCGGCCGACAATCTCTGTTTCCTGTTCACGCTCGGCAATGCGGCGGCGGTCGAGGCAGGCTTCGCCCGCGCGGCGCATGTGGCACGGCTGGCCTTCCGCATCAGCCGTGTCAGTGCGAACCCGCTCGAACCGCGCGGGGCCATCGGGCAGTGGGACGAGGGCGAGGGGCGGTGGACGCTGATCACCGGCGTGCAGGTTCCGCACAAGGTGCGCTCAGAGCTCGCGGCCAGGACGCTGCACGTGGCCGACAACAGGTTGAGGCTCATCTCGCCCGACATGGGCGGGGCCTTCGGCATGAAGGGATCGCCGACGCAGGAACACGCCCTCGTCCTCTGGGCGTCACGGCTGCTCGACCGGCCCGTGCGCTGGATCGCGGATCGCACCGAGAGCTTCCTGTCGGACTTCCACGCGCGCGACAATGACAGCGTGGTCGAGCTCGCGCTCGACGCCGAAGGAACCTTCCTCGCACTCCGCATCCGCACCACGGCGAACCTTGGCGCGTATCTCGCGTTCAACACGCCGCATTCGCCGACGAACAATCTCGGCGGGCTTGCCGGCACCTATCGCACGCCCGCGATCCTGGCCGAGGTGCGCGGCGCCTTCACCAACACGCAGCCGACCGCGCCCTATCGCGGTGCAGGCCGCCCCGAGGCGACGTTTGCGATCGAGCGTGTGATCGACCTTGCCGCAGCCGAGATGGGGCTCGACCGTGTCGCGATCCGGCAGCGCAACCTGATCCCGCCGGAGGCGATGCCGTTCAAGACGGGCCTCGTCTTCACCTATGACAGCGGCGATTTCCCGCGCGGCATGGAACTCGCGCTCGCGGCCTCGGACTGGGCAGGTTTCGCCGCACGCCGCGCGCAGTCGGCGGCGCGCGGGTTGCTGCGCGGCATCGGCATCGCCAACGCCATCGAGATCGCCGCCGGGCCGTTCCGCGCGCCGAACGAGGAGGGCGCATCCGTCCGCTTCGAGCCCGATGGCGGGGCCACGCTCATCCTCGGCAGCCACAGCCACGGCCAGGGGCACGAGACGGCGTTCCGCCAGCTCGCCGCGAGCCTGCTCGGCCTCTCCTTCGACCGCGTGCGCGTGGTGTTCGGCGATACCGACCTCGTGCCGCATGGCCGCGGCACGTTCGGCTCGCGCAGCCTCGTCGTCGCAGGCTCGGCCATGGTGCGCGCGGCCGACCGCATCATCGCGCGCGGCAGGCGCATCGCTGCCCACCTGCTCGAGGCGGCGGAAGCCGATATCGCGTTCGATTCCGGAACGTTCCGTGTGGCGGGAACAGATCGCGCGCTGCGGATCGAGGATGTCGCGCGTGCCGCCTACACCGCCGGCAAGCTGCCCAAGGGCGAGGAGATGGGCCTTGCGGCCGATGTGGTGCTGACGCCCGACGAGGCGACGTTCCCCAATGGCTGCCACGTCGCGGAGGTGGAGATCGACCCGGAGACGGGCGTGGTCCGCGTCGTCTCCTACGTCGTGGTGGATGATGTCGGCACGGTGATCAACCCGCTGCTGCTCAAGGGGCAGATCCATGGCGGCGTCGCGCAGGGGCTTGGCCAGGTGCTCGGCGAAAGCATCCGCTACGACGAGAGCGGCCAGATCGTGACGGCGAGCTTCATGGACTACCAGATGCCGCGCGCATCAGACCTGCCATCGATGGTCGTCGAAAGCAACGCAGTGCCGACGGCGGCGAACCCGCTCGGTGCGAAGGGCGCCGGCGAGGCCGGCACCGTCGGTGCGCTGCCCGTTCTCGTCAACGCCATCGTCGATGCGCTTTCCCCCTACGGCATCCGCCACATCGACATGCCTGCCACGCCCGAGCGCGTGTGGCGGGCGATCCGGGACGCACCGGCTCGCTAGCTCGCGCGGATGTTGGCACCCCGGATCACCTCCGCCTGGCCGGCGATGTCCTGTTGCAGAAACGCACCGAACTCTGCCGGGCTCATGCGCATCGGCTCGACCGCCTGCCGGCTCCAGGCAGCGACGGTCTCGGGCGCCGAGGTGACGCGCGTGATCTCGGCGTTCAGCCGCTCGACGATCGGCGCCGGCGTTCCCGCGGGTGCCATGATGCCGAGCCAGATGCTCGACGTGTAGCCCGCCACGCCGGCTTCCGACACGGTCGGCAGATTCGGCAGCAGCGGGTTCCGACGAGGCCCCGAGGTGGCGAGGCCGACGACGCGGCCCGCCTCGATGTTCTGGATCTGCGTGGTGATGCTGTCGAACATGAAGTCGACCGTGCCGCCGATGATCGCGGTGCGTGCCTCGCCCGACCCGCGGAAGGGGATGTGCTCGACCTGGATGCCGGCGCGATAGCAGAACGCGGCACCGGCAATGTGATAGGGCGTGCCCGGGCCGGAGGAGGCGTAGTTCAGCGTGCCGGGCGCTGCCTTGGCCTTGGCGATGAGTTCAGCCACCGAGGTCGCAAGACCCGTCTTGGCGACGAGTGCGTGGTTGGCGACGTTGACGGGTGCCACGGGCGTGAAATCGCGCATCAGGCTGTAGGGGCGGTTCGGGATCAGCGTCTCGTTCGCCGTGTGGGTGTTCGACATCATCAGCAGCGTGTAGCCATCCGCCCCGGCCTTTGCGGCCGCATCGGTGCCGACGACGGCCCCCGCACCAGGCCTGTTCTCGACCACGAAGCCGTGGCCGAGCGGGCCCGACAGGCGTTCGGCAAGGAAGCGGGCGTAGATGTCGGCCGGCCCGCCGGCGCCGAAGGGAACGATGATGCGCACCGTTCGCGCGGGCCACGCTTGCGCCAGCGCCGGCCGCAGCAGGGGGGCCTGCGCGAGCGTTGCGGCGGCGGCGATCAGGGTGCGTCGCTTCATCGTGTCCTCCCGAAGTTTGCGCAACGATAGTCGAATGCCGCGACCGCGCAATCGGGCCTTCGCAGCAGCCCCGCCGCGCGCTAGACCCCCTGGGTCGGGACAGGGAGGAGCATGCGGTGAAAGTCGGCGTGATCGGGCTTGGTGCGATGGGCATGGGGGCCGCCGTCAACCTCGTGAAGGCGGGGCACGACGTCGTCGGCGTCGAGCCGCGCGCTCCAGGGCGGGAGGCTTTCGCGGCGGCGGGCGGCAGGGCCGTCGGCTCCGTCGCCGAACTGCCGGATGACCGCGCGGCGGTGGTGGTCTTCGTCGTCAACGCCGCACAGGCCGAGGCGGTGCTGTTCGGCGAGGGCGGCATCGCGCCGCGTCTCGCCATGGGATCGGTCGTGCTGCTTTGCACCACCATCGCCCCAGGTGCGGCCGTGGGGATCGCGAAACGGCTTGCGCCGCTCGGCGTGCTGATGCTCGACAGCCCCGTCTCGGGCGGGGTGAAGGCAGCGACGGCGGGAACGATGACGGTGATGGGCTCCGGCGCGCCGGAGGCGTTCGCGGCGGCGAAGCCGGTGCTCGATGCGATCGCGCAACGGGTGTGGGAGCTCGGGCCCGAGGCCGGTGCAGGCAGTACCGTGAAGATGGTGAACCAGCTTCTGGCCGGCGTTCACCTCGCCGCGATGGGCGAGGCGTTCGCCCTCGGTGTCCGCGCCGGTGCTGATCCGCAGGTGCTGTTCGACGTGATCAGCGAGAGTGCAGGGTCATCGTGGATGTTCAAGGATCGCGGGCCGCGCCTGCTCGCCGGCGACGATGCGCCGCGGAGTGCCATCAACATCTTCGTCAAGGACCTCGGCATCGTGCTCGACCAGGCCCGCGCGCTCACCTTCCCGCTGCCGCTGTCGGCTGCCGCGCACCAGGTGTTCCTCGGCGTCGCCGCCGGCGGCGATGGCGACAAGGACGATGCGTTCGCCATCCGCTTCTGGCAGAAGCTCTCCGGCATTCCTGTTCCGGGTGACAAGAAGGACTAACGCGGATGACGAAACGATACAGCATTGCAGCGATTCCGGGCGACGGCATCGGCAAGGAAGTGGTTCCCGCGGGGCTTGCCGTGCTGCGTGCCGCTGCCGCGCGCGCGGGCGGCTTCGCGCTCGACGTGACGGAGTACCCTTGGGGCTCGGATTTCTACCGCGCCACGGGGCGGATGATGCCGGAGGATGGCACCGCCACGCTGCGGAAGCATGACGCGATCCTGTTCGGCGCCGTTGGCGACCCCGACCTGCCGGATGACCTCACCCTCTGGGGCCTTCGGCTCGCCATCTGCCAGGGCTTCGACCAGTACGCCAACATCCGCCCGATCCGCCTGTTCCCCGGCATCGCGAGCCCGCTCGTCGGTGCGGATGCGGCCGCGCTCGACTGGGTGATCGTGCGCGAGAACAGCGAGGGCGAGTATGCCGGCCATGGCGGGCGCGCGCATCGCGGCCTGCCTGAGGAGGTGGCGACCGAGACTTCCATCTTCACCCGCACCGGTGTCGCGCGGATCATGCGCGTGGCGTTCCGCCTGGCCGAAAGCCGGCCGCGGAAACATCTCATCATCGTCACGAAGTCGAACGCCCAGCGCCACGGCATGGTGCTGTGGGACGAGATCGCGGCCGAGGTCGCAAAGGAGTTCCCCGCGGTGCGGACCGAACGTGTGCTGGTCGATGCGATGGCGGCACGGATGGTCCTGAAGCCGCGGTCGATCGACACGGTGGTGGCGACCAACCTGCACGCCGACATCCTCTCCGACCTGGCCGGGGCGCTCGCTGGTGGGCTTGGCTTGGCACCCACCGCCAACCTCAACCCCGAGCGTCACGCGCCCTCGATGTTCGAGCCCATTCACGGCTCCGCCTTCGACATCATGGGCAAGGGCATCGCCAACCCGATCGGCACGTTCTGGTCGGGTGCCATGATGCTCGATCATCTCGGCGAGCCAGCGGCCGCCCTGATGATCACGGACGCGATCGCCCGCGTCACCGCGGCCGGGCTGCTCACGGCCGATCTCGGCGGCAAGGCAACGACGGCCGAGGTGACGGCGGCGGTGATCGCCGCGATCGAGGGGCGTAACCTCTGAGACAGCAAGCGGGGTGACATCCGCGCACGGGTTGGATATCGCTGGGCGACAAGAACGTTTCTGGTTCGGTTCGATGCGCAAGGCTTGCGCTCCCATCACGCATAGGAAGATGCTTTCCGCTGGCGGGCTGCCGGGGGGAAGCGCATGACCTGTTCCATCGTCGTTGGAGGGATCGTCGGCATCAGCGAGGCCTCGGCCACGCCGCACCGGCTTGAGGTGAGTGGAACGGCCAGCGGCTGCCCCAAGGTGTTGGTTCGTGTCATCCGCCAAGCCACCGGCGTGTCGACGTCAGAGGTGGATGCCGTTGTCGGGCCTGCCGGTGACTGGCTCGCGGTCTTCGAGGCGGCGTCAGGCCATTTCGCGGCCGGAGCCTTTGCTTGCTCGCCGGACGGAGACAAGATCGAGATCATTGCCGTCTGCGTCGACGATCCTGATTGCTCAGCCCGGCTCGAGGTCGATGGCCTGCGCTGCGTCGGCGACAGGATCTGCCCGGTCGTCACCGGCCTGTCGGCCACGCCGGGCGCCTGCAACCTGGATGGGACGCGCACCGTCACGGTCTCCGCACAGGTCGCACCGGGCGATGTCACACCCGTTTTCGCACAGTGGCGCCATGGCGAGGCGGACGGCGCCTCGGCGGTCTTCTCCGCGGCCGGCACGTTCAGCGACACCCATGCCTATCCGGCGGGACAGCACAGCTACGGCGTGAGAATTCTCCATCCGGAAGGGTGTTCCGAGACGAGTGGGATCGTCACGGTCGAGGCATGCCCACCGCCGTCCCCCACCACGATCTGCCCCAATATCAGCTTCGCAGCGCCGGTGTCCGGCGCATGCAACAAGGAAGGCGGGCGTGACGTCACGCTGTCGGCAACGCTCCAGATCGCACCGGTCGAGCCGCTTTCCGCCGTGCTTGTCCGGCTTGATGACGATGGGGAGGTTCTGGCAACGCTCGCGTCGGGTGAGAGCGGCAACGGAACGCTCGTGCTGACCACGACGACGAGCCTCCCGACCGGCAGTCATGCGATCGGCGTCCGCGTGCTCTCTCCGGCCGGCTGCGGCGGTGCGACCATTCCGGTGTCTGTCGCACCCTGCGATCCGCCCTGTCCCTCGATGACGTTCGATCCACCCTCGGTCGGTGACTGTGACGGAGACGGGCGGCGGCGGGTGCGCGTGCGGGCCCGGATGGTGGCGCAAGGGACGGGCGCGGCGAGCGCGCGGCTCGTCCTGTGGGACACGGTCGCGCAGGTGGCGCTCGAGGAACTGGCGACCGGTACGGTGGCGACACCGGGCGAGCAGGCCGTAGTTGCGGCCGAGCGAGATTTGCTGCCGGGCACCTACGCCTTCGTCGCGCAGGTGTCGTCGCCGAAGGGCTGCCCCGGGGTCTCGCAATCGGTCACGGTCGATGCCTGCTCCCCACGCGACGACGACGACGACGATGACGACGATGACGATGACGATGACGACGACGACGAGGTGACGAACGGCGGCGGTTTCAGCATCAACTGGTGCGCAGTCGCGCTGTTCAGCCTGCTTGGCATGCTCGTGGTCGGCGCGCTCGCGCTCGGCGTCGGCCTCTGCGTGGCCGGGTTCGTCGTCTCCGGCCCCGTGGCGGTCGTGGCCGGCGTCATCGCCATCATCGGCGCGGTGCTGCTGATCGTCGCGACGATCGGGCTGCTCATCTGGCTCTATGTCTGCGGAAGCTGTCGATTGAACTGTTTCCTCGTCGATCTGCTGATCGACATCCTGATCGTGCTGATGGGCTTCGCCTTCGTGCTGACGGTGATCGGCGCGATCATCGCCTTCTTCGGCCTCTCCAGCGTGTGCTGGATCGGGTGGTTCATCGACCTGCTCGATTTCGGCTTCCTGTTCGTTGTCGCCTACTGGTGGGCGCGGGTGGTCGGGTGTCGGCCCTGGCCGCGCTGGGTGCCGGACTGGGCGCGCTGGCAGCTGCCGGATGCATGGCGCATCACGTGCGGGAGGCGGTGACCGGAGGTCACCGGAAATCCCGGCTGCCGGGGATGAAGCTCCTTGGGTCCAGCGTTGCCTGGTCGCGCGGGTGGCCGCGTGGCGCCCGCGCGTCACGCTGCGGCGTCTTCACCTCGTCGGCGCGGGCGAGCGCGCGGTCCCAGACGGCGCCTCCGGCGCCATTGGCCCACACGGCCCCATCCGCCCCGCGCGCATGCAGCGTGGCGAGCAGGTCGGAGCGGTCCTCCACCCGCCTGGCGCGCACATGGATGATCGGCGCGGCGCCGTAGTCCTGCCGCTCCACCACGCCATCGACCAGCATCAGCCGCGCACCGATGATCGCCGCCCGGTAGCGTGCGAGCACGGGCGGCATGACGACGAGGTTCGCGTGCCCGTGCTCATCCTCCACCGTGACGAACACCACGCCCTTGGCGCTGCCAGGCCGTTGCCTGACGAGAACGAGGCCTGCGAGCCTGACGCGCGCCCCTGGCGTGGTTCCCGCCAGCATGCGCGTGTCGGCGCAACCAAGCGCGGCGAGGTCGGCGCGCAGGAGTGCCAGCGGGTGCGCCTTCAGCGACAGCGCGAGTGCGCCGTAATCGGCCACCACCTCCTCGCCCAGCGTCGCTGCCGGCAGGCTGGGCGCCGCTTCGGCGAAGAGATCGCCCTCGGCGGCGGCGAAGAGCGGCGACGGGCTCGTCGTGGCGGCGGCCTGCCACAGCGCCTCGCGCCGCGCGAGGCCGAGCGAGGCGAAGCCGTCGGCGTCCGCGAGCCGCTCCAGCGGTGCGGCCGCGAGGCCCGCGCGGCGGGCGAGTTCCTCGATGCTCTCGAACGGCCGCGCATTGCCGGCCTCGCGCGCCGCGGCAAGCGCGCGGCCGTCGCGCTCGGCAAGCCCCTTCACCTCGCGAAGCCCGAGCCTGAGCGCGAGCCCGCCCGTGCTGCCCTCGGCGGGTTCGAGCGTGCAGTCCCAGTCCGACAGGTTCACGTCGACGCCGCGGACGATGACGCCGTGGTTCTCCGCATCCCGCACGATCTGCGCCGGCGCGTAGAACCCCATCGGCTGGCTGTTGAGCAGCGCGCAGGCGAACACGGCCGGGTAGTGGCACTTGATCCAGGACGAGACATAGACGAGCAGCGCGAAGGAGGCGGCGTGGCTCTCGGGGAAGCCGTAGGTGCCGAAGCCCTCGATCTGGCGGAAGCAGCGCTCGGCGAAGTCGCGCTCATAGCCGCGCTCGGCCATGCCCGTGATCATCTTCTCGCGGAACTCGCCGATGATGCCGACCTTGCGGAACGTTGCCATGGCGCGACGAAGCCTGTCGGCATCCTCCGCGCTGAAGCCGGCGGCGACGATCGCGATCTTCATCGCCTGTTCCTGGAACAGGGGAACGCCGAGGGTGCGGCCGAGAACGGCCTCGAGCGCGGCGGAGGGATAGCTCACCGCCTCCTCGCCGTTCCGGCGCCGCAGGTAGGGGTGCACCATGTCGCCCTGGATCGGGCCGGGGCGGACGATCGCGACCTGGATCACGAGGTCATAGAAGGTGGCGGGCTTCAGGCGCGGCAACATCGCCATCTGCGCCCGGCTTTCCACCTGGAACACGCCCAAGCTGTCGGCGCGGCTCAGCATCGCATACACCGCCTTGTCCTCCGGCGGGATCGTTGCGAGCTCGTAGCGCTTGCCGTGATGCGTGGCGATCAGGTCGAACGCCTTCCGCACGCAGGAGAGCATGCCGAGCGCCAGCACATCGACCTTCAGCATGCCGAGCCGCTCGATGTCGTCCTTGTCCCACTCGATCGTCGTGCGGTCCGCCATCGCGGCGTTGGCGACGGGGCAGAGCTCGATCAGCGGACCGCGGGTGATGATGAAGCCGCCGACATGCTGCGAGAGATGGCGCGGAAACCCCACCAGCTCCTCGGCGAGCGCGAGCGTCATGGCAAGCCGCGGGTCGGCCACGTCGAGGTTCAGCGCTGCGGCCTGCTCCGTCAGCGAGGCTTCGCGGCCTGGTCCCCAGGTCGCGTCGGCGATCCGCCCGGTGATGTCCTCCGTCAGCCCCATCGCGCGGCCGACCTCGCGCACCGCCATGCGGTGGCGCCAGTGGATCACGGTCGCGGCAAGCCCGGCGCGGTGGCGGCCATAGCGGGCGTAGATCCACTGGATCACCTCCTCCCGCCGCTCATGCTCGAAGTCGACGTCGATGTCGGGCGGCTCGTCGCGCGCGGCGGACACGAACCGTTCGAACAGCAGGTCATGCTTCGAGGGGTCGACCGCGGTGATGCCGAGCACGTAGCACACCGCCGAATTGGCGGCCGAGCCTCGCCCCTGGCAGAGGATTCCCTGGCCGCGCGCGAAGCGGACGATCTCGTGAACGGTGAGGAAATAGGGCGCGTAGGCAAGCTGCGCGATCAGCGCGAGCTCATGCTCGATCCGCGCGCGCACATCCGAAGGCACCCCGCCCGGCCAGCACGCTGCGGCCCCCTCCCAGGTGCGGGCGATCAGGGTTTCCTGCGCCGTCATGCCAGGCTCGACGATCTCGTCGGGGTATTCGTAACGGAGCTCGTCGAGCGAGAAGCGGCATTCGCGCATCACGGCCAGCGTGCGGGAGAGCGCGTCCGGGTGGCGGGCGAACAGCGCTGCCATCGCGGCGGGGGATTTCAGGTGGCGCTCGGCGTTCGCCTCCGCGGCCAGCCCGAGCGTCTCGACAGTGCAACGAAGCCTGATGGCGGAGAGCACGTCGGCCAGCGCCCGGCGTGCGGGGCTGTGGTAGCGCACGTCACCGAGCGCGATGAGCGGCGTGCCGGCGCGGGTGGCAAGTTCCGCCAGCGCATCGAGCCGCCGCTGGTCGTCGCCCTCCTGCCGCACGGAGGCGCCGAGCATCAGCGGCAGCGCGGTGACGCGGGCGAGCGCGGCGCGGTCAGCCGCCAGGCGTTCGGCGAAGGCGCGGTCGGGTGCTGCCGGGGGAAGGGCGATGAGCACCTGGCCCTCGGCGTGGGCGAGCAGGTCGTCGCGCCCGATCAGGCACTCGCCCTTCGGTGCCGCGAGCTTGCCGCGCGAGAGCAGCCGCGACAGCCGCGCCCAGGCGGCACGGTCGGTCGGGAAGCAGAGATAGGCGAAGCCGTCGGCGAGCCTGAGCGTCGCACCCGGGATGAACCGCAGCCCCTGCGCCTTCGCCGCAAGGTGGCCGCGCACGAGGCCGGCGGTGCTGTTGACGTCGGTGAGCGCAAGTGCGGCGAGGCCGAGCGCCTTGGCCGTGAGCACGAGCTCATCAGGGTGGGAGGCGCCGTCGAGGAAGGAGAAGTTCGACAGCACCTGCAGCGCGGCGTAGCTCGCCTCGCTCATGCGAACCACCCGTGCAGGAACCATTCCGGGGGACCACCGTTCCGCAGGGCAAACACCCAGAGGCGTCGGCCATCCTCCGTCTCGACGCGCCAGTAGTCGCGCGCCCCCTCCTGCGCGGCCGGCTTCCACCAGGCGGGCAGGATCCGCTCCGGCCCCTCGGCGCTCACCACCCGCGCTGTGCCGAGCCTGACGGGAGGGCCATCGGGCAGCAGTGCCACCGCCGTGATCGGGCGCGGGCGGCGGGCGAGCCGCACCGGCCGGGGCCGCGCAGCCCAGCCCTCCGGCACCGGGCGGGGCGGGGAGGCAGGGTCGGCCGCCCGCATCGCATGCTCGGGCCAGTGGCTGGGGAAGGGATCGAGCCGCCGGACGGCGCGGGGGCCGAGGCGCTCGCGCAGCCGGTCGAGCAGGCGGGCGAGTTCCTCCCGCCGCGACGCTGTCGCCGCGGCGCTGCCGGCAAGCCCGCCCTGCAGCGCGCCGAGCGGTTCCGTCACCTCGGCGGCGAGCGTCAGCTTCTCGATGCCGAAGCCAGGGTCGATCCGCTCGATCCGCGCGGCGAGGAGGCGCGTGAGGTGGCCGTCGTCGCGGCTGGCGAGGCCGGTGCCGATGCCGATGCGCTGGAGCGTGGCGTCGGTGCGGTGGCAGGTGAGGGTGATGCGGCGGGCACCGAGGCCCCTGCGGCCAAGATCATCGCAGAGCGCCTGCATCAGCGCGGCGAGGCCGATGCCGATCGCCTCTGCCGTCAGCAGTGGGCTCGGGCAGTCACGCACCACGCGGGCAGGGGGTGGCGGGCGGATCGGCCTGATCGGCGCATCCGCATGGCCGAGCGCCTGGTCGAGCAGTGCGAGCAGCGGCTGGCCGAGGCGCCGGGCGAGAGGGCCACGCGGCTGGCGTGCAAGGTCGCCGATGCTGCGGAGGCCGAGCCTCGCGGCAGCCTCGCGCACCGCCTCGCCCGGGCGGAGGGCGGCGATGGGCAGGGCGGAGACGGCGGCACCTTGCGTGGCGGCGGTGACGATCGTCCCGCCGCGCCCCGCACGCGCCAGCGCGGCGGCGCCGAGGCTGGTGGCAGCGATCGCCCCCCGCACCGCGAAGCCTGCCGCCCCGAGGCGTTCGGTCAGCCAGGCGAGCAGCGCTGCCTCGCCGCCCTTGAGGTGCGCGCAGCCGGTGATGTCGAGCGCGATGCCGTCGGGCGGCGAGGGTGCGGCGAGGGGGGTGACGCAGAGGCACCAGGCGGCCAGCGCGGCGAGCAGGGCGGCATCGGCGGCAGGATCGGCCGGGTGGCAGAAGAGGCCGGGCGTGGCGGCCAGCGCATCGGCGAGCGACGTGCCCGGGATGACGGGAACACCCTCCACCACGGCGGTGACGAGCCGTCGCGGCCCCTCCTGTGCCCAGAGCAGGAGCGGGGTGCCGGCGAGGGCGGGGTCGCGCCTGATCAGCCTGTCGGTGCCAAGCCGGGGCAGGACCAGGGCGAGATGGCGCCGCGCCTCAGCCATGCTGGCGCACAGGCGATTCTTGTATTATCAACATATTGATGGATTGATCGAATGTCATGTCCCACACGCCGGGCCTTGCCCCGCGCGCATGCAGCAGTGCGACCCGCCAGCGCGCCGTGCCGAGCCTGTGGGCGCTGCCGCCCTGCCCGGGCAGGGAGGTGATGCGCCAGCGGGTGCGCGCCGCTGTCGGCGCCTGTTGGTCTCCCTCGCCATGCCGGTCATCGGGGCGGAGGATGAGGCCCAGCGTGCCGCCTGCCTCTGCCGCGAGTTGCAACCTCCTGGCCGCTGCAAGGTCGAGCGGCGGAAGAACGGCAGCGACGGCAGCCAGGGCGGTGGAGCGCAGCGCCTGTTCCGCTGCCCAGAGAGCATCCTGCCCGGCCACTTCGACCAGGACGAGGCAGGCAGGGTCGAGCCCCTGCGCGAGAAGGCCCGCGGGCCAGGGGATATCGGCGGCGCGGGGTGGCATGATCCAGCAGGCGAGGCCGCCGGCGCGGCTGAGAATATATCCGCAGAACGCCGTGGAACAGCCTGATTTTGCTGTAAGAATTTCATGGATTGCCCCCCGTGCCAGGCCGCCACCGGGCAGGGTGCCGTCGATCCCCTCCGCCACCGGGACGGTCCCGGTGGGACGCGGCGCATCATGCTGCGCGATGGCCCCCCGCAGGGCAGCGAGGAGCGAGGCGCGATCGGGGTGGGGCGTGGTCATCTGGGCATGCTCATGGGTGTCGTGCTTGCCAAGGATACGGGGTGCGATATGGTGTGTTCTCTATTTGTTCTTTTCCTGATGACATGAGTCAAGGAGGGTGAGTCAAGTGACGTGTATCACAGCGGTGAGTTGCATCAGGCTGATATGTTGCATAGGGTGATACGCCCGTCGGATTGAGGAGACAGTGCTTGTGCCCATCGGGCCCTATTACACTCCCCCCGACTCGCCACTGCTCGTTCCTGCGGCACGGGCCGCAGTGAACGTGCTTGCGCAGGCCCTGACGCGTGATGCCGCCCTGGCCAACCAGGGCGAGGCAAGGATCGCCGTCCTGCGCCCCGCGCCGCTTCCTCCCGCGTCCTCGTCACCTCCAGCTTCCTTGCCTGCCGCGGATGACAGGTTCCAGGCCAGCCGCGCCCTCGTCGGCATGCGTGAATCCCGCGCCATGGCCTCCCTCGCGGCTGACCTTGCGGGCGAACTCGCCGTCGCCGCGCCCGGAGAGGCGGAGACGCTGCGCACCAGGCTTCGCGAGGTCGTCGAGATAGGCTCTGCGCGCGACACGGGCGGGCCGCTCGCCGCCCTCTATGCCGCCGCGCGGCGTGACGCGGCGACGCCGCTCGCCCGCCTCCTGGTGCGTGATGGCGCCATCGATGCCGCCACCGCCGCCGAGGCGATGCGCGACCTTCGCACGCTCGATGAGCGTTTCGCCGCGCGCGACTTCGCGCTCACCCCTCAGCCACCGGCGCCTACCAAGACCCCCGCTGACCAGGCCCCCGCTGACCAGGCCCCCGCTGCCCAGGCCAGCGCGCCACCCCAGACTGCCAACCCCAAGGGTCTCGACATCACCGTCTGAGCGACCGGTAGACGGTGCCGCCCCGCGCATGCTTCGCTCCTTCACGATCGGGAAGGGGACAGGACATGACCATGCGCTTGCTCGCCGCCACCGCCGCCGCCATCGCGCTTGCCGCGGCGCCACTCGCCGAACCCGCCGCGGCCCAGACGCGCGGCACGCTCGACCAGGTGAAGGAGCGTGGCCTGCTGCTCTGCGGCGGCCATACCGGCGCGCCAGGCTTCAGCCTGCCCGATAGCCAGGGCAACTGGACCGGGTTCGACGTCGAGATCTGCCGCGCCGTCGCTGCCGCCGTGCTGGGCGACGCGAACAAGGTGCGTCTCTCCCCGCTCACCTCCCAACAGCGGCTGACGGCGCTGCAATCGGGCGCGATCGACCTCCTCGTCCGCACCACGACGTGGACGCATTCGCGCGACACCAATCTCGGCCTCAGCTTCGCCGGCGTGAACTTCTATGACGGCCAGGGCTTCCTGGTGCGCACGAGCCTGAACCTCAGGACTGCGAGGGAGCTCGACGGCGCCTCGATCTGCGTTACCACCGGCACGACGAACGAGCTGAACCTGGCCGACTGGGCGCGCACCAACCGCCTCGCGGTCCGTCCCGTCGTGTTCGAGCAGAACGAGGAGACGCGCAAGGCCTACATCGCCGGCCGCTGCGATGCCTTCACCACCGATGCGAGCCAGCTTGCCGGCATCCGCACCGCGCTGGAGAAGCCGGACGAGCACGTCATCCTGCCCGACATCATCTCGAAGGAGCCGCTCGGCCCGCTGGTGCGCAAGGGCGATCCGCAGTGGTTCGACATCGTGCGCTGGACGCTGTTCGCCCTCGTCGAGGCGGAGGAGCTCGGCGTCACCCGCGCCAATGTCGACCAGATGCTCGAGAGCCAGAACCCCTCCGTGCAGCGGCTTCTCGGCCGGACCGGCGGGCATGGGCGGATGATGGGGCTCGACGATGCCTGGGCCTACCGGATCGTGAAGCAGCTCGGCAACTATGGCGAGCTGTTCGAGCGCAATCTCGGCCAACTCAGCCCCTTGAAACTGCCGCGCGGCCCGAATGACCTCTGGACGCGCGGCGGGCTGATGTACGCCATGCCGATCCGCTGAGACCGCGCGCGGGATAGGGCTGCGGGCGCAGCCCTATCCTGCCGCCAGCGTCAGCGTCTGGCCTGCCGCGCCGATCCGAAGCAGCAGCGCGGCGATACCGCCGATGAGGCCGATGACGATCGCACCCCGTGGCGTCAGAACCGGTTCTCGCATCGCGGCTTCTCCCGTCTGGTGTGTCGTGTCGGTACCGGGGAGAACGAGCATCGCGGCCGATTATTTCCGGCCGATGCCAGTTTCGTGGGGCGCTCTGGATCGCGTGCAGCGGCCCATCGCGTCTCGGCGGGCGCCGTTAACCGTCGCTTTGCCCAGGCCGTGCACCATCCGCACAAGGTGGTGATCTCCTTGGGCGGGTGATGGATCAGGCGTTGGCGAGGGCGATCGGAAGTGGGCGGCCTCACTGGGTGATGACGCTCGCCCTGCCGCCGGAGGCGCGCATCGCCGCAATCCGTGCCGCGTTCCGCCGCCTCGGCGACCGGACGCTTGTCGAGTGCACCGTGGCCGACACCGCGCAGGGCCTGGTGTGGTGGGGACCTGACGAAATCGCGCCCGCGTCTGCCTTTCGCCTCGCGACACGGCTTGGCGAGTTGCTGCCCGAGGCTGCCTCCCCCGTTGGCCATTTCGTGCTTCCCGATGACGCCGCCGCCCTCGAGGCGCTTGGCGGGGCGGACGCCACCTGGCCTGACCTTTCGGTCACGGAACCTTCCGGCGAGGCGCTGGTCGCGCTGCGCCGCTCGCTGCTCGCCCTGCCACCCGAGGGATGGATCAGGCAGGCGGCGATCGTCTCCGTCAGGCCGGGGGTGAAGGCGCGGGTGGTGGCACGGCGCCTCCTGCCCGACCATGGCGTGGTGGCCCGCGCGCTCGCCGGTGCCGCGGGCCCGCCGGGCGTGACGGATGAGGCGACGCTCGGCCTGCTCGATCCGCTGCTCCTGTCCCATGCCGCGCGGCTGCTCGCCCCGGGCGAGGGGGAGGGGCGGCTGTTCGTGCCGCTCGCGCCCGCAGTGGCGCTTGGCGGCGACTATGACGCGCTGGAGGCCGTGGCGGGGCGGCAGGGCATCGCCCGCCTCGTTCCCGCGCTCGCGCTGGCCGAGGCGGTGGCGGCACCCGCGCATCTTACCACCGCCCGCGCGCGCTTCGCCGCGGACGGCCAGCGTCTGCAGATCTGCTGCCCAGGCCCCGAGGCGCTCGCGCTGCTCGCCTGCCTGCTCACCCCATCGGACATCCTCGGCCTCACGGCCGAGACGGCGCGCGCGGCGGCTTCGGCGGGCGTGCCGCTCGCCACGCTTGGGCCGGAGCGGATCATCCTCTCTGCCTGCGCGGCGGAGGAGGACATCGTCTTCGGCCTCGGCCATGGCATCGGCCTCTATGAGGGCCGCGTGGTGGAAGCGCTGCTCGCCTCCCGCAGGGCGGCTGCCTGATGATCGTTGCTGTCTCCTTCGGCCCGGCAGTGCGGCACCTGACGACGCCGGCCGAAGCCGCGCGCTTCTTCGCCGCCGCCGCCGAGAACGGCGCGGCGCGGCGCGTGCTGCTGCTGCGGCCCACGAAGCTTCCCGGTTGGCCCGCCAGCGTCGAGGCCATCACCTCCCTCCGCCGCACGCTCGAGCCTGTGCTTGCCCTGCCCGGTCTCGTCTGGAATGACCTGCCGGACGGCGATGGGCTAGCCATCTGGCGGCGTGGCGGCGAGGCGGAGGTCGGCTCCGTCCAGGCGGCGATGGCGGCGACGCCTGGCGTGGCGGCGGTGTTCGACGTGCCGGAAGATCTCGCGTCCCTCCAACTCGCACTCGCCGCGATCGCTGCCGAGCATGGCCACGCGCCGCCTGCGGTGGTGAGCGGCAGGCCCGCCAAGCCGGTGACGCTCGACGACATTGCCGCGGTCGAGCGCGTTCTCGAACGCACCGAACTGCTCGACCGCCTCTCGGTGCAACCCGTGTTCAGCTTCGGCGAGGGTGGGGAGAAGACACTGGCGATGCGGAGCCTCAGGCTCGACCTCCAGGCACTGCTCGACGCGCTCGTGCCTGGCCGTGCCCTCTCGCCGGAGCCGCGGCTTCGCGCGCGCTTCGCCCGTGCCGCCTGCCGGCGCCTGCTCGCCCAGCTCGCGCAGCGCCATGAGATCGCGTCCAACGGCACGATCGCCGTGCCGATGGATGTCTCGACCATCCTCTCGCCCGGCTTCGGGCGGTTTGACGATGCGCTGCCGGCGCGGTTGCGCGGGCGGATCATCCTGAAGCTGTCGTTCGAGCAGGCGGTGGCCGATGTCACGCGCTTCACCGCCGCCGCCCGCATCGCCGCTGCTGCCGACGTGCCGGTGTGCCTCGCGCGGATCAGGCCCGAGCATCTGCCCGGCGTCGCGCCGCTCGCGGCCGGCGCGACGTGGATCAGGCTGTCCGGCACGGCGGCATTGGCGCCGGAGACGGTGCGCGCGGCGATCCCGACCGAATTGCTGCCGCGCGTGATCATCGCCGACGTGGCCGCCCCCGCCTCGCTCGCCGTCCTGCGCGCCGGCGGTGTCGGGATGTTCAGCGGGCCTGCGGCGGACGCGGCCTGATCGCTCAGAGACCGTTTGGGAATTCGCTGCCGTGAGTCGGATGGCAATGGCCCCGAGATCCGGAGCGGAGCGACCCTGAGGGCCGAGAACAGCGGAACGCAGGGGCCGCGCCAGACGTAACGGCAGCAGAACGATCAGACGCTCCCTCAGCCGGGCGGTGGGAAATGCGCACGCCAGTGACGCGCGATGTCGGCACGGCGGCAGAACCAGGCGTCCCCGTGCATCTGCGCATGGTCGAGGAAGCGGGCTAGGCCGGCGAGCCGCCCCGGCCTTCCGACCAGGCGGCAATGCAGCCCGATGCTCATCATCTTCGGCGCGCCGGCGCGGCCCTCGGCAAGCAGCACGTCGAACGCATCGATCAGGTAGCGGGCGAAATCCTCGCCGGTGTTGAAGCCCTGCTGCGTGCCGAAGCGCATGTCGTTGTTGTCGAGCGTGTAGGGAACGATCAGCTCCGTCCGCCCGGGTGCCACCTCCTCCCAGTAGGGCAGGTCGTCGGCGTAGCTGTCGGCGAGGTAGAGGAACCCGCCCGCCTCCGAGACGAGGCGCTTGGTGTTGGCGCTGAAGCGCCCGGTGTACCAGCCAACGGGGCGTGATCCGGTCACCGCCTCCTGCAGGGCGATCGAGGCCGCGATCTCGCGCCGCTCCTCCTCCTCCGGCATGTCGCGATAGTCGATCCAGCGCATGGCGTGCGAGGCGATCTCCCACTCGGCCGCGACCATCGCCGACGCGGCGTCAGGGTTGCGGGCGAGCGCCATCGTGACGGCATAGACCGTGAGCGGAATGTTCCGCTGCGTGAACAGCCTGTGGATGCGCCAGAACCCTGCGCGCGCGCCGTACTCGTACTGGCTCTCGACCGAGAGGTTGCGCATTCCCGGCCACGGGGCCGTGCCGACGACCTCGGTGAGATACGCCTCCGACGCCGCATCGCCGTGCAGGATGGAGTTCTCGCCCCCCTCCTCGTAGTTCAGCACGATCTGCACCGCGAGCTTCGCATCGTTGGGCCAGCGCGGATCGGGCGGCGTCGCGCCGTAGCCCACGAGGTCGCGCGGATAGCGGCTCGTGCGCGGATCATAGGGGTTGGTCATCGGATGCGCTCCGGCGTGAAGAGTTGGGAGGGGGATACGAGCTCATCCTGGGCAGCGATCAGCGCCATCTCCTCCCGCCCTGCTGCGATCGTCGCGCGCAGGATGCCGTGCAGCGACGAGACGGCGCGCGCGAGACAATCGGCGAGCGGCAGGCCGGCGAGCGTGTGGGCGAGGAAGAGGGCAGCGATCACGTCGCCCGTGCCGCGGCCGACGATGGGCAGCTTCGGCGTGCGCACGCGCCATGCCTCGCCCGGGCCGAACGCGGCGATGTCGACCGCATCCTCGGGCGTTCCTTCGACCGTGAGCGAGGTGACGAGGAGTCGCTTCGGCCCGCGCCCCACCAGCGACGCCGCCGCCGCGCTGGCCGCGGCGAGGGTTCGGCTCTCTGTGCCGGTGAGCAAATCGAGCTCGAAATGGTTCGGCGTCATGATGTCGGCTGCCGGCACGCAGGCATCGCGGAAGAACTCGGCGATGCCGGGGCGGACGAACACGCCGCGCCCGACATCGCCGATCACCGGGTCGCAGGCCCAGATGGCGCGCGGGTTCGCAGCCTTCAGCGCCGCGTTGGCCTCGAGCACCGCAGCACCAATCGCGGCATCGCCGAGATAGCCAGTGAGCAGCGCATCGGTTGCCGGCAGCACGCCGCGGCGGGCAACACCCGCCATCACCTCGCCGACCATTGCGGCATCGAATACACGCCCGCCCCAGTCGCCATAGCCGGTATGGTTCGAGAACAGGACGGTATGGATGGCGATCACCTCGATCCCGAGGCGCTGCAGCGGGAACACCGCAGCAGCGTTGCCCGCATGCCCATGCGCCACCCAGGACTGGATGGAGAGGACGCGCATCCTCAGGAATTGGCCAGGGTGAGCAGCGCCTGGACGAGCACGCGCGCGCCGTTCGCACACGCCACCGGCTCGGCATACTCGGCCGGGTGGTGCGAGACGCCGCCGCGGCAGGGAATGAAGATCATCCCCGTCGGGCAGAGTGGCACCATGAACTGCGCATCGTGGAACGCACCCGACGGCATGGTGATGGTGCTGAGCCCCTGCGAGGTGGCGGCGGCGGCAACGGCGCCCGGCACCGTTGCGCCGAAATCGACGGGCAGGGCGTGGAACCGCTCATGCACGGTGGCCGTGCACGTCGTCATCGCCGCCTCCACCACGCCCGTGATCGCATCGCCGCGCTCGATCAGCACGGCCTTGTCCGGGTGGCGGAAATCGATCGTGAACACGACCCGCCGCGCGATGCTGTTCGACGTGTCAGGCTCGACCCTGATGGAGGCGACGGTGAAGCGCAGCACATCGTCGGGGTCATGCATCAGCGCGTTCAGCGCGGTGATCGCGCGCACCATGTCCTGCACCGCATCGCGGCGGAGCCCGAGCGGCGTGGTGCCGGCATGGTCGCTCCGCCCCTCGATGGTGACGGTGAACCAGCGCGAGCCCTGGATGCCGGAGACGACGCCGATCTCGCGCCCCTCCACCTCGAGCCGCGGCCCCTGCTCGATATGCGCCTCGAGATAGGCATGCGGGGTGTAGCCGAGTGGGCGCGTCGCCAGATCACTCTCCGACGCCATCTGTTCCGCCAGCGCATCGGCGTAGCGGATGCCGGCGGCATCGACGATGTCGTCGAAATCGCTCATCGGCCGGAAGTCCGCGAAGCTCATCGAGCCGGTGCAGCCAGGCGCGTAGCGGCCGCCTTCCTCGTTCGTCCAGGCCACCACCTCGATGGCACGCTTCGGCCTGATGCCGGCAGTCGCCACCGCCTCGATCGCCTCGAGCCCGGCGATGACGCCGTAGATGCCGTCGAATCGCCCGCCCTGTGGCTGGCTGTCCATGTGGCTGCCGGTCAGCACCGGCGGCAGCGACGGGTCCTCTCCCTCCAGCCGCAGGAACAGGTTGCCGGCAGGGTCGATCGTCACGGATGCACCGATGCGCTCGGCCCAGGAGATGAGCAGGCGCCGCGCGGTCCGGTCGAGCGTGGTGAGGCAGGGGCGGTTGACGCCCGTGTCGCCTTCCTCGCTGACGAAGCCGCCGATCTCGGCCATCTCCATCAGGCGCTGCCACAGCCGCGCCTCGCTCACCGCTGCCACTGCGTTCGGCGCCACGGACACTGTCATCACCCCTGTCTCCCCGCTTTCGGAGGCGCGATCTGGCCCAGGGGCGGCCGTTCCGTCAACGCGTCACTTGCGCGATCGTCGCCGGCGGGGGAGCCTCGGGGGATGGGGAAGCACGAGCCTGGCCTGACCACGCATGCGCTCGACACCGTCCGCGGCAAGCCTGCCGCCGGCATGGCGGTCGAGCTCTGGCACATCCCGCCGCGCGGCGAGCCCGTGCCGGTGGCAGCGACAATGCTGAATGTGGACGGCAGAACGGATGCGCCGCTGCTGAGCGCCGAGACGTTCCTGCCTGGCACCTATGAGCTGCGCTTCTTCGTGGGCGATCATTTCCGCCGCCATGGCCTTGCCGCCGATCCGCCCTTCCTCGATGTCGTGCCGCTGCGCGTGACGCTCGTCGAAGGGGCGGGGCACTACCATGTGCCGCTGCTCGTCAGCCCGTGGAGCTACAGCACCTACCGCGGATCGTGACGCCGCTCAGTTGGGCAGCACCGCAAGCCCGCGCGGGCGGATCGCGAGGCCGACCGTCTCGCCCACGCGGCGCGCCGCATCCGTGTCGGGGCAGACGATGAACATCTCGCCCGCTTCCGTCGCCACCACGTATTCCATGAACGCGCCAAGGTAGGCGGCGGACAGCACCTGGCCTGTCAGCGCCGCCGCCTCACCAGGGGCAGCAACCCGCACCGCCTCTGGCCGCACCGCGAGCGTGATCTCGCCGACCGCGGCGCCATGGTGGGGCAGCGCGAACTGCGCCTGGCCGAGCGCGACGGTGCCGCTGTCGCCGTCATGCGAGACGAGGCGGGCCTGCACGCGGTTCGATTCGCCGATGAAGCCGGCGACGAAGGCGTTCGCCGGCCGCTCATACAGGTCGCGCGGGCCGCCCTGTTGCGCGATCACCGCGTTGTTCATGACGATGATGCCGTCGCTGATCGCAAGCGCCTCGCTCTGGTCATGCGTCACATACACGACCGTGAGGCCGAGACGCTGCTGCAGCGCGCGGATCTCCTCGCGCATGTGGCGGCGGAGGCGCGCATCGAGGTTCGACAGTGGCTCGTCGAACAGCATCACGCCAGGCTCGAGCACCAACGCGCGCGCGACCGCCACGCGCTGCTGCTGCCCGCCCGAGAGCTCCGACGGCAGGCGCTCGCCGAACCCGGCAAGCCCGACCTGCTCGAGCGCGACATCCGCCGCGCGATCGGCCTCGCGCTTGGCTTGGCCGGAGACGACGAGGCCGTAGCGCACGTTCTCGCGCACCGTCATGTGCGGGAAGAGGGCGTAGGACTGGAACACCATCGACACGTCGCGCTCGGCCGGCGGCATGCCGGTGACATCGCGCCCGCCGATCAGCACGCGGCCCTCGGAGGGCTGCTCGAGGCCTGCGATCATGCGCAGCGTCGTCGTCTTGCCGCAGCCCGAGGGGCCGAGGAGGGTGACAAGCGTTCCGGGTGCGACGGTGAAGGAGACGTCGCGCACGGCGACCGCGTTGCCGTAGCGCTTCGTCACGTTCTCGAACCGGACATCGAGCGCCTTTCGTGCCCCGTTGATGCGGTCGGGCTTCATGCCGGTGCTCCCTGGACGGCGGGCGACGCGCGGCGGCGGATCTTTCGCTTGCCGACCACGAGCTGGATGAGGGCGAGCACCGCGCCCATCATCACGATCAGCGCGGCGGAGGTGGTGATCGCCACGCCATAGTCGCCGTTGATGACGCGGTTGATGATGAACACCGTCGCGAGCTCGTACTCGGCCGAGACGAGGAAGATCACCGCGCTCACGGTCGTGACCGCGCGCACGAAGGAGTAGGCCAGTGCTGCGATGATCGCCGGCCGCAGCAGCGGCAGGATGACGCGGCGCAGCGCATCGAGCCCGCCGCCGCCCAAGGTGAACGAGGCCTCGTCGAGGCTGCGGTCGATCTGGCTCATCGCCGCCATGCCAGAGCGCAAGCCCACCGAGAGGTTCCGGAACATGAAGCAGAGCACGATGATGATGCCCGTTCCGGTGAGCTCGAGCGGCGGCACGTTGAACGCATAGACATAGGCGACGCCGATCACGGTGCCCGGCACCGCGAAGGAAAGCATCGTCGCGAACTCGAGCGCCCGGCGGCCGAGGAAGCGCTGCCGCGTGAACAGCCAGGCTGCGACGATGCCGAGGGCGGCGGTCAGAGGAGCCGCGATCGCGGCGAGCTTGATCGTCGTCAGCACGCTGTTCCAGGCAACGCCCGTCCAGATGATGCCGTTGGGCGTCCATTCGAAGTCGAAGGCGCGGATGAGGTGCCGCAGCGTCGGCGTATAGTCGCGCCCCCAGGTCTCGACGAACCCTCCCGTCAGCGCCATCGCGTAGAGGATGATCGTCAACCCGGCCCACGGCATGGCGATGCCGAGTGCAAGGCGCCTCACCCAGGTGGGGAGGGGAGGGTGGATGCCGCCATCGCCCTTGCCGGCGATCGAGACGTAGCTGCGCTTGCCGGTGATGCGCGACTGCGCCCAGAACGCGCCGAGCGCGAACAGCAGCAGGATGAGCGCCAGCGTCGCCGCGCGCCCCGCATCGGCCTGCGCGCCGACGACGGCGAAGAAGATCTCGGTCGAGAGCACGCCGAAATTGCCGCCCAGCACGATCGGGTTGCCGAAGTCCGCAATGCTCTCGACGAAGGCGACGAGGAAGGCATTGGCGATGCCCGGCCGCATCAGCGGCAGCGAGACGGTGGAGAAGGTGTGCCACGGGTTGGCGCGCAGCGTCTGCGCGGCTTCCTCCATCGTCGGGCTCACGCCCTCGACCACGCCGATCAGCACGAGGAACACCGTCGGCGTGAAGGCGAACATCTGGGCCAGCCACACGCCCTGCAGCCCGTAGATCCAACGCCCGCCCTCGATGCCGAACACGGCGAAGAGCGCCTGGTTCACGAGGCCCGAGCGGCCGAACAGCAGGATCAGCCCGAGTCCGATGACGAAGGAGGGCGTGATGATCGGCAGGATGGTGAGTGCCCTGAGCGCACGCGGGAACCGCGTTCCGCCGCGCGTGACGAGCAGCGCGAAGGCGAGCCCGAGCGCGGTGGTGCCGACCGCCGTCATGGATGCGAGGAGCAGCGTGTTCCACGCCACGCCGCAGCGCGACCCGCCCGCGAGGCAGGCGAGCCCCCAGGTGCGGTCATCGCCGAGCCTGCGGAACAGCGCACCTGCCGCGAGCGCGCCGGTCTGGTCGCGGAACGCGTCGGAGAGCAGGTTCACGATCGGCAGGAAGGTGAAGAGGGCAACCGCGAGCGCGATCGTGCCGACGGCGCCGGCCGTGAACGGGTCGCCCCGGAAATAGCCGAGGCCAGCGAGCCCCGCCGTCAGCATCCAGAGCAGCGCGAGGCCGGCAAGCAGCCCGCCGATGCCAAGGCCGAACTGCCGGTCATCCAGCACGCCGAACAGCGCCTCGAGCCACGGCGCCGACCAGCCGCGCAGCCCGATCGCGTTGCCCTGCGCGACGAGGGCGGCGAGGCCGATGCCCCCCGCGAGCACCAGCACGCGGGCGAGCGCGCGGCGGCTGGGCAGGAGGAGGGCAGCCGCGGCGGCCGCGCAGCAGGCGATGACGGGCCACAGCCACCAGCGCCCGAACAGCAGCGCCTGGGCGAAGGCTGGCGCGTGGTCAGGTTCGGCGAGCCACCCGCCGGACCAGTCGAGATCGGCCAGCCTGTCCTGCGTCAGGTACCAGGGCGGCAGCGCGATCCCGACAAGCCCGAGGGCTGCGAGCCAGAGGGCGGCACGGCGCATCGCCGCTCAGCGCGGTCCGATACGCCGCTCAGCGCGGCAGGGCGTTCACCTCCCGGTCCCACCGCTCGATCAGGCGGCGGCGCTCGGCACTCTGGCCGTACTTCGCGAAGTCGTACTCGATCAGCTTGATGTTCTCGAAGCGCGGCGCGCCCTCGGGGATCGGGGCATTGCGGTTGGAGGGAAGCTGGAACTGCTTCGTTTCCGCGCCGATCCTCTGCGCCTCGACCGTCAGTGCCCAATCGTAGAAGCGGCGTGCGTTGCGCTCGTTCCGCGTGCCGCGGATGATCGACATCGAGCCGATCTCGTAGCCCGTGCCCTCGCACGGCGTGGCGTTCCCGACAGGGAAACCCGCCTGGCGCTCGGTCACGGCATCATGGACGAAGCTGATCGACACCGCCGTCTCGCCGCGGGCCACCGCCTTGATCGGGCCCGTGCCGCTGCGCGGATAGGCGTTGATGTTGCGGTGCAGCCCCTTCAGGAACTCGAAGGCGGGCTCCTCGCCCATCAGCTGGACCAGCGTCGCGATCATGACATAGGCCGTGCCAGAGCTGTTCGGGTTGGCCATCTGGATCTCGTTGCGGTAGCCCGGCTTCAGCAGGTCGGCCCAGCAGGCGGGCGCGGGAAGGTTGCGGCGGGCGATCAATTCGGTGTTGTAACCGAAGCCGAGCGCGCCCGCGTAGATGCCGACGGTGCGATAGCGGCTGTCGGCTGCCTGCTTCTGTGCCCAGGGGTGCAACTGGTCGAGGTTCGGTGAGCGGTACTCGGCGGAGAGATTATCCTCGGCGGCCTGCAGATGCGGGTCACCCGTGCCGCCGAACCAGATGTCGCCGCGTGGGTTCTGCGCCTCGGCGCGGATCTGGGCGAGCACCTCGCCAGACCCCTTCTGCGTCATCGCGACCCTGATGCCCGTCTCGCGCTGGAACGCGTTGGCGACGGCCTGGCACCATTCCACCTGCGCGCTGCAATAGACGTTGAGGGAGCCCTGCGCCGCGGCAGTCCCCGGCATTGCAAGCGCGCACACCATCGCGGCGGCGGCCATCGACCGACCAAACATCCTCGTCTCCTCCCGATCCTGCGGATTGCGGCTTGAGTATCGCCTTCGCCGCCTGTCCTACTGGGAGTGACATAAAACCGCAACATACCTGTCACGATCGAGTGCGGCTCAGCCGCGCCGCAGCCCCGCCATGGGGGTGACGGCGGCGCTCGCCGGGAACACCGCCCCGTCCAGGCTGGCGCGCGAGACGCCGAGCTGGCCGGCGAGCAGTGCCTTGGCGATGGCGCGGAGGTCGGTCGTTGGCGCGAGGTCACGCCCCTCGTGCAGGGCGGCGGGGGAGAGGCCGGGCCAGGTTCCCGCCACCTTGCCGCCGGCCACGGCGCCGCCGGCGAGGAAGGCAACGCCGCCCGTGCCATGGTCGGTGCCGCCGGTGCCGTTGGCTGCGACGGTGCGGCCGAACTCGGTCATCGCGAGGATGGCCGTCCTGCCCCAGACGGGGCCGAGGCCCTCGCGGAGTGCGGCGATCGCATCGTCGAGCGTGCCGAGAAGCCCGGGCAGGCGCTGGGCTTGCATCGCATGCGTGTCGAACCCGCCGAGTTCGAGTGCCGCGACGCGCGGGCCATCGGCGGTGGCCAGCAGCCGGCCAGCGGCGAGCGCGAGGCTCCGGAAGGCGGCACGATCACCGGCGGCGTTGGCGGCAGGGCCGTGCATCGGCCCGAGAGCGCCATCGGCGAAGGCGCGGCCGGCACGCGCATCGGCCACTGCCGGCCCAAGCAGCGTGTCGGCCGCGTAGAGGGCGGCGAGGCGGCGGAGCGCATCCTCCGGCACACGCCCGAGATTGCGGGGGGCATGGTTGGCGATGTGCGCCGGCCCCTTCATCAGCAGCGGCACGGCTGGGCCCGCGACGAGCGCCTTGCGGCTCCTCCCCTGGTTCGTCCCTTGGGGCGCCGCCGCCTCGGCCGGCCAGGCGGCGATCACGGCGCGGTTCAGCCAGCCGCCGGAGAGGCGCTGCTCGGCGCCCGATTCCATCCAGTCCTGCCCGTCGAAATGGCTCCTCCCACGATAGGGGCCGGCGACGGCGTGGACGATCGCCGCCTCGCCCGAGCGGTACAGCGCCGCGAGGCGGGGCATGGCGGGAGAGAGGCCGAACCGGCCGCCGAGGTCGAGCGCGCCGCCCTCCTGCCCAGGCTCCGGCATCGCGAGGGGGCCGCGCAGGCTGCGGTATTCGGCGTCGCCATAGGGCGCGACGGCGGCGAGGCCGTCGAGCGCGCCGCGGAGGATGATGACGACGAGCCGGTTCTCCCCCGGCGTCGTGGCGAAGGCAGCGCGGCCGCCAAGCGTCGCGGCGGCGGACAGGCCGAGCAGGAGCGAACGGCGCGCGATCATGCCTACCTCCTCTGGAACGCGGGCGAGGCGAGCAGCACCATCAGCCCCTCGCGCCGGCTCTCCGCGCCCTCGACGGCGCGGCGGGTGGCGGCATCGGCGAGCGGGCCGAGCGTGTCGGCGAGCACCGCGCGCGGGTCCGGCGGGTCGGGCATGCGGGCCGCCACGCCGCCTGCCCATTCGATGCGGCGCATGATCGCCTCTGGCCCCGTCCACGCCTCTGCCGTGTCGGGCCAGCCGTTGGGCGCGGGTGCAGTGAACAGCGGCTGGCCGAGAGCGCCGAAGGCACCGACCAGGCGTTCGGGCGGCAGCGGGGCGTCGAGCGCGCGCACCGTGGCGATCACCACGTCCGACGGCGTGCGGAGCTTCGCGAGGGGCCGTGCCCAGGTGGTCTCGAGGCCGATCACGGACGCTGCCGCTGCACCAAGGTCGCCGCCCGTAAGGCTGAGCGTGCGCGTCAGTGCGGCGACGGCGGCCTCGGGTGGCGTGTCGGCGATGAAGTGCCGCGCGATCTTTCCAGCCAGGAAACGATACGTTGCCGGATGGGTGCCGAGGTAGCGGAGAGCTGCGACGCCGCCCGCCTCGCCCTCGGCGAACACCCGGCCGAGCAGCACCTTCTCGCCAGGTTCATGCGCGTTGGCGCGGAACACGAAAGGGCTCGGCCCGGGGGTACCGGACGACCAGCCGGTGATGATGCGCGCGAGCATTGTCACGTCAGCCTGCGCATACCCGCCGGCGGGCGATAGCGTGTGCAGCTCAAGGATCTCGCGCGCCAGGTTCTCGTTCAGCCCCCGCCGCTGCCGCTGCCCCGCGATGCTGCCCGGCCCGACCGAGATGGCGTTGTCGAGATAGCGCAGCATCGCCGGGTGGCGGATGGCGGCGAGCAGCAGCGCCTCGAACCGCCCGGTGACATGCGGGCGGATGGCGGCGAGATGGTAGTCGGCCAGCAGCGCGCCGGTGTTGCCGCCGCGGATGCTCACCGTCAGATGATTGGTCCAGAACAGCGCCCAGCGTTCGAGGAAGGGCCGGTCGGTCGCCACCCAGTGTGCAGCGAGCGCGGCCATCGACGTGCGGTAGGCCTCGCGCACGGGGTTCGGCTCAGGCTGGCGACGCTGCTGGTCGAAGGTGATCTCGAGGGCGGCAGAGGCTTCAGGTGCCGCGGCGCGCACCGGGTCCGGCACCGGCGGAATATCTGCGACCTGGGCGGCAAGCCAGCCGCGCGGATCGCGCGCAGCACGCGCCACCTCGCCCGGGCGTGGGCCGAGTCCGAAGCGGATCGCGGCATGGGCTGCATCGCGCTGGCTCATGGCAGACAGGCTTGCGCACGAATATGGCCAAGACGTGAACGCCCGGGGCCGCCCCGCCGTGCGGAGGCAAGGCGGAGCTCATGCGTTTGAGTAGTCAGGCGTTTGAGTAGTCAGGCGTTTGAGTAGGTCAGGCGTTCCTGCGCCGGGCCTCCGGGTGCAGCGACTTGCCGAGGATCCCGCCGCTCGCCCCGATCACGTGCGCGGTCGTGCCGACGATCAGCGGATCAGGCTCGTGCACCACGGCCTCATCCTTGCCCCTGTAGGGAATGGAATGGAGGAAGTGGCGCATGGCCTCGAGGCGTGCGCGCCGCTTGTCGTTGGACTTCACGATCGTCCAGGGCGCATCGGCGGTGTCGGTGTAGAAGAACATTGCCTCCTTCGCCTCGGTGTAGTCATCCCATTTGTCGAGGCTCGCCTTGTCGATCGGCGACAGTTTCCATTGCTTCAGCGGATCGGTTCCCCGCGCGGTGAAGCGTTGCACCTGCTCCTCGCGCGTGACGCTGAACCAGTACTTGCGGAGCCTGAGTCCGGTGCGGGTGAGCATGCGCTCTAGCTCAGGTGTCTGGCGCATGAACTCCAGATATTCCGAGGGCGTACAGAAACCCATCACCCGCTCGACACCCGCGCGGTTGTACCAGGAGCGGTCGAAGAACACGATCTCGCCCCCCGCTGGCAGGTGCTCGACATAGCGCTGGAAGTACCATTGCGACCGCTCCCGGTCGGACGGCTTCTCGAGCGCGACGATCCGCGCGCCGCGCGGGTTCAAATGCTCCATGAACCGCTTGATCGTGCCACCCTTGCCGGCGGCGTCGCGCCCCTCGAACAGAACGGCGATACGCTCGCCAACCGCCTTGATCCAGCTCTGCGCCTTCAGGAGCTCGACCTGGAGCGGGAGGATGCGCCTGAGATACTCGCGCTCCGTCAGCCGTGTCGCGTAGGGATACTCGCCCGTCTCGAAGCTCCGGCGGATCGCCTCGGTATCGTGGGTCGGCCGGGTGCCGCGGCGCTTCGGCTCCGCAAGGGCCGCGGCAGCGCTGCTGATCGAGCGGGCCCCGTCTGTGCTGGCCTCGCCGTCAGGGCCGGGCTCGGGTTGGCCACGGCTGGTGTCGTCAGTCATCGGGCGCAGGCCTCCGCTCTCATCCTTTGGCCGTCATGATCTGGCCGTCATCATTCTGTCACAGAATCCTCCCTGCAAAGGCGTTCGTCGTTGCGTTGAATCAAGGTGTCGGGCGGAGAGGCAGTCGCTGGATGCATCCCGGTCAGCATCCTGGGTCCGGACGTGTCCCGGATTGGTCGGGCGGGACACCGGAACGTCACGCATCTGTCCTCAGACCGTAATGATGGACGCCTACGGTCTGGTCCTCCAAGGCAGGAGGACGCTCGATGACCGACCATGGCATGCCAACGCGCCGCGCACTGATGGGTGGCGCACTCGCCGCCGCCGGGCTGCTCGCGCATCTTCCCGCGCAGGTGGCACGGGCCCAGGTGGCACGGGCAGAGACGCCGCGGCGGCAGGGAACTGTGAAGATCCACCTGCTCGGCCTCGACACCTCCGACGCGCATCGCCACACCGGCTCGATCGCGGTGCAGCAGGTCTATGTCGAGGCGCTGACCTCGATCGCCGACGATGGCCGCGCGCTGCCCTACCTCGCCGAGAGCTGGGACATCCAGGACGGCGGCAAGCGCTACGTGTTCCGCATCCGCGACAACGTGCGCTTCCACAATGGCCGCGTCCTGACGGCGGCCGACGTGAAGGCGAACGCCGAGCGGGTGCGCGACAAGGTGCGCGGCGGCTGGCTCTCGGCGCCGATGCGGCTGGTCGAGGGGCTCGAGGCGCCGGATGCGCGCACCTTCGTCATGACGATGAAGGAGCCCTACGGCCCACTGCTGAACCTTCTCTCCGAGCTCTGGATCCTGGCACCCGAGAGCGAGGGGTGGGATGGAACGATCCGCACCCCGATCGCCACCGGCCCGTTCCGCTGGGGCCGCTGGGTGCCGAACGAGGTGTTCCACGCCCCTGCCTTCGAGCAGTACTGGCAGGCAGGGCTGCCGCGGGCGGCAGCCGTCGAGTTCTCGCTGCGCGACCTCGATGACCCGACGCTCGCACTCAGGGCCGGCGACCTGCACATCGCGCGCGCCCGCGCCGCCGCACTGCCAGAGCTCTCGCGAGATCCGAATATCGAGGTCCAGTTCATGAAGGACACGTCGTGGTTCTTCTGGTCGTTCAACAACCGCTCGCCCCGCGCCCCGTTCGACCGCATTGGCGTGCGCCAGGCCATCACCTTCGCGATGGACAAGCCCGGGATCATGAAGCTGGTCGCAGGCCAGGCAGGCGTGGTCACCAACCAGATGGCGGCCCCGGGCCAGTTCTGGTTCGACCAGGCGACGCATGACGCCGACCCCCATGCGAAGCCGGACCTTGAGCGCGCGCGGGCGATGCTGCGGGCCGAGGGGGTCGACCCCGCCCGTACGCCGCTGCGCATCGTCTCCTGGCAGCAGGACTACGCGCAGGCAGCAGCCCAGGCGATGCGCACGCTTGGCTTCCAGGTGGAGCACCTCGCGCTGGATGACCTCGGCGCGCAGCGGCGCCTCAACGCGTATGACTGGGACCTCGCCCCGTTCGGCTCAGGCCCGCGGGCCGACATCTTCCTCCGCTTTGTGCGGATGATGTCGGATGGGCCCAACGTCGGCCTCTGGGGCGGCGTGCGCGATCCGGAGTTCGACCGGCTGGTGCGCGGCGCCGTCGCGTCGGTTGACCTCGCCGAACGCAAGCGCCTGTACCTCGATGCCTGGAAGCGGGCGATGGACGGGTACTACACCGTCGTGATCGGCCATGCGGCTGAGGCGATCGCCAATCGCCGCGACGTCAGGAACTGGTCGCCTGGCTTCACCTGGGGGGCGAACCGCGTCGATGGCGGGGCGGGCTTCGCCTCGCTCGGCTGATCCCCGTTGCCCGAGGCGCCTGGCCCCGGTGTCGCTTTCGCCCTCGGCCATGAGGTGGCCGGGGAGGATGCGCCCCCACGCCGGGCGCCCGACTGGCTGCTGCTTGGCGCCGCCCTGCTGATCGCGCTGCTGCTCGCCGCACCGCTGCTGCTGGGCGCCGATCCGCTGGCGCAGGAGCTCGGCGCGCGGAATGCCCCGCCATCGCCGGACCTGTGGTTCGGGCGCGACAATCTCGGGCGTGACGTGTTCGCCCGCATCGTCGCCGGCGGGCGGATCACGCTCGTGATCGCCGCGGGTGCAGCGCTGCTGTCGCTGCTGCTGGGCGCGGGGCTTGGGCTTGCCGCGCTCACCCTGGGCCCCTGGGCGGCGGGCCCCGTGTACGCGCTGTTCGACCTGGTGCGCGCGATGCCCTCGATCCTGCTTGCCCTCTCGCTGCTGGTCGCCCTCGGCGGCGGGGTGGGGCCGGTGATCGTGGCCCTCGGCCTGTCCTTCGCGCCGATGATGGCGCTGCTCGCCCGTGCCGCGTGGCTGCGCGAGCGCGAGGCAGGCTATGTCGAGGCAGCGATCGCGGCGGGTGGCGCGCCCTGGATCGTGCTCAGGCGGCATGTGCTGCCGAACGTCACGGGCGTGCTGGTGACGCAGATGGCGATCGTGCTGCCGCGCTGCGTCACCTCCGAATCGGTGCTGTCGTTCCTCGGTCTCGGCGTGCCGCCCGAGGTACCGACCTGGGGGCGGATGATCGCCGCCTCGCTACCCTTCGTCGAACGCGCCCCGCATGCGATGGCCGCCCCCGCCATCGCGCTCGGGGTGTTGACCCTCGTGCTGGCGCTGGCCGGCGACAGGCTGCGCAAGCGCCTCGACCCCTACAGGAAAGGGACGTGATGGGGCGCGCGCTGCCCGTCATCCTGCGCCAGCTCGGCACCGCGCTCGCCGTCGTGCTCGTGGTGTTCGTGCTCGTGCGCACGATCCCGGGCGATGCGATCGACGTTCTCGGCATCGAGGGCGACCTGACGGAGGAGGAGATGGCCGACCGGCGCTCAGAGCTCGGGCTCGACCGGCCCTGGCTCGCGCAGTTCCGCCTCTGGGCCGGTGCGGCGCTCGAAGGCGACCTTGGCCTGTCGCTCCGCTTCAACAGGCCGGTCTCGGAGATGCTGCTCTACGCCGCCCCCTCGACGCTGACCTTGGCCTCGCTCTCGCTGCTGCTCGGGGTGACGCTCGCGCTCGTGCTCGCCGTGGGCGCGGCCGTGTTTCCCTCAGGCATCCTTCCGGGCCTCGTGCAGGCGGTGAATGTCTGGTCGATCGCGGTACCCACCTTCGTGGTCGGGCTCGCATCCATCCTCGTCTTCTCCGTGTGGCTCGGCTGGCTGCCGGTCAGGGGGCAGATGCTCTCGCCGGTGCTCATCCTCGCCCTCGACATGGCGGGGCAGATCGCCAAGCCCCTGCATGAGGAGCTGAAGGAGGTGGCGGCCAGCCCCTTCATCCGTACCGCGCGCGCCAAGGGGCTCGGCCGCCTCGTGATCGTGCTGCGCCACGTGCTGCCGAACGCGGCGGGCGTGCTCGCCTCCATGACGGGCCTGGTGCTCGGTGGGCTGGTCGGCGGGGCGCTGACGATGGAGGTGCTGTTCGGGCTGCCGGGCCTCGGCACCATCGCGTTCCAGGCGATCGCCGGCCGTGACTACCCGGTGGTGCAGGCGGTGATCGCGGTGTTCGCGGTTGGCGTGATCGCAGCCAACCTCGCCGCCGACCTCGCCCACCGGTGGGCCGACCCGCGGGTCGGGCGTGACGGGGTGGGCTGACCCGCCGGTCCGGCTGCGCGCTTCACCTTTGGTCAACCCCTCGCTGGCACATTATCGGACTTTGTATCGTCACCGCCGAGGATAGAGGTCGATCATGCTTCGGACCATTCGTTCGCGTATTGCGCTGAGCGTCTTCGTTTTCGTCTGTCTTGCGGTCGCAATGGCAGGCGAGAAGCTGATCGTCGCAGTGGCGGAACGGCGTGACGCCATCTCCCTCGGCCAGGTCGCGGTCTCGCGCGAGAAGGTGGCGGCGGCTGGGATCGCCCTGTCGCTCGAGCGGAGCGTGACGCAGGTGTCTCTCGCGTTGCCGGCCCCGCCGCCCGAGGCACTCCGCAACCTGCTCACGCAGGCGCGCAGCGCGGTCGATCGCGCGCTTGCGGAGGTGAACGCGTCCGTTTCCAACCTTTCCACATCTAGCCAGATCGACACGTTCAGGAGCCGGCGCGCCGCCTGGTCCGGGCGCCGCGCCCACGCCCGCGCGGAGGCAGACCGGCTCCTGGCGCGGCCTCTGGAGGAGCGAAATGCCGCGCAGGTCAGCGAACTGATCGAGACGTTGAAACAGGCCAGCGCCGATATCGCCCAGGACATGGTGTTGCTGCGCGGGCCTGGATACAGGATCCGCACCGAAGAGGATCTGCTGGAGCGGCTCGCAGCGTCAGCACTGCAACTGCGGGAGTTTGCGGGACTTGAGCGGACGTACCTCGTGATCGTCGCCGCCACTGGCAAGCAGTTCACGCCGAGCGAGCGGGAAGCGGTGCAACAGTACAGCCAAGTGCGTGATGCCGCGATGGCCGAGGTACGCAAGCTTGGCGCCTTCGCGGGCGTGCCTGGTGAGATCACCTCGCAGGTGCGGCGGATCGAGGAGACCTATTTCGGCGCCTATGCCCGCACCCGCGAAGCGATGTTGGCCGAGGCAGCGAAGCCTGCGCCCGCCTATCCGCGCACCATGGGGGAGATTTTTGCCGAGTCGAACGCGGCGATGGCCGAGATCGAGGCGCTGCTGACGGGCGCAAGCCGAATCGTCGTCGAGGCGTGGCAGGCGGAGGCAAGGCGGGCGCTTGGCAATGTTCTCACCACGGCGGGCTTCAGCCTGGCGTTGCTGGCCGTCGCGGCTGGGCTGCTGTGGGTGGTGCTCGGCCTCGGTCTCTCCCGGTTCGACCGCGTGCGCCAGGCAATGCAGGCGCTGTCCGAGGGCAAGCTCGACACCGACATCCCCTTCGCTGGCAGGCCGGACGAGGTGGGTGCGATGGCCGGCGCGCTGGCCGTGTTCCGCGACCAGGCGCGCGAGAACACCCGCCTCGCCGCGGAGGCCGAGCGCGAGGAGCGGGAGAAGCGCCGCCGCCACGAATTGATGGAACGCTTCACGCGCGACTTCGCCGCCTCCGTCGGTGGCGCGATCGAGGCACTCGGCGCCAACGCGCAGGCGATGCGTGGCCATGCCGAGGAGATGCACGGCGTGGCCGACAGGACGCAGGCCGAGGCAGGCGACGTCGCCGGCGCGGCCGATCGCGCGGCCGGCAGCCTTGCCGAGGTGGCGAGCGAGGCCGAGGCGATGGTCGGGGCCATCTCGCAGATCACCACGGAAATCGGCGCAGCGAGCCGGGCTGCGGCGGAGGCGGTGGCCGATGCGGCGGCCGCGGGCAACCTGATCGGGCAGCTTCGCCAGTCAGCCGATGAGATCGGCGGCGTGCTGTCCATCATCGACGACATTGCCGGCAAGACCAACCTGCTGGCGCTCAACGCCACGATCGAGGCGGCGCGGGCCGGCGATGCGGGCAAGGGGTTCGCGGTGGTCGCGTCCGAGGTGAAGGGGCTGGCTGGCCAGACGGCGCGTGCGACCGACGACGTCGGCCGCCGCATCACCGCCGTGCGCTCGACCACCGCCGAGGTGGCCGGTGCGCTGGGGCGGGTGGCGCAGGCAATCGGTCGCGTCGATCGCATCTCGGCCGCGGTGGCCGATGCGATGGGCGCGCAAGGGCACGTGATCGCGCGGATCGTCTCCGAGGTGCAGGCCGCCTCGGCCGAAACGCGCAGCACCTGTGGCAGCATGGGTTCGGTGCGCGCGGCGGCGGAAACCGCGGCCGACCGGGCGCGCGCCATGACAGGCGCTGTCGACCGCGTGGCGTCGGGGACGGAGGCGCTGAAGCACGACATCGATGCCTTCGTGGCGCGGACCGAACAGGGCGAGCGGCGCAGCTTCGAGCGCTTCGCCTATGGCGGCGAGGTCGAGGTCGTCGGGGCGGGCAGCACGACGCGGCTCGCGGCGGTCGACATCGGCGTGGGGGGGCTCGGGCTCAGCGGCCAGCTTTCCTGCCGCGTCGGCGATCGGGTGACGCTGCGCCTGCCGCGCGGAGAGGGCATGGTCGAGGCCCGGGTGGCGCGGGTGTCCGGCAACGAGGTCGGTACGCTGTTCCTCGATGACGAGACGACGGTCGGCACGGTGCGGCGGGTCATCGCTGCTCTGGACGCGCTGCCCAAGGCAGCCTGACCGGCCTTCGGGACCGCCCCGGCGCGTCGCGCATCCGTCGTGTCTGGTGTGTCGTCTGTGGGGTTGCATTCCGGGCCGGTCGCGGGCAGATAGTGCGCGGTTCCGGAATGCTTTGGCGCGGCAGCGGCGTGGGCGAACGATCGTCCACCTCTGTCGCGTCTGTCCATGGATGCGCCGGCGCTCGATGCATCCTTGGGAACGTCCGACCGAGTTTGCCAAAGACACTTTGCAAGATACGGAGGCCCACGTGCCGCGCAACACACCGATCTCGAAGATCCGCAACATCGGCATCACCGCGCATATCGATGCCGGCAAGACGACCACGACCGAGCGGATCCTCTACTACACCGGCCGGTCGCACCGGATCGGCGAGGTGCACGAGGGCAACACCACGACCGACTACATGGAGCAGGAGCGCGAGCGGGGGATCACCATCACCTCCGCTGCCGTGACCGCCCAGTGGAAGGACCACCAGATCAACATCATCGACACGCCGGGGCACATCGACTTCAACATCGAGGTGAACCGTTCGCTCCGCGTGCTCGACGGCGCGATCTTCATCATCGAGGGTGTCGCCGGCGTCCAGCCGCAGTCCGAGACCAACTGGCGCCTGGCTGACCGCTACGCCGTCCCGCGCATCATCTTCATCAACAAGATGGATCGCACCGGGGCGGATTTCTACAAATCCGTCCAGTCGCTGATCGACAAGCTCGGCATCACCCCGCTCGAGCTGCAGCTGCCGATCGGGGCGGAGGACCAGTTCCTCGGCGTGATCGACCTCATCGAGATGAAGGCGATCGTGTGGGACGGCTCCGAGCTCGGCGCCGCCTTCCATGACGAGCCGATCCCGGCCGACATGGTCGAGAAGGCCAACGAGTACCGCCAGAAGCTGCTCGATACCGCGCTGTCGATCGATACGGTCGCGATGGAGGAGTATTTCGACAAGGGCGACGTTTCGGTCGAGACGCTCAAGCGTTGCCTGAAGAAGGGCACGATCGACGGCACGTTCCGCCCCGTGATGTGCGGCACGGCCTTCAAGAACAAGGGCGTGCAGCCGCTTCTTGACGCAGTGCTCGACTATCTCCCGGCCCCCAACGAGGTGCCCGGCATCCGCACCGTCGTCGAGGAGGGATCGGAGGAGCTGGGCCGCGTGATCGAGATCACCGACGAGGCCAAGTTCTCCGGCCTCGCCTTCAAGATCATCAACGACAAGTACGGCACGCTGACCTTCGTGCGGGTCTACTCGGGCGTGCTCCGCTCGGGCGACCAGGTGTTGAACACCACGAAGGACGGCAAGGAGCGCATCGGGCGGATGTTCCAGATGCACGCCGACAAGCGCGAGGAGATCAAGGAGGTCTACGCCGGCGACATCGCGGCGTTCATCGGCCTGAAGGATACCCAGACCGGCGACACGCTCGCCGATCCGTCCGACCCCGTGGTGCTGGAGCGGATGGTGTTCCCGGTGCCCGTGATCGACATCTCGGTCGAGCCGAAGACGAAGGACAGCGTCGAGAAGATGACGCTCGGCCTGCAGAAGCTCGCCTCCGAGGACCCTTCGCTCCGGCTCAAGACCGACCAGGAGACGGGCCAGACCATCCTTTCGGGGATGGGCGAGCTTCACCTCGAGATCATCATCGACCGCCTGAAGCGCGAATTCGGCGTCGAGGCGAACATCGGCGCCCCGCAGGTGGCCTACCGCGAGACGATCTCCAAGACCCACACCGAGATCTACACCCACAAGAAGCAGACGGGTGGCTCCGGCCAGTACGCCGAAGTGAAGGTGGTGTTCGAGCCGCTCGAGCGGAACGCGGGCATCGTGTTCGAGAACGGCGTGGTCGGCGGCTCGGTGCCGCGCGAATACATCCCCGCCGTCGAGAAGGGCATCAAGGTGCAGGCCGACACCGGCGTGCTCGCCGGGTTCCCCACGGTCGACTTCAAGTACAGCCTGATCGACGGCAAGTACCATGACGTCGACTCCTCGGCGATGGCCTTCGAGATCGCGGCCAAGGCCTGCTTCCGCGAGGGCATGAAGAAGGCCGGCCCGGTGATCCTCGAGCCGATCATGGACGTCGAGTGCACGACGCCGCCCGACCATGTCGGCGACGTGGTGGGCGACCTCAACCGCCGCCGCGGCATGATCCAGAGCCAGGACGTGATCGGCACCTCCGTCATCGTGCGCGCGCACGTGCCGCTGTCGGAGATGTTCGGCTACATCAGCGACCTGCGCTCGATGACCAAGGGCCGCGCCTCGTTCACCATGCAGTTCCACCACTACGACCCGGTGCCGCGGAACATCGCCGAGCAGATCATGGCGAAATCCGCCTGAACCTTTACGTTGTCCTGAGCCTCTACGGCGTCCTGAGCCTCTACGTCGTCGTCGTGACCTGATCCGGCAACGCCGGCGCCCCTGGCGCCGGCGTTGTCCGTTTCGCCCCGGTGTGGTGATCCGGGTTCTGGCGCCCCGGCCGCCTCGCCGCCGCGACCTTACGGCGCCGGCGGAGGGGCACCGCGTTCGCGATAGGAGCGCAGGTCCACCGCGCCATCCCCCACAGGGCTCCGTTCCAGCGCGGCGAGGAGCGTCTGCATCTCGTCGATCTCGCGCATCTGCGCGGCGATGATCCTGTCGGCCAGGTCACGGACGCGGTGGTCGCGGATGCGGGCGCGTTCGCTCGTCAGGACCGCGATCGAGTGGTGCGGGATCATCGCCCGCATGTAGGCCACGTCGTCGACCGTCGTCTGGCTGCGCACGAGCCAGAGAGCGGCCGCGAACACGCCGATCGCCGCGACGACGATGGTGATGTTCGCCAGCCTGTTCGGGTACATGCCCCACATGAAGCCGAGCATCACGAAGGCCATGGTCGCGCCCATGACAAGCGCCATCCAGGCCCGCGTCTCGCTGAAGAAGACGTGCTCGACGGCGTAGGTGTTGAGATACATCAGCCCGAACATGATCAGGGTCGATGTCACGATCATCGCCGCGAAGCGAGCATAGCTCATGGCGCCTCTCCCGCAGGCCCTCCCGCCCGGGGAACGCGGCCAGCACTGTCGGGTTGCACCTGGCTGGGGTCCGCTGCGGCAGGAGGGCGGCGCGATCAGCCCCGGAGCACGGCGACCCACACGGCCGACAGCATCGCCACCACGGCGAGCGTCAGGCCGCGCCTCAGCCAGAGATAGGATGCGCTGATCCTGCCCGCGCGTGCCGCCCCTTCCTCCGCCATCCAGGTGGCGGCGAAGCCGGCGACGAGGATGCCGAACCCGGCCCAGAGCGGGGCCAGCAGCGCCGCCCAGGCGACGAGCGAGGGCAGCACCCCCATCGTCAGTCGCGCGCGGGCGGCCACGGCGTCACCTGGCGCGGCCAGCGCCAGGCCCCAGTGCACGGCGCCGAGGAAGGCGAGGATCACCGCGCCGTAGGCAAGCACGGCATCGACTGCGAGCCCGCTCATCGGCCCGCCACCAAGGGCAATGGCAGTGCCGGCGACGAAGGGGATGAGGCCGCCGAGGCCGAGCCAGAGGGCAGGGAAGGGAAGCCCCTTCAGGGGCTGTCCTCCCTCTCCGTGGCCATCCGGCATCAGGCTGCCTCGTCCGCCGCCACAGCCTCGAACCGCCCGCGGAAATACAGCAGCGGCCGGCCGGCCGGCTGCCAGTCGAGGCCGATCACGCGGCCGATCAGGATCGCATGGTCGCCGCCATCGGCCACGCGCTCAACCCGGCAGCGAAGCCTGGCGAGGCAGCCCTCGAAGGCTGGCAGCGCATCGTCATCCTCCGCCCATTCAAGGCCCGCCCAGGGGTCGGCCGCCACCGCCTCGTGCCGGCGGCGGGCGAAGCGGCGGGCGAGGTCCTGCTGGCTGTCGGCGAGCACATGGATCGCCCACGCCCCTGCCTCGCCGAAATGGGCGAGCGCGCTGCCGCGCCGGTCGAGGCAGAACAGCACGAGTGGCGGGTCGAGCGAGACGGAGGCGAAGCTGTTGACGGTGACGGCCGCCGGCCGCCCATCCTGCCCGCGCGACGAGACGACGCACACGCCGGTGGCGAAGGCGCCGAGTGCGGCGCGGAAATCCGAGGGGGCGACCAGATGCATCGCAACGACATGGCCCCATCAGCGCGCGCCGGCAAGCCTGATTGCTGCACTGCCCGCTGTGTCGGGGGCGGTTGAACGCGACCGCGCGCAGGCACATGTGACTTGGATGCAGGACGAGCGTCATCGCGTACACGAGGTCGAAATCATCCCTCCCGGCGCCGACAGGCAGCGGGCGGGCGCCGACAGGGAGCGGGCAGGGGCCGAAGGGCAGCCGGGGCTCGGGGGAGACGGGTTCAGCCGGGGCGCACCCGGGGTGAAGCCGCTGCCGCCGATGCTGCGGTCGGCGATCCTCGTCGCCGCCCTTGCGGCGGGGCTCGGGCTTCTCGCGCTGCTCGTCGTGTTCGCAGCGACCATCGCGCTCATCGCCATTCCGGCAGCGCTGGTTGCCGGTGTTGCCGCCTGGGCTGGGATGCGCTGGCGGGCGTGGCGGGGCGGTCGCGTGAAATAATCGTCACATCCTGCGGTAGCTTGCCGCAGGTCAATGCACGCACCTCCGCCCGCGGCCAGGATGGCTGAAAGCATTGGGGGAGGATGCAGGATGACCAGAAGGGATGAGGTTCTCGTTCTCGTCGCGGATGCGTCGCGGGCGGAGCTGTTGCGGCGGCTCAGGTCAGGCCCGCCGTTCGAAACGATCGCCGTCTTCGACAATCCGGACGCACATCTGCCCGATCGTGCGCTGGGCGAGGACAGGCCAGGGCGGACGCATGAGAGCGTTGGCCCGCGTCGGAGTGCGATCGCCCCGCGGACCGCGCCCCGCACCCGCGTTCTCGTCCGCTTCGCCGCGGCGCTCGCCGCCGAGGTCGAGGGGCGGGTGGCTGCGGTTCCGGGAACGCGCGTGGTGCTCGCCGCCCCGCCGCGGCTGCTCCGCATGATCGAGGCGCGGCTCAATGTCGTGGCCGCGTCCGCGGTCACGCGGACCGTACCGAAGGACCTGACGAAACTGCCGAAGCTCACGCTGCAGGCGCGGCTGGCCGATACGCTGTCGGCGCCCGGCTGAGGTGCATCCATCCGTCATACGGATTCACCGAATTGGAAGTCGATATTCGCCACGGATGGAAGGGAGACGCACCTTCACCTCGACAGCGGGCCGATCGTGGCCCGCAACGCGAGGAGAGACCCCGATGATCGACCGTGACACCCAGGTGTCGACCGCTGCGTTCCTGCTCCGCGTGAGCATGGGCGTGATGTTTCTGGCCCATGGCCTGCTGCTGAAGGTGATGACGTTCGGCGTCGGCGGCACCGCCGGATTCTTCCAGTCGATCGGCTATCCGGCAGCACTCGCCTATGTCGTGATCGGGTTTGAGATCGTGGGCGGCCTCGCGCTGATCCTCGGCGCCTATGTCCGCGTCGTGAGCCTCGCCCTCATCCCTGTCATGGTCGGTGCCACCCTCCAGCACCTGTCGAAGGGCTGGGTCTTCAGCGCCCAGGGCGGCGGCTGGGAGTTCCCGGCATTCTGGACCGTCGCGCTGGTCGCCCAGGTCCTGCTCGGCGCCGGCCGCTGGGCGCTGGTTGAGAACCGCCTGCCCGCGCGGCTCTCGCTGAAGACCGCCTGATCGAGGAGGGGGCCGTGGCCGCGCTCATGCCAGCACTGTTCCTGAGCCACGGCGCCCCCGACTTCTCCGCGCGGCCCTCGTCCGCGCGGGAGGTGCTGTCCTGCCTCGGCGCGACCCTGCCGCGACCAGCGGCCATCCTGGTCGCGACCGCGCACTGGGAGACGGCGGAGCCCTCGCTCGGTGGGGCGGAGCGGCCGGTGACGCTGCATGATTTCGCGGGGTATGACTGGCGCGTCCGCCGCCGTCGCTACGCTGCCCCCGGCGCCCCGGGGCTGGCGGCGGAGGCGACCGCGCTCCTCCGCGATGCGGGGTTCCCGGCCATCAGCGACGTTTTCCGCGGCCTCGACCAGGCGGTCTGGGGGCCGCTTTCCGTGCTCTACCCGGAGGCCGACATCCCCGTCGTGCCGCTGTCGGTGCAGCCTTTCGCCGATGCCGCGCACCACCTCGCCGTCGGCCGCGCGCTCGCGCCCCTGCGCCGCCGCGGCGTGCTGATCATCGGCACGGGCGCGCTGACGCATGACCGGCGCCACATGGCGGCAGAGCCTGACGTTCCGGGCGAATGCCCACGCGCGGCGCGCTTCGCCAACTGGCTCGGCCGCGGGCTTGCGGCGGGGGACACCGAGGCGCTGCTGGCCTGGGAGGAGGGGCCCAACGCCTGCACAAGCCATGCGACGGCGGAGCATCTCTGGCCGCTCTTCATCGCCTATGGCGCGGCCGAGGGGCCCGGCACGTGCCTGCATGCGTCCGTCCAGCACGCGACGGTGGCGATGCAGTTCTGGCGTTTTGATGGCGTATCGGCGGGGGCATCCGCCCCCGCCTGACGGAGGCGATGCTCAGTCTATCCTGACCCAGTTCAGCACCAGCGCATCATCGGGGCGCTGCACCACCTGCACGTTGCTGCGCACCGCCCACGCGAAAGGCTGCTGGTGCAGCGGGATGTGGCCAACGTCCTCCTTGTGGATCCGGAACGCTTCCGAGATCAGCGCCTGGCGCTTCTCCTGGTCGATCTCGGTGCGCACCATGCGGGTGAGCTCGTCGAACCGTGCGTTCGACCAGCCGGCCGGGTTGTAGGTTCCCTGGCCACCCATCGCCTGGCCCTGCGGCAGGAAGCGGCCCGGCGTTCCCATCACCGTGAACATCGGCGAGAGGCTGTCATAGGTCGAGGGCTGCCACGCAAGCATGTAGAAGCTCGTGTTGAACGACAGGATCTTCTCGAAGAACCTTGTCCGCGTCTGCGCGTTCAGCCGGACGGTGACGCCGATGCGCGCGAGCATGGCCACGATCGCCTGGCAGATCTGCTCGTCGTTCACGTAGCGGTCGTTCGAGCAGTCGAACCCGACCTCGAACCCATCCGCGTAGCCGGCTTCGGCCATCAGCGCGCGGGCGCGCGCGGTATCGTAGGGAAGGCGCGTGTTGAGCGCTGCATCGAAGCCCTGGATGCCGGGGGCGACCATCAGCCCTGCCGGCACCGAGGCGCCACGCATCACGCGGGAGCGGATCGCCTCGATGTCGATGGCGCGGTGGAAGGCCTCGCGCACGCGCCGGTCCTTGAACGGGTTGCGGCCCTTGATGTTGCTGTCGATCAACTCGTCACGGTGCTGGTCCATGCCGAGGAACAAGGTGCGAAGCTCCGCCCCCGTGAGCACGCGCGAGCCGCCGGCGGTGATGCGCGCGGCGTCCTGCAAGGGGGCCGGATACATCATGTCGACCTCGCCCGAGAGCAGGGCCGCGACCCGCGTCGGGTCTGACCTGATGGGCGTGAACACCACCTCGGTGAGGTTGTGCCGCACCTCGCCCCACCAGGCGGGGTTCGGCACGAGCACGGTGCGCGTGTCGGGCTGGCGGCTGCGGATCATGAACGGGCCGGTGCCGTTGGCGTTGCGGCTTGCGTAGTTCTCGATGTTGCCGCGCACCGAGGATGGGGCGGCGGCATTATTCTTTTCCGACCACGCTCGGCTGAAGATGAACCAGGTGGTGATCTCCTGCGGGAAGATCGGGTTCGGCGTGCGCATCAGGAACTCGACCGTCAGCGGGTCGACGACGCGGATCTCGCGCACGGTCGAGACCTTGTTCGTGACGTCGCTGTTCGGCGCGATCGCGCGCTGATAGCTGAACACCACGTCATCGGCGGTGAACGGCGTGCCGTCATGGAAGCGCACATTGGGCCTGAGGTGGAACCGCCAGGTGGTGGCATCCACCGCCTCCCAGCGCGTTGCGAGCGCGGGGATGAGCTTCAGGTCCTTGTCGCGCTCGATCAGCGGCTCGTAGATGTTGGCCTGGAACGAGTGCGAGAAGGTCTCGTTCAGCGCGTAGGGGTCGAGCGAGTTGGCATCATTCTGGTAGGCGAAGCGGAAGGTCTTGGCCTCCGCCATGCCGCCCGCGAGAAGGCTCGTTCCAAGCAGCAGCGTTGCGGCCAGCAGTGTTCGTCGCATCGTTGGTCTCCCGGTCTCGTTGGCCGTGGTGGTGCGCCTCATTGCGCCGCCTTCGGATGGGCAGCGTCTCCCCATTCGTTGTGTCCGCGGATCGGGATCGATCGCGGGAACACCTCGTCGGCGCCGCGCTTCGCCCAGTCACGCTCATGCACGGTAGCGAGCGCGCGCTCCTGCCCGGCGGCGAGATCGGGCAGGGTGGAGGTGACGTCGATGGTCGTGACCGCGAAGTCGCGCACGATGTGCCGTCCATCGACGAACACGTCGCGGATCGCGCGGTCCTGCGAGCAGAACAGCAGCGTCTGCAGCGGATCGCGCAGCGGGTGCAGCGAGGGGTGGGTGAGGTCGACCAGCACAAGGTCGGCCTTGGCCCCCGGGCTGAGCCTCCCGATGTCGTTGCGCCCAAGGGCACGCGCGGCCCCGATGGTCGCCGCATGGAACACCTGCGCGACCGAGGTGGCCGCGACGTCGCGCCGCGACACCTTCGCGAGGATGAGCGCCCAGCGCATCTCATCCAGCATGTTGTGCGGGTTCGTATCGGTGCCGATCGCGACATTGATGCCGGCCTCGATGTAGCGGCCGAGATCCTCGAGCAGCACGCCGCCGCGTGAGAACTGCACCGGGCAATGCGCGACCGACACGCCGGCCCTCGCCATCCGCCCGATATCGTTCCGCTCCGGCCAGTTCACCCAGGAATGATGGTCGCCGAAGATGGCGTGCCCGATCGTCAGCCGTGGCGAGAGAACGCCCAAGGATTCGAGCCAGGCGATCGGCGTCATGCCGTGGCGGCGCAGGATCTCGCGGAACTCAACCACCGCCTGGGCGGCATGGATCGTCCACGGAACGTTGCGGCGCTCGGCTTCGGCGGCCGCTGCCTTGATCAGCTCCGGCGCGCACGTGTCGATCTGGCCTGGTGCCACCAGCGCGTTGAGCCTGCCGCAGGGGTGCGCGACGGCCTGGTCGAGCAGCGCGAACGCCTCGGCCATCGCGCGTTCGCCGGCGGGAATGTCCCACTCCCACATCACCTCGCGGCCATTCGGCGTGTACCAGGTGCCCGAGCGGAACGAGGGCGCGATCCAGGTGCGGATGCCGGTCTCGGCCACCTCGTCGAGCCAGTTGGCGCGGATCGGCGTGTAGTCGACGAAGCTCGTCGTGCCGCTCTTCAGCATCTCCCACACCGCCAGCCGCGCGGCGGCGGCGCGTGCGGGCTCGTCCGAATAGACGCGGCCGTCACCCTGGCCGGCGGCAACCTCCGCCAGCGTGCGTGTCTTCGAGGATCGCCCGACGAGCTGGATGTATTCGTAGAGCGTGCTCATGCCGAACTGGCGGCTTTTCCGCTCCTCGATGATGCCGCGCAGCAGCGGCTCGCCTGTCGGGTGGGAGTGGATATCGATCAGGCCTGGCATGACCATGCGGTCGCGCCCGTCGATCGTCGTCGTTACGATCCCCTGCCGATCCTCGAAGCCGTGGCCGACGAAGACGAGGTCAGGCCCGTCGAACACCACGTCTGCATCGCGGAGATAGACATGCGCGCCGGCCGCCCCGTCCCAGGCAACGACCCAGGCGGCGCGCTTGATCCATGTTGCGGTCACATCGTTCTCCCGGTCCGTCCCGCGTCATTCCGGGACGGATGCAGAACGATGTCAAGCTGGGGTCAGGCGCGGCGGACGTTCCAGAAATAGGGTGCCGTGCCCTGCAGGATGCCGGTGAGCGACCGGCGGAAGGCCGTGCGGATGAAGAAGCGGCCCAGTGGCACCGTCGCCGCCTCGCTGCTCGCCACGCGGCCGATCTCGGCCGCCAGCCTCTGGCGCGCCTCCGGGTCGGGTGCGTCGAGCCAATCTCCCGTCAAGCGTTCGACCGTCTCGCTCGCGTACCAGCCGAACCAGCCCTCCGCGCCCTGGCCGCGCGTCAAGGGATTGACCGCTGGATTGATGAAGTTGCCAGCCTGGCCGAAGGAGTGGAACACGCTCCACCCGCCACGCTCCGGCGGTTCGCGGCTGGCGCGGCGCTGCACCACGCTGCCCCAGTCGGTCTGCACGAGGTCGGCCTCGAGGCCGATGCGCTTGAGCAGGTCGGCCGTGATCTCGCCCATCGGGCGGATGATGGGGAAGTCGGTCGGGTTGATGATGACGGCGCGTGCGCCCGCGAGCCCCGCCGCAGCGAGGGCCGCCCGCGCACGCTCGACCGACCGTGGCCCCTCGAGGCGTTCGGCGCCGGCGGTGGTGGCATAGTCGGTGCCGCAGGGAAACAGCGAGACGCAACGCTCCCACAACGACCGGTCCGGCCCGTTCACGGCCGTCATGTAGTCGTCCTGGTCGAGTGCGGTCTGCACCGCCTGGCGGGCGCGGATGTCGTTGAACGGCGCGTGCAGGTGGTTGAAGCGCAGGAACCCGAGATAGCCCGTCGGGTCGGCGACGAGGGTGTCGATCGCGCGGTTGCGCACGAGGGTGGGCATCAGGTCAGCCAACGGCTGTTCCCACCAGTCGACCTCGCCGGCCTGGAGCGCGGCCCCGGCGGTCGCGGGGTCGGGGATGATGTGCCACTCGATGCGCTCGAAATGCGCGACCTTGCCGCCGGTTCCCCATTCCGGCGCCTCCTGCCGCGGCACGTAGCGGTCGAACTTCGCGTAGGCCGCGCGGCTGCCCGAGACGAACTCGTCACGCAGGAACCGGTACGGGCCGGAGCCGACGACCTCGGTGATCTGCGTCGCGGGGTCGGTGCGGGCGATGCGCTCTGGCATGATGAACGGCACCTGGGCGAAGCTTTTCGCCAGCGCATCGAGCATCGCGGGGAAGGGGCGGGTGAGGCGGATCTCGACGGTGCGGTCATCGGCCGCACCCCAGGAGGCGACGCGTGCATTGACGATCTGCCCGAACGCATCGCGCCGTGCCCAGCGCGAGAGGCTCGCGGCGCAATCCTGCGCGCGCACAGGTTCGCCGTCATGGAAGCGAAGCCCCTCGCGCAAGCGGATGCGCCAGGTGAGACCGTCGGCCGACACCTCGTGGCCCTCGGCCATCTGCGGCCGCGGGCGAAAGCGGCTGTCGACGGCGTAGAGCGTGTCATACACGGCGAAGCCGTGGTTGTCGTCACCGTCGCCGTCGTCCAGATCGGGTCGAGCGAGGTGAGGTTCGCCTGCGGAACGAAGCGCAGCACGCGCGGATCGGCGGCACGCTGGGCGCGGGCGCGGCCAGCTCCCACTGCGAGTGGCGCCGTGGCGGCGGCGGCAAGAAGCGAGCGGCGCTTCATCGGCATGCTGGTTCTCTCCCCTGTCGGTCTCTCGTTGCCGCTGGCGGCTTTCGCCGCCGCGTTTGGAACCCGATAACAACGCTACGTCATGATGGTCCCACATGGAACCATTTTCGGGCGGGGCGTTTTGCGCCACTGTGGCGGCATCCAGGGCGGAGGCGAAGGCGATGGCGCGACAGGGTGACAATCGACGTGCCGCAGCGCTCGGCATCCTCGACCGCAATGAGATCAGGCTCGCCTACCGCCTCTCATGGCTGGCGAATTTCTACTCGGGGCCGATCTATCGCCGGCTTGAGCGCAGGCCCGGGCTGACGCGGCCGGAGTTCATCGTGATGTTCTGCCTCGCCCACGCGCCAGGCATCTCGGCGGCCGAGATCTGTGCCGCGACCGGCCGGCCCAAGAACAGCATCAGCCGCGCGGTGAACCGGCTGATCGGCGATGGCCGCATCCGCCGCCGCGCCGACCCCGAGGATGGCCGCGCCGTGATCCTCGATCTCACCGAGGCGGGGCGGACGCTCTATGCGAAGCTGATCCCTGAATTCCGCACGCGCGAGGCGCGCATGCTGGCCCCGCTCACGCCAGCGGAACGGTCAGAGCTTGACCGCCTGCTCGGCAAGCTGGTGCATCGCGAGGATGACTGGGCCGAGGTGTTCTGAGGCCTGCTCAGGCAGCTTTGGCGAGGCCGGATGCATCGGCGAGCGCGGCGTACGACGCGCGCCGCGCGGCTGGGTCGTGGCAGGGCGTCAGCACCGCCACCTCGTCGGCCCCGCACTCTGCCGCAAAGCCGGCAAGCCGGGCCTGCACGACAGGCCCCGTGCCGATGAACCCTTCCGCGCCGAGGCGGTCGACCAGCGCACGCTCGTAGCCATCGAGTGCTGCGATCTCGGCCGCCGCGCGCTCGGGCGCGGGCAGCGGGGCGTAGACGCCGCGGTCACGCCAGATGCGCCAGAGCAGGCGCGACGCAGCGTGGTACTGCGCCTCCGCTTCCGTGCGCGCGGCAAGGGCGAACACGGCCACCGCGGCGCGGGGTTCGGCGAGCCAGGGCGAGGGCTTGAAGCGGCCGCGATAGAGGCCGATCGCGTCTGCCGCCCCTGCATCGGTGATGAACTGCGCAAACGCGTAGGGCAGGCCGAAATGCGCCGCCACCTGCGCGCCGTAGGCCGACGAGCCGAGGATCCACACCTCCGGCCGCGTCGGGCCTTCCGGGTTGGCAATGATGCGCGCATGCGGGTGGTTCACCGGCAGCCCATCGCCGAGGAAGCCGAGCAGCTCGGCGAGCTTCTGGGGAAACCGATCCGCCTCCTCGCGCGCCAGCGGGTTCAGTGCAAGCGCCGTCAGCCCGTCGGAGCCGGGCGCACGGCCCAGCCCGAGATCGATCCGCCCAGGGGCCACGGCCTCGAGCGCGCGCGCCACCTCCGCCACCTTCAGCGCGGCATAGTGCGGCAGCATGATGCCGGCGGAGCCGATGCGGATGCGCCGCGTGCGTGCGCCGATCGCGGCCATCACGATCTCGGGAGCGGCACCCGCGTGCGCCCCGCTGTTGTGGTGCTCGGCGAGCCAGTAGCGCGCATAGCCCATCGCCTCCGCCGCTTCGGCGAGCGCGATGGTCTCGCGGATCGCCTCCGCCGGCGTGCGGCCTTCGGCGACGGAGGACTGGTCGAGGATCGAGAGCGGGATCATGAGGTGATGATGCGTCCTGGCATGGCGTGCTGCAACTAGATCGGCACACGCCCGAACAACGCGGTGAGTAGCCCGTAGAGCAGCGCGCCGACCGCCGCACCGACCAGCGTGCCGTTGAGGCGGATGAGCTGCAGCTCGCGCCCGACCTTGAGCTCGATCCGCTCGATCAGGTCGGCATCCGACCAGCCGGCGACCTTCTCGGCCACGAACCCCTCGATCCGCGCCTGGGCCGAGGGGGCGAGGGCTGCCACCGTCTCCTCGAGCAGGCGGTTGAGGCCCGCGCGCGCCGCATCGTTCTCGGTGAGCATGCGGCCGAGATTGCCCATCAGCCCCGTCAGCGCCGCGACGATGCGGCCGTCCTCACGCTCCGCATCGAAGCGTGCCATCTGCGAGAGGCGAAGCACGGCGTCCTCAAGCCAGAGGGCAACGGCTGGGTGGGAGGCTGCACGGCGCAGGACGTCGCCGATCTCGGCTGCCCGGGCCGGGTCCTTCTCCAGGCGATCGATCTCGTGACTGACCCACGCATCGAAGGCGGCGCGGAGGTCGCTGTCATCGGGCTCGACCTTCGAGAGCTCGGCATTGGCGGCGGCAAGCACCTTCTTGGCGATCCAGGCACCGGCGACCCATTTCACCATCGACCCGCCCTGTTCGGCGACGCGCGCCTCGATCGCCGACTTCAGCTTGTCCTCGTTGTTGGCCAGCGTGATCTTGATCCGCGTGAGCGCCTGGCTGAACACCTCCTGGTGGTGGCTGCCATCGAGGAACGAACGCAGCAGGCGCGCGACCACCGGCCCGGCTTCTGGCCCGGACACGAGCCGCGGCAGCACGCGGCGCAGCGCCTTGCGTGCCCGGCCATCGGCGAGCGCCTCGAGCAGTTGCGGCACGAAGGGGGCGAGTGCGATGGCCGCCCGCCGCGCCGAGGCGGGATCAGACAGGAACCGCCCCGCCGCCGCCCCGACATCGACGCCGTCGACCGCGCGGCGGATGCTCTCGGGCGTGAAGAACTGGCGCGCGACGAAGCGGCCCATGCCGCCGGCCAGCCGCTGCTTCTGCCGCGGCAGCAATCCGCCCAGGCCCGTCCACCGCCCGAACGGGTAGCGGAACAGCGCGTTGACCGCGAACCAGTCAGCCACCGCGCCGACGAAGCCAGCCTTGGCGGCAGCGTGGAGCATGTCGAGCCAGAACGGCCGCGGGGCTGGGATGGCGTAGAGGCCAATGGTCGCTGCCAGCGTCGCTGCCATGGCAAGCCCGGCATAGAGGCGCCAGCGGGTCAGGGTGGCGCGATCATCGGCGCGCTCGCGCTCGCGGATGAGGTCGCCTGGTGGGGTCTGGGGAAGGTCGCGTTGTGACATGGGGCGGAAACTAGCAGGGAGCCGCGGCGCGGTCGCGACCTTGTCCGATCACAGGCGTGATGTTATAGAATAACGTATCATGAAGCCGCGAAACCCGCTGTCCCTGTCCGCCGGTGTTGGCGAGCGTGTCGTGCTCGCTCTCGGGCTCGCCGCGCTGCTGTGGCTGGGCGTCCTATGGGCGGTTGGCTGATGCGCCGGCCCCTGGTGCGATCCCCGGCGATACGGCTTGCCGACGTGACGGTCACGTATGACCGCCGGCCCGCCGTGCACCATGTCAGCGGCGCGTTCGCCGCCGGCAGCCTCACCGCCATCGTCGGCCCGAACGGGGCGGGCAAGACGAGCCTTCTCCGCGCGCTGACCGGCGCGCAGCGGCTCGATGCGGGAACCCTCGACCGTGGCGGGCTTGCTGCCTCCGACATCGCCTACCTGCCGCAGCAGGCGGTGCTGGACCGCAGCTTTCCCATCTCATGCGGCGAGGTGGTGATGATGGGCCACTGGCGCCGCACCGGCCCGTTCCGCGGGATGGGCGAGGCGCAGCGTGGCGAGGCCACCCAAGCGCTCGACGCGGTTGGTCTTGGTGGCTTCGGCGCGCGGCAGATCGCGAGCCTGTCGGCCGGGCAGTTCCAGCGCGTGCTGTTCGCGCGGATGATGCTCGAGGATGCGCCGGTGATCGTGCTCGACGAGCCGTTCAATGCCATCGATGCCCGGACCACGGCCGATCTCCTCCGCCTCGTCGCGCGCTGGCATGGCGAGGGGCGGAGCGTGATCGCGGTGCTGCATGACCATGACCTGGTGCGTGCGCATTTTCCCCAGACGCTGCTGCTCGCGCGTGAGTTGATCGCCTGGGGGCCAACCGAGGCGGTGCTCACCCCCGCCAACGGTCTGCGCGCCCGCATGATGGCCGAGGGCTGGGACGAGGATTCCGGGACCTGCGCCCAGGCCGCCTGAAGGGGGCGAGATCCGCCGATGCTGCTCGACCCCTTCCTCGAATTCGCGTTCATGCGCCGCGCCCTCGTCGGCTGCCTCGCGCTGTCGCTCGCCGCGCCACCGCTCGGCGTGTTCCTCGTGTTGCGCCGGCTGTCACTGATCGGCGATGCGCTCGGCCATGCGATCCTGCCGGGTGTCGCGCTCGGCGCGACGGTGGGCGGCCTCAGCCTTGTCGCAATGTCAACCGGCGGGATCGTGGCCGGTCTCGCCATCGTGCTCGCCGCAGGGCTTGCCACGCGCGGCACGGGCATCCGCGAGGATGCCTCGCTCGCCGGCTTCTACCTGGTGGCACTCGCCGCGGGGGTTGTCATCGTCTCTGCCGGCGGCAGCGGTGTTGACCTGCTCGACCTGCTGTTCGGCGCTGCCCTCGGCGTCGATGACGGCGCGCTGCTCTTCATGGCCGTCACCACCACGGTGACGCTGCTCGCCCTCGCAATCATGTGGCGCCCGCTGGTGACCGAGACGTTCGACCCGGGCTTCCTCCGCCATGCCGGCGGCGGCGGGGCGCTCTGGCATCTCGGCTTCCTCGGCCTCGTCGTGCTGAACCTCGTTGCTGCGTTCCATGCGCTCGGCACGCTCATGGCGGTCGGGCTGATGATGCTGCCGGCGACGGGGGCGCGGTTCTGGGCAGCCTCGGTCGGCGGGCAGGTGGCGGCTTCGGTGGCGGCCGCGGTCGTCGCCTCGTTCTGCGGCCTGCTCGTTTCATTCCACGCCGACCTGCCGACCGGGCCTGCCATCATCCTCGCGGCCGGCGTGATCTGGGCCACGGGGCTCGTTGCCGGTCCGCAAGGATCCTTGCTGCGGCGGCTGGTCCGCCGTCCCCATCTCGCCGGATAGAGGAGAGATCCATGCCATCCATCACACGCCGCGCGGTGCTTGCCGCCCCACTCGCCGCCCCGCTCGCCGCCATCGCAGCACCGGCCCGTGCGCTCGACCCGCGGCCGGCGGTCGCCTCCTTCTCCATCCTCGCCGACATCCTGCGCGAGGTCGGCGGACCGTTCCTCAGCATCGACACGATCGTGGGCGCCGAGAAGGATGCGCATGGCTTCCAGCCGGCACCGTCGGATGCGCAGAAACTCGCCCGCGCGCGCTTCATCGTCGTCAACGGCCTCGGCTTCGAGGGGTGGATGCCGCGGCTGATCCGCGCCTCGGGCTTCAAGGGGACACAGATCACGGCAAGCCGCGGCATCGCCACGATCAAGCCCGCGCAGGGCCACGGACACTCCCACGGTCACAACCACAGCCATGGCGACGAGGCCGACCCGCATGTGTGGCAGGACCCGCGCCGGGTGCAGCAGATGGTGCGCACCATCGCCGAGGGGCTTGCCGGGGCTGACCGCGAGGCCGCGGAGGCCTATCGCGCCAACGCAGCGCGCTTTGTGGGCGAACTCCAGGCCCTCGACACCTGGGTGGCGGAGCAGTTCGCCACCATCCCGCGGGCGCGTCGCCGCGTCGTCACCTCGCACGATGCGTTCGGCTATTTCGGCGCCCGCTACGGCATCGATTTCCTGAGCCCGCAGGGCCTCTCGACGCGGAGTGAACCGTCAGCGCAGGGAATCGCACGGCTGGTGCAGCAGATCAGGCGCGACCGTATCACCGCATTGTTCATCGAGACGGGGGCGAACCCGCGCGTGCTCGAACAAGTGGCGGCGGAAAGCGGCGCGCGGATCGGCGGCAGGCTGTTCGCCGATGCGCTGAGCAAGGCCGACGGGCCGGCGCCGAGCTACGTCGCGCTGATCCGCCACAACACGCGCGCGATCGCCGAGGCGCTAGCAGGCTGATCCCTACCGCACCATCAGGGCGACGGCGAAGCCTGCCGCGGCGATCACCGCCAGCACGGCGCCTGGGAGAAGGCCGCGCCCGCCGCCGAACACGGCCGCGTAGCCTGCCTTGACGAGGTTGTTGCTCGCGCAGGCGAGCAGGATCGCACCAACGGCACCGGGCTGCGGCGTCGTCGCCAGGCTGATCGTGAAGGCATCGAGATCGCCGAGGCCGACGATGGCAGCGACCGCGTAGAGCCCCGCCGTGCCGAACCGGCCGCCCAACAGCGCCATGGCGGCCGAGATCACCACGAACAGCGCGGCGAAGGCGATCGCGGGCGCGATCCGCAACGGGTTGCCCGTTGGCGGCGGCGGGGCCACGCCCTGGCGGGTGCCGCGCGCGAGCAGCAGCCCCGCGGCGATCGCGGTCACCGCCGCGAAACCCGCGAGAAAGGGGGCGAGGGCGAGGGCCAGCGCGGTGTCGAACACACCCGCGACCAGGCCGACGCGGGCGAACATTACCGCCGTCGCCGCGACGATGCCGGCCTCCGTCGCCGGCTGGCGCGTCTGGGCGCCTTTGAGGTCGCGCGCCAAGGCCACCGTCACTGCAGTCGATGACCAGAGCCCGCCGAGGATCGCGCCGATCAGTGGCCCGTGGCCCGTCGAGACATAACGCTGCAGCAGGTAGGTGCCCCAGGAGATGCCCGACATCGCGACGACCGCGAGCCACACCTCGAACGGCGTGACGGGAAGCCACGCGGCTATCGGCTCGCGCGGCACCACGGGCAGGATGACGCCGGCGAGCACGATGAAGCGCGCGGCCGTGGTGATTTCCTCTCCCGGCACGCGGGCGGCGAGGCTGTGCAGCGAGGTGCGGGCGCGCAGCAGCAGGACGAGCGCCATGGTGAGGCCGAGCGGGATCCAGGATGGCAGCGCGACGGATGCCGGCCCGATCGCCGCGGCGGCAAGGCCGCAGGCAGGCACCATCAGCCCGCCGCGGAGTCCGGGTTGCCCATCGGCCTGGACGGCGATCCAGGCGCGCCAGTAGAGCAGCCCGGCCGCGGCGACGAACAGCAGCAGCACGAGGAAGGCGAGCCCCGAGCGTGGTTCGAGCAGCCACAGCACCGCACCGGTGAGCGAAAGCGTCGGGTAGGTACGGACGCCGCCGGGGCGGCGCACGCCGTCCTGCCCGTAATGCTCCTCGAAGGCGAGGCCGAGGAACAACCCAAGCCCGAGCGCAAGTGCAAGGCCAACCGCGGTGGAGGGCGCGCCATCCATCGCCACAGGTTAGCATCGTGCGCGACTCGTCACGAGGAGGAACCCATGCTGCGGCGCATCGACATCGAGAATGGCCGGCTCTGCAACGCCGTGGTGCACGGCAACGTCGTCTACTGCGCGGGCCAGATCCCGGTGGACCCCACCGCGGATGCCGCCGGGCAGACGGCAAGCGTGCTCGCGGAGATCGACGCGCTTCTGGCATCCGCCGGCAGCGACAAGTCGCATATCCTCCAGGCGCTGGTCGTGCTGGCCGATATCCGTGACGCACCGGCGATGAACGCGGCCTGGGATGCGTGGGTCGATCGCGAGAACCCGCCGGCGCGCGCGACGATCGAGGGCAAGCTGGTCGACCCCCGCTGGAAGGTGGAGATCGTCGTGACGGCGGCGGTGAAGCGCTGACTACTTCCCGCCTTTCTCGCCCGTGCTCGGCCAGATCACCGTCAGGCGGTCGAGCACGCCGAGGAACAGGGCCGAGGCGATGAACACGATGTGGATGACGACCTTCCAGTAGATGTCGTCATTCGTGAAGTTGGCCGAGTTCATGAAGATCTGCAGCAGGTGGATCGAGCTGATCGCGACGATGGCCGACGCCACCTTGATCTTGAGGGAGCCGGGGTCGAGCTGGCTGATCCAGGTGATGCGGGGCGCATCCTCGTCGCCGTTGTCGAGGCGGGAGACGAAGTTGTCGTACGAGGAGAGCATCACCATCACGACGAGGCCGGCGACCAGTGCCTTGTCGATCAGCTGCAGCATCGCCAGCAGCACCTCGGTCTCGTCGCGCGCGGGGAATTTCATGATCACGTCGGTGATCTTGAGCACGAACTGCCCGGCGAACACGAGCAGCGCCACGGCAAGCCCGACATAGAACACCACGAGCACGTAGCGGCTTGCGAGGATGGTGCGCTCGATGATCTTCTGGAGACCGTTCACGGCGTTTCCCCCGCTGCTCAGGCGGCGACGGGAAGGCCGAGTGCCGCAAGGTCGCGCGCCAGCGCCTCCGGCCCGGTATAGTGAACGGCGCGAAGCCCCGATGCCGCGGCAGCGGCGACGTTCTTCGCGCTGTCATCGATGAACACGGTGCGTGCCGGAACGACGCCGAACCGCGCGATCGTGTGGCCGTAGATCGCGGCGTCGGGCTTCACCAGCCCGATCCGGCCGGAGACGACGACGCCACGGAACCGGCCGAGGAAGTCGTAGAGCTCCTCGGCGTAGGGGTAGGTCTCTGCGGACCAGTTGGTCAGGGCGTAGAGCGGCACGCCGGCCGTGTGCAGCGCCTCGAGGATCGCGACAGTGCCGTTGATGGGGCCGGCGAGCATCTCGTGCCAGCGGCCACGATAGGCGGCGATCAGCTCAGCCTTGTCGGGGTGGACGGCGGAGAGCTCGGCGATCGCCTGGGCCCAGGGGCGGCCGCGGTCCTGCTCGAGGTTCCAGGCGGGCGCGCACACATCGCGCAGGAACGCCTCCATCTCGGCCGCATCGTCGAACATCTTGCGGTAGAGGTGGCGTGGGTTCCAGTCGATCAGCACGCCACCGAGGTCGAAGATCACGGTGTCGACGGGCTCGCTCATGAGGGGCTCCTGTTGCGGCGGGCGCAGAGAAGGGGCCGGGTGGGCAGCCGTCAAGCGCCTTCGAGGGCAGCGACCGCGGCGCGAAGCCGCCGTGCCACTTCGGCAGCGTCCGCCGCCCCCTCGGTCAGGGTCGCGGCCGGGATGGCGGGGCCGAACACGACGCGCACGGGGTGGGGCTTCGGGAACCGGGCCGTGCGCGGCATCGCCTCGAACGTGCCGGTGATCCGCGCCGGCACCACCGGTGCACCTGTGGCGCGGACGAGCTCGCCAATGCCAGGCATGAAGGTCTGGAGCCTGCCGTCGGGGCTGCGCCAGCTCTCCGGGAACCAGACCAGGCAGTCGCCCCGCTCAAGCGCTGCGCGGGCGTAGGCCAGCGTGGTGCCGGGCGCGCGCTCATCCACCGGGAAGATGCGCGCCGCACGGGCAAGGAACCGCCCGGCCTTGCTGCCGAACAGCCGCCCGCGATCGCCGGCCCAGCGGATCCGCGCAAGCGCTGAAGGCGGCAGGGCAGCACCGACGATCGTCGGGTCGATGTCGGACAGGTGGTTGGCCGCGATGATGACGGGCCCGTCTGGGATGTTCGCCCGCCCCTCCGTGCGCAGGCGGAACATCAGGGCCATCAGCGCGCGGTTGACGACGGCAAGCACGCGCCCCGCGAGCCGTGGCCACGGCCCAGGCGGGTCGAGCCAGCCGAGGTCGGGCGGCGCCTGCACGGCCGGCGCGGCGGCAGGCCGGTCGATCACGAGCCGCAGCAGGTCGGCCAGCGTGCCGACCGTGCCGAGCTCCTCCTCCCCGAGCGCGATGCCGAGCCGCGCCTCGATCTCCATCGCGAGCGAGAGGAGGCCAAGGCTGTCGAGCCCGAGGTCGAGCTGCGGCGACTGGGCGGGCGAGACGACGCGGCCCGGAAAACGCTCCCGCAGCAGCGCCCAGAGCGCATCGGCAGGCGGCGTGGCGATCAGCGCGCGATCCTCGTCGGTGAGCGCGGCGCTGGCCGGCGCGCGGCCCGCGGCCGCTTCCTCGTACAGGCGTGGCAGCAGGAAACGCTGGATCTTGCCGAGCCGCGTGCGCGGCAGTTTCTCGCGCGTGATCGCGAAGCCGGACAGGCGCTGCCAGCTGGGCAAGCCCTGCGCCGTCGCGGTGAGGGCAACGCGCACGGCATCCTCGATCCGCGGCGTGCCCGAGGCGGCGATCGCCGCCTCGTCGGGCACCACGAGGCCGACGAGCGATCCCGCCTTCTCGACCAGCCCGATCTCGGCGATCGCGGGGTCGGCGGCGAAGGTCTTCTCCAGTTCCTCGGGGAAGATGTTCTTGCCCCCGCCGAGCACGATCATCTCCTTCACGCGCCCGACGATGTGGACATACCCATCGCCGTCGACGAAGCCGAGATCGCCCGAGCGGTACCAGCCATCCTCGGTGAAGGCGGTTGCGTTGGCCTCGGGGTTGTCGAGGTAGCCCGCGAACACCGACGGGCCCTTGGCCTGGAGCTCGCCCACGCCTTTGTCGTTCGGTTCGAACACACGCAGCGTAACGCCAGGCAAAGGGAAGCCCTCGGCGCCGATGCGCGCCCGGTCCTTGTGGTTGTTGGTCAGGATCGAGGCGGTCTCGGCCAGCCCCCAGCCCGACAGAACCTGCCAGCCGAGCGCCTCGAGCGGCCAGATCGTCGCGGCATCGAACGCAGCGCCGCCCGACGCCATGAGCCAGAGATCGGGCGCGAGGCTGCGGTGGATCGACCCGAACACCCGCTTGCCGATGCGGATGCCAAAGCGACGGCGGAGGAACAGCGAGAGCGAGAAAAGGGCATTGAAGATCAGTCGCTTGGGCAGGGGCTGCGCCGCGACGCGGCCCATCAGCCCCGCCAGCAGCGCGGCGTAGAGGCGCGGCACCGCGACCATGACCGTGCACTGCCCGGCCTTCAGCGCAGCGACCAGGAGGGGGCCCGTCACGCCCTCGGGCAGCACCACGGTCGCGCCGATGGCCAGCGGGGTCAGCACGCCGACGGTGAGCGGATAGACATGGTGCAGCGGCAGCGGCAGCAGCGCGCGATCGGCAGGGGTGACGATGCCCTGCGCGGCAATCGTGCGCACGTTGTGCAGGATGTTGGCGTGGGTCAGCAGGAAGGCCTTCGGCCTGCCCGTCGTGCCGCTGGTGGTCACCAGCATGGTGGGCTCATCGGGCGCGATCGGGGGCAGGGGAGCGCCTGGCTCACCCGCCCAGTCGTGCCAGTGCGCCAACCCCTCGGCGGCCTCGAGCGTGGCCAGGACGAGCGTCGCGTCGACCGCGGCAAGCCGTGGGGCGAAGGTGGCATCGACGAAACCAAGCCGCGCGCCCGAGGCGGGAACCAGGACGGCAAGCTCCGCGTCGGACGTCGTCTCGTCGAACGCGACCGTGACGGCGCCAAGCGCGCCGAGGGCGAGGCGGACGGTGATCCAGCCGGGCCCGGGCGCGCCGAACAGGATCACCCGCTCGCCGGTCCCGACCCCGCGCGCGGCAAGCGCGCCGGCAAGTGCAAGTGCATCGCGTCCCAGCGTGGCGTGGCTGGTCGCCTCGCCGCCGCCGCCGCGCACGGCGAGCAGCGCAGGGTGGCCCCCGCGGGCAGCGAGCGCGGTGACAAGGTCGCGCGTGGTCAAGAGCGGTGTCGTATCCGGTGCCATGGCATGGAAGATAAGCGCCCCGGGCCGGGAATGCGAACGTGCGCGCCCACCGGCGCTACACTCGGGCGCAGTGATTGAGCCGACTCGGAAGGAGGGCCAGGCTAAGGATGCGCGCGCAGCGGATGGACCGCGCCTGGTGGCGCGCAGTCATGTTCACGGCGGGCCTGCTGCTGCTCGTCGGCCTTGCCGCGCGCGACCATGACCGTGGCTTCATCGCGCTGCTAATCGCGGTCGCGGTCGCCGGATCGGGGTTCTTCTACCTGCTGTTTCCTGGCAGCCTGCACTTTGCGCTGGCCCTGGCGAACTTCCTCGCCGTGTACGCGACGCTGTTCGTGTTCTTCAGCGAGACCAATTTTCCAAACGTCTCGCGCCTTGTCTCCTATACGGGCTTCGTGCTGCCGGTCGCGGCGTTCCTCAGCGCAGCGTGGCGACAGCGCGTGCTGATCGGCGGCCTCGTCTCATCGGAGCGGATGCGAGGCGCGGCGCATTTCGGGCGGCTGGCGCGCTGGCTCGTGCCGGTCGCGCTGGTCGGGGTGGCCAGCTTCTCGCTCCCCGAGTTCGGTGTCTCGCGCGCCTCGGAGGAGGCCGCCTTCCTCGTTGCCATGGCGGCAATCGCCGTCGTCGTCGCATTTGCCGAGCGTGACGTGGTCGCCTTCCTGATCGATATCTCGCTGATCTTCGAGGCGTTTTTCGTGCGGATCCGCCACCTGATCATCCCCGCCCTGGCGTTCCTGACCTTCTATTCGCTGCTGGTCATCGTGTTCGCCTGCCTCTACAGGATCGTCGATGGCGCGGTCGCCGAGCCGATGTTCGCCTTTGCAGGCATCCGCCGTGCCATGTCGTTTCCCGATGCGCTCTACTTCTCCGTCGTCACGCTCTCGACCATCGGCTACGGCGACGTTGTACCGGTCGGGCCCGCAGCACGGATGCTTGCCTCGATCCAGAGCGTGATGGGCCTGCTGCTGCTGCTGTTCGGCTTCAATGAGATCCTGCGCGTCGGGCGCGAGCATGACGGGGACAGGCTGCGCTGACGCCGCGGGGACGCTGAATGGACGAGGATATGCCGGTCTTCATCGAGATCACGATCGTGCTGGGGCTTGCGGCGGTTGTGGGGCTTGCGGGCGTGATGCTGCGCCAGCCGCTGATCGTCTCGTTCATCGCCGTCGGCATCATCGCGGGGCCGTCCGGCGCGGGTTTCGTCGATGGCGGCATCGTGGTCGAGACGCTGTCGCGTCTCGGCATCGCGCTGCTGCTGTTCCTGGTCGGGCTGAAGCTCGACCTCGGCCTCATCCGCAGCTTCGGTCGTGTCGCGCTCGCAACCGGCCTCGGGCAGGTCGCGTTCACCTCCGTCGGCGGGTTCGCACTCTGTCTCGTGCTGGGCCTGGGGATGGTCGAAAGCGCCTATGTCGCGGTGGCGCTGACATTCTCCTCGACGATCATCATCGTGAAGCTGCTCTCCGACAAACGCGAGATCGATGCCCTGCACGGGCGCATCGCGCTCGGGTTCCTGATCGTGCAGGACATCTGCGTCGTCGTCGCGATGATCGCGCTGTCGGCCTTCGCGGTGGCCGGGGAGGGCGGGTTCATCGCACTTGGCCGCGCGATCGGCGGCGGGGTCGTGCTGATCGGCGCGGCGGGGCTTTTCATGCGCTACCTCGCCGAACCCCTGCTGCAACGCATGGCGCGCGAGCCGGAACTGCTCGTCGTCTTCGCGATCGGCTGGGCAGCGCTCGGCGCCACGGCTGCGGATTCCGTCGGCCTGTCGAAGGAGCTCGGCGGGCTCGTCGCCGGGGTCAGCCTCGGTTCCGTCTCGGTGCGGGAGGCGATCGCGTCTCGGCTCGCGCCGCTGCGGGATTTCCTGTTGCTGTTCTTCTTTCTCGAACTCGGCGCGCTGTTCGATTTCTCGGCTGTGGCGAGCCGGCTGGGCGAAGCGGCATTGCTCTCGGCCTTTGTCCTCATCGGCAATCCCATCATCGTCATGGCGATCATGGGGGCGATCGGATACCGGCGCCGCACGGGGTTCCTCGCCGGGCTGACGGTCGCGCAGATCAGCGAGTTCAGCCTTGTCTTCGTGGCACTCGGCCAGGGCCTGGGGCATATCGGCGCGGAGGCCGTGGGGCTGACGACGCTCGTCGGCATCATCACCATCGCACTTTCCACCTACATGATCGTCCATTCGGCCACGCTCTATCGCGTGTTGGCGCCCTGGCTCGGCGTGTTCGAGCGCCGCCATCCTTCCCGGGAGGACCATCTGCCCGAAAGCGGCGAGGTGGAGCCTCGCCCGATCCTGCTGCTCGGTCTCGGCCGGTACGGCACCGCGATCGCCGAGCGGCTCGCCGCACGCGGCATTGGGTTCCTCGGCGTCGATTTCGACCCCGAAGCCGTGCGCGCATTCCAGTGCCGCGGCTGGCCCGCCCTCTATGGCGACGCGGCAGACCCCGGCTTCGTGGCCGGCCTGCCGCTGGCCGAGGCGCGCTGGATCGTCGCCGCCATGCCGCATGTTCCGGTCGTGCTCGGCCATGCCGCGACGCGGGGCGCGCTGCTCCGCGCGCTGGCCGAGGCGGGGTTTTCCGGCCGGATCGCGCTCACCGCCTCGCGACCGGAGGAGGCGGACGGGCTGCGCGGCCTCGGGGTGGCCCTGGTTCTCACCCCCTTCGCCGATGCGGCTGACGAGGCCGTCGAACGGCTTCTTGCGGCCGGTGACCTCGGCGCCACTTTTCGGCCATAGCGCGGCTTGCGCCCCGCCATGAAGCGGGGCCACCCTCCGCCCCATGAAGATCCTTCTCACCGGCGGCATGGGTTTCATCGGATCCGCCGTCATCCGGCGGCTGCTGCGCACAACCGATGCCCGCATCGTGAACGTCGACTGCCTGACCTACGCCGCCAGCCCAGAGGCGATCGAGGAGGCAGCGTCCGACCCGCGCCACGTGCACGTGAAGGCCGACGTCGCCGACACGGCGGCGATGCGCGCGATCTTCGCCGCCCACGACCCTGACGCGGTGATGCACCTTGCCGCCGAAAGCCATGTCGATCGCTCGATCGATGGGCCTGCCGCGTTCGTGCAGACGAACGTCACCGGCACGCTCTCGGTGCTGGAGGCAGCGCTCGCGCATTGGCGCGCGCTCACGCCCGAGCGTGCGGCCTCGTTCCGTTTTCATCACGTCTCGACCGACGAGGTGTTCGGTCATCTCGAACCCGGCGATGCGCCCTTCACGGCAGCGACGCCCTACGCCCCGCGCAGCCCCTACGCAGCGTCCAAGGCGGCATCCGATCATCTCGTGCGCGCCTTCCACGCGACCTACGGGTTCCCGGCCTTTGTCACGAACACCTGCAACAACTACGGGCCCTGGCAGTTCCCCGAGAAGCTCATCCCGCTCACCATCGCCAATGCCGTCGAGGGCAAGCCGCTGCCCGTGTACGGGCGCGGCGAGAACGTGCGTGACTGGATCCATGTCGACGATCACGCCGCCGGCCTGGTCGCGGCACTCGGGCGTGCGAAGCCGGGTGAGACGCACCTGCTCGGCGCGCATGCAGAGGCGCGGAACATCGACGTGGTGCGCGGCATCTGCGCAGTGCTCGACCGCCTGGTGCCCGACCCGGCCGGCCCGCGCGAGCGGCTGATCAGCTTCGTGACGGATCGTCCGGGCCATGATTTCCGCTACGCGATCGATGCAGGACCGGCGATGGCGGCACTCGGCTGGACGCCGGCGTACAGCTTCGAGACCGGGCTCGAGGCGACGGTGCGCTGGTATCTCGAGAATGCCGCGTGGTGGCAGGCCATCCGCGCGCGGAACTACGCCGGCCAGCGCCTCGGCACGGCGGCCTGAGCATGAAGGGCATCCTGCTCGCCGGCGGCTCCGGCACGCGGCTTCACCCAATGACGCTGGCGGCGTCCAAGCAGTTGCTGCCCGTCTACGACAAGCCGATGGTGTACTATCCGCTGTCGACGCTCATGCTCGCCGGCATCCGCGACATCCTCGTCATCACCACGCCGGCCGACCAGGCAGGCTTCGTCCGTCTGCTCGGCGACGGCTCGCGCCTCGGGCTCGCCATCAGCTACGCCGTGCAGCCGAGCCCGGATGGCATCGCCCAGGCCTTCACCATCGGCCGGCAGTTCCTCGGCGGCGCGCCGTGCACGCTGGCATTGGGTGACAACCTGATCCACGGCGAGGGCATGGGCACGATGCTCTCGCACGCCGCCACGCGCGGCACGGGGGCCACCGTGTTCGCCTACCAGGTGCGCGACCCCGAGCGCTACGGCGTGGTCTGGTTCGACGCCGAGGGGCGGGCGACGGAGCTCGTCGAGAAGCCGCGCGAGCCAACGAGCAACTGGGCGGTGATCGGCCTCTACGTCTATGACGGCCAGGTCTCCGACATCGCGGCCGCGCTCAAGCCCGGCGCGCGCGGCGAGCTCGAGATCACCGACGTGAACCGGGTGTATCTCGCGCGGAACGAACTGCACGTGGAACGGATGGGGCGCGGCTATGCCTGGCTCGATGCTGGAACGCCGGCCTCGCTGCTCGCCGCTGCGACCTTCGTGCAGACGCTGCAGGAACGCCAGGGGCTGATGATCGGCTGCCCCGAGGAAGTGGCCTTCCGCATGGGCTTCATCGATGCCGAGGCGCTCACGCGCGAGGCGGCTTCCCTCGGCAAGACCGATCTCGGCGCGTACCTCGCCCGGATCGCGCGCGAGGCGTGATGGACCTCCCAGCATGAAGGAATTGGGGGGCGTACGCTGCATCGTCACCGGCGGGGCCGGGTTCCTCGGCGCGACGCTCGCCGCCGCGCTCGCCGCGCGCGGGGCGGAGGTCGTGGCCGTCGATGCGCTGCTGCCGGGGACGGGGGCGAACCACGCCAACCTCGACGGCATCCGGGCGACGCTGGTCGAGGCCGATCTCGCGACGGCCGATCTCGCGCCGATCGTTGCCGGTGCTGACGCGATCTTCCACCTCGCCGCGCACACCTCGCACATGGGAAGCCAGGCCGATCCGCGGCACGACCTGGCGCAGAACGCGGACGCGACGCTGCGCCTGGTCCTCGCCGCCCGCGCGGCGGCACCAACCGCACGTGTGGTGCATGCCTCGACGCGCCAGCTCTACGGCCGCCCCCGCGCACTGCCTGTCGCCGAGGATCACCCCGTCGATCCGCCGGATGCGAACGCAGTGAGCAAATGGGCGGCCGAGCAGTACTGGCTGCTCGAGAACAAGGTGCATGGGCGCCCCGTCGTGTCGCTGCGCCTCACCAACTGCTATGGCCCGCGGTTGCGCATCGCCGATGCGAAGCAGACCTTCCTCGGCCTCTGGATCCGCCGCGTGCTGGAGGGCGAGGCCTTCGAGGTGTGGGGCGGCGAGCAGATGCGCGACCTTGCCTTCGGCGAGGACGTCGCAGCCGCCTTCATCGCCGCCCTCGATGCACAGCCCGGCGCCTACAATCTCGGCGGCAGCCCTGCCGTCAGCCTGCGCGAGCTTGCCTCCGCCCTCGTCGCCGCCAACGGCTCGGGCGAGTTCCGGGTCGAGACCTTCCCGGCCGACCGTGCCAAGATCGACATCGGTTCCTATGTGGCCGACGATCGGGCGTTCCGGGCCGCCACCGGCTGGGCGCCCGAAGTGACGCTGGCCGACGGGCTTTCCCGCACGCTCGCCTGGTTCCGCCCACGCCTCGCCCTCTATGTGTGAGACATCGCCATGAACGCCGCCTCGCCTCCCGTGACCGTTCCGCAGGCCGACCCGGGCGCCAGCTACCGCGCGCAGAAGGCCCAGATCGACGCCGCGATCGCGCGCGCGCTCGACAGCGGCTGGTACATCCTCGGCAAGGAATGTGCCGCCTTTGAAACGGAATTCGCTACCTGGCAGGGGGCGGCGCGCGCCGTCGGCGTCGCCAACGGCACCGATGCGCTCGCACTGATCCTGCGCGGCCTCGGCATCGGCCCTGGTGCCGCGGTCGCGACCGTCAGCCACACGGCGGTGGCGACCGTTGCCGCGATCGAGATGGTTGGGGCGACGGCGGTGCTGATCGACATCGACCCCGCCACCTACACGATGGACCCGGCTGAGCTCGCCACCGTGCTGGCGAGCCCGCCGCCCGGCCTGCCGCCGATCCGCGCCGTCGTCCCCGTGCACATCTACGGCCAGCCGGCATCGGTGGCCGAGATCATCGCCATCGCCTCTCGCCACGGGGCGGTGGTGATCGAGGATTGCTCGCAGAGCCATGGCGCGCTGGTGGGCGGCCGGAAATGCGGCACGCTCGGCATCGCCGCTGCCTTCAGCCTCTATCCAACCAAGAACCTCGGCGCGCTCGGCGATGGCGGCGTCCTCTCGACCGACGACGAGGCGCTGGCCGACCGGATCGCCGCGCTGCGCCAGTATGGCTGGCGCGAGCGCTATGTCTCCGACATGGCGGGTGTGAACAGCAGGCTCGACGAAGTGCAGGCGGCGGCACTGCGCGTGAAGCTGACGGCGCTCGATGCAGTCACGGCGCGGCGCCAGGCGATCGCGGCGGCGTATGATGCCGCGCTCGCCGGCGGGCCGCTCAGCGCCCCCGCGCGACAGCGGGGCACGAGCCACGTCTTCCACCAATACGTGCTGCGCTGCGGCGACCGCGCGTCGGTGCAGGCGTTCCTGCGTGCCCGCGGCATCGCCACCAATGTGCACTACCCCGTTCCGGTGCACGCCCAGGGCGCCTATCGCGGCCGCATCGCGCTCGGCCCGGCCATGTGCCGGGAAACCGAGGTGGCGGCAGGGCAGGTGCTGTCGCTGCCGATGTTTCCGGAGTTGACCGACGGGCAGGTCGAGGCGGTATGCGCGGCGCTGCGGCAGCTTCCGGGCGCCTGATCGACGTCTCTCCGCGCAACGTTTCTGTGGCGCAGCGGCCCTTCGCAGGTGCACAATTGTCTGCATGCTTGATGCAGCAGGCTCCGACCTTATTCCAGATGCAGCCGACGCGGCGATTGCTGAACTGACCGGCACGGTCGCGCGCCTGCTCGAAGCCGCCGCGACCGACCCCTTCGCCGACCCTGTGTCCTCGGCCGCCCTGGCCATCTCCCGTCGCCTCGATGACGGAACCCTCGACCTCCCCGGGCTGACGGTCGTCCTCCGCCGCCTCGGCGCCGCTGCGTTCCGGGCGCGCGCGGGCAGGGTGGCGGCCTATGTCGGTCCGCCGGGGGAAGCGGCGTTCGATACGCTGGCCGCACGCCTTGTCCGCCCCGATCCGGACGACAGCCCGGTTCCCTTCGCCGCCTATCGCCTGCTGGTCGAGCATCCGCGCTATGCTGCCGTATTCACCGCTCACCCGACCTTCTCGATGCCCGGGCCGACGGCAGCGCTGCTCGCGGAATCAGCCTCGGCCGGGACCGCGCCCGGGCGTGCCGTACTGGGCGCGATCGACCCGATGCATCTCCGCCCGAGCCCGATCACCCTCGTGCAGGAGTTCGAGGCGGCAGGGGTCGCCATCGCCCATGCGCGCGATGCGCTCGACCGGTTCGCGGAAGCCTTGTTCGGGGCGGCCCGTGCCGCCTGGCCCGATCGCTGGTCGGTGCTGGCCCCTGCGCCGGTGATCATCTCCACCTGGGTGGGCTACGACACCGACGGCCGCACCGATATCGGGTTCGCCGACACGCTGAAATTCCGCCTGCGCATGAAGGCACTGCAGCTTGCCCGCCTCGATGCAGCCGTCGGCGAAGCGGGGGCCGGCCCGCTCGCCGCGCGCATCGCGATCGCCGCCGATGCGGTCGCGGAACAGATCGCGGCCTGCCCGGAAGGCACGACGCCGGAGCCGGAGGCGGTGCAGCGCTTCGCCCATGCGCTGATCGACCGTGCATCCGATGCGTTGACCGAGCCCACGCCACTTCTGCCGCTGTTCGCCGAGGCGATCGCCGCCGCACCTGACGATGCGGCGCGGATGCGTCTTGCCGTCGCGCGCGCTGGCCTCGTCTCGCACGGGCTGGCACTCGCCCACACCCATGTGCGGCTGAACGCCACGCAGGTGCACAACGCGCTCCGCCATCGCCTCGGCTTCGATGGCGGGCCGGAGGATCGCGCCCGCCGCCGCGGCCTGCTTGCGGCGATCAACGCGGCGCTCGACAGCGTCGAGACGGTGGCGGTCGATTTCGGCGCGCTGCTGACGGAGGGTGCTTCGGCCGCGCGGCTGATGATGACGGTCGCGCAGATCGTCAAGCACATCGACCGGTCGCAGAAGATCCGCTTCCTGATCGCCGAGACCGAGACGGGCTATACGCTGCTTGCGGCGCTGTGGCTCGCGAAACGCTTCGGCATCGAGAACCAGGTCGAGATCAGCCCGCTGTTCGAGACGGCGGAGGGGCTGGAGCGCGGCGCGCGGGTGCTGGAGGAGGCGCTGCGCAGCCCGCATTGGCGCGCCTATCTGCGCGCGACGGGCAGGCTTTGCATCCAGTTCGGCTATTCGGATTCAGGGCGCTTCGTCGGCCAGCTCGCGGCCAGCTACTGGATCGAGCGGCTTCGCCTGAAGCTCGCCGAGACGCTCAGGCGGTATGACCTCGCCGGCATCGAGCTCGTGCTGTTCAACACCCATGGCGAGAGCATCGGCCGTGGCGCGCATCCAGCCAGCCTGGCCGACCGGTTCGAGTATCTCGCTCCCGCCGCCTCGCGCGCGCAGTTCGGCGCGGCGGGCTTGAGCGTGCGGGAGGAAAGCAGCTTCCAGGGCTCCGACGGCTACCTGCTGTTCGGCACGCCATCGCTCGCCGCCGCCACGATCGCGCGGATCGCCGAGCATGCCTTCGCCCCCGAGCCCGAGGAGGCGGTGTCGGACCCCGTGTACGCCGAGGCTGACTGGGCGGCGGAGTTCTTCGGCACGGTGCGGTCGGAGATGGAAGCGCTGGTCGAGGACCCGGGCTACGCCGCGCTGCTCGGCGCCTTCGGGCCCAGCCTGCTCGACCCCACCGGATCGCGGCCGGCAGCGCGGCAGCGCGACGGGCTTGGCGGGCCGGCGATGATCGCGCACCCGTCGGAGCTGCGCGCGATCCCGAACAACGCGATCCTGCACCAGATGGGGTGGCTCGCGAACACGCTGCACGGGCTCGGCAAGGCGGCCTCCCGCAGCCCCGAGACCTTCGCGGAGCTGCGCGCCAGGTCACCCCGTTTCGGCAGGGCGATGGCAATGGCCGAAGCCGCGCGGCGTGCCGGCGCGCTCGACATCCTCCGTGGCTACGTCGCCACGCTGGACCCCGGAACCTGGCTTGACCGTGCGGCGCGCACGCGGCGGCCGGGCCGCGCGGCGGCGCTGACGGCGGTGGCAGAGGCGCTCGAGGAATTCGGCCTGTCGGAGCCCGTGCGGCGGATGTTCCGCCGCCTGCAGCAGGATGCGTTGGCGCTCGAGGCCACGTGGCCTGCCGAGCGCCCGCCCGAGCGGCTCGTGCTGCTGCACGCCATCCGGCTGGCGCTGATCCACCGCATCTGGCTGCTGGCCACGCGCATCCCCGATTTCTCGCCGCGCCACGGCATCACGCGCGCGGCGCTGGTCGCCCGCGTGCTGCGGCTCGACGTGCCGGGGGCGGTGGCGGTGCTGGAGGAGGTATTCCCGCGCAACCGCGATGCGGCGCTCTCGCTCGACTTCGCCGAGCCGCCGGGAACGGCGGAGGCAGCGACCTACGAGCAGGAGCACGCCGAGGTGTTCGGCCCGATGCGCACGCTGTTCGGCCTGGTGCGCGAGGCCTCCGCCGCCATCACCCAGGACGTCGGCGCCCACGGCTGAGGACCGCACAAGCGAAGGGCGGTGCCGTTGCCGGCACCGCCCTGGTCAAGCCGCCTTACTCAGTTGCGAGCGATCAGGCCTTGCGGCGCCGCCGGGCGAGGCCGAGGCCGAGCAGGCCTGCGCCGAACAGGGCAATCGTGGCCGGCTCGGGGATCGGGAAGCCACCACCGCCATCGTCGACGCCACCGATGCGCACCTGCTTCACGTCCGACACCAGGTCGACGCTGGTGACGCCGACGGTGGTGACGAAGGAGAGGGAGGTGAAGTCCTCCCCCGCCGTGCCGATGACGTAGAAGCGGTTCACGCCGTTCTCGTCCAGGGCGAGGGGGCCGCTCGAGACGTTCTGATCCTGCACCGTGAAGACGACCGTGCCATCGGCGTTCGTGTCGATGTTCAGCTCTAGGATCGCGAAGGTCTGACCGGGATCGAGGCTGATCTCGAGGTAGCTGAACGCGCCGTCCTGCGAGACGAGCTGGGCCTGGCCGCCGCCTTCCGTCAGCAGCAGGTTCTCGTCGCTCGTGAAGTTGACATCGGTGGTCTGGCTCGTGTTGAGGCAGCCGGTGACCGTGAGTGCGGGGCCCAACACGGGGCTGGCGCAGGCGTTGACGATGACGTTGTCGGTCGATCCGGGCGCCGGCCCGGTTCCGAAGACGATCGCCGCGTTTGCCTGCGTCGGGACTGCAACGGCGAGCATCGCCGTCCCAGCCACTACCCCGAGCCATGATAGTCTGTTCATGGTCTCTTCCTTGCGTCGCGTGGCCCCCTCCGCCTACCGACGTATGCAACACGTGTGCAACATGAGGGACATCAAAGGCTTACGGCCTTTCGCCCGTCTGCTGTCGCAGAACTGTAAAGAGTTTCGACCGCATTGGCGGGCGCGTTGCGTGCAGACTCGTGCCGCTGGCCGCTGTCGTTGACCGCCGCCCCCCGTCGCCGCAGGGCAAGCCCTTGTTCCCGCTTGGATCCAGGAATGCGAAGGGCGGTGCCGTTGCCGGCACCGCCCCCCTGTCAAGCAATCCGACGCAGTGGTTTCGGGCGTCAGGCCTTCCGACGGCGCCGACGGGCCAGGCCGAGGCCCAGCAGGCCGGCACCAAGCAGGCCGAGTGTCGCAGGCTCGGGAACGGGGAACCCGCCGCCGCCGTTGCCCGGCTCGCTGACCCCGCCGATGCGGACCTGCTTCAACTCGATACCTACGACCCGCCCATTGCCCGTGACGTCAAACGACACGGAGGCGAAGTCCTCGCCAGAGATGGTGAAGAAGTTGTTGCCGTTGCCGAGTGAGAACACGAAGGGCCCAGCCCCGCTGTTCGGGTCGGCGGTGAATGTCACAGATGCGCTGGCCCCTGCAGGAGAGCCAGGCGTGATGTCCCACTGGATGTCCAGCACCAGCGTGCCAAAGGTCAGAGCCTCGGCGGTCGGGTTGTAGTAGGCGGAGATGGTCAGCTGGTTGATGATGTCATCGACCGCGGAAAGCGTCGCCTGACCGCCCGTGATCTGGAGCTGGTCGGTGCTGCTCGCGAAGTTCACGAACGTGTCGTTGTCGCTGTTGAGGCAACCCTGGACCGACGAGGCCGGGCCGGTGACGGTACCTGTGCAGGCATTCGAGATGACGTTCTGAACGGAGCCACCACCAAGGTTTCCAGACTGGACGATGAAAGCAGCGTTTGCGGTGCCGCTCACGCCCAACAATGCGGCTCCTGCCAGAATACCCAGCCACGTGTTCCTGATCATTCGTACCAGCCTCCGATGCGATAGCACCATTCTCCAGGTGCGCCCCCTGTCAAGCAAGCGTCGTGCCAGTCTATTTGACCAAATTATATCAGAGGGTTGCACGGGTAGAAGAGCCTCTGGAGGCACAGCTGTAAGCTTTTCCGACAGGTGCCGGCACGGCTTTATGCAGCTACGCGACGGCGAACCCGCTGCTGATGCGCGTGTCCTCTGCCGTGATACCGATTGCGTGAGGCGACGGGTGGGTTGATTTCGGCAGCTTCTCACCAGTCGGTTGCCGCGTTATCTACCGATGAGAGCTTGTCTCAGAATACTCGTGCGCCCAGCGCCTGAGCGCCCCGTCCGCCCGCTTCCCTACCTGATCCGCTGCTCCAACCTCCCCCGTTCAACACGCGTTTACGCGCGACCCACACCATAAGGCGTTCGCCCGTCGCAAGGAGACACCATGTCCGCCGATCGCCGTGCCGCGTCCGCGCGCCCCCTCCTGTCCGACAATACGCCGCTGTCGTTCGATGCCGCGTCCGCCACGGGGCTTTTCAGTCATGGCTTCGTGGGCTTCGCCACCGGTTTCCGCACCGAGGACGAGGGGCACGGCTACAAGCTCGGCGCCGGGGCGAAAGGCGGCGGGAGCACGCGCAACAGCGCGCCCACCGCGAGCAACGACAGCGCGACGACAGGCGAGGCAACACCGATCCGCCTCGCAGTTCTCGCCAATGACCGCGACCGTGACGGCGACGCTCTCTCGATCACGCATCTGAACGGCATCGCGGTCGCGCCTGGCGCAACGGTCACCCTCTCGTCCGGTGCCGTGGTGCGGCTCAATGCCGACATGACGGTGAGCTACGAGCAGGGCAGCGTGTTCACGAGCCTGAACACCGGCCAGTCAGCGCTTGAGAAGTTCACCTACAAGATCGCCGACGGCCGCGGTGGAACGGCGCAGGCGACGGTGAGCGTCACCGTCACCGGCGTGAGCGCGCAGACGTCGAACAGCGCGCCGGTCGCCGTCAACGACGCGGCCGCGACGGACGAGGCGACGGTGCGCACCGGCAACGTGCTCGCCAATGACAGCGATCCGAACGGCGATGCCCTCACTGTCTCGGCTGTCAACGGCGTTGCGACCTCCGTCGGCAAGGCAGCAACGCTGGCCTCCGGCGCCAAGTTCACGCTGAACGCCAACGGCAGCTACAGCTACGATCCGAACGGCGCTTTCAACGCACTGACCTCCGGCCAGGGCGCGACCGACCGAATCTCCTACACCGTCAGCGACGGGAAGGGCGGCACCGCGACCGCCTCGCTCACCGTGTCGATCGCGGGCCTCGACAACGCGCCGGCCAGCAGCGGGCCGGCCTACTATGTCGAGGACCTGCTGCTGTCGTCGTCGCAGCGATGGAACGCTTCCCAGCCCTATGGCAGCGCCGTGACGGTGAGCTTCGCCTTCCTCGATGCGACGCCTGGGTACTACGCCTCCGGCGACTGGGCGTACTCCAACTTCAAGAGCTTCGGCACGACCCAGCGCGACCAGGTACGCCAGACGCTCGACTACATCGAGACGCTGGCCAACATCACCTTCGTCGAGGCCGCGAGCGCGAGCACGGCGGCGATCACCTTCGGCTTCGCCAGCATCCCGAACTATGCCGGCTACGCCTACTATCCCTCCGGCACCGGCACGAACAGCAAGCCCGGCGACGTGTGGCTGAACACGAACTATGCCGGGGCGAGCTTCTCGCCCGGCAGCTTCGAGACGATGCTGCTGCTGCACGAGACCGGCCACGCGCTCGGCCTCGACCATGTCGGCGCGCTGACGGGTGCCGAGAACAGCCGCATGTACACGGTGATGTCGTACAACGGGCACGCGACGTATGCGGGCGAGCCATCGACCTACCAGCTCTACGATATCGCGACGCTCCAGTACCTGTACGGAACGAACACGACGACGCGCACGGGCAACGACACCTATCGCTTCGCCGATCTCGCCAACAAGGTCACCACGATCTGGGACGGTGGCGGCACCGATACGATCGACCTCTCCGCCGCGACCGCCAAGGTCACGCTCGATCTCCGGGGAGGATCGTTCAGCACAGTGGCAAGCAGCGGGGCCAACAACCTGGCCATCGCGCATGGTGTGGTCATCGAGAATGGCATCGGCGGCGCGGGCGCTGACGTCATCATCGGCAATGCGGCCAACAACCGGCTCGACGGTGGTGCCGGGGCCGACATCTTCCGCTTCTTCGCCGATTGGGGCCAGGACGTGATCGGCGACTTCATCCGCGGCCAGGACAAGCTCGATCTCGCGCCGGCGGGTCTCGGCTTCGCCGATCTCGCGATCGCAGCACTCTCGGACCGAAGCGTCGTTTCAGCGGGCGACGATACGATCACGCTGCTCGGTGTGACAGGGCTGAGCCAGAGCGATTTCCTGCTGATCGCCTGAGCCGGCGCTCACGCCGTGGCGAGCAGCAGCACCCCGGCGATGATCAGCGCCAGCCCGCCGATCTGCTGCAGCCCGACAGGCTCCGCCCAGATCAGCCAGCCGACGACGGCGACCACAACGTATTGCGAGGCCGCCGAGGGGAAGGCGACCGAGACGGGAATGCCGCGCAGCGCGAACAGGTACAGGAACGCCCCGCCGCCGTAGAGGGCGAGGCCGGCGATCGTCGTCGGCCGGAACACCTGCTCGATCACCGATCCTCCGGCCGCCGCGCCGGTCTTGAGCAGCAGTTGCCCCGCCACCCCGACGATAAGCGCGCCGATCAGCGCCGCCCAGTGCGGGTTCACGCCGCACCCTCCGATGACGGATGCGCAGCCGCGCGTCGCCCGCCGCCCTCGGCCACCGCGCGCACAATGCCCTGCGGCTTGCGGTTGCCGGTGAGGAAGGTGCGGCCGAGATACTCGCCAAGGATGCCGAGGATGACGAACTGCACCCCCGACAGCAGCAGGATCACCACCATCGTGCTGGCCCAGCCCTGCGGCTGCTCGCCCGCCAGTGCCGAAAGCACGACGACCAGCGCGCCGATGGCGCCAAGTGCCCCCATCGCCACCCCGGCGAACACCGCGAGCCTGAGTGGCAGCAGCGAGAAGTTCACGGCAAGGTTCAGCCAGAGCCGCACGAGCCGGCGGATCGTGTAGTTGCTCACCCCCTCCGCGCGCGGCAGGTGCATCACCTCGAGCGAGCCGAGCCGCTGCGTCACCTGCATGATGAGGCCGTCGACATAGGGGTAGGGACCTTCGTAGCGGGTGATGCCGTCGACCACGAGGCGGCTCATGCAGCGGAACGAGGAGAGGTAGAGGCCGCGCGGCTTGTCGAGCAGCATGTCGGCCACCCGGTTGGCGAAGCGGCTGCCAAGGTTGCGCCACCCCTCGTGCTTCTTCTCGGCATAGCGGGTGTAGACGACGTCATACCCCCGGTCGCGCGTGTGGAGGAACAGCCGCACCACCTCCTCCGGCGGGTTCTGGAGGTCGTCATCCATCGTGATGACGAAGGCGCCGCGGGCGTGGCGTAGCCCGGTCATGACCGCGTTGTGCTCGCCGTAGTTGCGCGCATGCTCGACATAGGTCAGCGGCACGGCCGAGGTGTGGAGCAGGGCGCGGCACACATCGCCGCTGGTGTCGGGGCTGCCGTCATTCACCAGCACGATCTCGAGCCCGCCGGGCACCTCGAGCGCGCCGAGGGCAGCGACCAGCGCGCCCACCGTCGCCGCCCCGTTGTAGACGGGAACGACCACCGAGAGAGCCGGGGCGTCGTGCAGCGGGTCGGCCAGGCGCTGCGCGGAGCCGCTTGGCATGTCCATCATCGTCATCCGGTCAGGGTTTCACGGCAACGGCGAGAACGGAACCACCCACCGGGAAGCGCACCCCGGCGCCGATCAGGGCCCGCTCGACCGCCGTCACGGCCCGGAACATCGCCTCGATCGGTGGCGGGAACGCGGCGACATCGCTGCGGTCCTGTGGTGCAGCATCGCCCTTGCCCGATCGCGTCAGCAGCTTGCGCTGCACGACCATCAGCGGGAACAGCAGGCTGTTCCAGTGCAGCACCTCGATCGGCCGGAAGCCTGCGGCTGCGAGGCGGGCGCGCAGCACGTCGCGGCTGTAGCGCTCGCGCGTGTGCACGCGCCTGTCATGGGCGGAGACGAGCCAGGCATGGGCCGGCATGTTCAGCACCACGATCCCGCCTGGTGCCAGCACGCGGTGGAGCTCGCCCAGCGCGCGCCCCTCGTCCACCGCGCGATGGCAGAGCACGTCGCAGGAGACGGCCGCGGCGACGCTGCCGGTGGCGAAGGGAATGTCGTTGGCAGAGGCGCGGACCAATCGGGCCTTGGGAATCTTGGCGTGCGCGCGGCTGACCGCCTCGGCCACGATGTCGAACCCGGCGAGTGGCCGTGCGGCAACCCGCCCCTCCTGCATCGCAGCGTCAAGGCGGCGCAGCAGGCCACCGGTGCCGCAGCCGACATCGAGCAGCGGCAGGGTGGCAGGGAGCGGCAGGCTGGCAGGTGCCGCGTGGCGGGCGAGCGCGCGGATCACCATCGCGTGCAGCCCTGCGTACCACCACATGCGGTCCTCGACCGCATCCATCAACTCGTATTCCTCGGCTTCCATCTCGCCCCGATGCAACCCTGGCCGTGTCACTGTCCGGAATGGTGCAATGCGATTGAGCCGGTTTCACGGCGGCTCCGATGCACCTGAGGTCTGGCCGGCCAGCAATTTCCACATTACGCAGGCACGAGACTCGGCAGGCGCGGCAAGGGGGAAACGGTCAATGAGCGAGTGGGATGCCTGGGTCGGGCGCAGCGAAACGGCAGAGGACACGGTCGATCACGGGCGCATGGCAGCACTCGCGGCAACACTCGACCGGTCCCTGGCTGACTGCGCCCCGGATGGGGCGCTTCCCCCCCTCTGGCATTGGACGCAGTTCCAGGCCTGGGTTCCCGCCTCGGCCATCGGGCCTGACGGGCATCCGAAGCGCGGCGGGTTCCTGCCGCCGGTGCACGACCTGCCGCGACGGATGTTCGCCGGCGGCAGGCTCGGCTTCCCGGGCCAGTTGTTCCCGGGCGAGCGCATCGTCCGCACCAGCACCATCACGAAGGTGTCCGAGAAGACCGGCAGCACGGGGCAGCTCGTGTTCGTCACCGTCCGCCACGTGATCGAGGGCCCGCGCGGGGTGGCGATCACCGAGGAGCACGACATCGTCTACCGCGGCCTCGAAGGGGCAGCGGTGAAGACAGCGCCCCCCCCACCACCGCTCCAGGCTGCCGCCACGCGTCGCGACGTGGTACCCGACCCGGTGTTGCTGTTCCGCTACTCCGCGTTGACTGCCAATGGGCATCGCATCCATTACGATCGCAGCTACGTGACGGAGGTCGAGGGCTATCCGGGCCTGATCGTGCACGGGCCGCTGCAGGCGACGCTGATGGCAGGCCTCGCCCAGCAGGTCGCGCCAGGGCGGCGCATTGCGTCCTTCTCGTTCCGCGGCCTCCGCCCACTGTTCGACCTGGCACCGTTCGCCGTTCTCGCGGTGGCGGGCGAGGGGGCGGTCACGCTCGAGACGCGCGACGCCGCCGGGTATCCCTGCATGCAGGCAGAGGCCGTGATGGCCTGACCGTCAAGGCCTCGCCTCTCCGGAACGGGTTGACCAAGCAGGGGGCGCGCCTTTCAATGCCGGCCTCGGGCGGCCGGGAAACCCTGAGACCAGGGTGATGCCGTCATCGATGGGGAGAACGTTCATGACGCCGGGACTCCGTCTCGCGGCCATTGCTGCCGCCATTGCCACGCTGCCACTTGCCACCGCAGAGGCCCAGACGCTCCGCATGATGACGGGGCCGCAGGGCGGCGTGTGGGTGCCGATCGCCGGCGCGCTGAAGAACATCTGGGAACAGAACATCCCGGGCGTGGCCATCCAGACGCTGCCTGGTGCCGGTGTCGCCAACGTGCGCGGCATCGACGAGGGCCGTGCCGAGATCGGCTTCGGCAACTCGATCACGACGGTGGACGGGCTGAACGGCGCTGAGCCGTTCCCGCGCAAGGTGACCAAGGTCTGCAACCTCGGCAACCTGTATCCGCAGTATTTCCAGGTCGTCACCCTCGCCGACGCGAACATCCGCCGCATCGAGGACCTGCGCGGCAAGTCGATCGCGATCCAGCCGCGCGGCAACACGGCCGAGGTGGTGACGCGCCACATCCTGCAGGCCGCTGGCATGCAGTACAGCGACGTGCGCGCCAACTTCCAGGCGAGCTACACCGACGCCGTCGGCCTCATGAAGGACGGCCACGCGGTTGCCTTCACCCTCGGCACCACCATCCCGGCCTCGTCGGTGATGGACCTTGCGTCCGCGCGGCAGATCCGCTTCGTCGACCTCACGCCTTATGGGGAGGCGATGAAGAAGATCAACGCCGGCTACAACCTCGGCCCCGTTCCGGCCAACACCTACCCGCAGCAGACCGAGGCGGTGCCGCAGATCGTCTACTCCGCGCACCTGATCGCTGCCTGCGACCAGCCGGAGGAGCGCATCTACCGCATGGTTCAGCTGATGTTCGCCAACCTGAACGCGCTGACGCCGATCAACCGCGCGCTGCAGGGGCTGACGCCAGCGGCGGCGGCAGAGGACATCGGCGTGCCGCTGCATCCGGGTGCTGCGCGCTTCTACCGCGAGCAGGGCGCGCGCGGCTGATCACGTCAACGGGCGCGGCGGGAGAGAACGCATGACCTACCGCCGCGCCATCGGCCTCCTGGCCGGGCTTCTGGCCGCGGCGATGGCCCTGTTCCACATGTGGGCCATCGCCGTCTCGCCGCCGGAGGCGGTGATCTTCCGCGGCATGCACCTGCTGTTCGCGGTCGTGCTCGTGTTCCTCACCTTGCCGCTGCGCACGTCGCGCGGCGGCACCAATCCCGGGATCGAGGACTGGGTTCTCCTCGTCGTCGCCTGCGCGCCGATCCTCTACCTGTTCGCAACCTACCAGGAGCTCGTGAACAGGATCCCGATGATCGACGACCCGACGCCGATGCAGGAGCTGATGGGCTGGGCCTGCGTGGCGACGGTGCTCGAGGCGACGCGCCGGGCGATCGGCTGGGCGCTGCCGGTCACGGCGCTGGTGTTCCTCGCTTACGCCTTCTTCTTCACCTCCGTCACGCCGCTGATCATCCTCGACCAGCTCTACCTGACGACGGACGGCATCTTCGGCTCGACGCTCGGCGTCTCGGCCGGCTTCGTCGTCATCTTCGTGCTGTTCGGGTCGTTCATGGAACGATCCGGCACCGGCAAGCTGTTCATGGATTTCGCGCTCTCCCTGACCGGCCGCTCCACCGGCGGGCCCGGCAAGGTCGCGGTGCTGTCCTCGAGCCTGTTCGGTACCGTCTCGGGCTCGGCGGTGGCGAACGTGATGGTCACCGGCCAGGTGACGATCCCGCTGATGCTGCGCACCGGCTTCCGCGCGCCCTTCGCCGCGGGCGTCGAGGCGGTGGCGTCGACCGGCGGGCAGATCATGCCGCCGATCATGGGTGCTGCCGCCTTCGTGATGGCCGAGTACATGGGGGTCGCCTACCTGCAGGTGGTGCAGTGGGCGGCGCTGCCGGCCATCCTCTACTACGCTGCCACCTTCGCCGCGGTGCATTTCGAGGCCAAGCGCGCGCGGCTGGCTGGCCTCCCCGACCATGAAGTGCCGCGGTTCATGCATACGATCACGACGAACGGGCATCTCTTCATCCCGATCTTGCTGATCCTTGGCGGCCTCTTCGCCGGATACTCGGCCCCGCTCGCCGCCCTCGTCGGCACGCTGGCCTGTTTCCCGGTCGCCATGCTGCGGGCAAGCTCGCGGGGCAACGTCTCCTTCACCGCCGTGTGGGAAGCGCTGCTCGATGGCGCCAAGGGCGCTCTCGGCGTCGCCATGGCCTGCGCCTGCGCCGGCATCGTCATCGGCATCATCTCGCTCACCGGCGTCGGCATCACCTTCACGCAGGTTGTCGTGAACGTGGCGCAGCAGAGCCTGATCGTCGCGCTCGTGCTGACGATGATCGCCGGCATCATCCTCGGCATGGGCATGCCGACGACGCCGGCCTACATCGTCATGGTGTCGCTGCTCGTGCCGGCGCTGATCAAGCTCGGGGTGGTCGAGCCTGCGGCGCACATGTTCGCCTTCTACTTCGCGATCCTGTCTGCCATCACGCCGCCAGTCGCGCTCGCGGTGTTCGCCGCCGCGGGGCTTGCCAAGAGCGAGCTCTGGAGCTCGGGCTGGGCCGCGGTGAAGATCGGCGCTGCCGGCTTCATCGTGCCGTTCATGTTCGTGTACGAGCCTGCGCTGCTGCTGATCGGCGACTGGCCCACCGTCCTGCACGCGAGCGTGACGGCGACGGCTGGCTGCCTGCTGCTCGCCGGGGGTCTGCACGGGTTCCTGTTCACCGCGACGACGACGTGGCAGCGCGTGGCGCTCATCGCCTCCGCGTTCTGTCTGATCAAACCGGGCATCGTCACCGACCTCGCTGGCTTCGGTCTCGCCGGTGCAGTGATCCTCGCACAGCTCGCAACACGGCGGCGCGAAGCCACCGCGAGCTAGCCGCGCACGACCAGGGCATCGAGGGCGACAACGCCTTCGCCCGCGGGCTTGACGAGAAGCGGGTTGATTTCCGCTTCCGCAACGTTCGCCAGCGCAGCAATGCGCGAGAACGCAACGACCGCGTCTGCAAGTGCTGCGAGGTCTCCCGCCGGCCGCCCGCGGAACCCGTGCAGCTGCGCGAGGGGTGCGCCCGCGACCATCGCCTCGGCTTCCGCACGCGACAGGGGGGCCGCGCGGACCACTGGCGGCGGCAGGAGCTCCGCGAGCACCCCGCCTGCGCCGAGCACGACGACGGGCCCTGCCTGCGGATCACGCCGGAAGCCGAGCAGCACTTCGCCAACCCCGCGCTGCATGGGTGCGATCAGAAGCCCCGCAAGCGCCGTGTCGCGGAACCGCGCAATCATGTCACGCGCCGCGTGCCTGAGCGCGCCGCGATCAGGGACATTCAGCACGACGCCGCCCGCGTCCGTCTTGTGCGGCAGGGCGGCCGAGACCGCTTTGAGCGCAACGGGGTACTCGATCGCCCATGGAATGCCTGCGAGGCCGGCGAGGTCCGTGATGAGATGCGCGGGTGCGAGCGGAACGCCGAGGGCAGCGAACACCGCGCGTGCCTCGGCTTCGTCGAGCACCGCGCCGCGCGCGGCGGCGAGTGCGGCGGCAGCGACCGTCACATCACCCGCGTCGATGGCGGGGGAGGGGGGGCGCCAGGCGAGAAGCGCCCTTATCGCATCGGCGGCGGCTTCAGGCGTGCGGAAACAGGCGATCCCGCGCGCGGCGAGGTGGCGCGTGCTTTCGGGCGCGTCGGGGGCGAGGAACACGGCAAGGGGCTTCGTCATCCGATCCGCTGCCGCAACGACACCGGCGACGCTCGTCTCCGGCCTGAACTGGGCCGAGCTGCCGATCACGGCAAGCACGGCATCGGTGCCCGCATCCGCATCCATCGCGGCGAGCTCTGCCGCGATGCGGGCAGGCTCGGTGCCGGCGAGCGTCATGTCGCGCACCACGGGGGCCGCGATGCCGGCCAAACCGAGGCGATCGACCACAAGTGCCGCGGCACCGCCCGTCGTCGTCAGCACCGACACGGCACGACGCGGCCCGGCGATCGGCCGCGCATGGGCGAACAGGGGTGGTGCCTCGATCAGCGCCTCGAAACTGTCGAGGCGCGCGATGCCCGAGACGCCGAGCAGCGCATCGACAGCGGCATCCGAGCCTGCCACCGCGCCCGTGTGGCTGACGGCCATCGCAGCACCTGCGTCGGACCGGCCGAGCTTGTAGGCGAGCACGGCCTTGCCCGCCGCATGCGCTTTCGCTGCCGCCTCGCGAAGACCGATCGGATCGCGGATCGTTTCGAGGAACAGCAGGATCGTGTCGGTTCCCGCATCGTCGGCGAGCAGCGCCAGAAGCTCCACGACACCGAGATCGGCCTCGTTGCCGGTCGCTGCCAGCACGGAATAGCCGAGCCCGCGCGCCGCGCCGCGCGAGAGCATCGCCCCGATCATGCTGCCCGAGTGCGAGAGCACGGCCGTGCGGCCGGGCGGAAGCGGCGGTTCCATCGCCAGCACGGCGTTGACCGACAGCGCGATGCGCGCGGCGACGTTGATCACCCCGATGCAATTCGGCCCCATCAACCGCACGCCACCGGCGCGTGCGGCGGCGAGCAGCCTTTCCTGCCGTGCCGCCCCCTCCGGCCCTGCCTCGGCAAAGCCATCGGCCAGCACGGTCGCGACCGGGATGCCCTTCGCCGCACAGTCCTCGACCGCCGTGATCGCACGGTCTGGCCCGAGCAGGATGAAGGCGTGGTCGATGGGGCCGGGGATGTCGGCGATGGACGCATAGGCACGCTCGCCCATGATCTCGCCGGCGTTCGGGTTCACCGGGAAGAGTGCACCGTCGAAGCCGTGGCGGCGAAGGTGGATCTGCGCGCGCGCTGTCAGCTTCGCAGGATCGGCCGATGCACCGACGAGTGCGATGCGCCGTGGCGCAAAGATCGCCTCGGCCAGCGTCATGGGGCGCGCGGCGGGCGCTGCGGGAAGCTTCGCCCGAAGATGCCCTCCGCGATGCGGTTCTTCATCATCTCGAGCGACCCGCCGGCGATCATCCAGCCGCGCGACTTCCTGAGGCAGTATTCGAGCAGAACGTCATTGGAATACCCTGTGCCGCCCATCACCTGCATCGCCTCGTTCACCGCAAGCCAGCCTGCCTGGTTGCAGGCATGCTTGGCGATTGCGACCTCCTGCGCATCCGGCAGGCCAGAGCCAGCATTGCTCGCTGCGCGGTAGAGCAGCAGCTGCGCGGCATCGAGCGCGATGCGCATCTCCGCGAACTTCCACTGCAGGCCCTGGAACTCCATCAGCTTCCGGCCGAACTGCACGCGCGTCTCGGCATGGTCCTTCGCGAGCCGGAACGCGCATTCACCGACGGCACGCGAGCGCGCCGAGTTGCCCACGCGCTCGACATTGAACCCCGCGATCTGGCGGCGGAACCCCCCCTCCTTCAGCAGCACGTTGCCTGGTGGCACGAACACGTTGTCGAAATGCAGCGGCCGCCAGGTCTCGCCGTTGAGGTAGCGGCGCACCTCGCCCATCGAGAACCCGTCCATCCCGCGTTCGAGGATGACGCTGCCGATGCCTTCCGTGCCGGGGCCGAAACGGCAATAGATCAGGAAGATTGACGCATCATCGCTGTTCGAAGTGAACACCTTGCCGCCATTGAGGCGCCAGCCGTTACCGTCGGCCGTGCAGGTCGAGCGCAGGTCGGTGAGTGCCGAGCCTGCCTCGGGCTCGGTCATGCCCACGGCGCAGATCGCTTCGCCCGCGAGCAGGGGGGCGAACCAGCGTTCCTTCTGCTCAGGCGTGGCGTATTCGGCGAGCGTTCGGAACGCGCCGAAATTGCCGGCCTGGAGCACATCGGCGCTGCGCGGGCACACCTCCGCCACCGCCTCGGCCGCGAGCACCGCATCCATCAGCGACCCGCCCTGGCCGCCATCCTCTTCCGGCAGCATGATCGCGAAGAGGCCGTTCGCGGCCATCAGCTTCGCGATGTCCCACGGGAAGCCCTCGTCATGCGCGCGGGCCACGGCACTTGCGGCGAGGTTGTTGGCGGCGAACCGGCGCACGCTGTCCTGGAAGGCGCGCTGCTCCTCGGTCAGGCGGAAATGCATCTCAGACGGGGTCCCACGAGAACACGTCGGCCGAGCGGTCGAGCGGGTAGAAGCTCGCGCGCAGAGCCGGCATCGCGTGTTCGGCGATCGCCTCCGCCGTCCAGCCGCCCTCGCGCTGCAGGCCGCGCAAGGGTCGGCTCTGGCCCATCAGGAAGATCTCGTTGTTGCGCACGGCGAAGATCTGGCCCGTCACGTCCTTCGCCGCATCGGAGGCAAGGAACACTGCCATCGAAGCGATCTTGTCGGGCGTCATCTGCTGGAGCTTCGCCACGCGCGCCTTCTGTTCCGGCGTGTCGGTCGGGATCGCGCCGATCATGCGGCTCCACGCGAAGGGCGAGATGCAGTTCGAGCGCACGCCGAACCGCACCATGTCGAGCGCGATCGACTTCGAGAGCGCGGTCATACCGAGCTTGGCGGCGGAGTAGTTCGCCTGGCCGACATTGCCGATGAGGCCGGAGGTGGATGTCATGTGCACGAAGGCGCCGGAGCCCTGCTCACGGAAATGGGGTGCTGCCGCGCGCGAGACGAAGAAGCTGCCGTTGAGGTGAACGCCGATGACGGAGAGCCAGTCCTCCGGGCTCATCTTGTGGAAGATCACGTCGCGCAGGATGCCGGCATTGTTGACGACGACGTCGATGCGCCCGAAACGCTCAAGCGCTGTCTGCACGATTGCCTGCGCGCCGTCCCAGTCGGCGACGGAGTGGGTGTCGAGCACCGCCTCGCCGCCTCCCTGTTCGATCAGCTGAACAGTCTGGCGGCCAGGGGTGTCATCGCCTCCGGCCCCTGTCACCGAGGCGCCGATGTCGTTGACGACGACCTTCGCCCCCGCCTTCGCCATGGCGGTGGCAACCTCGCGGCCGATGCCGCCGCCCGCGCCCGTCACCACAGCCACCTTGCCCGCGAGCAGCATTGCCGTTCCTTCCGTGTTGTCGTGCCGGGATGGTTCTAGAACCGTTGGCGCCCCCGGCAAAGGGCCAGGGGGCCGTCGCGCGGGATCATCCGATGACGAAGCGCGCCGTGCTGCCGCGCAGGCCCGGTGTGACCTCGAGCCGCGCTGGGATGCGCGCCTTCAGCTCCCCCACATGGCTGATCAGCCCGACGAGCCGGTCCCCGCCAGGCAGGCCGGCGAGAACGTCCATCGCCTTGTCGAGAGCCTCCTCGTCGAGGCTGCCGAACCCCTCGTCGATCAGCAGCGCGTCGATCCGCCGCGCCCCGGCATGCGCCTGCACCGTTTCGGACAGGCCGAGCGCGAGGGCGAGTGCCGCGCAGAACCCCTCGCCACCCGAGAGCGTGCCGGCCGGCCGCGCCTGACCCGTCCACTCGTCGAACACCTCGATGTCGAGGCCGATGGCAGCGTTCGCACGCTCAGGCTCCGCGCGGCGCAACAGGCGGAAGCGGCCATCGAGCATGCGTGCGAGATGCGTGTTGGCGGCAGCGAGCGCCTGGTCGAGCAGGCTCGAGAGTACGAAATCCTCGAGCGACATGCGGAACCGGTTCGTGCCCCGCGTGAGGGAGGAGACCTTCGCGACGGTCGCGTGCCGCGCGCGGGCCTCGGCAAACCCCGCCTCCGCCGCATGGATGCGCACGAGCCGCGAGGTCGCTGTCGCCGCACGCTCGCGCGCCATGCCGTCCTCGCGCCCGGCTTCCTGCGCCGCGGCGCGGTGCTGCTCCGCAGCGGTGGCGAGTGCGGCGAGGTCAGGCGTTGCAAGCCCCGCGGCGGCCTCGGCCGCGCGTGCCGCCTGTTCGCGGGCCGCGGCAAGAGTTGCGTCATGGGTGCGGATGGCGGCCGACAGCGCCGCGATCGTTGCGGGGGCGAGCACCGCTGCACGGTAGGCGGCGATGCCAGCGAAGCCGAGGCGCGACGCAGCGTCGGCGAGGCGCCGCTCGGCGTCGGTTGCCCGTGCATCGGCATCGGTCACCGCAGCTGCTGCGCGCTGCTCCCCCTCGCGAGTTGCGACGAGCGCAGCGTCGGCTGCTGCCTTCGCATCGCGCTGGTGCGCCAGCGTGGTGCGGAGGGCCTCCGCCGATGCCGCAGCGTCGGCGATCCGCGCCGCGAGTGTTTCGGCATCGCGTGCCTCCTCCGGCACGGCGCCGAGCAGGGCGGCGTGCGTCGCTTCCGCCGCGGCGAGACGTTCGCCGGCCATGCGTAGCGCATCACGCGCATGCAGCGCTGCCGCAGCCGCCGTCTCGGCGGCCGTGACTGCGTTGGCCGCGCGCGCGGTGAGCGTGGGCAGCGCTGCCTCTGCCGCCTCCGCCTCCGCCAGTGCTGCCTCTGCGGCGGGCAGCGCCGCATCGGGTGTTCCAGGGTGGGCGGCGAGCCTGGCCTCGAGCCTGTCACGCTCACGCGCGGCGGCGTCACGCGCGGCATCGGCGCGCAGCAGTTGCGTCTCGGCCTCGCGCGCGGCCACCGCAGCGTCATCCTCTGCCGCGCGTGCGGCGGTGACGTCAGCGCCCGTCCCGCCTGCGTGATGGGCGGGGGATGGGTGATGACGGCTGCCGCATACGGGGCAGGCCTCACCCTCGGCGAGCGCCGCGGCGAGCGCGGCTGCGCCTGCCTGCAACGCGGCGCGCTCCGCGGCGATGCGTGCCTCGCGCGCTTCATCGAGGCGGGCGGACGCAGCAGCATAGCGCGCCATCGCTCTCTCATGCGCGCTGGCCTGTTGTTCCGCCGCGGTGCGGGCACCGGCAAGCGCGCGTGCGTCCTCGGCCAGCGATCGGGCGAAGACCAGCGCGGTACCACGCTCCGCCGCACGCTCGGCGAGCGCGCCGGACGACGCGAGCGCATCGGCTGCCGCACGCGCGGTTGCTGCCGTCGCGGCTGCATCCGCCTCGGTGCGCGATGCCTGCGCCATGGCGACCGCATGCGCAGCGGCGGTGGTGTGGGTCTCGCGTGCAGCCGTTGCAAGGCCTGCTGCCTGCCCCTGCAACGCCTCGAGCCGCGTCGCTTCCGCCGCTGCCTCGTTCGCCCGCTTGGCGCGGGCAGCTTCGTCTGCGAGGGCGCGTGCTGCCGTCTCGCACAGCTTCTCGGCGTCCGCCACGCGGTGCGTGGCCTCGGTGGCAGCGGCGCGTGCGCGTGTTGCCTCCGCGAGGGCGGCGGCGTGGTGCGCCTCATCCGCCGCCACGTCCTGCGCACGCCGTGCCGCTTCGAGCCGGACACGATCGACCTCGACCGCCGCACCGTGCTGTTCGCACGCAGCGAGCCGTTCCGCGGCTGCGCGGGCATCGCCGAGCAGGCGGGCAACGTCGCGGCCTGCGGCCAGGTTGTGTTCCGCCGCTTCCGCCGCGCGTGCCGCCTCGGCGGCGGCGCGCGCGCTTTTGATTGCTGCATCGGTCAGCGCTGACGCAGCCTCCTCAGCCGCCGCGATCGTCTCAGCACCTGCCTCCGTCAGCAGCGTGCGCCGATGCTCCTCGGCCGATGCGGCTTCCGCCTCCGCCATCTTCTCCATTTCGCGCAGCTGTTTCTCGATGCGGCGATAAAGGGCGGTGCGGAACAGGGTTGCGAGGATCTGCGTGCGCGCGCCACGGTCCGCCACCAGCAGCTCGCGGAACCGGCCTTGCGGCAACAGCACCACCTGGCGGAACTCGTCGGCCGTGTAGCCGAGCAGCTCCGCCAGCGCATCGCGCACGGGTGCGGCCTGTTCGGCGAGCACACGCTCCGCGGCATCCTCGCCGCGGCGCCACAGCGTCACGTCACCTGCGCGCTTCACCTCGCGGCCACCGCGGCCGAGCGCGGTCTGCGCCGGGGTGCGGCGGATGCGGTAGTGGTCCGGCCCGAGGGCGAAGGCGAAGTCGACGAAGGTCGAGACCGTTGCGGGTGCGTGATGGCTTCGGAGATCGGCCGCCCCACGCTCATCGCCGCTGCTCTCGCCGAAGAGAGCGAAGCAGATGGCATCGAGCAGCGTGGTCTTGCCAGCCCCCGTCGGCCCGTGGATCAGGAAGATGCGGTGCGCGCCGAGGGCAGAGAAATCGATCACCTGTTCGCCCGCATAGGCGCCGAAGGCGGAGAGGTGGAGGCGTTCGGGGCGCATCGCTCAACCCTCGTCGCGCGATGCTGCCGCGATTGCGCGCGTGGCGAGGGCGCGTTCCTCCGGCGCGAGGGGGCCCGCGCCGATCCTGTCCCAGAACGCCTCGAGCATCGCGAGCGGATCCGCGCCCAGGCCATGCTGCGGTCGCTCCCGCCCTGCCGCCGATGGTGCGATATCGAACCGGAGATCGAGAACGGAGGGGTAGCGCTCGTTGAGCAGGGGCTTCGCGCCGAACGCAGGTTCGGTCAACGTCACCTGCAACCAGTCCTCGCGCCCCGGTCCATCGGCGGTCCTGAGCACGTCATCGAGCGTGCCGCGGAGCGTGCGCAGCCGCCGGCGGGGGACGAGCGCGATCGGCTCCGACGTGACGGCACCGTCACGGCCGATGGCGACAAGGCTGACGGATTTCCCGGCCCCCGCTTCCGAGAACGAATAGGCAAGGGGGGAGCCGGAATAGGCGATGCGCCCGCCATCCATCGCCTGGCTGCGGTGCAGATGGCCGAGTGCGACATAGTGGAACCCATCGAGATGCGCGGCCGAGACGGCGCCGGAACCGCCGACCTGGAGCACACGCTCGCTCTCGCTGGTCAGGCCGCCCTGGACGAAGGCGTGCGCGACGAGGACCGAGCGTGATTGCGGGCGGATAAGGGCGCGCGCCCGCGCGGCGATGGCGGAAAAGGCGCTGTCATGGTCACCGATCGCAGACCCATCCCCGAGCAGTTCCGACACGAGCGCGGGCGAACCATAGCCCGCGGCGACGATCGAGACCGGCCCGTGCCTGTCCTCGAAGGGGAACACCTCGGCGAGCGCGCTGCGGGCGACATGCAGGCCCGCACCGGCGAGCAGCGCCGCGCCGAAGGACAGGCGGCGGGGGTCGTCATGATTGCCGGCGATCATCACGACGGGGGTGCGCAGGCCGCGCACGATGCGGCCGAGAACGTCATCGAGCAGTTCCACCGCATCGGCCGGTGGCACGGCACGGTCATAGACGTCCCCCGCGATGATCACGGCATCGGGGCGCGTGTCCTTCACCAGGTCGAGGAACGGGCCGGAGAGCAGCCATTCCTGCTCCTCCTGGAAGCTCTGCCCGCAGAGGGTGCGGCCGAGATGCCAGTCAGCGGTATGCAGCAGGCGCATGCGACCCCCACGTCATTGGTTGGTGCTGAGATGAGCACGATCTGATGATCGGTGCGTCCGTGCCGCCGCGAAACCCGGGCGGGGCCGGAATTCGCTCCCTCGGCGCCACGCCACGCCAGGATTTGTCGTCACATGGCCGTTCCGCGAGCCTTGACATGACCCTGCCTCGGGCGCATCTCCCGATACAGGACAAGCGCGGTCCGGATTGTTGAGCCCCGCCTTGGGGAGGCCCCGGTTTCGTGAGGCTTAAGGATGTTCAGGCTCTCGAAGATGTCCGACTACGCCGTGGTCGTGCTCAGCGAACTTGGGCGTGACGGGACTGTCGACAAGCGCAGCGCGACCGACCTCGCCGCCGCCACGGGCGTCGCCGAGCCGACGGTCGCCAAGGTGTTGAAGCTGCTGGGCGCTGCCGGTCTGGTGACGAGCCAGCGCGGCGCGCAGGGCGGCTACAGGATCGCCAGGCCGCTCTCGCGGACGCCGATCGCCGACGTGATCGTGGCGATCGAAGGGCCCATCGCACTCGCCGCTTGCGTCGACGGCGCGACAGGCGGTTGCGAGGCGGAGGCGTGCTGCCCAGTGCGTGGGCGTTGGGACCCAGTGAACAGCGCGATCCGCCGGGCGTTGACTGACATCACGCTCGCCGACATGCAGTGCCCCGCCTGGGCGACGCCGATGCCTCAGGCCCGCATGGCCGAGCCGCGTGTGACGCTTGCGGTGGCCGAATAGGCGCCAGGGACCACATGCCAAGGACCATATCGGGCCCGAAGCAGAGATGATCGAGACGAGACAGAGGCAACAGGGAACACCATGCCAGCGGTAGCCGAGACGATCGATACGGTCCGCGATGTCACCGAAGCCGGCTACAAGTGGGGCTTCGAGAGTGACATCGAGCAGGACATCATCCCAAAGGGTCTCGACGAGGATGTTGTCCGGCTGATCAGCGACAAGAAGGCCGAGCCTGCCTGGCTGCTCGAGTGGCGTCTGAAGGCGTTCCGCGCCTGGCAGGCGATGGAGGCCCCGCACTGGGCGGCCGTGTCGTACCCGCCGATCGACTTCCAGGAGGCATCGTACTATGCCGCCCCGCGGCAGACCGTGGCGCCGAAATCCCTCGACGAGATCGACCCCGAGCTGCTCCGCACCTACGAGAAGCTCGGCATTCCGCTGAAGGAGCAGGAGCGTCTGGCGGGCGTCGCGGTCGATGCGGTGTTCGACAGCGTGAGCGTCGCGACGACGTTCAAGGACAAGCTCGCCGAGAAGGGCGTGATCTTCTGCGCGTTTTCCGAGGCGGTGCACAACCACCCGGAGCTGGTGAAGAAGTATCTCGGCTCGGTCGTTCCGGCGGGCGACAATTTCTATGCGGCGCTGAACAGCGCGGTCTTCTCCGACGGCTCCTTCGTGTACATCCCGAAAGGGGTGCGCTGCCCGATGGAGCTCTCGACCTATTTCCGCATCAACGCGCGGAACACCGGGCAGTTCGAGCGCACGCTGATCGTCGCCGAGGAAGGCTCCTCCGTCTCCTATCTCGAGGGCTGCACGGCGCCGATGCGCGACGAGAACCAGCTGCATGCCGCGGTGGTCGAGCTCGTCGCGCTCGACGAGGCCTCGATCAAGTACTCGACGGTGCAGAACTGGTACCCCGGCGATGCCCAGGGCCGCGGCGGCATCTACAATTTCGTCACCAAGCGCGGCGCCTGCCGCGGGGCGAAGAGCAAGATCAGCTGGACGCAGGTCGAGACCGGCAGCGCCATCACTTGGAAGTACCCGTCCTGCATCCTGCAGGGCGAGGGCTCGGTCGGCGAGTTCTATTCGGTGGCGATCACCAACAACCGCCAGCAGGCCGATACCGGAACGAAGATGATCCACCTCGGCAAGGACACGTCATCGACGATCGTGTCGAAGGGGATCAGCGCGGGTTTCGGGCAGAACACCTATCGCGGCCTCGTGCGCATCATGCCGAAGGCACACAACGCGCGGAACTTCACGCAGTGCGACAGCCTGCTGATCGGCGACAAGTGCGGCGCGCACACGGTTCCCTACATCGAGAGCCGCAATCCGACCGCCAAGATCGAGCATGAGGCGACGACGAGCCGCATCGCCGAGGACCAGCTGTTCTATTGCCGCCAGCGCGGGCTGTCGGAGGAGGAGGCCGTCGGCCTCATCGTGAACGGGTTCTGCCGCGAGGTGCTCGCGGTGCTGCCGATGGAGTTCGCGGTGGAAGCGCAGAAGCTTCTCGCGATCAGCCTCGAAGGCAGCGTTGGGTGAGTGAAGGAATGAATGCGATGGCGACGAGCGAGGCAATGCTTGCAATCGAAGGTCTGGCCGCGACGGTTGACGAGAAGCCGGTGCTGAAGGGGATCGACCTTTCGGTGCCGGCCGGCGAGGTGCATGCGATCATGGGCCCGAACGGCTCGGGCAAGTCGACGCTCGGCTATGTGCTCTCGGGCCGCGAGGGCTATGACGTGACGGGCGGCAGCGTGTCGTTCCGCGGCCAGGATCTGCTGGCGATGGAGCCCGAGGATCGGGCCGCGGCTGGCCTCTTCCTCGCCTTCCAGTATCCCGTGGAACTCCCCGGCGTCGGCAATGCGAACTTCCTGCGCCAGGCACTGAACGCCGTCCGCCGCAAGCGCGGCGAGGCGGAGCTCGACGCGATGCAGTTCCTCAAGCTCGTGCGCGCCAAGATGAAGGTGCTCGGCATGAGCGAGGAGATGCTGAAGCGCTTCGTGAACGTGGGCTTCTCCGGTGGCGAGAAGAAGCGCAACGAGATCCTGCAGATGGCCGTGCTCGAGCCGGCCTTCTGCGTGCTTGACGAGACCGACAGCGGCCTTGACATCGATGCGCTCAAGATCGTCGCCGATGGCGTGAACGCGCTGCGTGGTCCCGAGCGCGGCATGCTGGTGATCACGCATTACCAGCGGCTGCTCGCCTACATCGTTCCTGACCGTGTGCATGTGCTGCTCGGTGGTCGCATCGTCCGCTCCGGCGGGCCGGAACTTGCGCTCGAGCTCGAGGAGAAGGGCTATGGCGAGCTCCAGCAGGCGGCGTGAGATGACGACCGCCGTCATCGACGCAGCCGTGCAGCCGGCAGCGCTCGTCCATCCCGCCGTCGCTGCCGCTCTCGCGCGGCACGAGGCGCTGGCAAAGAGGCTGCCCGGCCATCGCCATGGCTGGATCCGGGAGATGCGCGAGGACGCTGCCGCGGCGTTCGCGCGGGCGGGTTTCCCGACGCGCCGGAACGAGGAGTGGCACTACACCGACCCGCGCGCGCTTGTCGACACGCGGTTCGGCGAGCCGATCGTCGCGGCCGACGGCGCCGTCACGCTGCCGGGAGGCATGCCCGATGCGGGTGCGCCGAAGCTCATGTTCGTCGACGGCCGCTTCCGGCCCGACCTCTCCGAGCTCGCCGCACTGCCGGATGGCGTTCGCGTCGAGAGCCTCGCCGCACTCCTCGAGGCGGGCGACGAGGCGCTGAGCCTGCGGCTCGGGTCGCTGGCGGATCGTTCCAGCTTCGTCGCGCTGAACGCGATGCTGGCCGAGGATGGCGTGGTGATCACATGCACCGCGGCGCCCGACGCAGGCGCGCGTGTGCATCTCGTGTCGATCGCAACGGCATCGGGTGACCGCCCCCTGGCGTTCCATCAGCGGCACGTTGTGTCCGTCGCCGAGGGGGCTTCGCTTGCGTTGTTCGAGAGCGCCCACGCCGCGGGCGCGACACCCTATTTCAACAACACGGTGGCTGAGATCACGCTCGGTGCGCGCGCACGGATGACGCATGTCCGGCTCCAGGCAGAAGCGCTCGGTGCGTTCCAGGTGTCGACCGTGTTCGCGCACCTGGCTGCAGGCGCCGAGTACGACAGCTTCGTCCTCGCCGCCGGTGCGAGGCTCGCGCGGAACGAGGTGCATGCCCGGCTCGAGGGCACGGGGGCGATCGTGCACCTGAATGGCGCGCAGCTCGGCGACGGCGTGCGGCACGTCGATACCACCACGGTGATCACCCACGCAGCACCTGCGTGCGCCAGCCGGCAGACCTTCAAGTCGGTTCTTTCCGGCCGGTCGCGTGCGGTATTCCAGGGCAAGATCCACGTCCATCAGGTCGCGCAGAAGACCGACGGCTACCAGATGAACCAGGCGCTGCTGCTGAGTCCCGAGTCAGAGATCGACGCGAAGCCGCAGCTCGAGATCTACGCCGATGACGTGAAGTGCAGCCATGGTGCGACGGTGGGCGAGCTTGACGCCAACCAGCTCTTCTATCTGCGCAGCCGCGGCATCCCGGCACCGGAGGCACGCGCGATGCTGATCGAGGCCTTCCTCGCCGACGCGCTCGAGGCCGTGCGTGACGAGAGGCTGCGCGCCGCGCTCGCCGATGCGACGGCACTCTGGTGGGCGCGGGCGCATGCGGAGGCCGGCGCATGAGCGACGCATCCACACTCGACAGGGCAGCGGTACTCGACGTCACCGCGATCCGCCGCGAGTTCCCGATCCTCTCCGAACAGGTGCGCGGCAAGCCGCTCGTGTTCCTCGACAGTGCGGCCTCGGCGCAGAAGCCGCGCGCGGTGATCGCGGCGATGGTGCACGCGATGGAGCACCAGTACGCCAACGTCCATCGCGGCCTGCATTGGATGAGCGAGCGCGCGACGGAAGCCTATGAGGCAGCGCGCGATGCCGCGCAGGGCCTGCTCGGTGCGGCCTCGCGCGACGAGATCGTCTTCGTGCGCAACACGACCGAGGGCATCAACCTCGTCGCGCACAGCTATGGCCGTGCGATGCTGAAGCCGGGCGATGCGGTGCTGATCAGCGCGATGGAGCACCACAGCAACATCGTACCCTGGCAGATGCTGCGCGACAGCCATGGTACCGAGCTTCGCGTCGCCCCGGTGACCGACCAGGGCGAGCTCGACATGCCGGCCTTCGAGGCGCTGCTCGCCGATGGCCGCGTGAAGCTGGTTGCCATCACGCACATGTCGAACGTGCTCGGCACCTATACGCCGGTGGAACGTGTCATCGCGCTCGCGCATGCCGCTGGGGCGAAGGTGATGCTCGACGGCAGCCAGGCGGTGGTTCACCGCAGGGTCGACGTCCAGGCGCTCGGCTGCGATTTCTACGTGTTCACAGGCCACAAGCTCTACGGCCCGACCGGCATCGGCGTCCTCTGGGGCCGGGCAGAACTGCTCGAGGCGATGCCGCCCTTCCTTGGAGGCGGCGACATGATCTCGTCGGTCTCGTTCGAGCGGAGCGAGTGGGCGCGCGTGCCGCACAAGTTCGAGGCGGGCACGCCGGCGATCATCGAGGGCATCGGCCTCAGGGCCGCGATCGACTGGACGCTCGCGCTCGGCTGGGACCGGGTGGCCGCGCACGAGCAGGCGTTGACCGACCATGCGCTCGCGCGCCTCTCGGCGATCGAGGGCTTGCGCATCATCGGCAGCGCGCAGGATCGCGGCGGGGTAGTGAGCTTCACGCTCGATGGCGTGCACGCGCACGACGTGGCGACGATCCTGGATCGCCAGGGCATCGCGGTGCGCGCCGGCCAGCACTGCGCCGAGCCGCTGATGCGGCGCTTTGGGCTCGACAGCACCGCGCGGGCGAGCTTTGCCGCCTACACGACATTGTCGGAGATCGACTACCTGGCCGAACAGCTCGCGCGCGTCCGCGCCTTTTTCAGGTAGGCACGATGGCAAGCGAGGCGGCCTTCGACGAGCTGCGTGACCTCTACCAGGAGGTCATCCTCGATCACGGCCGCCACCCGCGGAACCACCGCCGGCTCGATGATGCCGATCGTTCCGCCAAGGGTGACAACCCGATGTGCGGCGACCGTGTCGAGGTGTTCCTGCGGCTCGCGCCTGACGGGCGGATCGCAGAGGCCAGTTTCGACGGCCGCGGCTGCGCGATCAGCCAGGCTTCGGCGAGCCTGATGACCGAGCTGGTCGCGGGTCGCACGCCGGCCGAGGCATCGTCGATCGGGGCGGCGTTGCGGATTCTCGCGCGCACCGGGTCCTGTCCGGTGTGCGAGGGTGAGACCCGGGCTGCGATGGAGCGTCTGGCCCCGCTCGGCGGCGTGTCGGAATATCCATCGCGGGTGAAATGTGCCACGCTCGCGTGGCATGCGCTCGATGCCGCCCTGACAGAAGACGGGCTGGCGGGAGAGGGGAGGGCGAGCACCGAATGACCGTTGAACACGAGAGTGGGGCCATCCACACGGCCTGGACGCCGGATGGCGAGGTTGCGCCGGCGCCCGCGCGGGTGAGCGAGGATGCGGTGATTGCCGCCTGCGCCTCCGTGTATGATCCCGAGATTCCCGTGAACATCTACGAGCTCGGCCTGATCTATGCGATCGAGATCGAGGATGACGGGCGCGTGCATATCGAGATGTCGTTGACAGCCCCCGGCTGCCCCTCGGCACAGGAACTGCCGGAGCAGATCAGGGGTGCCGTGCTTGCCGTGCCCGGCGTCACCATGTGTGATGTCGACGTCGTCTGGGACCCGCCCTGGACGCCGGAGCGGATGAGCGAGGACGCACGCCTCGCCGTGAACATGTTCTGACCAGCCAGGATGACGAGGCCATGAGCACGCTTGCAGAACCGAAGAAGTCCCGCGCCCTGCCGCCGCTGATGGCGTTGACGGATCGCGCCGCGGAGCGGTTGCGCGCGCTCTACGCACAGCCAGGGGCCAAGGCCTATCTCCGCATCTCCGTTCGCACCCGCGGCTGCTCCGGCCTCTCCTACGACATGGCCTATGTCGACGAGCCAGGCCCAGGCGACGAGGTGGTCACCGACCAGGGGCTGACCGTGCTGGTCGACCGCAAGGCCAGCATGTTCCTCATCGGCACGACGATGGACTACACCTCGGATGCGCTGACCTCGGGCTTCACCTTCACCAATCCGAACGAGAAGGGCCGCTGCGGCTGCGGCGAGAGCTTCCACGTCTGAGGTCCGAGATCCAGGGACGGACCGATGCGCCTGCCAGGCCGCTATGCGCCGATCCTGTTCGGCTTCCTTCTCTCGGGCATGATGAGCTTCCTCGTCTCCGGCATCTCGACGTTCAAGGCTCTCGGCGTCGCCCCTGATTTCATGGCGGCATGGCTCTCGGCCTGGGGCTTCGCCTGGCCCGTCGCCTTCGCCAGCGTGCTTGTCGTCGCACCGTTTGTTCGACGGATCGTTTCGCGGGTGACGGAACCCGCGCGGTGACCACGTTGCCGCGCGCCGTCACCTGACCCTCGCCATGGAGATGCCCGATGGATTCCGCCATTCCAGCCGCCGCGCTCGATACCCTGTTCCGCGATGCCCGCACGCAGAACGGATGGCGCGACGAGCCCGTGCCGCGCGAAACGCTCGTCGCCCTCTATGACCTGGTGAAATGGGGCCCGACCTCGGCCAACATCCAGCCGATGCGGCTGAAGTTCCTCACCACGCCGGCGGCGAAGGAACGGCTCCGGCCGCATCTGTCCGCCGGCAACCTCGAGAAGACGATGGCAGCCCCAGTCGTCGCCATCCTCGGCAACGACATGGCGTTCTACGAACACCTGCCGCGCATGTTCCCGCACAACCAGACCGCGCGGACATGGTTCGAGGGCAAGCCCGAAGCCATCGCGGCGGCGGCGATGCGCAACGGATCGTTGCAGGGCGGCTACTTCATCCTCGCCGCGCGCTCGCTCGGCCTCGATTGCGGGCCGATGTCGGGCTTCGATGCCGACGGCGTCGACGCCGCGTTCTGGGCCGGCACGGCGGTGAAGACGAACTTCCTCTGCAATCTCGGCCATGGCGATCCAGCGAAGGTGCTCGGCCGCCTGCCGCGCTTTCCGTTCGACGAGGTGTGCGAGATCCTCTGACCGACGCTTCCCTCCTCCAGGCAGCCCGCTTCACGGCGCATGACAGCGTCACGGCATTGATGCATCGGCAGGGTTGAGCGGCGAGGAATCGCGTGCCAGCATCGATCCCTCAACGCTCCGGCAGCGACATGGAGCGGGTTCGGGAAGGGAATGATCATGCTGGGACGCGCGCTCGCGCCGCTGTGGCGATGAAGGTCACTGCCGTCAGGACGCATATCGTGTCCTGCCCCGTCGAGCGGCCCTTCACCTCCGCGCGCGGCTGGCTCTACACCACGCGCGCCTCCTGCCTCGTCGAGATCGAGACGGACGAGGGCGTCACCGGATGGGGCGAGTGCTACGGCCCCGCCGCTGCCTGCAAGGCGGTGGTCGACACGATGCTCAGCCCCCGCGTCATCGGGCGTGATCCGTTCGACACGTCGGTGGTGTGGGAGGATCTCTACAACCGCGTGAAGGACTATGGGCTTACCGGCCTCTCGATCGCCGGCATCAGCGGCATCGACATCGCGCTGTGGGACATTGTCGGACGCGCGCTCGGCAAGCCCATCCACAAGCTCATCGGCGGCGCGCACCGAACGGCGGTGACGGCCTACGCCACCGGCCTCTACTTCATCGACACCAACCGCCTGGTCGAGGAAGCGGTGGAGGAGGCGGAGAAATACGCGTCGCAAGGCTTCCGCGCCATCAAGATGAAGATCGGCCTCGGCGACCTGAAGCTCGATGCGCGCCGCGTCGCTGCCGTGCGCCAGGCGATCGGGCCCGATATCGCGCTCGCGGTCGACGCGAACCATTGCTTCTCCGTGCCGAACGCCATCCGCCTCGGGCGGATGATGGAGGCCTCCGACATCCTGTGGTTCGAGGAGCCGATCAGCCCCGAGGACCATGACGGGTACGTCGAGGTCACGCGCGCGCTCGACATGGCCGTGGCGGGCGGGGAGAACGATTTCACCCGCTGGGGCTTCCGCGACATCATCGCACGCAAGGCGATGGACATCGTCCAGCCCGACCTGTGCGCGGCCGGCGGATTCAGCGAGTGCCTGAAGATCGCGACCTTGGCCTCGGCGCATGGTGTCGAATGCGTGCCGCATGCCTGGGGCAGCGCGATCGGGCTTGCAGCGACCGTGCAGTTCATCGCCGCGTTGCCTGACCAGCCGCCCGCCTGGCGGTCGATGCCGCCGATGCTGGAGTTCGAGCAGACGCCGAACCCGCTCCGCGATCATCTCGCTCGCGAACCGATCGTGCAGCAGAACGGCATCGTCTCGGTTCCGGACGCGCCGGGCATCGGCATCGAGGTCGATCGCGACGTGCTCGCGAAGTTCAAGGTGGCCTGATGGCAGCCCCCGTCGTCGTGCTGACCGACCCGATCGCCCGCGAGGGCATCGCGGTCCTCGAGGCGGCCGGGTGTGCAGTGACCCTCGCCGCTGATCGATCGCCGGCGGGCCTTCGCGCTGCCTGCGCGGGGGCGGACGGCGTGATCGTGCGCAGCTGGCTGCCCGAGGATGCTTTCGATGATGCCGCGCGGCTTCTCGTCGCCGTTCGCCATGGCGCGGGGGTCGACATGATCCCGCTGCCGCCGGCAACGCGGCACGGTGTGCTGGCAAGCCGGGTGCCAGGCGCCAATGCCCAGGCCGTTGCCGAATTCGCGATCGGCCAGATGCTGTGCGCGGCGCGCAGCCTGCATGTGCTTGACCATGCGCTGCGCTCCGAGGGGTGGGACAAGGCCCGTGCGCGCACCGGTGCGGCGACGGAGCTTGGCGGCCGCACGCTCGGCCTCGTCGGCGTCGGCGATATCGGGATGCATCTCGCGCGCATCGCCCATCACGGCTTCGGCATGAACGTTCTCGGCTTCCGGCGCGATGCGGCGAAGCTGCCGGCCCATGTCGGCTTCGCGGCCCTGCCGGAGCTGTTTGCCGTGTCTGACTACATCGTCATCGCCTGCCCGTTGACGGACGAGACGCGCGGCCTCGTTGGCGCGCCATTGATCGCGCGCATGAAGCCGAATGCCTGGCTGGTCAACGTCGCGCGCGGGCCGATCATCGACGAGGCTGCGCTGGTCGCCGCGCTGCGTGACCGTCGCATCGGTGGTGCGGCGCTTGACGTGTACGCGACGCAGCCGCTCGCGCCCGACCATCCGCTGCTGTCGCTGCCGAACGTGGTGCTGACGCCGCATGGTGCCGGCATCTCGCGCGAGAGCGGCGTTGCCCTTGCCGTACGCTCGGCCGAGGAGGTGGTGCGCGTGCTGCGGGGCGAGCGGCCGGCAGCCCTCGTCAACGCGGAAGCGTTGCCGAAGCACAACGAACGGCGCTCAGCACTTGGGCTTGGAGCCATCGCATGAAGATCACGGCTGTCTCGGCAACCTGGTGCCACGTACCGATCCCGTATGAGCGGCAGCACGTCTCGGATTTCGGGCGCGTCACCTCGTTCGACAGCGTGATCGTGCGCATCGACACGGATTCCGGCCACACCGGTTGGGGCGAGGCCAAGGCCGGCGTCGGCAGTGCCGCTGCCTGCGCCGGGCTCGCCGCCATCATCAATGACGATTATGCACCGCTGCTGCTGGGCCAGGACCCGCGCGACATCTCGCGGCTGTGGGACGTGATGTACAACACCCCGCGCGAGGGCTACGCCGTCGCGCGGGGCCATGCGTTGCCGCAACTCGGCCGGCGGGGGCTCTCGATCAGCGCGATCGCTGGCGTCGATGTCGCGCTGTGGGACATCCTCGGCAAGTCGCTCGGCGTGCCGGTCTGGCGCCTGCTCGGCGGCAGGCGGGCGGAGCGTATGCCGGCCTATGCCTCGGGTGGGTGGGCGGATGCGTCCGCGATCGGTGCACAGCTGAAGGGCTATGTCGAGAAGGCAGGCTTCCGCGCGGTGAAGATGCGCGTCGGCGTGATGGACGGCACCGTCGCCGCCTCGGCCGCGCGCGTGAAGGCGGCACGCGCAGGCCTCGGGCCCGATATCGGACTGGCGGCGGATGCGCATGGCACCTGGACGGTCGCCGAGGCGAAGGCCTTCGCGCGCATGGTCGAGGATTGCGACCTGATGTGGTTCGAGGAGCCCGTCAGCGCCGACGACAAGGCCGGCATGGCCGAGGTGCGGCGATCCTCCGCCGTGCCGATCAGCGCGGGCGAGAGCGAGTTCACCCGGCATGATTTCCGCGAGATCTGCGAGCTGCGCGCCGCCGATGTGCTGCAGCCTGACCTCGCGATCGCCGGCGGCATCAGCGAGGCGGTGAGGATCGGTGCGCTTGCCTCGGCCTATAACCTTCGCCTCGCGCCGCATCTCTGGTCGGGCGCGCCCGCCTTCGCCGCGGGGCTGCATGTCGCTGCGTCATCGAGTGCCGGCTTCATCCTCGAATACAGCCTCGGGCACAACCCGATGCTGCATGAGCTGGTCGAGGAGAGCTTCCCGGTCGTGGACGGTCATGTCGCGGTGCCGGACCGGCCTGGCCTCGGCATCACCGTGCGCGAATCGTTCCTCAAGCAGTACGGACGCTCACGATGAAGATCCGCTCGGTCGAGGCCTTTCCCGTTTCCTTCCCCGTGCCCGAGGGGGAGCGTGTCTCGCTTGGCATCGGCACCGCGATCAAGCGCGATGCGGTGATCGTGAAGGTGACGACGGACGAGGGCCTGGTCGGCTGGGGCGAGAGCCACCATGGCCGCGCGCACGGCGCGATCGCGCACCTCATCAACACCTCGCTGCGCACGCTGATCACGGGCCAGGATGCGCTCGATGTCATTGGCGTCTGGGCGAAAATCTACAAGTTCCAGCTCGGCTCCCACGGCATGGGGGCGGGCACGGCGATGGCGATGAGCGGCATCGACATGGCGCTGTGGGACATCCGCGGCAAGGCGTGTGGCTGGCCGCTCTACCGCCTGCTCGGCGGCCGGTCGAAGCCGATTCCGGCCTATGCGGGCGGCATCGCGCTCGGCTACCAGGAGCCCGCCAGGCTGGTCGACGAGGCGCGCCCCATGATCGAGGCGGGGTATCGCGCGCTGAAGCTTCGCGTCGGCGACACGCCCGCGCGCGACATTGCGCGGATCGAGGCCGTGCGCCAGGCGTTCGGCGACGACATCGCGATCCTGACCGATGCCAATACCGGCTACACGATTGCCGATGCGCGTGCCGCGATGCCGGCGATGGAGCGGCTTGGCGTCGGCTGGCTCGAGGAGCCGTTCCCCGCGCATGACCACCGCACCTATGCCGAGGCGAAGGCGTTCAGCCTCACCCCGCTCGCGGCGGGCGAGAACCACTACACCCGCTTTGAGTTCCACCGCGTGATCGAAGACAGGGTGCTCACCATCCTTCAGCCCGATCTCTCCAAGGCCGGCGGCATCACCGAGGTGCTCAGGATCGCGGCGATGGCGAGTGCCTGGAAGCTGCCCGTCCACCCGCACAGCTCGATGACCGGGCTGAACCAGGCAGCCTCGATCCACCTCCTCTGCGCCATCGACAACGGCGGCTACTTCGAGGCCGATCTCTCGCGCAACAACCTGTTCCGCGACACGCTGGTGCCGACCCCCTGGGCGATCGGCAAGGACGGGTGCGTGCTGCCGCGCGAGGAACCTGGCCTCGGCGTGGAGGTTGACGAGGGGTTCATCAGGGCCCATCCGGCGATCGAGGGGCCTGGATACGTGTAGACGCGACCCAACGAATTCATAAGGGAGGAAGAACGATGCATCGTCGTACCGTCCTGCGTGGCGCATCCGCTGCCGCGCTTGCTGTCGCTGCCGGGCCCGCCCTCGCGGCATTCCCCGAGCGTGACATCCGCATCCTCTGTGGCTTCGCCGCCGGCGGCACGGCGGACCTGCTGAGCCGGCTGATCGGCGAGTTCGTCGGCCCGGTTCTCCGCCAGAACGTCGTGGTCGAAACCCGCACCGGCGCGTCCGGCATGATCGCGGCCGACACGGTGGCCAAGGCCCCGCCCGATGGCCATGCGGTCAGCCTGGCCACCATGGCGATGCACAGCATCCTGCCGGTGATGCCAGGCGTGCGCATGCCCTTCGACATCGACCGTGACCTGACGTCGATCACCAACGTCGCCAACATCTACAACATCCTGGTGGCGAGCCCCGCCTCGGCGGCGAACTTCAAGACGATCCCGGAACTGATCGCCTACGGCAAGGCGAACCCGGGCAAGCTCACCTACGCCTCGGCCGGCAACGGCACGAGCCAGCATCTCTCGGGCGAGTTGTTCAAGAAGCTCGCCGGCATCGACATGCTGCACGTGCCCTATCGCGGCGGCGCGCCGGCCATCATCGACATCACCGCCGGCCGAACCGACATGATGTTCGGCAACATGCCCGAGTTCCTTGGCCAGATCAGGGGCGGGGGATTGCGTGCGATCGCGTTCGGCGCGCCGAAGCAGAGCCCGCTGTTCCCCGACCTGCCGCTGATCAGCGCCACGCTGCCCGATTTCACCGTGCGTAACTGGTTCGGCCTTGCCGGCCCCGGCAATCTCTCCGCCGAGATCGTCGGGCGCTGGAACGCGGCACTGCGCCAGGTCGCGGCGAATCCGGAATTCCAGAAGCGCATGACCGAGAACGGCATGGAGATCATCATCGGCTCGCAGGCCGAGTTCCTCGACACCGTGCGGACCGACAGGGCCCGCTGGGGCGCGGTGATCCGCGAGGCTGGCATCAAGGCTGACTGACGGATGCGGCGCTTGTAGCCTTCGAGAAAATGAATATGCTGGACTTGATCTTTCGGAGGCTGCAAGGGCTCGCGCATGACGCACGCCGAGATGACCATGGATGCAGCCGCGCTCGATGAGCGGGCGGAGGCTGCCGCGACGCTGCTGAAGTCGCTCGCCAACCCGGTGCGGCTCAAGATGCTATGCGCGCTGGTCGACGGCGAGCTTTCGGTCGGTACGATCGCGGGCCAGGTCGGCGTCCGGGAAACGGTGATCAGCCAGCATCTGATGCGGCTTCGCGCCGAGGGGCTCGTGACCAATCGCCGGCAGGGGACGACGGTGTTCTACGCCCTCGCGGATGGGCCCGCCCGGCCTGTGCTGCGCACCCTTTACGATGTGTTCTGTCGCGGGCTGCGCTAAGGCCTACAAGCGCTTTGCGTAGTGGATCCGCGCATGGCCGGCGGGAAGCCCCTCGAGCCTGCCGAAAGCGACGTAACCCTGCTTCTCGTAGAAGCCAGGCGCCTGGAAGCTGAAGGTGTCGAGGACCACGCCGGCGCACCCCCGTGTGCGTCCCTCGGCCTCCGCGCGCTGGAGCAGGCCGGCGCCAATGCGCCTGCCGCGCCACGCCTCGTGAACCCAGAGCCACTCGACGCTGATCCAGCCCCAGGCGACGCGTGCCTTGATGCCGCCGATGACGGCGTCGTCGTGGTTGCGCGCAACGAGCCAGAGTGGTTCCGGCGCGAAGGGAATGCCGCTTGCCGCGAGGTTGTAGGCGATGAGCCCATCGGCGATGGCGGCGATGGTTGCCTCGTTGGGTGCGGCGAGCGCCTCGATCTCGGTCTCGCTCATCGGGTGCCGAACAGGTCAGGTGCGGCGGCGAGCGATTCGGGTGTATCGAAGTCCGTCAGCGCGGCGTCATCCTCCATCGCCACCTCGTGCACCGCCTCGGTGTTCTCGCCGACCAGATGCCGCGCCCCGACATCACCGGTGACGGCCCGCATCGCGGCGAAGAAGCGGCGGTCCCACAGCACCGGGTTGCCCTGGCGTCCAGCTACCGTCGGCACAACGATGGCGCGCCCTTCTTCCGGATCGTAGGCAGCGATCAGGCGCCCGAGCAGGGCAGCGGAGACGAGCGGCATGTCGCCAAGGCACACCAGCACGGCATCCACCTCGTCGCCGAGCGCATCGATCCCCGCGCGCAATGACGAGGAGAGCCCCTGCGCGAAGGCGGGGTTGTGCACGAAGCGAACGTTCCGCCCCGCGAGAGCGCCCTGCACCGCCTGCTCCGCATGGCCGGTGACGACCATGACGGGCCGCGCGGGGGAGGCGAGAACGGCTTCGACCACGCGCGCGACCATCGGCACGCCTTCTGCATCCGTGATCAGCAGCTTGTTGTTCGGCGCCATGCGGCTTGATCGCCCCGCGGCGAGAACGAGGGCGCCGATCCGCCGACCCGGCTTCTCGCGAAAGTGGGGTCTCTCGCGCCCCTGGTCAGGTGCGCGGGCGCGCGGCAGGGGCCGCGTCTCGATCTCCTTGAGCAGGCCGCCCGCACCCATCGCCATGATCTCAGGCCGTCCGATCGGCAGGTCTGCCATCAGCCGTTGCAGCACCCAATCGAACCCGTTCAGCTTCGGGCTCCGCGCACAGCCGGGCAGCACCACGGCAGGGATGTCGCCGAGCGTTCCGAAGCAGAGGAGGTTGCCGGGGTCGACCGGCATGCCGAAATGATCGAGCGACCCGCCCGCCGCGACGATGCCGGCGGGGCACACGTCGCGCCGGTCGACCACGGCGGAGGCGCCGGAGACGAGCAGCACGCGGGCACCTTCCGCCGCGAGTGCCGCGAGGGCTGCTGCCACCTCCTCCTCCGTGTGCCCGACGCGGCGCGCGGGCAGCAGCGTTGCGCCCAGCGCCTCGATGCGCGCGCGTGTCACCGCCTCGGTGCCGTCGAGGATGCTTTCCTTCATGCCCGGTAGCCTGGTCATGACGAGGCCGACGGGCCGTGCCGCGAAGGGGTGGAGCGAGAGCAGCGCCCCACCCTCGGCCGCGATCGCGGCGGCGTCAGCCACGGCCGCTTCGGGGGCGGCGAAGGGAATGATCTTGATCGTGGCCAGCATGTCGCCGGCCTCGACCATGGCGTAGGGCGGCAGGGTGGCGACCGTCAGCGCCTCGTCGACGCGGTTGAGCCTGTCGAGCCGCACGGCATCGACGGCCAGTACGCCTGCTGCCTCCGCCACCAGGTTCACGCGCCCCGTTGCTGCCCGCGTGGCGCGGATCGCAGCGCCGCGGCAGGCCTCGGCGATCCGCGCGGCGGCCTCGTCCTCTCCGAGGTCGCCGGGCTCGAGCCGCGCCGCGACGATCATCTCGATCCCGGCCGCGGTGAGTTCCGCGATGTCGTCATCGGCAAGCGCGCGGCCTTTCTTCAGCGTGCGCTGACCGGCCTTCAGCGTGTGGGCGAGGATGGCGCCCGCGGCGTCGGCCACCCGCATGCGCCCGAAGATCACGCAGCCGCTCCCGCCACCTGGGCGACGAGTGCGGCGCCGCGGCGGACCGCGACGATCTCGGCGAGGATGGAGAGCGCGATCTCGGGTGCCGTCGTTGCCTCGATGGCAAGCCCGACAGGGCCGCGGATGCGCGCCAGAGATGCTGGCCCATGCCCGAGGGCGGTGAGGCGGGCCAGCCGCGCGGCGTGCGTCTTCCTGCTGCCGAGGGCGCCGATGTAGTACGCGTCGGATTTCAGCGCGCGGTCGAGAGCGGGGTCGTCGAGCTTCGGGTCGTGGGTGAGGGTGACGATGGCTGTGCGGCGGTCGGGGCCAAGCGCGTCCATCGCCTCGTCCGGCCAGTCGCTGGAGACCGTGACGCCCGGAAAACGATCCGCCGTCGCAAAGGCACGTCGCGGGTCGATCACCGTGATGCCGAAGCCGAGCGGCAGCGCCATCGGCACCAGCGCCTGGGCGACGTGCACCGCACCGACGATGACGAGCCGCTGCGGGGGGTTGTGCGCGTGCAGGAACCAGCGCACGCCCTCATGCTCGACCGTGCGGCTCTCGTCATCGGCAAGTGCCGCGAGCGCCTGATGCACCAGCGCCTCGGGCAGCGAGGCACCGTGGGTGCCGTCCTCCGCCAACAGCGCCTGGGTGCCGTCGTCGAGCCTGGTCGCGAGCACGACGGGCTTCTTCGCCGCGCGCGCTGCCGTGAGTGCGGCGAGCAGCGTCGGCGTCATCCGAGCCTCTCGACGAACACGCTGACCTTGCCGCCGCAGGCGAGCCCGACTTCCCAGGCGCGCTCATTCGTGACGCCGAAGGAGAGGAGCTGCGGCGCGCCGCTCTCCATCACGGCCTTCGCGGCATCGGCCACCGCGCCCTCGATGCAGCCGCCGGAGACGGACCCTGCCATGCGCCCTGCCTCGCTCACCGCCATCTGGCTGCCGGCAGGGCGGGGGGAACTGCCCCAGGTCTCGACCACGGTGGCGATCGCCACACGCTCGCCGCCAGTGGCCCAGCTGGTGGCAAGGCCGAGGATGTCCTCGGCACCCGTCATCATGTCGCTCATGCTGCCTTCCTCACGCTTCGCTGCGGCGCGGGGCCCGACAGGGCGTGCACCAGCGCCTTCAGGCTGTCGATATTGTGCACGGGGCGGAAATCGTCCACGTGCGGCAGGATCGCGCGGATGCCTGCCGCCTTCGGCTCGAACCCGTCCCAGCGCAGCAGCGGGTTCAGCCAGACGAGGCGGCGGCAGGATTTGCGCAACCGCTCCGCCTCCTCGGCGAGGCCGGCGCCGCCATCGCGGTCGAGGCCATCGGTGATCAGCAGCACGGTAGCCCCCTGGCCAAGGACGCGGCGTGACCAGTCACGGTTGAAGCGGTGCAGCGTCTCGCCGATGCGCGTGCCGCCAGACCAGTCGGGCACCAGGTTCGACACCATCTGGAACGCCACCTCGGCATCGCGATGCTTCAGCGCGCGCGTCACGTTCGTCAACCGCGTGCCGAACAGGAACACGTGAACGCGGGAGCGGTCGTTCGCGACCGCATGCAGGAAGGCGAGAAGCACCGAGGCATAGCGCGCCATCGAGCCCGAGATGTCGGCCAGTGCGACGAGCGGCGGGGTGCGCGTGCGCCGGCGGCGGCGAGCGATCTCGACCAGGTTCCCGCCCTCGCGGAGGGATTGGCGCAGCGTCGCGCGCAGGTCGGCGCGCGGGCCCATCGGGTCGGGACGGAAGCGGCGCGTCGGCACCTCGTCGAACGGCAGGCGAAGACGGGCGATGGCGTTTCGCGCGGCGCGCGATTCCTCCTCGCTCATCGCCTCGAAATCCATCTTGCGCAGCCGTTCCTCGGCCGAGACGATCATCGCGGCGTCGAACTTCTCGGGCTTCTCCGGCGGCGGGGGCTGGGGCTCCTTCCGCTCGCGCGGGGCCATCGCCTCGGCCGCGCGGCGCGAGCCTGCCTTGGGCTTCTGCGGTTCCGCCGGCTTGCGCATGCCGTCGATCGCAGCCATCGCGGCCTCGGCGACCTGGCGGTCAGGGTTGCGCCAGAACATGGCGAAGGCAGCGTCGAACACCTCGTGCTGCTCGCGCCGCGTTGCCATGACCGCGCGCAGCGCCGCACGCACATCGGCCTTGGCGGTGAGGTCGATATGCAGCAGGGCCGATTGCGCATCGATGATCTGGCCCGGGCCAACGGGGATGCCGGCGCGGCGCAGCATCCGCCCGAAATGCATCAGGTTGGCGGCGAGATACCCGGCCCCCTCCGATCGGGCCACTGGCAGAGGCGGTTCCGCCGTTGGCACCATCAGGGTGCCGCCTTCGCCTCCGACACGAGCGCCGCGGCCTCGGCGCCGCGGATGCGCGCGATGTCGTCCTGGTACTTGAGCAGCACGCCGAGCGTCTCGTCCACGCGGGCGGGGTCGAGCTCGACCGCATCGAGATGCGACAGCGCACCGCACCAGTCGATCGTCTCGGCAACGCCCGGCATCTTGAAGAGGTCCATCTGCCGGAGCTTCTGCACGAAGGCGACGACCTGGTGCGAGAGCTTCTCGGGCGCGCCTGGCGCCTTCAGGCGGAGGATGGCGCGCTCACGCTCCGCATCGGGGAAGTCGACCCAGTGGTACAGGCACCGACGGCGCAGCGCGTCATGGATCTCGCGCGTGCGGTTGGAGGTGAGGATCACCACCGGCGGCGTCTCCGCCTTGATGGTGCCGAGTTCGGGGATCGTCACCTGGAAATCGGCCAGCAGCTCGAGCAGGAAGGCCTCGAACGGCTCATCCGCCCGGTCGAGCTCGTCGATCAGCAGCACGGCGGGCCCGCCCTCCGGCGTGATCGCCTGGAGCAGCGGCCGTTCGATCAGGAAGCGACGGTCGAAGATGCCCTTCGCCAGCGCTTCCTTGTCATGCTGCCCCGCTGCCTCGGCCAGGCGGATCTCGAGCAGCTGCCGCGTGTAGTTCCAGTCATACAGCGCAGAGGCGAGGTCCAGCCCATCGTAGCACTGGAGGCGAACGAGGCGTCGGCCGAGCGTCTTGGCCAGTACCTTGGCGATCTCGGTCTTGCCGACCCCTGCCTCACCCTCGAGAAACAGGGGCCGGTGCATGGCGAGTGCGAGGTGCACCGCGGTGGCAAGCGCCCGGTCGGCGACATAGTCGCCGCTGGCAAGCAGCGCGACGGTCTCGTCGACGCTGCGCGGACCCGTGGTGGCGGGGATCGTGGTGGCGGTCGGTGTCATGGCATCCATCGGACAAGTCTAGGCCCGTACAGGGCACGCCGTCACGCGAGCAGGCGTCATGACAGGGATTGGCCGAGCCAGAGGAACAGCGCAGTGAGCGCGACCAGCCCCGCCACCCAGGCCGGCAGGGCCATCGGCTCAGAGCACCATCAGCGCGACGATCACGATCCAGATCGCAAGCCCGCCCCAGAACACGGTGGGAAGCCCGGCGATCTCGGCCGGCGGCGGGAAGCGGAGGAGCCTGCCGAGGCCAGCGGCAGGGCTGGGTGAGATGGTGGCGACGACGGGGGCAGGGGCCTCGGCGCCCGCATCGGTCGCGACCCGGGCGGCGAAGCGATCGAAGAACTGGTCGGCCATCGAGCGCGCCGTGCTGTCGATCAGCCGCGCGCCGAGCTGCGCCATCTTGCCGCCGACCTGCGCCTTCACGTCATACGTCATCAACGTGCCGGGCCCGTCATCGACGAGCTTCACGGTGGCCCCGCCCTTGGCGAAGCCGGCAACCCCGCCCTGGCCCTCGCCCGAGATGGTGTAGCCGTTCGGGGGATCGAGGTCGGACAGCTGGACCTTGCCGGCGAAGCGGGCATTCATCGGCCCGATCCGCAGCGCCACGCGGGCCGACATCTCCGTGTCGCTGTGCTTCTCGATATGCTCGCAGCCTGGGATCGAGGCCTTCAGCACCTCGGGGTCGTTCAGCGCCTGCCAGACCATCTGCCGCGGCGCGGGGATGCGCCGCTCGCCCGTCATCTCCATAGGGTCACTTCCATCGTGTCTCGCCCCTTGCGTGCGGGGCGCCGTGGCAGCCCCGGGGTGGTCGTTCAATAGCAACGTCTTCCCGGACCTTACCCGTGCGGGTCGGCGGCGCAAAGCCCGCGTGCCGTACGCCCGCATGCGGGCCGCGGCCAGGGGTTTGCCGGGGCTTCGGTGCGGGAGTATAGCGGTTCGCTCTCCTCGTCGCGTCACCCGGCGGTCATCCCAATGAACTCGAAGCCCTGGCTGTTCCTCGCCGCGCTCGCCGCCGTGGGGCTGTTCGCCCTGCCCGCGCAGGCGGCCGATGTCGATGCCTCGAAACTCTCGCTGTGGTGGACGCTGCCCTTCGTGGGCGTGCTGCTGTCCATCGCCATCGTGCCGCTGGTGAGCGGGCATTTCTGGCACCGCTTCTACGGCCTCGTGATGCTCGGCTGGGCGCTCGCCTTCCTGGTGCCGGCCTCAGCCCGCCTCGGCATCAGCCCTGTGTTCGACCTGCTGATGCATACCGCCCTGCTCGAATACGTTCCCTTCGTGCTGCTGCTGTTCGCGCTGTTCACCGTGGCGGGCGGGGTGCACATCGCCGGCACGCTGCGCGGCACGCCAGGCACCAACACCGCGATCCTCGCCCTCGGCACGGCGATGGCGAGCCTGACCGGGACGACGGGAGCCTCGATGCTGCTCGTCCGGCCGATGCTGCGCGCCAACGAGGGGCGGAAGCACCGGGTTCACACCATGGTGTTCTTCATCTTCCTCGTGTCGAACATCGGTGGCTGCCTCACCCCGCTCGGCGATCCGCCGCTGTTCCTCGGCTTCCTCAAGGGGGTGGCCTTCTTCTGGCCGACGGAGCACCTGTTCGCCCCGCTGCTGCTCGCCTCCGCGCTGCTGCTGCTCGTCTACCACCAGATGGACAGCCGCTACTTCAGGCGTGACGCGGACGAACTGCGCGAGGAGACGGGCAGGATCGAACCGCTGCGCATCCAGGGCGGGGTGAACATCCCGCTCCTGATGCTCGTCGTGCTTGTGGTGCTGATGGAGGGCATCTGGCACCCCGGCGCGGTCACGTTCCTGAAGCAGGAGCTTGCCGTCGAGGTGGTGATCGGGGACTTTCTGCTGATCGCCATCGCCGCCTACTCGATCTGGGCGACGCCGCCGCTGGTGCGCAACGCCAACGGCTTCACCTGGGGGGCGATGATCGAGGTGGCGAAGGTGTTCGCCGCGATCTTCGTGACGATCATTCCCGCCATCGCGATCCTGAAGGCAGGCCGTGACGGCGCCGCCGCCCCGCTCGTCGATCTCGTGACGAACGACGCGGGACAGCCGATCCCGGCGATGTATTTCTGGCTCACCGGCCTGCTGTCGTCCTTCCTCGACAATGCGCCGACCTACCTGATCTTCTTCAATCTCGCGGGTGGTGACGCGCAGCAACTGATGGGCGAGGGGGCGAGCATCCTGGCCGCCATCTCGGCGGGCGCGGTCTTCATGGGCGCGAACTCCTATATCGGCAACGCGCCGAACTTCATGGTCCGCTCGATCGCCGAGGAGCAGGGGGTGAAGATGCCCTCCTTCTTCGGCTACGTTCTGTGGGCCGCCGTGATCCTGCTGCCGGTGTTCGCGCTGATGACGGTAATCTTCTTCCGGAGCTAAGCTCCGCGTCCCAGACGGAGGCGACGCCATGCCCTATCTCGACCACGCCGACCTGCCGACCACCCCTGCCGGCGAGCGGTTCCGCTCACTGCTGGCCAGACCAGGCATCGTCGAAATCCCGGGTGCGCATAACGGCATGGCGGGGCTGCTCGCCAGGAAGGCGGGGTTCGAGGCGGTGTATCTTTCCGGCGCTGCGATGACTGCCTCAATGGGCCTGCCCGACCTCGGCATCATCACGGTCGACGAGGCGTGCTTCTTCATCCGCACCATCGCGCGCGCGACGGGCCTGCCGATCCTGGCCGACGGCGACACGGGTTATGGCGGCGTGCTGAACGCGATGCACATGGTGCGCGCCTTCGAGGACGCGGGTGCCGCGGCCGTGCATCTCGAGGACCAGGACCTGCCGAAGAAATGCGGCCACCTGAACGACAAGAAGCTCGTCGCCCCGGAGGAGATGGCCGCGAAGGTTGCGGCGGCAAAACGGGCCGCGCGGCATCTCTTCATCATCGCGCGCACCGATGCTGCCGGCGTCGAAGGGTTTGAGGCCGCGGTCGCGCGCGCGAAGCTCTACCGCGAGGCCGGGGCCGACGCGATCTTCCCCGAAGCGCTGACCACGCGCGAGATGTTCGAGCGCTTTGCCCGCGAGGTGCCCGGCATCCCGCTGCTCGCGAACATGACCGAGTTCGGCCGTACGCCGTATTTCACCGCAGCCGATTTCGCCGCGATGGGCTACCGCATGGTGATCTGGCCCGTGTCGTCGCTCCGCGTGGCGGCGAAGGCGCAGGAACTTCTCTACGCCGCGATCAGGCGCGACGGCGGAACGATGAACCACCTCCCGCACATGCAGACGCGGGCCGAGCTCTACGAGACGATCGGGCTCGGCGCCTACGAGGCGCTCGACAACTCGATCGTCGCGACCGTGGTGCCGCCCGACGTTCGCACGAAGGCGGCTGAGTAGCGCCCGCACCGTGCCGCCACGGCTGATCGCGAGCGAGATCTACCGCGGCTCCACCTACGGGCCGAAGCATCCGCTCGCCATCCCCCGTGTTCCCGCGACGCTCGACCTCTGCGCGGCCCTCGGCTGGCTGCCCGCCGCACAGGTGCTCGAGAGCCCGCGCGCGAGCCCGGAGGCGCTGGCGCGCTTCCACGATCCTGCCTACATCGCGGCACTCCAGCGCGCCGAGGCCGACCAGGCGGTGGACGAGGCGACGCGCTCACGCTTCGGCATTGGCGCGAACGGCAACCCCGTCTACCGCGAGGTGTTCCGCCGCCCGGCCACGGCCGCCGGCGGCACGCTGCTTGCCGCGGCACTCACCGGCACCGAGGGCGGCATCGTCTACAACCCTGGCGGCGGGACGCATCACGGCATGCGCGCCCGCGCCTCCGGCTTCTGCTACGTGAACGACCCTGCACTCGGCCTGCTGGCCTGGCGTGACGCCGGCCTCGCCCCGCTGCTCTACGTCGACATCGACGCGCATCATGGTGACGGGGTCGAGGCCGCCTTCGCGAATGACCCTGCCGTGTTCACCCTCTCGGTGCATGAGGCGGGGCGGTGGCCGCGCACCGGCGCGGTGGAGGACACCCATGGCGGTGGGGCGATGAACATTCCCGTGCCGGCGGGGCTCAACGACAGCGAGATGCGCTTCATCCTCGAGGCGGCGATCCTGCCGGTGGTCGATGCGCTGAGGCCCGCGGCGATCATGCTCCAGGGCGGGGCCGATGCGCTGGCGGAGGACCCGCTGGCGGACCTCGCGCTGTCGAACAACGCGCACTGGGCGACCGTCGCCGCTCTCGCGCGCGCCGCACCCCGCTTCATCCTGCTCGGCGGCGGCGGCTACAACCCGTGGTCGGTCGCGCGCTGCTGGTCGGGTGCGTGGGCGACGCTGAACGGCTGGGACATCCCAGACCGCCTGCCTGAGACGGCCGAAGCCGTGCTGCGGGCGCTGACGCTGAACCGCGCCGCCGGCCGCAACCCCGCGCCGCACTGGTTCACGACGCTGCGGGATGCCGCGCGCGAGGGGCCCGTGCGCGAGGATGTGCGCGATGTCGTCGCCCGCGCCATGGCGCTGTTCCGCCCCGCCATGCTATCGGCGTGGGCATGACATCACGCCTGACCCGCCGGCTTCTCGTCGCCCTGCTCGGCACCGCCGCGCTGCCTGCGCGCGCACAGACCGGGCCGCAGCCGGAACTGCCGAAGGAGCGCCTCGTCATCGTCACGCGCGACGGCAGGCGCCATGCGTTCGATGTCGAGATGGCGTTGACGCCGGAACAGCAGGCGGTGGGGCTGATGTTCCGCCCGACCGTGCCCGCCGATGGCGGCATGCTGTTCGACTGGGGCAGCCCGCGCGAGTCGACGATGTGGATGCGCAATACCATCGCCTCGCTCGACATGCTGTTCATCACCGTCGATGGCCGCATCCACCGCATCGCCGAGCGCACGGTGCCCTATTCGCTGGCGACCATTGCCTCGAACGGGCCTGTGCGCGCGACGCTGGAACTCGCCGCCGGAACGGCGGAGCGGCTCGACATCCGCTCAGGCGACAGGGTGCTGCACCCGATCTTCGGGCCGTAGCCGGAACGTTGCGCTACCCCACCGTTTGGCTTTTGAGGTCCTTCGGCGCATTGGTCAGAACCTCGGGCGTCGGCCCGACGACGACGGTGTCGTCCTGTCGGAACCCGCCGACACCCCAGATGTAGATGCCCGGCTCACAGGAATAGACCTCGCCCGCCAGCAGGGGCCGGTGCACGAAGGCCGTGTCGTCGGGGAATTCGTGGCCGAGCGTTCCCATGCCGTGGCCGGTGCGGTGCAGGATGTTGGCGCCGAAACCGGCTGCCTCGATCACCCCTTGCGCCGCCGCATCGAACGCCGAGACGGGATTGCCTTCGACGAGTGCGGCGATGCCTGCCTCGTTCGCCGCCGTCGCTGCCTCGTAGGCCTTCACCTGGATGTCGGATGGCGCGCCGCAGAACCACGTGCGCTCATTCTCGACGACGAGGCCGTTCAGCCGCGCGACCACGATGTTGACGAGGCCATGGCCCTTGGCGATGCGCGCACCCGTCGGCTGCCCATCGCCATGCGGGGCAGCGGAGGCGGGGCCCGACAGCGTCCAGCACCGCATCACCTCCATGTTCTGGCCGGGGAAGCGCCGCCCGGCCTCCTCGACCATCTGCGCTGCCATCGCCATGTCGAGCTCCTGCACCAGGCGGCCCTCGCGGATGTTCTCGCGGTAGCGCTCCTGCACCCAGTCGGTCAGCGAGGCTGCCTCGCGCATCACGGCGAGTTCCTCCGCGCATTTCACGAAGCGAAGCGCGCGGCACTCGGCAGTCGCTGGGATCAGCTTCGCCTCGGGCAGCAGCGCGATCGCGCGGGCCAGCGGGCCGCCGGCGGCATCGGCCGCGATCCGCGCGTGCCCAAGCCCCTTCGCCTTCAGGAGTTCCGCCACCATCTCCGGCCACTGCGGATAGAGCGGCAGCCTCGCGCCGACGCGCGGATGCTCGGCGTACATCGTGATGTCGTCCACCCACATGCGCTGCGCCTCGCGCGCGAAGCGGATGTGGTTGGTGGAGAGCTCGTGCATCACCGCGAAGGGCTCGCCGTTGCGCGGCACGACGAGCAGGACCGGGCGTTCCCACGGCAGCACGTCGGTGTGGAAATTGGTGCCGAACTGGAAGAAATCGCCGGAGACGAAGGCGATGGCGTCACAGCGCATCCTGTCCATCATCGCGTCCATCAGGCTGCGGCGATAGGCGGCGACGGTGCGGCTGAGGAACCCCATGTCTGTCTCCCTTCTCAGCGATTGACGAGCATCAGGTAGGCTGGCACGGCCAGGGCCGCGATGGTACGCGCAAGCGGAATGTCATCCTTCCGGTACCAGCCTGCCTCGTGCAGCAGGTTGATGGTGCCGAGCGCGCGGCCGTTCCAGACCACGGGAATGTTCAGCACGCTCTCGCAGCCGAGGCTGCGGATCAACTCATGGTCGAAGAACACCGCCTTCACCGCCTCGTAGTCGTTGCCGAGATAGGGGCGCTGCTGCTTCAGCACATGGTCTGTCCAGAACGTCGGGTTCAGCGGCTTGCGGCCGCCGACGGGGTATTCCTTCGGGTGGCTGGTCCAGAACCGTTCCGCCTCACCCGTCGCCTCGTGGCGGAGCAGGACGGTGAAGAGGATGTGCCCGAGCGTCGCCGCACAGGTGCGTTCGAGCGCGGCGAGGGAGGGGGTTGGCTGGTCAGCATCGCGCATCGCATCGGCGAGTGCGGCGAGATAGGGCGCTGGGTCGGCGAGGGGGCCTTGGGGGCGTGTCATGGTGTCGTGTCCGGGGTTGCGTGGCGTGCGTGGCGTTCGGGGAACAGCCCCTGCGGCCGGTAGCGCAGCACGAGGATGAGAAGGGCAGCGATCATGAACTCGCGCACGGCAGCGACCTGCACCGCGGCGAGGCCGGGAATCTCGGCGACGACAAAGCGCGTCCCTTCCATGAAGGCGACGACGAGCGCTGCGCCGACGACGGCACCCGCGTTCGTTCCCGTGCCGCCCGCCGTGAGCGAGAGCACGATGTAGATCGTGATCAGCGGCACGAAGCCTTCCGGCGCGATATAGGCGTTGTAGTGGCCATAGAGGGCGCCCGCGAACCCGGTAATGGCTGCACCGATCGCGAAGGCCTCCGTCTTGAAGCGCAGCACCGGCTTGCCGGCAACCGACGTCACCTGGTCATCGTCACGGATCGCGCGCAGCACGCGGCCATACGGTGAATGCCGCAGCCGCTGGCAGAGCAGGTAGACGACGAGCAGGGCCGCGGCGACGATGCCGAGATAGATCAGGTTGAACGTCGCGGGCGCCACCTCGCCACGGAATGGTCCCGGGATGGCGCTGATGCCATCCGTTCCGTTGGTGAACCGGATCTCGTTGGAGGCGACGAGGCGCACCACCTCGGAGAAGCCCAGCGTGACGATGGCCAGGTAGTCGCCCTTCAGCCGGGCGGTGATGCGCGCGACGACAGCGCCCGCGATGCCGGAAACGATCGTCGCCGCGATCACTCCCGCCCACATCGGCCAGTGCGCGTGGCGGACGGTGAGGAGCGCCGAGGTATAGGCACCGACCGCCATGAACCCCACGAGGCCGAGATTGATCATCCCGGTCATGCCCCAGATCACGTTGAGGCCGAGCGCCATGAGCCCGTACAGCCCGGCGAACACGGCCATCGCGACGAGGTAGTTTTCCATTTCAGTACGCTCGCTCGCCAAGGATGCCGCGCGGGCGGAAGGTGAGCACGACGATGATCGCGATGAACCCGACCGCCGTGCGGTAGGAAGCATCGAGCACGAGGAGCGACAATTCCTCGCCGATGCCCACCACCATCGCGCCAACGACCGCACCTGGAATGCTGCCAAGTCCGCCCACCACGGCGGCGGCGAACACCGTCAGCACGGCGCGGAAGCCTGTCAGCGGGTCGATCGAGGTGTCGAGGCCGAGCAGCATGCCCCCCACGCCGACAAGCCCCATGCCGATGAGCGAGGCGAGCCGTGCGACAGTCTCGGCGTTGATGCCCTTGATGCCGGCGAGTGAGGGGTTGTCGGCCACCGCGCGCATCATCTTGCCCGTGCGCGTGAAGGCCAGGAAGGTGAACACGCCCGCCATCACCACCACCGAGATGATCGCGTTCTCCACCTGCTGCGGCCCGACGCGGAGGAAGGCGAAGCCAAGGTCAAACCGCCAGTCACGGTAGACAGGCAGGTCATAGCCGCGCAGGTCGTTGCCGAACACGAAGCGGATGACGTTCTCGAGCGCGATGGTCAGCGCCACCGCCGCGATCGCCGCTGCCATCGGCCCGGTCGCTGCCGAGGTGCGGCGCAGCGGCTTCAGCACGTATTCGTCGCAGGCAAGCCCCGAGAGGGCAGGCACGATGAAGGCGAGGGCGAGGCTCGGCACGATCGGCAGGCCGAGCCAGACATTCGCCACGAACCCCGCATAGGCGCCCATCGTCGCGTGGCTCGCCACCGTGAAGTTCGGGAAGCGCAGCACGGCGTAGATGGCGGTGAAGCCGATGGCGGGCAGCGCGAGGATCGTGCCCACCACCAGGCCGTTGACGATGAGCTGCGGCAGCTCCTCGATCACATGCGACAGCACCGGAACGTTACGAGATGCGGATCGTCTTCAGCTTCGCCCCTTCCGCCTGCTCGTAGCGGAACGGGCAGGTGAGGATGTCGCCGTTGTCGGTGAAGTCGCACGCGCCCGACGCACCGGCGTAGTTGATCTCGCGTCCAGCGGCGAGCAGGCGCAGGCCCTCCGTCACCTCCGTCACGCGCTCGCCAGCCCCTTGTGCGATCTTTCGCACGTTCTCGCGGATGGCATCGCCCGTCGCGGCACCCGCCTTGGCGATGGCGAGCGCGGCGAGCGCGGCATGGTCGTTCGTCTGGCAGGAATAGGGATCGGGATCATTTGTGCCCAGCAGGGCCTGCAGCCGCTTGAACGCCGGGCTCTCGATGTCGGGCGAGGGGGCCCAGGTGACCGCGCCGTTCGTCACGTCCGCCGGCAGGCTGTCGAGCAGGCGCTGGTTGATCGCGTAGGCCGGCGCAACCTTGCCGCCCGTCCAGCCGGCGCGGAACAGCTCGCGCAGCAGGATGGTCACGTCAGGCGTGTAGCCGTTGAGGAAGATGTAGTCGGGCCGGGCGCGCAGGGCCTGGTCGACCTCGGAGCGGAACACGGTCTTCTCCCGGTCATAGATCGTCTGGCCGAGCACCTGGCCGCCGTATTTCGGCATCTCGCGCTCGAGGATCTCCTTGTTCGACAGCGCGAACGGCGTCTGCGCCGCCAGGATGAAGATGCGCTTCGCCCCCTGCTGGCCAAGGAACTCCGAGAGCTTGGTGATCTGCAGCGTCGAGTTCGGCTGGGTGCGGATGATGTAGCCGCGATGCGGCAGCTGCGTGATGCTGTCGGCCCCCGACACGGTGAAGAGCATCGTGCGGCTCTCCCACGCCAGCGGCGCTACCGCGGTGGTCACGGCACTCGCCCAGGTGCCCATGATGGCCGAGACGCGATCGACGTCGATCAGCTTGCGGGCGGCGCGCACTGCGGCGTCCGGGTTGGTCTGGCTGTCCTCGCCATAGAGCTGGATGCGCCGCCCGCCGATGCCGCCGGCGCTGTTGACGGACTCGACGACGCCCTCGACCGCCTTGCGCATCGAGGGGCCATAGGGCCCGCCGGCGCCGGTGAGCGGCATGAGCGTGCCGAGGCGGATCGGCTCACCCTGCGCGCGGAGCACCGAGGGGGCGAAGAGCGGCGACAGGGCAAGGCCGGCGGTAACCGCGCGGCGCGTGGCGAGGAACGTCATCGTTGGTCTCCCGTTGCGCGTTTGCATCAGCATGGCGCGGTTTCAGCCGCCGAGGAAGATGCGCCGCACGTCGGGGTCGGTGGCGAGCTCCGCAGCCGCCCCCTCGCGCGCGTTGCGGCCATCGACGAGGATGACGCCCCGATGCGCGATCGCCAGCGCCTCGAGCGCGTTCTGCTCCACCATCGCGATCGCTGTGCCTTCGGCGTGGATGCCGCGGATCGTGTCGAACAGCTTCTCCGCAGCGATCGGCGAGAGCCCGGCCGAGGGTTCGTCGAGCAGCAGCAGCTTGGGTGCCACCATCAGCGCCATCGCCATCGCGAGGATCTGGCGCTGCCCGCCCGACAGCGTGCGGGCGGCCTGGCGGCGCTTCTCGGCCAGGATCGGGAAGCGGACGAAGATTTCCTCGATGCGCTGCCTGGTTTCGCGCGGCTGCACGAAGCCGCCCATCTCGAGGTTCTCGCGCACCGACATGGTCGGGAACACGTTCGCCTCCTGCGGCACGAACGCCAGTCCTGACGCGCAGATCTCGCGCGCGGGCCGGCCCTGGATCGGCGCGCCTGCCAGCGTGATCGTTCCGGCCGAGGGGGTGAGGATGCCCGCGATTGCCTTCAGAAGCGTCGATTTGCCCGCGCCGTTCGGCCCGATGATCGCCACCACCTCGTGCGGCGCCACAGCAAGGTCGACGCCCTTGAGGATCATGTCGGCGGCCGCATAGCCGGCGACGACGCCGCGCGCCTCGAGCAGGTACTCCGTCATGGCGTGGCGGCGGCCAGGTGCCCGGCGCGGCGGCCCATATAGGCTTCCTGCACGGCATGGTCGGCGGCGATGGCGGAGAACGGGCCTTCCGTCAGCTTCCGGCCTTCGGCCATCACGATCACCGGGTCGCACAGCCGCGCGATCGCATCCATGTGGTGCTCGATGATCAGGAAGGTGATGCCCTCGTCGCGCAGCGTCAGCAGGTGTTCGCCGATCTGGGCCGAGAGGGTCGGGTTCACCCCGGCGATCGGCTCGTCGAGCATGATCATCCTCGGGTCGGTCATCAGCGCGCGGCCGATCTCGAGCAGCTTCTTCTGCCCCCCCGAAAGGTCCGACGCCGCATTGTTTGCCACCCGCAACAGGTTCAGGCGCCTGGCCGTTGCCATCGCGCGCTCGCGGAGCTCGTCCTCCCGCGCGGCCCACGCGCCGAACAGCGCAACGGGAAGGCTCTCGCCGGGTTGCCGCGCGCCGTAGAGCATCAGGTTCTCGAGCACCGAGAGGCGCGGAAAGCCGCGCGCGATCTGGAACGTGCGGACGAGGCCGCGCCGCGTGATCTGGTCGGGCCTGAAGCCGGTGATGTCGGTCCCGTCGAAGGTGACGGTGCCCGCATCGGGCGGCACCAGGCCGGAGATCACGTTGAAGGCCGTGGTCTTGCCCGCGCCATTCGGGCCGATGAGCCCGGTGATGGTGCCGCCCGACACGTCGAGGTCGAGCCCGGCGATGGCGCGGACGCCGTAGTAGGAGCGGGCTAGGCCGCGGACCGAGAGAAGCGCCATCATGAGGACCGGTGCTGCATCACGCAACGGTAGGGCTGCCGGGCGGCGACCGCAATCGGGAGACGTTTGGCCGCTGCAACGCGGCCTGCTAAGGAGAAGCCCCCAAGCCCCAAGGCACGAGGACCGCGCGTGATCCTGCTCAAGAATGCCCGCATCGTCGACGGCAGCGCACCTGCGCCGTCCGATCCCGTTTCGGTCCTGGTCGAGGACGGCACGATCCGCGAGGTGGGCCCGGCCGTCGCCTCCGCCTCCGCCGAGGTGATCGACCTCGGCGGGCGCACCCTGATGCCGGGGCTGATCGACGCGCATGTGCACGTGGTGGCCTGCAACGCCAATCTCGGCATCAACGCAGCGCTGCCCGATGCGATCGTGGCGCACCGGGCGGCCAAGATCATGCATGGGATGCTGATGCGCGGCTTCACCACCGTGCGCGATGTCGGCGGCGCCACGCATGCGCTGCGGATGGCGCGTGACGAGGGGCTGTTCGATGGCCCGCGACTCAACATCTCCGGCAAGGCGCTGTCGCAGACGGGCGGGCACACCGATTTCCGCGGCCGCTACGATGACCGTCCGCAGCCGCACTGGCGCCTCGGCGCGATGGGCCGGCTGTGCGATGGCGTTCCCGAGATCCGCCGCGCGGCGCGCGAGGAGATCAAGAACGGCGCCGACTTCATCAAGATCATGGCAAATGGCGGTGTGGCGTCACCGACCGACCCGATCCACTTCCTCGGCTTCTCCCGCGAGGAGCTGCGCGCGGTGGTGGAGGAGGCGGAGGATGCCGGCACCTATGTCTCGGCGCATCTCTACACCGATGTGGCGATCGCGCGCGCGATCGAGTGCGGCGTGCACAGCCTCGAGCACTGCAACCTGATCGAGCCCGCAACGGCGCGTGCCGCTGCCGCTGCCGGCTGCTACGCCGTGCCGACGCTCGTCACCTACGAGGCGCTCGCGAACGAGGGCGCCGCGATGGGCTTCCCGCCCGACAGCGTGGGCAAGATCGAGACCGTGCGTGGCGCGGGCATGCGCAGCCTCGAGATCATCAAGGCGGCCGGCCTCACCATGGCCTTCGGCACCGACCTCCTCGCCGAGATGCACCGCCACCAGTCGGAGGAGTTCGTGATCCGCGGCCGCGTGCTGCCGGCGCAGGAGGTGATCGCGTCCGCCACCTTCGTTGCCGCGAAGCTGCTGCGCATGGAGGGCAGGATCGGCGCGGTCGCGCCTGGCGCCTTCGCCGACCTCGTGGTGGTCGATGGCAATCCGCTGGCCGATCTGGCACTGCTGACGCGCCAAGGTGCGCACATGCCCGCCATCATGCTCGGCGGGCGCTTCGTGAAGAATACGCTGTGACAACGACCAGGAAGGGGAGTTCCGGGATGACGACGATGAATCGCAGGACGCTTTTGGGTGGCGTTGGTGGCGCGCTGGCGCTCACCGCGGTGCCGGTATCGGTGAACGCGCAAGCCGCGACCTTCCGCATCGGCGCGCTGAACCCGGTCACGGGGGCCGGCAGCCCCTATGGCAGCGGTATGCAGAAGATGATCCTCGCCGCCGTCGAGGAGGTGAACGCGGCGGGCGGTGCGGGCGGCCGGCGCATCGAGGTGTTCGCCGAGGACAGCCAGACCTCGCCCCAGGCAGCGGTGCTCGCGGCGAAGAAGCTGATCGAGGTGAACAACGTCCGCGCCATCGTCGGCACCTGGTCATCCGGCGTGTCGCTCGCGGTCGTTCCGCTGACGAACGACGCGAACATCCTGCTGCTGAACACCTCCGGCGCGCCGGCGCTGTCGGTGCCGCCGGCCAACGCCAAGGGCCTCTCCTACCGGTTTCAGGCGACGAATGACCGTTTCGGCCGCGCCTTCGCCGAGATCGCCACGCGCGAGGGGTTCAAGCGCGCAGCGACCATGGCGTTCAACAACGCCTCGGGCATCGGCAACACCAACGGCTTCAAGCGCGCGTGGGAGGCGAAGGGCAACCGTGTCGTCGCGGAGGTTGTTTACGAGCCGAACCAGCCCTCCTACCGCGCCGAGCTGCAGCGCGTCCTCGCCGCGCGGCCGGACGTGATCGTGATGGGATCGTTCCTGCCCGACACGACCATCATTCTCCGCGAATGGTTCCAATCGGGCGAGAACACGCGCTGGATCATCCCGGGCTGGGCCGCGAACCCGCAGCTCATCCAGGCGCTGGGTGCGCAGGTGACGGAGGGCATCATCTCGGTCGACAGCGTCTCGAACGAGCGTGCGCCCTCCTTCGCGCATTTCGACCAGGTGCATCGCCGCGCGATGAACCAGCCGGGGGCGAGCAACGTCTATGCCGCGATGACGTGGGACATGGTGATCACGCTGGCGCTCGCGATGGAAGCGGCAGGGCCGAACGCCGACATGGCGGCGATCAACGCCAAGATGCGCGAGGTGGCCAACCCGCCCGGCGAGGAGGTGTACACCTTCGCGGCCGGCAAGGCGGCGCTCGCCGCGGGCCGCGCCATCAACTACCAGGGCGCGTCGTCGGTTCTCGACTTCGACCAGTTCGGTGACGTGACGCCCGATTTCGGCGTGTTCTTCATCACCAAGGGCCAGCTCGAGCGACGCTACGTCGTGTCGATCTGATCTTTCCGGGGCGGTCCTCCGGGGCCGCCCCAATCGCCCATGGTTTTCTGGATCGAACTCCTCATCGCCGGCCTTGTGTCGGGGCTCGTCATCGGGCTCGTGGCGCTGTCGATCACGCTCGTCTTCGGCATCGCGCGGTTCCCCAATGCCGCGACCGGCGACACGATGACCCTCGGCGCCTATGGCGCGCTGGCCGGGCATGCGGCGACGGGCTCCATGCTGATCGGGGGCGCGATCGGAGCACTCGGCGGTGCCGCTGTCGGGCTGGCTGCCTACGCACTCGTTTTCCGCAGGCTGTCCAACCGCTCTACGGTGGCGCTCCTCGTCGCCTCGATCGGCATCGGCTTCATCATCCGCGCAGGCCTGTCGCTCGCCTTCGGCCATACGCAGCAGGTGTTCCAGGTGCCGCTCGTCCGCCCCTGGCGGTTCCAGGGCGTGCGCATCCACCCGAACGACCTCAGGCTCGCCGCGACGGCCATTGCCTCGCTCGCGGTCGTGTTCGCGACCCTCTACCTGACGCCGATCGGCCGGCGGATGCGCGCGGTGGCCGACGACCCGGCGCTTGCGCGCGTCTCGGGCATCTCGCCGGTGCGGGTCATGGTGGCGCTGTGGCTGCTCGCCGGGGCGGTCGCGGCCGTCGCCGGCGTCATCCTGGGCCTTCGTACGGTCGTGTCACCCGAGATGGGGTGGGAGATGCTGCTGCCGGGGTTCGCGGCCGCCATCCTCGGCGGCATCGGCAACCCGGCGGGTGCGGTGGTCGCTGGCCTCATCATCGGCATCGCGCAGGAGATGGCCACCCCCGTGGTGGGCTTCACCTACAAGATCGCGCTCTCCTTCGTGGTGATGCTCGTGGTGCTGCTGGTGCGCCCGCGTGGGTTGTTCGGGCGTGTCGAGGGGGTGCGCTGATGGAGGCCTATCTCGCGGCGATCGCGGCGATCGCGCTGATCTACGTGCTGCTCTCGCTCGGGCTGACGCTGCACTACGGCCTCACGGGGCTGATCAATTTCGGCCATGTCGGGTTCTTCTGCATCGGCGCCTATGCCGCGGCGATCCTCTCGACCACAGGGGGCATGCCGATCGTCGTCGGCTTCGTCGCCGCCGCGGTGCTCGCCGGCCTCGCCGCTTGGCCGATCGGGCTCGTCTCGCTTCGGCTGCGGGATGATTACTTCGCGATCGTGACGCTGGGCTTCAGTGAGACGGTGCGCCTCGTCGTCACGTCGGAGCGATGGCTGACCAACGGTGTGCAGGGCATTCCCGGTATCCCCCGCCTGTTCGAGGGGCTTGGCGTCGGGATGCCCTCGGCGCTTGCGATCCTCGGCGTGCTGCTGGCCGTCAACGCCGCCGCGGTGTGGCTGTTCTTCCGCCTGGTGAAGAGCCCGTTCGGCCGGATGATCGAGGCGATCCGCGACAACGAGGAGGCGGTGCGCGCGCTGGGCAAGGACCCAGCACGCTTCAAGATCCGCGTGCTCATGCTCGGCGCGGCACTTGCCGGCATCGCGGGGGCCTTCTACGCGCACTACATCGGCTACATCGTGCCTGACCAGTTCATCCCGCTCGTGACCTTCTATGTGTGGATGGCGATCATCATGGGCGGTGTCGGGCGCATCTCGGGTGCGATCGTCGGCTCGCTCCTGCTGATGCTGTTCCTCGAGGGCAGCCGCTTCCTGCGCGATGTGGTGCCGTTCATCTCGGCCGTCGACATGGCAAGCGTGCGGATCGGAGCCGTCGGCCTCGCACTCGTGCTGTTCACGCTCTACCGGCCGCAGGGCCTCATGGGCGACTACACGCGCAGATGAGCCTCGTTCTCGCCGATCTCGCAAAGTCCTGGGGCGGATTCTGTGCCGTGGATGCCGTCAGCCTCACGGTGCCGAAGGGCGGCCTCGTCGGCATCATCGGGCCGAACGGGGCGGGCAAGTCGACGCTGTTCTCGCTGGTCAGCGGTTTCCTCGCGCCCGATGCCGGCAGCGTGACGCTCGATGGCGCCGACATCACCAGGCTTGCGGCACATGAGCGGGCGCGGCGCGGCATGGTGCGCACCTTCCAGGTGCCGCGCGAGTTCGCCCACCTGACCGTGCGCGAGAACCTGATGGCCGCCGTGCCGGGGCAGAGCGGCGAGACGCTGCGCGGCCTGTTCCTCCGTCCCGCGATGGTGCGGGTCGAGGAGCAGGCGGCCGCCGCGCGCGTGGCCGACACCATCGCCTTCCTCCGCCTCGACCCCGTGGCCGATACGCCAGCCGGCAAGCTCTCCGGCGGGCAGAAGAAGCTGCTGGAGCTCGGCCGCGCGCTGATGACGGACCCGGCGCTGATCCTGCTCGACGAGCCCTTCGCCGGGGTGAACCCCGTGCTGGTGGAGGCGCTCTCGGCCCATATCAGGGCGCTGAACGCGCGCGGCATCGGCTTCCTGATCATCGAGCATGACCTGCCCGCACTGACACGCCTCGTCGGCGACATCCACGTGATGGATCGCGGCCGGGTCATCGCCTCCGGCCCGCCTGCCGCGGTGCTGGCCGATGCCGCGGTGCGCGAGGCCTATCTGGGAGGCAGCGCGTGAGCCTTCTCGCGATCGGCGATCTTCGCGGCGGGTATGGCGAGGTCGACATCCTCAACGGCATCGACCTGACGCTCGAGGCCGGCGAGATCCTGACCGTCGCCGGAACGAACGGCGCGGGCAAGTCGACGCTCGCCAAGGCGCTGGTGGGCCTGCTGCCGCGCGTGGCGGGGACGATCACGCTCGATGGCGCCGACATCACCGGCGTGCCGACGGAGGGTCGCGCCAGGCTCGGCATCGGCTACGTGCCGCAGGTGTCGAACGTCTTCCCCTCCCTCTCGGTCGTCGAGAACCTCGAGGTGGTGGAGGGTGTGGCCGCGCCGCGGGCGCGCATCGCCGAGCTGATGGCGGCGTTTCCCGCCCTGGCAGAGCGCAGGCGCGCGCGCGCCGGCTCACTCTCGGGCGGGGAGCGTCAGATGCTCGCCTTCGCGCGTGCGCTGATGACGCGGCCGCGCCTGATGGTGCTCGACGAACCCACCGCCGCGCTCGCGCCAACGCTCGTGGCCGGTGCCTTCGCGCGCATCAAAGGATTGCCCGCCCTGGGTGCGGCCGTGCTGCTGATCGAGCAGCGTGCGCGCCAGGCGCTGGCCATCAGCGATCGCGGCGCGATCCTCGATGGCGGCCGCGTCGCGCTTGCCGGCCCGGCGGCGGCGTTGCTCGCCGATGATCGTGCGGCGGCGCTATACCTTGGCCAGGCTCACTGAGCGTCCAGGTAGGCGAGAACGCCGCTTCCCGCCGCGACGCCGGTGGCGAAGCAGGCCTGCAGCAGGTAGCCGCCGGTCGGTGCCTCCCAGTCGAGCATCTCGCCGCAGACGAACACGCCCGGCAACTGGCGGAGCATGAAGTGCGCGTCGCACTCCTCCGCCACGATGCCGCCGGCCGAGGAGATCGCACGCGCAAGCCCCGCCATGCCGGTGATGGTGAGCGGCAACGCCTTGATCAGTGCCGCGAGATCAGCCCCCGTGCTGCCTGCATGCAGTGCCTCCTGCACCAGCCCGATCGCGGGCGGCGAGAGCCCCGCGGCCTTGCGCAGGAAGGTCGAGAGAGACTGCCCGCGCCGTGGTGCGGCGACACGCTCGGCCAGCGCGGCGCGGGGCAGGTCCGGGCGGAGATCGAGTGTGAGCGTCGCACCGTCCTCGACCGCAAGGCCATCGCGCAGCGCGGCTGAGAGGGCATAGATGGCGCCGCCCTCGAGGCCTGTCTGGGTCACCATGGCTTCGCCGCGCACGGTACGGCCGCGGAAGGTGATGGCGATGCGCTTGAGCGGCATGCCGGAATGGCGCGCTCGGAACATCTCCGACCACGCGACCAGCATGCCGCAATTGGCGGCCACGAGTGGAGCGATGCGGATGCCCGGCAGCAGCGCCTGCCAACCGCCGTCCGACCCGAGCCGCGGCCAGGAGGCTCCGCCGAGCGCGAGCACGGAAGCGGCAGGGTGGACCGCGACGAGGCCTGATGGCGTGTCGAATCGTAACATTCCGTTTTCGTCACGGCCGATCCAGCGGTGCCGCGTGGCGATGCGCACCCCTTGCGCGTCCAGCCGGGCGAGCCAGGCGCGGAGGAGGGGAGAGGACTTCATCGCGCGGGGAAAAACCCGCCCGCTCGAGCCCGTGAAAATCTCCTGCCCGAGCCCTTCCGCCCAGGCGATCAGCGCCGCGGGTGGAAAAGCCACGATCGCCGGCGTGAGCCAGCCCTCGGCGCCGCCGTAGCGGCCGAGGAAGGCATCGCGCGGCTCGCCGTGGGTGAGGTTCAGCCCGCCGCGCCCGGCGATGAGCAGCTTCCGCCCGACCGACGGCATGTGGTCGAACACCACGACGCCACGGCCCGCGGCGGCGATCGTCTCCGCCGCCATCAGCCCTGCCGGCCCGGCCCCGATCACTGCAACGATGTCATTGTCCATCGCCGCATCATGCACCGCCAGCGTGGATCAGTCGCGCCCCGTCAGTCTCGGCCGGGGATCCGCACCGCCTCGAGCTCGATGGCGCTGTAGTAGGCGACCAACGCAAGAATCTGATCGTCCGTGAGCCCCTCGGCGGCGATGCTCATCTGTTCCTGCCGGCGCGTGCCGTCGCGATACGCGCGAAGCTGGTCGATCAGGTACGCCTCCGGCTGGCCACCGATGTTTGGCGCGTTCGCCTGTTTCGAGAGCCCGTCCATGCCGTGGCAGGCCTGGCATGATCGGGCGGCGAGCAGCCGCCCGGCGCGCCAGTCACCGGCCTGGGCGAGGGCGGGCAGCGAGAGAAGCAGGCCGGCCGCGAACGCCGCGGCCGGCCCCAGGACGGAAAGCGTGATCCTCACCGGCGGTACGAGATCCGGTAGATCGCGCCGGCCGTGTCGTCGCTGACGAGCAGGCTGCCATCTGGCAGCTGCGCGACATCGACGATGCGGCCGTAGTACTCGCCCGTCTCGTCATCGAGCCAACCCGCGGCGAACACTTCCGGCTCGCCGGCCATGCCGCTACCGTCGGGCTTCATCGGCGTGAACATCACGCGGGCGCCCACCGGCGTGGTGCGGTTCCAGCTGCCGCGCTGGGCACTGAACAGCCCGCCGCGGAAGCGCTCGGGGAACTGCGTGCCGGTGTAGAAGTGAAGCCCGAGGTCGGCCGCATGCGCGACCATCTCGGCCTCGGGGTGCGTCACGCGCGGAAGTTGCGCATCTGGAACGTCTTTGAACTCGACGGTGCGCACGCGGCCGCCGCCGAAATACGGGTGGCCGAAATGCAGGCCCGGCCCCGTCGCGCGGTTGATCTCGCCTGGCGGCGTATCGTCGCCCATGCCGTCGACCTGGTTGTCGGTGAACCAGAGCTCGCGCGTGCGCGGGTTGAAGGCGATGCCGACGCTGTTGCGGATGCCGCGTGCATAGACCTCGCGATTGGAGCCGTCGCGGTCCATCCTGATCACGCCGCCGATGCCGACCTGGTTGTAGAGCTCAAGCTTTGCGGCCGGGGCGACGTTGAACGGCTGGCCGAGCGAGACGTAGAGCTTGTTGTCAGGCCCGATGCGGCAGACGCGGTGGCCGTGGTTGAAGCTCTCCTCCGCGGGCGGGATCAGCTTGCCCTGTTCCACGACCGTGGCGACCGCGACGTCCGGCCCCTCGAAGAAGAACTCGGCTGCAGGGAACACCAGCACCCTGTTGTGCTCGACGACGTAGAGGAACCCGTCGGGGCTGTAGCAGGGGTTGGGCTGGGTGAAGCGCACGGCGGGTGCGAAGCGCTTCACCTCGTCGGCGATACGGTCCTTGTCGCGGTCGACCACGACCCACATCTGCGACTTCCGCGTGCCGACGAAGACGTTGGCGTTGTTGCGCGAGACCGCCATGTGCCGCGCATCGGGCACCACGGCATAGAGCTCGATCTGGAAGCCCTGGGGCAGGCGGATGCGCTGGAGGTTGCGGCGGATCTGGTCGGCGCGGCGGCCTGTCTGCGGCACCAGCTCCATGTCGAGGGACTGGCCGGTCGTCTGGAAGTTCTGCATGCGCTGCAGGGCCTGCGCATCGGTCGGTGCCTGCTGGGCGATGGCGCCCTGGGTGATTGCAAGGGCGCCGAAGCCGAGCGCCATGGCGGACGCAAGAAGCATCGTTCGCATCAGGATGGTCCTCCCCACGCGGTTCGGCCCCGTCGTTTTGAGCGTGAGGCGGCCGCCACGGTGTTGTTTGGTCGGCCGACGATACGGCCGCGCAAAGTGTGCGCGCGGGGAATTGCCCTTCTCAAGCGAAAAAACAGCGGCTCGGCACGGAATGCGTGCAGGCCGGCCGGGGCAGCGATCACGTCAGCGTGCGGCGAATGGCATCCCGCCAGATCGCGTGCCGCCGTGCGCGTTCATCCTCCGCCATGGCTGGAACGAAGCGCCGATCGAGTGCCCAGGTGGCGGCGAAGGCATCGGGTCCGGCGAAGATCCCGGCATCGAGCCCGGCAAAATAGGCCGCCCCCAGCGCCGTCGTCTCGTTCACGCGCGGGCGGTCGACCGGGCAGGCGAGGATGTCGGCGAGGAACTGCATCGTCCAGTTGCTCGCCGCCATGCCGCCATCGACGCGTAGCACCGTCTCGGTCGCGCGCTCGCCCCAGTCCTTGTGCATCGCGTCGATCATGTCGCGCGTCTGCAGCGCCACGCACTCCAGCGCGGCGCGGGCGAGTTCCGCCCGCGTGGTGCCGCGCGTCAGACCGAAGATCGCCCCGCGCGCGTCGGCGTCCCACCATGGCGCGCCCAGGCCGACGAAGGCCGGGACGAGGGTGACGTTCTGTGCCGGATCGGCACGTTCCGCGAGCGCTCCCGTCTCGGCCGCGTGCGCGATGAGGCCGAGCCCGTCGCGCAGCCATTGCACGGCAGCACCTGCGACGAAGATGGCTCCTTCGAGGGCGTAGGTGCGCCTGCCGCCGATCTGCGCGGCGATGGTGGTGAGCAGGCGGTGCGATGACGCAACGGGCGTCTCGCCGGTGTGCAACAGCGCGAAGCACCCCGTGCCGTAGGTCGATTTCACCATGCCGGGGGAGAAGCAGGCCTGGCCCGCGAGCGCTGCCTGCTGGTCACCGGCCATGCCGCGGATCGGGATGGCGGCACCGAGATGCTGCGCCTCGGCGATGCCGAAGAGCCCTGCCGTGTCGCGCACGTCGGGCAGCACCGCGGCGGGGATGCGGAACAGCCGCAGCATCGCGGGGCTCCACGCGCCGGTGTGGATGTCGAGCAGCATGGTGCGGGACGCGTTGGTCGCATCCGTCGCGTGAACCGCGCCCCCCGTCAGCCGCCAGAGCAGGAACGTATCGATCGTGCCGAAGGCGAGTTTCCCGGCCTCCGCGTCCACGCGCGCGCCCGGAATGGTATCGAGCAGCCAGGCGAGCTTGGTGGCGGAGAAGTAGGGATCGAGCAGCAGCCCCGTCGTCGCCGCCACCTCCGCCTCGTGGCCCTTCGCCTTCAGCGTGGCGCAGAGAGGGGCCGTGCGCCGGTCCTGCCAGACGATGGCGTTGTACAGCGGCCGCCCCGTCCCGCGGTCCCACAGCACGGTGGTCTCGCGCTGGTTGGTGATCCCGATCGCGGCGATGTCGGCGGCCGTGAGGCCGGCGTTGCGGATGGCGGCGCGGGATGTCTCGACCACGCTCTGCCAGATCGCGTCGGCATCGTGCTCGACCCAGCCGGGCTCCGGATAGGCTTGCGGGAATTCCTGCTGCGCCATGCCCGCCACCGCGGCCCCGGCATCGAACACGATGGCGCGGGAGGAGGTGGTGCCCTGGTCGATGGCGAGGATGTGTGTGGGGCCGCTCATGCCGCGACCCGCTCGTGCATCGCCGCGGCCACCGCCGCGCGCTGTGTCTCGGTCAGGCGAAGCCCGAGCTTGGATCGGCGCCACAGCACGTCATCGCCGGTGCGCGCCCACTCGTTGCGTGAAAGATACGCCAACTCCGCCTCCGTCAGGCCAGCGCCGAAGTCGCGGCCGAGATCGGCCATCGTCGCAGAACCGGCGAGCAGCGCCTCAGCCCCCGTGCCATAGGCGCGGGCGAGGCGCCGCGCGAGAGGGTGGGGGAGCCAGGGCCGCGCGGCGGCAATCCGGTCCACCAGCGCATCGAACCCGTCGCGCGGGAAATCGCCGCCCGGCAGCGCCGCGCTGCCTGTCCAGCCCACCGGCTTGCCCGTGCGCTGCGGCAGATGGTCGCCGAGCTTGGCGAGCGCGGCTTCCGCCAGGCGCCGGTAGGTGGTGATCTTGCCGCCGAACACGGAGAGCGCCGGTGGCTGCCCCGTGGGTGCGTCGAGCGCGAGGACGTAGTCGCGCGTCGCTTCCTGTGCGGCGGAGGCACCGTCATCATAGAGGGGGCGGACGCCGGAATAGGTCCACACCACATCTTCCGGGGTGACAGCCTGTTTCAGGTACGCGCTGACCGCGTCGCAGAGATAGGCGATCTCGCTTTCGCTTGCCGCGACCGACGCCGGGTCTCCCTGCCAGTCACGGTCGGTCGTGCCGATCAGGGTGAAGTCGGTCTCGTAGGGAATGGCGAAGACGATGCGCTTGTCGGTGTTCTGCAGGATGTAGCAACGGTCATGCGCGAACAGGCGGGGGACGACGATGTGGCTTCCCTGCACGAGCCTGACGGCGGCCGGTGCATTCGCCCCCATGACGCCGCCGAGCACGGACGACACCCAGGGTCCGGCTGCGTTGACGAGCGCGCGGGCGCGGAACGTGCGGCAATTCGTGCCATCTGCGTCGGCAAGCGTCAGCGTCCACGCGCCTTCCTCCCGCACGGCGGAGAGGCAGCGCGTGCGCGTCTCGATCACCGCCCCGTGTGAGGCGGCATCGCGCGCGTTCAGCACCACGAGCCTGCTATCCTCGACCCAGCAATCGGAATACTCGAACCCACGCCGGAACCGCGCGGCGAGCGGTGTGCCGGCGGCATCGCGCGCGAGGTCGAGGCTTCGCGTGCCGGGAAGGGCCGTGCGCCCGCCGAGATGGTCATAGATGAACAGGCCGAGGCGCAGCATCCACGCAGGCCTCAACCCATCATGGTGCGGCAGCACGAAGCGCAGCGGCCAGACGATGTGCGGCGCGATCCCCCACAGCACCTCGCGCTCCTCCAGCGCCTCGCGCACCAGGCGGAAGGCCCAGTGCTCCAGATAGCGCAGGCCACCGTGGATCAGCTTGGTCGAGGCGGCCGAGGTCGCGCCGCCAAGATCGCCCTGCTCGACGAGGTGGACGGAGAGGCCACGCCCCGCGGCATCGCGCGCGATGCCCGCGCCGTTGATGCCGCCGCCGATGATCGCGAGATCGACCATCCCATCCTGTGCCACGCGTTTTCCTTCTTCGCCGCTGAAGCCGGACGCTACGGCCGCGGGGCCGTGACCGTCCAGGCCCCGGATGGATCAGCCCCGATGGACCATGGAGGGGCGCAATGACAGAGTGCGGCCATGCCGACCGACGCACCCCCGCCCGCCCGCCCCGACACCCTCCTGCCGCCCCCCGCGGCGACCGTCGCCGCGACCGATGCGCCGCCCATCCCCGCCGCGCGCGCCTGGGCCGCGAGATACGACGGCCGCGCTGGCCCCGCGATCGACATGACGCAGGCCGTGCCCGGCTATCCGCCGCCGCCAGCGCTGCTCGCACGCCTGGCGGAGGCTGCGGGCTCCCGCGCCGCGTCAGGCTATGGACCGATCCTTGGCGACGGGGTCTTGCGCGAGGCGCTCGCGGCCGACATCGCCACGACCTACGAGGCGGCGATCGGGCCTGGCGATGTCGCGATCACGGCCGGCTGCAACCTCGCCTTCGCGATGACGATGGCCACCATCGCCGCACCTGGCGATGCGGTGATGCTGCCCGCCCCCTGGTACTTCAACCACCGCATGGCGCTGTCGCTCCGCGGCGTCGCAGCCGTGCCGCTGCCCTGCCTGGCGGAGGACGGCTTCATCCCCGACCCCGACCGCGCCGCGGCACTGCTGCACCCGGGCGTGCGGGCGATCGTCCTCGTCACCCCGAACAACCCGACGGGCGCGGTGTATCCGCCGGAGACGATCGCGCGCTTCGCGGCCCTTGCCCGCGCGCGCGGCCTCTGGCTCGTGGTCGATGAGACCTATCGGGATTTCCTGCCAGGCCATGCACCGCCGCACGCGCTCTTCTCTGATCCTGCATGGCGCGACACGGTCATTCACCTTTACTCCTTCTCGAAGGCCTATTGCGTCCCTGGCCACCGTGTCGGCGCGGTTGCCGCCGGAGAGCGCTTCATGGGCGAGTTCGCCAAGGCGGTCGACACGCTGCAGATCTGCGCGCCACGGCATGCGCAGGCGGCCCTTGCCTGGGCGATCGAGGGCCTGCGGGACTGGCGCATCGGCAACCGCGCGATCATGGCCGGCAGGGCAGAGGCGTTCGCCCGCGCGCTCGCCACGGCACCCGATTGGCGCATCGATGCGCTCGGCGGCTACTTCGCCTATCTCCGCCTGCCCGATGCTGCGCCCGATGCGCTGGTGGTGGCAGAACACCTCGCCGCCGCGCGCGGCCTGCTCGTCCTGCCCGGCCCCTTCTTCGGTCCGGGGCAGGAGCGGCATCTCAGGCTCGCCTTCGCCAATGCGGAGGAGGCGGTGATCGATGCGGTTCCGGCACGATTGGCCCTCGCTGGCAACCGTTGACGCACCGAGCCGCGTCTGCGACCGTGCTCCCTACGGCGCCTGTCGCGGGCGCGCCGTCAGACGCCACGCGTCCAAGCCTGCGTTTCCGCTCCGGCCTCGCCGGACGACAGGAGACGCTCATGGACGCCGACCAAACGGTCACGACGCAGCTTTCGGTGCCGATCACGGCTGAGCGTGCGCTCGCGCTCGCATCCAGCTTCCCCGGGCCGCAGCTCCTCGATGTCCGCCGCGGGCCGGTGTTCGCGGCAGCCACCACCTCGCTCCCTGGCGCGATCCGGCGCGACGCTGAGGCGGTCACGTCATGGATCGGCACGCTCGACCCGCATCGCGCCGTGATCGCCGCCTGCGTGTGGGGCCACGGCGTGTCACAGGGTGTTGCCACCGCGCTGGGGCGGAGCGGGTTTGCCGCGTTCCACCTCGCTGGCGGCATCGCCGAGTGGGAGGCGCTCGGCTTCCCGCTCGCGCCCAAGCCGGGCCGCCCGCGCGTGTTCGTGACGCGCGCGCGGCCTAAGATCGACCGCATCGCCTGCCCCTGGTTCATCCGCCGCTTCATCGACCCCGATGCGCGGATCGTCTATGTGCCGTCGCCCGATGTCGCTCGCATCGCGGCTGAGACGGCTGCCACGGAATTCGACATTCCCGGCGCGCCCTATACGCATGAGGGCGAGCGGTGCAGCTTCGATGCGTTCGTCGCGCGCCACCGGCCTGACGATCCGGCGATGGCCCTGCTCGCCGGGGTCGTGCGCGGCGTCGATACCGGGAGACCTGAACTCAATGCCGCCGGACCTGGCCTTCTCGCGCTGTCGCTTGGCCTTTCCGCGCTCCTGGCCGATGACGATGCGGCCGCACTCCGCCACGGCATGGTGATGTACGACGCGCTCTACCTCTGGTGCCGCGACTGCCAGGGTGAGCAGCACCGCTGGCCGCCGAGGGTGGACCGGACATGAACGATGCGACGCTGACGGCCGCACGCGCCTTCCCGACGCTGCGCGAGGCGCTCGCGGTGTGGTTCCGCATCGGCTGCCTGTCCTTCGGCGGGCCTGCGGCGCAGATCGCGCTGATGCACCGCGAGGTGGTGGACCAGCGCGCCTGGGTGTCGGAGCGGCGTTTCCTGCATGCGCTCAACTTCTGCATGCTGCTGCCGGGGCCCGAGGCGCAGCAACTCGCCACCTATCTCGGCTGGCTGATGCATGGCGTGCGCGGCGGGCTCGCGGCGGGGCTGCTGTTCATCCTCCCCGGTGCGCTCGTCATGCTCGTGCTCTCGAGCATCTACGCGGTGGCGGGCGACGTGCCGCTCGTCGCGGCGCTGTTCTTCGGCCTGAAATGCGCGGTGCTCGTCGTCGTCGTCGAGGCGCTGATCAGGGTGGCGCGGCGCGCGCTGAAGGGGCGCGCGGCGGTGGTACTCGCGGTGCTGGCGTTCGTCGCCCTCTTCGCGTTCTCGGTGCCGTTCCCGGTCGTCGTGCTCGCTGCCGCGCTGGTGGGCTATCTCGCGCCGGGGCATTTCTCTGCCGGCGGCCACGGTGCTGCGAACGGCGACCGGCCGGCGCTGCTCGACGCGCTGCTCGAGGCCGATCCGGGCCGGATCGGGCGGCTGACGGCGGCGGCACGGCAGGCGGGGCTCGTCGCCATCGCCGTGTGGCTCGTGCCGGTGGTGCTGCTCGTCGCGATTGATGCCCCCGGCGTGTGGGCGCAGATCGCACTGTTCTTCTCGAAGATGGCGGTCGTGACCTTCGGCGGCGCCTACGCGGTGCTCGCCTATGTCGCGCAGGAGGCAGTCGAACGCCAAGGCTGGCTGACGGCGGCCGACATGCTGGCCGGGCTGGGCCTGGCCGAGACGACGCCCGGGCCGCTGATCCTCGTGCTGCAGTTCGTCGGCTTCCTCGCCGGGTTCGCCGAGGGCGGGCTCGCCGCCGGAATGCTCGGCGCGGGGCTGACGCTGCTGGTCACGTTTGCGCCGTGCTTTGCGTGGATTTTCCTCGGCGCCCCCTTCGTCGAGCGGCTGCATGGTGCGCGCAAGCTGGCTGGGGCGCTCGCCGCCGTCACCGCGTCGGTGGTGGGCGTGATCGCGAACCTCGCCCTCTGGTTCGGGCTTCGCGTGCTGTTCAGCGAACTGGCCGTCGTCACGTTCGGGCCCGTCACGCTCGACCTTCCCGTGCCGGCGAGCGTCGATCCAGCGGCCCTCGTGCTCGCGCTGTTTGCTGCCGCGCTTCTGTTTGCGCTGAAGCAGGGCATCGTCCGCACGCTGGGGGCAAGCGCGCTGGCGGGGCTCGCGCTGCGGGCGGTGTTCTAGCTGACGACTTCCAGGGCCCTGACGCTCGCCACGTACAGTATCAGCCCTGCGGCCAGCACCAGCACATAGGCAACGACCCCGCCCCCGAGGGCGAGGAAGGCGGTTCCCATCAGCAGCGTCATCACGACGCCGACGCAGAACATCTCGAGGCTGAGCGCGCCCGAGCGCGCAAGCAGGTCGGCGAGCCAGGGAATGGCGCGTTCCAGCCACGCGACGGCGAGGATGAACAGGGGCACCAGGCAAATGAAGTTGGCGAGCCGGAGCGGGCCAAAGGCGGCCTTGTTGGCAAGCGGCAGAACCCACCCGGCGAGAGCGGGCGAGACGCGGATGCCCGTGCGCAGCGCGAAGAACGAGACGCATGCAGCCGCGAGCAGCCAAGCTTGGCTGCGGCTGAGCGACGCGATGATCGTGTCGAAGCCGCGCTGCATGCCGAGGAACACGCCCATCGCGAACAGCGCCTGCCAGCCGAACGGATTGAAGCTGTGCATCCCTGCCCAGGTGCTCGTCATCGCCAGCGGGCCGGCCTGGACCGCGAGCCAGACGGCGAATGACGCCGCACCCGTCGCGGCGACGCTGCGGCGGAAGCCCCACAGCATGACGGGGGCCGTGGCAAGGAGGAGCAGGTAGAGGGCGAGGATGTTGATGAAGAGGGCCGAGTGCACGAGCAGGACGAGGTCCGCGAGCGCCTTTCGGCCATTCTCCTCGAAAACCAGGAGATCGAGCGTGCGCAGGACGCGCGGGTCATCGATCAGCAGCCATGAGAGCGCGGCGCAGAGGGCGATCGTGAACACCATCGCGCGGAAGATCTGGGCCATGCGCCGCAGCGTCTGGCGGATCACGGATGCGTACCCGTCGCGAACGGCACGATGCCCGTAGACGAGCCCGTATACGTACCCCGACAGGAACACGAAGAAATCCGCCGGGTCACAGAATTGCAGGTCCGACAGGTAGGGGGCGCGAAACCCGCCGAGCGTGCCGAGGGCAGCCGCGACCTGCGAGAAGTGGGGATGCAGGATCAGCAGCAATGCGATGCCGCGGGCGATGTCGATCGCGCTGTCGCGGCGCATCGGGCGGCTTGCGCATCGCTCCAGGAACGCGGGTTGGCGAAACACGATCGGAGCGAGCGCTCGGCCTTCATCGGTGATCATGGTACAAGACCGGTATAAAATTGGCCAATACGTCACAGTAATCATGCCCGGTGCAGAGCGGGATGATATTACCGTGTGACGCAGCATGGCTAATTCGCCATTCCTAGGTATTATTGCTTATATGCCGACGGTTAGGGCAAGTTCATGAGACGAAATATCAGCTCATGAGCAAGCTAATGTTTGGCGAGCTATTTCATCCACTTGCGAGCAGTTGGCGAATTATTGCGAGCGGATATTGCTCTAGCTCAAGAGCTCCATCAGCTTCACGCCGAAGAGATAGGCCGCAAGCCCGGCCGACAGGACCGCGAGATAGGCTGCCACCCCGCCGCCGAGGGCGAGGAAGCCCGCCGCCATCACGAGGCTCAGCACCACGCCCGCGGCGAACATCTCGAGGCTGAGCGCGCCAAGCCGCGCGAGCCAGCCGGCTAGGAACGGCAGCGCGCGCTCGAGCCAGCCCACGAACAGCACGAACACCGGGGCGAGGCAGATGAAGTTGGCGATCCGCACCGCTGCAAGCTCCGCCTTGCCCGAGAGCGGCGTCAGGGCCGCATAGGCCTCGGGCGAGAGCTTCATCACCATCCGCACGACGAAGAAGCCGAGGCAGGCGAGCGCGAGGCCGAGGGTGGCGCGGCGCGAGAGCGTGGCGAGGATCGTGTCGAAGCCGCGCTGCATGCCGAGGAAGATGCCCATCGCGAACAGCAGCTGCCAGGCGAAGGGATTGAACGAGTGCATCCCCGCCCAGGTGCTGGTGATCGCCAGAGGGCCTGCCTGCACCAGGAGCCACACCACGATGCTCACGCCGAAGGTCGCGGCGAGGTGGCGCCGGAAACCCCACACGAGGAAGGGTGCGGCGATGAGCAGCAACACGTAGAGGCAGAGGATGTTGATGAACAGCGGCGCGCTGGTGAACGAGAGCAGGTCGTACAGCGCGAGCCTGCCATTGGCCTGGAACTGCCAGACGTCGAGCCTGCGCAGCGCGCCGGAGTCACTGATCAGGATCCAGGACAAAGCGACGGCGATGGCAGTGGCGGTGATCATCGCGCGCATGATCTGGCCCATGCGGCGGATCGTCTGGCGGATGACGGAGGCAAGCCCGTCACGCACGATCCTGCCGCCATAGACGAGGCCGTAGACATAGCCCGACAGGAACACAAAGAAATCTGCGAAGTCGGGGAACTGCACGTCCGAGAGGAACGGCACGCGGACCCCGCCGAGGCTGCCGATGTCACGCGCCATCAGCGAGAAATGCGTGTTGAGGATGGCCACGAGCGCGATGCCGCGGGCGATGTCGATCGCCCGGTCACGGCCCGTGCCGCGTGCGGCGAGGCGGGCGAGGAAATCGCCCTGGGTGAGCGCGATGGGCGACGTCATGGCGACATGCGATGCTGCGGGCGATGGATGCGAGGCGACAGGGACGCGGCCGCGCGGCAGAAGCGCGCGGCCTTGCGGCAGAGGCGACATGCGCCGCGGTGCTCGTGCGCGCGGGGTTCGCCGTGCTCGGCCGGCGCGTGCGAACCGGCGCGGGGGAGATCGACCTCGTGGCCAGGCACGGCGATCTCACCATCATCGTTGAAGTGAAGGCGCGGCCGGGTGCAGCCGAGGCAGCGTTCGCCATCAGCCCGCGTCAGCGCACGCGCCTTGTCGCCGCAACGGAAGCGTTGATGGCGAAGGAGCCTGGCTGGTTCGGCGATGGCCTGCGGTTCGATGCGATGTTCGTCGCAGGCGATGGCGCTGTGCACTGGCTCGAGGACGCGTTCCGCCCCGGTGATTGACGGGGTCATCACGCAGCCTCGCGGATCGCGCGTGCGCGCCAAGTGAGCGCTTCGGCGACGTGCAGCCGTGCGACCGTGGCACTCCCCGCAAGATCGGCCAGCGTGCGCGCGACCCTGAGGGTGCGCGCATAGCCGCGTGTCGAGAGCCGGAGCCGCGTGGCGGCCTGCTCGGCAAGTGCGAGGGCCTCCGGCTCGGCCATGAGGGTGTCGCGCAGCAGCGCGCCGTCGGCCTCGGCGTTGCAGGCAGGCCCCCCCTCGCCGTAGCGCGCACGCTGGCGCGACCGTGCGGCGGCAACACGGGCAGCGACCACCGCGGTGCTCTCGCCAGGACCGACGCGGGTGAGCTCCGCCGGGGCGATCGGCTGGATCTCGACGAACAGGTCGATGCGGTCAAGCAACGGGCCGGAGAGCTTGCCCTGATACTCCTCGCCGCAGCGCGGCGCCTTGCCGCATTCACGCGAGGCATCGCCGAGATGGCCGCACCGGCAGGGATTCATGGCGGCGACGAGCTGGAACCGTGCCGGGTAGGTGACGTGCGCCGAGGCGCGCGCGACCGTCGTCCGCCCCGTCTCGATCGGCTGGCGCAACGCCTCGATCGTCTGGCGCGGGAACTCGGGCAGCTCGTCGAGGAACAGCACGCCGCGGTGCGCGAGGCTGATTTCCCCGGGCTTCGCGCGATGCCCGCCACCGGTGAGCGCGGGTTGCGATGCGGAATGATGCGGTTCGCGATAGGGCGGGCGGCGCAGCAGCCGGCCACCGGAGAGCATGCCGGCAACGGAATGAACCATGCTGACCTCGAGCGCCTCGGCCGCCGTCAGGTCAGGCAGCAGGCCGGGGAGGCGCGAGGCGAGCATGGATTTGCCCGCACCGGGCGGGCCGATCAGCAGCAGGTTGTGCCCGCCTGCCGCGGCGACCTCGAGGGCACGCTTGGCGGTTTCCTGGCCCTTCACGTCGGCGAGGTCTGGCCCTGGCGGGGTCGGTCCCAGCTCGGGCACGGCGGGCGGGCCGATCACCTGCTCGCCCTTGAAGTGGTTGATGAGCTGCAGCAGCGAGGCGGCGGCCAGAACCCGCGCATCGCCGGCCCACGCGGCCTCCGCCCCCTGCGCCGCGGGGCAGATGAGGCCAAGCCCGCGCGCGGCAGCGCCGATCGCCGCCGGCAGCACGCCCGCGACCGGCGCGATCCGCCCATCGAGGCCGAGCTCGCCGATCGCGGCATACTCGGCCGCATCCTCGCGCTGGATCACGTCCATCGCGGCGAGCAGGGCGAGCGCGATCGGCAGGTCGAAATGGCTTCCCTCCTTCTGGAGGTCGGCCGGGGCGAGGTTGATCAGGATGCGCTTGGGCGGCAGCGAGAGGCCGAGGGCGGTGAGTGCCGCGCGAACACGCTCGCGGCTTTCCCCCACCGCCTTGTCCGGAAGGCCGACGATCGCGAAGGCCGGCAGTCCGGGCGCGATCTGCACCTGGATCTGCACGGGCACGGTCTCGATGCCCTGGAAGGCGAAGCTGGCGATCTCTGCGAGCACGCGCGGTCAGTATTCGGAGCCGGGAACGATACCGGGTGGCAACGAGACGATGTGGTCGAAGATCTCGCCCGCGGTGGTGAACCACACCTTGCCGCGCGCACCGGCGATGTGGGCGAGCGCGCGGCGAAGCTGCCTGAGCCTGTGCGGCTGGCCGACGATGTAGGGATGGAGCGCGATGCCCATCACCAGCGAGAGGTGCTGCGACTGGCCGAGCATCTCGTCGAACGTGTCAATCACGATGTCGGCGAACTGGGCCGCGCCATCCTTCCGCGCGATGATGGAGGGAATGTCGTTCGCCTCCTGCGGATAGGGGATGGAGAGCAGCCTGCCGCCACGCGTGCGCATCCACACGGGTTGGTCGTCCATGCACCAGTTCAGCGTGTAGCGGTAGCCGGCCTCCGCCAGCAGGTCGGGTGTCGTTGCACTCTCGGCGATCCAGGGGCTGAGCCAGCCGCGCGGCGGGCTTCCCTCAGCCTCGGCGATCACCCGTGTGGCCTCGGCGATCAGCGCGCGTTCCTCATCCTCCGGCAGCACAGACTGCCGCTCGCTGTTCGTGCGGCCATGGCCGACAATCTCGTCTCCGCGCGCGCGGATCGCCGCCATCAGGCTCGGCGCATAGGGGTACATCGCGCTGTTGACGAGCATGGAGGCAGGCACGCGAAGGTCATCGAGCAGCTCGATCAGCCGCCAGGCGCCGACGCGGTTGCCCCAGTCGCGCCAGGCGAAGTTCAGCACGTCCGGCTGTGGCCCGCCCGGGGCGAGTTCTGCGCCGAGGCCCTGGCCGAAGGCGAAATGCTCGAGGTTCACGCCGAGATAGACGGCAAGCCTCGCCCCGTTCGGCCAAGTGTAGTCGGCGCGTTCGGCGATCCCGCTGTAGTCGTATCGCCCGTGGCTCGGCAGCATCCAGCTCCTCCGTATCGCGCGATCCGCTTCGCGATGACGGGGAGTAGCAGGCAGAAGCCTGGGCTGCCAGCGCCGCGGCGATGGGCCCGGGCTAGGCGCCGAAGATCATGATCCGAAGGCGGGGCTTGCGGGGGCGGCGGCCGCACCGGTGGCCACCGCCATCTCCCAGGCAGCCATCCAGGCCGGAACGGCGACGGCGGGCATCGGGCGGCCGACCATCCAGCCCTGGGCGAGGTCTGCGCCGATGTCGCGTGCCATCTGCCAGGTCGCCAGCGTCTCGATGCCTTCGGCAACGATCAGCAGGCCGAGCCCATGCGCCATCCGCACCACGGCACCGAGGGCACCGCGCGCGGCACGATCCTCCCGCGCGGCGATGACGAGGGAACGGTCGAGCTTCATCTCGCTGAAGGGGAGGGAGACGAGCCCTGCCTGCGCGGCCGAGAGGCTGAAATCGTCGATCGAGACGCCGAAGCGCTGGTCGCGCAGCCTGAGTGCGGCGGTACGCACTGCCGCGAGGTCATGCGCGATCTGGCTCTCGGTGAGCTCGATCGTCAGCGCCTCGGCCGGCAGGCCGGAGGCGGCAACGGCTTCCGCCAGGCGCTCCGCCGTCGCCGCGTGCAGCAGCACGTCGAGCGGCAGGTTGAACGCCATGCGCAGCGAAAGCCCGCGACGATGCAACGTGCCGAGATCGGCGACCGCGCGGCGCATCACCCGGTCGGCCAGCGCGACGGAGAGGCCGGAGGCTTCCGCCAGCGGAACGAACTCGCTGGCGCCCAGCAGGCCGTGGACAGGGTGTTCCCACCGCGCCAGCGCCTCGAGCGCGAGCGGTCGCGCATCCGACAGGCGCACCTGCGGCTGGTAGCGGTTGACGATGGCGCGCGAGGCGATCGCTGCCGCGAGTGCGTCGGCCGTCAGTCCTGCGGCCGCGTTGCTGCGCGGTGGCAGCGCGCGGAGGGCGCGCGTCACTGTGTCCGCGTCGGCCTCAGGCCCGACGGCGCAGGCGGTGAGGCCGAGCCGCTCCGCGGTGCCCACCGCGCGCCTGTGCAGCGCCGTCGGCAGGCGGAACAGGATCGGCACGGCGAGGTCGGGATCAGCCATCGTGCGCAGCAGCGGCACCAGGCTTGCGCCGAGCGCGGTTGCATCGGCCAGCACCAGCCGCGGCGGCGAGGAGGCGCGCAGCAGGCGGACAAGGGCGATGTGATCGTTCGGCACGACGACGACTTCGGCGAAGCCCGAATCGGTGGCGGCGGCGGCGAGTACGCCTGCCGCCGCGCCGCGCGCAATCACGAGCGCCGAAGGGGCATTGGCTGCCACGCCGTGGGCTGTCGCGTGCCGGTCCGTGGCCGGCGCGGCTTTATCAGGCATGGGTCCTCTGCTAGCGTTGTCCAACAAATAGACCCGGGCGCGAAGGTTGTAAACAAATGCAAGACAGGTCCCGAATCCTTCACCGAACTTTGCGCGCCCGCCCGCCCGTCGCCGTCAGCGCCTCTGGCCTTTGGATCGAGGATGATCAAGGAAATCGCTACGCTGACGCGTGCGGCGGTGCTGCGGTGTCATGTCTCGGGCACGCGCATCCCGCCGTGGTGGAGGCCGTGCGCGACCAAGTGGGTCGTCTCGAATATGTGCACACGGGCTTCTTTTCGAACCAGCCGGCAGAGGACCTGGCTGACGTCCTGCTGACCGACGCGCCGGCCGGGCTCACCCACGCCTACTTCGTCAGCGGCGGATCGGAGGCAGTCGAGGCGGCGCTGAAACTCGCCCGCCAGTACTTCGTCGAGCGCGGCGAGACGGGGCGGACGCACTTCATCGCCCGGCGGCAGTCCTACCACGGCAACACGCTCGGTGCGCTCGCGGTCGGCGGCAACATGGCGCGGCGGGCGATCTACGCGCCGATCCTGATGCAGGCGTCGCATGTCGACCCGTGCTTCGCGTACCGCTTCCAGGAGCCTGGCGAGACGGAGGAGGAGTATGGGCTGCGGGCAGCGCAAAGCCTCGAGGACGAGATCCTGCGCCATCCCCCCGGCACGGTCGCGGCGTTCCTCGCCGAGACGGTCGTGGGCGCGACGGCTGGATCGGTGCCACCGGTGGCCGGCTACTTCAAGCGCATCCGCGAGATTTGCGACCGCCACGGCGTGCTGCTGATCCTCGACGAGGTGATGTCGGGCATGGGCCGCTGCGGCAGCCTGCATGCCTGCACGCCGGAGGGCATCGCGCCCGACATCCTTGTCGTCGCCAAGGGGCTCGGGGCGGGGTTCCAGCCGATCGGTGCGCTGCTCGTCGCCGGGAACATCATCGCCGCGATCCGCGATGGGTCTGGCAGCTTCCAGCACGGCCACACCTATCTCTCGCACCCCGTCGCCTGTGCGGCGGCACTCGCGGTGCAGCGGGAACTCCGCGAGGGCGGGCTCGTCGCGCGCGTCGGCGCGATGGGGGAGGTGCTGTCCGATCTGCTGACGGAACGTTTCGGCAACCACGCGCATGTCGGCGACATCCGCGGCCGTGGCCTGTTCTGGTCGATCGAGCTCGTCGAGGACCGCGCTTCGAAGCGCCCGTTCGACCCCGCCCGCAAGCTGCACGCGCGCGTGAAGGAGGCGGCGATGGCGCGCGGCCTGCTGGTGTATCCGATGGGCGGCACGATCGACGGCACGGTGGGCGACCATGTCACGCTCGCCCCTCCCTTCACCGTGACGGAGGAGGAACTCGCGATGATCGTGGCGCGGCTCGGCGAGGCGGTCGAGGCGGCGCTCGCCTCGTGAGCGGCGACCCCGCGCTCGACCGGGAGGCGATGCTCGCCTTCCTGGTCCGCGAGTTTCCCCATGCCGGCTTCGGCGATGGCCGCCTGGTGCTCGATCGCTACGCGCGCGGGAGTTGCCGCGTCGTGCTGCCGCTCGATGCGCGCAACATCCGGCCTGGCCCCTCCGTGTCAGGCCCCGCGATCATGGGGCTCGGCGATGTCGCGGCGTGGGTGGCGCTGCTCTCGGTCATCGGCCAGGTGCCGCTCGCCGTCACCTCGAACCTCACCGCGACGTTCCTGCGCCCGGCGGGAGAGGCCGATCTTGCGTGCGACTGCACCGTGCTACGCGCAGGGCGTCGGCTTGCCGTGATGCTCGCCGACGTGTCGCGCATCGCCGATGCGCGGGCCGTCGCGCACATGACGATCACCTACGCCATCCCCGACGGCACTCCCCGCTCATCCGGGGCCCAGTCCGGGGCCCAGTCCGGGGCCCAGTCCGGGGCCCAGTCCGGGGCCCAGTCCGGGGCCTAGTCCGGGGGCGGGCGCCAGACATCGGCGCCCCAGGCCTGCATCGCCCAGACGAGATCGACCGGCATCTCAGCGACGCGACGATAGCCGGCGGCCTCGACATCGCGCGCATGCACGAGCCCGCCATTGTTGCGGTTGACGATCACGAGGTCGTATCGGCGTTGCAACAGCGCCGCCGCGATCGCTTCCCGCGTTGCTTCCCGCCCCTCGGGGCCGAGCGCGTATTCGCTGTGGCCGGTCTCGACCGGAACGTGGCCGGCTAGCGCCGCGAGGGCCGCGAACTCCGTTGTCACGAGCGGCGCGCGCGCCTCGGCGATCAGCGCGCCCGCGATCGCAAAGCGTGCCTCTGCGGGAGCGAAACGACCCGGATCGTAGACGAACCAGTGGGCATTGAGCAGCACCGCGGGTGGCAGGGCGAGCACGAGCGCGCGCGTCACCGCCGCGTGACCTCGCGCCGCCGCGACAATGGCGATGGCCAGCGGCGGTGTCAGCAGGTGGAAGAAATACGTCATGTGCGCCCCGCCATGCCCGCCGAGGGAGGCGAGCAGCACGGCAAGGCCGCAGACTGCCGCGAAGGCCCAGAACCCGGCCTCGCCACCCCAGCGCGCGCGCGGCAGGACGATGACGGCAGCGACCCCCGCGGCGATGATCGGCAGGCTGAACACCAGCCAGTCGAGCCCCTGCCGCAGCAGGTGGCCGACTTCGTAGCTGGTCGCCCCGAGATTGGCGCCGAGCACGAGGCTCGCCCACACCGGCATGGTGAGCGCGAGCAGCCCGGCCCAGAGAACGAGCGCCGCGAGCGACGCGAGCCCAAACACGATGCCGCGACGCCAGCCGACGAACAGGAACACGAACGCCGCCACGATCATCATGCCACCAGCGAAATAGATCTTGGCGGCGAACCCTGCGAGCGAGAGGGCAACGGCGAACGCGAAGCGGCGTGGCGAGCCAGGATCGGGTGCCGCGACCGCAAGTGCGCCGATCAGGCACGCCAGGCCGACGCCATCGGGCCGCACCGTCGGCCCCACCCAGTAGAGCCAGCCGGCGAGCGTGAGCAGGGCCGCCAGCAACGCCGGAACCGCCGCGGCACCCGCCCGCCGCGCGCTCTGCCAGACGATCACGGTCGCTGCCAGGATGCCGAGGGCGGCAACGATGCGGTGTGTCGCGAGACCCGGCCCGAACACGAGCGCGGCAGGCGTGACGAGCAGCGGATAGAGAATGCCGTAGAGGTTCGCCGCTCCCGTTGCCTCGCCGACCGCATAGGGGTTTCGGCCGTCGAGCAGTGCGAGCGTGGTGAGCACCAGCGCGCCTTCGCGCATCTCCTGCGGTGCTGGCGAGACGAGCATGCGCAGCGTCACCACGATGAGCCAAGCGAGGGCGGCGAGCCCGAAGGCAAGGCAGGCGGCCTCTGCCACACTCCCCCAGGGCGAATGCTGCGACGCAGCGGAATGCGGCGCCGGCTTCAGCGAACCGGCAGATGAACTGATCATGAACGCGCTGTCATGTTGTTGCGCTGCATCAATGCGGGCGGTTGCACGCAAGCGTAACGGAACCCGCGGCGCTGGTGGTCACGCGTGGCCTCCTCCGGCTGCAACGCCCCCGTCGCTCATGTGCCAGGGCGACGATGCAACCAACAACGGACAACGGAGAGGGACAATGCACCGCGATGATGGTCGTGCCGAGGCACTGGTGAGGCGGCTGACCACCGCACGGCTCAAGGTCGCTGCCGTGCTCACGGCATGCATGGTGGTCGCCTATTTCGGCTTCGTCGGGCTCGTCGCCTTCGCCAAGCCGGCGATGGGAACGCTGATCGTGCCCGGGCTTTCGGTCGGCATACTGCTCGGTGCCCTCGTCATCGTCTCGGCCTGGGTGCTCACCTTCATCTATGTGCGCTGGGCCAACGGCACCTACGACAGGCGCGTGGCCGACGCCATCCGCAGGGGGGCCTGAGCCATGCCCCCACTCGGGACGACGCTTGGCCAGCCCTCGCTGCTGGCGATCGGCCTCTTCTTCGTCTTCATCTCGATCACCATGGCAATCACCTGGTGGGCGGCGCGGCGTACGAAAAGCACCGAGGATTTCTATGCCGCCGGCCGCTCGGTCACGGCGGGGCAGAACGGGCTGGCGCTGGCCGGTGACTACATGTCGGCCGCCTCCTTCCTCGGCATCGCGGGCCTCGTCGCGTTCAACGGGTTCGATGGGCTGATGTACTCCGTCGGCTGGCTGGTCGGCTGGCCCGTGGTGCTGTTCATGATCGCCGAGCCACTGCGCAACCTCGGCAAGTACACCTTCGCCGATGTCGTGGCCTACCGGCTGAAGCAGACGCCGGTCAGGATCGCGGCCGCGATCGGCACGCTTTCGGTCGTGCTGTTTTACCTGATCGCGCAGATGGTCGGCGCGGGCAACCTGATCCGCCTGATGTTCGGCATCAGCTACGAGACGGCGGTGGTCATCGTCGGCTGCGTCATGCTCGGCTACGTGCTGTTCGGCGGCATGCTGGCGACGACGTGGGTGCAGATCGTCAAGGCCGTGCTGCTGCTGGGCGGGGCCGCGATCATGGCCGTTCTCGTGCTCGCGAAGTTCGGGTTCAACCCGATCGCGCTGTTCCAGGCAGGCGTCGACAAGTACGGCGCTGGCGTGCTCGCGCCCGGCAGCCTGGTATCGAACCCGTGGGACACGATCAGCCTCGGGCTTGCGCTGATGTTCGGCACCGCCGGCCTGCCGCACATCCTGATGCGCTTCTACACCGTGCCCGATGCCAAGGCCGCGCGGCTCTCGGTGTTCTACGCCACCGGCTGGATCGGGCTCTTCTACCTGCTGACCTTCATCCTCGGCTTCGGCGCGATGGTGCTCGTCGGCCACGACGCGATCCGGGCGGTCGACCGCGGCGGCAACATGGCGGCCCCGATCCTGGCCGAGGTGCTGGGGGGAGAGGGGTTCCTCGGCTTCATCTGCGCCGTGGCGTTCGCGACCATCCTCGCGGTGGTGGCCGGCCTCACGCTGTCGGGTGCGGCAGCGCTCTCGCATGACCTGTGGGTGAGCGTGGTGCGGAAGGGACGCGCCGATCCGAAGGAGCAACTGCTCGTCGCGCGCATCGCCACCGTGATGCTCGGCATCGTGGCGATCATCCTCGGCATCACCTTCAAGGGCCAGAACGTCGCCTTCATGGTCGGGCTCGCCTTCGCGATCGCCGCCTCGGCGAACTTCCCGGCACTCCTGCTCTCGGTGTTCTGGCGGCGGACGACCACCGCCGGCACGGTCGCGAGCATGATCGCGGGAACGGTTGCCGCCCTCGGCCTCATCTGGGCGAGCCCCACGGTGCAGGTCGACATCCTCGGCGGCACGCTTGCCGATGTGTGGGTGACGCTGAAGAACCCCGGGATCATCTCGATCCCGCTGTCCTTCGCCGTCGGCATCGTCGTCTCGCTGCTGACGACAGATGCGGCGGCCGATGCGGGGTTCCCCGGGCTGTCGCGCCGGATGGTCCTCGGCGCCGACGAGGACAGGGTGCCGGCAGCCGCCGACTGACCGGAGCGGCGTGACAGGGGGGGCCGGGTGCGGCGACGCGCCCGGCCCTTTCGCGTCAGATCGGCGCGTCCGTCAGGCGGGTGCCTTCACCTCTTCGGCCGTCTTGCGCAGCCGCCGCTCGCCGAGGAACAGCAGGATCGGGGCTGCGATGAAGATCGAGCTCGACGTGCCGACGACGATGCCGAACAGCATCACCCAGGCGAAGTTCGCGACCGGCCCCGTCGCGATCAGCGCCAGCGGCAGGCAGGCGAGGAAGGTGGTGCAGGATGTGCCGATGGTGCGGTTCAGGCTCTCGTTGATAGAGAGATCGATCACCTGGCGCAGCGGCATCGTCTTGAACTTGCGCAGGTTCTCGCGCATCCGGTCATACACCACGACCTTGTCGTTCACGCTGTAGCCGATGATCGTCAGCACGGCGGCGACGGTGGCGAGGTCGAACTCGATGCGCGTGAGTGCCAGGAACCCGATCGCCTTCGTCACGTCGAGGATGAGGGTGACGACGGCGCCGACGCCATATTCCCATTCGAAGCGGAACCAGATGTAGAGCAGCATCGCCAGGAGCGCGATGCCGAGCGCCGTCATGCCCGCGGTGAAGAGTTCCCCCGACACGCGCGCGCCCACGGCCTCCGTGCGCACGACGCGCGAGCCGGGCACCTCCTGGTCGAGCCAGGCGCGCACGGCGGCAACCGCACGCTGCTGCGAGGGCTCGTCGGGCTGCTGCTGCAGGCGGATCAACACTTCCGTCGGGCTGCCGAATTGCTGCAGCGCGACCGAACCGAGGCCAAGCTCCTCGATGCCCTCGCGCATCGCCCCGAAATCGGCGGGCTGCTCGGTGCGCACCTCCATGACGATGCCGCCCTGGAAGTCGAGCCCGTAGTTCAGGCCTGGCGCGAAGAACAGCACGACGGAGGCGAGCGAAAGCACAGCCGAGACAACGAGGCCGGCGATCCGGCCTTTCATGAACTGGACGGTCGTTCCGTCACGGACGAGGCGAAGTGGCATGGTCGTTTCCCTCCGCTCAGACCGGCAGCGCCGCGGGGCGGCGTGAGCGGTACCAGGTGACCATGATGAGCCGCACGAGGACGAGGGCCGAGAACATCGAGACGACGATTCCGATGGTGATGGTGACGGCAAAGCCGCGCACCGGCCCGGAGCCGAAGGCGTAGAGCATGGCCATCGCGAGCACGGTGGTGAGATTGCTGTCGAGGATGGTGGTGAAGGCGCGCTTGAAGCCCGCCTCCATGGCGTTCAGCGGCGTTCGCCCGCGCTTGGCCTCCTCGCGGATGCGTTCGTTGATCAGGATGTTCGCATCCACCGCCATGCCGAGGGTGAGCAGGATGCCGGCGATGCCGGGCAGGGTGAGTGTTGCTTCGAGCAGGCTCAGCACGGCGAGCAGCAGCACGATGTTCACGACGAGCGCGACGTTCGCGAAGATGCCGAACAGCCCGTAGAACGCCACCATGTAGACCATCACGAGCACGAAGCCGATGGCGAGTGCGATCGTGCCGGCCCTGATCGCATCCGCGCCGAGATCGGGGCCGACGGTGCGTTCCTCGATCACGGTCAGCGGTGCCGGCAGCGCGCCGGCGCGCAGCAGCACGGCGAGGTCGTTGGCCGAGCGTGCGTTGAAGCTTCCCGAGATCTGCCCCCGCCCGCCGGTGATGGGCTCGCGGATCACCGGGGCGGTGATGACGCGGTCATCGAGAACGATGGCGAAGGGGCGGCTGACATTGGCGCGGGTGATGTCGGCGAAGCGGCGCTGGCCGATGCTGTCGAAGGTGAAGTTCACCACCCATTCGCCGGTCTGCGGGCTCTGGCCCGCGCGCGCATCCGTCAGGTTCGCGCCGTCGACCTCGACGCGGCGGCGGACGGCGTAGCGCTGTTCCCCCTGCGGGCCTTCGCCGCGGAGGAACTGCACACCTGGCGGTGGCGCGGGGGCGGCGAGATTGGCGTTCTCGTCGAGCAGGTGGAAGGTCATGCGCGCGGTCTTGCCGATCAGCTGCTTGATCCGCTCCGGGTCCTGCACGCCGGGAAGCTGCACGAGAAGCCGGTTTGCGCCCTGCCGCGCGATGATCGGGTCGACCACGCCGCTCTCGTCGATGCGGCGGCGGACGATCTCCATCGACTGCTCGACCGCCTGCGTCGCCTTGTTGCGCAGCAGCGGCTCAGACAGCGCGATCGTCACCAGGCCTTCTGGCGTTGCCTGCACGTCGAGGTCGGGCTGGCTCTGGCCCATGCCGCCCGTGTTGATCGGGTTGGCGAGTTCGCGCAGCAGCCGCACCGCATCGGGCCCGCGCGACGGGTCGGCGAGGCGGAGCGTCACGGCACGGTCGCGCGCGGCGAGGCCGGTATAGTTCATGTTCGCCCCGCGCAGCCGCGTGCGGGTGCTGTCGAGCAGGTTGTCGAGCCGTTCGCGCACCACGGCCTCCATGTCCACCTCCATCAGGAGGTAGGAGCCGCCCTTGAGGTCGAGGCCGAGCTGGAACTGCCGCCACGGCAGGTGCTCGCCCACCGTGCCGAGGCTCGCGCGCGGGACGAACGAGGGGATGCAGAGCAGTGTCGCGAGCACGATCACGGCCCAGATGCCGATCACTTTCCAGCGGGCGAAATACATCATGGCGACGCGGAACTCTCCGTGGTCCGGCGAGCATGGCCGGGCTGCCGGGGCGCTGCCCCGGCCATGAATCGGGGCCGGAGAATGCCTCTCATGCCCGCCGGGAGCAACCGCCCTGGCCTCTCGCGTGCGTCGGCCTCAGCGGGGCGTGACCATCGCGGCGCCGCGGAGCGTGTTGTTGAGGTAGAACTCGTCGCGGGGGAAGAGGTCGGTGTTCACCTCGTCGGGGCCGCCGCGCGGTGTCTCCGGGCGCCAGATGCGGGGCGGATCGGCGAAAAGCCCTGGAAAGCCGGAGATATCGACGCCCGCCCGCGCCGCCCAGGCCTTGAACGCGGGTTCTCCGAACCGTGCCTTCAGCGCCTCGGCGTCGAACGGGATCGGCTGGTCGCTGCCGATCACCAGCGAGATCGGCTGGAGCATCAGCACATGCGGGAAGGCCTGGAGGAAGCTGCGCGCCACGCGCTCCGTCGGCGCCCATTGGACGAACAGCCCGCCAGGCTTCAGCGCCCCGCGCACCAGGGCGAGGAACTCGACGGAATAGAGCATGCCGCTGTGGGAGGTCTGCGGCAGGATCGCGTCGGCCTCGATCACGTCATACCGCGCACCGGAGACGAAGATCTCCCGCCTGCCATCGCCGACCACCAGGTCGAACCGCTTGTCCTCGGTCAGTGCTGCAAGCGCGCTGCCGGGCTTGGTCACGGCATAGTCGCGGATCACGTCGTACACCGGGGCGATGAGCTCGATCGCGCGGATGTGCCGCGTCTCCGGGTTCCAGCCCGCCGCGAAGGGCGTGCCGCCGGAGCCGGAGCCGATCACCAGCACGTCGCGCGGGCTCGGGTGCAGGGCGGGGCCGAGCGCGCCGAGGAAGTAATGGTGCGGCCAGAAGGGCAGGCGGCTCTGCGTGTGGCCGGTGATGAACATCGGCCCCGAATCGTCCTGGAGCCTGAGCACCACGACGCCCGACCGATCCTCCGCCACGAAGGCGGTCTGGCCGGGGCCGACGCCGTGGATGCGGCTCCACCACACCGTGTTGGTGGGAAACAGCGCGACCGCGACCGCGAGCCCGGCGGCCAGCGCGGCACCCCTTCGGTCGTGCACGCCGCCGCGCGCGGCGAGCACGAGCCAGAGCACGAGCATGCCAAGCGCGAGCAGCCCGACCGCACGCGCCGTTCCCGCCGTACCGAGGAGGTGCAGCAGCACGAGCCCGCCGATCAGGCTTCCCGCGGCGTTGCCCGCGATGTTGCCCACCTGCACCAGCCCGACGCGGAAGCCGACGGAGGCGAGGTCACGCTGCACTGCCTTCTGCACGACGGGAAAGCTCATCCCCAGCAGGAAGGCGGGCGGGCCGATCAGCACGAGCCCGAGGCCGGCAATGATGCTGATCTCGACAGGGCCGTGGCGGAACGTCTCCATGCCCAGGAAGGCATCGAAGGCAGGCCAGCCATAGAGCTGGCGGAACCCGAGCAGCGTGACGAGCGCGTAGAGCGCGGCCCAGGACTGGAGGTGGAAGAATGCCGCCCGCGTATCTGCGACCCGCTTCACCCAGCGCGCGCCGACAACGACGCCAAGCCCGTCAGCGGCCAGGAAGATGCCGAGGATGAGCGAGAAGGAATAGGCGTTCGCCTGGCCGGCGATGCCGAGCACGCGCACCCAGAGGATCTCGAGCGCGATGATGAAGAAGCCCGAGAGGAAGACCAGGAACGTCCAGGCCGGCAGGCCGAGCCCGTCGTCACCGGCACTTTCCGTCGCCGGACCTGTCGCCGCCGGGGTAACCGCCACCGTGCGCGGCAGCGACCCGAGCACCGCGAGCGTCACGGCTGCGGCGAACAGGTTCAGCCCCGCACCCACCCAGAGGGCCGCCTCGAACCCGACCGTGCCGACCAGCCAGAACCCGCCGAGCAACGTTCCCGCCGCGGCCCCCAGCGTGTTGATGCCGTAGAGCCAGCCGATCCGCCCGGCCGCCGTCTCAAGCCGCGCCACCACCGCGCGCGCGAGCAGCGGCAGCGACAGGCCCATCAGCAGCGTCGGCGCGAGCAGGCCCAGGAAGCACACGGCGAAGATCTGCCAGCCCTCGGTCATCATCGGGCCGAGGCGCTCGACCACCACGTCGTAGAAGAACGGGCGGCTGGCGAGTGCGAACAGCGCGATGCCGACCTCGCAGCCGATGAAGGCCCAGGCCGCGCGGCGCGGGTTCAGCTTGTCGGCGATGAAGCCCGCGAGCAGCGAGCCGAGCCCGAGACCGGCAAGGAAGGCGCCGACGACGAGTGCGGCCGTGACGGCATCGGAGCCGGCGAAGAGGCCGAGCATGCGCTGCCAGATCACCTGGTAGAGCAGAGCGGCAAAGCCCGAGGCGAAGAAGCCGGCCGAAAGCATGGCCAGCACCGTCGTCTCGCCGGCCACCCTGCGCTGGCCGCCCATTTCCGCTACACCGTGCATCGAACCCCTGCCCTGAAGCCCCCGCGTGACAGCACCGTGACACAGGAAGATCGTCAACCCCGCTTTTATGGGTTGGATCGCCCGCCAAGGTGTCGGAATGAAGGCGCGCGTCGGGCAGTTTCGGCCGGCCAAAGCGGGGGGCCAGAGCAGATCGCCTCCGGCTGGTCACGGCGGTATGCGCGAGGGTGCTCGCAAGACATGGGGAAGCGGTTTCCACCGATGCGGAAACACCTTTCGGGGAGCGTAGGATGGCAGGCGTCAGGATCGCGATTGTCGGGGCAGGGCATTTCGGGCGCTTCCACGCGCAGAAGGTCGCCGCCTCGCCCGAAGCCGAGCTCGTCGGCGTGCTGGACCAGAGCGCCGAGCGCGCGGGGATGATCGCGGCCGAGGTCGGCGCGCCGGTCCTGCCCTCGCTCGACGCAGCGATCGTGGCGGCCGATGCGGTGATCATCGCAACCCCGACAGGGGCGCATCACGGCGTGGCGGCTGCCGCGCTCGATGCCGGCCTCCACGTGATGGTGGAGAAGCCGATCACCGCGACGCTGGCCGAGGCCGATGACCTGATCGCCCGTGCCGCACGGGCGGGCCGTGTCCTCCAGGTCGGCCATCTCGAGCGGTTCTCCGCCGCGCGCGGGGCGATCACGCGGCACATCTCGCGGCCGCTCGCGCTCGAATGCGTGCGTGTCGCCCCGTTCCGGCCGCGGGGAACCGATGTATCCGTCGTCCTCGACCTCATGATCCACGACATCGACCTCGTGCTGATGCTCGCCAGCGCCTCGCCCGTTGAGATCGCGGCGACGGGGGCGGTGGTGATGTCGGAGACGATCGATGTCGCGCTCGCACGCCTCACTTTTGCCGATGGCCGCGCGGCGAACCTCTCGGCAAGCCGCATCGCCCCGGCGACGACGCGCACGCTCCGGCTCGCCGGTGCCGACGGCACGCTCGAGGCCGATCTCGTCGGCCGCACCCTCCGCCATTTCGCTGTCGCCGATGGCAGCGTGGCGGAGGAGAGCTGGATCGACGCTGATTCGCTGAGTGCGCAGCTTGCCGGCTTCGTCTCGGCGATCCGTGGCGAAGCGCCAGTGGTGGTCGATGGCACTGCCGGCCGCGCGGCGCTTGCCGTCGCGCGCGAGATCGAGGCGCGGATCGAGGCAGCCGGCGTAGCGGCGCGGGCGGCCGGGCTGCTGTAGGGCGCTACTCGACGCGGAGGCGGAACTGCGCGACCAGCGGCTGCACGGCGGCCGACTGCGCGCGCAGAACGGCGTCGAGCTCGGCCGGGTCCGAGCCCACGGGCTCGGCGGCGACCTCGCGCATCCGCCGTGCCGCATCGGGCTGTGCGATCGCCGCGCGGATCGCCGTGCCCAGCTGCGCGATCACCGCCGCCGGCGTTCCGGCCGGGGCGAAGAACCCGTTCCAGCCGGCGATGGCGAGGTTCGGGAATCCCTGCTCGGCGACGGTCGCCACATCGGGCAGCGCCTCGGTGCGGCGTGACGCCGTGGTGGCGAGCGCCTTCAGCGCGCCGCTGCGCACATGGCCGAGCGCGGTGGAGATCTGGTCGCCGCCGAACTGGATGCGGCCTGCGAGCATCTCCTGCACCAGCGGCGCCGCACCCCGGAAGGGGATGTGCTCCATCGTGATGCCGGCATCGCGCTTGTAGACTTCGCCCAGCAGATTCATCGTGCTGCCAGGGCCCGTCGACCCATAGTTCAGCGCGGTGGCAGGCTGCGTCCTGGCCCAGGCTGCGAACTCCGTGAGGTTGCCAGCCGGGACATTGGCCGCACCCAGGAGCAGGAACGGCACGTTCGCGGCAAGTGATACGGGAGCGAAATCACGGAACATGTCGTGCGGCGCGCGCCCGGCGTCGGCGAGCGCGGCCGAGGTCGTGGTGAAGGTGAGGTTGTGGAAGAGCAGCGTGTAGCCATCGGCCGCTGCCTTGGCGACCACGTCGGCCCCGATCGCACCGCCGCCGCCGCCGCGGTTCTCGACGACCACGGGCTGGCCGAGCGTCGTCGTCATGCCCTGTGCGATCAGGCGGGCGAGCATGTCGGTCGTTCCGCCGGCGGGGAATGGAACGACGATACGGATCGACCGCGAAGGGAATGCCTGCGCGCGCGCCGGGCCGATCGTTGCGGCCAGGATCGGTGCTGCGCAGAGCGGTGCTGCCGCGCCAAGCAGCGTGCGACGACGAAGCTGCATCGAACCATCCTCCCATATCGGCCCATGCATGCCGGGCATCTTTGTCTTGCTGCCGGACTGTTCTCGTGCCTGACCCGGCCGTCAAGCCCGCCCGTCAAGCCCGCCCGTGAAGCCCGTTTTTTCGTCGATCGCGGCGAGAACGGCGTCCGCTGCCGCCTCGCTTGGCTGCTGGCCACCTGGCGGGGACAGCGCGGCGCGGGCCTCCGCGTAGGCCGCGTGCTGCGCCGCGGCGGCGGCAGGATCAGCGAGCAGCGGTGCGAGCGTGGCGGCGAGCGTCTCGCCCGTGCACGCCTCCTGGATCAGCTCCGGGATCGCGGGCGTGGTGGCGAGGATGTTCACAAGCGAGGCGTGGCGGACCTTCACCAGCCGCCGCACGATCGCTGCCGTGATCGGGTTCACCTTGTAGGCCACCACCTGCGGCACGCCGGCGAGCGCAACTTCGAGGGACGAGGTGCCGGATTTCACGAGTGCTGCCGTCGCCGCGGCAAGCGCATCGCGCTTCTCGCCATCGGCGGAAAGAACGGGAATGCGAGGCCACGCGGCTTCGATGCGCGCGACATGGCGCGGCAGGGCGAGCGCTACGGGCGCGAAACCCGGCACGGCCTCGCGCAGCCGGTCGATCGCTGCCCCGAACACGGGCAGGTGCCGGTTGAGCTCGCCGCCACGGCTTCCCGGCATCACCACCAGCACCTTCGCATCGGCTGCGATGCCATTGCGTTGACGGAACGCATTGGCGTCACCCGCGACGGCGCCTTCCAGGATTGGGTGGCCGACGAAGCGCGCATCGATGCCGGCCTTGGCGAAGAACGAAGGCTCGAACGGCAGCAGGCAGAGCAGCCTGTCGACCGAGGCGGCAATGCGCTTCACCCGCCACGGCCGCCATGCCCAGACCTGCGGTGCGACATAGTGCACGACGCGCACGCCCTTTGGCCGCACGCGCGCGGCCAGCCTCAGCGTGAAGGAGGGCGCATCGATCGTCACCAGCGCCGCGGGTCGTTGCGTGAGGATATCGGCCTCCGCCTCGCCCATGCGGCGGATGAGGCGGGCGAGCGAGGGCAGTACCTCGGCGAGCCCCATCAGCGACAGCTCCTCCATCGGGAAGAGCGAGACGAGGCCCTCCGCCTGCATCCGTGCCCCGCCGATGCCGGCGACGCGGAGATCGGGCCGCCGCGCGCGGAGTGCTGCGATCAGCCGCGCACCGAGGATGTCGCCCGAGGCCTCGCCGGCAACCAGGTAGACGAGCGTCATGCAGCGGCAAGCTCCCGCACCGCGACGGCGAGCGCATCGGCGATGGCGTTGAGCTCGGCGAGCACGACGTTCTCGTCACCCCCGCCCATGCCGTGCGGCGTCGGGCCGAACACTGCGGTGGGGATGCCGGCGAGGCGAAACAGCCGCGCATCGGAGGCACCGACGCGCATGTTGAGCACGGGCCGCGCGCCGAGGATCGGCGTCGCGGCACGCGCGAGCGCGTCGAACATCGGGTGCGTGGGTGGCGTGACGGTCGGTTCCCACACCACATCGGTTTTCAGCGTCACGCCCGGCAGATCGGCGATGGCCGCGCGTGCGGCAGCGATCACCGCCGCGGTGGTCACGCCTGGCGGCAGGCGGATGTCGCAGCCAGCCATGGCCGTGTCGGGGATCAGGTTCGGGCTCGTTCCGGCAGCGATCCGCCCGAGATTCACGGTGATCCGCGACAATGTGTCTGCCTCGCCAGCGCCGCCGAGCGGTTCGCTGACGGGCTTCGCCGCGGCGATCGCGGCGGCGACGTCGTCGGGCAGCGTCACCTTCGTGTCGCGGAGTGCAACGATCCGTCGCGCGGCTTCCATCACCGCCTCGGCCGCGTTCGTGCCGCGATGGACGTGCGCGCCATGCGCCGCACGGCCCTCGGCGGTGAGCGTCAGCCAGACCATGCCCTTCTCGCCGAAGCGGATCACGGCAGGGCTTCCCGCATCGGTGACGATGCAGCAATCGCCGCGCATCGCGGGCACCGTCTCGAGCAGGAAGGCCGTGCCGTCGCGCCCCATGCTCTCCTCGTCGCCGGCGAGTGCCAACACCACCTCGCCTGCCCAATCGCGGTTTGCGGCAAGGGCTGCGAGGACGGCGATGGCAGCGGCGATGCCGCCCTTCATGTCGGCTGCCCCGCGCCCATAGAGGCGACCGTCACGCACGGCGGGCGCGTAGGCGGGCGTGGTCCAGCGCGCCGGATCGCCGGCGGGGTAGGTGTCGAGATGGCCGGACAGCACGATGCGCCGGCCGGGCCGTGCGCCTTTCAGGACGGCGACGATGTTGTGCACCGGCTCGCGCTTCACATGCCGAGTCGCGACGACGCCAGGGATGGCGGCGAGGAGCGCTTCGGCCGCATCGGCCACCGCGCGCGTGTCGCCCGGCGGTGTCTCTGACGGCACGGCGATGAGCGCCATGGCGGTGCGGAGGATCAGGTCATGGTCGGTCATGCGGAACGGTCCGGACAAGGAATGATGGGGCAGGGGGGAACGGCAGGCTGCGGCCAGTCGGCGTGGTTCGTCACCGCACCCTCGCGGCGCACGCGCGCGATCGCGGCAGGGTCCAGCGTGGCAACCGCAAGGCCGGGTGCGTCTGCTTCCTGCTCGGCGACGATGCCGGAGGCCGCGAAGCCATGGTCGGCGGGGCCGTAGAGGCCGGCGGTGCCGCGATTGACGTCGAGGCTCTCGCAGCCAGGCCTTTCGCCAACGGTGGGTGCGACGGCGACGAAGCACTGGTTCTCGATCGCCCGCGCGCGCGCCGAAAGGGTGATGCGCGCCGCGCCGTGGGGGCTGTCGGTGCACGCTGGAACGAGGATGGCCCAGGCCCCGGCAAGCACCTGCGCGCGCACCAGCGGCGGGACCTCCGCGTCGTAGCAGACGGCGATGCCGATCACGCCCCACGGCGTGGCGAACACCGATGGCAGCCCGCCCGGCGAGAGACCCCACGCCTCGCGCTCGAACCGCGTGCGGCAGTGCTTCTGCTGCATCCCGACGAGTCCCGAGGGTGCGACGAGCGGGCACGCATTCACGATACCGCTTCCCGCCTGGCGCAGCAGGACCGTTCCACCGGCGATCCAGATCCCGTGCCGCGACGCCGCGCGCTCCATCGCCGCGACCAGCGATGGTGCCGCGTCAGCCGCGGCATCACGCTCGGCCGCCGCATCGCCGCCGGCGCTGGCGAAGGCGTCCTCGCAGGGCGCGTATTCAGGCAGCAGCAGGAGGTCGGCGCCCGCGGCGCGCGACGCCTCGCACCATTGGTCAAGCGATGCCGCGAACCCCTCGCTTTGGCCGACGGGCCAGGCGAGGGCAGCCAGCCTGAGCGGGGCGGTCACGGCAGGGGCGTGTCCGACAGCGGGCGGATCCAGAAGGACAGGTCGTGGCGGCACGCCGCCGCATCGCCGATCTCGCGCCAGGCCATGTGGCAGACGAGGTCCGGGTAGGGAACGTAGCCGCGGCGGCGCCAGAACCCGTCGAGTGACCGGTGGCCGTCCGGGCGGCGAGGGTCATCGCCCGGCCGCACGACGGCACAGAAGCAGGCATGCGCGACGCCGGGCCAGGTGGCGGCGTGGGCCTCGCGCGCATCGAACAGCCTGTGCCCGATGCCGCGGCCGCGATAAGCGGGCAGCAGCACCGATTCGCCGAAATAGAAGAACCGCGCGGGGTCGAGCCCATGGTCCTCGAACGGTTCGCGGATCACGTCGTTCTCCGCCGCAAGCGGCAGGCAGGTGGCGGCCCCCACCACAGCGGCGCCGTCACGCACCAGCACCACCGCCCCGCCATCGCGGCAGTAGCGGGCGAGGTAGCTGGCCTCGTAGGCGGCATCCCCTTCGTAGAGGTAGGGGTACTCGCGGAACACGGCGATGCGCAGCCGCGCGAGATCCTTCAGGTGCGGCAGCAGCGCCGGGCCTGTCAGGGTCTCGATCCGCAATGCGTCCAGCTTGGGCGTCTCGCCTTCCATCCCCGAATGCTTAGAGTGCGCCGCGCGGAACGGCAACGAAGGGGTGACGCTGGTGGACTGGACAGAAGGGGTCGGCGTGGTCGCCGGCATCCTGACAACGGTGGCCTTCGTGCCCCAGGCCTGGAAGACGCTGAAGACGCGGAGTGCGGGGGATTTCGCCCTGCCGATGCTGCTGCTGTTCTGCACGGGGGTGGCGATGTGGCTCGCCTACGGCCTGCTGCGCGGTGCGCCCGGCCTGATCATGGCCAACGGCGCGACGCTGTTCCTGGCGCTGGCCATCCTCTGGGTGAAGCTCCGCGAGAAAAGCTAGACCCCGGCCCGCACCGCCGCTTCCTTCGCCGCGGCGAGGTTGAAGGCGCGAAGCCCGTCCTCGACCACCGCCCGATCGAGGTCACGTACGATGAAGACGATGCGTGAGCGGCGGTCGTCAGACCCATCCGCATGCTTCGGCCAGGCCGGCAGCGGGGCAGGGGGGTGCAGCAGGTGCTGCACGCCGTGGATGGCGATGGGCCGCTCCTGCCCGGCGATGTCGAGGATGCCCTTGATGCGGAGCAGGCTGTCGCCCCGCGTCACGATCAGCATCTCGAGCCAGGTGGCGACGGCCTGCCAGTGCAGCGGCTCGTCGAAGGTGAGGCAGAAGCTCCTAATCCGCGCATCGTGGCGGTTCACGTCATGCGGGTCCTGCGCCTCGCCCGCCCCATGGTCCTGGTGGTGATGATGGTGATGGTCGTGGTGGTCGTGGTGGTCGTGGTGGTGCTCGCGGCTGGCATAGGCCTCGGCGTTCAGCCAGGCGGCGACGTCGGGGATCTTCCGCGCCGGGTCGAACAGCCCGGCATTGAGGATCGCGCCGGGCTCGACCGCGCCCATCGTCGCCGTGATCCGCCGCGCGCCCGGGTTCAGCCGGCCGAGCCTGGCCGAGAGATCGGCCAGCACCTCGGCGCCGGCGAGGTCGGTCTTGGTCAGCACGATGCGGTCTGCGACGGCGGCCTGCTTCACGCTTTCCGGCTGTGCGTCGAGCGTCGCCGCCCCGTTCACGGCATCGATCGTGGTGACGATGCCATCGAGCCGGTAGCGCGCGACGATGTCGCCCTCGGCCATCAGCGTGTGCAGGATGGGTGCCGGGTCGGCCAGCCCCGTCGTCTCGATGACGACGCGATCGAACCCGAGCTCACCCGCATCGGCGCGTGCGGCGAGGCGGCGCAGGCTGTCGACCAGCTCGCCGCGGACGGTGCAGCAGAGGCAGCCGGAGGAGAGCAGAACGATGTCGCCATCGACCTTCTCCACCATCAGATGATCGAGCCCGATCTCGCCGAACTCGTTGATCAGCACGGCGGTGCGGGCAAGCTCTGGGTGGCGGAGAAGCTGGTTCAGCAGCGTCGTCTTGCCGCTGCCGAGGAAGCCTGTCAGCACGGTGACAGGAATTGGCACGGGGATGGGCGCGCTCATGCCCGTGTGCCGTAGAGGGCGTTGGGGTCGGCGATGCGCTCAGCGATGCTGGTCACGGCACCGTCGCGGATCGCCTGGAAGAAGCAGCTGCGCCGTCCGGTGTGGCAGGCGACGCCCGTCTGGTCGACCAGGGCGAGCAGCGTATCTCCGTCACAGTCGAGCCTCAGCTCGATGAGGCGCTGGACCTGGCCGGAGGTGTCACCCTTCCGCCACGGCGCCTGGCGGCTCCGGCTCCAGTAGCAGACGCGGCCGGTGGCCAGCGTCTCGGCCACCGCGTCGCGGTTCATCCAGGCCATCATCAGCACCTCGCCGGTTGCTGCATCCTGCGCGATCGCGGGAACGAGGCCCGTGGCATCGAAGCGGATCGCGGCGATCAGCGCCTCGCGGGCGGCTTCGGGCGGTGGGGCATAGGGGTCGATGGCCACGGTGCGTCCTTCGCGTTTCTCTCGTCACCGTATATTATAACGCAGAGAGGAGCGTGACCATGGCAGCGCAGAGACCGGGAGTGGCGGATGTGGAGGCGGCACTCGACCGGGCGGAGGCGCACTGCGCCGCGCGCGGGGCGAAGCTGACGGAGCTTCGCCGCCAGGTGCTGTCACTGGTCCTCGAAAGCCCCGTGCCGCTTGGCGCGTACGCGCTCCTCGACCGGCTGAAGCCCAACCATGCCGGCGCGGCACCGCCCACCGTCTATCGCGCCCTCGAGTTCCTGACCGAGCATCGCCTCGTGCATCGGATCGAGCGGCTCAATGCCTTCATCGGCTGCAACGTGGGCTGCGCCCATGCCTGCGACGAGCACGGCCATGCGCATGACCATGCCCACGCCGCGCAGTTCCTGATCTGCGGCCGCTGCGGCGGGGTCGAGGAGATCGAGGATGACGGCGTCCGTGCCGCGCTGGCCGCCGCCGCGCGCCGCGCGGGGTTCCGCCCCGCGCATGCCACGGTCGAGGTCGAGGGAACCTGCCGCGCCTGCTCGGCCCAGTAAGGCGGCGCTACCCCTTGAAGCCGCGCAGCACGGCGAGGCCTGCCTCGAGATCGGCGATGATGTCTGCCGTGTCCTCCAGCCCGATATGCAGCCGCACCGTCGGCCCGCCCGTGTCGCCGCTCGTCGCGGTGCGGGTGACGAAGCCGGTGGTCGGCAGCGCCAGGCTCTCATAGCCGCCCCATGACGCGCCGATGCCGAACAGGCTGAGGCTGTCGACGAAGGCATGGCTCGCGGCGACGCTGTACTCGGGGCGGAGCACGAGGCCGAACAGGCTGCACGCGCCGGTGAAGTCGCGCTTCCAGATCTCGTGGCCCGGCGCTCCCGGCAGCGCGGGATGGAGCACGCGCAGCACCTCGGGCCGCCTGGCAAGCCAGGCGGCGACCGCAAGCGCGCTCTCGGCCTGCTGCTTCAGCCGCACCGGCATCGTCCGCACGCCGCGCAGTGCCAGCCAGCAATCATCCGGCGAGGCGTACTGCCCGAGCTGCAGCGACGCCCAGCGCAGCGCCTGCCAGTCCTCCTCGGAGCCCACCGTGATGGAACCCAGCAGCACGTCGGAATGGCCGACGACGTATTTCGTCAGCGCCTGGATCGAGACGTCGACGCCATGGCGGAAGGGCTGGAAGTGATGGATGCCCCAGGTGTTGTCCATCATCACCTTCGCCCCCTTCGCGTGCGCCGCGCGCGCGATGGCGGGGATGTCCTGCATCTCGAAGGTGTGGCTGCCCGGGCTCTCGGTGTAGACGACCTTGGTCGCGGGCCGGATCAGCGCCGCCATGCCGGCTTCGTCGACGGCTGGGTCGTAGTAGCTCGTCTCGATGCCCAGGCGCGCGAGCATGCCGTCGGCGAAGCCGCGCGCGGGGCCGTAGACGCTGTCGGGCAGCAGCAGGTGCTCGCCCGTCTTGAGGAAGGCGAGCAGCGGCACCGTGACGGCCGCGAGGCCTGTCGAGACGATCTGGCAACGATGTCCGCCCTCGATCTCGCAGATCACGTCCTCGAGCGCGTGGTGGTTCGGCCCGCCACCCGTGCCGTAGGTGAGCGCCTGGTCGTAGCGCTTGGTGGCCGATGCCATGCGGTCGGCGCAATTGGCGAACAGCACGGTCGAGCCGCGCACGACGGGCGGGTTGACGAAGCCGTGGGCGCGCGTGCCGGCGCGGCCCGCATGGCTCATGCGCGTCGAGAAGCCGTGGCCCTGGTGCTTCGAGCCAGCGCCCTTGGGCGCGCTGTCGTCAGGCATGGGTGGTGGTCTCCACGGGGGTGTCGGGATGGCCGCCCCACTCCGTCCAGCTTCCGTCATAGACGGCGACGTCAGGGTGGCCGACGAGATGGGCAGCGAAGGCGATGGCGCACGCCGTGACGCCGGAGCCGCAGGAGGCAATCACCGGCCGCGTCCCGTCCACCCCAGCCTTGGCGAGGATGGCACGAAGCTCCGGTGCTGCGCGGAACGTCGCGTCCGCGTTCAGCAACGTGAGATGCGGGACGTTGGACGAGCCCGGGATGTGGCCGCCCCGGAGCCCCGCGCGCGGCTCAGGCACCGTCCCGTCGAACCGGCCGGCGGGCCTGGCGTCGACCACCTGTTCCGCCCGCGTGGCCACATTGCCAAGCACGGCGGAGCGATCGCGCACGAGCCAGGGCCGGAAGGCAGGGGCGAACACGGCCTGCGCCGGCGCCGCTGGCGCGCCGCTCTCGGTCGGGCGGCCTTCGGCGACCCATTTCGGCAGGCCACCATCGAGCACTGAGGCCGCGTCGTGCCCGAAGGCGCGCATCATCCACCAGCCGCGCGCAGCTGACGCCATGCCCTTCTGGTCATAGAACACGATGCGGTGCGCGTTTGCGATGCCGAGTGCCTCCATCGCCGCAGCGAAGCCGGCGGGGTCGGGCAGCATGTGCGGCAGGTCGGATGACCGGTCCGCCACCGCATCGATGTCGAGATACCGCGCGCCCGGGATGCGCGCGTTGAGGTACTCGGCCTTCCCATCCTTCGGCTCGTTCGGCAGGTACTTGGTGATGTCGACCACCACGATCGACGCGTCACCGAGATGGTCGGCGAGCCACGCGGTGCTCACCAGCGCATCGGGGTTGGCGTAGCTCTCGGTCATCCTCAGCCCTCCAGCACGAGTGCGATGCGGCGGTTCTGCCGCCCCTTGTTCTCGACCTTGGCGACGACGACGCGCCCGACGGCCCCCGTCGATGGCACGTGCGTGCCGCCGCAGGGCTGGAGGTCGATCGGCGCCGCCTCCGGCCCGATGCGAACCAGCCTGATTCGACCCGACCCGCGCGGCGGCTTCACCGAGAGCGTGCGCACCATCCCGGGGTTGGCGTCGAGCTCTGCGTCGGTGATCCAGGAGGTCGTGATCGGGTGATCCTCCGCCACCAGGGCGGCGAGGCCCTGGTTCAGCCGTTCCTTGTCCGGCGCCTCGGGCAGGTCGAAATCGAGCCTGCCCTTGCCGTCGCCGATCGACCCGCCGGTGACGGCAGCACCAGGGATAAGGCTGCACAGCAGGTGCATGGCGGTATGGACGCGCATCAGCCGCAGGCGACGGTCCCAGTCGAGCACGGCCTCGATCGTTTCGCCGACGGCCGGCAGCGCCGCATCGGCCGTGACGCGATGCAGGATCGCGCCCCCCATCCCTTTATCGGCTTCCCCCTTCACCGTGTCGGTGACGGGAAGCGTCGTGCCATCGGGGCGGCGGAGCGTTCCCGTGTCACCCGGCTGGCCGCCGCCCTGGGCGTAGAACACGGTGCGGTCGAGAACGATGCCGTCAGGTCCAGCGGCAAGAACCGTGGCGGTGCACGACCGCAGCGAGGCATCGTCGCGGAACAGCGGGTCTGTCGTCATCAGGTCCAGTCTCTCCGAAGGCGGTCGCGGTTGGCCTGGAGCCAGAGCAGCGCGAGTGCCGTGGTGATGTTGACGATGCGGCCCTCTGCCAGCATCGCGAAGGCCTCCTCGGCCGGGAGCGCGAAGACGCGGATGTCCTCATGCTCGTCCGCGAGCCCGGCATGACCCGCCTCGCCGGCAGGCGCCTCGACGCGGCCAGCGAACACCGCGATCGTCTCGTCAGCGACCCCCGGGGTGAGCATGAAGCGGCCTGCGGGGGCGAGCGCGGTGACGACAAGCCCCGTCTCCTCCATCGTCTCGCGGATTGCCACGTCCGCGTCGGTCTCCGACCCATCGGCCAGCCCTGCCGCGACCTCGATCAGCCAGGGGTCGAGGCCGGCGGCAAGCGCGGGAAGGCGGAACTGCTCGATCAGCACCACCGTGTCGCGCGCCGGGTCGTACGGAATGACGGCGACGGCGCGGCCGCGGCGGAGCAACTCGTAGGTCGCCGGCCCGCGCGTCTCGCCGCGAAAGCCCTGGAAGGTGAAGGTGACGCGCTGGAAGCTGTTGTGGCCGCGCCAGATCGTCTCGACGGCCTCGATGGTGACGCGCGGATCGGCGGGGAGGGTTTCGTCTCGCATGCGGGGGGGAAACTAGACCCTCGGCCCTGGCCGGGCCAGGGGGGAGCGCCTAAGCTTCGTTGAGGAGAACGCCCGTCCCGTGCACAGTCTTTCCCCCGAGCGGCAGGACGACGCCCCCGCCGCGCTGGCGAAGCGTCGCGCACGGGCGATCGCTGCGATCATCGCTGCCTCCGCCACCTTCGCGCTCTCCGCGACGCTCGTGAAGCTTGTCGGCCCTGCGATCCCGACGGCGCAGATGGTGCTGTTCCGCTGCGCCGTCGTCCTCGCTGCGCTGAGCCCGCTGATCATCCGCGCCGGCGGGATCCGCACGCTGCGGACGCGCCAGCCGCTCTGGCATGCGATGCGCACGCTGGCGGGCTTCGGCGGGATGATGACGGCGTTCTACGGCTTCGTCACCCTCCCGCTGGCGGAGGTGACCGCGCTCGGCTTCACCATGCCGTTGTTCCTGACGATTCTCTCCATCCCGCTGCTCGGCGAGAAGGTGGGGATCCGGCGCGCGGGGGCTGTCGTCGTCGGCTTCCTCGGCGTGCTGCTGATCCTGCGCCCGGGTGCGTCGGCCGTGCCGCTGATCCCCGCGCTGGTCGTCGTGTTCGGTGCCGTGTGCTGGGCGCTTGCGATGATCGCGATCCGCCGGATGGGCAAGCTGGGCGAGAGCAACGTCACCATCGTCGCCTGGTTCTCGATCGTCGGCACCGTGCTCGCCGGTGTGCTGGCCATCCCCGTCTGGGTCACGCCGACGCTGTTGCAGTTGGCTGCACTGGTCGGCGTCGGGCTGACGAGTGCCGTCGCACAGTTGCTGATGACGGATGCCTACAGGCGTGGGGAGCCCTCGATCGTCGCCCCCTTCGAGTACAGCGGCATCCTCTGGACGGCGCTGATCGGCTTCCTGCTGTTCGACGAGCAGCCATCGCCCACGATGTTCGCGGGCGTTGCCGTGCTCGTGGCGTGCGGCGTCTACATCCTGCACCGCGAGGTGGCGGTGGGACAGCGCGGACACTGAGGGGGGAGGGGTCATCGGAGGCCCCGGTTCCGAACGATTCAGCAGGGAACCGGGGGTCCGACCCGCGGCAGTACCTTCTCGCCGCGCCTGAGAATGCTCGCATATGACGGTTTCAGCGGGGTTAACGCGGCAAGACAGTTTCGTGTCGCTCGCAGCCCCCGCCTCGTCAGCGGCGCCTCAGACCCAAGATATAAGTAACCAGGTCGTCGGTTTCCTCCCTCGTCAGGCTGAGGTCTGGCATGCGCGCGTGTGGTGTGCGGAGGAAGACCGAGAGCGACATCACGGTGGTGGAGGGGCGATCGGCGACGGATTGCAGCGTCGGCGCGCCATCGGTCGCTGGTGTCCCCGATCGACCGACGGCGTGGCAGGCGGTGCACCACCGCTCGGCGATCATGGCGCCGGACACCGCGTCGCCCGTCGGCACCTGTGCGGCGCCAGGGGATGACGCAAGCACCGGCAATGACGCAAGCAGCAGAAGGGCGACCAGGGGAGCGCGCATCCGATCCTCCATGTGATGGTGGAGCAACGATGCGCCGCGCACGATCACGGCGCCTTGACGGGGATCAACCGGGCTTCACAGCCCCCAGCGCCCGAACCCTGCCACGATCGAGGTGATGAGCCCGAGCACGAGGTTGAGCGTGATGAGCAACCGCACACGGTTGGCCGCTGCCGCCGCCGCCGGCCCGTCGCCACGGTCCATCGCCGCGCGGAACGCGGCATAGGGGCCGAACCAGATCACGAGGAACACCACGGCCATGATCACGCCGGTGAGGTTCATCACGTGCACGTGCACGCCTGCGTCGCGGAACCCGCCATACCAGCCGAACAGCAGCGCCCAGCCGGTGACGAGGATGATCGGCATCGCGTGCCAGATGATCATGAAGAAGCGGCGAAACACATGCGCGTGGAGCAGGAGCCGCTGTGGTGGTTCGAGAACGGCGAGAGAGGGGCGGAGTACGAGGATGGCAAAGGCCATCCCGCCGACCCAGACGATCGCGGCGAGAAGATGCAGCACGAACAGCGTGGTGGGCATCGTTGTCGTCATCATGGCATGACCCTCATCGGCGGCGCCCCAGCCATGGGTCGAGTGCGGCGACGAGGGCGCGCACCTCGTCGGCGGCGAGCGTGCGCGGCGCGCTCTCGGTCACGCCGAGCCCCGCTGCCATCGCCATGGCGTAGGCGGAGCGGTTGCCGAGGGAGGCCTCGAGGGCTGGCGTGCCGCCGCGCGCGATCTCGGCCTCCGTCGCCTCCAGAAGCTTCCCGCGGGCGGGAGCGCGGTTGAGCACGATGCGCGCCTCGCGCTTTTCCGCCTTCGCGAGATCGAGCGTCGGGCCTGTCGCCCAGAGGTCGAGCGGGCTCGGCTGCACCGGCACCAGCACGAGGTCGGCCGCGCGCACGGCGAGCCGCGCCTCGGTTTCGGCATGCGGCGGGCTGTCGATCAGCACCACGTCATGGTCGCGCTTCAGCCGCTCGATCTCGGCGGAAAGCCGCCAGCCGGCGGTGTCGGCGAAGCTGAGGCCAGCGGCCGCGGCGCGTGCCTGCGCCTTGCGGACGTCATGCCACCGGGTGAGCGATTTCTGCGGGTCGATGTCGAGCACCGCGACGCGGCGTGTCTCGGCCAACGCCGCTGCCAGTTGCGCGGCAAGCGTCGTCTTGCCTGCCCCGCCCTTCTGCTGCGCCACCGTGAGAACGATCGCTGCCATGGAGGCAGGCTAGCTGACCGACTCGCGCGCCTCCAACCAACTCAATCGCGATCTATCTGAACCGGTCTGGCGCGTAGGGGGCCGGGTCGAGCGGGGGTGAGCCGCCCGTCATCAGCGCCGCGAGCAGACGCCCGCTGCCCGCCGCCATGGTCCAGCCGAGCGGGCCGTGGCCGGTGTCGAGCCAGAGATTGCGCAACGCTGTGCGCCCGATCAGCGGCCTGCCATCGGGTGACATCGGGCGAAGCCCTGTCCAGTGCGTCGCCTGCGCGAAATCGCCGCCCTCGGGGAACAGGCGCTTGAGCGTCGCCACCGTCGCAGCGGCCCGCGTCGGCGACGGCGTCTTGTCCCAACCGGCGAGTTCCAGCGTACCCGCGGCGCGCAGCCTGTCGCCGAAGCGTGCGACATAGATTTTGGCATGCTCATCCACCACCGCCATCTGCGGCGCGCCGTTTCGCCCAGATATCGGAACGGTAGCGGAATAACCCTTGCCGGGATAGACGGGAATCCTCAGCCCCGCCGCCGCCGCGAGCTGGACCGACCAGCTTCCCGCCGCCAGCACCACCGCATCGGCGGCAAGCGTCTCGCCACCATCGAGCGCCACGCCCGTGACCGCGCCCGACGCGGTGGCGAGTCGCGCGACCTTCGCGCCGTAGCGGAAGCGAACGCCCGCCCGTTCGGCGGCATCGGCGAGGCCCTGGGTGAACTTCCAGGCATCGCCGGTCTCGCCATCCTTGGCGAAAAGGCCGCCGGCATAGCGCGGCGCGGCATCAGCCAGCGCGGGTTCGGCGGCGGCGATCCCGGCACGGTCGAGCAGCCTGGCCTCGAACCCGGAAGCGACCAGGCGCTTCTCCTTCGCCGCGGCAGACGCCATCTCGCCCGGCGTGGTGCAGAGCGTCAGCGTGCCGGCGAGCGAGTTCTGGTCATCGATGGCGAGCGTGTCGCGCAGCCGTGCGGTTTCCGCCGCCGAGAAGCGGCAGATGGCGCCGATCACCGCGGCGTTGGCGGCATAGTCGCGGGCGTTGCAGTTGGCGAGGAAGCGAACGCCCCACGACCACAGCGCCGGGTCCCAGCGGAAGGGGCGGAGCAGCAGCGGCGCATCCTCGCGACCCAGCCATTTCAGCATCTTCCCCGGCACGTCCGGTGCAGCCCACGGGCCGGAGGCAACCGAGATGTGGCCGCCATTGGCGAACGAGGTCTCGAGCCCCGCGCCCTCGCGCGCCTCGACCACCGTGACCTCGGCACCGGCCTCGCGCAGGAACCAGGCAGCGGAGACGCCGACGATGCCGGCGCCGAGGACGATGGCGTGCACGCTCAGTTCGTGGCGAAGGGGTTGTTGAACGCAGGCGGCCGTGTCCGGCGCGGCGGGAATGCGCGGGCGAGGTAATCGACGATCAGCTTCCGTTCATCCGCCTCGAGCGGGTTCATGTTCTGCTTCTCGACCATCCAATCCATCAGATCATCCCATTGCTGCCGCGTGAAGCCCGAGCGGCGGATCAGGGCGGTGGAGTGGCAGGCCGTGCAGGAATAGAAGGTCTCGTCGCGGCCATCCCCGTCGGGAAGCGCCGAGGGGTCCTCGGGCGCTTCATCGGCGGCGAGCGCGGGGAGGGGGGATGCGAGCAGCATCCCCCCGATGATCATGGCAAGCAGCGTCCGCATCGCGCCTCAGCCCACCAGGATCGCGGCACGGCTGACGGGGTTGCCGCCATAGCCCTGCGGGTTCCAGTTCGGTGCCGTGTGCGGCTGCATCCGGCCCCTGCTGTCGGTCGCGCGGTACCACACCTCGAAATACCCGTCCGACGGCAGGGCGACGTTGCCCTCCCAGCGCTGCCAGGCAAATTTGTTGGCGGGAGCGGCGACCCGCATCGGCGACCAGGTCGCGCCGAAATCGACGGAGGCGTGGACGGCGGAGACGGTGTCGTCCCCCGCCCACGCAGCGCCGCGGAGCGGCACCTGCCGCGTGCCGGCCGGCAGCCGAGATCCGTTGCCGAGGTTCGTCAGTACCGAGCGTACGGGCATCGACGTCATGTCGGTGAACGTCGCGCCGTTGTTGTTCGAGCCCGGAACGATCGGCGTGACGGGGATGCGATAGCTCGTGCCGCCCATGCCCTGGCCGGTGTGCGGCTTGTCGAGGATGACGATGCGCGTCAGCCATTTCTGGCTGAGCGAGCCTGGCCAGCCCGGAACGATCATCCGCACCGGCGCGCCGTTGATGTGCGGGATCGGCCCGCCATTGACGGCGAAGACGATCAGCGTGTGCTCCTCCATCGCTTTCGCGATCGGCATGCCGCGGCTGATCGCGGCACGGTCAGTCGCGCCCGAGAGATGCGGATCGGCGCCGTAGTGGCCGGTGTAGCGCGCCGAGGGCTTGAGCCCTGCCGCGGCAAGGACGTCCTTCAGCCGGACGCCGGTCCAGGCGGCGTTGCAGATCGCGCCGTTGCCCCACTGGTTGCCGCGCGTCTCGGGCACGTAGAAGCTGCGGCCGTTGCCGCCGCATTCCATCTGGAGCTGCAGCGTCACGTTCGGAAAGCGCGAGCGGAGCTCGCTGACGCTGAGTTCGAGCGGGGTGTTCACCTCCCCCTCGACCTTCACCTTCCAGGCATCGGCGTCGGCCGGAGGCTCGGGGATCTGGCCGTTGTTGCGGATGAAGATCCGGTTGTTCGGCGTCACCGCATCGTCGAGCAGCGTCTCCGGCGCCTCGCCGACCAGCGGGCGATCGCCCAGCAGGATCAGCGGGTCCTTGCCGGGGAACTCGAGCATGCGCGGGCCCGCGGGCGCGCCTTGCGCGAGGGCCGCGGGGATCAGGCCGCGCGGCATCGTGCCGGCGAAGGGGATCGCGGTACCGACGGCAGCGCCCATCGCGGCGAGTGAGGCACCCTTCAGCGCGCCACGGCGGCCGAAGGCGACCGCATCCGCCCGCTCGGCGTCATCGGCATAGAGTTCGGCGAGGCTGCGCTCGCGCTTTCCGAACGTCGTCATGGCATTCTTCCCTTGGAGTGTGTTTCCCGGCATTGGCGGCGACGATCATGCCAGCCGCAAGGGGAGTGAACCATCGTTTTTCCGAAGATAGCAATCGCCGACGTTGGGCCTGTCGCCGTGTTGACGCCAGCAGAGATGGGCGCTGCCGACCGTGCCGCGATCGAGGGCGGCATCGACGGGGGCGCGCTGATGCGCAGCGCCGGCCGCGCGGTGGCGCGCGAGATCATGCGCCGCTTCACCCCCGGCCGTGTCGTGGTGCTCTGCGGACCAGGAAACAACGGCGGTGATGGCTTTGTTATTGCAACATATTTGGAGCGGGTGGGTTGGCCCGTCACGGTCGCGCTGCTGGGCAGGGCCGAGGCACTCGCGGGGGATGCGGCCCAGGCAGCGCGGCTCTGGCGCGGGCCGATCGCTCCGCTCCTGCCCGCCGCGCTGGACGGGGCGAGGCTGGTCGTCGATGCGCTGTTCGGTGCGGGACTCGCGCGGCCGATCGCGGGCGATGCTGCCGCCACGCTCGCCGCCGTGCGCGTCCCACTCGTTGCGGTCGACCTGCCCTCCGGCGTCTCCGGCCTGACGGGGCAGGTGCTGGGCACCGCACCGCAGGCCGCACTCACCGTCACGTTCTTCCGCCCGAAGCCCGGGCACCTGCTGCTGCCCGGACGGCTCCTCTGCGGCGAGACGGTGGTAGCCGATATCGGCATCCCCGAGGCCGTGCTCGGGCCGATGGCGCCGCGCCTTTTCCTGAACACCCCGGCGCTCTGGCGCGAGGACCTGCCGCGCCGGCATGCGCGGGACAGCAAGTATGCACGCGGCCACCTCACCATCATTGGCGGCGTGACGATGACCGGCGCTGCGCGGCTCGCCGCCGCAGCCTCGCGTCGGGTTGGCGCGGGGCTCGTCAGCATAGCGGCGGGCGATGCCCCATCGGCCGCGATCTACCGTGCGGCAGAGCCTGGCGTGCTGGTGACGGAGGCCAGCATCGCGACGCTGCTCGCCGATCCCCGCCGCAATGCCTGGCTGGTGGGCCCTGGCCTCGCGCAGGGGGAGAGGACCAACGCGGTGCTCGCCGCCCTGCTCGCCTCGCTGCACGCCTCACTGCACGCCTCTGGCCGGGCGGTCGTGGTCGATGCCGATGCGCTCTCCGCCTGCGCCGGTGCGCCCGAACGTCTCGCCGGCGCGGCGCTGCTCACGCCCCACGCCGGCGAGTTCGCCCGCATCTTTGGACCCGTGGGCGATGACAAGGTTGCTGCGGCGCGCAGGGCAGCCGCCGCCACCGGCGCCGTCGTGCTGCTGAAGGGGGCGGACACGGTGATTGCCGCGCCTGACGGGCGGGCGGCGATCGACGCCAACGCCCCGCCCGACCTCGCGACTGCCGGCACGGGTGACGTGCTGGCCGGTGCCGCCGCCGGCCTGATCGCGCAAGGGATGAACCCGTTCAAGGCTGCCTCCGCCGCGGCCTGGGCGCTGGGCGAGGCAGCGCGCGAAACCGGCGCCGGCACGATCGCGGAGGATCTTCCCCCCCTCCTGCCACGCGCCCTGGCTGGTCTATAGTGCGGTGGCAGACGCAGGAGCTGGAATGGACACGGCGACATCAGGCGGTTTATTCGACCGTGCGCTCAAGCGGCTTCTGGAAGCATGGCGTGACGTCGCTGGCGGGGCGGAGGATGGCGACATTGCCGCCCAGATGCGCGATTGCCTCGAGGCCAAGGGCGGCGAAGTCTCCGCCCGCGCACGCTCGGCACGGCTGGCCAAGGCCTATCTCGCGGCGGATGCCGACGGCAAGGCGGAGTTCCTGCGCATCCTTGCCAGCTTCGACAGCGACCCTGCCGCGGTGGCCAAGGCCGTCGCGGCATTCCAGGCGGCGGGCGATGATGCCGCCGCTGCGGCACGGGCCCGGATGCAGCTTCGCCGCGCCCTCGAAGCCCCCCGCGCGCGGCTGGTCACGCAGTTCACCTCGATCCCGGAAGGCGTGAAGTTCGTCGTCGAGCTCCGTGCCGCCCTGCTTCAGCTTGCGAAGAAGGACCCAGCTCTTGCCGCGCTCGAGGCCGACATGCGCGCGCTGCTCGCTGCCTGGTTCGATGTCGGCTTCCTGGAACTGCGCCGGATCGACTGGCACAGCCCGGCGAACCTGCTCGAGAAGCTCGTCGGCTACGAGGCGGTGCACGAGATCAGGGGCTGGCGCGACCTCAAGAACCGGCTCGACAGCGACCGACGCTGCTACGCCTTCTTCCACCCGCGGATGCCTGACGAGCCGCTGATCTTCGTCGAGATCGCTCTGGTCAAGGGCCTCTCCGGCGACGTGCGCGCGCTGCTCGACGAGAAGGCCCCGGTGCAGGACCCGGCGGCGGCTGACACGGCGATCTTCTACTCCATCTCGAACTGCCAGCAGGGGTTGGCCGGCATCAGCTTCGGCAATTTCCTGATCAAGCGCGTTGTCGGCGAGCTCTCGTCAGAATTTCGCAATCTCAAGGCTTTCGCGACATTGTCTCCGATTCCGGGTTTCCGCCGATGGCTCGATTCAGTGGCGGTTGACGAGGCGTTGCTGAGCCCTGACGAGAAAGCGTCCCTCGCCGCCGCCCTGGGCGCCGACGAGAGCGATGTGCAGCCGGTCGCGAGGCTGCTTGCGAAACGGTCATGGCATCGTGACGCCGCAGTGGCGGAGGCGGCGAAGCCGATCCTGACGCGACTCTGCGCCCGGTACCTGGTCGCCGAGAACGCGGAGGGAAGGGCCGGGGAAGCAAAGCGTGCCCGTGACCCCGTCGCGCATTTCCACCTCACCAATGGCGCGCAGGCGGAACGGCTGAACTGGCTGGCGGACCGGTCGGAGAAGGGCCAGCGCGAGAGCCTTGGCCTGATGGTGAACTATCTCTACGACCTCGACGCGATCGAGGCGAACCACGAGGCCTATGTCGGGCAGGGCAAGCGGGCGGCATCGACCACGCTGAAGCGCCTCGCCCGCGGCTGGGCCTGACCGAGGCGGGACGGGAAGGAACGACAATGGCACCGGAAGGCATCGTTGGCCGTGCGGCGGCAACGCCCGCCGAGGATGCGGCGCACCTGGCGATGCTGCGGCGCCTCGAACAGCGCATCCTCTGGCTCGCGTCCTGGACGATCCATCACGCCAACCACGTCCGCCCCTCGCGCGACGGGTTGAAGGTCGGCGGCCACCAAGCCTCCTGCGCCTCGGTCGCCACCATGATGACGGCGCTCTACCTCGACATCCTCAAGCCCGAGGACCGCGTCGCGGTGAAGCCGCATGCGGGGCCGGTGTTCCACGCCATCCAGTACCTGCTGGGGCGTACGACGCGGGAACGGCTCGAGAGCTTCCGTGCGTTCGGCGGCACGCAGCCTTACCCCAGCCGCACGCGCGACGGGCTCGACGTCGATTTCTCCACAGGCTCCGTCGGCCTTGGCGTCGCGATCACGAACTTCGCCGCGCTGATCCAGGACTACGTCAGGCTGAAGGGAATGACGCCCGTGGGCTCGCGCCCCGGCCGGATGGTGGCGGTGGTGGGCGATGCCGAACTCGACGAGGGCAACATCTACGAGGCCCTGCTGGAGAGCTGGAAGCACGACATCCAGGATGTGTGGTGGCTGATCGACTACAACCGTCAGAGCCTTGATTCCATTGTTCCAGACAGGCTGTTCCACCGGATCGAGGGCCTGTTCCGCGACATGCGCTGGGATGTCGTGACCCTGAAATATGGCCGGAAGCTCGAGGCTGCCTTCGCCCAGCCCGGCGGCGAGGCGCTCCGGGCCTGGATCGATGACTGCCCGAACTCGGTCTACTCCGCGCTCACCTTCCAGGGCGGCGCTGCCTGGCGCGAGGCGATCACGGGCGACCTTGGGCGCAACCAGCGCATCCGCGCCCTGATCGACCCGATGAGCGACGACGTGCTCGCGGGGCTGATGACCAATCTCGGCGGCCACGACATGGAGACGGTGCTCGCCGCCATGCGCCAGGCTGCCGCGGCACCGCGCCCGACCGCCTTCATCGCCTACACGATCAAGGGGATGGGGCTGCCGCTTGCCGGCCACAAGGACAATCATGCTGGCCTGATGACCGTCGAGCAGATGGAAGGTTTCCGCGCGCAGCTCGGCATTGCACCGGGCGAGGAGTGGGAGCCATTCGCCGGCCTCGACGCCGAGACGACCGTGGCTGCGAAGCACTTCCTCGGCCAGGTGCCTTTCGCCGCGCCCCTGGCGGGCGAGGGAGAGACGCGGGGGCGCCGGCGCGTGTCGGCCGCCATTCCGGTGCCCGATGCGCTGCCGGCCCCGCGCCGCGCGCCGGGGCGGAAGATGTCCACCCAGGAGGCGTTCGGCCAGATCCTGTCGGAGATCGGCCGCGGGCAGGGGGATCTTGCCCCGCTCGCCTCCCGCATCCTGACCACCAGCCCGGACGTGACCGTCAGCACCAGCCTTGGGCCCTGGGTGAACCGGCGTGGCGTGTTCAGCCGCCACCGCCGCAATGACGTGTTCCGCGACCAGAAGGTCGTTTCCGCCCAGAAATGGGTGATGACGCCCGATGGCCAGCATGTCGAGCTTGGCATCGCCGAACAGAACCTGTTCCTGCTGCTCGCTGCGGCAGGTCTTTCCCATGATCTCAACGGCGTGCGGCTCATTCCTGTCGGGACGGTGTATGACACTTTCGTCCAGCGCGGCCTCGATGCGCTGTTCTATGGCTGCTATCAGGATGCGCGGTTCCTGCTGGTCTCGACGCCATCGGGCATCACGCTCGCGCCCGAGGGGGGGCAGCACCAGTCGATCTACACACCGCTGATCGGCATCGGACAGGACCGCCTCGCCTTCTACGAGCCCGCGCATGTGGATGAGCTCGGCGTCATCATGGCCTGGGCGTTCCGGCACATGCAGGCCGAGGGCGGGTCGTCCGTGTGGCTGCGGCTCTCGACGCGCCCGCTCGCCCAGCCCGAGCGGAATTTGACCGACGCCGAGAAGGACGCGGTGATCGCTGGCGGCTATTGGCGCATTCCCCCCTCGCCAGGCGCACAACTCGCCATCGCCTACGAAGGCCCTGTGGCGGAGGAGGCGGAGGCTGCGCACGCGGCACTGGCCGACGAGGTTCCCGGGCTGGGGCTTCTCGCCGTCACCTCGCCCGACCGGCTGCATGCCGACTGGCTGAGGGCCGAGCGTGCGCGGCGGACTGGCGGGCCAGCGACGGCACATATCGAGACGCTGCTGGCCCCGCTCGACCCGCGCGCCGGGCTCGTCACGGTGCTCGATGGCCACCCGGCGTCGCTCGCCTGGCTCGGCGCGGTACGGGGGCAGCGTGTGCAGGCGCTGGGGGTGGACCGGTTCGGCCAGACGGGCGATATCCCCGCCCTCTACCGCGCCTATGGCCTCGACACCGACGCGATCCTCGACGCCGCCGCGGCGGCACTGCTGGGCTGAGGGGGCGGCTGTTGCACCAATGACCGATCGGGGCTACATGCGCGCCCTCTCGGGCGGCTCCGCCGCACCGTGGCGGTCGTGCATGCGGAACGCCCCGCACTGGCCTGTCGCGGGCGTGGCGGAACTGGCAGACGCGCCGGATTTAGGTTCCGGTGACGCAAGTCGTGGGGGTTCAAATCCCTCCGCCCGCACCAGGCTCATTTCACGCCGCCCAGCCAGGGCAGCGGCAGACGGAAAGCAGACGGACGATGCAGGTCACCGAGAAATCAGCCGAGGGTCTCAAGCGCGCCTTTGCGGTGGTGCTGCCGGCCGAGACGCTTGCCGCCAGGCGCGATGCGCGGCTCGCCGAGATCGGGCGCGAGCTTCGCCTGCCGGGCTTCCGCCCCGGCAAGGTGCCGGCCGCGATCGTCAAGCAGCGCTTCGGCGGCTCCATCATGGGCGAGGTGCTCGAGAAGAGCCTCGACGAGGCAGCCCGTACGCTCGTGACCGAGCGCGGGCTCAAACCGGCATTGCAGCCCAAGGTCGAGATCGTGAACTGGTCGGAAGGCGCTGACCTCGAGTTCAACCTCGATGTCGAGGTGCTGCCCGAGATCGCGCTGCCCGACCTCGCCGCCATCACGGTCGAGAAGCTCGTTGCCACCCCGGCCGAGGAGGAGGTGGAGAACCGGCTTGGCGAGTTGGCCAAGCGGCACCGCAGCTCGGAGCCTGTCGAGGAGGTTCGCCCCGCGGTGGCCGGCGACCTGCTGGTGGTCGATTTCGTCGGCAAGATCGACGGCAAGCCCTTCCGCGGCGGCTCTGCCACCGACATGGAGGTCGAGGTCGGCGGCCCGGGCTTCGTGCCGGGCTTCACCGAGGGTCTGCTCGGCCTCTCCGCCGGCGAGACGCGCGACAACGACGTGAGCTTCCCGCCCGACTATGTCGCGACCGACCTTGCCGGCAAGACCGCGACCTTCACGGTCACGGCGAAGGCGCTGAAGCGGGCGCTGCCGGCGGAGCCGAATGACGAGCTGGCCACGAAGCACGGGTTCGAGACGCTGGTGGCGCTGAAGGACGCGATCCGCGGCGCGATCCAGCGCGAGTACGATCAGCTGTCGCGCATGCGCATCAAGCGCACCCTGCTTGACCGGCTGGCCGAGCTCGCGACCTTCCCGGTGCCGCAGGGCATGGTGGATGGCGAGTTCGGCGCCATCTGGGAGCGGGTGGAGCAGGACCTGAAGGCTGGCCGCCTCGACGATGCCGACAAGGGCAAGGACGACGAGACGCTGAAGGGCGAGTACCGCGCGATCGCCGAACGGCGCGTGCGGTTGGGCCTCCTCCTTGCGGAACTGGGCAGGGCCAACAACCTGTCGGTGAGTGATGATGAGCTCAAGCGCGCGGTGATCGCAGAGGCGCAGCGTTACCCGGGCCAGGAGCGCAAAGTGGTGGAGTTCTACCAGCAGAACCCGCAGGCGATCGATCGCTTCCGGGCGCCGCTGTTCGAGGAGAAGGCGATCGATTTCGTGCTCGAGCTCGCGAAGGTGGACGAGAAGCCCGTCACGCCCGAGGAGCTCGCGAAGGATCCCGAGGCGGCCTGATACCGCCCTGGTCTTGTGAGGCCAATGGCCTGAGGAAGGAACACGGTGACGATGTCCGAGCGCAGCCCGGTCGAGATCTACGCGAATTCGCTGGTGCCGATGGTGGTCGAGCAGACCGCCCGCGGCGAGCGTGCGTTCGACATCTACTCCCGCCTGCTGAAGGAGCGGATCATTTTTCTCACCGGTGCCGTGCATGACGGCGTCGCGAGCCTGATCTGCGCCCAGCTGCTGTTCCTCGAGAGCGAGAACCCCAACAAGGACATCGCCTTCTACATCAACAGCCCCGGCGGGGTGGTGACGTCGGGCCTCGCGATCTACGACACGATGCAGTACATCCGCAGCCCCGTGAGCACGGTGTGCGTTGGCCAGGCCGCCTCGATGGGCAGCCTGCTGCTGGCGGCCGGTGCGCCCGGCAAGCGCTACTGCCTGCCGAACAGCCGGGTGATGGTGCACCAGCCCTCCGGCGGCGCGCAGGGCCAGGCGACGGACATCGAGATCCAGGCGCGCGAGATCCTCGCCGTGCGGGCGCGACTGAACCAGATCTATGTCAAGCATACCGGACAGGCGCTCGAGCGTGTCGAGCAGACGCTGGAGCGTGACCGCTTCATGTCCGCCGAGGAAGCCAAGGAGTTCGGCATCGTCGACCAGGTGGTCGACAGCCGGCCTGTTCCCGAGGCGGAGAAGAAGTAGCCTCGTCTCCGTGCCCCGCGTGCCGGTGCAGCCCGAGGCGGCGCCCCCGGTCAGGTCACTGATCCGATCGGGAGCAGGATCGGACGCACGATCACTGGCAGGACGCGCGCATGCCGGGAGGCGGCTCGCTTGTGCACCCCCCTCATGGGGCGTAGACTGTCACACTTGGACGCCGCACCGAGCGCGGGAGCGAGCATGAGCAAGTCAGGCGACTCAAAGAACACCCTCTACTGTTCGTTCTGCGGCAAGTCGCAGCACGAGGTCCGCAAGTTGATTGCGGGTCCGACCGTGTTCATCTGTGACGAATGCGTCGAACTCTGCATGGATATCATTCGCGAGGAGCACAAGACGCACCTCGTGAAGACGCGTGACGGCATCCCCACGCCGCGCGAGATCTGCAAGGTTCTCGACGATTACGTCATCGGGCAGGATCACGCCAAGCGTGTGTTGTCGGTGGCCGTGCACAACCACTACAAGAGGCTGTCGCACGCCCAGAAGAACAACGACGTCGAGATCGCGAAGTCGAACATCATGCTGATCGGGCCGACGGGCTCGGGCAAGACGCTGCTCGCGCAGACGCTCGCCCGCATCCTCGACGTTCCCTTCACCATGGCCGACGCGACGACGCTGACCGAGGCCGGCTATGTCGGCGAGGATGTCGAGAACATCATCCTGAAGCTGCTCCAGGCCGCCGACTACAATGTCGAGCGGGCGCAGCGCGGCATCGTCTACATCGACGAGGTCGACAAGATCAGCCGCAAGTCCGACAACCCCTCGATCACCCGCGACGTGTCGGGCGAAGGGGTGCAGCAGGCGCTGCTCAAGATCATGGAAGGCACGGTTGCCTCCGTGCCGCCGCAGGGCGGGCGCAAGCATCCGCAGCAGGAGTTCCTGCAGGTCGACACCACCAACATCCTGTTCATCTGTGGCGGCGCCTTCGCCGGGCTCGAGCGCATCATCTCCTCGCGCGGCAAGGGCACCGCGATCGGCTTCGGCGCGGATGTGAGGAGCCCCGAGGATCGCCGCACCGGCCAGGTGCTGCGCGAAGTCGAGCCCGAGGACCTGCTGAAGTTCGGCCTGATCCCCGAGTTCATCGGCCGCCTGCCGGTGGTCGCCACCCTCGAGGACCTCGACGAGGGCGCGCTGATCGACATCCTGACCAAGCCCAAGAACGCGCTCGTGAAGCAGTACGGACGCCTGTTCGAGATGGAGGGGGTGAAGCTCACCTTCACCGACGATGCGCTGCGCACCGTCGCGCAGCGGGCGATCAGCCGAAAGACCGGCGCGCGCGGCCTCCGCTCGATCATGGAGTCGATCCTGCTCGGCACCATGTTCGACCTCCCCGGCCTCGATGGGGTGGACGAGACGGTGATCAACCGTGAGGTGGCCGAGGGGCGCTCAGCTCCGCTGTTCATCTACGGTGAGCGGCGCGGCGAGGGGACCACGAGCGCCTGAGCCAGCCCGCGCGCCTTCCGCTGCATGCGGATGCGCGCCGGGCCCTGTCGGATATGCCGGGGCGAGGATGCGGGGTTGATCGATCGGGGTTGATCAGCGGGGCCGCATCCTCATTTGACCAGAACGCAATCGGGGTCTTCGGGACAGGGCATGGTGCATGACCCGGAGGCTGCCGGAACAGGAAGCCAGAACCCATGAGTGACGAGCAAGGCAAGGCGGAAGGCAAGGCCCCGGTTCCCGGCGATGTCCTGCCCGTGCTGCCACTGCGCGACATCGTCGTGTTCCCGCACATGATCGTGCCGCTTTTCGTCGGCCGCGAGAAATCCGTCCGCGCCCTCGAGGCGGTGATGAAGGAGGACAAGCAGATCCTCCTCGTTGCCCAGAAGAACGCCGCGCAGGACGACCCCGGCGTCGACGACATCTTCCATGTCGGCACCGTCTCGACGGTGCTGCAGCTGCTGAAGCTGCCCGATGGCACCGTGAAGGTGCTGGTCGAGGGCGGCCGCCGCGCGCGCATTTCCGGCTTCAAGGAAACCGAGCAGTTCTTCGAGGGCTTCGTCGAGCCGCTCGAGGAAGCGCCGGGCGAGGGTCGCGAGGTCGAGGCGCTGGCCCGCACCGTGGTCGGGCAGTTCGAGCAGTACATCAAGCTCAACAAGAAGATCCCGCCCGAGGTGCTCGTCTCGATCAACCAGATCGAGGATGCCTCCAAGCTCTCCGACACCGTCGCCTCGCACCTGGCACTCAAGATCCCCGAGAAGCAGGACCTGCTGGAGACCGCCTCCGTCGCCGAACGCCTGGAGAAGGTGTTCGGGCACATGGAGAGCGAGATCGGCGTGCTGCAGGTCGAGAAGCGCATCCGCAACCGCGTGAAGCGCCAGATGGAGAAGACCCAGCGCGAGTACTATCTGAACGAGCAGCTGAAGGCGATCCAGAAGGAGCTGGGCGAGGGCGAGGACGGCAAGGACGAGGCCGCCGAGCTCGAGGACAGGATCCGCAAGACCAAGCTCACCAAGGAAGCGCGCGAGAAGGCGCTGGCCGAGCTCAAGAAGCTGCGCACCATGTCGCCGATGAGCGCCGAGGCGACGGTGGTGCGCAACTACCTCGACTGGATGCTCTCGATCCCCTGGAAGAAGAAGACCAAGATCAAGGCCGACCTGCAGGCCGCCGAGGACATTCTCGAGGCCGATCATTACGGCCTTGAGAAGGTGAAGGAGCGCATCCTCGAGTACCTCGCCGTGCAGGTGCGGAGCCCCAAGATCCGCGGCCCCATCCTGTGCCTGGTCGGGCCCCCGGGCGTGGGCAAGACCTCGCTCGGCAAGTCGATCGCCAAGGCGACGGGGCGGAACTTCGTGCGCATGTCGCTGGGCGGCGTGCGTGACGAGGCCGAGGTGCGCGGCCATCGCCGCACCTATATCGGCTCGATGCCCGGCAAGGTCGTGCAGGGCATGAAGAAGGCGAAGAGCTCGAACCCGCTGTTCCTGCTCGACGAGATCGACAAGCTCGGCGCCGACTGGCGCGGCGATCCGTCATCCGCGCTGCTCGAGGTGCTCGACCCCGAGCAGAACTCGACCTTCGCCGATCATTATCTCGAGGTGGACTACGACCTCTCCGACGTGATGTTCGTGACCACCGCGAACAGCCTTCGGATGCCGCAGCCGCTGCTCGACCGGATGGAGATCATCCGCATCCCGGGCTACACCGAGGACGAGAAGGTCGAGATCGCCAAGCGCCACCTGCTCAACAAGGTGAGCCTGGCGAACGGGCTGAAGGACAAGGAGTGGTCGCTGTCGGACGAGGCGATCCGCGACCTCATCCGCTACTACACGCGCGAGGCAGGCGTTCGTAACCTCGAGCGCGAGATCGCGGGCCTTGCCCGCAAGGCCGTGCGCGAGATCGTGCAGAAGAAGTCGACCAAGGTCGCGATCACGCGCAAGAACCTCGAGAAGTTCGCGGGCGTCCGCCGCTTCCGCTACGGCGAGGCGGAGCTCGAGGACATGGTGGGCGTCGTCACCGGGCTGGCGTGGACGGAGGTCGGCGGCGAGCTGCTGTCGATCGAGGCGGTGCTGATGCCTGGCAAGGGCAACGTGAAGCACACCGGCAAGCTCGGCGACGTGATGCAGGAGAGCGTACAGGCGGCGATGAGCTATGTCCGCTCACGCGCCATTACCTTCGGCATCAAGCCGACGCTGTTCGAAAAGCGCGACATCCACGTGCACGTTCCAGAGGGGGCGACGCCAAAGGATGGGCCTTCCGCCGGTGTCGCGATGGCCACTGCCATCGTCTCGGCCTTGACCGGCATTCCCGTGCGCCGCGAGATCGCCATGACGGGCGAGATCACGCTGCGCGGCCGCGTGCTGCCGATCGGCGGCCTGAAGGAGAAGCTGCTGGCCGCCATGCGTGGCGGGCTCACCACCGTGCTGATCCCGCAGGAGAATGAGAAGGACCTCGCCGAGATCCCCGACAATGTGAAGAAGGGGCTCAAGATCATCCCAGTCGCGTCGGTCGATGACGTGATGCGCGAGGCGCTGGTGCGCAGGCCCGAGCCCATCGTGTGGGAGGAGCCCGCGGAGCCTGCCGCCAAGACGGTGGCCGAGGCCGAGGCTGCCCGGCTGGCTCACTGACCGCCGCGACTCGGCGTGATGCATGAAGGGGCGCCCCGGCAACGGGGCGCCCCATTTCGTGGGGGCCACCGAGTCGGTGGCATGGTCAAGCGCGGTGGCGGGGCGTTTCGTTGCGGGTTGGCCGAAAACGCACGGATTCCTTGGGGAAAACGGGCAGCGACGCATTGACTGCGGAAAATCGCACTGCCTAGAGTGCACGCGTGCGTTGCAGCCCTGTGGCGGAACTCCGCGGCGAGGCGGCACGCAATCCTTTCAGCTCCAGTCACGTCAAAGAGGGCAATCCCGTGAACAAGAACGACCTGGTGGCCGCCGTCGCCGACAAGACCGACCTGCCGAAGGCCAAGACGTCCGAGGTGCTCGATGCGGTGTTCGATGCGATCACCGCAGCGCTCAAGAAGAAGGACGGCGAGGTTCGCCTCGTCGGCTTCGGCACCTTCTCAAAGTCCAAGCGCAAGGCGGGCGTCGGCCGCAACCCGCGCACGGGTGAGCAGATCAAGATCGCCTCGTCCACGTCGGTCCGCTTCAAGGCGGGCAAGGCGCTGAAGGACGCGGTGAACTGATTTCCGCTGCCATCGCGTGATCGGAAGGGCCGGGGTGGCAACGCCTCGGCCCTTTCCCTTTCCGGATCCATCTCCGGGTCCCTGTTCTGGTTCCATCTCTGGTTCGCGTGTGGCGTTCGCCCCGGATGCCGTCGGCGGTTCGCGTTGCGCTCTTGCCGATTCCATCCGCGCGCGATCTGCCCTATGTCTCACGCGGGCGATTAGCTCAGCGGTAGAGCGCCTCGTTTACACCGAGGATGTCGGCGGTTCGATCCCGTCATCGCCCACCAGCGCATGAGCCGAATGCGGCCCTATCCCGCTCCGACGAGGCGTCGCGCGGCGTTGGTCAGCCGCACCCGCCGCGACGGCGGCTTCACGGGATGCCACAGCATGTCGGGCTCGTCCCCCGGCCCCTCCATCGGCGGGCGGTAGCGGAAACTCTCCTTGGTGCAGACCGGCTTTCCGGGAAGCGACTGGATATCGGCGATCGTGAGCCCGGCGCGGAGTGCAAGCGTGGGCCAGGTCACCTCGTGATGCCCCGCCCACCCGGCGCGGTAGGCAGCATCGATGACGGCGATGGCCTGCGCGCTGATGCGGTGGAACGGCAGGAAGGTCGAGACCAGCCCTGGGTCGGAAAAGACGTTGCCGTCCGGGTCGCGGAGGGAGGACCACCAGAACCAGCCAGGCTCACTCACCAGGGTACGCCGGCCGACGCTGAGAACGTCTGCCTCCACCGCGCCGAGTCGCGCGAACAGTGCTGACCATCGTCCCGTGAACCGCACGTCATCCTCGATCACCCACAGGTTCGAGAAGGGCGGCTCCTGGCGCCACGCCAGGAGGTTCAGGAGGTCGAGGTTGCCGGGCATGATGCCCCAGCCTTCCGCCGTCTGCGGCCTGAGCTTGCCGGGATAGGGAAGCGCCTGGATGGTCGTGCGGTCATGGATGTGCCAGGGCACGCTGCGCGCGCCGACGAGCACGCGACGTTCGGTCGCGGGTCCTTCGTCCCTGTAGCTGATGATCGCGATGCGCCAGCCGCTGGGCAGGGATGCGGCAATTCGTCCGACCTCACGGCGAACCGTCCATGACGGGCGCCGTGCGAGGTAGAGGACGAGGTCGCCTGGAGGCGCTTCGTTGGGGCCGTGGCCACCCTCCGTCACGGCGAGCGCCTCAGGCCGGGTACCGCGCCGCGCATGCTTGACACGATCGGGGGGCGCGACCTATGACCGCTTCGCTTTGCGCGGGTGTAGCTCAGTTGGTTAGAGCGCCGGCCTGTCACGCCGGAGGTCGCGGGTTCGAGCCCCGTCACTCGCGCCATTTCCACTCTTTCCTGGCCTGTCGACGTCGCGGCACGTCCCGGTTCATGGTACGGGCATGCCACGGCAGAGACCGGCGCACAACCACCGCACCGCATCGTGTCATGCTGTCGTCGCGATGGCGACCAACGATCAAGCTTGGTGGAATCGCAACACGATCGCGGATAATGTCGCACCGCAGCGAGCCCGGGCGACAAGCCCCGGCCGGACGGAGCGTGTGCCCAGATGCCAACCATGCTGGCAGAGTACTTCCCGATCCTGGTGTTCATCGGGATCGCCGCCGCCATCGCGCTGGCGATGGTCGGCGCCTCGTTGATCCTTGCCCGCCAGGCGCCAGACCCCGTGAAGCTCTCGGCCTATGAGTGCGGGTTCGAGCCGTTCGACGATGCGCGCCGGAAGTTCGACGTGCGGTTCTACCTCGTCGCCATCCTTTTCATCATCTTCGACCTCGAAGTGGCCTTCCTGTTCCCCTGGGCCATCAGCCTGGCCGAAATCGGCTGGCTCGGCTTCGGTTCGATGATGGGGTTCCTTGGCGTGCTGACGATCGGCTTCATCTATGAGTGGAAGAAGGGCGCCCTCGAATGGGAGTGAGCGCGGCTTCGGAGAAGCGAGCATGACCCTCCAGACCCAGGCCGGCACCAACCAGCCGGCGATCGCCTGGAACCGCGAGGCGCTGGAACCCGGGCCCGCGCAGGACGCGCTGCTGCGTGACGTGACGGGCCAGATGCAGGAAAAGGGCTTCGTCGTCGCCCAGCTCGACAAGCTGGTGAACTGGGCGCGCACGGGCAGCCTCTGGCCGATGACGTTCGGGCTTGCGTGCTGCGCGGTCGAGATGATCCACGCCTACATGAGCCGCTATGACCTGGATCGGTTCGGCATCATTCCGCGCGCGTCGCCGCGCCAGTCCGACGTGATGATCGTCGCCGGCACGCTGACCAACAAGATGGCGCCTGCGCTGCGCCGCGTGTACGACCAGATGCCGGAGCCGCGCTGGGTGATCTCGATGGGCAGCTGCGCGAATGGCGGCGGCTACTACCACTACTCCTACTCGGTGGTGCGCGGTTGCGACAGGATCGTGCCGGTCGACATCTACGTTCCCGGCTGCCCGCCGACGGCAGAGGCGCTGGTGTACGGCATCATGCAGCTCCAGAAGAAGATCCGCCGCACCGGCACTGTGCTGAGGCGCTGACGATGAGCGATGACACGGTCACCATCGACGCGACGGCGGAAGCCCTCGCCGACGCCTTCGGCCCGGCAATCCTCGAACAGGGCGTGGCGCTGGGCGAGCGCGAGATCGTCGTCTCGCCGGCCGCACTCATCGCCGTGATGGCGGCGCTGCGCGACGATCCACGCTTCGGCTTCGTGCAGCTGATGGACCTCTGCGGCGTCGACTGGCCCGAGCGGCCTGAGCGATTCGACGTCGTCTACCACCTGCTTGCACCGGCGGCGAACACGCGCATCCGCGTCGTCGTTCCGGTTTCGGAAGGTGTCGCCGTTCCCTCCGTCGTGTCCCTGTTCCCCGCTGCCGGCTGGTTCGAGCGCGAGGCATGGGACCTCTACGGCATCCCGTTCGAGGGAAACCCCGACCTCCGCCGCCTGCTGACCGACTATGGGTTCGAGGGGCATCCGCTGCGCAAGGACTTCCCGCTCACCGGCCATGTCGAGCTTCGCTACGACGAGGAGCAGAAGCGCGTGGTGTACGAGCCGGTGAAGTTGACGCAGGAGTTCCGCAACTTCGATTTCCTCTCGCCCTGGGAAGGCATGACGACGCTTCCCGGCGACGAGAAGGCGAACAGGGGCTGACGCCGATGGCCGACGGATCGCTGCCGACCGAGGCTGTATCCGGGGGCAAGCCCCCGATCCGCACCCACACGATGAATTTCGGGCCCCAGCACCCGGCCGCGCACGGCGTGCTGCGCCTGGTGCTTGAGCTCGACGGCGAGGTGGTGGAGCGTGCCGACCCGCATATCGGGCTGCTTCACCGCGGCACCGAGAAGCTGATCGAGTACAAGACGTACATGCAGGCGGTGCCGTATTTCGACCGCCTCGATTACGTCGCGCCCATGTGCCAGGAGCACGCCTTCGCGCTGGCTACGGAGAAACTGCTCGGCATCACCGTGCCGCCGCGCGGGCAGTATGTGCGCGTGCTGTTCGCCGAGATCAGCCGCATCCTGAACCACCTCCTGAACCTCACCACCTACGCGATCGACGTCGGTGCCATCACGCCGGCGCTCTGGGGCTTCGAGGAACGCGAGAAGCTGATGGAGTTCCACGAGGCGGTCTCCGGTGCCCGCCTGCACGCGAACTATTTCCGCCCCGGTGGCGTGTCGAAGGACATGCCGGCGGGGCTCGCGGACAAGATCGGCGAGTGGGCCGAAGGCTTCCCGAAATTCATCGATGACCTTGAAACGTTGCTGACCGAGAACAGGATCTGGAAGCAGCGCACCGTCGATATCGGCATCATGCCGCTCGAGGAAGCGCTTGCCTGGGGCTGGTCGGGCCCGTGCCTGCGCGCCTCCGGTGCGGCGTGGGACCTCCGGAAAAGCCAGCCCTACGATGTCTATGGCGAGATGGAGTTCGACATCCCCATCGGCCGCAACGGCGATTGCTATGACCGCTATCTCGTGCGCGTGGCCGAGATGCGCGAGAGCCTGCGCATCATCCGCCAGTGCCTCGCGCGCATGCCCGAGGGGCCGGTCAAGACGCAGGACAACAAGATCACCCCGCCCTCGCGGGGCGAGATGAAGCGCTCGATGGAAGCGCTGATCCACCACTTCAAGCTCTACACCGAGGGGTATCACGTGCCGGCGGGCAGCACCTACACCGTGGTCGAGGCGCCGAAGGGCGAGTTCGGCGTGTATCTGATCGCGGACGGAACGAACAAGCCCTATCGCTGCAAGATCCGGGCACCTGGCTTCGCGCACCTGCAGACGATGGACCATCTCTCCAAGGGCCACATGCTGGCCGATGCGGTGGCGATCATCGGCAGCCTCGACATCGTGTTCGGGGAGATTGACCGGTGACAGATCGTTCCTCGCCGGCGTCGGCCTATGACGGCGGCCCCGAGAGCTTCGCCTTCACCGAGGCGAACCGCAAATACGCCGAGAAGCAGATCGCGAAATACCCCGAAGGCAAGCAGGCCTCGGCGGTGAAGGGCCTGCTCGACCTTGCGATGCGGCAGATGGAGGCCGAGACCGGCGCGCGCTGGCTTCCCCGTGCGGCGATGGACCATGTCGCCGGCATCCTCGGCATGGCGCCGATCCGCGTCTACGAGGTCGCCTCGTTCTACACGATGTTCAAGACGCGGCCGGTGGGGAGGCACCATCTCCAGGTCTGCACCACCACCCCGTGCTGGCTGCGCGGCTCCGACGCCGTTCTCCACGCCTGCCGCCTTGCCGCCGGCAATGTGCCCGACGGTACGGTGAGCGCGGATGGGCTGTTCTCGGTCGAGGAGGTCGAGTGCCTCGGCGCCTGCGTGAACGCGCCGGTGCTCTGGGTCGGCGACCATTTCTACGAGGACCTCGATGGTCCGGCAGCGCAGCGACTGATCGAGGCGCTGAAGCGTGGCGAGCATCCGAGGCATGGGCCCCAGACCGGGCGGCAGAACGCCGCGCCAGCTGGCGGGCCCACGACGTTGACCGAGGTTCCGCCGCCCGTGCCGTATCGGCCGGAAGCGGCGACACCAGAACCCGCGGCAGGAGAGTAGACCCGTGCTGCATGACCGTGACCGCATCTTCACCAACCTCTACGGCATCCATGACTGGGGCCTCGAAGGTGCCCGCGCGCGTGGCGACTGGGACAACACCGCCGCGCTGATTGCCAAGGGGCGTGACTGGATCGTCGAGGAACTGAAGCAATCCGGCCTGCGCGGCCGCGGTGGGGCAGGGTTCCCGACGGGCCTCAAATGGTCGTTCATGCCCAAGGCCTCGCCCGACGGGCGGCCGTCATACCTCGTCGTGAACGCCGACGAGAGCGAGCCCGGCACCTGCAAGGACCGCGACATCCTGCGGCATGATCCGCACAAGCTGGTCGAGGGCTGCCTGATCGCCGGCGTCGGCATGGGCGCGCATGTCGGCTACATCTACATCCGCGGCGAGTTCCACGCCGAGTACAAGAACCTCCAGGCCGCGATCGACCAGGCCTACGAGGCGGGGCTGCTCGGGAAGAATGCCTGCGGCTCGGGCTTCGATTTCGACCTCTACGTCTCGCGCGGCGCGGGTGCGTATATCTGCGGCGAGGAAACCGCGCTGATCGAGAGCCTCGAGGGCAAGAAGGGCATGCCGCGGATGAAGCCGCCATTCCCCGCCGCCGTCGGCCTCTATGGTTGCCCAACGACGGTGAACAACGTCGAGAGCATCGCGGTGGTGCCGACCATCCTCCGCCGCGGTGCCGGCTGGTTCGCGGGCCTCGGGCGGCCGAAGAACACGGGCACCAAGATCTTCTGCATCTCCGGCCACGTGAACAGGCCCTGCAACGTGGAGGAGGAGCTCGGCATTCCGCTCAAGGAACTGATCGAGCGCTATGCCGGCGGTGTGCGTGGCGGCTGGGACAACCTGCTCGCCATCATCCCGGGTGGCTCCTCCGTGCCGCTGCTGCCCAAGGCCACCTGCGACACGGTGCTGATGGATTTCGACAGCCTGCGCGAGGTTCGCTCCGGCCTCGGAACGGCCGCGGTGATCGTGATGGACCGCTCGACCGACGTGATCGCCGCGATCGCGCGGCTGTCGAAGTTCTACAAGGTCGAGAGCTGCGGCCAGTGCACGCCCTGCCGCGAGGGCACGGGCTGGATGTGGCGGGTGATGGAACGCATGGTGCAGGGCCGTGCCGAGGTCGAGGAGATCGCGGTGCTCGAGCAGGTGACGCGCCAGGTCGAGGGCCACACGATCTGCGCGCTTGGCGATGCCGCCGCCTGGCCCATCCAGGGGCTGATCCGCCATTTCCGCCCGCTGATGGAAGAACGGATTGCTGCCTACAAGGCAGCCCGCACGGCGCGGCCCCTGCCGATCGCCGCGGAGTAGCAACGATGCCGAAGCTGACGGTCGATGGGATCGAGGTCGAGGTGCCGGCGGGCACCACGGTGCTGCAGGCGTGCGAGGCGGCGGGGAAGGAGATCCCGCGCTTCTGCTATCACGAGCGGCTCTCCATCGCCGGCAATTGCCGGATGTGCCTGGTCGAGCTCGAGAAGGCGCCGAAGCCCATCGCGTCCTGCGCCTATCCGGTCGCCGACAACATGGTGATCCACACCGACACGCCGGGCGTGAAGGCCGCCCGCCGCGGGGTGATGGAGTTCCTGCTGATCAACCACCCGCTCGACTGCCCGATCTGCGACCAGGGCGGCGAATGCGACCTGCAGGACCAGGCCGTCGGCTACGGGTTCGACCACTCGCGCTACGAGGAGAACAAGCGCGCGGTCAAGGACAAGAACCTCGGGCCCCTGATCAAGACGGCGATGACGCGCTGCATCCACTGCACGCGCTGCGTCCGTTTCGCCACCGAAGTGGCCGGTGTCGCCGAGCTCGGTGCGACGGGCCGTGGCGAGGCGATGGAGATCGGCACGTATGTGGAACATGCGCTGACGTCCGAGCTCTCGGGCAACATGATCGATCTCTGCCCCGTCGGCGCGCTCACCTCCAAGCCCTACGCCTTCGTCGCCCGGCCCTGGGAGCTCTCGCGCACCGACGGCATCGACGCGACGGATGCGGTGGGGTCGAACATCCGCATCGACAGCCGCGGGCCGCAGGTGCTCCGCATCCTGCCGAGGCTGAACGAGGCGGTGAACGAGGAGTGGATCAGCGACAAGACGCGCTTCAGCAATGACGGGCTGACGAGACGGCGCCTCGACAAGCCCTGGATCAGGGAAGGGGGCAAGCTTCGCCCCGCGAGCTGGAACGAGGCCTTCGCCGCGATCGCCGCCCGCACCAAGGGGCTGGCCGGCGACAGGATCGCGGCACTGGCCGGCGACATGGTCGATGTCGAAGCCATGGCAGCCCTGCGCGACCTGATGGCGGCGCTCGGCTCCGGCAACATCGATTGCCGGCAGGATGGCGCGCGGATCGATGCGTCGCGGCGCGATTTCTACCTGTTCAACACCACGATCGCCGGCATCGAGCAGGCCGACGCCGCGCTGCTGATCGGCACCAACCCGCGGCGCGAGGCCGCGGTGCTGAACGCGCGGCTGCGCAAGCGTTCGCTCGCCGGCCGCTTCCCCATCGGCTTGGTGGGCGAGGGGGCTGATCTCACGTACCCGTACGCGCATCTCGGCGACGGGCCGGCTGCGCTTGCAGCGCTCCTCGATGGCTCGAGCCCGTTCCTCGAGGCGCTGAAGGGGGCCTCGCACCCGATGGTGATCATCGGCCAGGGCGCGATCGCCAGGCCCGATGGTGCCGCAGTGCTCGCGGCGGCCTGGACGATCGCGCGCGAGATCGGTGCCCTCGGGGCCGCGTGGCATGGGTTCAACATGCTCCACATGGCCGCCGGCCGCGTTGGTGCGCTCGACATCGGCTTCCTGCCGCATGGCGGTGGGCGCGACCGTGACGGCATCCTCGCCGGCGCCGGGAACGGCGAGATCGACCTCGTGTGGCTCCTTGGCGCCGACGAGATCCCGATGGACCGCCTTGGCCGCGCCTTCGTCGTCTACCAAGGCCACCATGGCGATGCGGGGGCGAAGCGGGCCGATGTGATCCTGCCTGGTGCGGCGTATGTCGAGAAGGATGGCACCTGGGTGAGCACCGAGGGCCGCGTGCAGCGCGCCGCGCGCGCGGTGTTCCCGCCTGGCGAGGCGCGGGAGGACTGGGCGATCATCCGTGCCGCCTCGGCCGCTCTCGGCCATGCGCTGCCCTACGGCGACATCGCCGGCGTGCGTGCGCGCGCCGAGGCTTTGGGGGCCGGGCGGCTCGATGCGCCGCTCGGCGGCGGCTGCATTGACCAGGGCGGGCCGTCAGGCGACCCGCGCATGCTCGGCACCGAGGCCTTCGCGGCACCAGTGACGGACTACTACCGCACCGATGCGATCGGCCGGGCCTCGCCGACCATGGCGGCCTGCGCGGCCTCTGTCGCGCCCACATCTGCCGTGGCGGCGGAGTAGACGACGATGCAGTCCTTCTTCGCCACACCCTTCGGCACGCTGGTGTTCACAGTCGGCGCCATCCTCGTGATCATGGTTCCGGTGCTGATCGGCGTTGCCTACCTCACCTATGCCGAGCGCAAGGTGCTGGCGGCGATGCAGCTCCGCCGAGGGCCCAACATCGTCGGCCCCTTCGGGCTGTTCCAGCCCTTCGCCGACGCGATCAAGCTGATGATGAAGGAGACGATCGTCCCAACAGGGTCGAACCGTGTCCTGTTCCTCATGGCACCAATGCTGACGTTTGCGCTCGCGCTGATCGCCTGGGCGGTGATCCCGTTCGGCGAGGGGCTGGTGCTGGCCGACATCAATGTCGGCGTGCTCTACCTGTTCGCCATCTCCTCGCTCGGCGTGTACGGCATCATCATTGCGGGCTGGGCGTCGAACTCGAAATACGCGTTCCTGGGCGCGCTGCGCTCGGCCGCGCAGATGGTCAGCTACGAGGTCTCGATCGGCTTCGTCATCATCACCGTGCTGCTCTGCGTCGGCTCGCTGAACCTCTCGGAGGTGGTGATGGCGCAGCAGGGCCTGTGGTTCGCGATCCCGCTGTTCCCGATGTTCGTGGTGTTCTTCATCTCGGCTCTCGCCGAGACGAATCGCGCGCCGTTCGACCTGCCCGAGGGCGAGAGCGAGATCGTCGCCGGCTTCTTCGTCGAATACAGCTCGATGAGCTTCGCGCTGTTCTTCCTCGGCGAATACGCGAACATGATCCTGATGAGTGCGATGACGACCATCCTGTTCCTCGGCGGATGGCTGCCGCCGTTCGACATCGCGCCCTTCACGTGGCTGCCCGGGCCGATCTGGTTCGTGCTCAAGATCTGCCTCTGCCTTTTCGTGTTCCTGTGGGTGCGCGCGACCTTCCCCCGCTATCGGTATGACCAGTTGATGCGGCTCGGCTGGAAGGTGTTCCTGCCCTTCTCGCTGCTCTGGGTCGTTCTGACCGCGGCGGTGCTGATGGCCTTCGGCTGGCTTCCCGGACAGGCGTAGGGGCGGGGAAGCGTGATGAGCGGTTGCGGCATGGCGCGCGCGGGGCTAGGAAGCGCGCGACGAGGAAGGAGCGAACGATGGGCGTGATGGACCGCACGATGCGCGGCTTCTTTCTGTCCGAGCTCGTCTCGGGCATGGCGCTGACGCTGCGCTACTTCTTCAAACCCAAGGTCACGATCAACTATCCCTACGAGAAGGGGCCCATCAGCCCCCGCTTCAAGGGCGAGCATGCGCTGCGCCGCTACCCCAACGGGGAGGAGCGCTGCATCGCCTGCAAGCTGTGCGAGGCGGTGTGCCCGGCGCAGGCGATCACGATCGAGGCCGAACCGCGTGACGACGGCTCGCGGCGCACCACCCGCTACGACATCGACATGACCAAGTGCATCTATTGCGGCCTCTGCGAGGAGGCCTGCCCGGTCGATGCGATCGTTGAAGGGCCGAACTTCGAGTTCTCGACCGAGACGCGCGAGGAACTGCTCTACAACAAGGACCGGCTGCTCGCGAACGGTGACCGCTGGGAGGCAGAGATCGCCTCGCGGCTCGCCGCCGATGCACCCTACCGGTGAAGGCCAGGCGGTGATCGCAGCCCTCGCCTTCTACGCCTTCGCCGCGGTGCTCGTGACCTCGGCGGCGATGGTCGTCACCTCGCGCAACCCCGTGCACGCGGTGTTGTTCCTCATCCTCGCGTTCTTCAATGCAGCGGGCCTTTTCCTGCTCGCCGGCGCCGAGTTCCTGGCACTCATCCTCGTCATCGTCTACGTCGGCGCGGTCGCGGTGCTGTTCCTGTTCGTCGTCATGATGCTCGACGTGAACTTCGCCGAGATGCGCTCGGGCTTCGTGCGCTACCTGCCCGTCGGCGGTGCGATCGGCGTCGTCCTGCTCGCGGAACTGCTCATTGTCGGGCTCGCGTGGACGGTGTCTCCCGAGGCGCCGCGGCTGCTGGCGGCGCCGATCCCCGAGGGGGTGACGAACACACAGGCGCTCGGCCGTGTGATCTACACCGACTACATCTATCTCTTCCAGGCAGCGGGCCTGGTGCTGCTCGTCGCGATGATCGGCGCGATCGTGCTGACACTGCGCGACCGCCCCGGCACGAAGCGGCAGGATGTGACGCGGCAGATCGACCGCTCCCGCCGCGACACGCTCGACATGATCAGCGTGCCGTCGGGCCAGGGCATGACGGTGCCCCCGAAGCCAGAGGTGGCGAAGCCGGAATCGCCCAAGCCACCGGAGCCTGCTCACACCAGCCACGGCGGAGGGCACCACTGATGCTCGCCGTCGGGCTTGGCCACTACCTCACCGTCGCCGCGATCCTGTTCTCGCTGGGCATCTTCGGCATCTTCCTCAACCGCAAGAACGTCATCGTCATCCTGATGTCGATCGAGCTGCTGCTGCTCGCGGTCAACATCAACCTCGTTGCGTTCAGCGCCCATCTCGGCGACCTGACGGGCCAGATCTTCGTGATGTTCATCCTCACCGTGGCGGCGGCGGAAGCGGCGATCGGGCTTGCCATCGTTGTCGTCTACTTCCGGAACCGCGGCTCAATCGCGGTCGAGGACATCAACGTGATGAAGGGGTGAGCGGGCCGTGATCGAAGCCGGAGCCGTCTTCTCCCCCTTGGTCGGCGCGATCATCGCCGGGTTCTTCGGCCGCGCGTTGGGCGACCGTGGCGCGCAGCTCGTCACGATCGGGTTCATGACGCTCGCGACCCTCTGTGGCGTGACGCTGTTCTTCGACGTCGCCTTCGGCGGCAATGCGCGCACGATCGTTCTCGGCACCTGGATCGACAGCGGCAGCTTCGAGGCGTCCTGGGCGCTGCGGTTCGATACGCTCTCAGCCGTGATGGTCGGGATGGTGACGTTCATCGCCACGCTGATCCACATCTACTCCGTCGGCTACATGAGCCATGACCGCACGGTGCCGCGGTTCATGGCGTATCTCTCGCTGTTCACCTTCGCGATGCTGATGCTGGTGACGGCCGACAACCTCATCCAGCTCTTCTTCGGGTGGGAGGGCGTCGGCCTCGCCTCCTATCTCCTCATCGGCTACTGGTACGAGCGCGAGAGTGCGAACCGCGCGGCGATGAAGGCCTTCATCGTCAACCGCGTCGGTGACGTCGGCTTCGCGCTGGGTATCGCCGGCGTGTTCGTGCTGACCGACAGCGTCGGCTTCGATGCGATCTTCGCCGCCCTCGGCGCGCAGGGGACGACGACGGTGAGCCTGTTCGGCGGCGAGGTGAGGGCGGTCGAGCTCTGCGCCGTGCTGCTGTTCATCGGCGCCATGGGCAAGTCCGCACAGCTCGGCCTGCACACCTGGCTGCCTGACGCGATGGAGGGGCCGACGCCCGTCTCGGCGCTGATCCATGCAGCGACGATGGTGACGGCGGGCGTGTTCCTCGTCGCGCGGATGAGCCCGCTGTTCGAGCTGGCGCCCGTCGCACTCTCGGTCGTTACCATCGTCGGCGCCTCGACCGCGCTGTTCGCAGCGACCATCGGCTGCGTGCAGAACGACATCAAGCGCGTGATCGCGTATTCGACGTGCAGCCAGCTCGGCTACATGTTCTTCGCCGCCGGCGTCTCGGCATACCCTGCCGCGATCTTCCACCTCTTCACGCATGCCTTCTTCAAGGCGCTGCTGTTCCTCGGCGCCGGCAGCGTGATCCACGCGATGAGCGACGAGCAGGACATCCGCCGGATGGGCGGCATCTGGAAGAAGATCCCCGCCACCTACACGCTGATGTGGATCGGCAACCTCGCCCTTGCCGGCGTGCCGTTCTTCTCGGGCTTCTACTCGAAGGACATGGTGCTTGAGGCGGCCTGGGGCGCGCACAGCGCGGTGGGCAACTACGCGTTCGTCTGCGGCCTGGTCGCTGCCTTCCTCACGGCCTTCTACTCGTGGCGCCTGCTGATCCTGACCTTCCACGGCGCGCCGCGGGCCGACCATCACGTGATGGAGCATGTGCACGAGAGCCCGTTGGTGATGATCCTGCCGCTCGTGCTGCTGGCGATCGGCGCGGTGTTCGCCGGCGCGGTGTTCTACGAGCCCTTCGTCGGCCACCATTGGAAGGATTTCTGGCAGGCCTCGATCGTCATCGCGCCGGGCAACGATGCGCTCGAAAACGCGCACCACGCGCCGCTGTGGGTCAAGCTCCTGCCCGTCGTGATGGGGGCCTCGGGCATCGCCACGGCGTATGTGTTCTACATGCTCGCCCCTGGCATTCCCGGCCGCCTCGCGGCGCAGTTCCAGGGCGTGCACCGGTTCCTGCTGAACAAGTGGTACTTCGACGAACTGTATGACGCGGTGTTCGTCCGCCCCTCGCTCATCATCGGGCGCGCTCTCTGGAAGGGTGGCGATGGCGCGGTGATCGACGGGTTCGGCCCCGATGGCATCGCTGCCGCGGCAAAGGCAACGGCGGGCAAGGTCGTCAAGCTCCAGACCGGGATGGTCTACCATTACGCCTTCGCCATGATGATCGGCATCGTCGTGCTGGTGACGCTGTTCGCAACGGGGCGCCTTTGATGAACGCGCTCGGTTTTCCGCTGCTCAGCCTCCTCACCTTCCTGCCGCTCGTCGGTGCGGCGATCATTGCGTCCGTGCAGGGCGATGAGCGCACGGTGGCGCAGAACGCGCGCTGGACCGCTCTCTGGACCAGCGCGATCGTCTTTGCCCTGTCACTGATCCTCTGGTTCCGCTTCGACACCGACAGTGCGGGCTTCCAGTTTACCGAGAACGCCGCCTGGCTCGACGGGCTTGGCATCGGCTACCACATGGGCGTCGACGGGATGTCGGTGCTGTTCGTGCTGCTGTCGACGCTGCTGACCCCGCTCTGCATCGTTGCCTCCTGGCAGTCGATTCAGACGCGCGTGCGCGAGTACATGATCGCCTTCCTCGTCCTCGAGACGATGATGGTCGGCATGTTCTGCGCGCTGGATTTCGTGATCTTCTACGTCTTCTTCGAGGGCGTGCTGATCCCGATGTTCCTGATCATCGGCGTATGGGGCGGGGCGCGGCGCAACTACGCTGCCTTCAAGTTCTTCCTCTACACGCTGCTCGGCTCCGTGCTGATGCTGCTGGCGCTGATATGGATCTATCTCGATGCCGGCACGACCGACATCGCGGCACTGATGCAGCACCGCATCGCACCCGCGGCGCAGACGTGGCTGTTCATCGCCTTCTTCGCGTCCTTCGCGGTGAAGGTGCCGATGTGGCCGCTGCACACCTGGCTGCCGGACGCGCATGTCGAGGCACCGACGGCAGGCTCGGTCATCCTCGCCGGCGTGCTGCTCAAGATGGGCGGCTACGGGTTCCTGCGCTTCTCCATCCCGCTGCTCCCCGATGCCACCGCCGCACTCGCACCCTTCATCTTCGCGCTGTCGGCCATCGCGATCGTCTACACCTCGCTCGTGGCACTTGCGCAGACCGACATCAAGAAGCTGATCGCCTACTCCTCGGTCGCGCATATGGGGATCGTTACGCTCGGGCTGTTCACGATGAACCAGCAGGGCATCGAGGGCGCGATCTTCCAGATGCTCTCGCACGGCATCGTCTCGGGCGCGCTGTTCCTCTGCGTCGGCGTCATCTATGACCGGATGCACACGCGCGAGATCGATGCCTATGGCGGGCTTGCCGGCACCATGCCGCGCTACGCGATCCTGTTCATGCTGTTCACCATGGCCTCGGTCGGGCTTCCCGGAACGTCGGGCTTCGTCGGCGAGTTCCTGGCGATCATGGGCGCGTGGCAGGTGAGCAAGCTGCTGGCCCTGCTCGCCGCCTCTGGCATGGTGCTCGGTGCCGGCTACATGCTGTTCCTCTATCGCCGTGTGATCTTCGGCGCGCTGACGAAACAGAACCTGAAGGGCCTGGCCGATCTTTCGCCACGCGAGGTGGCCGTGTTCGCTCCGCTCGTCGTGCTCACCCTCTGGATGGGCATCTACCCGTCGAGTTTCACTGTGTTTTTCGACCAGTCCGTCGCGCGGATGATCGCGCAGCATCACGCGGCGCTCGCGGCGACGCGCCAGCTCGCGGGGCTCTGAGCCATGGTTGCCGCCTTGAACTGGATGATCGCGCTGCCCGAGCTGGTGCTGGCCTGCGCAGGAATGGCCGCGCTGATGGTCGGCGTGTTCGCCCGCCGCGATGCGTGGAACACGGTGTCGATGCTCGCACTCGCCACGCTGCTCGGCATCGCCGTGCTCGTTCTCTCGGGCGAGGCGGGTGTCGGGCTGAACGGCCTGTTCGTGGTCGATGCCTTCGCGGTCTTCGCCAAGGTGCTCGTTCTGCTCGCCGCGGCACTCAGCCTCGTTCTCGCGCTCGACTGGCATGAGCGCGAGGGGCTGGCCCGTTTCGAGTATCCCGTGATCATCCTGTTCGCGACGCTCGGCATGATGATGATGGTCAGCGCGAACGACCTGATGAGCCTCTATGTCGGGCTCGAGCTGTCATCGCTTGCGCTCTACGTTGCCGCGTCCTTCGCGCGTGATGACCTGCGCTCGACCGAGGCAGGCCTCAAGTACTTCATGCTGGGCGCTCTCGCCTCGGGCATGCTGCTCTACGGCGCGTCGCTCACCTACGGCTTCGCGGGCACGACGCGGTTCGTCGGCATCGCCGAGGCGCTCACGGCGGGGCCTGCGCCGATCGGCCTCATCGTCGGCCTTTGCTTCATCGCAGCGGGGCTTGCGTTCAAGGTCTCCGCCGTGCCGTTCCACATGTGGACGCCGGATGTGTACGAGGGCGCACCGACACCGGTGACGGCGTTCTTCTCGATCGCCCCCAAGGTCGCGGCACTCGCGCTGTTCCTCCGCGTGATGACCGGCCCCTTCGGCCCCGCGATCGAGCAGTGGCGGCAGATCATCGTGCTGATCAGCGCGGGCTCGATGATCGTCGGCGCCTTCGCAGCGATCGGGCAGACCAACATCAAGCGGCTGATGGCCTATTCCTCGATCGGCCATGTCGGCTACGCGCTGATCGGGCTTGCGGCCGGCGACCATGCCGGGGTGCGCGGGGTGCTCGTCTACATGGCGATCTATGTCGTCATGAACGCCGGTGCCTTCGCCTGCATCGTCGCGATGCGCCGGCAGGGCATCGCGCGCGAGCGGATCGAGGATCTGGCCGGCCTCGCCCGCACCTCGCCGATGCTGGCGCTGGCGATGGCGGTGTTCATGTTCTCGATGGCCGGCATCCCGCCGCTCGCCGGGTTCTTCGGCAAGCTCTACGTGTTCGTCGCCGCGGTGAATGCCGGGCTCTGGCCGCTCGCCATCCTCGGCGTCCTCGCCTCGGTCGTGTCGGCCTTCTACTACCTGCGCATCGTGAAGGTGATGTACTTCGATGCCGGCGACGCGCCGTTCGATGCACGGCCCGCTGCTCTCTCCGTCGTCGTTGCCGCGACCGGGTCCGCGACGGCGCTGTTCGCGCTCCTGCCAGCACCGCTGGTCGCCGCCGCCTCGGCTGCTGCACGCTCCCTCGTCGGCGGATGACGTCGATCGCCCCCGCACGCTGGCGGGTCGAGCGGCACGAGAGCCTGACGAGCACGAATGACCGTGCCATCGCCGCGGCCGAGGCCGGTGAGCCACCAGGCCTCGTCGTTCTGGCCCGGGAACAGACGCAGGGGCGTGGTCGGAGTGGGCGGGTCTGGCACTCGCCGCGCGGCAACCTGTTCTGCTCCATCCTCCTTCCGCCCGATGACGCGCTTCGCGGCGGGGCGGCAGCGCTGCTCTCGGGCCTCGCGGCCCATGATGCGATCGCGGGCCTCGTTCCCCCGCCGCACCGCCTCGCGCTCAAATGGCCGAACGACCTGCTGGTGGGCGCTGCCAAGCTCGGCGGCATCCTGACGGAGGGCGGCACGACACAGGCGGGCCGGTCCTGGCTCGTCGCCGGCATCGGCCTCAATCTCGCCCACCACCCTGACGGGCTCGACCGCCCCGTGACGTCGCTGCCCGCGCTTGGCGCCACCGCGGCTGACCCCGGCATGGTGGCCGATCGCCTGGCCGCTGCCTTCGCCGCGCGGCTGGCGCTGCTGGCCGGGGGCGGGATGGCGGCGATCATCGCTGCCTGGTCGGCGCGTGCCATCGCGCCCGGCACGGCGCTCGCGGTCAACGCCGCGTCGGGAAGGCTTGCCGGCCGCTTCGCCGGGATCGACCATGACGGCGCGCTCCTGCTCGCCACCGATGCCGGCACGCGCCGCGTGGTCGCCGGCGAGGTTTTCGCGGAGGTCTGAGCCCATGCTGCTGGCGATCGACGCGGGCAACACGAACATCGTCTTCGCCGTGTGGGACGGCACGTCCTGGCGCGGCCGCTGGCGGCTCGCCACGCAAGCCAACCGCACGGCCGATGAGTATGCCGTGTGGCTGACGCAGCTGATGAGCTGGGCTGGCCTCGCGCGCACCGATATCAGCCGTGCGGCCATCGCATGCGTGGTGCCCGCGGCGCTCTATAACCTGCGCAACCTGTGCAAGGTGTGGTTTGGGCAGGACCCGCTGGTCGCCCGCGCCGCGGGGCTCGACTGGGGATTCCCCGTGCTGGTCGACAATCCGAACGAGGTCGGCGCCGACCGGCTTGTGAATGCGCTTGCCGCCCATGCGCGCTACAAGGGGCCGCTGGCCGTGGTGGATTTCGGAACAGCCACCACATTCGATGTGGTGAGCCGCGACGGCGCCTATCTCGGCGGCATCATCGCCCCTGGCATCAACCTCTCGCTCGAGGCGCTGCACAGGGCGGCGGCACAGCTGCCGCGCGTGGCGATTTCGCGCCCGCAGGCCGTGATCGGGCGTTCAACTGTTCCCGCCATGCAGGCGGGCATCTACTGGGGGTATGTCGGCTTGATCGAGGGATTGGCCAAGCGCATCGAGGCGGAGCTCGGCGAACGCATGAAGCTGATCGCGACGGGCGGGCTCGCGCCGCTGTTCGCCGACGGCACGGCAGCGATCGAGCATCTCGACCCTGACCTGACGCTGGATGGCCTCGTGCTGCTGGCTGACCGAAACCGGCCGGCCTCCTGATGCGCCCCGATCTGCCGCGCCCCGGCCTCGTGACGCGGACCGGCCCCGACGGTCTTGTCTTCCTGCCGCTCGGCGGCACGGGCGAGATCGGCATGAACCTCAACCTTTATGGCTGCGACGGTGCGTGGCTTGCCATCGATTGCGGCCTTGGCTTCGCCGAGAGTGCCAGGCCCGATGTCGACATCATGGTGCCCGACCCGGTGTTCATCGCCGAGCGGCGGGCGGATCTCGTCGGCCTCGTCATCACCCATGCACACGAGGACCATGTCGGCGCGGTCGCCTGGCTCTGGCCGCAGCTCGAATGCCCGGTCTACGCAACGCCCTTCGCCGCCGCCGTGCTGCGCCGCAAGCTGGCCGAGCGTGGCCTCGTCTCGCAGGTGAAGCTGATCGAGTACGCGCCCGGCAGCAGCCTCACGCTTGGCCCCTTCGGCCTGCGCTTCGTGTCGATGGCCCATTCGGTGCCCGAGGCGCAGGCCGTGGCCATCACCACGCCCCACGGCCGCGTTCTGCACACAGGCGACTGGAAGCTCGACCCCGACCCGCTGGTCGGCCCGCGGACTGACGAGGCAGCACTCGCCGAGATCGGGGCATCGGGCGTCGACGTGCTGGTGTGCGACAGCACCAACGCGATGGTGGAGGGCCATTCCGGCTCGGAAGCCGATGTGCGCCGCAACCTCGCCGCGCTGGTGCGCGGCTTGCGCGGGCGCGTCGCCTTCACCTGCTTCTCCTCCAACATCGCGCGGATCGAGAGCATCGCGCTCGCTGCCCACGCGTCGGGGCGGAGCGTCGCGCTCGTCGGCCGGTCGCTCCGCAACATGGCGGCTGCGGCGCGCGAGACGGGGTATCTGAGCAGCATCCCCGGCTTCGTCGATGAGGAGGAGGCAGGCTACCTTCCGGATGACAGCATCGTCTTCATCTGCGCCGGCAGCCAGGGTGAGCCGCGCAGCGCGCTGTCGCGCATCTCGGCCGATACGCATCCCAATGTCGCGCTCGGCGAGGGCGACACGGTGATCTACTCCTCGCGCGTCATTCCGGGGAACGAGCGCGGCATCCTGATGGTGCAGGATGCGCTCGCCCGCCGCGGCGTGACGGTGATGACGGATGCCGACCACATGGTGCATGTGTCGGGCCATCCGGCGCGCGACGAGCTCCGCCGCCTCTATCGCATGGTGAAGCCGAAACACGCGGTGCCCGTTCATGGGGAGTGGCGGCACATGAGCGAGCATGCGGCGCTCGCCCGCGAGATGGGGGCCGTGCCGCACCTGATCGAGGATGGCGACATGCTGCGCCTCTCCCCCGGCACGCCCGAGGTGATCGAGAGCGTTCCCTCCGGCAGGCTCGCGGTCGATGGGTCGCGGCTGATCCCGGCCGATGGACCCGTGCTCGCCGAGCGTCGGCGGATGCTCGACAGCGGGCTGGTCGTCGCCTCGCTCGCGCTCGACCGCGCCGGTCGCGTGGTGGGTGATCCCGTGGTCTCTGCCCCCGGCCTGTTCAGCGAGGAGGAGGCGGGCAGGGGAACGCTGGTGCGCGAGCTTGGTGCCGCCGTCGCGGGCCTGTCGCACGGCGCGCTGCGCGATGACGACCAGGTGCGCGAGGCGGCGATGTCGGCGCTACGGAGTGCCGTTCGCCGCGCCGCGCCTCAGAAGCGGCCGATGGTGTCGGTGCATGTGCTGCGTGTGTGAGGGGGTGGGGTCATGAATTGGTTCACCGGTCTCATCGTCTATGCGCTGGTGTGGTGGCTCACGCTGTTCGCCGTGCTGCCATTCTGGACGCGGCCCGTCGCCGACCCCGAGAACCCTGAGCATTTCCGCGGCGCGCCGGAACGGCCGCTGCTGCTGCGCAAGGCGGTCGCCACCACGGTGGTGGCAGGCATCATCTGGCTCGGGATCTGGGCGGTGATCGAATCCGACCTGATCAGTTTCCGCGCGCTCGAGGCTGGCTGACGGCCGGATTCGGCTGGGTGCCTGCAGGATAGCCCACGGCCTGACGCAATTTTGAGCAGGCTGATGAGGGTTTGCGCAAATGCCGTCAGGGTGTGGCAAAAACTGCCGAAATTCGCGGCGAAACAGCTTGCCGGAAACGGGGCAAGCGACAAAAATCAACGGCAGGAAGAGGGTTGTCCTCTTCCTGCCGTGTGACTGGCGTTTCCTCCCTAAACTTGGGCCGCGCAGCCGTAGAGGCGCGCGGCCTTTTTCTTGTTAGCGTAACGGTAACCCCGCGTCCATAGTCTTGTTGTGATGATCGTGCGCTGCACCGCAGCAAAACAGGCAGAAAATTACCTGATGCGCGCCGTAACCATTGCGTTTGTGTCCGTCACCATGTTCGCGTCCTGCGTGTATGAGGCCGCTGCACAGGCCCGGCTTTCGCCCGAGGATTGCCGGCGCGTGACGGCGCATGTGCCCGACCAGTCCGTCGCGTTCCAGCCTGGCGTCGGCGCCGGCGGGCGCCGCGTTGCCCCGGCCGATCTCTCGCCCCCGCAGCAGATCGTGCCGCAGACGCCGACGATCTATCTCGGCGTCGACCTCCAGCGCCGCTTCGGCCTCCCGCGCGATGTCGTGGCCGACCTGCCGATCGGCATCGTCACGGTCGAGGGCAACCAGCTTTTCCTGAACGGCCGCCCGCTCGGCCCCGAGGACCGGTCATCCCTCGCGGCAGCGTGCGCGGCGTCGCGGAACCGCTGAGCGCGCGACCCTCGATCGGGGCCACCTTCCACGCGGCCCACCCGCCCTCTATTGTGCGCGGCCTTCAACCAAGGGGCCTCACCGCGCATGCGTCTCTCACGCTACTTCCTGCCGACGCTGAAGGAGAATCCGTCCGAGGCGCAGATCGTCTCGCATCGGCTGATGCTGCGCGCCGGCATGATCCGCCAGCAGGCAGCGGGCATCTACTCCTGGCTTCCCTTCGGCCACCGCGTGCTCACCAACATCGCGCGCATCGTGCGCGAGGAGCAGGACGCGGCCGGCTGCCACGAGATCCTGATGCCGACGATCCAGCCGGCCGAGCTCTGGCGCGAAAGCGGGCGGTACGACGACTACGGCCGCGAGATGCTGCGCATCACCGACCGTCACGAACGGGAATTGCTGTACGGGCCCACGAACGAGGAGATGGTCACCGACATCTTCCGCAGCCATGTGCGCAGCTACCGCGACCTGCCGTTGAACCTCTATCACATCCAATGGAAGTTCCGTGACGAGGTGCGCCCCCGCTTCGGCGTGATGCGCGGCCGTGAGTTCCTGATGAAGGATGCGTACAGCTTCGACCTCGACAAGCCGGCCGCGATCGCTGCCTACAACAGGATGTTCGTGGCCTATCTCCGCACTTTCGCGCGGCTCGGCCTGAAGGCGATCCCGATGCGCGCCGACACGGGGCCGATCGGCGGTGACCACAGCCACGAGTTCATCATCCTCGCCGAGACCGGCGAGAGCCAGGTGTTCGTGCACGCGGACCTCGTGGCGCGCGATATCCTCGCCGAGGGCGTTGACTATGCCGCCGACCTCCAGCCGGTGGTGGACAGCTGGACGTCGCTCTACGCCGCGACCGACGAGAAGCACGACCCCGTCGCCTTCGGCGCGCTGGCCGACGGCAAGCGCATCGAGGCGCGCGGCATCGAGGTCGGGCACATCTTCTATTTCGGGACGAAATACTCCGGGCCAGACGCGATGAACGTCACTGTGCAGGGCGCGGACGGCAAGCCACTGCACCCCGAGATGGGCAGCTACGGCATCGGCGTCTCGCGCCTCGTCGGGGCGATCATCGAGGCGAGCCATGACGAGGCGGGCATCATCTGGCCGGAGAGTGTCGCGCCCTTCCGCGTCGGGATCATCAACCTGAAGCCGGGTGATGCGGCAGCGGATGCGATGGCAGGCGAGATCTACGACGCGCTGCGCGCGGCCGGCACCGACGTGCTCTACGATGACCGTGACGAGCGCGCCGGCGTGAAGTTCGCCGACATGGACCTGATCGGCCTGCCCTGGCAGGTGATCGTGGGCCCCCGCGGGGCAAAGGAGGGGCGCGCCGAGATCAAGCGCCGCCGCGGCGGCGAGCGGCACGAACTCGACAAGGCGGCGATCCTCGAGCGCCTGCTGGGCTGATCGCGATGTTCGGGCCATTCGAGCGGCTCGTTGCCTTCCGCTACCTGCGGGCGCGGAAGGCGGAGGGGTTCGTCTCGGTCATCGCCGGGTTCTCGCTTGCCGGCATCGGGCTTGGCGTCGCCACGCTGATCATCGTGATGAGCGTGATGAACGGCTTCCGCGCGGAGCTGTTGGGCCGCATCCTCGGCCTCAACGGGCATCTCGGCGTCTACGGCATCGGCCAGACGCTCGAAGGGTACGATGCGCTGGCGGAACGAATCCGCACGGTACCCGGCGTGCGTTCCGCCACGCCGATCGTCGAGGGCCAGGTGCTCGGCACCGGCGAGCGCGGCGGCGGGGCGGGCGTTCTCGCCCGCGGCATCGCGCCTGACCAGTTGCGCGCACGCAGCATCATCGCGGGCAACATCATCGCTGGCTCGCTCGACGAGTTCGGCGGCGATGATGCGATCATCGTCGGCTCGAGGCTGGCGAACCGCCTCGGCGTGAGGGTGGGGGAACGTCTGTCCCTCGTCTCGCCGCAGGGGCAGGTGACGGTGTTCGGCACGGTGCCACGCATCCGCGCCTATCGCGTGGCGGCGCTCTTCGAAGTGGGCATGTTCGAATACGACAATTCCTACGTGTTCATGCCGCTCGAAGCCGCCCAGGCTTATTTCGCGACGGGCGATGCCGCCACGCAGATCGAGGTGTTCGTCACCGACCCTGACCGCGTGCGCGAGATCAACCGCGCGATCCGCGCGGCGGTGACGGACCGGCCGATCAGGCTGCTCGACTGGCAGCAATCCAACAGCGCGTTCTTCGCCGCGGTGCAGGTCGAGCGGAACGTGATGTTCCTGATCCTGACGCTGATCATCATCGTCGCCGCGTTCAACATCGTGAGCTCGCTGGTGATGCTGGTGAAGGACAAGGGGCGCGACATCGCGATCCTGCGCACCATGGGCGCCTCGCGAGGGGCGGTGATGCGCATCTTCCTGATGTGCGGCGCCTCGATCGGCGTTCTCGGCACTGTGTTCGGCGTCTCGCTCGGCCTTTTCATCGCCGCCAACCTCGAATCGATCCGGCAATGGCTGCAGGGGCTGACGGGCCAGGAGCTGTTCCAGGCCGAGATCTACTTCCTCTCGCGCCTGCCCTCGGTGGTCGACCCGTGGGAGGTGGCGCAGGTCGCGGCGATGGGGCTTGGGCTGTCGCTGCTGGCCACGCTCTACCCGAGTTTCCGCGCTGCGCGCCTCGATCCTGTAGAAGCGCTCAGGCATGAGTGACGCACCGCTGTCGCTCACCGGTGTCGTCCGCCGTTTCCGGACGGGGGACGGCACGCTCGAGGTGCTGCGCGGGGCGGACCTCACGTTGCAGGCCGGCGAGATCGTCGCCCTCGTCGCCCCGTCGGGTGCGGGCAAGTCGACGCTGCTGCACATCGCGGGCCTTCTCGAGAAGCCCGACGAGGGCGTGGTGCGCGTCGCCGGCCGCTCCACCGCCGAGATGTCGGAGGCAGAGCGCACGACCGCCCGCGGGGGCGCGATCGGCTTCGTCTACCAGTTCCATCACCTGCTGCCCGAGTTCTCGGCGCTCGAGAACGTGGTGATGCCGCAGATGATCATGGGCAAGGCAAAGGGCGTGGCGGAAGCGCGCGCGCGCACGCTGCTGACGCAGCTCGGCCTCGGCCAGCGGCTGTCGCACCGCCCCGCGCGGCTGTCGGGCGGCGAGCAGCAGCGCGTGGCGATCGCGCGCGCCCTCGCCAACGAGCCTGCCGTGCTGCTGGCCGATGAGCCCACCGGCAACCTCGATGCGGGAACGGCGGATGTCGTGTTCGGCGAGCTTCTCGCGCTGGTGCGCGGCCACCGCACCGCGGCACTCGTCGCCACCCACAACCCAGAGCTCGCCGCGCGGATGGACCGCACCGTCACGCTGCGCGAGGGACGGATTGTCGCAGCGTAGCCGCTGACAGCCGCACCCGACTCGCGGCACACTGCGCCGATGCAGAGCCCTTTCATCCACCTCCGCGTCCATTCCGCCTATTCGCTGTCGGAAGGGGCGATCAAGGTCGACAAGATCCCGACGCTGGCGCTCGAAGCGGGCATGCCTGCCGTGGCGCTGACTGACACGGCGAACATGTTCGGCGCCCTCGAATTCTCCGATGCCTGCGCGAAAAAGGGCATCCAGCCGATCCTCGGCCTCACCCTGCCGCTGCTGCTGCCAGGCCGCACGCTTCGCCCCGGCCTGCCGCCGCCGAAGCCGGAACGCATCGGGCTGCTCGCCGCGAACGAGGTGGGGCTCGCCAACCTGATGCGGCTTTCCTCCCGCGCCTTCCTCGATCCGCCGGCAGGGGCCGATGCGTCCGTGCCGGTCGAGGTGCTGTGCGAGCACGCGGAGGGGCTGTTCCTGCTCACCGGCGCGGGCGAGGGGCCCTTGGGCCGCATGCTTGCCGAAGGCCAGGTCGACGCAGCGACGGCGCTGATGGAGCGTTTCGCGCGTGCTTTCGGCGATCGCACCCTGGTCGAGATCACGCGCCTCGGCACCGCGCGCGATGCCGAGACGGAAGCAGGCTTCCTGATGCTGGCGGAACGTTTCGGCCTGCCGATCATCGCGACGAACCCCTGCTACTTCGCCACGCCGCAGATGGCCGAGGCGCATGACGCGCTGCTCTGCATCGCCGAGGGCCGTGTGCTCGCCGAACAGGAGCGCCGGCGCGCGAGCCCCGAGCAGTGGTTCAAGCCGGGGGCGGCGATGCGCGAGGTGTTCGCCGACCTGCCCGACGCGATCGACAACACAGAAGCCGTCGCACGCCGCTGCGCGGTGATGGCGCTGCCGCGCAAACCCCTGCTGCCCGTTTCCAGCAAGGTGGGCGAGGGGCAGAACGAGGCGGAGACGGTCGCCGCCATGGCGCGCGCAGGGCTCGATGCCAGGCTCGAGGCGATGGGTGCTGATGCTGCGAAGCGCTCGCTCTACACCGAGCGTCTCGACTATGAGCTCGGCGTGATCGAGCGCATGGGCTTCTCCGGCTATTTCCTGATCGTGGCCGATTTCATCCAGTGGGCGAAATCGAACCGCATCGCGGTCGGGCCCGGCCGCGGCTCGGGGGCTGGTTCCGTCGCTGCCTGGGCGCTGACGATCACCGATCTTGACCCGATCCGCTTCGGCCTGCTGTTCGAGCGTTTCCTGAACCCCGAGCGCGTGTCGATGCCCGACTTCGACATCGATTTCTGCCAGGACAGGCGCGACGAGGTGATCGCCTATGTCCGCCGCGAGTATGGCGAGGATCGCGTCGCGCAGATCATCACCTTCGGCAAGCTCCAGGCCCGCGCCGTGGTGCGCGATGTCGGCCGCGTTCTCGCCATGCCCTATGGCCAGGTGAACCGCATCGCCGAATTGATCCCCAACAACCCCGCCAAGCCGGTGACGCTGAGCCAGGCGATCGACGGCGAGCCGCAGCTCAGGCGCATGCGCGATGATGATGAGAGCATCAAGCGCCTGCTCGAGATCGCTTTGCAGCTCGAAGGCCTCTACCGCCATGCCTCGACGCATGCCGCCGGCGTGGTGATCGGCGACAGGCCGCTGATCGAGCTCATCCCGCTCTACCGCGATCCGAAATCCGACATGCTGGTGACGCAGTACGCGATGAAGCATGCCGAGATGGCAGGCCTCGTGAAGTTCGACTTCCTCGGCCTCAAGACGCTGACGGTGCTCGAACGCGCGGTCGCGCTGCTGAAGGGCCTCGACATCACCGTCGATCTCGCTGCGCTGCCGCTCGACGATGGGCCGACCTACGCGATGCTCGCCAAGGGCGATGCGGGCGGGGTGTTCCAGTTCGAAAGCCAGGGCATGCGCGATGTGCTGCGCGCCATGCGCCCCGATCGGTTCGAGGACCTGATCGCGGCCGTCGCCCTCTACCGCCCGGGCCCGATGGCGAACATCCCTGCCTATTGCCAGCGCAAGCACGGCGAGGCCTGGGAAGCACCGCACCCTGCGATCCATGACGTGCTCGCCGAGACCTACGGCATCATGGTGTACCAGGAGCAGGTGATGCAGATCGCTCAGGTGCTCGCCGGCTACTCGCTCGGTGCGGCCGACCTGCTGCGGCGTGCGATGGGCAAGAAGATCCGCTCCGAAATGGAAGCGCAGCGCAGGATCTTCTGCGACGGCGCCGAGGCCAAGGGCATCGCGCCCGAGAAGGCCGCCGAGATCTTCGACCTGATGGAGCGCTTCGCCGATTACGGCTTCAACAAGAGCCACGCGGCGGCCTACGCGCTCGTCTCGTACCAGACGGCCTGGCTGAAGGCGAACCACCCGGTCGCGTTCCTCGCCGCGTCGATGAGCCTCGACATCACCAACACCGAGAAGCTGGCCGCGCTGAAGCAGGAGGCGGAGAGCCAGGGCATCACGCTGCTGCCGCCCGACATCAACCGTTCCGATGCCGATTTCACCATCGAGCCGCTGCCCGATGGCCGGCTCGCCATCCGCCACGCGCTGGCCGCGGTGAAGAAGGTGGGGTTCACCGCCATGCAGCAGGTGGTGGACGAGCGGCGGAAGGGCGGGCCGTTCCGCAGCATCGGGGCGTTCGCCAAGCGGATCGATCCGCGTGCGGTGAACAAGATGCAGATCGAGAACCTCGCCCGTGCCGGTGCGTTCGACGCGATCGAGGCCAACCGCGCGCGCCTGTTCGCCGGGGCCGAGGCGGTGATCCGCCGCGCGCAGTCAGCCGCCGAGGAGCGTGGGTCTGACCAGATCGCGCTGTTCGGCGCGATGCCGCAAGCCGAGCCCGATCTCCGCCTGCCCGACATCGCCGATTGGCCGGTGCACGAGAAGCTCGAGCACGAGGCGGAGGCGATCGGCTTCCACATGACGGCGCATCCGCTCGATGCCTATGCCCGCGCGCTGGCCCGCATCGGCGTCGTGCGCATCTCCGAGATCGCCACGCGCGTCGCTGCCGGGGCGGGGCGGCTCAAGCTCGCGGGCTCGGTGGTCGCGACCAAGGAGCGCGACACGAAAAGCGGCAGCCGCATGTGCTGGCTCCGCCTCTCCGACCCGAGCGCAAGCACGGAGGTGACGCTGTTCTCCGAGGTGCTGGGCCGGGTTCGCCCGCTGCTCCAGGCGGGTGTGCCGTTGCTGGTGACGGCCGATGCCAGGCTCGATGGCGAGACGCTCAGGCTCACGGCGGTCGATCTCGAGCCGCTCGAACAGGCAGCGGCGCGGTCAGGCAGCGGCATGCGGGTGCGCCTCGCGTCCGATGCCGCGCTCGATCCGATCCGGGCGATGCTGGCGGCGCTGCCGCGCGGGCGGGGGCGGATCACCTTCCTCGCCCCCTCGGGCGGACGCGAGGTCGAGATCGCGCTTCCAGGTGCGCACAGCATTACCCCGCCGGTGATCGAGGCCCTCGGCGCCCTGCCAGGGGTTGCGGCGGTCGAGGAAGTGTAGGCGGGGGTCTGCAACCCGTCGTTGTCATGCCCGCACTTGCCTTTCCGGGCGCCCTGGGGCATACCGCCGCGCAGCCACGCCGGGGGAAACCGCGGCGGGGCAATTCACACGCGGGGCGCCTTTCCCGCCGTCTCGCAGTCGGTTCTTGAACGAACGATAACGGGGGGCGGGTTCCGGTCGGCGCATGCCGATGGCTCCGCGGAGGCATAACCGGACGATCAAGGAAAGGTCAGGCCATGGCCCTGCCAGTGTTCACCCTGCGCCAGCTTCTCGAGGCCGGCGTTCATTTCGGCCACCACACCCGCCGGTGGAACCCGAAGATGGACCCCTACCTCTTCGGGATCCGCAACCAGGTCCACATCATCGACCTGCAGCAGACCGTGCCGATGCTCGCGCGCGCCATGCAGGCGGTGCGCGATGCGGTGGCCGGTGGCGGCCGCGTGCTGTTCGTCGGCACCAAGAAGGCAGCGGCCGAGCATGTGGCCGATGCCGCCAAGCGCTGCGGCCAGTACTACGTGAACCACCGCTGGCTCGGCGGCATGCTGACGAACTGGAAGACCATCCAGGGCAGCATCAAGCGCCTGCGCACGATCGAGGACCAGCTCTCCCAGGACGTCACCGGCCTCACCAAGAAGGAGACGCTGGTGTTGACGCGCGAGCGCGAGAAGCTCGAGCGTGCGCTGGGCGGCATCAAGGAGATGGGCGGGCTTCCCGACATCCTGTTCATCATCGACACGAACAAGGAAAAGATCGCGGTCGAGGAAGCGCGGAAGCTCAACATCCCCGTCGTCGCCGTGGTCGACAGCAACTCCGACCCCCAGGGCGTGACCTACCCGATCCCGGGCAACGATGACGCGATCCGCGCCATCACCCTCTATTGCGAGCTGATCTCGGGTGCAGTGCTCGATGGCATCTCGGCAGAGATGGTCGCCTCCGGCATCGACCTCGGCGCTGGCGAGGAAGTGCCCGACGAGGCGCTGCCGGAACCGGAAGCGATGCCGGATGCAACGCCCGCACCGGCCGAGGAACAGGCAGCCCAGCCGCAGGCCTGAGGCGGCGGGCTTCAGCCTCTGACACGCATCACGAGACGAACCGGGGACGAATGATGGCCGAAATCACGGCAGCACTGGTGAAGGAGCTTCGCGAGAAGACCGGCGCCGGGATGATGGACTGCAAGAAGGCGCTGAACGAGACGGGCGGCGACCTCGAGGCGGCGATCGACTGGCTGCGCAAGAAGGGCCTGTCGGCGGCCGCCAAGAAGGCCGGCCGCGTGGCGGCCGAGGGCCTTGTCGGCGTCTACGCCGCGGGCACGCGGGGTGCGATCGTCGAGGTGAACGCCGAGACCGATTTCGTCGGCCGCAACGAGACCTTCCAGGCCTTTGTCGAGACCTGTGCCAAGCTTGCCCTCGATGCCGGCGATGACATCGAGAAGCTGAAGGCCATGTCCTTCCCCGGCTCAGGCCGGACGGTGGCCGACGAGCTCACCCACCTGATCGCGGTGATCGGCGAGAACATGACGATCCGCCGCTGCGCGGTGCTGTCGGTCGGGAAGGGGCTGGTGGCGAGCTATGTCCACGCGGCACTTCGCCCCGGCATCGGCCGCATCGGCGTTCTCGCCGCCCTCGAGGGTGACGCGACGGAGACCGTGCTCGCGCTTGGCCGCCAGGTCGGCATGCATGTGGCCGCGGCCCAGCCGCAGGCGCTCGACATCACCTCGGTCGATCCTGCCTCGCTCGCCCGCGAGAAGGCGGTGCTGACCGAGCAGGCGCGCGTCTCGGGCAAGCCGGAGGCGATCATCGAGAAGATGGTCGAGGGCCGCGTGCGCAAGTTCTACGAGGAAGTCGTGCTGCTCGAGCAGGTGTGGGTGCATGACGGCGAGAGCCGCGTGAAGGCGGTTGTGCAGAAGGCCGGCGCCAACCTCACCGGCTTCGTCCGCTACCAGCTCGGCGAGGGCATCGAGAAGCAGGCATCCGACTTCGCGGCAGAGGTCGCCGCGGCGGCGCGCTGAGCATGAGCGACACGCCGGCCATCAGCGACCCTGGCAGCAGCGAGAAACCGGCACCGACGGCCTACAAGCGCGTGCTGCTCAAGGTGTCGGGCGAGGCGCTGATGGGCACGCGCGACTACGGCATCTCGACCGAGGTCGTCGGCAAGATCGCCGAGGATGTCGGCACCGTCGTCGCGATGGGCGTGCAGGTGTGCCTGGTGATCGGTGGCGGCAACATCTTCCGCGGCGTCTCGGGCGCTGCGGCGGGGATGGAGCGGGCGTCGGCCGACTACATGGGCATGCTGGCCACGGTGCTGAACGCGCTCGCGGTGCAGAACGCGCTGGAGAAGCGCGGGGTGCAGACGCGGGTGCAGTCTGCCATTCCGATGGCGTCGATCTGCGAGCCGTATATCCGCCGCCGCGCCATCCGCCACATGGAGAAGGGGCGGGTGGTGATCTTCGCCGCCGGCACCGGCAACCCGTTTTTCACCACCGATACCGCGGCGGCGCTGCGTGCGGTCGAGATGGGCTGCGATGCGCTGCTGAAGGGCACGCAGGTCGATGGCGTCTACTCCGCCGATCCGCGCAAGGTGCCGGACGCGACGCGCTACGAACGCCTCACCTATCACGACGTGCTTGCGCGCGACCTCGGCGTGATGGATGCCTCCGCCATCAGCCTCGCGCGGGAGAACGGGCTGCCGATCGTGGTGTTCTCGATCCACGCGCCGGGCGCGTTCGCCGAGGTGATGGCGGGGCGGGGTCGCTTTACGGTGGTGACCGACAACTGAGACTGGCTGGCGCGTCCCCGCCCGCGCGCGGTGCCGTGCCGCGAGAGAGACGCAGGACCAGAGGCCCAGGACCTAAGGCAGGGAGATCGCGACGATGGCAAAGCCCCCTCCGACACTCGACGACATCACCGGCGACCTGCGCCGGCGCATGGACGGCGCGCTCGACACGTTGAAGAAGGAATTCGGCGGCCTGCGCACCGGCCGTGCGAGCCCTGCCCTGCTCGAGCCGATCAAGGTCGAGATCTACGGCTCCGAGATGCCGATCACCCAGGTCGGCACGATCGGGGTGCCTGAGCCGCGCATGCTCACAGTCCAGGTGTGGGACCGCTCCGCCGTCACCTCGGTCGAGAAGGCGATCCGCGATTCGGGGCTTGGCCTCAACCCGTCCTCCGATGGCCAGCTGGTGCGCGTTCCCCTGCCGCCCTTGACGACCGAGCGTCGCAACGAGCTCGCCAAGCTCGCCGGCAAGTATGCCGAGGCCGCCCGCATCTCCGTGCGCGGCGTGCGCCGCGACGGGATGGAGACGCTGAAGAAGCACGAGAAGGACGGCGCGATCAGCCAGGACCTTCACCGTGACTGGACCGAGGCCGTGCAGAAGCTGACCGATGGCTACATCAAGAGGGTCGATGACGCCCTGGCGGCCAAGGAAACCGATATCAAGCAGCCCTGACAGTCGGCCTGCGCGCGTGGACGATCACAGGGAGCGGCGGGAGACGCCTGTGCAGAAGCCGCTCGAGAGCGTCGAGGTTGAGCCGGCGAACGGATCGCGCCCGGCGCAGTCGCGCCCGGTGCCGCGCCACGTCGCGATCATCATGGACGGCAACCGCCGATGGGCCAAGGGGCGCGGCCGCCCCGCTCTGTTCGGCCACCGTGCCGGGGCGGAAGCCGCGCGCCGCGCCGTCGATGCAGCGATCGATGCTGGCGTGCGCTGGCTCACCCTCTATGCCTTCTCGTCGGAGAACTGGCGTCGCCCGCAGGACGAGGTGGGCGGGCTGATGCGCCTGCTCCACCAGGGGCTCGAGCGCCACATGGATGAGATGATTGCGCGCGGGGTCCGCCTCCGCATGATCGGCGACCGCGCCAGGCTCGATGCCACCACGCGCGGCAAGATCGAGGAGGCGGAGGCCAAGTCGATCGGCAATCAGCGGCTCGACGTCGTGATGGCGCTCTCCTATGGCGGGCGTGACGAGATCGCCACGGCCTCGCGCCGCCTGGCGGAGGCGGTGAAGGCAGGCGCGCTCGACCCCACCGCGATCGATGATCAGGTGTTCGCCTCGTTCCTCTCCACCGCCGGCATGCCGGACCCAGACGTGATCGTCCGCACCTCGGGCGAACAGCGGCTGTCGAACTTCCTGCTCTGGCAGGGTGCCTATGCGGAACTCGTCTTCCTCGACGTGCTCTGGCCCGATTTCGACGCTGCCTGGTTCGGCCGCGTGCTCGAGGCCTATGCCGGTCGCGAACGGCGCTATGGCGCACGCCTCGGCTGAGGGACCCTCCGTGGGGGACGAGGCGAAGCGATGGCGCGACCTGCGCAAGCGCGCGCTGTCCGCTGCCGTGCTCGGACCGCTTGCGCTGCTCGCCATCTGGCTCGGGGCCGAGTGGTACACGCTGATGCTCGCCCTCGGCACGGCGATCCTGGCGTGGGAATGGGTGCATCTCTGCGGCAGGCGCGTGCGCACCCTGCCTGGGCTTGCCGTGCCGCTGGCGCTGTTCGCAGCCGGGCTCGCGGCGGTGGCGAACCTCCACCTGATGGCACTTCTGCTTCTGCCGGCCGGCGCTCTCGCCGCCACCTGGGCGGCGGAGCCGCGGCGCCTGCCCGGAAGCCCGGCACTCTGGCTAGGGGCAGGGGTGATCTATGTCGGCCTCGCCGGGGTGGGGCTGATCTGGCTGCGCGGCGGCGGCGAGGTCGGGCTGACGACGGTGCTGTTCATCGTCCTCGTCGTCTGGGCGTCGGATATCGGCGCCTACATGGTCGGGCGGCTGGCGGGCGGACCGAAGCTTGCCCCGTCGATCAGCCCGAACAAGACCTGGTCGGGGGCGGTGGGCGGGCTCGCCGCCGCCATCGGCGTCGGGCTCGCGGTCGCTGCCTGGGCTGACCCTGCAGCCTCCATGCTCCGGGTCGCGCTTGTCGCCGCCCTGGTCGGCATCGCCGCCGCGCTGGGCGACCTGTTCGAGAGCTGGATCAAACGGCACTTCCACGTGAAGGACAGTTCGGGTCTGATCCCCGGCCATGGCGGGCTGCTCGACCGGGTGGACGGGCTTCTGGCGGCGGTCCCCGCGGCGTGCGTGATCGCGCTCGCCCAAGGCATGCGGATGGGAGGGGAGCGGTACCTGTGGACATGACCGCATGGACATGACCGGCATGAAGGCGGCCGCGACATCGGCACAGGCGGCGCTCGGCGACGCCGGCGGCACGGCGGAACGGCGCGTGACCGTTCTCGGTGCCACGGGCAGCATAGGCCGCGCGACGCTCGACCTCATCGCCGACGCACCCGAGGGGCGGTTCTCCGTCCAGGCCCTGGTCGCCAACGGCAATGCCGAGGCGCTGGCAGCGGCGGCACGGCGTGTGCGCGCAAGACTCGCGGTGGTGGCTGACGCGGCAGCGCTGCCGGTGCTGCGTGCGGCGCTGGCAGGAACGGGGATCGAGACGGCGGCGGGGGCGGCAGCGGTGGTCGAGGCCGCCGCCATGCCGGCCGACTGGACGATGGCGGGCATCGTCGGTGCCGCAGGGCTCGCGCCGACGCTCGCCGCCGTGGCCCAGGGCGGCATGGTCGCGATCGCCAACAAGGAGTGCCTGGTCTGCGCCGGTGCCGCGCTGATCGCCTCCGCGCGTCGGGCGGGTACCATGCTTCTGCCGGTCGACAGCGAGCACAACGCGATCTTCCAGGCGATGGACAGCGCCGGCCCAGAGGGCGTGGAGCGCATCGTGCTGACGGCGTCCGGCGGGCCGTTCTGGAACTGGTCGCTGACGCAGATGGGCCAGGCGAGTGCCGCGCAGGCGGTGGCCCACCCGGTGTGGCGGATGGGGGCCAAGATCAGCGTCGATTCGGCGACGATGATGAACAAGGGCCTCGAGATCATCGAGGCAGCGCACCTGTTCGACCTGCCCGACGACAGGATCGACGTCCTGGTGCACCGCCAGGCGCTGGTGCACGGGCTTGTGTACTACCGCGACGGCTCCGTCGTGGCACAGCTTGCCCCGCCCGACATGCACACCCCGATCGCGCATGCGCTGGCCTGGCCAGGGCGAATGACGGTAGCGACCCCGCGGCTCGATCTCGCGGCGGCGGGCAGCCTCAGCTTCGAGAAGCCGGATGCCGAGCGGTTTCCCGCCCTTGGACTCGCCCGCGCCGCGCTGCGTGCGGGCGGCACGGCGCCGGCGGTGCTGAACGCGGCCAACGAGGTTGCCGTCCGCCTTTTCCTTGACGGGAGGATCGGCTTCCTGTCCATCGCAGCGATGATCGCGGCGGTGATGACCGAGGTCGGCGCGAGTCGAGCCGATGACCTCGAGGCGGTGCTTGCGGCCGATGCCGAGGCCCGCGCCGCGGCAGAGGCGCATGCAAGGACGTATGCCTGAGGTCGGCGTGGTTGCGCTGACATGACTGAACGCGTCGCTGACGGCCGGAGGCCGGTTCCGGCGCCGCAAGGAGGGTGATGGTGGAGGCTTTGTCGGGCCTGTTCGGCGGCGTGCTCGGCACGCTCGGGCCCTTCCTGCTGGTGCTCGGGGTGCTGATCTTCATCCACGAGCTCGGCCATTACCTCGCCGCCCGTTCCGTCGGCGTGCATGTCGAGGTGTTCTCCATCGGGTTCGGCCGGTCGATCGCCGGGTGGACGGCGCGGAACGGCACCTACTGGAAGATCGGCTGGATCCCGCTGGGCGGCTTCGTGAAGCTGCATGGCCAGGAGAGCCCGGAGGACCGCGTGGCGGTGGAGGCGGAGGCGCGCGCGAAGGGCGAGCAGGCGCCCGTCTGGCGCGCTGGGCAGACCTTCGCGGAGAAGAGTGTCGGCGCCCGCGCCTGGGTGGTGGCTGCCGGCCCCCTGGCGAACTTCCTGCTGGCCGCCGTGCTGCTTGCCGGCCTCTACGTCACGGCCGGCAGGCCCAACACCGCGGCCGTCGTCACCGCCGTGCAGGAGAACTCCGCTGCCGCACGCGCCGGCATCGCGGTCGGTGACCGGATCGTCGCGATCGATGGGCGGACGGTCACGCGGTTCGAGGAGGTGCAGGGCACCGTCCGCCTCCGCCCCGGCCAGGCGCTCGCGCTCGAGGTCGAGCGCGATGGCGGCCGCGTGCCGGTGACCGCGACACCCGACCGGCGCGAGCTGACGGATCGTTTCGGCAACATCCAGTATATCGGGCTGCTCGGCGTCTCGGGCGGCGTGCCCGAATACACGAAGCTCAACCCCGCCTCGGCGCTGATGGCCGGCATCGGCGAGACTGTGCGGCTGACCGAGCAGACGATGGTGGCGCTGTGGCAGATGATCACGGGCCGGCGCGGCACGGAGGAGATCGGTGGGCCGCTGCGGATCGCCCAGCTCTCGGGGCAGGTGGCGGAGGGCGGGCTCGCACCGCTGATCGGGCTGATGGCGCTGCTGTCCATCAACCTCGCGCTGATCAACCTCTTTCCGATTCCCGTGCTGGACGGGGGGCACCTGATGTTCTACGCGGCCGAGGCCATCAGGGGGCGTCCGCTCCCGGCACGGGCGCAGGAATACGGTTTCAGGGCTGGATTGGCGCTTTTGCTGGCCCTCTTCGTGCTTGCGACATGGAATGACCTCACGCAGTTGCGCGTGATCGACTGGGTCGCGGGCCTGGTCGGGTGACACCGCGCGGTGCTGCCGGTATTCTCGGCATCGCGTCGCGTCGCCGCCCTGGCGCCGCCGTGCAAGCAGGCTCCGTGCAGGGTGCGCCAGGTCGTATGTCGAGATCAGTGATCGCCGTCCTCCTCCTTGCCGCGCTTGCCGCGATCGCTGCTCCTGCGTCATCGCTTGCGCAGACCCAGCGCCAGCAGCCGACCCGCACCGCCCAGGCGGCCGGGCAGGTGCAGACACCATCGCTGGGCGGGCTGCCTGCCTCCGGCGGCATCGTGCGCGACGTGCGCATCGAGGGTGCGCAGCGCATCGAGCCGGCGACGGTCGCCTCCTACATGGTGATCCAGGCCGGAGATCCGTTCGAGGCCGAGCGGATGGATCGATCCATCAAGACGCTCTACGCGACCGGGCTGTTCCGCGATGTGTCACTCCGGCGCGAGGGCAACACCCTGATCGTCGACGTGCGCGAGAACCCGATCGTCAACCGCGTGGCGTTCGAGGGCAACCGCAGCCTGGGCGACGACGTGCTGCGCGGCGAGATCCAGATCCGCCCGCGCGCGGTGTTCACGCGCGCCGCCGCGCTGTCGGACCGCCAGCGCCTGCTCGACGTCTACGCCCGCCGCGGCCGCTATGCCGCGGCCATCGAGCCCAAGATCATCGAGCTCGAGCAGAACCGCGTCGATGTCGTGTTCGAGATCGCCGAGGGGCCGTCGACGCTGATCCGGCGCGTGAACTTCGTCGGTAACGAGCGCTTCAGTGCGAGCGAACTGAAGGACGTGATCGCGAGCCGCGAGAGTGCCTGGTACCGCATCCTCTCGACCGCCGACCAGTACGACCCCGAGCGGCTGAACTTCGACCGCGAGCTGATCCGCCGCTACTACCTCCGCTACGGCTACGCCGACGTGCAGGTCAGGAGCGCGGTGGCGGAACTTTCGCCTGACCGCGAGAGCTTCTTCGTCACCTTCACGATCGAGGAGGGCGAGCGCTACCGTATCGGCAAGGTCGACATCGACAGTCGCGTGCGCAACCTCGCCCCGGAGGCTCTCGCCGCCGCCATCACCTTCAAGGAAGGCGAGTGGTACGGGGCAGAGGAAATCGAGGCCAGCATCACGGCGATCGAGACGGCAGTTCAGAACGCCGGCTACGCCTTTGTCGAGATCCGCCCGCGTTTCCAGCGCAACCGCGAGGCGCGGACGGTTGACGTCACGTTCGAGGTGGCAGAGGGCCCGCGCGTCTTCGTCGAGCGGATCGACATCGTGGGCAACGTGCGCACCAAGGACAAGGTGGTCCGCCGCGAGTTCCGCATCGCCGAGGGCGATGCCTACAACGCCGCGCGCATGCGCCGCTCGCGCCAGCGCGTGCAGGACCTGAACTACTTCGGCAAGGTCGACATGCAGACGACCGAGGGCAGCGCGCCTGACCGCGCCGTCGTCACGCTCGAGGTCGAGGAGAGGGCGACGGGCGAACTCACGATCGGCGGCGGCTACGGCACCGATGTGGGCTTCCTCGGCACGATCGGGCTGCGCGAGCGCAACCTTGCCGGCACCGGCCTCGAGGCGCGCGGCGAGGTCACGCTCGGCCAGCGCCGCAGCCAGGTCGACATCTCGCTCACCGATCCGTACTTCCTCGACCGCAACCTCGTCGCCGGCGCCGACATCTTCTATATCGTGCGCGACAACCAAGACATCTCGGGCTACGACGAGGAACGCGTCGGCATCGTGTTCCGCATCGGCTACGCGATCAACGAGCACCTGCGGCAGAACTGGTCGTACTCGCTCGTCCGCCGCGACATCACCAACATCGACACCTTCGCCTCGATCTACATCAAGGACCAGGCGGGCCTGACCACGAACTCCATGGTCTCGCAGGTGTTGACCTATGACCGCCGCGACAGCCGCATCGACCCGACGGATGGCTACCTGATCCGCCTCGGCACCGACGTGTCGGGCCTCGGCGGCGACACGGGCTTCTTCCGCCCCCGGCTCGATGGAACCTACTACCAGCCTCTCGCGTTCCTGACCGGAAGCAGGCAGTGGACGCTGAGCGTGCGCGGCAGCGTCGGCTACCTGTTCCAATATGGTGAGCGCGAGCGGATCATCGACAATTTCTTCCTTGGCGGCGAGAATCTCCGCGGCTTCAAGATCGGCGGTGTGGGGCCGCGTGACCTGGCCTCCGACGATGCCCTCGGCGGCCGGTTCATCTGGACGCAGTCAAACGAGGTGCGGTTCCCGATGCCGTTCCTCTCGGAGGATCTCGGCGTGTTCGGCCGCGCCTTCGTCGATGTCGGCGGCCTCACGGATCCCGGTGTCTCCGGCATCGGCGTGGTTGATGACGGGAACCCACGCGTCGGGGCCGGCGTTGGAATCACATGGCGGTCGCCATTCGGCGTCGTGAACGTCGATCTGGCGCAGGCGGTCGTGAAGGAAAGCTACGACAAGACCGAACTGATCCGGTTCGGCTTCGGAACAAGGTTCTGATCATGCGTACCCTCCGTCTTCTCGCGGCGCTGCTGACGCTGCTTGCCGCAGGCCTTACTCTCGCGCCCGCTCCTGGCGCCGCGCAGCAGGGCCAGCAGCAATGGTTCGTGCCCGGCCAGCAGCAACAGCCGCAGCAGCGGCCACCTGTACAGCAGCAGCAGCAGCGGCCCGGTGCCCCGGCTCCCGGTGCACAAGCGCCGGCGCAGCAGCGCCCGCAGGCAGCACCGCAGGGCCAGGTCGCCGGCCCGCAGGAACCGGGCGCACCACGCCTGCCCCCGATCGCTCGCGGCGAGCCGCCGCCGGCGGCACTGATCGGCGTCGTCGGCCTGCCAGAGGTGTTCGAGGCCTCCGTCGCCGCCCGCGGCGTCCGCCAGACGGTGCAGGAGCGCCTCCAGCGGCTGAACGACGAGGCGCAGCGCGAGCAGGGCGCGTGGCGCGAGGCGCAGCAGCAGCTCGCCAACCAGCGCGCGACGCTGACCGCCGACCAGCTGCGCGATCGCGAGCGCGAGCTGCAGGAGCGGATCACGAACGGCCAGCGCATCCTGCGCGAGCGCAATGCCACCATTCAGCAGGCCGGGCAGCGTTCGCTCGGCGAGGTTGAGCGGACCGCACTCTACGTCATCGGGCAGGTCGCTGAATCACGCAACCTGAACATCGTGCTGAACCGCGGTGCGGTGGTGCTCGCCGTCGATGCGATGGACATCACCGCCGCGGTGGTCGAGCAGTTGAACCGCGCCCTGCCTGCCGTGGAGGTCGAGCCGGAGCCTGGTGCCGCGCCGGCGGCAACGGCTCAGCCGCAGCGCCCGGCGCCGGCGGCACAGCAGCGCCCGGCCGCGCAGCCTCCGGCGCAGCAGCGCCCAGCCCAGCCGCCGCAGCGGAACTGAGCGGCCGCACGGCGAGCCCAGGAGGGCGGCATGCTCGGTGACGCGCGATTCTTCGGCCAGGCAGGCCCGTTCACGCTTGCCGAGATCGCGGCGGCGACTGGGGCAGCCATCCCGGCGGGCACCGACCCTGCGCGGCGCTTCCTGCGCGCCGCACCGCTCGATGCCGCAACGGCCGACAGCGTCTCCTTCCTCGAGAGCGCCCGCTATGCAGCAGCACTGGGAGCCAGCCGCGCTGGCGCATGCCTGATGCGCGAGGCGGATGCGGCGAAGGCGCCTGCCGGCATGATCGTGCTTGCCTGCGCCCAGCCCTACCTCGCCTGGGCGCGCGCGCTCGGCCTCTTCCATCCCGCCGCGCCTGCGGCAGGGACGATCGACCAGGCGGCACGGATCGATCCGACCGCGCGGCTCGGCGGCGACGTCACGGTCCGCGCCGGTGCGGTGATCGGCGCACGGGCGCTGGTGGGCGCAGGCTCGGTCATCGGCGAGAATGCGGTGGTATGCGAGGGGGTGGTGCTCGGGGAGGGCTGCGTCATCGGTGCGCTCGCCTCCGTGTCCCACGCCATCCTGGGTGACAGGGTGGCGATCGGGCCCGGCGCGCGGATCGGCCATGCCGGGTTTGGCTTCGCCCCGGGCCCTGCCGGCTTCGTCTCCGTGCCACAGCTCGGCCGCGTGCTGATCGGCGACGATGCTGATATCGGCGCCAACACCACGATCGACCGCGGCAGCGGCCAGGACACGGTGATTGGTGCCGGCTGTCGCATCGACAACCTGGTGCAGATCGGGCACAACGTTCGCCTCGGTCGCCATTGCGTGATCGTCTCCCAGGTGGGCATCTCCGGCTCCACCATCGTCGGTGACCGCGCGATGCTCGGCGGGCAGGCGGGGCTGACGGGCCATCTCAAGGTCGGCACCGGCGCGCGCATCGGTGCGCAGGCCGGCGTGATGGGCGACGTGCCAGCCGGCGCCGATGTGATCGGCAGTCCAGCACAGCCGGTGCGGGATGCCTGGCGTGCGATCGCCGCGCTCAACCGCCTCGCCAAGCCTGCGGGCCGGGGCGTGGCGGGGCAGGACAAGGGTTCAAGGTGATCCCCAAGGGATCGGTGAGGGGACGGAGCGGCCGGGACGATGGATGCGACAGAGACAGCAACGGGAACGCGGCCACCTTCCGGCCGGCGCGTCGAGACACTCGATATCCTCCGCATCATGGAGTCGATTCCGCATCGATTCCCGTTCCTGCTGATTGACCGCGTCGAGGACGTGATCACCGACACCTCCGCCGTCGGGGTCAAGAACGTCACGATCAACGAACAGTTCTTCCAGGGGCACTTCCCGCACCACCCGGTGATGCCGGGCGTGCTGATCATCGAGAGCATGGCGCAGACCGCCGCCGTCCTCGTGGTCGAGACGCTCGGGCCTGATGCGATGGGCAAGGTCGTCTACTTCATGATGATAGAGGGCGCGAAGTTCCGCCGCCCCGTGGTGCCGGGTGACCAGATGCGCATCCACGTGCGCAAGGAACGCAACCGCGGCAATGTCTGGAAGTTTTCCGCGGAAGCGAAAGTCGATGGTGTGGTCGTCGCCGAGGCGACCTACGCCGCCATGATCATGGACAAGTAGAAATGGCCGAGATCCACCCGTCTGCCATCGTCGATCCCGCCGCTACGCTGGGCGAGGGGGTGCGCATCGGTCCCTACTGCACCGTCGGGCCCGACGTGACGCTCGGCGCCGGCACAACCCTCGTCAGCCACGTCGTGGTCGATGGGCACACGAGCATCGGCGAGGGGGTGGCGATCCACCCGTTCGCCACGATCGGCCTGCCGCCGCAGCATCTCGGCTACAAGGGGGAGCCGACGCGCACCGAGATCGGCCCGCGCACGGTGATCCGCGAGCATGTGTCGATCCATCGCGGCACGCCGATCGGCACCGGTGTCACGCGCGTCGGCGCCGATTGCCTGCTGATGTGCGTCACCCACATCGCGCATGACTGCGCGATCGGTGACCGCGTGATCTTCGCCAACAACGCCCTGCTCGGCGGCCATGTCTCGATCGGCGACAACGCCGTCATCGGCGGGGCGGCGGCGATTCACCAATGGGTGCGCATCGGCCGCCAGGCGATGGTCGGCGGCGCCTCCGGCGTGGAGGGCGACGTGATCCCCTTCGGCTCCGTCATCGGCAACCGTGCGCGGCTCGCCGGGCTGAACGTCATCGGGTTGAAGCGCCGCGGCTTCGACCGCGCGCAGATCCACCGCCTGCGCGCTGCCTTCCGGCTGCTGTTCCGCGACGAGCAGGGCACGCTAGAGACCCGCATGGCCGAGGCGCGGCAGCGTTTCGCCGGTGATGCGCTCGTCGATGAGGTGCTGTCATTCATGGCGGCGGCCGGGCATCGGCCGCTTTGCCGGGCGGTCGCACCGGACGATCTCGACCTTGGCGCCGAGGACCCGGTCGAAAGCGCGGCGTAAGGGCGGCTTCGGCCCGATGTGGGTGCCGTGACGGGCACGCTCGGCATCGTCGCCGGGGGCGGGCCCCTGCCGGCACGGCTCGCGGCGGCAGCGCGCGCGAGTGGACGACCGGTCTTCGTGCTCGGCCTCGAAGGGCACGCAGACACCGCAACGATCGCTGGCTATCCCCACGCGCTCCACCGCATCGGCGCGGCTGGGCAGATCCTCGGCGCGCTGCGTCAGGCGGGCGTCGATGAACTCGTGCTGATCGGCACCGTGCGCCGTCCCTCCCTGCTGACACTCATGCCTGATGCGGAGGGGGCGAAGATCCTCGCGCGCATCGGACGCGCTGCCTTCGCCGGCGATGACGGCCTGCTCGCAGCCGTCATCCGTGTGTTCGAGGAGGAGGGCTTCCGCGTGCGCGGTGCGCAGGAGGTGATGACGGGGCTCGCCGCGCCCGAGGGCGTGCTCGGCCGCCACGCCCCGGATGCCGCAGCGGAAGCAGACATCGTGCGCGGTGCCACGGTCGCGCGCATCCTCGGTGCGGCCGATGTGGGCCAGGCCGTCGTCGTGCAGCAGGGCATCGTGCTCGGCGTCGAGGCGGTCGAGGGAACGGATGCGCTGCTCGCACGCTGCGCCAGCCTCCGGCGCGAGGGGCCGGCGGGCGTGCTGGTCAAGCGCGCCAAGCCCGGGCAGGAAGCGAGGGCCGACCTTCCCACGATCGGTGTGCGCACGGTCGAGGGGGCGGCGGCCGCGGGGCTTGCCGGCATCGCGATCGAGGCGGGGATGACGCTGATGCCCGAACGCGAGGCGACGATCGCGGCGGCCGATGCGGCGGGCCTGTTCCTCGTCGCCCGCCGCTTTGACTGACACGAGAAGGGAACGATCCGCATGCGCTACGCAACGGCACGTCACGCTGGCAGGGTGGTGGTCGCGCGGGTCGATGTCGCGGCCGGCAAGGCCTGGCCGCTCGCCCTCGATGAGGGCGAGGCCGGGCACGGTGTCGCCGCTCTCGCCCGCCGGGCGGCTGCGGGGCTCGCTGCACCTGCGGAAGGCGAGGCGATGCCGCTCGGCGTGCTGAGCCTTCTCGCACCGGTGCCGCGGCCGGCGCGGAACATCTTCTGCGTCGGCAAGAACTATTTCGATCATGCACAGGAATTCGCGAAGTCCGGCTTCGACAGCTCCGCCGCCGCCGGGGCCGTGCCGAAGGCGCCGATCATCTTCTCCAAGGTGCCCGAATGCGTGATCGCACCGGGCGAGCCGATCCGCGTCGACCCCACGGTCTCGACGGCGGTCGACTACGAGGCGGAGTTGGCGGTGATCATCGGCCGCGGTGGCAGGGGCATCGCGAAGGAGAACGCGCTCGCTCATGTGTGGGGCTACACGATGGTCAACGACGTGACGGCGCGTGACCTGCAGGGCCGGCACAGCCAGTGGCTGATCGCCAAGAGCCAGGACAGCTTCTGCCCGATGGGCCCCTATGCCGTGACGGCGGACGAACTCGACCTCGCCGATGCCGAGATCACCTGCGAGGTGAACGGCGAGCGTCGCCAGGCCTCGAACACGAAGCTGCTCATCTTCGACGTGCCGACGCTGATCACCACGCTTTCCGCCGGCATCACGCTCATGCCGGGCGACATCATCGCCACCGGCACGCCGGCCGGGGTGGGCATCGGCTTCGACCCGCCGCGCTATCTCCGCGCGGGCGATGTCGTGCGGGTGACGATGCCGGCCATCGGCACGCTCGAGAATCCTGTCATCTGAGGCTGCAACAAGACTGTCACACGCACCCTGGTTCAGTGGCGCAGTGACCTGCGCTAGCGTTGGCACATGAGCTCTGATCTTGGACAGTGTGACCTCGCCATCGTTGGTGCCGGAATCGTGGGTCTCGCGCATGCGTTGGCTGCGGCGCGCGCGGGGCTATCCGTCACGGTGCTCGACCGCGAGGCGCAGGCGAACGGCGCGTCGATCCGCAATTTCGGCTTCGTCACCGTCACCGGGCAGCAGGCGGGCGACACTTGGCGTCGGGCGCGGCGGGCGCGCGACATCTGGGTCGAGGTGGCGCCGAAGGCGGGGATCCCCGTGCTGCATCGCGGTCTCGTCCTCGCCTGCCGGCGGCCGGAGGCGCTTCTGGTGGCGGAACAGTTCGCCGCCGGGCCGATGGGCGAGGGATGCCGCCTGCTGTCGCCCGCCGACATGGCAGGCTTCGGCGTGTTCGCCGAGGGTCTAGCAGGCGGGCTCCACTCGCCGCACGAGCTCCGCGTCGAGCCGCGCATCGCCCTGCCGAAACTCGCCGCATGGCTGGCCGCGGAATACGGCGTGCGGTTCCTGTGGCGCACGCATGTGCGCGAAGTCGCCCCGCCGCGAATCGAGACGAGCGCGGGGACGCTGCGCGCTGCCCGCGCCGTCGTCGCACCCTGCAACGATTTCCTGACGCTGTTTCCCGAGGCGATCGCCGCGTATCGCCCTGTGCGCTGCAAGCTGCACATGCTGCGCCTGCCCGATCCTGGCTGGCGCCTGCCGGCGGCGGTGATGAGCGACCTCGGCCTCGTCCGCTATCTCGGCTACGCCGAGGCACCAGGCCTGGCGGCCCTGCGTGCGCGGCTGGAGGCGGAGCAGGGTGCCGCGCTCGCCGATGGCATCCACCTCATCGTCGTGCAGTCGGCCGACGGCTCCCTCGTCGTGGGCGACAGCCACCATTACAGCGATACCCCAGACCCGTTCATGCCCGGGGGGGTCGACCAGCGCATCCTCGACGAGGCGCGCGCGGTGTTGCGCCTGCCGAACGATACGGCACCGATCGAACGCTGGATCGGCGAGTATCCGTCCGCCGCCGGCCCTGCCTTCATCGCCGCACCTCTTCCGGAGGTGAGGCTCGCCATGGTCACGTCAGGCACGGGCATGAGCACCGCCTTCGCGCTCGCCGAGGAGACGCTCAACTCCCTCATCGGCCTTCCCATCCCTGACGCCGCGGAGTAGCCCCGATGCCACCTGAGCCCTACCAAGGCCATCTCAAGGCCGTTGTGCTCGATTGGGCCGGCACGGTGGTCGATCACGGCTCGCGCGCGCCGATGGGCGCCTTCGTGCGCGCCTTCACCGAATTCGGCGTCACGATCGACATCGATGCAGCGCGGGGGCCGATGGGCCTGCCGAAATGGGACCATATCTGGGCCGTCGGCACCACGCCGCGCGTGGCGGAGGCGTGGCGCGCCGCGCATGGGCGGGACTTCGGCAAGGCCGACGCCGATGCCATCTTCGCCGTGTTCGAGCCGATGAACGCGGCCTCCGTCCGCGACCATGCCGACATCATCCCGGGTGCGATCGATGCGATCGCGGCGTTGCGCGCCCAGGGGCTCGCGATCGGCAGCACCACCGGCTACACGCGCGCGATCATGGCGGTGCTCGCCCCCATCGCTGCCGAACGCGGCTATGCGCCCGACAACCTCGTCTGCGCCGGCGACCTCGCCGCGGGCCGGCCGAGCCCGTTGATGATGTATCGCTGCTTCGCCGACCTCGGCGTCTGGCCCGCCGCCGCGGTGGTGAAGGTGGACGACACCGTGCCTGGCATCGCCGAGGGGATCGCGGCCGGGTGCTGGACGGTCGGCGTCTCTCTCTCGGGCAACGCAGCGGGGCTCTCGGCCCGGGAGCTTGCGGCGCTTGCACCGGCAGAACGGGCGGCGTTGCGGGAGCGCGCGACCGCCGTGCTCGCCGGGGCAGGGGCGCATCTCGTGATCGACAGCATCGCCACGCTGCCCCAGGCGGTCGCGACGCTCGCGGCCAGGGCCATGGCGGGCGAGCAGCCCTGAGCCCGGCCCCGGCGAGAACGTCATCGAACTGAAACCAATCCGTCACGCAGGTTTCGCCGTCACCGGGTGAAAGTCAGGGCGTTGGCCGGCAAGGCCGCACGCCAGGCACTGACATTCCGGGGGACACCACCGATGCTTCGCCGCCCGCTTCTCGCCGCCCTTGCGGCACCCTTGCTCGCGACCCTGCCGCTTGACGATGCGGCCGCACAGCGCACGCGACTGACGGTCTACACAGCCCTCGAGAACGAGCAACTTCCGGTGTTCAAGCAGGCAGCCGAGGCGGCCGTGCCGGGCATCGAGATCGTCTGGGTGCGCGACAGCACTGGCGTGATCACCACGCGCCTGCTCGCCGAGAAGGAGAACCCCCGCGCCGACGTGATCTGGGGCCTCTCGGTGTTCAGCCTCCAGCGCCTCGAGCAGGACAACATGCTGCTGCCCTACACGCCCATCGGCGCGGCCGAGCTTCGCCCGCAGTTCCGTTCCGACAAGTCACCGATGACGTGGATCGGGATGGACGCGTTCGTCTCCGCCGTCTGCTTCAACACCATGGTCGCGCGCCAGCGCAACCTGCCGACGCCGACCACATGGGCCGACCTGCTGAACCCCGTCTATCGCGGCCTGATCGCGATGCCGAACCCGGCCTCCTCCGGCACGGGGCTTCTCACCGTTGCCGGCTGGCTCGGCACGCAGGGCGAGGAGAACGCGTGGAACTTCATGACGCGCCTGCACGAGAACGTCGCCGTCTACACCCATAGCGGCAGCGCGCCCTGCAACAATGCCGCGCGCGGCGAATACGCGATCGGCATCTCCTTCGACATGCGCGCCGTGACGCTGAAGAACCAGGGAGCGCCGATCGAGATCATCGTGCCGACCGACGGCGTCGGCTTCGACCTCGAGGGGGCGGCCATCGTGCGCGGCACGCGCAATGAGGAGGCTGCGAAGAAGCTGATGGACTTTGCCGTGAGCCAGGCGGCGATGGCGGTCTACGGCCGCTACTACGCCCTGCTCGGCCACCCGGCGGTGACGCCAACGGTGCAGGGCTATCCGGCGGCGTTCAGCGAGCGCCTGGCGAAGGTCGACTTCGCCGCGGTCGCTGCGAACCGCGACCGGATCCTTGCCGAATGGTCGCGCCGTTTCGATGCCAAGTCAGCCCCGCGAAACTGAGATGGACGCGGCCCTCGCGGCGCGCACCGCGGAGGCCGGGCTCGCCCCGGCCTCCGCGTTGGCCTGCGAGGACTATCTGGTCGCAGAGCGGCTGACCAAGCGGTTCGGCAGCTTCACGGCGCTCGATGATGTCTCGCTGAGCATCGGGCGCGGCGAGTTCGTCTGCTTCCTCGGTCCTTCCGGCTGCGGCAAGACGACGCTGTTGCGCGCCATCGCCGGGCTCGACCCGCAGGACGAAGGCCGCATCGTGCAGGACGGGCGCGACATCTCGGCCCTGCCGCCCTCGCGGCGCGATTTCGGCATCGTGTTCCAGTCCTACGCGCTGTTCCCGAACATGACCGTGCTCGCCAATGTCGGCTACGGGCTTGCGGCGCAGGGCCAACGCAGGGCAGCGGTCGAGAACCGCGCGCGCGAGTTGCTGGAACTCGTCGGGCTTTCCGACCAGTGGTGGAAATATCCAGCGCAGCTTTCCGGCGGGCAGCAGCAGCGCGTGGCACTCGCGCGCGCGATCGCGATGAACCCCGGCCTGCTGCTGCTCGATGAGCCGCTCTCTGCGCTCGATGCGCTGGTGCGCGTGCATCTCCGCGGCGAGATCAAGGGCCTGCAACGTCGCCTCGGCGTGACGACCGTGATGGTCACGCATGACCAGGAGGAGGCGCTCTCGATCGCCGACCGCATCGTGGTGATGAACCGCGGGCGGATCGAGCAGGTGGGAACGCCCGATAACGTGTATCGCCACCCGGCCTCGCTGTTCGTCGCGGGCTTCGTCGGGCGGATGAACACGCTTCCCGGAACGGTTTCCGATGCCGGCACCGTTGCCGTCGGCCGTGCTCTGATCGCCGCCGATGCCGCGCAGCGTTTTCCCACCGGTGCTGCCGTGCAGGTCTGCATCCGCCCCGAGGATGTGCAGCCCGACGTTCCCACGCTCGCCGGCACGCGCCTCGCCACGACAGTGCGAGGCATCGAATATCTCGGCTCGATCGCGCGGGTGGAGCTCGACGCGCACGGCCTGCCGCTGACGGCTGAGCTGTCCGATACCGCGCTGCGCGACCTCGCCCTCAGCCCCGGCATGCCCTTCGCCGTGGTGCTGCCGCCCTCGCGCGTGCTGCTGTTCGTGAGACCGGCGGCAGCATGACTGTGGCGGCAGCGACCGTCGGTGCGCTGCGCGTCAGGCCGCAGCGCTCCGCCGATGACCTGGTGCTCATCGGTGTCGTCGTGCTCGCTGCCGTCTTCCTCGCCGTCACCCTCGTCGCGCCGTTCGGCGCGCTGCTGGCGAAGAGCTTCCAGAACGAACGTGGCGACTTCGTGGGGCTTGCCAACTTCATCCGCTATGTCGAGACGCCGGCACTGCTCGGCTCCCTCTGGAACAGCATCTGGGTCGCGGCCGTCACGACCGCGATCGTGCTGCCGCTTGCCTTCGGCTTCGCCTACGCGCTGACGCGGAGCGCGATTCCGTTGAAGCCGGCGTTCCGCGCGATCGCGCTGATCCCGATCCTGGCACCCTCGCTGCTGCCGGCGCTGGCGCTGATCTACCTGTTCGGCAACCAGGGCCTCCTCAAGCCGCTGCTGATGGGCGGCACGATCTATGGCCCCGCGGGCATCATCGTGTCGCAGGTGTTCTACTGCTTCCCGCCCGCGCTGCTGATCCTCTCAACCGCTCTCGCCGGCGCCGATGCACGGCTCTACGAAGCCGCCGAGGCGCTGCGGGCCACACGCGTGCGGGTGATGCGCACCGTCACGCTGCCCTCGGCGCGATACGGCATGGTGTCGGCCGGGTTCGTGGTGTTCACGCTGGTGATCACCGATTTCGGTATCCCGAAGGTCATCGGCGGCTCGTTCAACGTGCTCGCGACCGATGTCTACAAGCAGGTCGTCGGGCAGCAGAACTTCCAGATGGGTGCTGTCGTCGGCATGGTTCTGCTGGCGCCCGCCGTGCTCGCCTTCCTCGCTGATCGCTGGGCGCAGCGGCGGCAGACATCCTCGGTCAGCGCCCGCGCTGTGCCGTATGTGCCCAAGCGTCGCGCGCCACGTGACTGGCCGCTGCTGGTGCTGTGCATCACCATCTCGGCGCTGATGATCGGCATCATCGGGATCGCTGCGTGGGGAAGCCTGATCACGTTCTGGCCCTGGAACCTTTCGCTGACGCTCGCGAACTACGAGTTCGGGCGGTTCGACAGCGCGGGCTGGGGCAGCTGGTGGAACAGCGTGACGCTGGCGGCCTGGACGGCGGCGATCGGCGCACCGCTGGTATTCCTGTTCGCCTACGGGATGGAGCGTGCGAAGGGCATCGGCGCGCTCGCGGGGCTCGTGCGCTTCGCAGCCACCGTGCCGCTGGCCGTGCCCGGCCTCGTGCTTGGCATCGCCTACATCTTCTTCTTCAACGCCCCTGCCAACCCGCTCGGCTTCATCTACGGCACGCCGGCGATCCTGGTGCTGAACTCGCTCGCGCATTTCTACACGGTCGGGCATCTCGCCTCCGTCACCGCGCTGAAGCAGCTCGACCCCGAGTTCGAGAGCGTGGCGGCAAGCCTCAAGGTGCCTGTGTGGCGGAGCTTCTTGGCCGTCACCGTGCCGATCTCGCTGCCGGTGATCCTCGATGTCGCGATCTACCTGTTCGTGAACGCGATGACGACGGTCTCGGCGGTCGTGTTCCTCTATGCGCCCGACACCAAGCCCGCCGCGGTCGCGCTCGTGCAGATGGACGAGGCGGGGCAGGCGAGTGCGGCAGCCGCGATGGCGATGACCATCCTGCTGACCTCGGCCGCCGTGAAGGGTGTTCACGTGCTGGCCGACGGGATCATCACACGCCGCACCCAAGCCTGGAGAAATCGCTAGGAAGCGCCTCGATAGAGCGACGCGAGCGCGGGATCGAGGCCGACGGGCGCACGCGGCGCCTGGCGCGGCAGGCGAGGGCTGAGCCGCACCATCGCCTCGGCCAGCGATACGGCGGCCGCCGTGCCATCGATCAGCGGCACGGGCATCTCGGGGCCAAGCCTGCGGGCGACGCCGGCCAACGGCCCACCGGCGATGATCACCACCTCGGCGCCATCCTGTTCCACCGCCTCGGCCACGAGGCGACGGACGAGCGGCTCTGCCTCCTCCGCCACGCGGCCAGGGTCGCCGGCGAAGGAGGGGCCCATGCGGAACCCCGCGCAGCGACTGCGCAGGCCGTGCAGGTCGAGGCACATCTCGAACATCGGCTGAAGGTCGCGCGTGAAGCTGACCACGCCGAACCGCTTGCCGAGCATGCATGCAGCGTGGAAGGCGGCTTCCGAGATGCCAAGCACGGGCACGGTCGCGAGCAGCTTCGCCGCATCGAGGCCAGGGTCGCCGAAGCAGGCGATGATCGCGGCATCGTAATGGCCCGCCCGCGCGCCGAGCGCGGCAAGAGTTGCCGTTCCCGCCACCTGCCAGTCGGCCCGCGTGACGATGAGCGGCAGGCCGAATGGTGCGGTCATCGCCTCGATGACGGTGCCAGGCCCCGCCGCCGCGCGCGCCTCCGCCTCGATCCGCGCGGTGACGGTGTCGGTGGTGTTGCTGTTGATCACGAGAAGCCGCATTGCTGCCTCAGAACTGGCCGCGCTGAAGGCGGAACACATCGGGGTTCGTGGGGTCAGCCACGTAGGCGAGGCGGAGGCCGAAGGGTCGCGCCGTCGCTGTCGCCGCGCCCGCTGGCGCTGCGGCGGGCAGGGCCTGGAGCTGGGCCATCCGCCCCTGGGCATCGAGGCCGCGGAAGATCAGCGTCGACCCATCGGTGAGTGCGACGCCGCCGGCAACGCTGCCCGCCCGCCAGGCGAGCGAGCCGAAATGCGCGCGCAGCGCCTCGGCGGCGTTCACCAGCGCCTCGGGGCGCGCGGCGGCGTCGGCCGGCGGACCCCAGAGGATCGTCACCTGGATCAGCCGGCGGGAGCGGTGGCCGAGGATGTAGGAGATGCGCGCGGTGCCGGCATCGGGGATCAGGTCAGGCACCGTCACGGTCAGCACCTGGGTGCGCTCGACCGGGGTCTGTTCGCTCACGATCCGTTCCGCAGCCTGAGCGAAGTCGCGCCGGATGGCGGCGCGGAGCTCCTGCTCGTTCATGCCGAATCGGGCGGAGCGGAACCCTTCGATCGCCGCCGGCTGCTCTGCCGTTGCGGCGTCGTTCGCCGGCGGGCTCGCCGGCTGCGCCTGCGCTGGAGCCTGGGCGGCTTGCGGCTGGGCAGGCTGGCCCTGGGCAGGCTGGCCCTGGGCAGGTTGGGACTGGGTAGGTGGGGCCTGGGCCGCGGGGCGCGGCTGTGCGGTGGCCGTCATGCCACCGCAGGCAAGCAGGGCCGCAGCAAGGATCGCGGCCAGGATTGGGGCCAGGATTGGGGCCAGGATTGGGGAGGGTGTGCGCATCCCGAGAGACTGCCCGAGGCACCGCGCGGCTGCAATTCCGGCTGCAATTCCGGCGGCATGTGACGGGGCGCACTGCAACGGGTGGTGTCATCCACCCGAACGAGGGCATACTGCACGCGGGGCGGGAAACCGGCCAGGAAGGGTGATGCCGACAATCACGCAGGAGAAGCGTCTGTTGAAGATCGCGACCTCGCTTGGCGAGGACGCGCTGATTCTGCAGTCGTTGAGCGGCGAGGAAGGGATCTGCAGCCTGTTCCGCTTCCGCCTCCTCGTGCAGGGCGTTGACGCGGCGGTCGCCGCCAACACCATGCTGGGCGGCACCGTCACCTGCACGATCGCGCCGCAGAACGCGGCGCCGCGGCACATCCACGGCTACGTCGTGCGCTGGGGGCCGGGCGATTCCGGCGGGCGCGACTTCACCTCCTACCGCTGCGAGATCGCACCGTGGCTGTGGTTCCTCTCCCACACCACAGATTGCCGCGTGTTCCAGAACAAGAACGCCAAGCAGATCCTCGAGGAGCTGTTCGGCGATGCCGGCTTCGACGCGTTCGATTTCACCCTGGGCGCCGATCCGCCGACGCGGGAATACGTGATCCAGTACAACGAGACCGACTTCGCCTTCGCCTGCCGGCTGATGGAGGAAGAGGGTCTGTTCTGGTTCTTCACCCATGCCGAGGACGGGCATCGCCTCGTCGTCACCGACAGCAATGACGGGTTCCTCGGCGATGCGCCGCGGAAGCTCACGTCCGGCAAGGTGTTCGCCGGCAGCGATACCTACAGCGATCACGTTCTGGAGGCGGACTGGGTTCCCGGCAAGGTCGCGACCTCGACCTACGAATTCCGTTCGAGCCAGACCGACATGCTGGCGGAGAAGAACTCCGTTCTCGAACGCCCAATGGCGGGCAAGTTCGAGCAGTTCCACTGGCCCGGCCGCTATCCCACCGTCTCGCGCGGCGACAGCCCGGCGGCGCCGGCCGATGGCGAGCCCGTCGCCACCCGCATGGTCGAGGCGATCGAGGCGGCGGCGGAGCGCGTGCAGTTCTCGTCCGGTGCGAATTGGCTCGCGGCCGGCCAGGTGTTCACCCTTGGCCCCTACGCCGAGGACGGCGATGCCGACAAGGAGTACGTGATCACCTCCGTCTCCCATACCGCCACCGACGAGACGCATTTCAACGCCCGGGCGCAGCCGTCCTACGGCAACAGCGCCGTCGCCGCGCCGTCCGAGGTGCCCTACCGCCCGGCCATGGCGGCCGCGATGCCGAAGCTGCCGCCCTTGATGTCGGCCACCGTCGTCGGCCCCGCCGGCGAGGAGATCGAGATCGACGAATTCGGCCGCGTGAAGATCCAGTTCCACTGGGACAGGCTCGGCGAAGGCAATGAGAACTCGTCGTGCTACGTCCGCCTTGCGCAGCCCTGGGCCGGCAATGGCTGGGGCATGATGCTGTTCCCGCGCATCGGCACCGAGGTCGTCGTCGGATTCCTCGATGGCGACCCCGACCACCCGGTCGTGCTCGGCGCCCTGCACAACGGGCAGATGCCGCTCTTCGCCACGCAGCCCGACAACAAGACGCAGTCTGGCATCATGACACGGTCATCGCCCGGCGGCGGCACGTCGGACTACAACGCCCTGATCTTCGAGGACAAGGCCGGCGACGAGAAGGTGACCTTCCAGGCGCAGAAGGACTATGAGCGCCTGGTGAAGAACAACGAGACCGTGACGGTGAAGATGGACCGCTCGCTCAAGATCGAGGGCAAGCAGACGCACGTGACGAAGGGCGATTACGACTTCAAGGTCGAACAGGGAAACCAGAAGGTCGAGATCTCGAAAGGCAATTTTGATACCAAGGTCGGCATGGGGAACATGTCGCTCAAGGTGTCGATGGGCAATCTCACGACCAAGGTCGATCTCGGCAAGATCGACACCGAGGCGATGCAGGCGATCGAACTGAAGGTCGGGTCGAACTCCATCAAGATCGACCAGACGGGTGTGACCATCAAGGGCATCATGGTCAAGATCGAGGGCACGGCGATGCTCGACGCCAAGGCGCCCATGACGAAGGTGAGCGGCGACGGAATGGTGATGCTGAAGGGCGGCATCATCATGATCAATTGAGCACCACATGAACACGCCCCCGCGCCCCCCCGTGAAGCTCTCCGGTGCCGTTCTCGAAACGGTTCTGGAGCGTGCCGATCTCGCGCCCGAGGCCGCCGCCGCCGCTGTCGGCGCGCCGGATACCGCCACCGCGCTCGCGCGCATCGTCAAGGCCGGCATGATGGCCGATGCGGCCCGCTTCATGGCCCATGCCCTGCCCAAGCGCGAGGCCGTGTGGTGGGCCTGCATGTGCGCGCGCGCAACGGCCCCAGAGGCGCCGCCACCCGATGCCGCCGCACTCGTCGCTGCGGAAGCCTGGGTGCGCAAGCCCGAGGAGGAGCCGCGCCGCGAGGCGATGGTCAGGGCGGAGGCAGCAGGGTTCCGCAGCCCCGAGGCGTGGGCGGCAGTCGGCGCCTTCTGGTCCGGCGGCAGCATGGCGCCACTGGGCCAGCCCGTTGTTCCGCCGGCGGAACATCTGACGGGCGTCGCCGTCGCTGGCGCGGTTTCACTTGCCGCCGTCCGCCGCGAGCCGGAGAAGGCCGAGGCAACGTTGCATCGCTTCATCCAGAGCGGGCTCGACATCGCCGCCGGCGGCTCCGGCCGCATCGCGCCCGCCTGAACGCATGAGCTGACGGGAGGAGCAGGATGTTCCCAGCCGCACGCATCACCGACATGCATGTCTGCCCGATGTTCACCGGGCCCGTGCCGCATGTCGGCGGTCCGATCCTGCCGCCAGGCGCGCCGACGGTACTGGTCATGGCGCTGCCCGCGGCCCGCGCGAGCGACATGTGCGTCTGCGTCGGCCCGCCTGACATGATCGCCAAGGGCAGTGCCACGGTGATGATCATGAACCTCCCTGCCGCGCGTCTGCTCGACAGCTGCGCCCATGGCGGCGTCATCGTCGGCCCCGGCGCGCCGACCGTTCTCATCGGCGGCTGAGGCAGGGGCGGTGGACCTCGTCCTCTCCGTCGTGCGCTGCCCCGATGCCGCGGTGCCGGCAACGCGCCGCGTGACGGGGGGCGAGCTCACGATCGGCCGCGGCGAAGGGAACGATTGGGTGCTGGCCGACCCGAACCGCCACCTCTCCAAGCACCATTGCACCATCGCGTTCCGCTCCGGCCGGTGGATGGTGACGGATCAGTCTACCAACGGAACGTTCCTTGATCGTGGCGGTGAGCCGATCGGCCGTGGCGCCTCGGCCCCCTTACGCGATGGCAGCCGGCTGACGCTCGGCGAATACGAGATCGAGGTGAGGGTCGAGGAGCGCGGCGGCGCCTCCACCGGCCTCGGGGCCGGGTTCAGCGGCGGCGCTGGAAACCCGTTCGACGATGATCCCTTCGCCCCGCCGCCGCCACCCTCGACACCCTTCGGCAACGACCCGTTCGGGCGTGATCCCTATGCGATGCAGCCGCCGTCGCAGCCCGTGCCGACCGATCCGTTCGGCGGCATTGGCGGCCCTGGGGGCGGAGAAGGCGGCTCGCTCCTGCCCGATGATTTCGATCCCCTCTCCGACATCCAGGGCGGCGACAGGCTGTCTGACCCGTCATGGACCAATTCGGGCAGCAGGCCTGACCATACGCCGGCAAGCTCCGATGCGTTCGTTCCCCCGCCCGTGGTGCAGAACGCGATCCCCGACGACTGGGACCTTGAGATCTCGCCGCCGCCGCCGCCGCCAGCCGTCGAGCTGCCCAGCGGGAGCGCTGCCGGCGAACAACATCCACTGCCGGCCTTCGGTTTCGATCCCATGAACGCAATCCCGCGTGCCACAGCGGCACCGGAGGGAACGTTGCCGCGGCAGCGTGATGCATCGCCCGCGGATGACGTGTTCGAGCGCCCCCGGTCACCGACGCCGGTACCGACCACGCCGCTGCCGATACCGACCATCCAGCCGGCGGCGCGCCAGCAGGCAGCGGCGCCCGAGATGGCGACACCCGGGAGGGCGGCACCCGAGACGGGGGCGGGGGGGGACGATGCGGCGTTGCTCGCAGCGTTCCTTGCCGGCGCCGGCCTGCCCGATCTCGTCCGCCGCAGCACCGTTCCGCCCGAGAAACTGATGCACGGGCTCGGCGCTGCGTTCCGCGCCTTCGTGGAGGGCCTGCGCGAGGTGCTGATCACCCGTGCCTCGATCAAGAGCGAGTTCCGCATCGAGCAGACCATCATTGCCGCACGCGGCAACAACCCGCTGAAATTCTCCCCCTCCGTCGAGGATGCGATCGCGGCGATGCTCGGCGAGGCGCGTGGCGCGTTCATGGACGCGGAGACCGCCGTGCGCGACAGCCTCGACGACGTCAAGCATCACGAGATGGCAACGATGGCCGCGATGCAGGCAGGGCTTCGCGCCGTCCTCGCCGCAATCGAGCCTGCCAGCCTCCGCGAGGAGGCCGAAGCCGCTGGCGGCCTCAGCCTGGTGCCGGCGCAGCGCCGCGCGCGCGCCTTCGACCTCTACGAGGCGCGCTTCGCCGCACTTTCGCGCGACATCGACAACAATACCGACGGTGCCTTCGCCCGCGCCTTCGCGCGTGCCTACGAGGCAGCGGGCGGGCGAGGCTGAACCGGTGAAGGAGGACGCATGACCGCCAATCGTCGGGCCACGCTTGGGCACCCGGTTCTCGCGCGCCGCATCGTGCTGCTCTCCGCTGCCGCCACGCTCGCGGGCGGCGGCGGCCAGCCACCCCCACCGGTGGTCGACCTCGCGATCACGATCGGCCCGGCGGTGAACCCGGGCATCGATGGGCGGCCGCTGCCCGTCGCGGTCAGGCTCTACCTGCTCACGGCGGCCGGCAAGTTCGAGAGTGCCGACGTGTTCGCACTGATGGAGCGTGAGCAGGCCACCCTTGGGGCAGAGCTGATCGCGCGCGAGGAGCTGACCTTCACGCCGGGCGCCAGCCGCACCATCACGCGTGAGGCCGACAGCCGCACGCGGTTCCTCGGCGTCGCCGTTCTGTTCCGCGACATCGACCGCGCGAAGTGGAAGACGATCCAGCCCGTCGCCTCCACCGGAACGACACGCCTCCGTCTCGTTGCGGACAGGCTTGAAGCGGCGCTTACCCCGGCGGGCTGAACCAGTGTAGTGTCTGCAACCGGCAGGCGAGGGTCTTCGCGCCGGCCGTACGATGAGCCCTGACGACGGCAGCGGAACGAGATGGCCCCCAACGCGATGCCCTCCAAGAAGATGTCCTGAGAACGATGTTCTGGCAGAACAAGGTCGTCTGGCACGAGGGCATGTTCCTCCGTGCACAGCATTTCCAGCAGCAGGACCGCTACCTCGAGGCGCTGGTCCGCGGCACCGCGGCTGCCCTCGTGCCGTTCCCCTGGGGTTTCGCCTCGCTCGCGATCGACCGTGACCTGCTCGGCACGGGGCGGTTCGCTCTGTCCTCCGCCACCGGCCTGCTTGAGGATGGCACCCCCTTCGCCATTCCCGAACAGGCCGATCATCCGCCCTCGCTCGACCTCGGCGAGACCGTGCGCAACTGCCTCGTCTACCTCGCCGCCCCCGTGCGCCAGGCTGGCGGGCTCGAGATCGCGGCCGACGGGCCGGAGGCTGCCGCCACCCGCTTCGCGCCCGCCGCCTACGAGGCGTTCGATGCGCATTCGACGAGCCCGACGGCAGCCGAGCTCCAGGTCGGCCGGCTCCGCTTCCGCTACATGCTCGAGACCGAGGATCGCGCCGGCTATCTCGGCCTTGCGGTGGCGCGCATCCAGGAGGTGCTGCCCGATCGCCGCGTCGTGCTCGATGAGCGGTGGATCCCGCCAGCGCTGCTGGCCTCCGCCACGCCGCCGTTGCAGGGCCTGCTGAACGAGCTCACCGGCATGCTGCGCCAGCGTGCCGAGGCGATCGCCGCCAGGCTCGGCCAGCCAGGGGCGCGTGGCGTGGCCGAGGTGGCCGACTTCATGCTGCTGCAGGCGATCAACCGCGTCGAGCCGGTGCTCGCGCACTGGGCGTCCTCCGGCCTCGTGCATCCTGAAACGCTCTATCGCGCGCTGGCGTCGCTCGCTGGCGAGCTCGCGACCTTCACCGAGGCGGCGCGACGCCCGCCGCAATACCCTGCCTACCGGCACGAGGACCTGCAGCGCAGCTACGCGCCCGTGGTGGCCGACCTGCGCAAATCCCTGTCCGCGGTGGTCGAGACCACGGCGGTCTCGATCCCGCTGCAGGACCGTCGCCACGGTGTGCGCGTCGGGCCGATGACGGACCGGAACCTTCTGAAGGCGGCACAGTTCGTGCTGTCGGTGCAGGCCGACATGCCGGGCGAGCAGATCCGCCGCGTTTTCCCCAACACGGTGAAGATCGGCGCGGTCGAGCATATCCGCGAGCTCGTGAACGTGGCGCTTCCCGGCATCGCCATCCGCCCGCTTCCCGTCGCACCGCGGCAGATCCCGTTCTACGCGGGGGCGACCTATTTCGAGCTCGACCGCGGCAGCCCGCACTGGGCGCAGATGCAGACATCGGGTGGCTTCGCGATCCATGTCTCGGGCGACTACCCGAACCTGAAGATGGAACTCTGGGCGATCAGGGGCTGAGGGAGGGCTTGCGATGGTCCAGGACAACCCTTTCTCCGAACCGGAGGACAATGACCGCACGGTGATCCGCCCAAGCCCGGGTGGACGCAAGCCTGCCGTACCACCGCCACCGGCTGACGCAGCACCGCCGCCGTTCTTCGATGCGCCATCGGAACAGATCGCCGCGTCCGGCGATGGGGCCGAGGCGCCGCCGCGCGTCGGCATCAACCCGCTCGCCGCTGCCGCCGCGCCGTTGCTCGACCTCGTCGGCCGGCTGCGCAACACCGCGCGGCCGCCCGACAGCGGCGACCTGCGCGAGCGGGCGATCGCCGCGATGCGCCAGTTCGAGCAGGATGCACGCGCGACGGGGCTTCCGGCCGAGCAGCTTCGCGCCGCGCACTATGCGCTGTGCGCCACGATCGACGACGTGGTGCTGAACACGCCCTGGGGCAGCCAGGGGCCGTGGAGCACGTCGAGCCTGATCGCCACCTTCCACCGCGAGGTCGGCTCCGGCGATCGCTTCTTCCAGCTGATGGAACGGCTGCAGAAGGAGCCTGGCAAGTTCAAGGAGACGCTGGAGCTGATGCACCTCTGCATCAGCCTCGGTTTCCAGGGGCGCTACCGCCTCTCGCCGCGCGGGCCGGCCGAGTTGGAGCGCGCGCGCGAGGGGCTCTACGCGGTCATCGCCGGGCAGCGCCCGCCGGCCGAGCGTGAGCTCTCGCCCTCCTGGCGCGGGCTCGATGCGCGCTGGCGCCCGCCTGGTCGTGCCGTGCCGCTCTGGGTGATCGGCGCGCTCGCGCTCGCGCTGATGGGCGGGCTCTATGCCTGGTTCGCGTTCTCGCTGAACAGCCGGTCGGATGCGGTGTTCGCCGCGCTGAACGCGGTGCCGCCGCTGGCACAGCCCGCACTCGCCCGCGTGGCACCACCACCGCCGCCGCCGCCACCCCCGCCGCCCGAGGCGGGGCCTGACCAGGTCACCCGCATCCGCACCTTCCTTGCCGTCCCGATCCGCGACGGGCTCGTCGCCGTGGTCGCCACGCCGCAGACGGTGATCGTGCGCATCAAGGCGACGGGCATGTTCGGCTCTGGCAGTGCCACCGTCTCGACCCGATTCGTCCCGATCCTGGAACTGATCGGCTCTGCGCTGAAGAACGAGCCCGGCAACGTGATGGTCCTCGGCCACTCCGACAACCAGCCGATCCGGACCGTACAGTTCCCCTCGAACTGGCATCTCTCCCAGGCGAGGGCCGACGCGGCGCTGGTGCCGCTCGGCCGCGGCATCGGCGACCCAGGCCGGCTGAAGGCCGAAGGCAAGGCCGACGCCGAGCCGATCGCCGACAACAGCACCGCCGAGGGGCGCGAGCAGAACCGGCGCATCGAACTCGTCCTGCCGCGTGAGGAGCTCGTTCGCCGATGAAGCCTCCCGCCGGTCTTTCCACCCTCGCGTCGAACCCGTGGCTGCGCGCGGCCGTGGCGCTGCTCGGCGTCGTGCTCCTCTCGGTGCTGGTCTGGGTGTTCGGGCCGGTGCTCGGGTTTGGCGGCATCGCGCCGCTGGCCTCCGACATCGCGCGCTTCGCCGTCATCGGCGTTCTCGTGCTGCTCTGGGCGGTGTTCACCTTCCTGTCGTTCCGCGCGCGCAGGAACGCCGAGAAGGCACTGATCGAGGGCGCCTCCGCCGGGCAGGCCGACCCCTCCGCCGTCGCTGCCGCCGAGGAAGTCGCGGCGCTGAAGGGCAAGCTCACCGAAGCGCTGACGCTGCTGGCCAAGGCACGCGGCGGGCGCGCGCTGTACGAGCTTCCCTGGTACGTCATCATCGGCCCGCCAGGGTCGGGCAAGACCACCGCGCTGATGAACGCGGGCCTCACCTTTCCGCTTGCCGAACGGATGGGCACCGCACCGATCGCCGGCATCGGCGGCACGCGTCTCTGTGACTGGTGGTTCACCGATGACGCCGTGTTCATCGACACCGCCGGCCGCTACACCACGCAGGACAGCGATGCCGCGGTCGACAAGGCAGGCTGGCGCGGCTTCCTCGACCTTCTCCGCAAGAACCGCCCGCGCGCGCCGCTGAACGGCGCGCTGGTCGCGATCAGCCTGGCAGACCTCGCCACCCATTCGCGCGAGGAGCGGCTCGCCCATGCCCGTGCCGTCCGGGCGCGGCTGAAGGAGCTCGACGAAACGCTCGGCGTCCGCCTGCCGGTCTACGTGCTGTTCACGAAGGCCGACCTCGTTGCCGGCTTCACCGAGTATTTCGACGATCTTGACCGCGAGGCGCGCGAGCAGGTGTGGGGCGTCACGCTGCCCGCCGGCGTGAAGGGCCCGGCAGGCTTCGCCGAGGCGTTCCGCGCGCTGCTCGATCGCGTCACCGCCCGCATTCCCGAACGCGTGCAGGCCGAGCGCAGCCCCGATCGCCGCGCGTCGCTGTTCGGCTTCCCGGCACAGCTTGCGTCGATGGAAGGGCCCGCAGCCGAGTTCCTCGACACCGCGTTCCGCGACAGCAACCTCGACGCGGCCCCCTATCTGCGCGGCCTCTACATCACCTCGGGCACGCAGGAAGGCACGCCGATCGACCGGCTGACCGGGGCGATGGCGCGGCTGTTCAACGTGCCGCGTGCGCGCCTCGCGGCGGCGCAGCCGGGGCAGGGGAGGAGCTACTTCCTCGCCCGCCTGCTGCGCGAGGTGGTGTTCGGCGAAAGCGGGCTCGTCAGCGCCAAGCCGGGTGCGGCGACGCGACGCCGCGCGCTCACCATCGGTGCGTGGAGCATTGCGGCCCTCGCCGTCCTCGGCATGGGTGGGGCGTGGTTCTCCGCCTGGCGTGCGAACGAGGCGGAGGTCGGCCGCCTCGAAGCCGCGGTGCGGCAGCTCGAGACGACGGCGCGTGCGCTGCCGCTCGACCCTGTTGCGGAGGCGAATCTTCCCGCCGTGCTGCCGCTGCTCGACCAGGCGCGCGCGCTGCCCTATGGCCGCGACAACCGCGCGCGCGGATCGGGGCTTGGCCTCAGCCAGGCGCCGAAGCTCGCCGCGGCTGCCGACAGCGTCTATCGCCGCGAGCTCGATCGCGTGCTGCTGCCGCGCCTGCTTTGGCGGCTCGAGAGCCAGATGCGCGGCGCGCTGCAACAGCCCGAGTTCCTGTACGAGGCGACGCGCGTCTACCTCATGCTCGGCGGGCAGGGTCCGCTCGACCGTGCCCTCGTGCGTGACTGGATGGCGCTCGATTGGGCGCAGGCCTTCAACCAGCCGCAGCAGACGGCGATGCGAACGAGCCTCGCCGGGCATCTCGATGCGCTGCTGGAAGGGCCGATGCCGGCCTACGGGCTCGATGGCCTGCTGATCGACGAGGCCCGCCGCGTGTTCAGCCGCCTGCCGCTCGCGGGACGCGCCTACTCCCGCCTTCGCCCCGTGGCGGCGGCGGCGAACCTCGCCCCATGGACGCCCGGCGAAGCCGCGGGTCCCGCCGGCACGCGCGCCTTCACGCGGCCGTCGGGGCGGCCATTGTCGGAGGGCGTTCCCGGCCTCTACACGCGCGAGGCGTTCCACCGCGTCGTGCTGCCGAACCTCGAGGCGGTATCGCGCGAAGTGGCGCAGGAAAGCTGGGTGCTCGGGCCGGGCAACGAGGTGCGGCTCGACGATGCCGCCCTCGTGCGCCTGCAGCAGGACGTGCTGAACCTCTACTACGACGACTATGCGCGGATGTGGGACGGGCTGCTCGCCGACCTGGCGATCGCGCCGTTCCGCGGCATGGGCCAGGCCGTCGATACCCTGAACATCCTTTCGGCGCCGCAATCACCGATGCGCGACCTGCTCGCCGGCATCACGCGGCAGCTCACGCTGTCGGTGCCGCCCGAAGGCCTGGCGGCGCCGGCGGCGGCAGGGGCCGCGCCGGCACCGCCGACGCCCTCTGCCCGGTTGCAGGGCATCTTCGGCGCGGCACAGCCCGGCGCGCCGCCGCCGCCACCGCCAGGCTCGGCGATCGACGAGCGGTATTCGCGCCTGAGGCAGTTTGTCGGCGCCGGCCCCGGTGCGCCGATCGACAACACGCTGAAGCTGCTGTCCGATCTCTACCAGCAGCTCGCACGCATGGCGGCGAACCCTGGCCAGCCGATCACGCCGGGGGTGGGGCTCGACCCCGTCCAGGCGTTGCAGGGCGAGGCATCGCGCGTGCCGCCGCCTGTCGATGGCTGGATCCGGGCGGTGTCGCAGGGCGGTACGGCGGTGCGGGCCGGCGGGGCGCAGGCCGCACTCGCGGGGGCGTTCCAGGCGGGCGTCGCACCGCTCTGCTCGGCCGCGATCGCCAACCGCTTCCCCTTCGTGCGCGGGGCAACGGCAGAGACGCCGATGGACGATTTCGCGCGCCTGTTTGCGCCGGGCGGGCTGATCGACGGGTTCTTCAACACCAACCTCCGCCCCTTCGTCGACACGACCCAGCGCACCTGGCGGCTCCAGGCCGTGGAGGGCGTGACGCCGCGCGTCGATGTCGCCAACTTCCAGCGCGCGAGCGTGATCCGCGACGTGTTCTTCTCGGGCGGTGCGCAGCCGACGGTGCGGTTCGAGATCCAGCCGGTGGCGATGGACCCTGCCGCGCAATCCGCGCTGCTTGACCTCGACGGTGTGCAGATCACCTACAGCCACGGCCCGTCACGCCCGACATTGGTCACGTGGCCCGGAACGAACCGGATGAACAACGTCCGCCTCGTGTTCTCGCCGCCGCCATCGGGCGGGGAGGGGGCGATCAACGCTTCCGGCCCCTGGGCGCTGTTCCGGCTGTTCGCCCGCGCGCAGGTCGCACCCGGGCGCGTGCCGGAGGAATTCACCCTCACCTTCAGCCTGGGCGAGCGGCAGGTCAGCTACGTCGTTCGCGCGGGCAGCGTGTTCAACCCGTTCAGCCTGCGCGAGCTGGCGGAGTTCCGGTGCCCGACGCTGCAGCCCTGAGCCCCGTCGCGGTGCGGCAGGGCTATTTCGGCAAGCTGCCGCGCCATGGCGATTTCGTGCGCGCCGGATTGCCGGAGGAGATCGTCGCCGGCTTCGATGCCTGGCTTCGCGCCGGACTCGCGGAAAGCCGTGCGATGCTGGGCGAGAGTTGGCTCGATGCCTTTCTCGAGGCGCCTGTCTGGAGGTTTCGTTTCGGCCCCGGCTTGCTGGGCGCGCCGGGGCTTGCAGGCGTGATGGCGCCGAGCGTCGATCGCGCGGGCCGCTACTTCCCGCTGATGCTCGGTGCGGCAATGCCCGCGCCCCCGGCGCCTGACGCGGCACATGCATGGTTCACCGCGCTCGCCGATGCAGCGGCCGATGCGGTGGCCGAAGATTGGCCGCAGCAGCGCCTGGCCGATGCCCTTGCTTCCGCCGGCGATGCGCCGGCCGGTGGTGCGGAAGGCGGTGCTGTCTTCGCAACGGCTGGCGCACCGCGCGTCGCTGCCTGCACGCGGCACTTTGCCGCCCTGCCGCCGCCCGCGACGTTCGCCGCCCTGCTCGATGACGGTGTGCTGCCATGAGGCGCGGTACCCGCCTCGAGAGCTGGGCCGCGACGCATGCCGGAACGGTCCGCTCCAGCAACCAGGACACCTTCGTGCTGCGCCCCGAGATCGGCCTCTGGGCGGTGGCGGACGGCGCTGGCGGGCATGGCGGGGGCGAGATCGCCTCGGCCGCGGTGGCCGATGCGCTCCGCGGCGTTCCGCCGAGCCTCTCGGCCGGCGAACTGCTCGGGCAGGTGCGGGCATCGCTGATGGTCACGAACGAGGCGCTGCGCGCGGAGGCGGCGGACCGTGGCCCGCGCGCGATGCTGGCCTCGACTGTCGTCGCGCTGCTCGTGCGCGACGGGCATTTCGCGTGCATCTGGGCCGGCGACAGCCGCTGCTATCTCTGGCGTGGCGGCACACTCGCCTGCGTCACGCGTGACCACAGCCTGGTGCAGGAGCTGGTCGACAGCGGCGCGATCACCGAGGAGGCGGCGGAGCGGCACCCCCAGGCGAACGTGGTGACGCGCGCGATCGGCGCCGATGACGGGCTTGCGCTCGACAAGATCACGGGTGTCGTGCTGCCGGGCGATGTGTTCCTGCTGATGAGCGATGGCGTGACCAAGTCGCTCGACACGGTGACGCTGTCGCTGACCCTTGCCGCGACGGACGGCCAGGCCCTGGCCGATGCGCTGATCGCGCTCGCGATGACGCGCGGCAGCACCGACAACGTCACCGCCGTGGTGGTGCGCTGCCCCTGACGGGCGGAGGGCGGCGCGGCGGCGATCGTGAGATTCCAGGAAACCTGGCGGTCACAAGAAAACGGCGGCAATGCCATGCGTGACATTGCCGCCGTTCCGTCATCCGCGCGGCTGGCCTGCCGGATGGCAGGCCGGCAGGCATCACATCGTCATCGCCTTGCCGATGTCGTAGCCGACCTTCATCTTGGAGGCGTCCTTGCCCGCGACGTCGCTGCCCGTATAGCTGTATTCGAACTTCGCGAAGTTGAGGCTCAGGCTCTCCGACGGCGTGTCACCGCCGCTCGACACCGAGTAGCCGGAGACCAGCGTGTTCTCGAACTTGTAGCTGCAGAGCTCGGTGAGCTCCTTGCCGGTGCGGGTCATGACGACCTTCACCATCTTGCCTTCGTTGCTGATGAGTGCGGCCTCGAACAGCTTGGGCGAGGCCTTGTCCATCGACTTCGTGACGGTGACTTCCGACACGGAGGCCGCAGAGGCCTCACGGTTCTCAGCGCCGCCGGTCGGCGTCGAGATGCCACGGCCTGCGCCGAACTGGAACGAGTTCACCTCGATCCACTTCTCGTAGCCCTTGGCGGTGACGTTGCCCTCAACACCTTCGAAGTGCATGAAAACTGGCATGCGACTGTTTCCTTCCTGTCGCCGTTGCGGTCACGGCACGAATGGGCGAGCCCCTCCGCGCGCGTGTCAGTTGAGAGCGTAACGGAAGCCCCCGTCTGAATCCAGACCCACATGGGCGCCGGTGACGGTTCCACCCTCCGCGAGACGCTCCAGGATCTGCCCCGACAAGGCCGGCAGCATCGTTCGGGAGAGGATGTTCTCGACGTTGCGCGCGCCCGACGCGCTCTCCTTGCAGCGCGATGCGATCGCCTCGACGATCGCCTCGTCCCAGGTGAAGCCCGCGCGGTAGTTCTCGGCGAAGCGGCGGCGTATTCGGCCCAGCTGCAGCAGCACGATCTGGCGCAGGATGCCGTCGGACAGCGGGAAGTAGGGAACCATCGTCACGCGGCCGAGGAAGGCGGGCTTGAACACCTTCAGGAGTTCCGGCCGCACGGCTTCGGCGAGGCCTGCCGGGTCCGGCATCGTGTCGGGGTCGGCGCAGAGCTTGGCGATCGTGTCGGTGCCCGCGTTCGACGTCATGATGATGATGGTGTTCTTGAAGTCGATGTCGCGGCCTTCGCCGTCCTTCATGTTCCCCTTGTCGAACACCTGGTAGAACACGTCCTGCACGCCCGAGTGCGCCTTCTCCATCTCGTCGAGCAGCACGACGGAGTAGGGGCGGCGGCGCACCGCCTCGGTCAGCACCCCGCCCTCGCCATAGCCGACATAGCCTGGCGGCGAGCCCATCAGGAGCGAGACCTTATGCTCCTCCTTGAACTCGCTCATGTTGATGACGGTGAGGTTCTGCTCGCCGCCATAGAGAAGGTCGGCGAGCGTCAGCGCCGTCTCGGTCTTGCCGACGCCGGACGTGCCGACCATCAGGAACACGCCCAGCGGCTTCCGCGGGTCGGCGAGCTTCGCGCGGCTCGTGCGCACCGCTTCCGCGATCGCTTCCAGCGCCTGCGGCTGGCCGACGATGCGCTCCTCCATCCTGTCCTTGAGTGCCAGGATGGTGCGGATCTCGTCTGACTGCATGCGGCCGGCGGGAATGCCGGTCCAGCTCTCGACGATCTCGGCGATGGCGTTGCCGTCGACCACGGGGTGGATCAGCGGCGCCTCGCCCTGGATCGCGCGCAACGCGTCACTGTCTGTCGTCAGTGCCGCCTTCAGCGCCTCCTTGTCGCCAGTCTCCTTCGGATCCTCGATCTTCGCGCGCGTCTCGCGCAGGCGAGCGACGATCTCCTTCTCCTTCTCCCACCGCTCATCGAGCGCGGCGAGCTCATCGGACGCCTTCGCGCGCGCCTCGAGAAGCTCACCCTTGCGAACGCCATGCTCGGCGCCGGCGGCCATCTCGCGGTCGAGGATCTCGACCTCGGTATCGATCAGCGCCATCCGCCGCCGGCGATCCTCGATCGGTGCGGGAATGGCGGCCTGGCTCATCGCGACGCGTGCGCAGGCCGTGTCGATCAGCGAGACGCCCTTGTCGGGAAGTTGCCGCGACGGAATGAACCGGGCCGACAGCTTCACCGCCTGCTCGACCGCCTCGTCGAGGATGCGCACGCCGTGGTGCTTCTCGAGGGTGGAGACGAGGCCGCGGATCATCGCGATCGCCACCGGCTCGGCCGGTTCCTCGACCTTCACGACCTGGAAGCGGCGGGTCAGCGCCGCGTCCTTCTCGAAGTATTTCTTGTATTCGGCCCAGGTGGTGGCGGCGATCGTGCGCATCTCGCCACGGGCAAGCGCGGGTTTCAGCAGGTTCGCCGCGTCGTTCTGGCCCGCAGCGCCGCCGGCGCCGATCAGCGTGTGCGCCTCGTCGATGAACACGATGATCGGCTTGGGCGAGGCCTTCACCTCGTCGATGACGTTCTTGAGGCGGTTCTCGAACTCGCCCTTCACGCCGGCACCGGCCTGCAGCAGGCCGAGGTCGAGCGTGCGCACGGTGACGTCCTTCAGCGCGGGCGGCACGTCACCCTGCGCGATGCGGAGCGCGAAGCCCTCGACCACCGCGGTCTTCCCCACGCCGGCCTCGCCGGTGAGGATCGGGTTGTTCTGCCGCCGGCGCGTCAGGATGTCGATGACCTGGCGGATCTCCTGGTCACGCCCGAGGATCGGGTCGATCTTGCCGGCCTTGGCATTGGCGGTGAGATCGATGGTGAACTGGTCGAGCGCGGCGGTTGAGCCTGCGCGCGCGCTCGGGCCACCGCCGCCGCCCGCGGCGGCTGGCGCATCGCCGGGCGCGGGGGTGGCCGTCGCTGCCTCGGCCGTGTCCTTGGTGATGGCGCCGAGGTCGCGCTTGAGCGCATCG
>NZ_JALHPR010000003.1 GCF_022842375.1 Elioraea sp. | reverse complement strand
GGGCCCCGCCCGCAGGGTGGGCAGCGGCCCGCCCCCGGCCAGCCACGCCAGCTCACCACCGAGGAGCGCGCCGCCCGCACCCGCGCGCTCGAGGAGCAGATGCGCGAGCAGCGCCGGCGCGACGCCGAGGCGCAGTCCATCTCCGTCCGCTCCGCCGCCGAGGAGGCCCGTCGCAAGGCCGAGGAGGAAGTGCGGAAGAAGGCCGAGGAGGAGGCAGCCGCGAAGGCGGAGGCCGACGCCAAGGCCCGCGCCGAGGAGGATGCGCGCCGCCGCAGCGCAGATGGCGAGAAGGCCAAGGCAGAGGATGTCGAGGTGCGCCGCCGCGCCGAGGCGGCGGCCGAGCGTGCCGATGCCCGCGGCCGCACCGGTGGCGCCGCACCCGCGGCACCGCGGCCGGCAGCGACCCCCGCCACGGCGGCAGAGACGACGCTCAGGCTCCGCCGCGGCGGCGAGGAGGAGGATGACAGCCGCCCCCGCCGTCCCGGTGGCGCACCGGGCGCGCCGAAGCGCCCCGTCCTCACCCCCGCCAAGAAGGGCCTGCCCGATCGTTCACGTGGCGGCAAGGTGAACGTCGCCGCCGCGATGACGGACGAGGACGAGCGCGTCAAGTCGATCTCGAGCCTGCGCCGCCAGCGCGAGCGCGAGCGCCGCCAGGCCGACGCCGACCGGCTTCGCTCCGGCGACCTGAAGGTCGTGCGCGAGGTGATCATTCCCGAAGCGATCACCGCGCAGGACCTTGCCAACCGCATGGCCGTGCGCGGCGCCGACGTGATCAAGACGCTGATGCGCATGGGCGTGATGGCGACGATCACGCAGTCGCTCGATGCCGACACCGCGGAACTCGTCGTCACCGAACTCGGCCACAGGCCGAAGCGCGTGTCGGAGAGCGATGTCGAGATCGGCCTCGATGGCGTGGCGGATGCCGATGCGACGCTGCTGTCGCGGCCGCCCGTCGTCACCGTCATGGGCCATGTCGACCACGGCAAGACCAGCCTGCTCGACGCCCTGCGCGCGACCGATGTCGCGGCGGGCGAGGCGGGCGGGATTACCCAGCATATCGGCGCCTACCAGGTGACGCTGCCGTCGGGTGCCAAGATCACCTTCATCGACACGCCGGGCCACGAGGCCTTCACCGCGATGCGTGCGCGCGGCGCCTCCGTGACCGACATGGTGGTGCTGGTGGTCGCTGCCGATGACGGCGTGATGCCGCAGACCATCGAGGCGATCCGCCACGCCAAGGCGGCGAACGCGCCGATGATCATCGCCATCAACAAGATCGACAAGCCGGGCGTGAACCCCCAGCGCGTGCGCACCGAGCTCCTCTCCCACGAGGTCGTGGTCGAGGACATGGGCGGCGAGACGCAGGACATCGAGGTCTCGGCGCTGAAGCGCACCAACCTCGACAAGCTCGAGGAAGCGATCCTGCTGCAGGCCGAGGTTCTCGACCTCAAGGCCAATCCAGATCGTGCCGCCGAGGGCACCGTGATCGAGAGCCGGCTTGACCGTGGCCGCGGCCCGGTCGCGACGGTTCTCGTGCAGAAGGGAACGCTGCGCCAGGGCGACATCGTCGTCGCCGGGGCGGAGTGGGGCCGCGTGCGCGCGATGCTCGACGACAAGGGCAGGCCGGTGAAGGACGCGGGCCCCTCCATGCCCGTCGAGATCCTGGGCCTGTCCGCCGTGCCATCGGCCGGCGAGCCGTTCGTCGCGGTCGAGGACGAGGGCCGGGCGCGCGAGATCAGCGAGTTCCGCCAGCGCAAGCTCCGCGACAAGTCGGCTGCCGGCCAGACGGCCGCGCGCGGCACGCTCGACCAGATGCTCGCGCGCATCCAGGCGGGCGAGCAGAAGGAAGTGGCCGTCCTCGTGAAGGCCGACGTGCAGGGCTCGTCGGAAGCAATCGCCGCGACCGTGATGAAGCTCGGCAACGACGAGGTGAAGGTCCGCGTGCTGCACAGCGCGGTGGGCCAGATCACCGAGAGCGACATCCAGCTCGCCAAGGCCTCCGATGCCGTGATCGTCGCCTTCAACGTGCGCGCGACGAGCCAGGCGCGGGAGCTCGCGACGCGCGACGGGGTGGATATCCGCTACTACTCGATCATCTACGACGTCGCGAACGACATCGAGAACCTGGTGAAGGGCAAGCTTGCGCCCAAGGAACGCGAGAAGTTCCTGGGCTACGCCGAGATCCGCAAGGTGTTCAACATCACCAAGACCGGCAAGGTCGCGGGCTGCATGATCACCGAGGGCGTGGTCAAGCGTGGTGCAGGCGTCAGGCTGCTGCGCGAGGGCGTGGTGATCCACACCGGCGAGCTCAGCCAGCTGAAGCGCTTCAAGGACGACGTGAAGGAAGTGGCCCGCGGCTTCGAGTGCGGCCTCTCCTTCGCCGGGTTCAACGACCTCGCCGAGGGCGACATGGTCGAGTGCTTCGAGACGGAGATCGTTCCGGCCTGAGAGCCCATTCGATACGTCTACTGCCGCGGCCGCCCCTCTTTCTTCTCTCCGAGGGGGGCGGGCGGTTCCTGCGCTTCCGGTGCTCACGGCCATCAAGGCCGCTGCGCGCCGGTTCTCGGAACCACCCACCAGCCGAACCACGGCAGCGACGTCTCGAACGGGCTCTCTGGTGAGGGGGCGACGGGCAGCGAAAGATGGCGCGGGGCAAGACACAATCTGGCGGAGCATCAGGCCCGTCGCAGCGCCAGCTCCGCGTGGCGGAGGAGGTGCGGCACGCGCTTGCCGCCGTGTTCGAGCGGGGCGATTTCCGTGACCCTGACCTCGCCGGCACGCCCGTGACCGTGACCGAGGTGCGCGCGTCGCCCGACCTCAAGCACATGACCGTGTTCGTCACGCCCCTCGGCGGTGGCGATCCGACGGTCATCCTCGCCGCGCTGAAGCGGGCAGCACCTTTTCTGCGCGGCCAGGTGTCGCAGGCGGTGCGCACCAAGTTCTCGCCCAACCTCGTCTTCCGCGCCGACACCGCGCTCGAGGCAGCGGCGCGGATGACGGCGCTGCTGGCCAGCCCCGTCGTCGCGCGCGACCTCGGCGCCAAGGATCCCGCAGCCGACGGCGACGACGAAGGCTGAGAAGATGCCGCGAAAGCCAAAGGGCCGGCCGATCGACGGCTGGCTGGTGATCGACAAGCCCTCGGGCATGACCTCGACCGACGTGGTCAACGCCGTCAAGCGCTCGCTCGCCGCCCAGAAGGTCGGCCATGGCGGCACGCTCGACCCGCTGGCCACCGGCATCCTGCCGCTCGCTCTCGGGGCCGGCACCAAGACCGTCCCCTACGTGATGGACGGCACCAAGGAGTACCGCTTCACCCTGCGCTTCGGCGAGGCGCGCGACAGCGATGACGCCGACGGTGCCGTGACCGCCACGTCCGATGTCCGGCCGTTCGACGAGGCGATCCGTGCGGCGCTGCCGGCGCTGACCGGTGCCATCATGCAGGTGCCGCCGCGCTACTCCGCCGTGAAGGTGCAGGGCGAGCGGGCGTATGACCTCGCCCGCGCCGGCACCGAGGTGGAGCTTGCCGCCCGCCCCGCCCAGGTGGACCGGTTCGACCTGATCGAGCGGCCGGATGCCGACACGGCCATCTTCGCCGTCGAGAGCGGCAAGGGCGTCTACATGCGCAGCCTCGCGCGCGACCTCGCCCTGTCCCTCGGCACGGTCGGGCATGTGGTGGCCCTGCGCCGGCTGCGGGTCGGCCCCTTCAACGAGGCGGGCGCGGTTTCCCTGGACAAACTGCTTTCCCTGGGGCAAGACGCCGCTGCCCTGAGCCTCGTGCTCCCGGTCGAGACCGCGCTGGCCGACATCCCGGCGCTGGCCTTGACAGGGGAGGAGGCCGCCCGGCTGACGAACGGACAGGCTTTGTCGCTCATTCCGTTCCTCGCCCGGATGCCGCAGGACGCTGATCCGGACGGTGGTCTGGTGCGCGTGATGGCGGGGGGCAAGGCGCTCGCACTCGGCCGGCTTGGCGAGGGGTTGCTGCACCCGGTGCGGCTTCTGTCCCACGCGGTCTGAACGGCGCCCGAACCGCACCCAGGCGCGTCCCGTGCCCGGGTGTCCCGCAGCGGGTCACCAGGAGAACCCCGATGTCGATCACGGCTGAGCGCCGCACGGCGCTGATCGAGGAATACGCCACGAAGTCCGGCGATACGGGCTCGCCCGAGGTGCAGGTCGCCCTGCTGTCGGAGCGCATCCGCAACCTGACCGACCACCTCAAGACGCACGCGAAGGACTTCCATTCGCGCCGCGGCCTCCTGATGATGGTGGGACAGCGTCGCCGCCTGCTCGACTACGTCAAGCGCAAGGACAACGGGCGATACGAGACGCTGATCAAGCGCCTCGGCCTTCGTCGTTGAGGCCCTGGCGCTGAGGCCCACGTGGGCAGAGGGGGCGGGGCCATCGGCCGCGCACTCACGATAGCGGTGCGGGGGTGGCTTTTCCCCCCGCACCACGACGACCCGCGCGCCATGGTGGCGCGCGGCAGCCGTTGCGTGCGGCGGTCAGCGACCCCCGACACGGCGCATCTCCCCGCGCGGGGGCAAGCATGACGGCGTTTCCGGTCACATGGGGACGTGGCGTGGGGCAACCCCCGCGCCGCGGACACCATGCCGCCCGAAGCGCCGCCTGCACCCTGCGGGCGCGCGCGTGGCGGATTGCCCCGCCGTTCGCTTCGGCATCCAGACGAAAGGATGACCGTTGATGTTCCAATTCTTCCGCAAGGAGCTCACCTGGGGCGGGCGCACGCTGTCGCTCGAGACGGGCAAGATGGCGCGCCAGGCCGATGGCGCGGTGCTCGCCCGCTACGGCGACACGGTGGTGCTGTGCACCGTCGTCGGCGCCCGTTCGACCAAGCCGGGGCAGGATTTCTTCCCGCTCTCGGTGCACTACCAGGAGAAGACCTTCGCCGCGGGCAAGATCCCCGGCGGCTTCTTCAAGCGCGAGGGGCGCCCGACCGAGAAGGAGGTGCTGACCTCCCGCCTGATCGACCGCCCGATCCGCCCGCTGTTCCCGGATGGGTTCCGCAACGAGGTGCAGGTGATCGCGACCGTGCTGTCGCATGACCTCGAGAACGATCCCGACATGGTGGCGATGATCGGCTGCTCCGCCGCGCTGACGATCTCGGGCATTCCCTTCATGGGCCCGATCGCTGGCGCCCGCGTCGGCCATGTGAACGGCGAGTTCGTGCTGAACCCGACCGCGGAGCAGCTGAAGGAAAGCAGCCTCGACCTGGTGGTTGCCGGCACGACCGAAGGCGTGCTGATGGTCGAGAGCGAGGCGAAGGAGCTGACTGAGGAGACGATGCTCGCCGCCGTCACCTTCGGCCATACCGGCTTCCAGCCCGTCATCGAGGCGATCATCCAGCTCGCCGAGCAGGCCGCGAAGGAGCCCTGGCCGATGTCGGAAGCCGACCCGGCGGTCGAGGCGCTGAAGGTGCGCCTGTCGGCGCTGGCGCGCGGCCCGATCACCGAGGCCTATGGCGAGCGCATCAAGCAGGCGCGCGTCGAGAAGCTCAGCGTCGCGAAGAAGGCCGCACTCGCCGCGATCGCCGCCGAGGGGCTCGATGCCGAGAAGGCCAAGGGCATGCTCAAGGAGCTCGAGGCCGACATCGTGCGCAACGCCATCCTCGATACCGGCATGCGCATCGATGGCCGCGACACCAAGACCGTCCGCCCGATCTATGTCGAGGTCGGCACCCTGCCGCGCACGCACGGCTCGGCGCTGTTCACCCGCGGCGAGACCCAGGCGCTCTGCGTCGCCACCCTCGGCACCGGCGACGACGAGCAGATCATCGATGCGCTCGAGGGCGAGTACCGCGAGCATTTCATGCTGCACTACAACTTCCCCCCCTACTCGGTGGGCGAAGCCGGCCGCATGGGCAGCCCGGGGCGTCGCGAGATCGGCCACGGCAAGCTCGCCTGGCGCGCCATGCGCCCGCTGCTGCCGACCAAGGAGCAGTTCCCCTACACGCTCCGCGTCGTCTCCGAGATCACCGAGAGCAACGGCTCGTCCTCGATGGCGACGGTGTGCGGCTCGTCCCTCGCGCTGATGGATGCGGGCGTGCCGCTGCCGCGCCCGGTCGCCGGCATCGCGATGGGGCTGATCAAGGAGGACAAGGGCTTCGCGGTCCTGTCCGACATCCTCGGCGACGAGGATGCGCTCGGCGACATGGACTTCAAGGTCGCCGGCACCGAGACGGGCATCACCGCCCTGCAGATGGACATCAAGATCACGTCCATCACGCCCGAGATCATGCAGATCGCGCTCGGCCAGGCGAAGGACGGGCGCATCCACATCCTCGGCGAGATGGCCAAGGCGATGAACCGGCCGCGTGACGGCGTGTCGGCCAACGCGCCGCGCATCACCGTGATCCACGTGCCGAAGGACAAGATCCGCGAGGTCATCGGCTCGGGCGGCAAGGTGATCCGCGAGATCACCGAGGTGACCGGCACGAAGATCGACATCGAGGATGACGGCACGATCAAGGTCGCCGCGACCGACGACAAGGCGGCGCAGGCGGCGATCAACTGGATCCGCGGCATCGTGGCCGAGCCCGAGATCGGCGTGATCTACGACGGCAAGGTGGTCAAGACGGCTGATTTCGGCGCCTTCGTGAACTTCCTCGGCTCGCGCGACGGCCTCGTTCACATCTCCGAGCTCGCCCAGGCGCGCGTGGCCAAGACCAGCGACATCGTCAATGTCGGCGATGCCGTGAAGGTGAAGGTCATCGGCTTCGACGAGCGCGGCAAGGTGAAGCTCTCGATGCGCGTGGTCGACCAGGCCACCGGCGAGGACATCAGCGACAAGGTCGGCCCGAAGGGCGGCGGTCGCCGCGAGACCGAGGCGGCCCAGTAGAGGGGGCTCCTGCCACACGACGCGTGATCGGCCGGGGGGTGGTACCCCGGCCGAGCGCTGTCATATATCTCCGGAAAAGACATCACGCGTGGCGGGGCGCCGCGCGGGAGGGGGTGCCGTGAAGCCGCTGAACGCGATCCGCATGGGGGGAGCCGAGGTCCTGCCGCTCGTCGAGGGCGGCAAGGGCGTGGCCATTTCCAATGGCGCGACGTCGGGCGCCTGGGCCGGCGCCGGCGGCGTCGGCACGTTCTCGGCCGTCAACGCCGACAGCTACACCCCCGATGGCCGCCTGGTGCGCCAGACCTACGAGGGCAAGACGCGGCGCGAGCGGCATGAGGAGCTCGTCGCCTTCGGCATCCAGGGCGGCATCCAGCAGGCGCGCACCGCCTGGGAGATGTCGGGCGGCCGCGGGCGCATCCACGCCAACATCCTTTGGGAGATGGGCGGGGCGGAGCGTGTCGTCGTCGGCGTTCTCGAGGGTGCCAAGGGGCTGATCAACGGCATCACCTGCGGCGCCGGCATGCCCTATCGCCTGTCCGACATCGCCGCGCGGTTCGGCGTCCACTACTACCCGATCGTCTCGTCGGCGCGGGCCTTCAACGCGCTCTGGAAGCGCGCCTACTCCAAGACGCCCGAGTGGCTCGGCGGCGTGGTGTATGAGGACCCCTGGCTCGCCGGCGGCCACAACGGGCTGTCCAACAGCGAGCATCCCGAGCGGCCGGAGGATCCCTATCCCCGCGTCGCCGCGCTCCGCCGCACGATGAACGAGTTCGGGCTCAACGACGTTCCGATCGTGATGGCGGGCGGGGTGTGGTGGCTGTCGGAGTGGGAGCACTGGCTCGACAACCCGGAGATTGGCCCGGTGGCCTTCCAGTTCGGCACGCGCCCGCTGCTGACGAAGGAGAGCCCGATTTCTGATGCGTGGAAGCAGCGGCTGATGACGCTGAAGGAAGGGGATGTCTACCTCAACCGCTTCTCGCCGACCGGATTCTACTCATCGGCCGTGAGCAACGGCTTCCTCCAGGAATTGCGTGAGCGGAACGATCGCCAGGTCGCCTACACCGCCGAGGCGATGGGCGAGCACACCGAGGGCTTCGGCACCGGCCCCCGCGGGCGGCTGGTGTACCTCACGCCCGCCGATGCCGCGCGCGCGCGCGCCTGGACGGCGGAGGGCTTCACCGAGGCGATGCGCACGCCCGACGGCACGCTGATCTTCGTCGCCCCCGACAAGGGAGCCGAGATCCGCCGTGACCAGATCGAGTGCATGGGCTGCCTCAGCTTCTGCCGCTTCTCCAACTGGTCGCAGCACGAGCCCGACTATTCCACGGGCAAGAAGGCCGATCCGCGCAGCTTCTGCATCCAGAAGACGCTGCAGGACATCGCCCATGGCGATGACGTGAACCGCAACCTGATGTTCTCGGGCCACAACGCCTATCGTTTCGCGACTGACCCGTTCTACTCGAACGGGTTCGTGCCCAGCGTGAAGCAGCTGGTCGAGCGGATCGCGACGGGGCACTGAGGCGCCGCGTTCACCGCCCCGCGCGATTGGGGAACAGCACGAACCAGGCGGGCATCTCGGGCGCGCTGCTGTCCGTCGCTGGTGCGGCCAGCCTGCCATCGGGCAGGGCCGGCAACAGCGCCATCCGCACGGCATCGCCGACATTGCCGCCGACCACCTCGATCACGTCGGGCCGCGTGCCCACCACCACGTCGCAATGCATCGGCACCGCGCGGCCAGCCTCGGCCAAGCGATCCTCCGGCACGGCATAGCGGCCGCGCTCGCCCGACCGCGTGGCGCAAAGGATATCGCCCGGCATCGCGGCCTGGTCCTCCGGCGAGGCGACGCCGAAGGCAGCGCGGCCGGGAAACGCCGCCTCGCGTTGCATCAGCGCATCGACGATCCGCCAATGCGCGTCGGCGGAGGGAACATCGCCGCGATCGTAGCCGGCGCTGCGGGCAAGGAAGCTGATGAACGCGGCACTCCAGGGCACGTCGGTCCAGACCGGCGCGTAGCCTGACGCGGTCGCCTCGACGCTGCGCAGCCGTGCGAGGTTGGCAGCGATCGTCTCCTCACGCCCCGGCACGGATGACCAGTAGGCGAGCACGGCGGGAAAGGCCTCGCGATCATCCTCGCGGCGCTCGTCCAGCGGTGCGGCCTGCTCTGTGCCGGTATGGTCGATGAAGAGCCTGCCCCATTCCTCCCATTCGGCGAGCGCGATGCGCACCAGCCTGTCGCGCGCCGCTGCCGGGTACTGCACCGGCGGTGCAGGCGGCGGGGCGACGGCGCAGGCCGACAGCAGCGCGAGCAGGAGGAGCGTTGCGGCGGGTCGGTTTCGTCTCATCACGCCAGCAGCATAGCTTGGTTTTGCCGCGTGTGCCTGATCGCGCCATTCGGTCCCCTCTCCCGCGTCGGGGGAGAGGGCTTCTGCCCATGGCTGCGGTCGCTGACCGTCGCGCGGAAGTTGGTTGAGCGGTGGCGGGAATAGTGGAACCATCGCAGCCATGAGGAGACACCCCATGTCGCGCATCGGCATCATCGCGGCGGCCGCGTTCGGCCTTGCCGCCTGCACCCAGGCCCCCGGCACGCAGCCCGCACAGGGCATCACCTACGGCCCGGTGAACGTGAACCAGGCACCGGCGTTCGGCGTGCCCTTCGGCACCGACCCGGTGCTCACCTCGGTGATGTCCGCCTCCTCGTTCTACGCCGATCCGCGGTCGCGGCTTGCTGGCCGGCCGGCGCTCGCGGCACAGGTCGCTGCCCAGTATGAGTTTGCCACCGTGGCGCTCCGGGAACCGCGCTTCATCGACTTCTCGCCGCTGACGCAGATCCAGATGGATGCCGGCCGCATCGCGCTGCGCGACACGCTTGGCATCCGCCAGGATGCGCCGAGCGAGGCGGTGATCACGCAGCTCACCCAGGCCGCGGGCGCTCTCGGGCGCGGCGACGCGGCGGCGGCCGAGACGGCCGTGACCGGTGGCAGCTTCACGCGCCCGGCAGCGACCGTGCTCGCGACGCTGCAGGCGATGCCGGAGGTGCCGGCCGCAGGCAGGGCGGCAAGCTTCGCCGAACAGCAGTTCAACCGGCCGGGCGGCTCGCGCTACTTCACGCCGTGAGGGTCCGTTCGGGTTGGGTGCGCCTCGCACGCACGCTGATCGTCCCGGCGCTTGTGATCGGGTGCACGCAGCACCCGGGAACGCCGCCGGCACAGGGACTGAGCGCCTTCCGGCTGCCCGCGATCAACCTCACCGTCGGGTCCGACCCGGTGATGACGGCTTCTGCGTCGGCGTCGTCGAACCTCGGTGATCCGCGTCGCATGGCCGCGCGCCCTGCGGTCGCAGCGCAGGTGGTGGCGCAGTACGAGTTCGTCACCGAGCAACTGCGCGAGCCGCGCTTCGTCGGCGTCTCGCCGCTTGCCCAGGCGCAGATGGAGCGTGGGCGCGCGGCGCTGCGCGCGGTGCTCGGCATTGCCGAGGCAGCGCCGCCGGCGCAGGTGATCGCGCAGCTCACGGCGCTGGCCGGGGCGTTGCAGCAGGGCAACGTTGCGGCGGCGGAGCGGGTGCTTGCTGCAGCACCGTTCACGCGCCCGCCCGGCGATGTGCTGGCCACGCTCTCGGCCATGCCCTTCGTGCCCGATGCCGCGCGGGCAGCAAGCTTCACCGACCAGCAGCTCAACCGCGCGGGCCCCTGGGCGATCGATTGAACGGCCGGCGGTTGCGGGCAGGGCGAGCCCGCTACTTTACCTCCTCGTCCTGGTAGCTGCCCCAGAACCACGACCGGCGCAGCCAGCCGCGGTTGCCGCGCACCTCGACCTCGCACCAGGTAGCCCCCGCATCGCAGCGGCGGATGCGCCCCTGAACGCCAGGGGCAAGCCGCGCGATCACGGGCGCATCGTCATCGGCACGGCGGTGCAGGGGACGCGTGTCGCCGCGCACCACGAGGCTGCGCCGGCCCGACAGGAAACTCTGCTGCACCCAGCCTTCAGCGCCGTCATGATCGCGCACGCGGCGCCAGATCCCGAACTCGCGGACGACCTCTACCGGCCAGCCCGAACGCTGGAACGTCCACTCCACCGGGTGCTGCGTTCCCGGCCCGGTGCGGACGTTCACCCGGTTCGACCCGAGGCTCACGTAGCGCGGCAACGGCAGGCCGGTGACGGTGCCCCGCGGCGCATCTGCCGTTCGGACGGGAACGGGCGGCTCCGGCGGCGGGCTTGGGGGAAGCGGTGCTGCCTGCCGCCCGGGCTGCGATGGCGCCGAGCGTGCCGGGGGAACCGTCTCCGGCCATGCCGGTGGCAGCGGCAGCGGGCGCTGGGCCGCCGCGGGGAGAGACAGGAGCGTCCCGATGCACAGAAGCAGAAGGCGCATGGCAAGCCTGTGCCAAGCCGCGCCGCGCCGGGTCAAGTCACGCGCCTTGCGTTGCGCGGATGCCCCATCAGAGCGTGACGATCTGCCCGCCCTCGGTCTCCGCGAGGAAGGTGACCACGCCAGCGACCTCGCCCTCGAGCGTGTCGTCGAGCATCGAGGGCAGCAGGCCTTCCGCCTTCAGCCCCGCCTCGCACACGATGAGCCGCACGCCGAGCTCCTTCGCGGCGGTGAGCAGCTCGGCGAAGCCGGCCACGCCGCGCGCGCGCAGCTCCTCGTCGCGCTTCGCCGCCCCGCCGTAGTGGGCGAGCGAGGTCCATCCTGGCGCACCGTCGCTGCGCGCGGCGAGGAAGGCGCGCACGCCCGCGTTCGTGGCGAACAGCACGACGGGCCGCGCGGTGGCGGCAGCGGCGGTGGCGACGACGAGCGCGTAGTGCGCGCGCTCATACGTGCCGCTGATCAGCAGGATGCCGACAGGCGCTGGCGCGCCGCCCACCAGCTCGGGCGGGAGGGGAAGCGGATCGAAAAGGCTCATGCTCGTTCGCTCATGCTGGTACCGTGCAGGAAGGGGAGTGCGCCGTTGCGTGCGCGGAAAGGTCTCGGATGGTCGCGTGCGCGCCGCAGAGTGCGCATGCAGGATCGGGCGGCAGCCGCACGGTGCGGAAGCGTGCCGCGAGCGCATCCCAGAGCAGCAGTCGCCCGCTCATGCTCTCGCCGATGCCGAGGATCTCCTTCAGCGCCTCGGTCGCCTGGAGGGTTCCGAGGACGCCGGTGACGGCGCCGAACACGCCGGCTTCCGCGCAGGACGGCACCATGCCGTCAGGCGGTGGGGCCGGGTGCAGGCAGCGATAGCAGGGCTCGCCCATCCCGCTCTCGCCGGCGCGATGGCTGCGGAAGGTGGAAAGCTGGCCCTCGAAGCGCAGCACCGCCGCCGAGACGAGGGTGCGGCGTGCGAGGTGGCACGCATCGGCGACGAGGAAGCGCGTGGCGAAATTGTCCGACCCGTCGCACACGAGATCGTAGGCGGAGACGAGGTCCATCGCGTTGCGCGCCGTGATGCGCGTGGCGTGTTCGATGACGCGCACCTCCGGGTTGATCGCGGTCATCGCCGCGGCGGCGGAGGAGACCTTCGGCTGGCCGATGCGCGCCGTCGTGTGCGCGACCTGGCGCTGGAGGTTCGACAGCTCGACCCTGTCGTCATCGACGATGCCGATCGTGCCGACGCCGGCAGCGGCCAGGTAGAGGGCCACGGGACAGCCGAGCCCGCCGGCACCGATGACCAGAACCCGCGCGGCGTTGAGCTTCGCCTGCCCCTCGCCGCCCACTTCGGGCAGCAGGATGTGGCGCGCGTAGCGCTGGATCTGGTCCTCGGTGAAGTCCATCACCGTGATATGGCACGCCGGGGCGGCCACACCAACTGTCGCGCCGACTGCCGCGCTCAGCGCGTTCCCGTGCTGCCGAACCCGCCGGCGCCGCGCCCGCTCTCGGGCAGGGTGGGCATCTCGTCCCAGACCGCCGTCTCGTGCCGGGCGATCACCATCTGTGCGATGCGCATCCCGCGCTCGACCACGAAGGGAGCATCGCCGAGGTTGACCAGGATCACGCCGACCTCGCCGCGATAATCGGCATCGATCGTGCCGGGCGCGTTCAGCACGCCGATGCCGTGGCGGAGTGCGAGGCCAGAGCGCGCACGCACCTGCGCCTCGAAGCCCGGCGGCAGCGCGATGGCGATGCCGGTGGGAACGAGCGCACGCGCACCTGGCGGGAGCGTCATCGGTTCGGCAACGGCGGCAAGGAGGTCCATGCCCGCTGCGTGCGACGTCGCATAGCCCGGCAGCGGCAGGTCGGCGCCATGGGCGAGGCGGGTGACTGCGACACGCGTCATGCAAACACCGATGCGATGCGCGCGGCGATGCGCGACGCGACCTCTGCCTTGGCGAGGCGCGGCCAGTCCTCGACGCCGCCTTCGGTCACGATGTGCACGGTGTTCTCCTCGCCTCCCATCACGTCGCCCGATACGTCGTTGGCGATGATCCAGTCACACCCCTTGCGCGCACGCTTGGCGGTGGCGTGCGCGACCACGTCGTGCGTTTCGGCAGCGAAACCGATCACGAGGCGCGGGCGCCGAGGGCCGGGATGCGAGAGTGTCGCCAGGATGTCGGGGTTCTCGGCGAGTGCGAGCGGCGCTGGCGCGTCACCGGGCTGTTTCTTGATCTTGCGCGCGCCGATCTCGGCCGGGCGCCAATCCGCCACGGCGGCGGCGGCGACGACGATGTCGGCCGGCAGCGCGGCCTCGCATGCCGCCAGCATCTCGCGCGCCGATTCCACCCTCGCCACGGTCACGCCAGCCGGATCGGCGATCGCCACGGGGCCGGAGACGAGGGTGACGCGCGCACCGAGTGCCGCGAGTGCCGCGGCGATCGCATGCCCCTGCCGGCCGGAGGAGCGGTTGGCGATGTAGCGCACGGGGTCGAGCGCTTCCCAGGTGGGCCCGGAGGTGACCAGCGCGTGGCGCCCGGCCAACGCGCCGCCGCCGAGCATGGCGTCGACGGCCGCGAGGATCGCGGCAGGCTCGGCCAGCCGGCCCGGCCCGCTCTCGGCTTCCGCCATCGCGCCGCTGTCGGGGCCGACGAAGCGCACGCCGCGCGCTGTGAGCGTCGCGACATGACCTTGCGTGGCGGGTTTTGCCCACATCGTGGGGTTCATCGCGGGGGCGGCGAGAATGGGGCGCGTGGTGGCGAGCAGCACGGTCGTCGCGAGATCATCGGCAAGCCCGAGCGCCATCTTCGCCAGAAGGTCAGCCGAGGCGGGAGCGACGATAATCGCGTCATGCTCGCGCGCGAGGCGGATATGCCCCGCATGCGTCTCGTCCTCGAGCGACCAGAGATCGCCGTAGACGCGCGCCCCAGTGATGGCCGCCATCGCGTGCGGCGTCACGAACCGCGCACCGCTTGCGGTGAGCAGCCCGGTGACGGAGGCGCCCGCCTTGCCGCAAAGCCGCGCGAGTTCGAGCGCCTTGTACGCGGCGATGCTGCCGGAGACGATCAGCAGCAGGCGCTTGCCGGACAGCATCATGGGGCGAGCGTCAAAGGCGCCAGCCGGAATGGATCGCCGCGATCCCGCCCGAGAGGTCGCGCCAGGTGACGCGCGCGAAGCCCTTCTCGCGCATCATCGCGGCGAGCTCCTCCTGCGGGGGGAATTTGCGGATGCTCTCGGCGAGGTAGCGATACGCCTCCTCATCGCGCGCCACGGTGCGGCCGAGGGCGGGCAGGACGCGGAACGAGTAGGCATCGTACACCGGCACGAGCGGGGCGACGGTGACGCGGCTGAACTCGAGGCAGAGGAAGTTGCCGCCGGGCCGGAGAACGCGGAACGCCTCGCCCAGCACGGCGGGAATATCGGTGCAGTTGCGCAGGCCGAAGGCGATCGTCACCGCATCGACCGAGGCATCGGGAACGGGGATATGCTCGGCATCGGCGCAGAGGAAGGCGAGCTTGCCGGCGCGCCCCTGCTCCATCGCGCGGTCCTGCGCGACGCTGAGCATCGCGGCGTTGATGTCCGACAGCACGACGAAGCCCGCGCCGCGGTCGAGCGCGGCGAAGGCGATGTCGCCCGTCCCGCCCGCGAGGTCGAGCAGCCGCATCGACGGGCGCGGGGCCAGTTGCGCGAGGAAGGCGCGCTTCCAGAGCCGGTGCACGCCGAAGCTCATCAGGTCGTTCATCAGGTCGTAGCGGCGGGCCACGCCATCGAACACGCCGCGCACGAGGGATTTCTTCTCCTCGCGCGCGACGGTGCGGAAGCCGAAATGCGTGGTCTGGTCCTGGGAGCCGGCGTTGTCGGTCATGGCGAGGCAGACTAGCGTCTTGCCCCGCCAAGCGCGAGAGACGAGGGACGATGCCCGAACTGCCAGAGGTCGAGACGGTGATGCGCGGCCTTGCCGCGAGGCTCGATGGGCGCGTTCTCGTGCGCGTCACGGCCACGCGGGCTGACCTGCGCTGGCCACTGCCGCCCGACCTCGCCAGCGCCTCCGGCCGCCGCGTGCAGGGCTTCGCGCGGCGGGCGAAGTACATGCTGATGCGCCTCGAAGGCGGCGTGACGCTGATCCTGCATCTCGGCATGAGCGGGCGGATCGTGCTGGCCCCGCCTGGCGCGAACACGCCGCCGCCCCTGCACGAGCACGTGGTGTTCGAGACCGACGATGGCTGGCGCGCCGGCTTCGTCGACCCGCGCCGCTTCGGCAGCCTAGACATGCTCGCCACCGCCGACGAGGCGTTGCATCCGCAGCTTGCCCGCCTCGGCCCCGAGCCGCTGGGCGATGATTTCACCGCCGATGTACTCTCCGCCGCGCTCGCGGGCCGGCATACGCCGATCAAGGCAGCCCTGCTCGACCAGCGTACCGTGGCGGGGCTCGGCAACATCTACGTGTGCGAGGCGCTGTTCCGTGCGGGCATCTCTCCCCGGCGGCTGGCGCATACGGTGGCCGGGGCGCGGGCCGGGCGCCTCGTGCCGGCGATCAAGGAGACGCTGGCCGAGGCGATCGCCGCTGGCGGGTCATCCTTGCGCGACTATCGCCAGGCCAATGGCGAGCTTGGCTACTTCCAGCATGCCTGGAAGGTGTATGGCCGCGGCGGCCAGGCGTGCGAACGCTGCCCCGGCCCGCCTGCCTGCCCCGGCATCGCGGTGTTCACGCAAGCCGGCCGTTCGAGCTTCTCTTGCCCCAGGACGCAGCGTTGACAAGCGCTGGGCGTTGAGTATCGCTGCTGCGCCGCAGCAAGAGGGAACACCACGATGCCCGAGCATATCCTTGTCGAGACGCGCGGGGCCGTCGGCCTCATCACGCTGAACCGGCCACAGGCGCTGAACGCGCTCTGCGACGCGCTGATGGTCGAGCTTGGCGCCGCGCTGCGCGCCTTCGATGCCGACGATGGCGTTGGCGCAATCGTGCTGACTGGCAGCGAGAAGGCCTTCGCCGCCGGGGCCGACATCAAGGAGATGAAGGACAAGTCCTTCGCCGACGTGGCCGCCGACGATTTCATCGGCAATCGCTGGGAGACGGTTCTCACCATCCGCAAGCCGGTGATCGCGGCGGTTGCAGGCTTCGCGCTCGGCGGCGGCTGCGAGCTGGCGATGATGTGCGACGTCATCCTCGCGGCCGATACGGCGAAGTTCGGCCAACCCGAGATCAATCTCGGGATCATCCCCGGCGCCGGTGGCACGCAGCGTCTGACGCGCGCCGTCGGCAAGGCCAAGGCGATGGAGATGATCCTCACCGGCCGGATGATGGATGCGGCGGAAGCCGAGCGCTCGGGCCTCGTCTCGCGCATCGTGCCGGCGGCGGAGCTTGTCGCCGAGGCGCTGAAGGTGGCGGAAAAGATCGCTGGGCTCAGCCGCCCCGTGGTCGCGATGGCGAAGGACAGCGTGAACCGCGCCTTCGAGACGACGCTGACCGAAGGCGTTCGTTTCGAGCGTCGCGTGTTCCAGTCCTGCTTCGCTCTCGCCGACCGTGTGGAAGGCATGACGGCCTTCGCCGAGAAGCGTAAGGCCGCGTTTACGCATCGCTGATCAGGCATGCATTGCCACATGCGCGCGCTCTGCGGCTTGACGCCCGCTGGGTCGGGGTGTACCTACCCGGCCCTTCGGCGCGAGAGTTCCTGCGCCGCCCTCCATTGTTGCACTGGGACGTGAGCTGACATGGCCAACACCGCATCGGCGAAGAAGCGCATCCGCCAGACCGCGCGCCGCACGGCGCGCAACCGGTCCGACATGTCGCGGCTGCGCAGCTTCATCAAGAAGGTGGAGACGGCCATCGGCGCCGGCGTCGAGGCCGATGCACGCGCCGCGCTGCAGGCGCTGCAGCCCGAGCTTGCCCGTGCAGCGACGAAGGGCCTCGTCCATAAGAACCTCGTCGCCCGCAAGCTCTCGCGCCTCTCCAAGCGCGTGAAGGCGACCGCGCCGGCGTAGAGACCGCGCCTGCCGCGTCCCTCCGATGTTCCGGGGGCGGCAGAATGTCCGTTTCGTCAGCGGACTGACCAACTCGCCCTCAAATCCCTTCAAAGACAAGGCCAAGTATAGGCCGACAATAGCTTAGGCTTTGTCTTTGATCCGTAACATCATCGCAAATAATCATTTGCTTTTGTTGCCCCCACCTTCGTAAAACAGGGGACGGCAAGGTTGCGGTCATAACGATCAGAGGTTGTATGACCGTGCACCGGGAAGCCGATCGGGGGCGCTCAGGAGAGGCGGGGCTTACGCTGGTGCGTCGTTTGGACGGAGAGCTGGGGGCCCAGTGGGCCCGCGTGCGTGGCCGGCTTCGCGACGAGGTCGGCGAGGTCGAGTACCGCACCTGGCTCAAGCAGATGACGCTCGCCGAAGCCGAGGAGGACGAGGTCACCATCGTCCTGCCGACGCGCTTCCTGCGCGATTGGGTCAGAAGCCACTACGGCGAACGGCTCAAGAGCCTCTGGGGCGCCGAGAACCCGCGCATCCGCCGCGTGACGCTCCGCATCGGTGCTGCGGCCGTGGATGGCCTGGCCGAAGAGGTGAGCCCCGTATCGCATGGCAGGCCGCCGCCGGAGACGATCGTCTCGGCCCCGCTGCCGCCGACCCGCCCCGGGGCCGGGCGCGGCGCCAATGGCCATGCAGCGCCGAACAATGGCCGCTCCGACCCGCGCGCGGATGCCGCGCGGGCCGAGTTCGCCGGCACCGTCGATCCTCGCTTCACCTTCGCGACCTTCGTCGTCGGCAAGCCGAACGAGTTCGCCTATGCCTGCGCCCGCCGCGTGGCCGAGAACGACCGCGCCCAGCCAGGGTTCAACCCGCTGTTCCTCTATGGCGGCGTCGGCCTCGGCAAGACGCACCTGATGCACGCCATCGCCTGGGCGATCCGCGAGCGCATGCCCGAGCGCGTCGTCGCCTACATGTCGGCCGAGAAGTTCATGTACCGCTTCATCTCGGCGATCCGCAGCCAGAACACCGTCGAGTTCAAGGAGCAGCTTCGCTCCGTCGACGTGCTGATGGTCGACGACCTGCAGTTCCTCATCGGCAAGGACAACACGCAGGAGGAGTTCTTCCACACCTTCAATGCGCTGGTCGATGCCGGGAAGCAGATCGTCGTCTCCGCCGACAAGAGCCCATCCGACCTCTCCGAGCTCGACGCGCGGCTGCGCACGCGGCTCGGCTGCGGCATGGTGGCCGACATCCACGCCACCACCTTCGAGCTCCGCATCGGCATCCTGCAGGCCAAGGCAGCACTCGCCGGCATGCTGGTGCCGCAGAAGGTGATGGAGTTCCTCGCCCACAAGATCACGACGAACGTCCGCGAACTCGAGGGCGCGCTGAACCGCGTCGTCGCGCATGGCCAGCTGGTCGGCCGCCCGATCACGCTCGAGAGCACCCAGGAGGTGCTGCACGACGTTCTCCGCGCACAGGATCGCCGCGTCACGATCGAGGAGATCCAGAAGCGCGTGGCCGAGCACTACAACATCCGGCTCACCGACATGTCCTCGGCCCGCCGCGCACGCGCCGTGGCACGGCCACGCCAGGTGGCGATGTATCTCGCCAAGCAGCTCACCTCGCGCTCGCTGCCGGAGATCGGCCGGAAGTTCGGCAACCGCGACCACACCACGGTGATGCACGCCTGCTCGCGCATCGCCGACCTCATGCAGCGCGACAGCGCCTTCGCCGAGGATGTTGAACTCCTCCGCCGCATGCTCGAAAGCTGAGAGACGGCCCGCGAATTCTACTGCTGCGGCCGTCTGGCTTTGGTTCCCTGCGCTTCCGGTGCTCACGGCCATAAAGGCCGCTGCGCGCCGGTTCTCTGGAACCTGCGCCATCCGACTCACAGCAGCGAATTCTCAGGCCGTCTCTCGACGGGCCGGTTCCGCGCTGAAGGGTTAGGCGACCTCGAGGACGACTTTTCCGATGGCCTTGCCGCTTTCGAGATGGGCGTGGGCGGCGGCGACGTCCTCCAGCGGGAAGCGGTGGGGGTCGAGGAGGGGGCGGAGCTTGCCGGCCTCGACCAGCCGGGCCGCCTCGGTGAGGATCGCGCCGTGGCGGTCGCGGCCAAGGCCGGTCAACATCGGTAGCAGCATGAACACCACATGCAGGCTTAACCCCTTGCCGTGCATCGGCGCGAGGTCGGCGGTGTACTGCGAGACAATGGTCACCACCTGGCCGCTCGTGCGCACGGCGGCAAAGCTCGTCGCGATGTCCTTCCCGCCCGTCGCATCGAACACCACATCGAAGCCGCGCCCGCCCGTGAGCCGCGCGACATAGGCCTCCGGCATCTCGTTGCGGTAGTCGATCGTCTCGGCAGCACCCAGCGTGCGGGCAAGCGTCGCCTTCTCGGCGCTGGAGACGGTGGCGAACACGCGCGCGCCCGCTGCCGCCGCGACCTGCAGCGCAATGTGCCCGACGCCACCGGTGCCGCCATGGATCAGCACCGTGTCTCCAGCGCCGATCCGCGCGCGGTCATGCAGCCCTTCCCAGGCGGTGATCGTCACGAGCGGCAGCGCCGCGGCCTCGCGCATCGAAAGCCCCTTCGGCGCATGCGCGATCAGTAGCGCATCGGCCGCGATCATGCCGGCATAGGCACCGGGCATGCCGCGCACGCCGCCGGCACAGCCATAGACGGCATCGCCCACCGCGAAGCCTGACACGCCATCTCCGAGTGCAACGACATGGCCCGCGAAATCGGTGCCGAGCACGGCGGGCAGCGCTGGGGCGATCGCTGGGCCATGCGTTCGCAGCTTCCAGTCGACCGGGTTGACGCTCGCCGCAGCGATCGCAACGAGCACCTCGCCCGGCCCCGCCACGGGGTCGGGCAGGGTGGCTGCCTGGAACACCTCGGGCCCGCCGAAGCGGTCAATCACCATCGCCTTCATCATCATCCTTCCTTGTCGGCGCACCATGCGCGCCGGCTACACGTGGGTGGCACCATGCACGCGATAAGCGGCCGTGTCGGCATGGCAGTTTCGCCGCCACGGAAGCAATGGCATGACTGCGCGATGCTGCCAGAGGATCTCGTGCTGTTCCTGCGCATCGCCGCCAGGCTCTCGGTCACCGCCGCCGCCGCTGATCTCGGGCTCGCGCCGGCGGTGGCGAGCAAGCGGCTCGCGCGCCTTGAACGCGCCGCCGGTGCGCGCCTCATCCACCGCACCACGCGCAGCCTCGCGCTGACCGATGACGGCGCACGGCTGCTGCCGCATGCCGAGGCAGTGGTGATCGCACTCGAACAGGCAGCGACGGCACTCGCTCCCGGCCCGCGCGGCGTCAGGGGGCGCATCGTGATCGCCGCCTCGGCAAGCTTCGGGCGGCAACATCTCGTGCCGCTCCTGCCACGGCTGATGGATGCGAATCCGGAACTGTCCGTCGCGCTCAGGCTCAGCGACACGATGGTCGATCTGGTGGCGGAAGGGATCGATCTCGCCGTGCGTGTCGCTGCCGCGATCGAACCCGGCCTCGTGGCGCGACGGCTGGCCGACAGCCGCACGGTGCTCGTTGCCTCACCCGCCTATGTCGCGCGGCGTGGCCTTCCCGCCTCGCTCGCTGCACTTGCGGGGCATGATCTCCTGGTGCTGCCCGGGCAGGCGGAATGGCGGTTCGCGACGGCTGCGGAACATGTCGTGCTGAAGCCAGCGGGGCGACCAGAGGGGCGCCTCGTGATCGACAATGGCGAGGCGCTGCGTGACGCTGCCCTCGCCGGCCTCGGCATCACCCACCAGGCGCTCTGGAACTGCGCGGAGCATCTCCGCAGCGGTGCCCTCGTTCCCGTGCTGCCCGCGCTTACGCTCGATGATGGGCGTGCCGTCTGGGCCGTCCGCCCGGGCGGTGCACCGTCACCACGCGTGCGCGCGGCGACAGCGCTGCTCGCGCATGCCTTCGCCGGCACGCCACCGTGGGAGCGTGACCTGCCAGCGGAGCTTCAGCGCCGCGCCAGCGCGATGACGTAGCGCGCCGTTTCGGTAGCGGAGGGATTCTCGAACGCGCAATCGGCCGGCGCGCCGAGGGCAAGGCAGTCACCCACCGCGAGGCTGTGCACGACGTTGCCTTCGTGGAACAGCAGCGCACCCTCGAACAGCCAGATGCACTGTCCGCGCAGCAGCGCGTACGACGCTGCCGGATAGGCGATGCGCGCCCCAGGCGGCAGGGCGGCGAGCACGAGCTCCGGGTCGGCGCCGGCTGGGGTGAGGGTGCGTCGCTTCAGCCCCGTCTCCGGGTCGCGCCAGAGCGGCTGCGCGCCCGCCCGCGCCACCCCCGCACCTGCCCCCTCGGCGCGGGCAAGCAGGGTCGAGACCGTCAGACCGAATGCGCCGGAGAGCCGGCCGAGCAGGGCTGCCGTCGGGCTCGCCTCGCCGCGCTCGACCTTGCTGATCATCGCCCGCGAGACGCCCGAGCGCTCCGCCAGAACGGCGATCGACCAGGCGCGTGCCTCGCGCTCTGCCTTCAGCCGCGCGGCGAGGGGATCCAACGCCAGGGTTGCATCTTGTATGGTGTCCATACGTCCATCATAGTAGCCATGCGATGACAACGCCACCCGTCCCTCGCCTCGGCCACAATGGCGGCCCTCCGCTGGAGGAGCCGGATCCGAACGCCTCCTGGCGCCTCTGGTGCTGGACGCGGGCGCACAGGAAGGCCTGGAAGACCCCGCCGCGCGAGATCGCGCTGCGCCGGCTTGCGCGGGCGGAGGAGTTGGGCATGACCTATCGGGACTATCAGCGCGAGATCATGGAGCGCGGCCGTTATCTCTAGGCCCGAAACACACAGCTTGCCTTAACCCCCAGGGTTGCGGTTGCTATAGTCCGTGCCCCGAGTCGGGTTCCCGCTCGGGGTTTCCGTGCCTGTCCTGACGCTGCGATCGGGTCCCTGGGGTCATCCATGAAGATCAAGGTTGAACGCTCCGCCCTCATGAAGGCGCTGTCGCACGTCCAGAACGTGGTCGAACGGCGGAACACCATCCCGATCCTCGCCAACGTGCTGATCCGCGCCAAGGAAGGCGCACTCAGCCTCGCTGCGACCGACATGGAGATCGCCGCCCTCGAGCAGGTGGCGGCAGAGGTGGTGCGCAACGGCGCGACGACCGCGCCGGCGGCCACGCTCTACGAGATCGTGCGCAAGCTGCCCGAAGGCGCGGTGATCGAGCTCGACCATCCGGGCGGCGATGCGCAGCTGGCCCTTCGCGCCGGCCGCTACGCCACCTCCCTCGTCTGCCTGCCGGTGGAGGATTTCCCCGCGTTGCAGGAAGGCACGCTGCCGCATCGGTTCCAGCTCAAGGCCGGCGTGCTGCGCGACCTGGTCGACCGCACGCGCTTTGCCATCAGCACCGAGGAGACGCGCTACTACCTCAACGGCATCTATCTCCACGTCGCCGAGAGCGAGGGCGCGCCAGTGCTGCGGGCCGTCGCGACCGATGGGCACCGCCTCGCGCGGGTCGAGGAGGACCTGCCCGACGGTGCCGCCGGCATGCCGGGCGTGATCGTGCCGCGCAAGGCGGTGCTCGAGCTCCGCAAGCTGCTCGATGACGTGCCGGGCCAGGACCTGGTCGAGATCGCCTTGTCCGACACCAAGATCCGCTTCCAGTTCGGCACCGTGACGCTGACCTCCAAGCTGATCGACGGCACCTTCCCCGACTATGACCGCGTGATCCCCAAGGACAACGACAAGCTTCTCCGCATCGCCAAGAAGGATTTCGCCGAAGCGGTCGACCGCGTGGCGGCGATCAGCTCCGAGCGTTCGCGCCCGGTCAAGATGGCCATCGCCAAGCAGGGCCTCACCCTCTCCGCCGCCAGCCCCGAGCAGGGAACGGCCGAGGAGCAGATCGACGCCGACAAGCTGGAATACGACAGCGGCCCGATGGAGATCGGCTTCCAGGCCCGCTATCTCCGCGACATCACCGACCAGATGGCCGACAGCGTGCGCGTGGAGTTCAAGTTCCACGACGGTGCGGCGCCGACGCTGATCCGCGCCGAGGGCGACCCGCGCGCGGTGTATGTCCTGATGCCCATGCGCGTCTGAGGGAGCCTCCGCGAATCCTACTGCCGTGGCCGCCCCACTCTGGTTTTTGGGCCGGCGGGTTTCTGCGCTTCCGGTGCTCACGGGCCTTGAGCCCGCTGCGCGCCGGTTCTCGAAACCCTTGGCATCCGACTCACGGCAGCGACGTCTCGAACGCTCCCGCGCGCGCGCCTCTCCCAGGCCGGAGGTCGGAACGGTGCTGCCGACATGACGCCCCTTCCGCCGCTGGCGCTGACGCGGCTCACCCTCACGCGCTTCCGCTCCTACCAGAGCCTCGACCTCGCCACGGCGGCACCCGTCGTCGTGCTCACCGGGGAGAACGGCGCGGGCAAGACCAACCTCCTGGAGGCGATCAGCCTCCTCGTGCCTGGCCGCGGCCTCAGAGCGGCGCGCATCGGCGAGCTTGGCCACCGCGGCCCCGGCGACGCCGCCGGCGCGCCATGGGCCGTCGCGGGGCGGTTCGTCACGCCGCTGGGGCCGCTTGTCCTCGGCACGGGCATCGAGGAAGCGGGCGCGACGCGCCGCAGCTTCCGCCTCGACGGGGCTCCACCGCGCACCCAGGCCGAGATCGCCGCACGCGTGGCCGCGGTCTGGCTCACCCCGCAGATGGACCGGCTGTTCCAGGAGGGGGCGGGGGCCCGGCGCCGCTTCCTCGACCGCCTCGTCTGGGCGCTCGAGCCGGCGCATGCGCGCGAGGTGGCCGCCTACGACACGGCGATGGCCGAGCGCAACCGCCTGCTCGCCGAGGGCAGGGCCGGCGGGCGGGTCGACCAGGCCTGGCTCGCCGCGCTCGAGGATGCGATGGCGCGGCATGGCGTCGCCGTCGCCGCCGCGCGGCGGATGCTGGTGGCTCGGCTCAACGCGGCACTGGCCGATGGCATCGCGGGCGCGTTCCCAGCCGCCGTCGCGGGCGTCGACTGCACGCTCGACGCAGCGCTGGCCGAAGGCCCCGCCCTGGCGGCTGAGGAAGGGTTCCGCGCGGCGCTGGCCGCCGGGCGCGGCATCGATGCCGCCGCGGGCGGGGCGCGGCAGGGCCCGCACAGGGCCGACCTGCTGCTCACCCACGCGCCCAAGGGGCTCGCCGCGGCGCTGTGCTCCACCGGCGAGCAGAAGGCGCTGCTGGTCGGCATCGTGCTCGCGCATGCGGCGCTGATCGCCGCCGCGCGCGGGGCGGCGCCGATCCTGCTGCTCGACGAGGTGGCGGCCCACCTCGATGCCACCCGCCGCGAGGCGCTGTTTGCCGCACTTCCCGGCCTCTCCGCCCAGGTGTTCCTGACAGGGACGGATCGGGGCGTGTTCGCCTCCCTCGCGCCGTCGACGCTCTGGCTTTCGGTGCGGCCGGGCGGGGCGGTGGGCGATGCTTTCGGCGCTGCCCAAGGGCCCTTATCCGGGGTATAATCACCGGTCACGTCGATTCTGCGGAAAACCAAGGACTATCAAGCACATGACCGACCCTGCGCGGACCCTTCAGGAAGCTGCCGGGGATGCCTATGACGCCGCCTCGATCGGCGTTCTCCGGGGCCTCGATGCCGTCCGCAAGCGACCGGGCATGTATATCGGCGACACCGATGACGGCTCCGGCCTGCACCACATGGTGTTCGAGGTCGTCGACAACGCGGTCGACGAGGCGCTCGCCGGCCACGCCAGCCGCGTGACGGTGATGCTGAACGGCGACGGCTCCGTCACCGTGGCCGATGATGGCCGCGGCATCCCGACCGACCTTCACCCCGAGGAGGGGGTGAGCGCGGTCGAGGTGGTGATGACCAAGCTGCATGCTGGCGGCAAGTTCAACCAGAACAGCTACAAGGTGTCGGGCGGGCTGCACGGTGTGGGCGTGTCAGTCGTCAACGCCCTGTCGGATTGGCTCGAGGTGCGCGTCTGGCGCAACGGGGCCGAGCACATGATGCGGTTCATCAATGGTGGCGCGCCTGCCGGCCCGCTGACCGTCGTCGGCAGGGCGGAGCCCGCCACGCGCACCGGCACGCAGGTGACGTTCCTGCCGTCGCCCTCGGTGTTCACGAAAACCGAATACGACGCCGCGGTGCTCGAGCGCCGGCTGCGCGAGCTTGCCTTCCTCAATTCAGGCGTGGCGATCGTGCTGACCGATGCGCGCCACGTGCCACCCGTGACGCACGAGCTCCGCTACGACGGCGGTCTGGTTGCATTCCAGCAATGGCTCGATCGCGGAAAGACCGCGCTGTTCTCCCCGCCCATCGGCAGCAAGGCGGAGCGTGACGGCATCACGGTGGAGCTCGCCCTCTCGTGGAACGACAGCTACCACGAGACGATGCTGTGCTTCACCAACAACATCCCCCAGCGCGACGGCGGCACGCATCTCGCGGGCTTCCGCGCGGGGCTGACGCGCACCGTCAACCGCGTGGCGAACGAGGTGCTGTCGAAGAAGGACAAGATCGAGATCACCGCGGACGACATGCGCGAAGGCCTCACGGCCGTGCTGTCGGTGAAGGTTCCGGATCCGAAATTCTCCTCGCAGACCAAGGACAAGCTGGTCTCGTCAGAGGTGCAGCCGGTGGTGCAGGCGCTCGTCTCCGATGCGCTGTCGCACTGGTTCGAGACGCATCCGGCCGAGACAAAGCGCATCCTCGGCAAGATGGCGGAAGCCGCCCTCGCGCGCGAAGCGGCCCGCAAGGCCCGTGACCTGACGCGCCGCAAGGGCGTGCTCGATATCTCGTCGCTCCCCGGCAAGCTCGCCGACTGCCAGGAGCGTGACCCTGCGAAGAGCGAGCTGTTCATCGTCGAGGGCGACAGCGCCGGCGGCTCTGCCAAGCAGGGAAGGAACCGCGCCAACCAGGCGATCCTGCCGCTCAAGGGCAAGATCCTGAATGTCGAGCGTGCGCGGTTCGACAAGATGCTCGGCTCCGCCGAGATCGGCACGCTCGTCACCGCGCTCGGCACCGGCATCGGCCGCGGCGATCCTTCCGAGGGCGGGTTCGACCTCGCCAAGCTCCGCTACCACCGCATCGTCATCATGACCGACGCCGATGTCGACGGCTCGCACATCCGCACGCTGCTGCTCACCTTCTTCTTCCGCCAGATGCCGGAGGTGATCGAGCGCGGGCACCTCTACATCGCCCAGCCGCCACTGTTCCGCGCCAAGCGCGGCAGCGAGGACCGGTATTTGAAGGACGAGCGGTCGCTGGAAGGGTTCCTCCTCGACCGCGCTCTCGAGAACGCCTCGCTCGCGCCCGAGGGTGGCGCGACGTTGACGTCAGGCCCGTTGCGCATCGCCGTCGATCGCGCGCGTGGCCAGCGCGCGCTGCTCCAGCGCATGACCGCTGCCGCCCCCGTTGCGGTGCTGGAACAGGCGGCGATCGCAGGCGCCCTCTCGCGCGACCTGCTGCTCGACATGGGCCGTGCGGGTGAGCTTGCCGGCCTGGTCGCCCGGCGCCTCGACGCCGAGGCGCGCCCGACCGACCGTGGCTGGACCGGCGTTGCCGAGGGCGGCCGGGTGATCTTCGCCCGCACGCTGCGGGGTGTGACCGAGCGCTACGTGCTCGACGAGGCGCTGCTGAACAGCACCGAGGCGCGCCGCCTCGACGATCAGGCGACCGAGCTCGCCGCGAACTGGACGAAGCCCGCGACGTGGCGTGTCGGCGAGGCCGTGCGAGCGGTGTCAGGCCCCGTGGCGTTGACCGAGACGGTGATCGACCAGGGCCGCAAGGGGCTGACCATCCAGCGCTTCAAGGGCCTGGGCGAGATGAACCCGGAGCAGCTCTGGGACACGACGCTCGACCCCGCGCATCGCTCGCTGCTGCAGGTGCGCGTTGGTGCTGCCGAGGAGGCGGGCGAGATCTTCGCGACGCTGATGGGCGACGTGGTGGAGCCGCGGCGCGAGTTCATCGTGGAGAACGCGCTGAAGGTGGCGAACCTGGACGTGTGAGCGTGCCGGCCGTCATCCGCACGGCGCTGCCGGCCGAGGAACAAGCCGCCTCGGCCGTGCTGCGCGAGGCGTTCACGCCCTACGCCCGCGCACTCGGCCGCGAGATCACGCCTGAGGCCTTCGCACGGCTTGCCGGCGCCATCGCGCGCGGTGATGTGCGCGTGGCCGTCGAGGGCGATGCGATCCTCGGGTTGATGACGCTCAAGCACGACGATGGGTGGCTCGAGGTCGACCAGCTTGCTGTTGCGCACGCGCACCAGAAGCGCGGTATTGGCCGCGCGCTGCTGGCCGATGCCGAGACCATCGCCCGGGCGGCAGGCGTCGCCACGCTGCGGCTGCACACGGCGGCGATGTTCGGCCATCTGCTGCAGCTCTACGCGAGCGCTGGCTATGTCGAGACCCACCGCGCTCCGCCACCGCATGGCGCCGATGCATATCCCCGCGTGTTCTTCGAGAAGAATCTCTAACACCCTTCCCCATCTGCCACCGCAGGTCGATTGACAGAACGAATACCTAACGAAATGATTGCAAGCGGGGCGGGCTGCATCGAACGCGCCGCAGGTGGGGGGACGTCATGAAGCTCGCAACACGTGTGGGACTGGCCGCGCTCGGCGCCATCGCGATCGCGCCTGCCGTGCAGGCAGCGCCGCTGCTGACGATGAGCTACAGCATCGGCTCCCTCTCCCGCGCCATCCAGTTCATGGGCGACGGCTCGGTGCTGATCGCCTGCGACGGATCGGTGCTGGTGGCCTGCGACGGTTCCGTCACCCCTGTGCCGGGAGCGTCCTTCCGTACCCTCGGCGACGGATCGGTGCGCGCAGTGACGCCGATCGCCCTGCTCGGCGATGGCTCCGTCAGGCTCGGCGACGGCTCGGTGATCCCGGCCGACGTGGATGGCATCAGCCTGGCGAGCCTCGCATTCAGCCCCAACCCATTCATCGAGGCGGCACTTGGGATCACCGACGCCGGTGCGGCGACCACGTTTCTCGTCACCTTCGGCGGGCCGCTCGCCCTCGGTGCGAACGCCTTCACCTATGGCCTGACGGGCACCGCGACGCTGGCTGATGCGACGGGTGACGGCACCTCGATGGGCGCCCAATCGCAGTTCGGCCTTCCAGCGGGGCTGATTGCCGGCGCGGTCGATGGCGTCGGCGTTGCCTCGATCGGCGCCTCGCTCAACGGCGCGGGCACCACCCCGCTCACGCCTGCGTCCGGCGACGGGACATGCGTCACCTGCACCTTCCAGACGCTCGCGTTCGGCTTCGCGGCCAGCGGCAACGGCGATCAGTATACGCTGACAGGGCGGTTCGACATCGAGGCGGCAACCGCCGTTCCCGCACCCGCGCCGCTCGGCCTCCTCGCGACGGGCCTCGTCCTGCTCGGCCTCATGCGCCGCCGCGGCTGAGGCTCACGCCCGCGCGGCGATGTCGCGGCGGCAGAACCCCTCCGGCCACGCCACGCGATCAACCGCCGCGTAGGCCGCCGCGCGCGCCTCGGCCACCGTCGCACCCCGCGCGGCGATGCCGAGCACGCGGCCGCCATCGGCGACGATGCTGTCATCGACACGTTTCGTTCCCGCATGGAAAACGCGCGCGCCAGGCATCGCGGCGGCATCGTCCAGCCCGCCGATCACGCTGCCCTTCGCATACGCGCCCGGATAGCCGCGCGCTGCCATGACGATGACGACCGATGCCTCCGCCCGCATCTGGACCGATGCGGTGTCGAGACGACCCTGCGCGCACGCATCGAGTGCCGCCAGCACATCACCCTCCGCCCGCAGCATCAGCGCCTGGCATTCGGGGTCGCCGAACCTCACGTTGAATTCGATCAGCTTCGGGCCATCGGCGGTCAGCATCAGCCCGCAGAAGAGAACGCCGCGGAACGGCGTGCCGCGTGCGGCCATCGCGGCAAGGGTGGGGCGGACGATGCGGGACATCACCTCGTCCTCCAGCGCCGGCGTGAACATCGCGGGCGGCGAGTACGCGCCCATGCCGCCGGTATTCGGCCCCGTATCGCCCTCGCCCACGCGCTTGTGGTCCTGCGCCGCGCCGAAGGGGATCGCGCGCTCGCCGTCACACAGTGCGAAGAAGCTCACCTCCTCGCCGACCAGGCACTCCTCGATCACCACGCGCGCACCGGCCGTGCCGTGCGCGCGATCGGTCATCATCGCAACGATCGCGGCTTCCGCCTCCGACAGGGTCGCCGCGACCACGACGCCCTTGCCGGCGGCGAGCCCATCGGCCTTCACCACGATCGGCGCACCCACCGCGCGCACATGGGCGAGGGCCGAGGCTGCGTCATCGAACGTGGCGGCGGCGGCCGTCGGCACGTCGGCCTCGGCGCAGATCGTCTTGGTGAAGGCCTTGCTGCCCTCGAGCTGTGCTGCCGCTGCCGAAGGTCCGAAGCAGGCAATGCCGGCGGCCGTGCAGGCATCGGCCAGCCCTGCGACCAGCGGCGCCTCCGGCCCCACCACCACGAGGTCGACCGCATGTTCGCGCGCGAAGGCGACGAGGCCCGTGACGTCATCGGCTGCGATCGGCACGGTGGCCGCGATGTCGGCGATGCCTGCATTGCCTGGCGCGCACCAGAGCATGGACAGTGCCGGCGAGGTGGCGATCGCCTCCGCCAGCGCGTGTTCCCGCCCACCGCCGCCGACCAGCAGAACACGCATGCCGCACCATCCCTCGCTTAACCTCTGCGGGCGGATCGCATAGGATCGGCGCGCATGCAAGAGACGGCACCCCCAGCGCCCGCCGAGCGCCCGAACATCCCCGAATTCTCGGTCGGCGAGATCGCGGGCGCGATCAAGCGCGCGCTGGAGGACAGGTTCGGCCGCGTGCGCGTGCGCGGCGAGATCACCGAGTGCAAGCGCTACCCCTCCGGCCACATCTATCTGTCGCTGAAGGACGAGAACGCCAAGCTCGCCGCCGTGATCTGGAAATCTGCCGTGCCGCGTCTCGGCCTCGACCCCGAGAACGGCGTCGAGGTCATCGCCACAGGCAAGCTCACCACCTACGCAGACCGGTCGTCGTACCAGCTGCAGATCGACCGGCTGGAATATGCCGGCGCCGGTGCGCTGCTCGCGCGCATCGAGATGCTGAAGCAGCGCCTTGCCGCCGAGGGGCTGTTCGCGGTCGAGCGCAAGCGCGCGATCCCGCGCCTGCCTGCCGTCATCGGCGTCGTCACGTCGCCGCGCGGTGCGGTGATCCGCGACATCCTGCATCGCCTCGCCGAACGCTTCCCGCGCCACGTTCTGGTGTGGCCCGTGGCGGTTCAGGGCCAGGGCGCTGCGGAGCAGGTGGCGGCGGCGATCGCGGGGTTCAACGCGATCGCGCCAGGCGGGCCCGTGCCGCGGCCTGACGTGATCATCGTCGCGCGCGGCGGCGGCTCGCTCGAGGACCTGATGGCCTTCAACGAGGAGGCGGTGGTGCGTGCGGCGGCGGCCTCCGCCATTCCGCTGATCAGCGCTGTCGGGCACGAGACCGACACGACGCTGATCGATCTTGCCGCCGACCTTCGCGCACCGACGCCGACGGCTGCGGCGGAACTCGCCGTTCCCGTGCGGCTCGACATGCTGCGCGAGATCAAGGGCCTCGACGCGCGGCTGACGGGCGGGCTTGCGCGCGCGATGAACGATCGGCGGCTCCGCCTCGAACGCGCCGCACGCGCGATCCCCGACCTGCCCTCGCTCCTCGCCACCGCGCGGCAGCGGCTCGATGACCGCGGCTTCCGCCTCGCCGCCGCGCTGCCCGGCTTCGTGCAGCGGCGGCGACTTGCCCTCTCGACGCTCAGCGGCCGCCTGCCGCATCCGCGCGAAGGGGTGGCGGCGCGGCGGAATGCGCTGTCGCTGCTCGCCCAGCGCCTGCCTGCCGCCCTCGCCGCACTGGCGCAGCGCCGGCACACATCCCTCGCGCGCGTGCGCCTGTCCGACCAGCCACTGCGCGCGGCACTCGCGCAAGGCCGCACGCGGCTCGATGCGCTCTCGGCACGGCTCGAGGGGGCCTCGTACGCGGCGGTGCTGTCGCGCGGCTTCGCGCTCGTCACCGATGCCGATGGCACGGCCGTCACGGCAGCATCCTCCGTCACGCCCGGTGCGCGCCTCGGCTTGCGTTTCGCCGATGGAACGGTACGCGTGGCCGCCGAGGGAGCTGCCCGCAAGCCGGCACCGAAACCGACGCAAGGGAGCCTGCTGTGACGCTTCTCTCCCGCCGTGGCGTGCTCGGCTGCGCGCTCTGCCTCGTCGCGGCGCGCGAGGCACGTGCGCTCTCCTGGACAGGCCCGGTCGCGCAGGGCGGGTTCGTCTCGGGCCGCGCCGAGCCTGGCACGCGCCTCGCGCTTGACGGAACGGCGGTGCGCGTCGGACGTGGCGGCGAGTTCGCGTTCGGCTTCGGCCGCGATGCGAAGCCCGACAGCGTGCTGTCGATCACCCCGCCGGGCGGCAAGGCGGAGGCGCGGAAGCTTTCGGTCGAGAAGCGCGCTTGGCTCGAACAGCCGATCACCGGCCTTCCGCCAGCGATGGTGACACCGCCGCCGGAGACGCTCGAGCGCATCGGCCGCGAGCGCGAGGCGGTGCGCGCCGCACGCCGGCACGACACGCCCGAGCCGCTCTTCGCCACGGGTTTCATGTGGCCGGCGACGGGGCGGATCTCGGGCGTGTTCGGCTCACGCCGCATCCTGAACGGTGAGCCGCGCGCACCGCATCTCGGCGTCGATGTCGCCCGCCCCACAGGCACGCCGGTCGCTGCCGCGGCACCGGGCATCGTGCGGCTGGCGGAGGCGGATCTCTATTTCCAGGGCGGAACGGTCATCCTCGATCACGGCCACGGCGTGTCCTCCTCCTACCTCCACCTGTCGCGGATCGACGTCCGCGTCGGCCAGCGCGTGGCGCGGGGAGAGACGATCGCGGCGATCGGCGCGACGGGGCGGGTGACGGGGCCGCATCTTCACTTCGAGATCGGCTGGCTCGGCACGCCGGTCGACCCGCAGACGGCGCTGCCGCCGATGCCGGAGTCATGAGCCGGGGGATGACCATGCAAGGGAGCGGAACGTGAGCCAGGCCAAGGAATTCCATAAGCTCGCCAACGAGGCCGACGGACTGTTCCGCGAGCTCGCCCCCGGCGTGACGACGCGCATCTTCGCCGGCGAACAGGCGATGCTCTCGGTCGTGACCATCGCGCCGAACACCGAGGGGAAGGTGCACCACCACCCGGAGGAGCAGTGGGGCGTCCTGCTCGAAGGCTCCGCGATCCGCATCCAGGGCGGCGAGGAAATCGCGGTGACGAAGGGCGATTTCTGGCGCACGCCGGGCGGGGTGCCGCACACGATGCGCGCGGGGCCGGAGGGCGCGAAGGTGCTCGACATCTTCAGCCCGCCACGGCCCGAGTATCGCGTTGCGGGCAAGGGGTTCGGCGACGGCTGAGGCGCGCCCGACCACGCGCGGGGGTCTTCCGCGCGTCGCGCGGTGACGGTGGAAGCGAGCGGTTAACCCGTCGTCGGTAGCCTCCGCAGATGATCGACCTCCGAACCGTTGCGCTTCCTGCGGCGCTGGTCGCCGTCTCGCTGCTTGCGTCCGCCGCTATCGCGCTGCGGCCCGTTCCCGGCGCGCCCTTGCTCGCGTTCTTCACCGATGGCGCCGCCCCGCTGCACGCCGTCGCCGCGGGCGGCCTGCCTGTCATCGAAGGGCCGTTCGGGTCCGTGCTCGTGCGCGGCGACGATCCTGCGCTTGCCGCCAGGCTTGCCGCTTCGGGTGCGTGGCTCGTCCTGCGCGCCGATGCGCTCCTGGGCTGTGCCGTCCTGTTTTTCCCTGCCAGAGGATGACCGTGATGATGGGTTCTTCATCCGACGTTCCCGCTGACGATGCCCTGGGGCTGCTCCGCGCCATGGCGAGCAGGATCCTGCTCACCATCATCTGGCTGAACGTACCTCTGGTCGGCCTGATCGCGGGTGTCGTCGGCATGCCGGTGCTGTTCCCCCTTGCCATCGCCGCGGGTTTCGCCACAGCGGCGACGATGGCCGTGTGGCGTGACCCGGCCGGCCCTGCGACGCGCGCGACCGTGACGGTCGCAGCCGTTGCCATGCCGTCATTGATGGTGTCGGAACTTGCCGGCCATCCCTGGCAGATCGACATGCACATGGCGTTCTTCGCCGTGCTCGCGGTCCTGGCCGTCTATGCCGATTGGCGTTGCATCGTGCTCGGCGCCGGCGTGATCGCGGTGCACCACCTCTCGCTGAACGTCCTCCTCGCGGCGCTCGTCTTTCCCGAGGGGGCCGATCTTGGCCGCGTCATCGTGCACGCGGTGATCGTCGTGGTTGAGGCTGGCGCGCTCGTGTGGCTGACGCACCGGGTCGAGGCAGCCCTTCCCGCCGCCGAGCGTGCGGTGCGCGATGCGGCGGAGGGGGCAAAGGCGGTCGCGGGGTTGACGGCCGCGCGCGAGGCGGAAGCCGCCCGGGCCGACCAGGAGAAGCGCGCGGCCACGCGCGCGCTCGCCGATGAGTTCGAGGCCGGCATGGGCGGCGTGACGGCCGAGGTCGCGAGCACCGCAACGGCGATCAACGAGACGGCCGAGCGCCTGGCGCGATCGGCCGCACGCACCGATGCGGAGGCTGCCGCCGCGGCCGATGCCGCGTCCCGCTCGGCCATGGCGGTGCAGAGCGCCTCGGCGGCCGTCGAGGAGATGACGGCCTCGGTCGCCGAGATCTCGCGGCAGATCGGCGAGGCGGCTGCCGTGTCGGGCGATGCCGCCAAGCGGGCTGGTGCGGTGGAGCAGACGGTCGCTACCCTCGCCGAGGCGGCGCGGCGGATCGGCACGGTTGCGGACATGATCGGCGGCGTGGCGGGGCAGACGAACCTCCTTGCCCTCAACGCCACGATCGAGGCGGCGCGGGCGGGCGAGGCGGGCAAGGGCTTCGCCGTCGTCGCCAACGAGGTGAAGGGTCTTGCCGCGCAGACGGCAAAGGCGACGGAGGAGATCGCGCGCGAGATCGGCGCGATGCAGGCCGCCACCGCCGAGACCGGCGATGTGGTGGCCGAGGTGGTGGCCGTGGTGCGGCGGATCGACGGCATCGCGAGCGCCATCGCCGCGGCGATGACGGAGCAGTCGACCGCGATCGCCGAGATCGGCCGCGCGGTGCACGCCGCCGCGCGCGGCACCGAGGACAGCACGGGCGCGATCGCGGGCGTGTCGGCCGCGACCGCCGAGAACGCTGCCGTGGCGGCGCGCACGCGCGAAAGCGCGCAGGCGCTTTCCGCCACCGCCAACGCACTCGCCACGCGCCTGGATGCCTTCGTCGGCCGCGTGCGGGCTGCCTAATCCTGGCGGTACAGCGCCTTGTCGAAGCGGCGGTGGAACCACAGCCACTCCGCCGGCCGGTCGGTGATCCAGCGTGAGAGCGTGTCGTTCACGGCCTGGGTCAGCGCCGCGACATCGGCTGCCTTGTCGCCGCTGTCGGGCAGGGCAAGCGGCGCCTCGGCCGCGAAACGATAGCGCGCGGGGCCAACGCGCATCGCGCGCCCCGGGATGACGGGGCAGCGGTAGCGGAGGGCGAGTTGCGCTAGCGCGGGCGCCGTCATCGCACGCTCGCCGAACAGGGTGGCGGCGATCCCGTCGTTCATCTTCTGGTCGAGAAGCATGCCGAGGACGCCGCCGCGCCTGAGATGCGCGAGGGTGGCGCGCGCGCCCTCCGCTCCCTTCGGGAACAGGGCGGCGTCGAGCGGGGCGATCGCCGCCTGGCGGTAGCGCAGGATGATCGCATCGACCAGCGGGTTCGACGGCGCACGATAGACCGAGCTCATCGCGATGCCGAAATGAGCGACGACGGGGGGAAGCAGCTCCCAGTTCGCGATGTGGCCGGAGACGAAGATCACCGGCCCGCCCGTGGCCGCGATGCCGGCCATCATCGCATCGCCATCGAATTCCCAGCCTGGGCCTGACGGGGTGCGCTTCAGCGACGCGAGGTGCGGATACTCGGCGATGACGCGGCCGAGATTGTCCCACGCGGCCGTGAGCGTCGCGCGGCGGAACGCCTCGTCACGGTCGGGGAAGGCGATCGCGATGTTGCGCAGCGCGACGCGGCTGACGGGCAGGAGTGTGCCGATCGTGCGCGCGATGGCGCCGCCGAGGTTCGACGCGCGCGCGGGGCCGAGCATGCGGAACAGGCCGAACACCGCGCGAGCGATCGCCGCCTCCGCTGCCCAGCGCAGGCGCGTTCCGAGCGGCGCAGCGGTCATGCCGTGCAGGTGGCCGTGTCTGTCGTCGGATCCGACGTTCCGGCTGGCAGCGCCTGCGCGGCTGGCCGGAGGGGAGGCAGATGCGGGGCAAGGAGGGCGGTGAGCGCGACCTCATCCTCCCACGCCAGCCCGATGCCGGCGACCGCGATGCCGTCGCGGAAGCGCGGCGGCACGCGCACGATGTCCTTCCGTGTCGTCACCGGCACCGCGGCGAGCTTCTCCGCCTCGGCCAGGATCAGCGCGATGTCGGCATCGTCGTAGGGGTAGTGGTCGGCGAAGGTCTGGCGGCCGACGATGATTGCGCCGGCCTCGGCCAGCGTGTCGAAGAACTTGCGCGGGTTGGCGATGCCGGCGAAGGCGAGCACGGGCCTGCCGGCGAGAGAGGACGTGCCTGGGCCTGGCACCAGCCGGGCGCGCAGCACCGGCAGGTGATCGGGCAGCAGGCGGGTCGCGCCCGTTTCGTCATCGCCGATCAGCACGGCGGCATGGGCGCGGGCGGCGGCGGCTGCCACTGGCTCGCGCAAGGGCCCGGATGGAATGACGCGGCCATTGCCGAAGCCGAAGGTGCCGTCGATCACCAGCAGCGCCAGCGTCTTCTCCAGCGTCGGGTTCTGCAGCCCGTCATCCATCACGATCGCGCCAGCCCCATCGGCCACCGCGCGGCGGGCTGTCTCGGCACGGTCGGCGCCGACCCAGGTGGGGGCGAGGTCGGCGAGCAGCAGTGCCTCGTCACCCACCACGCGGCTGTCGTGCCTGGCTGGATCGACGCGGAGCGGGCCGCGCGCGCTGCCGCCATAGCCGCGCAGCAGCGCATGAGCGCCCACGCCGGCCGCCGCCAGCCGTGCGATCAGGTCAAGCGCGACGGTCGTCTTGCCTGCCCCGCCGGCGGTGACGTTGCCGCAGCAGATGACGGGCACGGGGGCGGTCCAGCCGGCGCGCGCGACGCGGCGGGCCGTGGCGCGTGCATAGAGGGCAGAGACGGGGGTGAGCAGGAAGGGGGCGAGCCCGCCTCCGCCAGGAAGCCAGAACCCAGGTGCGCGCAGCATGATGTCCTCTACCCCGCCGTGCAGCCTTCCTCGGGCAGAAGGCGTAGCAGCGCGGCAAGGGTCTGGTCCAGCGCCGCGGTCTCCCGCCCCGCCGTCCCGCCACCAGCCACCATCGCCCCCGCTGCGCCGGCCTTCGCCGCCCAGTTTCCATTCGAGATAAGCTTCTCAACCCAGGAGGCAAGGGCTGCCTCGTCCGCCACGCGTGTCGCTGCTCCCGCGGCGAGCAGGGACGTGGTGACCTCGGCGAAATTGGCGGTATGCGGCCCGAAGGCGACGGGGCGGCCGAGCCTCGCCGGTTCGAGCGGGTTCTGCCCGCCATGCGGGACCAGCGAGCCGCCGAGGAAGGCGCCGCGGGCAAGCCGGTACCAGAGGCCGAGTTCTCCCAGCGTATCCGCCACCCAGACGGGGCCCGACGGGTCCTGCCCCAGCGAACGACGGGGTGCGCGGCGCGCTGCCGGGTGCCCATCCCGGGCCGCGAGGGCTGCGACCGCCTCGCCGCGCTCCGGGTGGCGGGGTGCGAGGATCAGCAGCAGGTCGGGCCGATCGGCGCATGCGATGGCATGGGCGGCGAGCACACGCTCCTCCTCGCCCGGGTGCGTGCTGGCAGCGACCCACGCGGGCCGGTCGCCGAGCAGCGCCTGGAGCCGCGCAAGCTCGACCGCATCGGCCGGGAGCGGCGGAGCGGCGTTCTTGAGGTTGCCGGGCGAGGTGACCGGCCACCCGGTGAGCGCGGAGAGGCGGTCCGCGTCAGCGCCCGTCTGGGCGAGGATCACCTCGAACGTGTCGAGCGCCTCGCGCGCGGCCGCGCGCGCCCATGCCCAGCGCGCAGCCGAGCGGGCCGAGAGCCTGGCGTTGACGAGGGCGGACGGGACCTTTCGGGCGCGAAGGGCGGCGAGCATCGCGGGCCAGATCTCGCTTTCGACGAACACGGCGGCATCCGGCCGCCAGTGGTCAAGGAACCGTGAGGCCCAGGCCGGAACGTCGAGCGGGGCGACCTGGTGCGTGAGCCATGGCGAGGCCGGCATCGCGCCCGAGGTGTCCGGCGCCGCCGCCGTCCCGCCAAGCCGGCTGGCGAGCAGCCGGGCGGAGGTGACGGTGCCGCTGGTGACGAGAACGGAGAGGCCCGGCCGCGCGCGGCGCAGCGCCTCGATCAGCGGCAGGGCGGAGAGGCTTTCGCCGACGCTCGCCGCATGCAGCCAGAGCAGCGTGCCGCGCGGCCGGTCGAGGCCCGTGATGCCGCGCCGCTCGCCGAGGCGGGCGGGGAATTCCTTGCCGCGCCGTGCCCGCCGCGCGAGCCAGAGCGGCAGGAGCGGGGCTGCCAGAGCACCGCCGGCGCGCCAGAGCGTGAGTGCCAGCGTCATCGGCGCATCCCCGCAAGGTTCGCCGCACGCTCGGCCACCTCCGTCATGGCAGCGGCGATCGCCTCGCGCAGCGCCTCCTCGGTCGGCGCGTCGCCGGGGCCGAGTGGCGTGCCATAGACGATCGCGCCGCGGCAGAAGGGCAGGGGGAAGATCATCCGGTCCCAGGAGCCGAGGCGGCGTGCGCGCGATACGGCGACACCGACGGGGATCACCGGCACGGCGGCGAGGCGCGCGAGCCGGGCCACGCCCGATTGCGCTATGCGCCGCGGCCCGCGCGGCCCATCGGGCGTGATCGCGACCGATCGGCCTTCCGTCAGAACGCGTTGCGCCTCGCGGAACACCGCCACCCCGCCGCGGCGGGATGAGCCGTGTGCCGCCCCGATGCCGAGGCGCGAGACGACATCGCCGATCAGCCGCCCGTCACGGTGCTGCGACACGAGAACGGTGAACCCCGTGTCGGTGCGCGAGCCGGACCAGTTCCAGGCGATGGCGTGGGCGAGGGCGAGCTGCTCATGCCAGAAGGCCCCGATCACCGGCCGGCCCGCCAGCGCGGCCGCCCCCTCCTTCCCCTCCACCGTCCAGCGCGTGGTGGCGCCGACGAGGCGGAGATGGCAGGCGAGCAGGGCGGCGCCGAGGGCAAGGGTGCGCGGGTGGCGCAGGATGCGCTTTAGCATCGGCTGGGGGGGGGCGCCGCCGATCGGGCGGCGGCACGACGGGACGGCATGGCGGCGGCGTTAGCACGGCGGCGCCGGGACTGACAAACCGGCCTCCGGCGCGATCCGGTGCATCGCGATCGGCCAGGCCGTACCACCGACGTCGCCGCGCGCCGCGCGATCGACCGCAGGCGCCGCCCATGCCCGAGGCTGGATGCGCCGAGGCCTCCGCCGCGCGGATCTGTCCTACCTGTCCTTCTCGTGCTTGTCCGTATGCTTGTGGCTGCGACCAATCTGCGGGATGCAGACCAGCTTGCACGCCGTCATCGTCTGCGGCGCGCCGTCGCGAAGCATCCAGACCGTGCCGATGCCGCGCTCCTCGGCTTCCGCTGCGTTCGCCGGCCTCAGCGTGAGCGTGCGCGACGTCTCGTCGCTCGTCTCGATCAGGATCTCGTCCTCGGCCATCTCGAAATGGGAATGCAGGAGTGCGACGCCGAACCTCTCCAGGCGATCGTGGCGCTTCAGCACGTCCCTGAGCTCCGCGAGGCACGCGCTGTCGCTGTCGTTCAGCGGCTCGACATCGTCGATGTCCTGAAGCTGGGCCCACTGAAGGGGGGATACGACCACGGCCATCGCCATCTCCATCGGATTGTTTTCAGTGCGGAATAGTTGACCGAACAGCCGACGCGACGCAAGGCACGCGTCCGGCGCGGCTGTCGCATACCGGGCCGCTGCGAGCATCGCTGGCGCTGCTCGGCCTCGGGCTGGCCTGCATGGTCGCCACGCGTCGCCGCCGTGCGGGCTGAGCGCCGCGCGCCCCGGCTGCCGGAAAGGGGGTGCCTCAGGGCCGTAACTCGGCGGCGAGCGAGACGCGCAGCGCGGCGCTGACATGGTCGTACACCGCCCTGACGCGGCGTGAGCGGCGGAGGTCCTCATGCGCGCAGATCCACACTTCGAGCCGCTCGGCGAACTCGCCAGGCAGGACGCGCACGAGATCGGGGTGGCCGCGCGCCATCCAGGTGTGCATCGGCCCGATGCCGATGCCCGCCCGCACGGCGGCATGCTGGGCGGCCCAGGAATCGCTGCGGAACACGAAGCCCATGCGCGTCATCGCCACGCCACGCTTCGCGGCGTAGCGCAGCGCGATCTCGTCGCGGTCAGGACCGATGAGGCGGAACCTCGCCAGATCGGGGAAGCTCTCCGGCGTGCCGTGCGCGGCGATGTAGTCACGATGCGCGAAGAGCCCGAGCTCGACCTCCCCCAGCCGCTGGGCGATCACGTCCGGCTGGTCGGGGCGGACGAAGCGCACGGCAATGTCAGCCTCGCGGCGCATCAGGTTCAGCGTCACGTTCGCAGCGACCACCTCGATCGAGATCGCGGGGTTGGCGGCGGTGAAGGAGGCCAGCAGGCGGGGCAGCACGGCCGTGCCGAACGCCTCCGACGAGGTGACGCGCACGGTTCCCGACAGCGCCTCGGGCATGCGCGCGAAGGCGCGGGCGAAGCCGGCGGCTGCCGCTTCCATCGCCTGCGCACGCTCGTAGAGTGCGACGGCACGCTCGCGCGGCACCAGCCCGGATGGCAGCCTGTCGAACAGCGTCTCGCCAAGCGCCGCCTCGAGGGCGCGGATCTGCCGGCCGAGGGTGGGCTGGGTCTGGCCCAGCTCGTCCGCCGCGCGGGTCAGGCTTCCGGTGCGCATCACGGCGGCGAAGGCGCGGATGAGGGACCAGTCAGGGCCATCGGGATGATCGTCGGGCAGCTTGGCTTCGATCAGGCTGGTCATGCAAAAATGAATGCCATTACTGCCGCGTTCGTCAAGTGAACACGTGTCCACTTCGTGCCATACCGCAGCGTTGTAACGGTCCGGGAGCCAGTTATGCCGATTCGCGCCGCCATTTTCGCTTCGCTTGGCTTTGCCGCGTTGAGCCTTGCCGCTGTCGTTCCCGCCGGCGGGGCCAGGGCGCAGGCGCTGCTGGAGCGTGGCGAATCGATCCGGATCGCGCCGCCGACAACGAAATGGTCGCTCACCGTCGGCGCCCTCGGCGCCGCGACGCCGGACTACGAGGGCTCGAACGACTATCGCTTCCTCGGCGCGCCGCTGATCGACCTGCGCTACCGCGACATCGCCTTCCTCTCCTCCCGTGACGGTCTTGGCGTCTCGGTCGTGCGCATCGGCGGGTTCAGCGCGGGCCCGCTGCTGCGCTGGCGCTTCGGCCGCGACCAGGATGACAACGATGCGCTGCGGGGGCTTGGCGACGTCGGCACCACGGTCGAGGCAGGGCTCTTCGCCAACTACCGCATCAATGGCTTCAATTTCGGCATCAAGGGTGGGCAGGGGCTCAACGGCGGCGGGCACCGTGGCGCCGAGGTGAGGGCCGATGCCTCCTACAACGCGCGTCTGGCCGAGCGGTGGCGCTTTTCGATCGGCCCCTCGATCACCTGGGCGTCGGACAACTACATGCAGAGCTTCTTCGGCATCACGCAGAGCCAGGCGGCACGCTCGGGCTACGCGCCGTACAACCCGGGTGGGGGCTTCAAGGATGTCGGCCTGGGCGGCTCGGTCACCTGGCTGATCACCGACCAGCTGGCGCTGACCGGGATCGCCGAGGTGAAGGAGCTGCTGAACGACGCCGCCGACAGCCCGATCGTGAACCAGGCAGGCTCATCGACGCAGGGCTTCGTCGGCCTCGCGCTGGCCTACCGGTTCGGCTGGTAGGCGGGCGCCGGCGCGGGCGCGACCGGGCGGTCGATCGGGGCCAGGCGCTCGATCAGGATCTCGGCCGTCCGCCGCCACGAGAAGCCCTCGGCGAATCGCCGGCACGCCTCGCGGTCGAGCCCGAGGGCGGCGAGCGCGGCGATGCGGAGGTCGCTGTCGAGCGCGCCGACGGCGGTGCTGTCGATCACGTCCTTCGGCCCGGTGACGGGATAGGCCGCAACGGGCGTGCCGCAGGCCAGCGCCTCGACGATGACAAGGCCGAACGTGTCGGTGAGCGAGGGGAAGACGAACACGTCTGCCTCGCCGTAGGCGGCCGAGAGCTCCTCACCGAACTTGGCACCCAGGAAATGCGCCTCGGGGAATGATTTCTCGAGTGCGGCACGCTGCGGACCGTCGCCCACCACCACCTTCGAGCCTGGCAGGTCGAGCGCGAGGAACGCCTCGATGTTCTTTTCCACCGCCACGCGCCCGACATACAGGAAGATGGGTCGGGGAAGGTTGAGCAGCCCCCGTTCGCGCGGCCGGAACAGGCCGAGATCGACCCCCCGTGTCCAGGCGGCGACATTCGCGAAACCCTTCGACACCAGCTCCTCGCGCAACGAGGCGGTGGCCGTCAGCACGGCGGAGGAGGGGCGGTGGAAGCGGCGCATCAGCGCCCAGGTCATGCGCTCGGGAACGCCAAGCCGCGCCTTGAGGTATTCGGGAAAGCGCGTGTGGAAGGCGGTGGTGAACGGCCAGCCGCGGCGGAGGCAGAGCCTGCGCGCGGCAAGGCCGAGCGGCCCTTCGGTGCTGATGTGGATCGCATCGGGAGCGAAATCGTCGACGATGCGGCGAAGCCGTCGTCCCGGGAACAGCGCAAGCCGCACATCGGGCTCCGACGGGGCTGGGATCGTCATGAACCTGTCGGGCCCCACCACCTCCACCGCATGGCCCATGGCGACGAGCTCGTCGCGCACAGTGGCCAGCGTGCGGACGACGCCGTTGACCTGGGGCTTCCAGGCGTCGGAGACGATGAGGATTTTCACGGGACCCGGTGGCGTGAAGAAGGGCAGGCCGTGTTCGTCGATCGATGCGCCGTTCACGCGGCGGCCGGCAGGGCGCGCTGAGCGGGTTGGTCACGCCAGTGGGAGAGGCGGTTCAGTGCTGCCCAGTCGATCAATTCGAGTCTCCCGTCCATGTGTTCGACCAGGGCGGTGCAGCTCTCCACCCAGTCGCCGTCGTTGAGATAGAGGATGCCGTCAACCTCGCGCATCTCGGCGTGGTGGATGTGGCCGCAGACCACGCCGTCGAAGCCGCGGCGGCGGGCCTCCTGGGCGAGCGCGCGCTCGAACCTGTCAATCGCCTTCACGGCTTCCTTCACCTGGCGCTTCAACCACTGCGACAGCGACCAGTAGGGGTAGCCGAGGCGGCGGCGCGCGGCGTTGAACCAGCGATTCACCACCAGCGCCGCGGTGTAGGCCCAATCCCCCAGCACGGCGAGGAAGCGGGCGTAGCGCACGACACTGTCGAACTCATCGCCATGCATGATGAGCAGGCGGCGGCCATCCGCCGTGGTGTGTTCGGCATGGGCGCGCAGCTTCACGCCGGCGAATTCCATGGGCATCCAGGCGCGGAACAGCTCGTCATGGTTGCCGGGGATGTAGGTGACTTCCGTGCCGTTCTTGGCCTTGGCGAGGATCAGCCGCAGCACCTCGTCATGCGTCTCGTCCCAGTACCAGGACCGTTTCAGCCGCCAGCCATCGACGATGTCGCCGACGAGGTAGAGGCTCTGGCAATCCGTGCGACGGAGGAAATCGGCCAGGAAATCGGCGCGGCAGCCGCGCGTCCCGAGATGCAGGTCACTGATGAAGATCGCCCGGTAGCGTCGGGAAAGCGGCTGGACTGTCATGCGCACACGCACCTCGGTCTGCCTTCGATGACCTCCTGTACGACCTGATTTCCAGCAGTTGCCATGAACATTTCATGAAACGGATGAAGAAAACGATGTAATGAAGTGGTCCTGCTCCTGTCATCGCGCTGTAACGATCTGTGGATATCTTGACACCTTCGCGCGCCCCACTGCCCGAACCCGGCCGGCCTCCATGCTCCTGATCTTCAATCCCGCCGCAGGCGCACGACGACGCCGGCGGTTCGAGCGCGTCGCCGGTGCGCTGGCGGAAACGGGCGTCCGCTTCACCGTCGCCGACACGGCTGCCGCCGGCGATGCGGAGCGGCTGGCCAGCGAGGCCGTGGCACAGGGCGAGCGCATCGTCGTTGCCGCCGGTGGTGACGGCACGATCGCCGAGGTCGCCAACGGGATTGCCGGCACCGATGCCTCGCTCGGCGTGATCCCGATCGGCACGGCCAACGTGTTCGCGCATGAGCTCGGCCTTCCCTTTGCGCCGGCAGCGATCGCCGCGATGCTCGCGGCTCGGCGCACGCGTGTCGTCCGCCCCGGCCGCGCATGTTTCGACGATGGCCGCACGCGATTGTTCATCCAGATGCTCGGCGTCGGGTTCGATGCCGCCGTGGTTGCCGCGCTCGATACGGCCCTGAAACGGCGCATCGGCAAGGGCGCGTATGTGGTCGAGACACTGCGCCAGCTCGCCTCCTGGCGGTTCCCGCGCCTGTCGCTCGCGATCGACGGCGTCCCACGGGACGCGGCGCAGGTGATCGCCACCAAGGGAAGGTTCTACGGCGGGCGATTCCTGCTCGCCCCGGGGGCGGCGCCCGATCACGCTGGCGTGATGGCTTGCGTGTTCGATCGCGGCGGGCCTGGTGCGGCGGCGCTCGCGGGCGCTGCGCTGCCTCTCGGCCTCCTCGCGCGCCTGCCGGGCTTCTCGGCCGGGCCAGCGGCGACGCTCGCGGTGCTCGGCCCAGCGGGGCTGCCGGTGCAGGCCGACGGCGACCTGGTCGGCCGGACGCCCGTGGTGGTGGATGACCAGGCAGCGCCACTTGCGGTGATCGTTCCACGCGCGTAGCAGCTTCCCTCTTGCGGGCTTGGCCGCAACGATCGACGATGGTCGCCGGAACGAAGCGAAGCAGGGGGCACCATGCGGATCATCACGTCGCTCGGCGCTGCATGTCTCGGTCTTGCGCTGCTGGCGCAGCCGGTGGACGCGAAGACCTTCCGCTTCGCCACGACCTCGGATGCCGTGACGGTCGATCCCCACGCCAACAACGCCTTCACCACCTATCTCGTCACTGGCCAGATCTACGAGAGCCTGATCCACCGCAACGATCGGCTCACGCTCGAGCCGGCGTTGGCACTCCGCTGGGAGCAGGTGGAGCCGACGCGCTGGCGCTTCTGGCTGCGCGAGGGCGTGACGTTCCACAACGGCAACGGCTTCGACGCCGATGACGTGGTGTTCACCATCGCGCGCACGCTCGCCCCCACCTCCAACTTCACAATCTATGTCGATACGGTGAGTCACGCGGAGAAGGTGTCGTCACACGTCGTCGACATCGTCACGCGCGTGCCCGACGCGGTGATCGCCGACAAGCTCACCCGCATCCTGATCATGGACAAGGAATGGTCGGAGGCGAACCGGTCTGAGCGGCCGCAGAACCTGCGTGACCGCGAGGAGTTGTTCGCCGCGCGCAACGCCAACGGCACCGGCCCCTTCGTGCTCCGCTCGCGCGAGGCGGACCAGCGCACCGTGCTCACCCGCAACCCGCGCTGGTGGGGCGGTGCGCCGGGGCCGAACGACGTGACGGAGTGGCACCATGTGACCATCTCCTCCGACGCGACGCGCATCGCCGCACTGCTCTCGGGCGAGGTCGATTTCGTCCACACCGTTCCGGCGCAGGATGTGGTGCGGCTGCAGCGCGATCCGCGGCTGAAGGTTCTCGTCGGCCAGGAGAACCGCACGATGTGGCTCGCGATGGACCAGGCGCGGGACGAGCTCGTGCATTCCAACGTGAAGGGCCGCAACCCGTTCAAGGATGTGCGCGTGCGCGAGGCGATTGCGATCGCGATCGATGTCGAGGCGATCCGCACGCGCGTTCTCCGTGGCACTGCGGTGCCTACCGGCAGCATGTGGACGCAGTTCGTCACGGGCTATGACGAGGCCTTCGCCCGCCGCCCGGCGGTTGACCGTGAGCGCGCGCGGCGGCTGCTCGCCGAAGCCGGCTATGCGCAGGGGTTCGAGATCACGCTCGACTGCCCCGTCGGCGCCTATGACGAGAGCTGCCAGGCGATCGCGGGCATGCTGGCGCAGATCGGCATCCAGGTGCGGCTCAACACCATGCCGAACGCGGTGTTCTTCCGGAAGCTGCAGCAGCAGGACACGTCGTTCTACGGCCTGACCTGGGGCGTGCCGACCTTCGATGCGCTCTACACGCTGCGCGGCATCATGATGACGCGCGCCCTGGCCGGCGGCGGCTCATGGAACTGGGGCGGCTACTCGAACGCGCGGGTCGATGCGTTGGTCCGCGAGGTCGAGGCCGAGACCGACCCGGCCAAGCGCACCGCGCTCATCCACGAGGCGCAGCGCGTGCACAACGGCGAGTTCGGGCACATCCCGCTGTATCACCTGATGATCCCCTTCGCGATGAAGGCGGGCGTGCAGATGACCCACCGCGCCGACAACCTGATCTTCGGGCGCAGCGTGACGGTGGAGTGAGGCGGTGGCGGGCTGCTGAGGCGGTCGCAGGCTGCTGAGGCGGCATTCACGCAACGGCTGCTTGCCGCGTATCCCGCCGGCCATTACGGTTTCGGTCTGAAACGCGTTGTTGCTGGAACGTCACCAAGGGCACAGGAGGCCTGGATGCGCAGGATCATTGCGGCGGCGACGTTGATGGCGCTCAGCGCAGTCGGTGTCGCCAGGGCTGCCCCGATCACCTTCACGGCAGTGTTCGAGCCCGAGTTGGTAGGGGCGACCGGCTCTGGAAGCGGTACGGTCATCGTCGACCCGGACGCGAACACCCTATCCATCGCATTCACGTACGACGGGCTGTCGGGCATGAGCACGGTCGCGCATATCCACTGCTGTACCTCCGTTCCCGGCGCGGGCACCGCCGGAGTCGCCGTGTCGCCCGCCACGCTCGTCGGCTTCCAGGCGGGCCTGACGTCGGGTTCGTATTCGAACATCTTCGATACGAACGATGCGGCCACCTACACGGCTGGCTTCATCACCGCATCCGGCGGGACGCTCGAAGGTGCGGAGGCGAGGTTGATCGCCAACATGAGTGCCGGCAGGGCTTACATCAACATCCACAGCAGCACCTTCACCACCGGTGAGATCCGCGGGTTCCTCACGCCGGTTCAGGTACCGGAGCCGATGTCACTCGCCTTGCTCGGCATGGGCCTGGCTGGTCTCATGCTGCTGCGCCGGCAGGGTGCGGCAGCCGCCGTCTGAGCCTGGGCTTGTTCGCCCTCGGTCAGGTCAGGGCCTGATCTGCCCCGACCCGAGCACGTGGTAGCGGAACGTCGTCAGCTGCGCCGGCCCGACCGGCCCGCGGGCGTGGAGGCGGCCCGTGGCGATCCCGATCTCCGCGCCGAAGCCGAACTCGCCGCCATCGGCGAACTGCGTCGAGGCATTCACCACGCCGATCGCGCTGTCGATTCCGGCGAGGAACGCCTCCGCCGCCGCCGCGTCCTCGGTGATGATGGCATCGGTGTGCTCGGAGCCGTGGCGGAGGATGTGGGAAACCGCGCCTGCCACGCCATCGACCACCGCGACCGACAGCACCGCATCGAGCCACTCGGTGTCGAAATCGGCCTCGGTCGCTGCCGGCAGGTCGGGGCAGATCGCGCGTGACGCCGCATCGGCGCGGAAGGCGCAGCCCGCCGCCGCAAGGTCGGCGATGATGAGCGGCAGGTGGGTCGCTGCCACCGCGCGGTCGACCAGCAGCGTCTCGGTGGAACCGCACACGCCGGTGCGGCGCAGTTTCGCGTTGACAACGATCGCGCGCGCCTTGGCGATATCGGCGGCACGATCGACATAGGTGTGGCAGCGCCCCTCGGCGTGGGCGAGCACCGGCACGCGCGCCTCCGCCTGCACACGCTCGACCAGGCTCTTGCCGCCGCGGGGGATGATCACGTCAAGCACCCCGCCGCCGGCGAGCATGGCGGCGACGAAGGCGCGATCCGCCGTGGGGGCGACCTGCACCGAGGCTTCCGGCAGCCCGGCTTCGGCGAAGCCCTCCGCCATCGCCGCATGGATCGCGCGTGCGCTCGCGAGGCTTTCCGAGCCGCCGCGCAGGATCACGGCATTGCCGCTCTTGACGCAGATGGCCCCGGCATCGGCCGTCACGTTCGGACGGCTCTCGAAGATCATGCCGACGACGCCGAGCGGCGTGGCGACGCGGCGGATGACGAGGCCGTTCGGTCGCGTCCACTCAGCCTGCACGGCGCCCACCGGGTCCGGAAGGGCAGCGACCTCGTCGACCCCGCGCGCCATCGCCTCGACCCGCGCGGGCGTCAGCGTCAGCCGGTCGATGAAGGCGGCGGGGCGATCGGTCGTCGCGGCCAGGTCGGTGGCGTTGGCGGCTAGGATCGCCCCGGCGTGGCGGCGGATGGCGGAGGCAGCGGCCCTGAGACCTTCGGCCTTCACCTCCGCCGGCAGGCGGGCAAGCACATGGGAGGCGGCGCGCGCGGCGGCGCCTTGCGCCGCGAAGACGGCAGCCGCATCGGCGGGAGGGGTGATTACGTTCATGGCCGGGCAGCAAAGCCACCCGGCCACACGCGTGTCAATTCAGCCTTTGTACTTCACCACCGTCTCGGCGATGTGGCGGCCGAAGGCCTTGGCCGTCTCATGGTCGGAGGCCGGCGGCGTCACGTCCGCCCCCTCGTCGACATTCGCCTGGGTGCCGAGGCCGAGATAGTGCCCGGTGCGGTTGAGGTCGGCCACACTGCCCTTGCTGCTGTTGAACCCAGGCATCATGCCGAGCGGGATCCACAGCATGCCCTGCTGCGCGGCAAGCGTGGCGAACTGGATCAGCGTCACCTGCTTGTCGCCGGCGTAGGAGCCGCTGTTGGTGAAGCCGGCCGCGAACTTGCCCTTCCAGGCCTGCTTCATCCACGCCTTCGAGGTGGCGTCGATGAAGGTTTTGAAAGGGCCCGAGGCGCCGCCCATGTAGGTGGGCGCGCCGAACACGATCGCGTCGGCGGCGTCGAGCGCGGCCCAGGCAGCGTCCGACACGGTGCCGTCCTTCTGCACGGCGATGAACTGCACCGACGCGCCGGCGACGGCGGCAGCACCGGCGCGCACGCTCTCGGCAACCGCTGCCGTGTGGCCATAGCCGCTGTGGAAGACGATGGCGATCGAGGCCATGGGACGATGCTCCTGTGAAGGGGGACTGTGGCGTGGCGCGGGATGTGCCACGCTACCCCCGATCACGGAACGCTGGTTCGGATGATGATGCGCATCCGCCGTGCCGATGATTGGGAGACGTGTGCCATGCCGAAGGATGCGCAGGGCCTGGGGCTGACCATCGCCTCGCCGGAAGGGGCGGCGGCGTGGGACCATGCGGTGGCGGGCTATCTCGGCTACCGGGCCGATGCGCCTGCCAGGCTGAAGGCGTTGTTCGCGGCTGACGCGGCAGCGCCGATGGCGCATGTGCTGAAGGGGTCCTTCGGCATGCTCGCCTTCAACGCAGCCTACGTCCCGGCCGCCCGCGCGGCGGCGGCAGAGGCTGCGCGGCTTGCAGTGACGGCGACGACGCGCGAGCAGGCACATGCCGCAGCGCTTGCCGCCTGGGCCGATGGTGCGCTCGACCGCGCGCTCAGGCTCTGGCGCGGCATCCTTGCCGATCATCCGCATGACGTGGTGGCGTTCCGGCTGCACCATTTCGTTGCCTTCTGGCTCGGCCGCCCGCGCGAGATGGCGTCGGCCGCAGCCCAGGTTCGGCCGGCGTGGAGCGATGGGGTGGCGGCCTATCCCGCCATGCTCGGCTGCTTCGCCTTCGCCGCCGAGGAATGCGGCGAGCGGGTGCGGGCGGAACACGATGGCCGTTTGGCGGTGGCGTCAGACCCGACCGACCTCTGGGCCGCGCACGCGGTGGCGCACGTGCTCGAGATGACCGGGCGCGAGGCCGAGGGCATCGCCTGGACGGAGGGGCTCTCGCGCCACTGGTCGGGCGGCAACCAGATCACGCATCACCTCTGGTGGCACCGCGCGCTCTACCACTTCCAGCAGGGCGACACCGCGACGGTGCTCGACCTCTACGACACGCAGTTCCGCAACGTGGCGTCACCGCTCACCGCCTCGCACCCCGATCTCTATGTCGACGTGCAGAACGCCGCGGCGATGCTGTGGCGGCTGCGGCGCGTCGGCGTCGAGGGCGGCGCGCGGTGGGAGGAACTCGCCGACAAGGCCGAGGCGCGGATGGGTGACGTGCTGTCGGCATTCACCCTGCCGCACTGGATGATGGCGCTTGTCGCCACCGGGCGATGGGACGCGGCGGCACGCTGGCTCGAGGCGGGGCGGGCTGCGGCCTCTGGCGAGGGCGAGAACGACGTGCTGGTGCGCGAGGTGGCGCTGCCGGTGTCGGAAGCGATCCTGCTCGCAGCCCGCGGCCAGGCTGCGCGGGCGGTTGCGTTGATGCGCCCCGTGCTCGGTCGGATGCATGCCCTCGGTGGCTCCCACGCGCAGCAGGACGTGCTGTGGCAGGCCTTCGCCGATGCCGCAATGGCCGCGGGCGATCGTGGCGCTCTCGCCGCGGCGCTGGCGTGGTCGACGCAGCGCTTCGCCACCCCGCCCGCGAAGCGTGCCGCCTGGGCGCGCGCGGCGGCGTGGGCTGACTGACAGCGGCGCTGCCGATCCGACAGGTGCGCCAGCGCACAGACTGAGCCTGTGCCGCGTCGCCACCCTTCCGCCGCGCCGTGAACTGGCGGCGAAGCGCAGGCGGGGGACTTCATGGCGACGATCAACGGCACCGATGGCAACGACACGATCCGCACGGCAGCGGCGGGCGGCAGCCTGGGTGGCCTGCCCAACGCGACGGATGACGGCGACACGATCAACGGCCTCGGCGGCAATGACCTGATCATCGGCGGTGCCGGCAATGACGCGATCAATGGCGGGCCAGGCAATGACACGATCCGCGGCGGGGCCGGCAACGACACGCTGAACACGGGCGCCACGATCACCGGCAACGAGTTCCTCCATGGTGACGCGGGCGATGACACACTGACAGCCGGGTTCAACCAGAACGGCTTCTTCACCTACCTCTATGGCGGCGCGGGCAACGACACCATCGTGGTGACACCCGGCGGCGAGCAGATCACCACCTTCGCCGACTACGCAGACCGCCCGCTTCCGATCGTGGCCGACCTGGTCGCTGGCATCGTCACGATCGATCTCGGTGGCGGGCTGGTCGAGACCGACACGCTGGTCAATGTCCGCGGCCTTCGCGGCGGCGCGGGCAACGACACGCTGCTCGGCTCCGAAGCCAACGACTTCCTGCTGCCCGGCCTCGGCACCAACGTGATCGATGGTCGCGGTGGGTTCGACGCGATCCGCTACATGGACATCGTCGGCGGCGTGGTGGTGGACCTTGCGGCCCGCACGGCCTTCAAGGTGGCGGATGGCAGCACCGATACCTTCACGAACATCGAGGCCGCCGTCGGCACGAACGACGCCGACACGCTGCGTGGCGACGACGCCGACAACGACCTTCGCCCCCTCGCCGGCAACGATGTCGTCGATGGGCGGGGCGGCTACGATACGGTTTCATATGCCACCAGCTTCTCGGGCGGTGCGGCGACCTTCTCGCCGGTCGGCAGCTTTCCGCTGACCGCCGGCATCGTCGGGAACCTCACCACGGGCATCGTCACCGACCCATGGGGCGGCACCGATACGCTGGTCAGCATCGAGCGCATCGTCGGAAGCTCACAGGCCGACGACCTCACGGGCGCGGTGCTGGGCGACGGAACGCGCACCCAGCTGCGCGGCATTCAGGGCAACGACACCTTCCGCGCGCCCGGTGTCGATACCTCCGTCACGGTCGAGTACCGCACCGATCCCGCGGGCGTTCTCGTCAACCTGTCCGCCAGCGAGCAGGTGCTCGGCGGCGTCACGCTCGCGGCCCGCACGGCGCGGGATGGCTGGGGCTTCACCGACAGCTTCGTCAACATCCAGGCCGTTCGCGGCTCCGACCACGGCGATGTCATCCTCGGCACCGCGCGGGCCGATGTTCTTGACGGCGAGGCCGGCCAGGACACCGTGATGGGCGGCGATGGCGACGACATCCTCTGGGGCCGCGGCGGGAATGACACCCTCGATGGTGGCGCGGGTAACGACAGCCTGCGCGGCGGCACCGGCGCCGACACCTATCGCGGTGGCGACGGCTATGACTGGATCAACTTCGAGAGCGACGGCACGCCGCTCCAGGGCGTCGTCGCGAGCCTGACGACGGGGCAGATCACCGATCCGTTCGGAAATGCCGAGACGATCACGTTCAACGACATCGAGATGCTGATCGGCACGAGCCTTGGCGACGATCTCGAGGGCAAGGCGCGCGATGTCTATCCCACGCTGCTGTCTGGCCGTGGCGGCAACGACACGCTGCGCGCAGGCAATGGCGGGCCGAAGCAGGTGGCGGCCGACTATCGCGACGACATCGACGTGAACGGCGACGGGTTCGGCATCATCGCCGACCTGACGCAGGAGAACGGCCAGGTCACCGACACCTTTGGCAACACCGATACGCTCGTCGGCATCACCTCGATCCGCGGCAGCGATCATGACGACAGCATCATCGCGAGCGCCGAGGCCAACTGGCTCGCCGGCGAGGATGGCGATGACGTGTTCACCTACATCGACGCATCGCATGTCGCGGGCGACGAGATCGACGGTGGCGAGGGGATCGACACGATCCAGCTGATCGGCCCGTTCCCCGCTGGTGCGGTCGTCTACGATCTCTCACCGCTCGCGTTCGCGAACATCGAGCGCATCGCGCTCGAATTCGACGCCGACGTGCTGATGACGGCCGAGCAGTTCGCCGCCGTCGATGCGGTGGTGAGTGCTGGCGGCGGGTCATCGCTCGGCCTGACCACGGCCGGCACGCTCGATGCGTCGGGCGGCAAGGTCACCGGCGTCATCCTGTTCACCGGATCTGCCGGCAGCGACACGATCATCGCCACCGCAGGCGACGAGGCGATCGCCGGCCAGGCGGGCGACGACACGATCGATGGCGGCGCCGGCACCGACACGGCCGTGTTCGCCGGCAACCGGGCCGACTATGTCATCACCGCCAGCGGCGCGACCGTGACCATCGCCGATGTCGCACCGACGCTCGATGACGACGAGGGAACCGACACGTTGGCCAATGTCGAGCTGTTCCGCTTCAAGGATGGCACCTTCTCGCGCGCGGAGCTGTTCAACGAGGCGCCGGTTGCCGTCGACGATGGCTTCGGCACCGATGAGGACACGGTGCTTGCCGGCAACGTGCTTGCCAACGACACGGATGCGAATGGCGATGCGCTGACGGCCGTGCTCGCGTCAGGTACCGCCAATGGCACGCTGATGCTGAACGCTGATGGCAGCTTCGCCTACACGCCGAATGTGGATTTCTCCGGCGCCGACAGCTTCACCTACCGCGTCAGCGACGGCGCGCTGGACAGCGGGATCACGACGGTCTCGCTCACGATCACCCCGGTCAACGATGCGCCGGTGGCTGGCGATGATGCCTTCGCCACGGCGTTCCAGGTGGCGCTCGTTCTTCCTGTCGCGAACCTGCTCGCCAATGATGGCGACATTGACGGGCCGGCACTCTCCATCACCGCGGTGGGCGATGCCTTGGGCGGCACCGTGTCGCTCGATGCCGGCCTCGTCACCTTCACGCCGTCCGCCGGTTTCAGCGGTGCTGCCTCCTTCGTCTACACGCTCAGCGATGGCAGCCTGAGCGACCAGGCGACGGTGGCGGTCACGGTCGGGGCCGCGCCCCCTCCGCCCCCACCGCCGCCGCCCCCTCCGCTGGGCCTCGGCTTCACGTTCAGCAACGGCTCGGTGAACAATGGCCAGGCACCGTCCGGCAGCCCGGTGAACAGTGGCGTCACCGTCGGCGATGTGGCGGGAACGCTCGTCATCGAATCGACACAGGCCTGGAACAACCCGAAGAACAGCTTCACCGGCCCTGCTGCCTGGACCCCGCCGGTCGGTGATGACGTGGCGGTGGTGAACTTCGTCGATGCGCGGGTGGATTTCTCCAATGCGCTCGGCGTCGATCTCTCCGTAGCACTGGTCGGCATCAAGCGCGGCGAGCTGCTGCTCGCCGACGGCAACGACGCAGCACGCATCGTGTTCCACAGCAACGAGGGAACGTGGAACAACACGATGGCCGTCTCCGCCGGTGCCGGCGACGATGTCGTGATCGCAACGACCGTCTCGCTCACCGGCGAGGACGAGGCCTATCTCGCCAACAACGCCAGCCCCGGCAACGGCTCGTTCTGGAGCAGCAACTATGACGGGCGCTTCTCAGTGCTCGATGTCGATCTCGGCGAGGGCAACGACACGGTGACGGCAACCGCCGTGCGGCTGGTCGCCAAGGGCGGTGCGGGCAACGACACGCTGGTCGGCGGCGCGAGGAACGACGTGCTGGATGGTGGCGCGGGAACCGACATCTACACTGGCGGCGGCGGGAACGACGTGTTCATCCTCCGTGCCGGCGAGGCGCAGGCGGATGTGATCACCGACTTCGCGTCCGGCGACGTGATCCGACTGCTCGGCTTCGGGAACGGGGCGGGCCTCGTTGCCGGGCCTGGCGGCAGCTACACGATCGAGAGCGGCGGGGCCGCCATCGGCAGCTTCACCGCGGCCGCCGGGCTCGTCGCGGGCCTCGACGTCGTGTTCGCCTGACGCGATCCCTCACCCTGGCAGGCGGCCGAGCGCGAGCTCGGCCGCGATCAGGTCGAGGGCGGCGAAGCCGACCGACTTGAACACCGTGATCGCCTCCCGCTCGCGCACCGGCACGCCGCCGCGCGCGAGGGAGGCGAGGTCGCCCAGCACCGCCTCGGGGCCGATCAGGCGCGCGGCGATCGCCTGCACCACCTCGCCGCCCTTGGCGAGAACGGCGTCGCGCTCATCGGCATACAGCAACACGCGCGCGAGCAGCGCAGGGTCGACCTCCGCCATCGCCGGTGTGAAGGCGCCGACGAGCCCGAGATGCGCGCCGGGGCGCACCCAGCCCGAGGCGATGATGGGCTCGCGCGCCGTCGTTGCCGTCACGATCACGTCGGCCGCCGCGATCTCGTCGGCCAATGCGCCGGCGGGAGCGGCGGCGATGCCCTCGACATCCAGCATGCCCGCCACGCGCGCTGCCTTCGCCGCCACGCGGCCCCAGACGCGCACCTCGGAAAGCGTTGGCAGCACGGCGAGATGCGCGCGCGCGAGCGGCAGGCAGAGCGCGCCCGTGCCGACGATGAGCAGACGCCGCGCATCGGGCCGCGCGAGCCACTTCGCGCCAAGTGCCGCTGCGGCCGCGGTGCGCCGTGCCGTCAGCTCCGTGCCGTCGAGCACGGCGACGACCTCGCCCGTCGCCTGCTCGAACGCCGTGTAGCTCGCCGCGATCGCCGGCAGGCCACGCGCACCGTTGCCGGGATAGGCGGTGACGAGCTTCACCCCCATCAACCCGCCCTTTCTCCAGGCGGGCATCAGCAGCAGTGCATCACCTTCCCCCGTCGGGTCGAGATGCATGCGCTGCGGGCTTGTCACCGGGTGGGCGAGGCCGCGCGCGAGCGCATCCACCAGGGCCGGATAGGGGGTGAGCTCTGCGAGCGATGCGGCGTCTATGATCTGCATCGATTCATGATGGACGGGGCTTTCCCCAGCCTCAAGCCGCGCTACCCTGCCACCATGAACGAACGCTTCGATGTCGTGATCGTCGGCGGCGCTGCGGTTGGCGCGTCTGTCGCCTGGCATCTCGCGCGTGACGCGAGTTTCAAAGGCTCGACTCTCGTTCTGGAGAGGGACGCGACCTACGCGACGGCGGCAACCGCATTGTCGGCGAGCTCGATCCGCCGGCAGTTCTCCACCGCGATCAACGTGCGCGTCTCCGGCTACGGCATCGCGCTGCTGCGCGAGGCGAAGGAATTGCTCGGCGCCGATGCCGGGCTGCATGAGGGCGGCTACCTCTTTCTCGCCACCGAGGCCGGGCGGCCGATCCTGCGCGAGAACCACGCCGTGCAGGTGGAGGAGGGGGCCGACATCGCCTGGCTGGAGCCTGAGGCGCTCGCCGCGCAGTTCCCCTGGATGAACGTCGATGGCCTCGCCGCCGGCACCTGGGGCCGCACAGGCGAAGGCTGGTTCGACGGCTTCGGCGTGATGCAGGCGATGCGGCGGGCGAGCCGGGCGGCCGGCGTCACCTGGCGCGAGGCGGAGGTGGCGCGGCTGCTCACGGCAGGCGGGGCTGCCACGGGCGTCGTGCTGGCTGACGGAACGGAGATCGAGGCTGGAACCGTGGTCGTGACCGCCGGCACCGGTGCCGCCCCGCTGCTCGCCACGGCGGGGCTCGACCTTCCCGTGCGCGCGCGCAAGCGCTGCATCTTCTACGTGCGCTGCCCCGAGGCGCTGCCCGGCTTCCCTTTGCTGATTGATCCCTCGGGGGTCTATGCCCGGCCCGAGGGGGCCGGCTTCATCTGCGGCGTCGCCCCGCCGGAGGAGGCTGACCCTGACGTGGCGGCGGATGACTTCGTGGTCGACCATGCGTTGTTCGAGGAGGTGGTGTGGCCGACGCTTGCCGCCCGCGTGCCGGCCTTCGAGCGGCTTCGGATGGAGCGTGCCTGGGCCGGGCACTACGACATGAACCTGTTCGACCACAACGCCTTCGCAGGGGCCGCACCGGGCATCGCCAACCTGCTGCTGGCCTGCGGGTTTTCGGGCCATGGTCTGCAACAGGCGCCGGCGGTGGGCCGTGGGCTGGCGGAGCTTGCCGCGCATGGGCGGTTCGTCTCGCTCGATCTCGCGCCGCTGTCGCCCGCGCGGCTTGGCGAGAACCGCCCCCTGGTCGAGCGGAACGTGGTCTAAACGAGTTCGCAAAGAGAATGCTTATTCGGATGCGGATCGGCTTTCCGTACGCGAAAGACGAGCGAGATCTTTCCGGGAATACTCGAATTCATTCTCTCCAATCTTCAGTCTGGCCCTTGATGCCTCGCCAAGTAGGGCCGACGCAAGATCGTCCAAAGCACTCGAGTCACGTTCTCGTGTTTCTGTCCCGACTTTAAACAAATTTCGCGAAAGCGATTCGAGTAGCGTCGGCGGTATTGGAGAGTTCTGGCTGACTTTCCACTCAAACGCGGTCTCTACGATCCAGCTCGCGCGATCCATATCTAGTTCGAGCTGATGGAGAGTGAACTCGGCATCTGCATGCCTGTCTGACCACCGTGTTTCCCAACGAAGGTACCAAGCAAACAGCCCTGCGGCGAACACGGTTAAGGTGACGGCCTTTAGCGCCGCGCTGATTACGGTGAACGTATCTGTCGTAGAGAATGAGGTCCATGAAAAGATTGAAATTCCAGAAAGGCATACACCCAGAGCGCCATAGACTGCTAATCGTGTTGTGCTTCGTAAACGGTTAGTTTCTTGCGTAAGGGAAAACTTCTCCTTAAAAGACTTTATTTGATCCTTAATGTCTTTCCGTATGCCTCTGCGAACGTGTGTGTTATCGCGGTCATCAAGCGTCTTAGCGCGACTTTCTAGTTCTGCTTTTTGCGCTTTTAATGCGTCACGCTCAGTCGCAAATGAGTTGTTTAATACAACTTCTTTCTCACGCATCCCTTCATTGAGTAGTTTAACGCGATTTGAAAACTCTTCTTCTAGCTCAATACGCTTTTCTGCAAATTTATTGCCGACTTGAATAATCTGTTCATGTGCGAGCTTAATTATATGAGAATGATTTTCAAACATATCCTTTACGTTAGGGTTTAATATTGAAATTTCAGAGCTGTCAATGTTTTTAGATATTTCACGATCTATGAAACGTGACACCTTGACAGCAAGTTCTTGATCGATGGGGCCACTATGGTTCACACGAATTCCATCGAAGAATATTGATGGCTCAAATGAAATGCTACCGTTCTGAGATGCAACAGGCTTTCCTCTTTGAAACGAAATAGTGATATGGCCATTCTGATGGGGGCTATTTACCTGGAGCGATGAGCTGACAGATTTGATAAAACTGCTATCTGCATCAGAGGATTCCTCAACGATACCGGAAGATAAAGGCACATTTGTACTTGAGACCGTCAGCTGCAAGCTGGGCTCGCTAAATTGAAGCTCGGCCTGCAGTCTCCGAAAGATTGCGATTACTTTCGAATCTGTCAGCCTTGGAACTTGAAATACTGCGTCATTCATAACGGTGCCTCGCAGCGTTGGATCTGCAGATGATAGCGAAGCAGAGCGATTCGCGTCTCCGCAGATGCTGGGAATTCGATGTCCGAATGGGCTTTATCCCCGGGCGGTCTGCCGCTAAGGACAGTGCGAACCCCTGGGGAGGTGTTTTCCAATGACCAACTCGCGTGCCGGCCTTGGCCGGCGTTCCGTGCTTGCCGCAGGCGTTGCCGCCACCACGCTGCCGCTCGGCGCACCCGCGCTGCGGGCGCAGGCCGCCGCCATCCGCATCGGCGTGCTGCACCCGGTGACTGGCGCTGTCGCCTTCTCCGGCGCGCAAGGCCGCATCGGCGCCGAGATGGCGATCGCCGACATCAACGCCGCGGGCGGCATCAAGGCGATGGGCGGTGCCCGCCTCGAAGCCGTGCTGGGTGACGCACGCTCGACGCCCGAAGGCGGCGTGGCGGAGGTCGAGCGCATGGCCGCGGCGAACGTCGCCGCGATCATCGGCGGCTTCGCCTCCGGCATCGTGCTTGCCACCACGCAGGCCGCCTCGCGGTATGACCTGCCCTACCTCGTCGATGTCGGGGTGGCTGACGGCATCGTCACGCGGGGTCTCAAGAACACTTTCCGCTTCGGCCCGGGCTTCGGCGTGATCAGCCGCGTCGCGATCGAGAACCTGGTCGCGATGAACGATGCGGCCGGCAAGCCCGCGCGCACCGTGATCATCGTGCACGAGGACAGCCTGTTCGGCTCCGGCCTCGCCGGCCTGCTGAACCGCGAGCTGCCGGGCCGCGGCTTCGAGGTGCTCGAGACCATCGCCCACCCGACGCCGACGCGCGATTTCGCGAACGTCGCGCTCCGCATCCGCAGCCGCAATCCGGACCTCGTGATCCCGGCGAGCTACTACAATGAGTACGTGCTGCTCGCCCGCACCATGCAGCAGCAGCGCGTGCGGCCGAAGGCGATCTTCTCCGTGCTCGGCGGTGCCGCCTCGAACTTCCGCTTCGTGCGCGAGTTCCCCGATGCGGCCCGCTTCATCATGGACTGCAACCACTGGGTCGATGGCCGCAACCCTGCCGCCCAGGCGCTTCGCCGCAAGGTCGATGCCGCGAACCAGTTCTTCACCTACGAGCTGTTCCTCAACTACGCCAACGTCATGCTGCTGGCCGATGCGCTCGAGCGTGCCGGGTCTGCCGACAAGGCAAGGCTGACCGAGGCGCTGGCAGGCTCGACCTTCTCCGGCCACTTCATGCCGTACGGGCCGACCAAGTTCGAGAACGGCCAGAACACCGGTTCGGTGCCGGTGGTGACGCAGGTGCTCGACAACGACATCAAGGTGATCTTCCCCGCCGCGGTGGCGGAAGCACCGGCCGTGTTCCCGGTTCCGGCCTGATCGTCCTGATTGGCACATGACACGCGGGGTCGGGTTCGCCCGGCCCCGCGTGACGCACGATGATCCTCTCCCCCGACATCCTGGTCCAGGCCGTCGCGAACGGCCTGCTCACGGGCGCGATCTATGCCCTGATCGCGCTCGGGCTCACGCTCATCTACGGCGTGCTGCACATCATCAACTTCGCCCACGGCGCGCTGCTCACCGCCGCACTGTTTGCCGCCTTCTACGCCGATCGCGGCTTAGGCATCGACCCGTGGCTGTCGGTGTTCGCGCTCGCCCCCGCCTTCTTCGCGCTGGGCTACCTGTTGCAGCGCATGGTCATCTGGCCCGCGAGCCGGGGGGAGGATCGCGCGATCCTGCTCGTCACGCTCGGGCTTGCGGTGATGATCGAGAATGGGCTGCTGTTCAACTTCCGCTCCGATACGCGCACGATCGACCATCCCTTCGGCTTCGCGGTGATCGAGCTCGGCACCATGCTGCTGCCGACGACCCGGGTTGTGGCGTTCTTCGCAGCACTTGCGGTCACTGCAGCCCTTGGGCTGTTCCTGGCCTTGACCGACACCGGCCGCGCGATCCGCGCCGTGGCGAAGGAGCGGCTGGGGGCGGAGCTTTCGGGCGTCGATGTCGCGCATATCTACGGCGTCACCTTCGGCCTCGGCACGGCGTGCCTTGCGGTGGCCGCGTGCCTGCTGCTGCCGTCGTTCTACGTCACGCCGCAGGTGGGCAACGCCTTCGTCCTCGTCGCCTTCACCATCGTGGTGCTAGGTGGCATGGGCAGCGTGCCTGGTGCGCTGGCGGGTGGCTTCGTCATCGGCATCGTCGAGAGCATGACGGGGCTGATCTACGGCGAGACGCTGGGGCAGCTCGGCATCTTCATCATTTTCATCCTGGTGCTGCTCGTGCGGCCGCAGGGGCTGTTCGGGGCGAAAGCGTGATGCGCCCCTATCGCCTCCTGCTCATCGTCCTCGCCATGCTCGCCGCGCTGCCGCTGGTGATCGAGAGCAACGTCGCGCTGAACTTCCTCAAGGTCTCGCTCATGCTCGCGCTGGCGGGAACGGGGTGGAACCTGCTCGGCGGCTATGGCGGGCAGTTCAGCTTCGGGCATGCGGTGTTCTTCGGCACGGGCGCCTACACGGCCGCTGTGCTGCAGGTGCGCTTCGGCATCAATGCCTGGGTGGCGTTCGGGGCGGGCATCGCGCTCGGCGCCCTGGTTGGTGCCGCGATCGGCTGGCTCACCTTCCGCGCTGGCCTGCGCGGCTCCTACTTCGCCCTTGTCACGCTCGCGTTTGCCGAGGTGGCGCGCATCATCGCTTCCGTCTGGCCGCTCACCGGCGCTGGTGCTGGCATCCTCATCCCGCTCAAGCTGGGCGTGGCGAACCTGCAATTCGGCAGCCGGGCCGAGGGCTACTGGTTCGTTCTCGCGCTGCTTGGCCTCGCGATGGCGCTCGCGCGCGCGATCGAGGGGCGACGCTTCGGCGCGCAGCTCGTCGCCGTGCGGGAGAACGAGGATGCTGCCAAGGCGCTCGGCGTCGACGTGTTGCGCGTGAAGCTGATGGCGATCGCGCTCTCGGGTGGCATCACCGCATCGGCCGGCGGCTTCTACGCGCAGACCTTCCTCTACCTCGATGCCGGCCTCGCCTACGGCCCGTGGATCAGCGTCGAGGCGCTGTTGACGGCCATCGTCGGCGGCATCGGCACGGTCTGGGGCCCGCTGCTCGGCGCACTCGTGTTGCAGGCGCTGTCGGAACTCGGCAAGCATCTCGGCGGCGATGCGCCTGGGCTCGGGCTCGTGCTGTTCGGGGCGGTGCTCATCATCGTCGTCCGCTTCGCGCCGGAGGGGATCGTCGGGCTCATCCGTCGCGCCCGTCCGCGGAGGGTGGCGCGTGGCTGAGCTGATCGCCGAGGCCATGGGCGTCACGGTCCGCTTCGGCGGGCTCGTTGCCGTGAACGATGCGTCCGTTCCGGTCACGGAAGGGCGCATCGTCGGTCTGATCGGGCCGAACGGCGCTGGCAAGACGACGCTGTTCGCCACCATCGCCGGTTTCCAGAAGCCGAATGCCGGCCGCATCCGCTTTCGCGGCAAGGACATCACCGCCCTTGCTCCGCACCGGCGCGCAGCACTCGGCATCGCGCGCACCTTCCAGATCGTGCAGCCCTTCGCCGGCCTCTCGGTGCGGGAGAACATCGCCGTCGGCGCCCATCTCCGCCACGCGGGCCGGGCCGAGGCGCTTGCGGCGGCCGATGCCGTGGCCGATCGCGTCGGGCTGTCGGCGCTGCTGAACCTTCCCGCAGCGTCGCTCACCGTCGCGGGGCGGAAGCGTCTCGAGCTCGCCCGGGCGCTGGCGACAGAGCCGCAGCTGCTGCTGCTCGACGAGGTGCTCGCCGGCCTCAACCCCTCCGAGGTGCGTGACGTGATCCCCGTGATCCGCGCGATTCGTGACGGCGGCGTCACGGTGCTGATGATCGAGCATGTGATGCAGGCGGTGATGGCGCTGGCCGACGAGATCCACGTTCTGTCCGAGGGCCGCATCATCGCGCGCGGCAGCCCCGATGCGGTGGCGCGCGACCCGGCGGTGGTCGAGGCCTATCTCGGCCACGGTGCGGCCGCGCGGCTGCAGGGCAACGCGCATGCTTGAGGTATCGGGCCTCCGCGCCGGCTATGGCCCCGCCGAGGTGCTGCGTGGCATCGACCTCACCGTGCGGGCGGGCGAGATCGTCGCGGTGCTCGGCGCGAACGGTGCGGGCAAGACGACGCTGAACCGCGCGATCAGCGGCGTGATCGGCGTGCGCGGCGGATCGATCCGTTTCGATGACGAGGAGCTTGCCGGGTCGAAGCCCGCCGCGATCGTCACGCGCGGGCTGATCCATGTTCCCGAAGGCCGGCGCATCTTCCCGAACATGAGCGTGCGCGACAACCTGATCATGGGCAGCTACGCGCGGGCCAAGCGCAACCGCGCGGCCAATCTCGATCGTGTGTTCGCGACCTTCCCGCGGCTTGCCGAACGCACCCGCCAGGCTGCCGGAACGCTCTCGGGCGGCGAACAGCAGATGCTCGCCATCGGCCGCGGCCTGATGGCGGAGCCGCGGCTGCTGATCCTCGACGAACCCTCGCTCGGCCTCTCGCCGCTGCTGGTCGAGGAGATGTTCGCGCTGATCGGCCGCATCAACGCCGAAGGGCTCGCCATCATGCTGGTCGAGCAGAACGTGATGCAGTCACTTGGCCTCGCCAACCGCGCCTACATCATCGAGCAGGGCGAGATCGTGCTGTCGGGCGCGGCCGAGGCGCTGGCGGCTGACCCGGCGCTCCAGAAAGCCTATCTCGGCCTTTAGGCTGGTCTTGGGGAGGAACGTTCCGTGACCGATCTCCGAACGCGGCTGGCGCGGAAACCCATCGTCATCGCCCCTGGCGTGTGCGATGCGCTCACCGCCGCCATCGCCGCCGATGCGGGGTTCGAGGCGCTCTACGTGTCAGGTGCCGCGATCGCCTACACGAAGCTCGGGCGCCCCGATATCGGCCTCGTCTCGATGGCGGAGGTGGCCGACCATGTCGCCCTGCTGGCCGATCGCGTCGCACTGCCGCTGATCGTCGATGGCGACACGGGCTACGGCAACGCGCTGAACGTGCAACGCACCGTGCGCGCGTTCGAGCGTGCCGGTGCGGCCGCGATCCAGCTCGAGGACCAGACGTTTCCGAAACGCTGCGGCCACCTCGACGGCAAGGGCGTGATCCCTGCCGCCGAGATGGTGGGCAAGCTCCGCGCAGCGGTGGATGCGCGCGCATCGGATCGTTTCCTGATCGTCGCACGCACCGACGCCGCGGCGATCGATGGTCTCGACGCAGCGCTCGACCGTGCCGCGATGTACGCCGAAGCCGGCGCGGATGTGCTGTTCGTCGAGGCGCCGCGCACGGAGGATGATCTCGCCGCCGTGGCGAAGGCACTCGGCGGCCGGCTGCCGCTGCTGGCCAACATGGTCGAGGGTGGCAAGACGCCGGTGCTGCCGGCCGTCACGCTGGAGGCGATCGGCTTCTCGCTCGTCATCTTCCCCGGCGGCATCGTGCGCGCGCTGGCCGCCACGGCGCGTGACTATTACGCCTCGCTCCACCAGGCCGGCACGACCGAACCGTTCCGGAACCGGATGCTTGACCTGACGGGGCTGAACGACGTGATCGGAACCCCAGCGATGCTCGCCGCCGGAAAGCGATACGAATGACGATGCTCGATCCCGTCACGCTCGCGGTTCTGAAGGGCCGCCTCGAGCAGATCGCCGACGAGATGGACGCGACCCTCGCGCGCTCTGCCTTCAACCCGATCATCGCCGAGGCGCGCGACCTCTCGCACGGTCTCTACGATGCCGAAACCGGCGAGACGCTGGTGCAGGGAACGGCGGGGCTGCCGATCTTCGTGGGCGCCACGGCGTTCGCGGTGAAGGCGGTGATCGACGCTTCCGCGCGCGAGGGCGGCGCAAGGCCAGGCGAAACGTGGATCTTCAACGACCCGTATGACGGCGGAACGCATCTCAACGATTTCCGCCTGGTGCGGCCCTTCTTCCGCGCGGGCCGGCTGTTCTGCTGGCTCGCCTCCGTCGGCCATTGGCTCGACATCGGCGGCAACGTGCCTGGTGGCTACAATCCGCGCGCGACCGACAGCCACCAGGAAGGCGTGCGCATTCCCCCCGTGCGCCTGATGCGCGATGGCGTGGTGGATAGCGGCATCGTTGCCATCCTCGGCGCGAACAGCCGCGTGGCACAGTCGAACTGGGGTGACCTGAACGGCCAGATCAACGCGCTCGACCTCGGCGAGAAGCGCCTCGCCGCGCTGCTCGACGAGTATGGCGACGCGATGATCGCCGCAGCACTTGCCGCGTTGACCGAACGCGCCGCCGCGCTGATGCGGAGCGAGATCGCGGCCCTGCCCGATGGCGTGTACGAGGCAGAGGACTTCCTCGACAATGACGGCATCGTGGATGCGCCGCTGCCGGTGCGGCTCCGCATGACGATCGCGGGCGGTGTGATGACGCTCGACTTCACCGGCTCTGCCGAGGGCTGCGCGGGGCCGCTGAACATCAGCCGTGCGACGACCATCGCCTGCTGCTATGTGGCGCTGAAGCACCTGTTCCCCGAGGTGCCGTCGAACGGCGGCTGCCTGCACCCGATCGCCTTCGTCGTGCCGGACGGCTCGATCCTCGGCGCGGGGCCGCCCAAGCCCGTTGGTGGCTATACCGAAACGATCCTGCGGGTGATCGACACGGTGTTCCGCTGCTTCGCGCAAGCCGCCCCCGACCGCGCGACCGCCGCCCCCTTCGGCACGATCAACGCGCTCTCGATCAGCGGCTGGCGGGGCAGGGGCCATCGCTGGGTGATGTTCTGCTTCTTTGGCGGTGGCCTTGGCGGCAACCCTGAGAGCGATGGGCTGAACCACGGCAACAACCCGATCAGCACCGCGACCATTCCGCCGCTCGAAATCATCGAGGCGGCCTATCCGGTCGCGTTCAGGCAATGGGCGCTGCGGCCAGACAGCGCCGGCCCCGGCCTCCACCGTGGCGGGTGCGGCGCGATCTACGAGGTCGGGCTGCGCGACGGCGTGACGGCGGAGGCGTTCCTGCTCGGCGAGCGCGGGCGCTTCCCGCCCTTCGGTGCCAGCGGCGGCGGTGATGCCGCGCCGAACCGCTTCACCTATGGCACAGGGGATGATCGCGAGGCGCCGACGATGACCTCCAAGGCCTTCGGCATCGCGCTTGCGGGATCGCAGACGGTACGGCTCGAAACGCCTGGCGGCGGTGGCTGGGGCGATCCGTTCTCGCGCGATCCTGCCGCTGTCGCGCGTGACGTGGCCTGCGGCTACGTCTCGGCCGAGGCAGCACGGCGCGACTACGGCGTGGTCATCACCGCTGATCGCGTCGACGATGCCGCGACCACCCAGGCGCGGGGAGAGCGCGCATGAGCGGGGCGATCGTCGGCGTCGATGTTGGCGGTACGTTCACCGACTTGTTCGCGCTCGATCCTGACACCGGAACGTTCCGCGTCGGCAAGGTGCCGAGCCAGCGCGGTGACGAGGCGCAGGGCTTCCTCGCCGGCCTCGACAGCGTCGGCGGCACCGCAGCACTCGCGGCCATCGTCCATGGCACGACCGTAGGCACCAACGCGCTGCTCGAACGCAAGGGCGCGCGCATCGGGCTGATCGCGACCAGGGGCTTCCGCGACGTGCTGGAGATGCGCCGGCGTGACCGTCGCCGCACATGGGGCCTCTGGGGCGACTTCGTCCCCGTGGTCGAGCGGAACCTGAGGCTGGAGGTGGCAGAGCGCACCTTCGCTGACGGCACGATCGGCGAGGTGGTGGACCTCGCCGCGGTCGAGGAGGCGGGCCGCGCCCTGCTTGCCGCGGGCGCCGAGGCGGTGGCCGTCGCCTTCATCAACGCCTATGCGAACCCGGCGAACGAGCGTGCTGCGGTGGCGGCCCTGCGCGCGTTCTGGCCTACCCCGCATGTCTGCTGCTCGTCCGAGATCCTTCCCGAGATCCGCGAGTTCGAGCGCACCTCGACCACCGCGCTCAACGCCTATCTGCAGCCCGTCGTCGGCGCCTATCTCGGCCGGCTTGAGGGTGCGCTGGCGGAACGGTCCTACCAGGGCGCGTTCCACATCGTGCAGTCGAACGGCGGGGTGATGAGCACCGCCACCGCGCGCCGCCTGCCGGTGCGCACCGCCCTCTCCGGCCCCGCCGCCGGCGTGATCGCCGCCGCAGCGATCGCCGAGGCGGCGGGCTTCGCCGATGTGATCACCGGCGACCTTGGCGGCACGAGCTTCGATGTGTCGCTGATCGCCGGCGGCAGGCCATCGTTCGCCGCGCAGGCCGCCGTGGATTTCGGTCTCGTCATCCGCACGCCGATGGTCGAGATCACGACCATCGGGGCCGGCGGCGGCTCGATCTGCCGCGTCGATGCGGGCGGCCTGCTCCAGGTGGGGCCGGAGAGTGCCGGCAGCAGGCCAGGCCCTGTGTGTTACGGTACCGGAAACGACCGGCCGACGCTGACGGACGCGAACCTCGTTCTCGGCCGCATCAACGGCGAACGGCCGATCGGCGGTGCGCTGGCGCGGCTCGACACCGATGCTGCCGCGCGCGCCATCGCGATCCATGTCGGCGACAAGCTCGGGCTCGATGCGATGGCCGCGGCAGAGGCGATCGTGCGCGTGGCGAATGCGCGCATGGCCGGTGCCATCCGGCTGCTATCGATCGAGCGCGGGCATGACCCCGCACGCTTCGCGCTGATGCCCTTCGGCGGCGGCGGCGCGCTGCATGCCGGCGCGCTGATCAAGGACCTTGGCCTCGCTGCTGCCCTCGTGCCGCGCTTCCCGGGTGTCACGAGCGCGCTTGGCTGCGTCATCGCCGACATCCGGCATGACCAGGTGCAGACGGTGAACCTCGCCCTCGATGGCGTCGATGCCGCAGCACTCGGCGCGCGCCTCGGTGCGATGGCAGCAGAGGCGCGCGGCGTCGTCGATGCGGCAGGCCTCGCGCTTGCCGGCCTCGACATCCTGTTCGAGGCTGACATGCACTATGTCGGACAGACGCATGCCGTGTCGGTCCCACTGCCGTTCGCGGTGAACGGCGGGATGGTGATGGCGAGCGAGGCGGCCATCCGCGCGGCGTTCGAGGCAGCGTATACGGCGGCGTTCTCGCGCCTGCTGCCCGGCATTCCGGTGCGGGTCGCGACACTGCGCACGGTCGCGATCGGCCGGCGCCCGGTGATCGACCTCGCCATGCTCGCCCCTGGTGCGGATGCGTCGGTCGCTGCCGCACGCACCGGTTCGCGCCGCGTGTGGTTCGACGGCGCCTGGCATCAGGCGACGGTATACGCGCGCCTCGCACTTCCCGTCGGCGCGTCGATCCCCGGCCCCGCGATCCTCGAACAGCCTGACGCGACCATCGTGGTCGACCCTGACCTCGAAGCGACGGTGGATCGCTTCGGCAACCTGGTGATGCGCCGCGCATGAGCGCGGGTGTTCTCCCGGTCGAGGGTGTTGCCTTCGCGGCGGAGGCCGATGTCGTCATCATCGGCGCCGGTGCGGCGGGCCTTGTCGCTGCCCTCTCGGCGACGGAGGCTGGTGCGTCGGTCGTCGTGCTCGAACGCGATGCCGTTCCGCGCGGCTCGACCGCTCTCTCGGCCGGCCTCATCCCCGCTGCCGGAACACCGTTCCAGGCTGCCGCCGGAATCGATGACAGCCCGGAACGCTTCGCCGCCGACATCGCCGCGAAGGCGAAGGGCCAGGTCGACCACGCGGTGCTCGGTGCCGTGACGCAGGCGATCGGCCCCACGCTCGCGTGGCTGGCGGAACGCCATGGCCTGCCCTTCGACGTGATCACCGATTTTCGCTATCCGGGCCACAGCGTGCACCGCATGCACGGCCTGCCCAGCCGTTCCGGCGCCGAGTTGATCGACAGGCTGCGCGCGGCGGTGGAGGCGGAAGGCATCCCGCTGCTGACCGGCGCGCGCGTGGAGACGCTGTTCGCCGGTGCCGACGGCACCGTGCACGGCATCGCGGCCGCGCGGACGGGTGGGCCCGCCGCGGAGCGGCAGACTGGAAGCGAGCGCATCGGCGCGCGTGCCATTGTGCTCGCCTGCAACGGCTATGGCGGCAATCCCGACCTGGTCCGCCGGCACATCCCGGCGCTGGCTGATGCGCTCTGGTTCGGTCATGCCGGCAACACCGGCGACGCGCTGGCCTGGGGCGATGCGCTTGGTGCAGCGAGCGCGCATCTCTCCGGCCACCAGGGCCATGGTTCGGTGGCGCACCCGCACGGCATCCTGATCACCTGGGCTGTGATCATGGAGGGTGGGTTCCAGGTCAACACGGCCGGCGTTCGGTTCAGCAACGAGACCGAAGGCTATTCCGAGCAGGCAGCGAAGGTGCTGGCCGAGCCTGGCGGCATTGCGTGGAGCGTGTTCGATGCGCGCATCGCCGCCATCGCGCGGCAGTTCGAGGATTTTCGCAGCGCCGAGGCGGCGGGCGCGATCCTTTCGGCGCCGACGCTGCCCGCGCTCGCCTTCACGATGCGCGTTCCGGAAGCTGCCCTGATGCGAGAGGCGGAGGCTGCACGCGGCACGGATCGTTTCGGTCGAGACTGGTCGGCCACGGCACCGCTCGCGGCCCCGTTCCATGCCGTGCGCGTCACCGGTGCGCTGTTCCATACCCAGGGTGGGCTGGCGATCGACCGCGAAGCGCGCGTGCTGCGGGCGGATGGGTCGCGTCTGCCCAATCTGTTTGCCACCGGAGGGGCTGCTGTAGGTCTGTCAGGCCCAGCGGCGGCGGGCTATCTTTCCGGCAACGGACTTCTCACCGCGGTCGCGCTCGGGCGTATCGCAGGGCGGGGGGCGGCTGGAGGGAACGGATGAGCATCGCCTGGGGCGCGGCCTCCGATACGGGTGTGTTGTCGGAGGTGCTCCTGGCGCGGCCGGTGCACTATCGCTGGATCCCCACGAATGCCGTGGTGCGCGCCACGCTCGATGCCGGTTCTGCGGCCGATGCCACGGCCGCCGCGGCGCAGCACGCCGAGCTCGAGGATGCGCTCGCCGGCGCCGGCGTCCGCCTCCGCCATGTTGTTCCGGAAGAGCATCTTCCATACCAGGTGTACACGCGCGATGCCGTACAGATGACGCATCGCGGCGCCGTGCTGACGCAGCTCGCGAGGCCGGAGCGTCGGGGCGAGTACGCAGCGGTCCTCCGCGTGCTCGAGGAGCATGCCGTGCCGGTGTGGCAGATGGCGAGCGCGGGCACGCTCGAAGGTGGCGACATCCACCTCATCCGCCCGGGCCTTGCCGCGATCGGCGTCTCGGGGGGGAGGACCGACGAGGCAGGCGCGGCACAGCTCGCGCGCTGGCTGTCGCACGAGGGATGGGAAGTCCGGACGGTTCGTTTTCCGGAGCATTTCCTGCATCTCGACCTGCTGTTCGCGATGGCTGCCGAAGGTGTCGCTGTGGCCTGCACCGACGTGCTGGAGGATGGGTTCATCGCCTGGCTCGGCGATCACGGCGTGCGGCTGATCTCGTCCACCTACCGCGAGGCGATGGCGCTGGCGGGCAACGTTCTTGCGCTCGGCGACGGGCGCGTGCTGTCGGCGCGCGGCTCCGTGCGCATCAACGCAGCGCTCAAGGCGGAGGGGCTGGTTGTTCTTGATCCGGAATTGTCCGTGTTCACGGCGGGCGGGGGTGGGCCGCGCTGTCTCACAGCACCGCTCCGCAGGGACGGCTAGACCTACGACGCCAGCGTCAATCCTGCATCGACCACCAGCGTCTGGCCGGTGATCGGCGCCGGGGTGGTGGCGAGGAACACGATCGCCTCGGCGATATCGTCGGCGGTGCAGCGTCGCTTCAGCAGCGCCTTCTCCTCCGCCGCGCGCTTGCGGCTTTCGGGCCAGTCCTTCTGCCAGGGCGTGTCCACCGCGCCGGGTGCGACGGCATTGACACGGCACTCGGGTGCGAGTGCGCGGGCGAGGTTGACGGTGAGGTTGATCAGCCCGGCCTTCGACGCACCATAGGCGATCGACGAGCCGAGCGAGGTGAGCCCGGCGATCGAGGCGGTGTTGACCACCGCGCCCTTCGACGAGCGCAACGCCGTGGCTGCCGCGCGCGTGCAGCGGAAGGGGCCGAGCAGGTTGGTGGCGATGATCCGTTCCCAGAACGCATCGGTCATCGCCTCGAGCTCGGCCGGCGGAATGGGCGCGCGCGTCGCCGGCGTGCCGGCATTGTTGACCAGGATGTCGAGCCGCCCGAGGGCCGCGATCGCATCGCCCACCATCGCCGCGATCGAGGTGGGGTCGGACACGTCGCCCGGGGCGGCGATCACGGCGTATCCCTCCGCGCAGAGGCGGCCGACCGCTGCTGGCCCTGCCGGGTCGCCAGGCAGGTGGTTGAGCGCAACGGCAGCGCCGAGGCGTGCGAGCTGCTCGACCGTTGCGAGCCCGATGCCGGAGGCGCCGCCGGTGACGAGCGCCGTGTGGCCGGAAAGCTTCATGGCACCATGCTCCCGATGTCGCGCAGCGCGCGCTTGAGTGCCAGCAGCTTGCGGTCACGCTCGGCGAAGAGGTCGGCCGGCGTGCGGCCGCCATAGTCGTAGAAGCCACGGCCGGAAGCGACCCCGGTCGCACCCTCGGCGATCAGCGCATCGATCGTCGTGCTGGCCTTCCGCTGCGGGGGCGGCGGCACCATCGCGGTGGCAAGTGCCTTCTGGGTGAGCGTGAGCCCGGTGAAATCCGCCTTCATCATGTGGCCGAGCAGCGGCATGCGCAGCGACAGGCCGTGGATGACGGCTGCGTCGATCTCGGCCGCATCGGCCACCCCGTCATCGAGGAGCGCGTAGAGCTCCATGCTCACCACGGCCTGGATGCGGTTGGCGATGAAGCCGGGCACGAATTTCCGCATCACGATCGGCCGCTTGCCCATGCCGGCGTAGAGGTCGCGCAAGGCGAGCGGGATCGTCGGGTCGCATGACGGGCCCGCAACGATATCGACCAGGTCGACGAGATAGGGCGGCGTGTACCAGTGTGCGATCGCGGCCCGGTGCTGCCGTGCCTCAGGGATCAGGGGGAAGGGATCGAGATAGGAGGTGTTCGAGGCGATGATCGCGTCGGCCGGCGCAAGCCCGTCGACGGCGGCGAACAGCGCGCGCTTGGCATCGGGGTCCTCGGTGATCGCCTCGACGACGAGCTCGGCCCCCTCGAGCGTCTCGCCGAGATCGGCGTGGGTGGTGATGGTGCGGGCAAGCCAGGCATCATCGTGCGGTGTCTCGCCTGCCTCGCGCAGCGTGGCGAGCGCGGCTGACATGAGCGACGGTGCACGCGCGAGCGTCGGTGCATGCGTATCGGTCAGCCGCACGCGGCAGCCGCCAAGGGCGTGAACGAGGGCAAGCGCGTGGCCCATGAGGCCTGCGCCAAGGACGGCAACCTGCATCGTCATTCCTCCACTCCCGGGACCCAGGGTTCTGGTGCGCGTGGCTCTGCGTCGGTCACGACATCGACGACGACGGGGCCGTTGATCGCCACGGCCTGTGCCAGCGCGGCGGCGATGTCGCCCGCACGCTCGACCCTGAAGCCGTGCACGCCGAAGGCGCGCGCGATCGCGGCGAAATCGGTCGGGCCGAAGCGGATGATCTCGTCAGGGTTCCCAGGCCGGTTGCCCTGCATCCGCCGCACGTTCACGAGGCCCTGGCCGAAGGCGCTATTGTTGTTGATCACGAGCACGAGCGGAACGTTGTGCCGCCGTGCCGTTTCGAGTTCGGTCAGGTGGTAGTAGATCGCACCGTCGCCCGAGAAGCACACCACCTTCCGCCCTGGCTGCGCGAGTGCTGCGCCGATCGCCGCGGGGAACGACCAGCCGAGCGAGCCCGCGGCGCGGAGATAGGTCTGGCGCGGCGAGAGGTCGACGCAGGTCGCCGTCCAGATGCCGGAATAGCCCGTGTCGGCGACGAGGATGCCATCCTCCGGCAGCGCGCGGGTGATCTCGGCACAGAGGCGCTCGACGCGGATGGGCGAGGCATCGGAGGCCATGAGTGGTGCCATCGCCGCGCGCCAGTCATGCACGATGCCGGCGGCCCATTGGGCGAAGTCCGGTGCGCGCGGGGTGGCGGGAAGGGCCGCGAGCAGCGCCTCGATTGCCAGGCGCGGGTCGCCCGGCACCGCGGTGGTGTTGGGGTAGGCGCGGCCGATTTCGGTCGCGTCGGCGTCGATCTGTACGATGGGTATGCCGGGCCGTGGCACGCGCCAATCCATCGTCGGCTGGTCGCCGGCATGGGTGCCCACGTACAGCACGGCATCGGCGGCATGCACGATGCGGTTGGCCGGCGGCGCGCCATAGGTGCCGACGGTGCCGACGCTGAGCGCGTCACGCGTGTCGATGATGCCGCGCGCGCCGAGGCTGGTGGCGACGGGGGCAGAGAGGCGCCGGGCGAGGGCGGCCAGCGCCTCTCCCGCGCCCGACAGCAAGGCACCCGCACCGGCGACGATCGCGATGCGTCGTGCGGCACCGAGAACCGCCGCGGCAGCGGCGATGTCGGAGGCGGCGGGCGGCGGGCGATGCGCCGGCACCGCGGCGTGGCGCGGCTCGACCGACCGGTCAGCGGTGATCGTTGCGGTCTCGATGCCCTCGCCCTGGAGGCCGAGCAGGTCGAGATGCGCTGGCCGCGGCGTCGGGCCCGTTGCCGCGCGGAACGCCTGTCGCAGCAGGCGTGGGAATTCGTCGGGCGCATCGACATCGGCGTCGAACACCGTCACCGGCCGGAACATCGGGCGGTGCTCGATCTCCTGGTAGGCGTTGCGGGCTTGTGCGGCGGGCGCCTTGCGGCCGGTCAGCGCGACGATGGGCGCGCGGTGCAGGAACGCATCCTGCAGCCCGGCGGCGAGGTTGGCGGCACCCACGCTCTGCGCCATCACCACGCCGACGCGGCCGGAGGCGCGGGCGTAGCCGTCGGCCATGTAGGCGGCGGCCTTTTCGCTGTGCGCGAGGATGCGGCGGATGCCGTGGCCCTCCATCGCGATCAGGGTGCGGCGGAGGATGGCATCGACGAAGAAGACGTGGCTGACGCCATAGCCGGCGAGCATCGCGGCGAGCACCTCGCTGCCGGGCTGCCCGGCCTCCGCCTCGTCGCGCATCGCGGCGCACCCTCCCGTTTGCTGTTCCTTCGTGCCGTGGCTGCAGGATTGCGCCAAACCGAGGCATTGGAAAGGGTGGCTCGGGACATGACAGGCCGGGGCTGGTTCGGGTAGGACCGCGCGTGACAGGAAGGAACGACATGGCGGCGCGGCGATTCGACATCGACAATGCCAAGGGCATCGCGATCCTGCTCGTGGTGTTCGGCCACATCGTCGCGCGCGAGAGCCCGCTCGACAACGCGTGGTACGACCATGCGCGCGCGGCGGTCTATCGATTCCACATGCCGTTCTTCATGTACCTGTCGGGCTACGTCGCCGGCTACAAGGCCCTCGGCGCCGTGCCGATGGACCGCTACGGCGCCTACCTGCGATCGCGCGCGGTGCGGCTGCTCGTGCCGTTCTTCGCCTTCGGCCTCATCGTGCTGCTGGGCAAGATGCTCGCCGCGCACGTGATCCATGTCGACAACCGCCCGGCGGGCTTCCTCGACGGGCTGGTCGACCTGTTCTGGACGACGGGGCAGAGCCCGTCTGGCTCGGTCTGGTTCATGTTCTGCCTGTTCCTGTTCCTCGCCGTCACGCCGCCGCTGTTCCGGCTGGGTGCCGGATACTGGCCGCACCTCGCCATCGGCGCGGTGCTGCTGGCGACAGGCCTGCCGCAGCGCGTCTACCTGAACAAGGCGGCGGAGGTGGCGCTCTACTTCGCTCTCGGCGCGCTGGCGGGAGAGAGGGCGGAGCGGCTGGATGCGCCGCTGCGACGCTTCGGGCCGGTGATCGCGCCGGTGTTCGCCGTGTTGCTGGTCGCCTGGGGCTTCGCGCCGGGCGCCTGGCGGGACGCGATCGCCTTCGCGACGGCGCTGCTGTCGATCCCCGCGATCCATGGCACCGTGCTCGCGGTGCACGGCCAGGCGCCTGCATGGTCGCAGGTGTTCGGGCGCTTCACCTTCGCGATCTACCTGCTGAACACGATCGCGATCGGCGTCGCCAAGGGCGTGATGCTGCGGGTGATGCCGTGGGACGGGGTGAACTTCCTGCTGTTCTTCCCGGTGCTGATGCTGGCCGGAACGCTCGGCCCGATCATCGTGAAGCTCACGCTGTTCCGCGTGCACCCTGCCATCGACCGGATGACCGACTGAGCGCCATGCGCGCCGCGCGCTCGTTGCGCGCACGGTCGAACACCACGGCGAACCAGAACATGCGCACCATCATCGTCAGCGCGATCAGCGTGTTGTCGGTGATGCTGTGCAGCGCGAGCACCACGCCCGCAGCCCGCATCACCACGGCCTCGCCAGAGGGCATCCGCCGCGTTTCGCGCGCGATCCAGACCAAGAAGCCGAGGAAGATGAGGCCTGTGCCGATGACGCCGAAATCGACGGCGAGGCGGAGATACTCGTTGTGCGCGGCGTTGGTGCCGAGCAGCGCCACGTCCTCGATGTCGACGGCGAAGCGGCCGGCGCCGACGCCCTGGCCGAACCAGGGGCTGCGCGAGATCGCCACGATGAACAGTTCCCAGATGATGTCGCGTCCTGAGGCCTGGAAGCCGGCGCGTCCGGAATGGTCGGTGAAGCTGCGCTCGATGATGCGCTGGCCGAAGATCGCCGCGCCGATGAGGGCCACCGGCAGCGCGAGCGCGGTCAGCCGCAGCTTCTGGCCGAAGCGGAAATGACTGGTGCGGCTGAGCAGCAGGATGCTCACCCCGAACAGCACGGTGAGCAGCAGCGGCACGCGCGCGCCGGAGCCGAACAGGATGAGCGTGTTGATGCCGAGCCAGATGATGCCCGACCGGTCGCCGCGCACGAGCTCGAGGGTCGCTGCCGTGATCGCGGTGACGGAGAGGCTCGCGAGGTTGGCTGGGTGAACCATGCCGTCGAGCCGGCCGTTCACGATCGGCCCGTTGCCGATGCCGAGCGGGGCCAGCAGGATCGAGATCACCACGCTCGCCAGCGGTCCGGCGAGCACCGCGAGGGTCAGCATGCGGTAGGCCCGCTTGTCATAGCGGGCGCTGATGAAGGCGAACGGGGCGATGCCGCCGATCAGGCTGCGCACGTTCTCGCCGAGCGTGACGCCGGGCAGCGGCGTGCCGAGGGCCGCGGTCAGTGCCGTCGCTGCCAGGAAACCGAGGCCAGGCCCGTTGAACTGCCGCGACAGCCCGTAGCGGAGCGCGCAGAGCCCCGCGACGCCGATGCCGGCGACCTTGGTGAGCGCCGTTGCCTGGCTCGCGCCGACGGGCAGCAGGGTGGTCGGCCCGAGTGCGACGAGAAGCACGACGCCAGCGGTCGCGAGCGAGGGCTGCATCAGCGCCACCAGGGCCAGCGGCAGCATGAACAGCAGCGGCATCAGCGTCCGGATGAACATGCTCGGCTGAAGCCAGGAGAGAACGGCAAGCACCACCGCGCCCGCGAGCAGCAGCAGCGGCAGGGCGCGCGGGCCGAACCCGGCGATCACCTCCTGCGCCGAGCCGGTGCCGCCGCCTCCGCGCCTGGCGCCGCCCTGGTCGATCACGCCTGTCACAACATGCCCGTCACGGTCTGCCGATGCTCCTTCTGCGGCTTGTCCTGCAGCCAGGCTCACCACCCCGCGTGGCGGAGCATGGCAGGCATGGCTTGCCCAGGCGTGAATGTCCTAGGCTCAACCGCGCCTTGCGCGCAACCGCTGCTGCATGCGGGCCCCGCTCACGATCCTGTCGGGTCCTGGCCGGAGGAAGTCGTTCGGGCGCGCAGCGCGGCAAGGCTCGCGACCGCGAGGCCGGGAACCGGGGCATAGGCGCCCCGCAGCGCTGCCTCATTCCCCTCCGCGCAGCATTGCTCGAGGGCGCGCGCGGCCTGGGTGAGCGCGGTCGCACCGAACGTGCCGGCGGCACTACGCATGCCATGCGCGAGGTGGGCGATCGTCGCGCGGTCACACGCCGCGATCGCCTGGCCGAGCCGGGCGAGGCGGCTCTCGGTCTCCTCGGCGAAGATGGCGATCAGCTGCGGCATGCGGACAGCGCCAACGGCGGCCTCCATCTCGGCCACCACGCCATCATCGATCAGGCCGCTCGGCGGCGGCGCATCGGTCGACACGGCAGGCGTCGACGCGGCGAGCGTGCCGGTGACGGCGGCCAGCAGCGTCGCGGCATTGGCCGGCTTGGTGATGAAGCCGTCCATCCCCGCGGCGAGGCAGCGGTCACGGTCCTCCGGCAGGTCGGAGGCCGTCATCGCCACGATCGGCACGCGGCCGGCGGGCGGGGGCAGGGCGCGGATCGCCTCGGTCGCCTCGATGCCGGTGCGGCGCGGCATCTGCACGTCCATCAGCACGAGGTCGAACCCGCCCCCGGCGGCGCGGGCGACGGCCTCCTCGCCGTCCTCGACGACGGTCACGACATGGCCGGCGCGGCGGAGGATGGCGGCGGCGACGATCTGGTTGGCGCGGCTGTCCTCGGCCAGCAGGATCCGGGCACCCTGCCCCGTCCCCCTGGCCGTCTCGGTGGCGGCCGGCATCGGCGTCGGCGTCGGCAGGATGCGCCCCTCCGGCGGGATGGTCGTGGAGGTGTGCGCGACGGCGAGCGGGAGGGTGACGGTGAAGGTAGCACCGTGCCCAGGCTCGCTTTCCAGCGTGATCGCGCCCCGCATCAGCTTGACCAGCCGGCGGCAGATGGTCAGCCCAAGCCCGGAGCCGCCGAACCGTCCAGCGATCGAGGCATCGGCCTGCGTCCAGCGCCGGAACAGCCGCGCCTGCACTGCGCGGGGAATGCCGATCCCGGTATCGATGACGGCGATGCGAAGCTGGAGCGTGCCGTCGGCCACGGCGCCGGCCGCATCCGCCCTGATCGTGACGCCGCCGATGGCGGTGAACTTCACCGCGTTGTCGACGAGGTTGAGCACCACCTGGCGCAGCCGCTGCGCATCGCCCCGCAGCACCGGCGGAAGGGCAGGGTCGATCATCACCGACAGGCCGATCGCCTTGGCCGCTGCCGCCGGCGCGGCGAGGTCGAGCACCGCCCGCAGCGTGTCGGCAAGGCTGAACGCGGCCTCGCCAAGCCTGAGCATGCCCGCCTCGATGCGCGAGAGATCGAGGATGTCGTTGATGATGGCCAGCAGGTCCTGGCCGCAGCGCAGCGCCGTCTCGGCATAGGCGCGCTGTTCGGATGACAGCCCGGTCTCCGACAGCAGCGAGAGCGTGCCCAGCATGCCGTTCATCGGCGTGCGGATCTCGTGGCTCATGGTCGCGAGGAAGTCGGACTTGGTGCGGTTCGCCCGATCGGCCGCGCGGCGGGCGCGCTTCTGCCCCTCCTCCGCGCGGTGTCGTGCCGTCACGTCATGCTGCACGCCGATGAAATGGCTGAGCCGCTCGTCGGCCCCGAAGACCGGGGCGATGCGGAGCTCGTTCCAGAACCGCGTGCCGTCGCGCCGGTAGTTCACCATCTCGACCGTCACCGGCCGTGAGGCGGCGATCGCACGGCGGACACGGTCAACCGCTTCGGGGTCGGTGTCGCGGCCCTGCAGGAACCGGCAATTCCGGCCGATCACCTCGTCCGGCCCATAGCCGGTGATGGCGGTGAAGGCCGGGTTGGCGAAGACGATGGGGCAGTCAGGCAGGGCTGGGTCGGAAATGACGATGCCGGTCGGCGTGGCGGCGATGGCGGCGGCGAGGAGAGCAGCATCGGTCCCGCCTGGCGCCTCCGACCTGCCGCCGACGCCGGTCATTCCGGGCTCATGCCTCGTAGCTGACCAGCGCCTCGAACGGCACGTCGAGCCGCGCGCGCCCGCCGAGGAAGGAGAGCTCGATCAGCGCGGCGGCTGCCGGCACCACGGCGCCGACGCGGCGGAGCAGCGTGATTCCAGCCGCCATCGTGCCGCCGGTGGCCAGCAGGTCATCGACCACCACGACGCGGGCGCCGGCTGGCACCATGCCTTCCTGCACCTCGATCCGGTCGCTGCCGTATTCGAGGGCATAGTCATGGCCGAGCACGCGGCCAGGGAGCTTGCCGCGCTTGCGCAGCATGACGAAGCCACAGCCGAGCTTGAGCGCGAGCGGGGCGGCGACCAGGAACCCCCGGCTCTCCACCCCGGCCACAAGGTCAGGCTGGTGGCGGCGGACGAGGGAGGCCATCCGCGACATCGCGACGGCCCAGGCCTCGCCGTGGGCCAGCAGGGTCGATATGTCATAGAAAAGGATGCCGGGCTTCGGGAAGTCGGGGATGCCGCGGATATGGTCGCGGAGGTCCATGGGCGATCGCTCCTCGCTCCGCGGTCATGCCGATCACGCAAATGCTACCGGAGGGAGAGTGCCCTGCGCAATCGGGGCAGGTCCGGTGGCCCCCACCCTCACCCCGGCCCTCTCGCGTCCGAGGGGAGAGGGGAGCGTCATCCCGGCTGATCCGCCGGGACCTGACGCTCCGCCGGGCGGCCACCTATATCGGCAGGCATGAACAACGACGCCACCATTCCCCTGTCGACGGGCCACTCCCGATGAGCCGCGCCGCCATCGCATGGCTGGCGGGGATCGTCGGCCTCGCCCTCTACCTCTTTGCCGTGCTGGAACTCGCCGAGCTGGCGACGGGGCATCACTGGGCGATCGACCTCGTCTATTTCGCGATCGCCGGGATCGCCTGGGCGTTTCCGGCGGCACGGCTGATGCGCTGGGTGGTGGCGGGACGACCAGCCGGTTGATCCGGTTCTCCCGGGCGGAAGGACTGACCTGGAAGCTTCACGGTTCTGTCACCGTCGCGTAACATGCGCCCGCTACATGCCCCATTCCACCTTCGGGCTGAGCCAAAGATCCACCAACGGGGAGAGCCACCATGCTTCGCAGGACATTGCTGACGGGAGCCTGCCTGATTGCAGGCGCGATCGTCGCCGCCATCCCGACCGGGCCGGCGGCCGCCCAGCAGCGCACCGAGATCCAGTTCTGGTACGGCCTCGGCGGCGCGCTCGGCGAGCGCGTGCAGGAGCAGGTCAAGCGCTTCAATGACAGCCAGAACCGCTTCACCGTCGTCGCCACCTTCAAGGGCAGCTACGTCGAGACGATGACTGGCGCGATCGCCGGCTGGCGTGCGGGCAACCCGCCGCACATCGCCCAGGTGTTCGAGGTCGGCACCGCGACGATGATGGCGGCGGGGCCGGCGATCAAGCCGGTGTGGCAGCTCTCGCAGGAAACCGGCGTCGCGATCGACCCCGCGCAGTACCTCGCCGGCGTGCGCGGCTACTACAGCGACACGCAGGGCCGCCTCGTCTCCATGCCGCACAACTCCTCCTCGGCGGTGATGTGGCTGAACCTCGACACACTCGAGAAGGCCGGCGTGACGACGCCGCCGCGGACATGGGCCGAGGTGCGCGAGGCCGCGCGCAAGGTGCGGGCGCAGAACCCGCAGGCCTGCGCCGTGACCACCGCCTGGCCGACCTGGGTGATGTTCGAGCAGATGGCCTCGATCCACAACGTCTCCTACGCCACGAAGGCGAACGGCTTCGAGGGGATGGATGCGACCCTGAACCTGACCGACCCCTTCTTCCTCAAGCACGTGAACTTCCTGCTCGAGATGCAGCGCGAGGGGCTGTTCCGCTACGCCGGGCGTGACACCGCGGCCGAGCCGCTGTTTCCCAACGGCGAGTGCGCGATCAGCTTCAACTCCTCGGCCGGGCGGGCGCGCATCGTGAACGAGGCGAAGTTCCGCTGGGCCTCGGTGCCGCTGCCCTACCACCACGACGTGATCGAGAGCCCGCGCAACGGCGTGATCGGCGGCGCGAGCCTCTGGACGCTGACCGCTCGCAACCGGACCGCGGCCGAGTACCAGGCCGTGGCCGAGTTCTACCGGTTCATCAGCCAGACCGACCAGGATGCGTGGTGGCACCAGATCACCGGCTACGTCCCGCTGACCATCGCCGCCTACGAGAAGTCGAAGGCCGATGGCTTCTACGCGCGCAATCCGGGCTCGGATTCGGCGATCATCCAGCTGAACCGCGCCTCGCCGACACCGCAGAGCCAGGGCTTCCGCCTCGGCGGCTTCGTCGAGATCCGCAACATCATCCAGGAAGAGCTCGAGCGCGCGTTCCAGGGCCAGCAGAACGCGCAACAGGCGCTTGAGAACGCCAACCGCCGCGGCAACGCCGTGCTGCGGACGTTCGAGCGCACCAACCGTTCCTGATTTTGGCGCTCGTGCTAGACACATGAGGGCGCGGCCGCCGGTGCGCAGCGCACCGGCGGCCATGTCCGTCATGATGGGGGCCCGATGCAGCGGCGCGTGATCTTCAAGAACAAGGCCCTGCCCTACGCGCTGCTCGCGCCGCAGCTCGCGATCACCGCGATCTTCTTCTTCCTGCCGGCCGGACAGGCGGTCATCCAGTCGCTGCAGCGGCAGGACGCGTTCGGTATCCGCACCACCTTCGTCGGCCTCGAGAACTTCATCATCCTGTTCGAGGATCCGCTCTACCGCGCTTCGATCTGGACGACGGTGGTGTTCTCGGTCTCCGTCACCGTGCTGGCGATGGGAACGGCGCTGCTGCTTGCCGTGATGGCCGACCGGCAGATCAAGGGTTCCCACGTCTACCGCACGCTGCTGATCTGGCCCTACGCGATCGCACCTGCCGTAGCGGGCATCCTGTGGCTGTTCCTGTTCCATCCGTCGATCGGCCTGTTCGGGCGGATGTTCATGGCGGCCGGCGTGAATTTCGACTGGAAGCTGAATGGCGGCCAGGCGCTCACCCTCGTCATTCTCGCCTCCGCCTGGAAGCAGGTGTCGTATAATTTCCTGTTCTTCCTTGCCGGCCTCCAGGCCATCCCGAAAAGCGTGCTGGAAGCCGCGGCGATCGACGGCGCCGGCGCGAGCCGGCGGTTCTGGACGATCATCTTCCCGCTGCTGTCGCCGACCAGTTTCTTCCTGCTCGTGGTCAACCTCGTCTATGCCTTCTTCGACACGTTCGGCGTGATCGACGCGCTGACCAAGGGCGGCCCGGGGCAGGCGACGACGACGCTGATCTACCGCGCCTATATCGACGGCCGCGTGAACCTCGACATCGGCTCGTCGGCGGCGCAGTCAGTCGTGCTGATGGCGGTGGTGATCGCGCTGACGGTGGTGCAGTTCCGCTACATCGAGCGGCGGGTGCATTACTGAGCGGGCTGTCACCCCTCGTGCAGCCACGCAGCGGTCGACAACAGAACGAAGGCCGAGGCCGGGTCTGCGCCTGCCGGCATCGACGTCAGAAGCTCGGGCACACCATCGCCATTCATGTCGCCTGACGGGGCGAAAGCCGCCCCATCGCCGAAGACCTGGAACCCGCCGATCCCAGCCGCGACGTCGGCGAGGCTCACGGCATCGCCGTCATCCTTGCCGAAGAGCACGTAGCTCGCGGCTGCATCGTGGGCGAGCAGCTCGTGGCGCCCGTCGCCGTTGACATCGGCGCCGAGAGAAGCGAGTGACCGCGCCCCCGTCACGACGAACCCGCCATTGCCTGCCGCGATGTCGGCAAGAGCGACGGCGGCACCATCGGCCTTGCCCCAGATGACGTAGGCATTCTGGGCATCCACCGCGAGGATCTCGGCCAGCCCGTCACCGTTCAGGTCGTCGATGCCGCCGCTGCCCTGCGCGCCGGGTATCACGAACCCGCCCGTCCCGGCCGCGAGGTCGTTCGTCGACACATCGCTCCGATCCGACCGCCCCCAGACGACATACGCGCCGTGGTAGCCGTTGGCGAGCAGGTCCTCGCGTCCGTCGCCGTTGGTGTCGCCGAGCGTCGCCTCGTAGGTGATGCCATCGCCCTCGTTCGACCCCACCACACGGAAGCCGCCATCGCCGTCGACGTAGATGAGGCCGGGCGTCGGGAAATCCTCGAGGTTCGGCCAGGCGCTGATGATCAGTTCCTCCAGCCCATCGCCGCCAAGGTCTGCGATGGCGCCGACGCCGAAGCCCGCATAGTCCATCAGGTATCCACGAAATGCGGTGTAGCCGCCGTCGTAGTTCCAGATGTCCTCGCGGGTAATGGCCTCGCCATCGCCCTTCCCCCAGACGACGTAGGCCGCGCCGTCCATGCCGGCCTCTCCGATCAGCAACTCCTGCAGGCCGTCATCGTTGCGGTCGGCGATCGCAGCGACCGAGGCGGCGAAGAAGGGATAGAAGTCGTCATGGTAAACCTTGAAGCCGCCAATGCCGTTTCCGACGTCCGCGAGCGCGACCGGAACGCCGTCAGTCTTGCCCCAGACGACATACGCCGCGCCGCCTCCTGCAATCAGAATTTCGCCACGTCCATCGCCGTTGAGGTCGCCAATCGATTCGAGCTCGCGAAACGGATAGAGGTCCGTCGTTTCGGCGATGACCTTGAACCCCCCGACGCCGTTGGCGATGTCGGCGAAGGTGAGGCTGGCGGTGTCGGTCGGTGGTGGCGCGCCCGCATCCTCGTCGAACCGGTCGCTGAAGTCGGTGCGCGCGATGTTCCAGACCTTGAGGTTGTCGAACTCGATCGCCGAGTCTGACGGCCAGCCGGGGCCGCTCGTGAACGCGAGGACGAGCGTGTCACCGAACGGCGGCACGAGCGCGCCGGTGCCATATAGCGGCTCACCCTCGGGCGTGAAGCCGCGCAGCACACGCTCCTCCCAATGTTCCGAGACCGGTACACCGTCGATGAACAGCATCGTCTCGCGGTCGGGCTGGCCGAGCGCGCCGAAGCCGTCGCTGGTCCAGGACAGTGCGAAGTGATGCCAATCCGCTGGCTGGCCGCCGAGGATCTCCTCGAAGGTGGGCGGCGAGAAGCGCGCGTTCGTTCCGGTGAAGTTGGCGTCACCGGCCTGCCCGACGAAGCCGTAGCCACCGCCGCCGTCGTTGCCCGTGAACCCCATGTTCCAGTGGCCGGTTCCGTCGCCGGGGGAGATCGGTGCGGTGGTGATGAGGCCAGGATGGGCATTGGCGCCCATCCCGCCGCTGAACCCTTCGAGACGCGCCCAGAACTCGATCGTTCCGGATGCCGCGTTGATCACGGATGACGGAAAGGACACGCCCCTGATCGGCATCACGGCGACGCTGTCCTCTGTCGCCTCCGTGCTCGTGGCGCGCCAGGCGCCGCCGAACACGCCCGGGACGAACGTGCCGCCAGCAAGCGTGCCGTCCGGCCCGATCTCGCTTTCCACCGCCTCTCTTGCATCGCCGAGCCGGTTCCACAGCGTCAGTCCCGGCGGGGGCGTGAGCGTGAGCTCGGTGCCGTCGCCGAATCGCACCCGCTCGAAGCCGCCGATATCGTCGCGCCCGTCATTGCCGTTGGCGGAATGGTCGATGTCCGTAACGATATATCGCCCGTCCATCCACGCGATGCGGTAGCCGTCCTGCGTGCCGGTGAGCACCCAGACGTCGGTGCCACCGCCGCCATCGGCGAGGTCGTCGCCCGCGCCGCCCGTCACCGTGTCGTCGCTGCCATGGCCGATGAAGCGGTCATTGCCGTCGCCGAGATCGACGAAGGTGGCCGTGGTGCCACCGCTGGTGTTCCAGGTCCCGCCCGTGCCGACGAACGACGCATAGGTCGTGTCGCCGCCGGCAAGCTCGCGGTCACGGTCGAGTCCTGTGATGGTGACAACGTCGTCGCCCGCGCCTGCGTTGATGCGGAACTCGTTGTTCCAGGTTCCCTCGTTCGAGAGCACCTCCACGCGGATGATGTCGTCGCCCGCGCCGGTGACGATGTTGCCGCGCTTGGCGCCGATCACGGTGATGATCGACGCACCGCCCGGATCGCCGCTGCCGACAGCGATGTCGACCTGCACGAACCCGTCGAAGCGGAGTTCCTCGGCTTCATCCGACTGGGCGAAGGCGTTCTTCACGCTGTTCCAGCCGCCCACCACATCGAAGCTGTGCGCCGTGCCGCCCACCGTGTCGGCCTCGACCAGCCCGCCGAACAGGGGCGTATCGTCCCAGCCAGGGGCGTAGGGACCGTCCGTCAGCGCATCGGCCACCGGAGGCTGGCCCCCCGGGGGCCCAGGCGGCAGCAGCGTCGTGTCGGTCCCCGGCAGGTACCACTGCGTCGGCGCGCCGCCCTGCCCGAACGAGATCCTGAGTGCCATCTCTTTCCCTTCCCCGCCCCGCGCCTTTTCCCGCGCGATGACGAAGGGTTGCAGCCATGGCCGCAGGCGTCATTGATCCTTCGCAACCACGAAGCAATACGGCGGCGAGGCATGTCGTCCACCGTGCCGGGCGTGTAATATCATCGTCCGGCAACACGCCCGCGTCGCGATCCCGGTTGCGCCGCGCGGTGAGGACCGGCAGGAAGAAGCAGCCACAGGCGGCGAGGGAGCGCGATGGGTCACGGGGGCGGGTTCGAACGGCAGGGCGGCGCATGCACGCACCGCTGACGACGGCCGACCTCGCCCGCGCCGAGGCCGCCGCGGTTGCCGCCGACAGCGCGCGCCGGCGGCTGGACTGGCTCACCCACGCCATCCTTGTGTTCGGCGTGTTGCTGTTCTTCCTGCCCGTCTGGATCGTCATCGTCGGCTCGACGCACGAGGCGGCGGTGGTGGGCCGCGGCGAGGTGCCGCTCATCCCCGGGGCGCAGGGCCTCGAAAACTACGCGGCCGCCTGGGGCGTCGGCGCGCGCGGCACGGTCGCCGTGCCGGTCGCGACCATGATGTTCAACAGCTTCGTCATGGCGCTCTGCATCGCGGTCGGCAAGATCGCGGTCTCGCTGCTGTCGGCCTATGCGGTGGTGTTCTTCTCCTTCCCCGGCCGGATGCTGGCGTTCTGGGCGATCTTCATCACGCTGATGCTGCCGGTCGAGGTGCGCATCTTCCCGACCTTCCAGGTCGTGTCCGATCTCGGGCTCATCAACTCCTATGCCGGGCTGATCGTTCCCCTCATCGCGTCCGCGACCGCGACGCTGCTGTTCCGCCAGTTCTTCCTGACGATCCCGGACGAGCTGATCGAGGCGGCGAAGATCGACGGCGCGGGGCCGATGCGGTTCTTCTTCGATGTCGTGATCCCGCTGTCGCGCACCAACATCGCGGCGCTGTTCGTCATCCTCTTCATCTACGGCTGGAACCAGTATCTGTGGCCGCTGCTCATCACCACGGGCGGGGAGATCGAGACGATCGTCGTCGGCATCGTCAAGATGCTCGGCACCGAGGCGAACGTGGAGTGGAACATCGTTATGGCGACGACGGTGATGGCGCTGCTGCCGCCCGTGGCCGTCGTGATCCTGATGCAGCGGTGGTTCGTGAAGGGCCTGGTCGAGGCCGACAAGTGAGGGGATTCTGATGGCGACGCTGACCGTCGAGGGCGTGCGCAAGGATTTCGGCACGACGCATGTGCTGCACGGCATCGACCTGGCCGTGGGCCAGGGCGAGATGATCGTGATCGTCGGCGCGTCGGGCTGCGGCAAGTCGACGCTGCTGCGCATCGTCGCCGGGCTTGAGACGGCGAGTGGCGGCCGCATCCTGATCGACGGCGCCGACGTCACCCGCCTCGAGCCGAAGGACCGGGACATCGCGATGGTGTTCCAGAACTACGCGCTCTACCCGCACATGACGGTGTTCGACAACATGGCCTACGGGCTCAAGATCCGTGGCCTGCCCAAGGCTGAGATCGCCGCCCGCGTGCAGCAGGCCGCCGACCTGCTGGGCCTCGGCGCGCTGCTCCAGCGCCGGCCGCGGCAGCTCTCCGGCGGCCAGCGCCAGCGGGTCGCGATGGGCCGCGCGATCGTGCGCGAGCCGAAGCTGTTCCTGTTCGACGAGCCGCTGTCCAACCTCGACGCCAAGCTCCGCGTGCAGATGCGCGCCGAGATCAAGCGGCTGCAGCGCCGCCTCGGCGTCACCTCCCTCTACGTCACGCATGACCAGGTCGAGGCGATGACGCTGGGTGATCGCCTCGTCGTCATGCACGAGGGGCGGGCCGAGCAGGTGGCCTCGCCGATGGAGGTGTGGTCGCGTCCGGCCAACACCTTCGTCGCCGGGTTCATCGGCGCGCCGGCGATGAACTTCCTCGAAGCCAGGCTTGCCCCGGGCGGCGAGGCGGCGGTGCTGAAGGCCGGCCCGACGCTTCCCTTCCTCGACGGGCGGCGCGACATGCCGGCCGGGGCCGGGCTGACCATCGGCATCCGCCCGGAACACATCGTCGCGGGCGGGGAGGGCGGGCTCGGCCTGCGCGTCGACCTGGTCGAGCCGCTGGGCGCCGAGAGCCTGGTGCACGGCCTGCTGCCGTCGGGCGAGGAAATGACGGTGCGGCTCACCGGCTCCTCGCCGCTGCCGGGCTCGATCCTGCCTGTCACCCTGCCGTCCTTGTCGCTGCACGTGTTCGATGCCGGCACGGGGCGGAGGGCGGAGGGGCAGCACATCCCCCGCCGGGCGGAGCAGGCCGCGTCCGTTGCCAATCTGGCCGCCGATCGGTAACACTCCGGGCCATTCCATCTCCGTGCTGCTCGGAAGGAATATGGCCCTGATGGCACCGCGCGTCCTCGCCGCCCGCAAGGCGGGCAACCTCTCCCCCCTCCCGGCACCGGTGGCCCGGTGAACCGCCAGGCGCGACCGAACCCACGCGCCGAGGCGCCGGCACCTGAGCCTGCGCCGCCCCCGGCCGCCATGCCGTCGCCCCCGCCGCCCTCCGTCACGCGGGATGAGATCGACCTCCTGATCCGCCGCGCCGGGTTGACACTGAATGCCGGGCAGAAGGCAGACCTCGCCGTCTCCTTCCAACACCTCGTGACGCTGGCCGCGAAGCTGCCGCGGGCGCGCAGCCTGTTCGACGAGCCGGCCTTCGTGTTCCACCCTTCCATGCCCGCCCGTGCCGCACCGGCGGCGGAGGCGGCGAAGCCCCCAGCCGTCAAGCGGGCCGAGCGAGCCCGAAAGGCTGCGCCCAAGCCCGCGCCCACGCCCGCGCGAAAGCCTGCGCCAAAGGCGAAGGCCAAGCTGGCCGCCAAGGCAAAGCCTGCGGCGAAGGCAGCGCCGCGCAAGCCGGCAAAGTCCGCACCCCGGGCGCGCCGCCGATGAGGTCGGCCGACACGCTGCACCATCTCAGCATCGCCGATGCCGCGGGAATGATCCGTTCCCGCCGCCTTTCGCCGGTCGAGCTTGCGCGCGCGCTGCTCGATCGGATCGAGCGGGTGAACCCCCGCATCGATGCCTATCTCGCCGTGACCGACGCGGCCGCGATCGCCTCGGCGAGGGCCGCCGAGAAGGCGATGATGCAGGGCGCGCTGAAGGGCCTGCTGCACGGCATCCCGCTCGCCTACAAGGACATCTACGCGACCGCCGGCGTGCGCACGACGGCGCATTCCCGGATCCTCGAGAACAACGTGCCGGCCGAGGATGCCGAGACCGTGCGGCGGCTCGGCGCCGCCGGCGCGGTGATGCTCGGCAAACTCGCGACGCATGAGTTCGCCATCGGCGGCCCCGCCTTCGACCTGCCCTGGCCGCCCGCCCGCAACCCCTGGGACACGGAGCGCTTCACCGGCGGCTCCTCCTCCGGATCGGGTGCCGCGGTCGCGGCCGGCCTGGCACTCGGCAGCCTCGGCTCCGACACGGGTGGGTCGATCCGCTTCCCCGCCGCCTATTGCGGCATCGCCGGGATCAAGCCGACCGCCGGCCTCGTCAGCCGCCGCGGCATCGTCCCGCTGTCGCCGAGCCTCGACACCGCAGGCCCGATGGCATGGACGGCCGAGGATTGCGCGATCCTGCTCGACGCCATCGCCGGCTACGACCCGGCCGACCCTGCCTCGGTTCCCTCCACGCCCCCGCCCGGCGGCTATGCGGCCGCGGCGCGGCGCGGGGTGAAGGGCCTGCGGGTCGGCGTGCTCCGCCGCTTCTACGAAACCGACCTTCCCGCCTCCGCCGAGGTGCAGGAGCAGATGGCGGATGCCGAGCGGATGCTGAAGGAGCTCGGCTGCACCGTCGGTACCGCCGATTGCCCACCGCTGATCGCCTTCAACGCTGCCAACCGCCTGATCATCTCGGCCGAAGCCTATGCGCTGCACGAGGCCGACCTCACCACCCGGCCCGAGGCCTACAGCCGCGCCTTCCGCGTGCGCGTGATGGCAGGCGGGGTGATGCGCGCGGCCGACTACATCCAGGCGCAGCGCCAGCGCCGCAGCCTCGCCGCCGAGTTCAACGCGCTGTTCGAGCGGTTCGACGTGCTGGTGACGGCCTCGACCCCAGGCCCCGCTCCCCGGCTGGCAGACCAGTCGCTCGACGAGGGCCTCTCGCGGCCGACCTACTCGGCACCGGCCAACATCTCGGCAGGACCTGCGATGTCGGTGTGCTCTGGCTTCGCGCCGAACGGCCTGCCGCTCGGGCTGCAGATCATCGGCGCGCCCTTCGCCGATGCGACGGTGCTTGCCGCGGGCCATGCGATCGAGGAGGCCTCGGGCAGCCGCTCACGCCGCCCCTCGATCTGACCGGGCCTCCCTAAGCGATGTGCGGTCGTTACTTCCTCACGCGCCCCCCCGCGGCGCTCGCGCGCCTGTTCCGCACCGTCGACCCCGTGCCGAACCATCCGGCGCGGTTCAACGTCGCACCGACGCAGACGAGCCTCGTGGTGCGCCGCAACCCCGAGACGGGTGCGCGGCACCTCGACCTCCTGCGCTGGGGCCTCGTGCCGCTCTGGGCCAAGGACGCGGCGATCGGCAGCAGGATGATCAACGCGCGATCCGAGAGCCTCGCCGAGAAGCCCGCCTATCGCGATGCGTACGCCAAGCGACGCTGCCTCGTGCCGATCGACGGGTTCTACGAATGGGCGGAGATTCCGGGAGAGAAACGGAAACAGCCTTATGCCGTCGCGATGGAAAGCGGCGCGCCGATGGTGCTCGCGGGGCTGTGGGAGCGATGGCGCGCGCCCGACCAGTCGATCCTGCGGACCTTCACCGTCGTCACCTGCCCGGCCGCGCCGCGGCTCGTGCCGCTGCATGACCGCATGCCCGTGGTGCTGCCGCCGGAGGCCTGGCCGCTCTGGCTCCGCGAGGTGGAGGGCGACGCTGCCTCCGTGCTGCGGCCGATGGATGGCGCGGCGTTCCGCATCTGGCCCGTCTCGACGCGCGTCAACGGTGTGCGCGAGGACGACGACGGCCTGATCGCGCGTGACCCCGACGTCACGCCCTTGGCGGGCCTCGGCGTGGCCGAGGGCCCGCCCGCGTTCGGCGAGGACTGAGCGTTCGCTGACGCCGGGCAGTCGCGCATCCCATTGCTCTTCCCTCTCCCCCCGCGCTTGCGGGGGAGAGGGTTGGGTGAGGGGGGTCGTGATGCGAAGAATGCGCTTGGCCGGAGGAGCGCGTCGCGGCCCCCCACCCTCACCCCGGCCCTCTCCCGCCCCGGCGGGAGAGGGGGAAGCAGGGGGGCGCGTCCTACGCCTTCTCGACGTTCCAGTAGAACAGCGCCGGACCCGGAATGACGCCGCGGAGCGCCCGGCGGTGCGCGATGACCGAGCGGTACTGTCCGAGGGGAATCGACGTCACCGTCTCCACGTGCACCTTCTGCAGCGCCATCATGATCTCGTTGCGCTTCGCCGCATCGCCCTCGAAGGTCCAGGCCGTCATGAGTTCCGGCACGCGGCGGTCGCACGGCCAGCCGAACCACGCCTCCTCGCAATGGCGCGTGAAGATGTTCAGCAGCGGGTTGGCGATGCCGGTGATCGTCGCGTTGGTGATGAAGAGATTCCACCCGCCTGCGTTGGGGGCGGCGCGGTTGTTGCGCCGTTGCACCAACGCGCTCCAGTCCATCGCCTGGAGGTCGACATTCGCACCCATCTTCCGGAGCGTATCGGCCGTCACCAGCGCGGCTGGATGGAGCGTGGCGTTGTCGGCCGGGTCGAGGATGACGATGGGCCTGCCGTCATACCCGCTCTCGCGCAACAGCGCGGTCGCGCGCGCGAGGTTCTGCGCGGGCCAGCCAAGCGCCGCCTTCTGCGTGTCCTCGCCGAAGCAGCCGAAGATGCCGCCGCACTCGCGCCAGGGCGTACGGTCACCCACCGTCGCGTTCATGAAGTCAGACTGGCTGATCGCGGTCTGCAGCGCACGGCGGGCGAGCACGTTGTCGAAGGGCGGATGCAGGTGGTTGATCACCTGGAACAGCTGGTAGCCGAGCGGATCGTTGGGGGCCACGATCACGTCGCGGTGGCGCGTCAGCTGGGGCACGAGGTCTGGTGCGGGATTCTCGAGCATGTCGAGCTCGCCCGCCATCAGCCCGTTCGCGGCTGTCGCCGAATCGGGGGTGTAGAGCGTCTCGACGCGATCGACCTTCACCACCTTGCCGCCTGCGGCCTGAGAGGGCGGTTCGCTGCGCGGCACGTAGCGCGTGTTCTTCTCGTACACCACCTTCACGCCCGCGATCCATTCCTCGCGGATGAACCGGAACGGTCCCGAACCGATGATCTCGCCGATCTGGGTGCTCGGGTCGGTGCGTGCGAGGCGTTCCGGCATCATGAAGGGCACGTTGCTGTCGATCTTGCCGAGGGCCTCGAGAACGAAGCCGATGGGCCGCTTCAGCACCAGAACGAAGGTGCGGTCATCGCGGGCGGTGAGGCTGTCGGTGACGGAGAGCAGCGCGCGGCCCATGCCGTCGCGCGCCCCCCAGCGGCGGATCGAGGCGACGCAATCGGCCGCGCGGACGGGCGTGTCGTCATGCCAGAGCAGGCCGTCGCGCAGCCGGAACGTCCAGGTGAGCTGGTCGCCGGAGACGCCGTATTCGCCCACCATCTGCGGCTGCGGCGTGTTCGAGGCATCCATCGCGAACAGCGTGTCCCACACCATGTAGGCGTGGTTGCGGGTGATGTAGGCGGTGGTCCAGATCGGGTCGAGCGCGCGAAGATCGCCGATCGGAACGGCGCGGATCACCTTTCGCGCGCCTTGCGCATCGGCCTGCCTGGTCGTTGCGTGAAGGATGGCCGGCGCCGACGCCAGGCCTGCTACGACATCTCTGCGACGGATGGTCATCGCCACCTCCCCGGTCATGGTTGCGAGAGAGGAAGGGTAGGCCCTTCACGAAACATTCGTCAAACATGCGCAACGATTGTGCGGGTTGCCTATGCGACAGGCAGCGGAATGAAAACGCCGGTGTTCAGGCGCGGCGGCGTCGCGCGGCCATCAGCCCTGCGAGGGCAAGACCGAAAAGGGCGAGGCTGGCCGGTTCCGGGACGGGGGTGGCGCCGCCATTCCCGCCTCCGCCGGCGAATGGGCCGTTGAAACTGAGGCCGGTGGTATTGAAGAAGGGGCTGATATCGGTCGGCGAGAAAACGAACGGCCCCTCGGCGTTGTTGGCCAGCAGGTCGTCGAAGGTGGCGTAGGTCCGGAAGCCGACCTCGTTGCCGCCTTCCGCATCGACGTTTCGCTCGAACATCATGGTGTAGCGGATGCCGTCATAGGTGAGGCCGGTGGTATCGAAGAACGGGCTGATATCGGTCGGCGAGAAAACGAACGGCCCCTCGGCGTTGTTGGCCAGCAGGTCGTCGAAGGTGGCGTAGGTCCGGAAGCCGACCTCGTTGCCGCCTTCCGCATCGACGTTCCGCTCGAACATCATGATGTAGCGGCTGCCGTCATAGGTGAGGCCGGTGGTATTGAAGACGGGACTGACATCGGTTGGCGAGAAAACGAAGTCCCCCGCGTTGGTGTTGGCCAGCAGGTCGTCGAAGGTGGGATAGGTCCGGAAGCCGACCTCGTTGCCACCTTCCGCATCGATGTTCCGCTCGAACATCAAGATGAAGCGGCTGCCGTCATAGGTGAGGCCGGTGGTATTGAAGACGGGGCTGACATCGGTTGGCGAGAAAATGAACGGCCCCGCGTTGGTGTTGGCCAGCAGGTCGTCAAAGGTGGGATAGGTCCGGAAGCCGACCTCGTTGCCGCCTTCCGCATCGATGTTCCGCTCGAACATGATGGTGTAGCTGGCATGGGCTGGAGAGCACAGCAGGGCCGCGCCGAGGATGAGAGCAATGCGCTTTGTCACGGGTCCGTCTCCGATACAACTCCAGCGAGCACCGCAAGCCGTTCTCAGCCGCAGACGCCCAATGACGTTCATGTACCATTGTTGATCGTACAGCGAAACAATTGCGAGCTCGTGCTGGCGCAAACGTGTCCATCATCGCGGACACTGACTGCGATCGTCTTCGCCAGCACGCGCCGACATGTCGCTCAGGCCGGCGGAACGAACCCGCCAGGCCACGGCAGGTCGGGGCGTGCGGTGCGCAGGCGTGCCCAGGCGCCGCGGCCCATACGATCGGCCTGCGCAACGACATCCGCCTCGTCGAGGGTCAGCACGCGCCCCTCCCTCATCACCCAGGCGCCATCGACCATCACGGCATCGACGTCGCCGGCCTGGCCCTGGTGAACGAAGGTGGAGACGGGGCGCATCAGCGGCACGAGATGCGCGCGATCGGTGCGCACCATGATGAGGTCGGCGCGGTTGCCCTCGGCGAGCCAGCCGCCATCGGGAACGCCAAGTGCCGCATAGCCGTTGCGCGTGGCCCAGCGCAGCGCCTGTTCCGGCGTCGGGTTGCGCCCGTCCTGGCGGCGGATGCGCTCCATGAACAGGCCCGTGCGCATCACCTCGACCATGTCCTCTGCCATGTTGTCGCTGCCCATCGCGATGGTGCAGCCGGCCTGTTCGAGATCATGGATGCGCGGCGAGAGGCCACGGCGCGCGGCGATGGCCGAGTTGAACGCCACCGTCGCACCGGTCGAGCCGAGCAGGCGCTCCTCTTCGCACGTCATGCAGCGGCAATGCGCGCACACCACGCGCTCGTTGAGGAAGCCATTGTCGGCGAGATACTGCGTCGGCAGCCGCCCGCGCGTGGCCTTCACCGCTTCCACCTCGCCCCATACCTGGTTGAGGTGGATGGTCGAGAGGCAGTCGAGCGAGGATTGCAGGTCGGTCAGCCGGCGCAGCAGGCCGGGCGAGCACATGTCGGGCGCCCAGGCGGCGATGCCGACGGCGATCCGCCCGCTTTCCCTGCCGTGCCAGGCCGCGTGCAGGTCACTGATCCGCTGCATGCCGTCATCGGCGAGCGCATCCGACACCTCGAAGGGAAGCTGGTCGCCGATCGAGCCCTTCGCCTTGTCCCACGCACGCTCGGCCAGCACGTAGCGCAGGCCCGATTGCGCCATCAGCGATGCGTACGCCGCGATCCGCGCGCCATCCTCGAGCACCAGCGTGGTGCCTGACCGGATCGCCTCGACGGCGCCCACCGTGCAGATCGCGGCGTTCTCCTCCACCGAGAGCTCCGGCACCGGGATGGGCGAGAGGCCGGAGTAGAAGGGCGGTTTGTGCGGGGGCGAGAGGTCCTCGTAGATGCCGCGGGCGATGATCAGGCTGAAATGCGTGTGGGTATTGGCGAAGCCCGGCATCACCATGTGGCGCCGGCCGTCGACGACATCGGCGTTGGGGAAGCGCGCGCGCACCTCCGCCGTCGGCCCGATCGCGGCGATGCGCGGTCCCTCGATCGCGATCGCCGCGTCGGCGAGGACGCGGTCATCGTCATCGACGGTCGCGATGATGGTGTTGGCGATGATGGTCGTCATGGCGGCCTCCCCGGTGCGTGCGTCAGGCGAAACGTTCCGGCCATGCTCCCGCGCGGGCGGGGCGAGGGCAAGGGAGCACCCGCCGCGCTGGCGAGCCCGAGCGCGAGGCCTATGCCCAGTGGGTGACGGATGGGTGGGACGCCTTCGTGCGCGGGGGCGAGGGCAGCAACGGCACACAATGCGGCCCCGTGATTGCGTGTGCGGTCTGGTGACTGAATCCGGTGATTGAATCTGGCGGTCGAATCTGGCGGTCGAATCTGGCGACCGCATCTCGCGATTGGAGCGAGGCGAGGGGAAAGCACGGGCCGCCTGCCGGCATGCAAAAGGGGCGGCAGCCTGCGCCACCGCCCCTCACGCGTATCGCGGCCTCGCGCCGCGCAGACCCCCGGGATGGTCCCCGACCGATGGTCGGAGTGAGAGGATTCGAACCTCCGGCCCCTGCGTCCCGAACACGCGGTGTTGCGTGTCGCATCAAGGCGTTGTGTGCTTTCCGGCGGTCTGCGGGGGCACGGTGCGAGGCCGATCAGCGGCCGGCGTCGGTTCATCTGCACCGCCGGTCACTGTGTGTCACGCCTCCAGCGCCCGGGCGGCGCCGCGGAGGAAATCGGGGCTGAACTTCGCGTAGACACGTTCTGTCACGCGGCTGTCGGTGTGGCCCAGGAACGCCGCGATCTGCGCCATCGGCACGCCGGCCTCGGCCATCCAGACGGCTGCCGTGTGCCGGAACACGTGCGGCGTGATCCATGGCATGCCGGCCCGCGCCGCCGCACGGCGCAGGGCGCCCTTCACCGACGCGATCGGCTCGCCGCCGTACTCGACGACATAGGGGCTCGTGCGCGCGTCGTGCGCGGCCTCGAGCGCGGCGCGGAGGGAATCGGTCATCGGCACAGTCGCGCGGCCCTTGCGGCGCTGCTCGCCGAGGCCGAGGCGAATCAGCCCGCGCTCAAAATCCACCCGATCCCAGGTCAGCTCGATGATGGCGCCGGCGCGGCCGCCGGTGGCGAGCGCGAGCTGCGCGAATAGGCGGAGATGCGGCGTCTCGCACGCGGCGAGCAGCTCCGCGTACTGCGCGCGGCTCATGTGCCGATCGCGCGGCGGCGGCTTCGGCGGCAGCGCCACCTCGGCCGGCGGGCAGAGCTTGCAATACCGCAGCGCGGCGCGGAGGAAGGTGAGCTCCGTCCAGGTGGTGCCGGCGGTCGCGCCGGCCTTGGCGCGGGCGCGGGCGTAGGTGCGGCAGGCGGCCGGGGTGACGGCGGTCGGGGCCAGGTGGCCGAAATGCGGCGCTAGGCGCAGCCAGGCCCAGATGGCGCGGGGTGTGCCCTTCTCGGCCCGGTAGCGCTCCCATGCCTCAGCCACGGTGGCGATCTCCTCGGTGCTCGGCCCTGAAGCGGCGAAGGCCGCCAGCGCCCTTAGCGCGGCGCCACGATCAGCGGTGCGGAGCGCGCGGCGGCGGGTCTCGCCGGCCTCTGACCAGACGGCGTACCATCGCCCCCTGTAGAGCTTGAGCCTGGGCTCGTCTCCCCGCCGCTGCCCCACGCATCCCCCCGCTCAAATGCCTCGACGGCCGTGGCGGGTATCCTGTACTGCCCGCGCCCGATCGTGAAGTGCCGCAGGCGGCCCTGGCGGCAGAGGGAGCGGACGAAGCCGGGGCTGCACCGCCAGCGATCGCCGAGGGTCACCGGCGTGAAGGGGGGCGGGGTGTCAGGCATCGCGGCGGCGCTCCTCGCGCGCGGCGCGCTCAATGTCGTCGGCGGCCTGCGATGCAGTGAAGCAGGCGATGGCGGCAGCGACCGGCGCTGTCGTCGCATAGAGAATCGCCAGCCCGCCGCGTGTTTCCGGTGCAAGCGCCGGGAGGCGCAGCGGCCAGGCATAGTCCCCAGTGCCGAGCGTGGTGGCCACGTAGAACAGCGCCGCGTGCGCGATGAGCGCGACGGCCGTGTAGGGCGCGTGGAAGAGGTAGATTCTCTGCTCGGTGGTCAGGCTGTCAGGCATCGGGCGCCTCGATGCGCTTAAAATCGACCGCGACAACCCACGGGTTTGCGTCCCAGGCCACGGGGCCGTGAAGGCTGTTCCATAGATTGGCGAATGCACTGACGTGCGGCCTGAACACGACGCCGCGCCCGACCGCCGTCATAAGCGCAGCAGCGGTTGGCGGCTCCTCGCTTGGCGTAACACCCTCCGCCCGCGCATCGTCCTCGCTGATGTCGTGCAGCCGCTCGACGCGCACGGCGGTGACGCGGAGGGTGATGCGCGACGCCCAGCGGGGCATGTGGATGGAAGGGCGCCAGCGGGGCTTGCCGCTGCGGTCGAAATCGCAGCGGTAGTAGGCGGCCATGTCACCGTCGGCAGGATCAACCGTCTTCGGCAGCGCATAAGCCGAGCGCGGCAGATGCGCCCACGCCTCGCGCACCCAGAGCGTGTCGCCTTTGCCGAACGGAGATCGAACCGCCGTGTAGGGGCCGCCTTTCGGGTGATCGAATGCAAGCCATGTGTCGTCGCCGCCGTCGCCACGACCGCTCACGCGCGCGGCTGTGCAGACGGAAAGGTCGGCGCCCCACTCCGCGATCTGCTTCCGGCTCGGCTTGACGATCCGCCGCGTCTGCGTCTTCCGGTTCTTGAGAATTGCGCGGACCATCGGCGCGCTGAAGATGATCGGGCGCTCACTCATGCCGCCCTCGCGACGGTCAGCCTGGCGCGAGGCGCTCCACGCAGCGCGCGTTGCGAGGCAGGCGCCAGGCGCGGCTCTGTGGCGCGGCGCGGGCGTGCGCGATCGCTTCCTCGCAGGCGGCAAGCGAGCGGAACGGGCCGATCTCGCGAACCTCGCCGGCGGCCGTCGTCCACACCAGGAAGAACAGGACGACCACCAGTCGCCTCCGCGCTCAAATGAGCCGCGCTCATAGCGGAACGATCCGTGGTTGTCATGGGCGGAGGCTCCAGATCAGGCCTGTGTTGGCGATGATGTAGCCGGCGAGGATCATCGCCGCCGGGGCGTTGCCGCGCGCTGCCTCGATGATCGCTTGCGCGAGGTAGAGGGCCGTGACCAGCCAGAGGGCGAGGGTTGTCATCTGCCCGCTTCCTTCTGCGCGAGCGCCTTGATGGCGGCGCCGGCGCGCTCGTGCGCCTCGGCGAACAGCATCAGCAGAACCCAACGATCGCGCGGCTTGACCTCCTTCGCTGCGTAGGTCGCGCTCTCGATGAACCGCGCCACCACGTGATCGAGGCCGCTGGCGTAGCCGGTCCTCTCGCTGCGCTCGCTCATGCCGCCACCTCGCCGGCCTTGGCCATGCGGGCAAGCTCGGGCTGGGGAATGGCGCCGATCGGGTGGCGCACCAGCCGGAAGGCGGGCAGGCCGAGGCGGAGGCGCAGCTCGTTCGCTTGCGCCGCGATCAGCTCGAGCGTCAGGCCATCGGGCACCGGGCCGCCACCGTTCGCGGCCAGCCAGGCGCGGATGGTGCCGATGTCAGCGTCGGCCACCTCGGCGCTCGCGGCCTCCTCCGCCAGCTGGCGCTCGACCGGGCTGGTCAGCCGCACCGCGCGGGCGGGGCCGCGCAGGGTGGGGTCGTCCTTGATCTTGTCGTAGACGCGCTGCGTGGTGAACCCGTACCGATCGGCGATCAGCCGCACAGCCTCGGCCTTCGGCAGCGTGCGGACTGCGCGGCGGAGCTCCTCGATCTGATCTTCGGTCCAGCGCGCGAAACGGCGGGGCGGCTCGGCAGGCGCGTTGATGGCGAACGCGCGCGGCGGGGCAGCGGGTGCCGCGCGCGGCAACTCACAAGCAATGCTTGATGGTTCACTCTCGGTCAACGCGGCGAGCTCTTCCGCGAGCGGCTCGTCGGCGTCGGGCTCCTCCGGCTCCTCGGCCTGCTCGGCCTCGGCGGGTGGCGGCTCCTCGCCATAGTCGGGGCTGACGATCGCCAGCGCTGCCTCGGTCGCACCAGCAAGGCCCCGCAGGAAACCTGCGGCGTCGACGGGGTCGCAGTCCTCGACCTGGTCGGCGGCCCAGCGCAGGGCTTCGGCGCGGGCGCGGAGGGTGATGAGGCCGCTCATGTCGGGAACTCCTTGTGCTCGCGGCCGTCGAGGAGGGCGCCGGTCTGCGACTTGCGCAGGTGCACCGACCACGATCCGTCAGGCCACCAATGCAGCCCGCCCTGACCGTCACTGCCGCCGCCGGTGAAGTCGTCCAGCACGAGGCGGCCGTTCGGCAGATGTTGATCCTCGTGCGCCCACGCGCCCCATTGCTTGAAGAAGAACGGCACGCCGGCGGCCGCGCACTGGTCGCGCAGGCTCCGGGCCCAGTCCGGGTGCATCGGCCGCGCGCCTGGGCCGCTCTCGCCGCCGACGATCACCCAGTCGAGGCGGTGATCGCGATAAGGGCCGTCGCCGCTGTTGCTGTAGCGACCGTCCTCCTCGAACAGACGATATGTGTCGCCGGTGGCAAGACAATCGAACGCCCATCCGCTATCTTCCGGAGTGTGCTGCGGAGCGGCAATGCGATCCAGATCAACAGGCCCCAGCAGTGGCTCCGCGCTGATGAACCGCTTCGCCGCTGGCGTCTGCAGCAGCGGCGGGATGCGAGCATCGGCCGTCGCCTGGTCCTCGACGCTGACGCCCAACCACACGTTCGCGAGCCGCCACGGCCCATGGTCGGCAGGGCGGCTCTTGAAGTACCGGACCATGCGCTCCGGGCGCTTCGTCAGGATCTGGAACGTGTGCTGCGGCGCCAGCCCCATCACCGCGAACACACTGTCGATGATGGCCTCGTCAACGGCCTCGTGGAACAGGTCGGACATCGAGTTGACGAAGATCCTGCGCGGCTTCTTCCACCTTGTCGGCTCGCCCATCAGCTCCTTGACGGAGCGAACCCGGCCCGTCCACCGCGCCTCGCTTGTGCCGTCGGGGTGGGTGACGCGTCCGGCCAGGCCCTCGTAGGGCTGGCCGGGGCCGGAGAAGCGGGCGGCGAGCGTCTCGGCGTAGCAGTGGCGGCAGCCCTCCGACACGCGGGTGCAGCCGCGCACGGGGTTCCACGTCGCGTCAGTCCACTCGATGCCGGTGCCGTCGCTCATGCTGCCACCGATGCGTGCTTCTGCGGGCACTCGAGGTAGTGGCAGCGCTCGTGGGGCAGGGGCTTGCTGCGCATGGTGCAGGCAGTCGTCGCGACGGGCAGTGGTTCCGGCTCGGCAACACTTGAGTCGTCGCGCCCCTCAACCGTGCTCGGCAGGTCGAGCGCCTCGGCCAAAGCTGCGGCGCGACGCCGATGGGCCGTCGAGTATGTGCCGGCCTCGAGCGCGGCGAGATGCGCCCGCGCGGCGGTGTCGTCCTCGTCGTCGTTCTCGAGGTTGGTGTCGATCACCAGCCACGCCGGGAGCTCGACGCCGAGGAGGCGGCGCAGCAGCATCACCGCTGGGCTGTGCGCCGTCGTCTCGCGGCCCCATTCCGGCATCGGCTCGATTTCGCGCGCGATGTACCGAACAATCTCGCGCGTCGCGCAGGCTGGCATGGTCGACAGCAGGAGGAAAAGCTCGGCCGGGTTGCGCGCCTCGATGTCGGCCCTGACCTTGGCGGAGTCGAGCATCTGCGCCTCGCGTCGCTTCTGGTTCTCGGCGCGCTCCTGCTCCCATTTGTCGTGCAACGCCTTGCCGGCGGGCTGGCCGTTCTCCACCGCCCCAACGACGTTCTCAAACTCGCTGATGGAGCCGTCGCTGCTGTCGATGACGATCAGCGTCACCGCCCGCTTCTTCTCCGCCGCAGTGCCGGCAACCTTCCAGCCGTCGCGGTAGTGGCCGGCGCAGCGGCGCCACGCGCGCGGCATCAGCACGACGCGGCCCCGGATCCGCACGCGGTCACGCGGATCGGGATCGTCGAGCGGGACGGCGGAATGCTCGGCCTGCCAGCGGAGGCGGCTCATGCGCGCTGCCCTGGCCGCCGATAGCCGATGATCTCCGGGAAAAAGTCTATGCCATCAGACCGCCCGCGCTCACCGGCTGGCGACACTGCGCCGTAGAGCCGCTTCAGCGCGCGTCTCTCGACGCGAGCGTTCCACGCGCGCGCAAGTCGATAGATCATGTCGCGTGCGGATGGTTTCTTTCGCGCGCCCTCCTGCATGCCGCTGTTGCGCAGCGTCAGCGCTGGATCGCCATCCGTCAGGCGCTGACCCGTCGCGATCTCGTGCATGAACTCCGAGGCGACGGCTTCGTCCGCTTCAGTGAACATCGTGAACAGCGCCACCGATGCACCGCGCGGCAAGCTGAACCGACGCAGCCGTGCCCGGCCGACGTTGTCCAGTGCTGCGCTGATGCCGGGATGCGCGCTCAGAACATCATCGGCGACGCCGGCGGAGAAACCGGGCGTCTTATAGGCGAGCGTGGGATTCTTTCCGAGATCGTAAGCCCAGAGAAACCGCAGAGCCGCCGTGCCGCTGTTCGCGTCGGCGCCATCCGAGAAGTGCCCTTTCATGACGGATAGCTGCGCGATGGTGCGAGGCGCGCCTGTGTCGATCACGTCAAACTGAACACGCGGTTGATTGAAGAACACTGCAGTGACAAGGGGAACGCCGCTCAAAAAGCACGCCCAGAGGCGGTGCTGACCATCGAAAAGCAGGCCCTTCTCGTCGCATGCCAGCCCCTGGTGCGTGACCTGCCACCGCCCGGCGCGCATCTCGGCGACGTACCCGTCGACGGCCTTCTGGTTGATTGGGCGCTGGGTGGGCTGGTGCTCAAGAATTGCCTTGGCCTGCTCCGGCGTGATCGTCACCACGGCGTTCCACGGTGTGCTTGAAACACGCTGTTTTAGGATCGCTTCGATCCTCATGGCGCGGCCTCCGTCGCGAGGGCGCTGAGGAAGGCCGACACCATCGCGACCTCCTGGGGTGGGAGGTGCATCCGGTGTTCCGCCAGCAGCGCGCGGAACGCCGTGGCGCTGCCGAGCGTCGGCACCAGGTTTGCGCCCGTGCGAAGCCAGAGGGTGAACTGTGTGCATTCGGGTGGCCTCCGTGCGATCGAGGGAATGGCGTCGAGGATGCGGCGGCGCGACGGCGCGCGACGCTCGCGCGTGGCGGCGGCGACTTCGGCGCGAATGCGCGGCTCGCCCATGGCGGCAAGCTTCTTCATCTCGGCCGCGCGCTGGCGCGGAATGCCGATGTCGGGAAGGGTGGCCGGAGAAGTGTCCGCGGCTCGGACACTTACTGGGCGGCCCGCTTGCTGCGTCGCCACCTCGCCCCGCTCCTGCGCGGCCTTCAGCTCCGCGCCGATGCGCGCCTCGGCCAGCAGCACCACAAGCTGGCACTGGTTCTGCGCCTCGACGGCGGCCTTCATCTTGCGCGTGTAGAGGCTGAACGCCTCGGCCGCGTTGCGCAGGCCCATGACCTCTTCCACGTCGCGCGCGTCGCCCAGGCGCTGGATGGCGTCGTCGCACAGCATCATGATCCGTGCGTCGCGCGTCGCTGCTGGGAGCGACGCTAGCTCGGGCGTTGGCGCCAGTGCCGTCATGCGTGCACCTCGTCGCTGTACAGCGGCGCCAGCTCGCACGGCATGCGGATGGCATCCTGGCCGAGCGGCGCGCCGGGGCGGCTGACGGTGACCCAGATCGCACGGTCACCAATTCCGACGGTGACGCCGTGCGCGATGACGACGCCGCCGCGCTTCAGGTCACGCCAGTATGAGCCGGAGGTAAAACGATGCGCAACGGGGTGGGCCTGTCGCTGCCGCGCCTCAGCGATCGCCGACTCGTGCGCCGCCTGCACGCGCATCGCGCGCGAGGCGAGGCCGGGCATGGGGATGATGGCGGCGGTCATGACAGCACCTGCGCAACCCAGCCGCCGATCAGCAGCGAGACGCCAAACAAAAGCATCCCGAGCGAAGCGACCATGCCCTCCTTGGCCTTGTCGCGCGGAAAGCCGCAGAGCAAGGCAGCTAAGGTCAGCAGCAGAGCAATCACGACCAGCGCGATGATTGTCCCGCCAAGCCCGAAGAACAGCGCGCTCATCGCGGCCCTCCCGTCACCCAGCCGACAACGTCGATCGCCACCATCACCGCGAGGGTGGCGATGATGCCGACGACGAGGGCGACCATCATGGTGGCGAAGCCCAGCGCGGCGTTGGCGGCGAAGTCGCGCGCCAGCGTCCGCCACACCGCGCTGCGGCTGCGCGGGGCGGCCGCGATGCTCGCCGCTGGGCGCTCGGGGTGCGCGATCGGCGGAAGGTCACCGTCGTCGAGCCGGTGCAGGCCGGCGCGGCGGGGCGGCCAGGTGTCGGGGTGCATGGTCATTGGCATCATCCTGGGTTCGACACGGCGGCGACCGCGAGCAGCAGCAGCAACGCAGCGCCGATCGCGTAGACGATGGCCGCGCAGATCCGCTCGCCGCGGCTGGTGAGCCGCGCGCGGGGGGCGCGGTCACGCTCGCGCCTCATGCCGGCACCCGTTCGGTCTGCGGGGTGAGCGCGTTGGCGAGGCGCTCGGTCGCGACGGAGAGGTCGACCTCGGCGATCGTCGCGTGACGGCCGCCGGTCACGCGCGCGTACCAGCGGGCCTGGTGCAGCTGGTCAACGATCAGCTTGAGATCGTCCTCGCTGAGCACGCCGCTCCGGTGGCTCGCCTTCAGGCTGCACACCAGGCTGTCGAGCGCTGGCGGCAGCGGAAGCTGTGCGACGATGGGGCTCATGGCGCACCCCACTCGCCGCCGCCGCTCTCGCTGCCGGCGCCGCCGTCGAGGCTCTCGACGACGATGCATGTCGGGTGCTCGCGGAGGCAGTCAGGCTCGGTCGTGGCGACGCCGCAGCCGGCGAGCAGCAGCACGGCGGCGACGATGAGCGCGAGGCCGGCAGCGTCGACGATCTCGCCGGCGAGTGTGAGGGCGCGGGTCATGCCGCACCGCCGGCCGGCTTCGCCGGCTTCGGGCGGACGATGCGGCGGTCGACGGTGATCGGCGTGTCGACGTTGTCGTCCAGATCGTGCTGCGCCCGATCGATGACCGGGCGGAGCTTCTCCAGCACCTCGGCTTGATCAAACGGATCAGCGGGCAGCGGGACGATGATCGTCACGCGAAGCTCGGGCTGCGGTGGCGGCTGGGATGAGGTGGTGTCTGGCATCGGTGCCCCCATGGCCGGCGGGATGCCGGCGGGGGCTAGCTTCTACAAATCGTGGAACAGACGCAACAGAAATCTACGACCCGTAGAAAATCAGTGACCCTTTGATGGCACGATCCGGGTCGGAATCGGCGCCTCGTCATGCAGCGTGTAGCGCCTGGCCCGTGGAGCCGGTGGGTGGGCCACGTCTTCCGCCAGCGCGCGCTTGCGCGCAATGCGCGGAGCAGGTGGCGGCGATTGAACGCGCTGGTCGTGCAGGATCAGATCGTCCGGCAGGTTGGCGACGATGCCGCGGTAGATGTAGTCCAGCGACACTTCGTAGAGCTCGGCGAGCTTGCCCGCCTCCTCGCCGCCGATGAGGTTCTGGCCGCTCTCGTAGCCGTAGACAGTCTTGTCGGACACCCCGAGGTACTCAGCCAGGAACTCGACCGACTTCCCGTAGAACGTGCGGAGCGCGCGTAGCCTGCGCCCGACGGCCTTGTTGTAGGCAGGATATTCGCGTCCGCTCATGGGCAGACGTTGTGCCTGGAGCGCTGGAAGCGCCCCCCGTTTATCGTGGTGCTTGCAAAGTTCTATGGAACGTAGAATGCTACGGTCCATGGACGTGCGCACGGCAATCGATCGGCTTGGGGGTCCCTCCGTTGTGGCGGAGCGGGTCCGCGCCAACGTCAAGCAGGTCTGGGCCTGGGGCTCGCGCGACAGCGTTCCGGCCGAGTTCCAGGTGCCCTTCTGGGAAGCTTGCAAGGCGGCCGGCGTCAATTGGGCGCCGCCGCGTTCCGGCGGGCTCACGCTCGCCCCCGCGGGGGCGGCCTAGCCATGGGCGGTGCCGCTACGTGCTGCCACCAGATCGGTGGCCCACGCTTCGATGGCAGCGGTCGTAGCCAGAACCTCGCCCGTCTCTTCGTCCTGCAGTTCCGCGATTCGGTCGAGGCGAAAGCTGCGGGATGCACGGCGGTCGTGGCAGCGCCCATTGATGTGTGTCGCCGCGCCGTCGCGGCCGAGCACGTTGCGGACGGTGACGCGGCGGTCAGTCTCCGCTCCGTTCGCGTCACGATAGTGCATCGCGACGCGATGCGTGAGGCCGCTGGCCAGCGCCGGGGGAAGCGAGCGTGCAGAGCGCTTCCGATGCGGCCGCTCTCGCGGCGCATCGATCATGGCCTGAAGGTCGGGGCGGCGGACGACGATCTGGTCCAGCAAGTCTTCGAGAAACGCAGCGGGAAGAACGAGCGCTTTCTTGCTGCCATCAGGCTGCACTGCGTGAATCGTGATGCTTGGCTCGCCGAAGTCCAGCGCGGCGTCGGCAACGTCGGCGAGTTCGGCGATGTCCTCCGGTGCCATGGCGTCGAGCAGCTCGACCGCGAGCTCGGTGAAGGTCTTCGGCGGTGGGGCGACCGGCTGCTGCGCGATGCGATGGTGCGGGCTGTCGGCGGGTGGTGCGTGCGGCTCCTCCGCCCGCGGGCGGAATGCGAGCCAAGCTCCAACGATGACGACGACCATCGCGCTCATCAGAAGCCATTCGTTCATCGCTCAGCCCTCCGCCGGGCACGTGGCCCAGATCTCGAACTGCACCGGGGCGCTGTCGATCAGCTCGGGCGGAAGGCGGCGCTGGCGCTCCTCGTCGATGCGCAGGCGCTGGCAGCCGGTGGCGTTGCGCAGCACCGCGATCCGGTCCTCCGGCCGGCGCATGTCCCAGATGCCGGTGTGATCCCACACGCCCTTGAGCGTCGCGCGGTACGTGCCAGGGCGCTCGCCGGGCGTGACGGCCAGCTGGCCGCGTTCGCGCAGTGCCGCGGCGGTGTGCGGGTCGGCCGCCGTGCATGCGGCGAGGGCGAGGGTGAGGGCGGCAATGAGTGGTCGCATCAGATTCTCCCCGGTTCCGATGCGCCGATCATGGCGAACGGCGTTCGTGCCGTCATCCGAAACCGTTTCGTAGGGACGATGATATGAGGATCCCCGACTGGCTGCGGCGGGCGCTGCTGCGCCGGCTGAACGCAATGGCCGCGCGGCGCGTGGCGGATTTCGTCATCGGGGGTGAGGAGAACCCGTACCTGCTGCGCTGGTGGGTGATCCCGCGGAACCGGTGGTTCAACGTGTACTTCCACCACTTCCGCCGCAGCGACGATGACCGCGCGCTGCATGACCATCCGTGGTGGTCGATCTCCGTCATCCTCCACGGGCCTGGATACCGCGAGCACCTGGCTGACGGCTCGGCGCCGTGGCGGCGGTGCGGCGCGGTGATCGCGCGCGGGGCCACGGCTGCGCATCGCGTCGAACTGCTGCTCGACGAGGGTTTCGAGCTGCCGGTGTGGACGCTGTTCATCACTGGGCCGCGGGTGCGCGAGTGGGGCTTCTGGTGCCCGCAGGGCTGGCGGCACTGGCGGGAGTTCACCGATAAGACGGGCTCACGCGTCGGGCGGGGGTGCGAGTGATGCCCGCCGCGATCAAGACGGCGCTGCGCGTGCTGATCCGCGAGATCGGCGGGGTCGAGGCGGCGGCCTCGGTTGTCGGGCGGGCCGTGTCGCGGGTGAGCGACTGGCAGAACCACGCCAAGCCGAACGACCTGCCGAGCCTCGACCAGGTGCTCGCGCTCGAAGCCGTGGCACCGCGGCCCCGCATCACCGAGGCGATGGCGCGCGCGGCCGGCTGGCGCCTCGAGGCGGTAGGGCAGGGCGATGTCGCGCCGGCCTCGGTCGTCACCGCGGCGGGTCGGCTGATGCAGGCGGGCGGGCAGGTCGCAGTCGAGGTTGGTGCGGCGATCGCCGATGGTTCGCTGACAGAGGTCGAACGCATCGGCATCGCAACACGCGCCGTTGCCACCCGCGACGAGTGCGACGCCGTGCTCGCCGCCCTGGCGGGAGACCAGGCGTGAGCGGCAAGGGCGAGCATCCGCTGCTCGCGGAGATCAAGGCGCTGCGCATGCAGGGCCTCACGTTCAAGCAAGTCGGCGACCGTCTGGGCAAGACGAAGAACCAGATCATCGGCATCTGGAACCGCGCCGGCCTGCAGAACCCGATCCGCAACCCCGTCAAGCGCTCGCCGATGCCGCGCGGCAACCTTCCCACGCGACCCCCGCGGTCGCGACCAGCTCCGGCGCGCACCCTCGCGCCTGAGGCACGGCAGACCATCGCCGTGCAGTGTCTGACGTCATCATCGACGTCTCTCCCGGATGTTCCACGCGCGGCGGCCTCCCCCGGCGCCGCGCCACCTGCGCCCGCGACGGAAAGCCTCCCCAGGCCCTTCCCGTCGCGGGCGGCTTTTTCCGGCGGGCCCGGGCGATGCTGCGCCTGGCCGATCGGGCATCCGAAGGAGGCAGGGTTCCGATTCTGCGACCCGCCGCTGCCTGTCGGCGCGCAGGGCAGCTACTGCCCGTCGCACCACGCCATCGCCTACACCCGCCGCCCGCTGCGTGACGAGGTGGCGGCGTGAGCAACCGCACCGATCCGCTCGCGGGCCTCGGGTTGCGCGTGCCGCCGGCGAACCTGGAGGCGGAGCAGGCGCTGCTCGGCGCGCTGCTCGCCAGCAACCGGGCGTTCGATCGCGTGTCGGACATCCTGAAGCCGGAACACTTCGCCGACGCGGTGCACGGGCGGATCTATCGCGACATCGCGCGGCTGATCGACCAGGGCCGGCCCGTCTCTGCCGTCACGCTGAAGGCCGAGTATGACAACGCCGGCGCGCTCGAGGAGGTCGGCGGGGCGGCGTACCTGGCGCAGCTCGTCGCGGCGATGGTGGGCATCGTCAACGTCGGCGAGTACGCCGCCGTCATCCGCGATTGCTGGGTGCGGCGGCAGCTCGTCGACCTCGGCGAGCAGGTGGTCAACGCCGCGCACGACCCGGAGGGCGTGGCCGCCGCGGCGCAGATCGAGAAGGCTGAGGAGGTGCTATTCGCGCTCGGCTCGCAGGGTGGTGCGGCGCGGCCGCTGCTGCCGATCGGCGATGCGGTGTCGGACGCGATCGGCGCGGCGGAGGAGGCGGCGCGGCGTGGTGACGGGCTGGTGGGTGTCACCACCGGCTACGCCGCGCTGGATCGGATGACTGCGGGGTGGCGCAAGGGGCAGCTGATCGTGCTCGCCGGGCGTCCGAGCATGGGCAAGACGGCGATCGCCGTCGGCTGTGCGGCGCGTGCGGCGGCGGCGGGACATCGCGTGCTGTTCATCTCGATCGAGATGCCGGCGGTCGAGCTCGCCGGGCGGCTGGTGGCGGCGGTCGCTGGGTTCGATTCGCAGGTGATGGTGCGCGGGCGGATGCCGGCCGAGGATGGGCGCGGCGATGGCGACGGGTTCCGCGCGCTGACGCAGGGCGAGGCGCGGCGGCTGGTCGATGCGCAGGCCGAGATCGCGAAGCTGCCGCTGATGATCGATGACGCGCCGACCGCCAGCGTGGCGGCGATCCGCACCGCCGCCAGGCGCGCGATGCGCAAGGGCGGGGTTGACCTCCTGGTCGTCGATTACTTGGGCAAGGTGCAGGCGACCGACGAGACGCGGCGGATGCACAGCCGCGTGCACGAGGTCAGCGAGATCGCGCGCGACATGAAGGCGACGGCCAAGGCGCTCGGCATCCCCGTGCTGCTGCTGTCGCAGCTCAACCGCGGCGTCGAGGCGCGGGAGGACAAGCGGCCGGGGATGAGCGACCTCCGCGACAGCGGCGAGATCGAGCAGGAGGCCGACGTCGTTCTGTTCCTGCACAGAGAACACTATTACCTCGCCCGCTCGCGCCCGGTGCGCACGGGCAAGGAGAAAAGCGAGCAGTTCGAGGAGCGCGAGCGGCAGTGGCACGAGGCCGTGCTGCGCGAGCAGGGGCGGGCCGAGGTGATCATCGCCAAGCAGCGCGGCGGGCGCATCGGCCCGTGCCGGCTGCGCTTCGCCGATGCGCTGACCTGGTTCACCGACGAGAGCGAACACGGCGGCTACAGCGATGCGATCCCGCACGCGCTCGGGCCGCAGAGGAGGATGGGCGCGTGAGCCTGCGCGTGCTTGACCTCTTCAGCGGCGTTGGTGGCTTCTCGCTCGGCCTTGAGGCGTGCGGGATGGAGACGGTGGCGTTCTGCGAGCGCGACCCCTACGCGAGCGCCGTGCTGCGGCATTGGTGGCCCGGCGTGCCGGTGTTTTCGGATGTGACGAGGCTGTCGGCGCGGGCGCTGGCGGCGCGGGGCGTGCCGGCGCCTGACCTGATCTGTGGCGGGTTCCCGTGCCAGCCCTACAGCGTGGCCGGTCCGCAAATGGGAGAGAACGATGAGCGCCATCTCTGGCCGGAATTCGCAAGGCTGGTCGCCGAGCTCAGACCCCGATGGGTGCTTGGTGAGAACGTTCCTGGCATCCGAGGCATCGCGGCTGACGCGGTGCTCGCTGACCTGGAAGCGAGCGGCTACGCCTGCTGGCCGCTCGTGGTGGGTGCTGCGCATGCCGCCGCGCCGCATCCGCGCCAGCGTGTGTGGTTCCTTGCCTGCCGGCTGTCCGACGCCGACAGCGCGCGACTGGAAGTCGGGCGCTCAAGCGACACAGGAGGAGCGAGGCCGCACCGCGGGGCCGACGCTGTCAGAGTGGGCTGGTGGACAACTGAACCCGATGTGGGTCGAGTGGTTGCAGGGATTCCCTATCGGGTGGACCGCCTGCGGTGTCTCGGCAACGCAGTCGTCCCTGCCGTTGTAGCGATGATCGGCCGCACGATCCTGCGGCTCGAGGCGCTACGCCGTGCGGACGATGCCGGCAGCGTCGACGGCCAGCCCCTGCGCGGCGAGCGCGGCGCGGATGGCGTCGAGCCCTTCGTTGCTGCTGAAGCTGTTCGAAAGGGTGCCATCGGGCCGGAACAGCGCGAGGCGCTCGGGCCGGTCGTTGCGGCGGGCGATGTAGCCGACAGCGTCGGCGGGGATGATGCGATGTGTCATGGCGGCAGCCTGGCGTTGTGCAACGAAGCAGTCAACAGGGAAACGATCATATGAGCAACGAAATCGCGGCCGATCGGCTGCGTTCGCTCGTCGAGCGGATCGAGCGGCTCGAGGAAGAGCGCAAGGCGCTCGCTGGCGACATCAAAGACATCTACGCCGAGGCGAAGTCGGCCGGGTTCGATACCAAGGTGCTGCGCGGGACCGTCGCGGATCGGAAGCGCGACCAGGACGAGCTGCGCGAGGCGGAGGCGCTGCGCGATCTGTACCGCCGCGCGCTCGGCATGCTCGGCGACACGCCACTCGGCGAGGCGGCGGTCGCGACCGCGAGCAAGCGTCGCGCGCCTGCCTCCGCTCACTGAGAAACCCACGGAACCAAACGGAGCGCGATCATGCCCCGCCGCTGCCTCGCTGACCGCCTGCTGCACATGACCGAGACCGATCCGCGGCTGATGCTCGCCGGGCCGGCGGCGTGCCACGTGTTCGTTCGCCTCATGCGCCTTGCCGCCGTGATGGGTTCCGATGGGTTTCTCGCGTTCGGTTCCGCGATCCGAAACCTCAAGGAGGTTTCCATCGCGGTTGCCATCAACGAAACCGAACTGGAAACCCACGTCGAAACCCTCGTCGCGCGTGGCGTGCTCGTCCGCGAGGGCGACGTGCTGGCGTGCCCGCCGCTGCGGGAGGCAGGGCGGAAATCGGCGGCTGCCCGCGCAAATGGCGGCCTCGGCGGGCGCCCGCGCAAGGGTGAGAGGCCGGAGGATGCGCGCGCCAGGCGGCAGGGTGAGATCATGCTGCCGATCGCGGGCGGGAAACCCACGGGAACCGAAACCGGAACCCTCTCGCGGGCGACTGCTGCTGCTTCTTCTTCTGAAGAGCTAAGCAACAAGCAAGCAAGCAAGCCGCGCGAGGAAGCCACGACGCTGATGCAGCTCGGCCGTGCCGTGCTCGATGCCGCCCTGATCGATGACGCGAAGTGGATGGGCGATTTCCGCGCCGTGTCGGGCTGGCTGGCGATGGGGCTCGATGCCGAGACGATCCTCGCCACGGTTCAGCGCGTGGCGGGGCGGAGCACGTACACCGCGCCGCGGAGCCTCGGCTACTTTACCGAGGCGATGAAGGACGCGGCGTCAGCGCTTGTGCCGGTGCCGCCGAAGGCTGAACCGGCGTGGATGTCGCACCCGGACTATCCGGCCTGGCGCGCGGCGATGGATGCCTACCACGGCTACGGGCCGGGGCCGGTGATGTCGGCCTCGCTGGCCTCGGCAAGGGCGCAGGGGCGCGGCGAAGCGAGGGCGGCATGAGCGTGAAGCGGCCGATCCAGATCGCGAGCCTGCTGGAATGGACCTATCGCCGGCAGCGGGCGGATGTGGTGATCGACAGGGGAATCGGGTTGCATCTCCAGGAACGCGAGATGATGGGCGTCGAGCCATGTGCGCGGGCAAGCGATGCGCGGGTAGCGGCGATCGCAGAGCTTGGCGTGCGCGTCGATGGTGGCGGGATGGCAGCGACGGATTGCCACCCGGATGCCGAGGTGATCCATCACGTCGTGTCGTCGCTCGATGACAGGCAGCAGGGGATCAGGCTGTCGGCCCTGCTGATCCAGCACGCCAAGGCAGCGACACGGCCGCCTGCAGAGGTGCTGCCTCGTGCTGTGCCGCAGTTGAACATCCGGGGCAAGCCGCTGGTGGTGCATGAGGTCAACGACAAGGGTCGGAACTATGGGCACTGCCCGATCACGTGGGGGCCAAGCCTCGCGTACATCGCGGCTGTCGAGGCTGAGCATGCGCGGTGGGTGAGTGGGCTGCGGCTGGTGACGTTGGCGCTGCACCTGGCAGCACGGCTCACGCTGTGGCATCCGATCCCGCCCGAGGTGGATTGTGCTTGACGTCGTAAGCAAAGTGGTTGACAAGCGACCGCAGCGATACGTGCGCCTGTAGTGCCACATCGCCCCCCGACATTCCGACCAGCAGGATCACCGTCGCGAGCCGAGAAGGATCGGGAACGCGGGTCGGCTGCATCGCGTGGATACGATGCGGCGTGGCGCAGGCTTCGGCTCGCGGTTCTGGCTGAAGAGCCACTGTGCCGCATGTGCTGTGAGGCTGGGCGGGTCGCGCCGGCGCGCGATGTCGACCACATCGATGGTGATGCGAGGAACAACGCGCGGTCGAACTTGAGGCCGCTGTGCCACTCGTGCCATTCGGCCAGGACGGCCCGCGATCAGTCATTCGGCAGGCGCATAGGCTGACGCGCCGCATGCGCCCGAAGCAGTGCGTCGGGCGCAGGGGTGGGGGGGGTGTCAATCTCTGGCCTCATACCCGCCGGGACCGCGCCCAAAGTCGTTCTGCGTGGCCGCGAAATGGAAAAAATGTTTTCCGCGCAATGGAGTAGGGATCACCAATGCCGGGGCGCAAGCCGAAGCCGACGGCGCTCAAACAGCTCGCCGGCAACCCCGGAAAGCGCGCCCTGAACAAGCGCGAGCCCAAGCCCCCCCGCGGCCCCCTCGACCCCGCGCCGCATCTCTCCGCAGCCGCCGCCGCGAAGTGGCGCGAGCTCGCCAAGACCTTCGACCAGCTCGGCCTGCTGACCACGATCGACCGGATGGCATTCGAGGCCTACTGCGAAGCCTGGGCCCGCTGGTGCGCCGCCAAGCGCGTCGTCGCGAAGAAGGGCCTGACCTACGAGACCGGCAACGGGCTCATCCGCAAGCGCCCCGAGGTCCAGATCGCCGCCGAGTGCGAGCGCCTGATGCGCCAATACGCCGCCGAGTTCGGCGCGACACCCTCCTCTCGCTCCCGCGTCCAGCAGGGCGCGGCCGACCAGCCGATGCTCCCGGGCATCCCTGCCCCTGACCAGCCCGCCGCCTCGCCCGTCCCGAACCTCGCGACCTTCTCCGACGCTGACTTCAACCTGGCTTGACGAATGCTGGACGCTTGTGCCTGGGCCGCCTCGACGTCCCGCGAGGGCGACTGGTTCGACGACCGCGCCGCCGACCTCGCCGCCGCCTTCTTCCCGATGTACCTGCGGCACACCAAAGGCCGCTTCGTCGGCCACCCGTTCGCGCTGCAGCCCTGGCAGATCAGCGCGGTTCGCGCCATCTTCGGCTGCAAGCGGGCTGACGGCACCCGCCGCTTCCGCCTGGTCTACCTCGAGGTCGCCCGCAAGAACGGCAAGACGCAGCTCGCCGCCGGCATCGGTCTCTACACCCTGTTCTGCGATGGCGAGGCCGCCGCCGAGGTCTACTCGGTCGCGACCGACACTGACCAGGCCGCGATCTGCTTCAACGAGGCCGTGCGGATGCGCTCCCGCGCCCCGCAGCTGCGTGACCGCAGCCAGGCCTTCAAGCGCGCCCTCGTCGTGCCGAAGACCGCGAGCTCATGGAAGGTCCTCTCGGCCGACGCCGGCAACAAGGACGGCCTGAACGCTCACTGCGTGATCTATGACGAGTTCCACGCGATGCGCGACCGCCTGCTGTTCGAGGTCATGCACACCTCGATGGGCAACCGCACGCAGCCGCTGGAGATCATCACCACCACCGCCGGCATCGACCGGCACTCCATCTGGTGGGAAACGCGCGAGCACGCGATCGCCGTGCGTGACGGCCGGGTCGACGACTATGAGCTGCTGCCCCTGATCTTCGCCGCCGACCAGGATGACGACATCGCCTCCCCCTCCACCTGGGCGAAGGCGAACCCGAATCTCGGCGTGACCATCCCGGCCGAGTACCTGGCCAAGGAAGCGGCGAAGGCCAAGCAGCTGCCGCGCTACGAGAACGCCTTCAAGCGCCTGCACCTGAACATCCCGACGGAACAGTCCGTCCGCTGGCTGCCGATGGAGGACTGGGACGCCGCCGCTGCCCGCCGCGAGGATCTCGACGGCCGCCCCTGCTTCGCCGGCCTCGACCTCTCGAGCACGACCGACATCAGCGCGCTCGCCCTCGTCTTCCCCGACGATGCCGGCGGCTATGACCTGCTGATGCGGTACTGGATGCCCGAGGAAACGGTCGAGCGGGCCGAGCGTCGCGACCATGTGCCCTATCGTGACTGGGCCCGCCGCGGCCTCGTCACGCTGACGCCTGGCAACGTCATCGACTATGAGCTGATCCGCGCCGAGATCACCGGCATCGTCGGCCTCGGGCAGTCGGCGTCGCTGCCCGGTGACGGCCGCGCGTTGGTCGAACGCTTCGACATCCGCGAGCTGGCGATCGACCGATGGAATGCGACGCAGATGTCGACCTGGCTGATGGGTGACGGCGTGGCGGTCAAGGCCTTCGGCCAGGGCTTCGCGTCGATGTCGTCGCCGTCGAAACTGCTGGAGAAGCTCGTCCTCGGCCGCGCGCTCCGGCATGGCGACTGTCCGGTGCTGCGCTGGATGGCAGCGAACGTCGCCTCGATGACGGACCCGGCCGAGAACATCAAGCCGGCGAAGGACAAGAGCACGGGGCGGATCGACGGCATCGTCGCCGCGATCATGGGCCTCGGCCTGGCCTCTGCGCATGACGCGTCGGCCGGCCATGTCGGCCTGATCTCGCTCACCTGATCGGCCCTGAAGGAGGCGTGATGCGGCTGCTCGATCGCCTCCTGGGGCGGAAATCGATCACGTCCGATCCCGATGTCGTCCGCATCCTCATGGGCGGCGTCGAGACCGCGTCGGGCGAGGCTGTCACGCGCGAAAGCGCGCTGCGCATCGTCACAGTGCTCGCCTGCGTGCGCGTGCTCGCCGAGGGCGTCGCCCAGGTGCCGTGGAAGCTCTACCGCCGCGGGCCGAGCGGCACGCGCGAGGAGGCGCGTGACCACCCGCTGTACCGCCTGCTGCACACCGCGCCGAACGGCTGGCAAAGCTCATTCGACTTCCGCGCGACGCTGGTTCTGCACCGCGCGCTCACCGGCAACGCCTTCGTCTTCGTCAACCGCGCCGGTGCCGGCCGGAATCGTCGCATTGTCGAGCTTGTCCCGATCAAGCCGGAGCGGGTGACGATCGAGCCCGGCAACGGAATGGAGCCGCCGCGCTACCTCGTCCGTTCCGCCGGCGATGCACAGATCGAACTGCCGCCCGATGCCATCTGGCACCTGCGCGGCCTGTCCTGGGATGGCGTCGCCGGCCTCGATGCGATCCGCCAGGCGCGCGAGGCGCTCGGCCTCAACATGGCGATGGAGCGCCACAGCGCGAACACCTTCGCGCGCGGTGCCGCCATCTCCGGCCTGCTGACCACCGAGAAGGGGCTGACCGACGCGCAGGTGAAGGATCTTCGCGCCGCCTGGCAGGCAGACTATGGCGGCGCACGCCGTGCCGGCTCGGTCGCCGTGCTGTTCGGCGGGCTTCGTTTCGAGAAGCTGGCGCAAACCTCCGTCGAGGCGCAGCTGCTCGAGGGCCGCCGCTTCCAGATCGAGGAGATCTGCCGCCTGTTCCGCGTCGCCCCGATGCTGGTCGGCGCGCCCGACAAGACCGCGACCTATGCCTCGGCCGAGCAGTTCTTCCTGCACCACGTCGTTCACACGCTGGGCCCCTGGTACACCGCGATCGAGCAGTCGGCCGACATGACGCTGCTCGACGCCGAGCGTGAGCCCGAGCTCTACACCAAGTTCATCGACGCCGGCCTGCTGCGCGGTGCCGCGGCCGATCGCGCGTCGTTCTACGGCGCGGCGCTCAACGACGGCTGGATGACCGCGAACGAGGTTCGCGGCCGCGAGGAGCTGAACCCGCTGCCGGGCGGCGACGTTCTCCGCAGCCCGCTCAACATGGCGCGCGCCGATGGCGTGCAGGACCAGCCCGACGAACCCACCGCGCCTTCGCGCGAGGAGGATGAGTGATGCAGCGCACCGCGGTCGGCCTCACCGAGCTGAAGTTCGCCGAGGTCGAGGCCGACATGTCCTTCGCCGGCTACGGCGCCGTGTTCGGCAACGTCGACGCCTATGGCGATGTCATCCAGCCCGGCGCCTTCGCCGACACGCTGGCGCAGGCGAAATCGTCCGGCCGTTGGCCCGCGATGCTGCTCCAGCACGGTGGCATGGGCGTGAGCGCCGATGACATGACGCCGATCGGGATCTGGACCGAGATGGGCGAGGACGGCGTGGGCCTCAAGGTCGAAGGCAAGCTCGCCGACACGCCGCGCGGCCGCGAGGCCTATGCGCTGATGAAGATGACGCCGCGGCCCGCGATCGACGGGCTTTCGATCGGCTACATCGCGAAGGAATGGTCGCCCCGCTCCCGCCCCGAGGAGCCGCGCCGCAGCCTCAAGAAGATCGACCTGTTCGAGGTCTCCCTCGTCACGTTCCCGGCCAACACGCGTGCCCGCGTCGGCCAGGTGAAGAGCGCGTCGGGGTTGACCATCACCCATGCCGAGAGGGCCCTGCGCGACGCCGGGTTCTCCCGAACCGAAGCCAAGGCGATCGTCGCCGCTGGCTTCGATGCCCTCCATCTGCGCGATGCCGATGACGCGGGCGATGACGGTGCTGCGGATGCGCTGCAGCGCCTTGTCGCAACAATCACACGGAGCATCTGACATGCCCCCCGAAATGACCGAGATCGTCGACGGCCTGGGCCGCGCGTTCGAGGAGTTCAAGAAGTCCAACGACGTCGCGCTGAAAAAGCACGATGTCGTGCTGGAGGAGAAGCTGCGGAAGCTCGACGAGACGATGGATCGTCTCGAGGACCAGAAGGCCCAGATCGAGGCGGAGGCCAAGCGGGCCGACGAGCTCGAGAAGCGCCTCAACCGCATGGGCCTCGGCGGCGCCGGCGGCGAGGACAAGGCCGCGGCCGAGCTGAAGACCTTCAACGCCATGCTGGGCGCCCAGGCGGCCGAGCAGAAGCGCGCTTTCGCCGCCCTCGACCATGATGGGCTGCGCGCCTACAAGGCGGGCCTCGACACGTTCCTCCGCAAGGGCCGCGACGCCTTCTTCGACGGCGAGCGCAAGGCGATGAGCGTCGGCGCGGATCCCGACGGCGGGTACCTGGTGCCGGCCGACATGACCGGCCGCATCATCACCCGCGTGTTCGACCTCTCGCCCATCCGCGCCATCTCCGCGGTGCAGGCGATCAGCGCCGACGCGCTCGAGGGCCTGGCCGACTATGACGAGGCGGGCTTCGCCTGGGTCGGCGAGACCGAGGCGCGCGCCGAAACCACCACGCCGAACCTGGGTAAGTACCGCATCCAGGCGGAAGAGATGTACGCCTACCCGCGCACCACGCGGAAGCTGCTTGACGACGCCGTCGTCGATGTCGGCGCCTGGCTGGAAGGCAAGGCGGCGGAGCGCTTCGCCCGCGCCGAGGGCCAGTCCTTCGTCGCCGGCAACGGCATCGCCCGCCCGCGCGGCTTCACCACCTACCCGACGGCCGCGACCGCCGACGGTTCCCGCGCCTGGGGCACGCTCGAGCACATCAACACGACGGCGAGCGGCGCTTTCGGCGCATCGAACCCGGCTGACGTGCTGATCGTCGTGGTCGAGGCCATGAAGGACGGCTACCGCGACGGCTGCACCTGGGTAACCCGCCGCTCCGTCATCTCGCTGATCCGCAAGATGAAGGAGGCGACCACCAACGCCTACCTCTGGCAGCCCGGCCTGGCGCAGGGCCAGCCGCCGACGCTGCTGGGCTTCCCGGTGGTGAAGGCCGAGGACATGCCGGCACTTGCGGCGGGCTCGCTCTCGATGGCGTTCGGCAACTTCGGCGTTGCCTACCAGGTGGTCGATCGCCTCGGCCTCCGCGTCATCCGCGACGAGATCACCCAGCCCGGTTTCGTGAAGTTCCACGTCTTCCGCCGCGTCGGCGGGGCCGTGGTGCAGTTCGAGGCGCTGAAGTTCGTTCGCTTCGGCAGCTGATCGCTGACGGCTGAGTGAGTGCACCCGGGGGGGCGCCGCACGCCCCCGCCCCTCTTGCCGATAACGGGGGGCGGGGCCGCGAGGCCTCGCCCCCTTCGCATGCAGAGAGGGAGTTCACGCGATGCGTGATCTGATGAGCAACATCCACGTCGCGCGGGCGATCAGCCCCGTGAGCGTGGCCGACAACACGGACCAGGTGAGCCAGATCATCGACCGCCAGGGCTACGGCAGCCTGACCTTCGTCATCGCCACCGGCAGCATCGCCGATGCCGATGTGACCTTCACGGTCCTGGTCGAGCACAGCGACGCGTCGAACATGTCGGGCGGCGTGCCGGTGCCCGATGACGACCTGATCGGCACCGAGGCGCTCGCCGCCTTCGTCTTCAACGATGACGACGAGGTGCGCAAGATCGGCTACCGCGGTGCGCGCCGCTATGTGCGGATGACCATCACGCCGGTCGGCAACGCCAGCGCTGCCGTGCTCGCGGCCGTCGCGATCCTCGGCCATGCCGAGATGCTGCCGCGCGCCAACCCGCCGGTCTGAGCACACATCGTGCTCACCCGTCTCGTCGCCCCGGTGGGAGAGCCTGTCTCCCTCATCGACGCGAAGGCGCATCTGCGCGTCGATCACACGTCGGACGACGTGCTGATCGGCGCGCAGCTCGCCTCGGCCCGCCAGACGGTCGAGGCGCATACCGGCCGCGCGCTGCTGACGCAGACCTGGGAATGGCAGCTCGATGGCGCGCCGACGTCGAACCGCGTTCGCCTGCCGGTCGAGCTGCTCGACCCGCTCGGCGTGACCGCGCCGATCGCGGCGCTGACCATCCCGAAGGCGCCGCTGCTCGCGGTGCTCTCGGTCACCTATGACGACGCCGCCGGCGTCGCACAGACGATGAGCCCGACGAGCTATGTCGTGCAGGCGCCGGCCGGTGACACCGCCCCGCGCGGCACGCTCGCGCTTGCCTACGGCGCCGCCTGGCCCGCGGCGCGTGCCGCCCGCGGCTCGTTCCGCATCCGCTTCACCGCCGGCTATGGCGCCGCGGCCGATGTGCCGGCTGCGCTGAAGGCCGCGATCCTGCTGCTGCTGGGTGAGCTGTACGAGTCGCGCGAGGCATCGATGCAGGGCCAGGCGATCCAGTTGAGCCCGGCCGTTGACCGCCTGCTGTCGCCCTACCTGCTGTTCTGGAGCGCGTGACGATGGTTCTTCGTCTCCCACGCCGCCAGCCTGCCCGCTTTCCCGGCGCCCGCCGATCGCTGCGCGGCGGCGTGCATGACGGCTTCGGGCGCGCGTCGGTCGCCGACGTGCCCTGGCCGCTGGGCGGCGACTTCGGCATCAACCCAGAGCGCAACTATCTCATCGGCAACAGCAGCGGCATCGGCGTGCCGCTCGGCGTCGCCGAGAACATGGCGCGCCACGCGCACTCGGTGCGGGTGTTCCCCGCCAGCACCAACGACCTCGGGCACGGCGCCGACCTGAACGTGCTGTTCCCGGCCAACCCCGATGCCAACGGCAATTTCGGGCGGCTGCGCACCTCGATCGATCACTTCCTCGCCGCCGGCATGACGGTGCTCTACTGCATCATCCCCGGCAGCCCCGGAACGCAGGACCCGCATTTGATGGCGCCCGCGGTGCGCCAGGCGTACTGGACCGCGTTTTCCGCCTGGATCGCGGCGAACTACACGCCGGACGAGGTAGTGATCCAGCCATGGAACGAGAGTGCTGGCGCATACAGCCAGGCGCAGGTGAACGCGCTGGCGGCTGAAGCGATCACCGCGATCCGCGCCGGCGCGCCCGATCACTGGATCGCCATTTCGGGCCGCGACAGCGGGCGGATCTGGGATGTCGCGAACCTCGTTCTCCCCGCCGGCATCCGCCGCGTCGCCGTCGACATCCATGATTATGACACGACGCGCGACGGCAGCGCGACCTGGTACGGCAAGCCGTTCTTCGTCGCCAACCAGATCCGGCGCCTGAGCCAGATCCACGGCTACACCGTGCCGGTGTTCTTCGGCGAAATCGACATCGCCAACGCCGCAGGCACGACGGAGGGCTACGCGGTCGACAACCCGCTGCGCATCACCGAGCTTCTCACGTTCCGCGAGGCGCTGGCGACGAACCTGCCCTTCCTGCTGACGCCGCAGCAGATCGCCGACATCGGCGGTGGCGTCGCGACCCTGATGTGGGCATGGACCACCGGCGCGGCCCGCCGCATCAACGATCCCGCGAGCACGGTGACGAGCGACTGGCGCCCCGCACTGAACACCGCGTTCTTCCCGGCCGAGCCGCCGAGCTTTGTCAGCCCGCCCGAGATCGCCGGCACCGTCCAGGTCGGCGGCACGGTCAGCGCCGAGGCCGCGATCGCGCGCGGCACGGAGCCGATCACCCGCGCGTATCGCTGGCTGCGCGGCGCGTCGATGAGCGGCGCGTTCTCCCCGATCGCGGGCGCGACGGGCCCGACCTATCTCGGCGTCAGCGCCGACCTCGGCCAGTACTGGCAGCTCGAGGAAACGCTCACGAACAGCGCGGGCGTGGCAACGGCGACGAGTGCTGTCGTCGGCCCCGTGCTGGCGTCAGCGCCGCCGCCCGAGCCGGAGCCGCCGGGCGACGCGCCGACCGCGCTCGTCGTCCGCGCCATCGGCCCGTCGCATCTCGCCATGTTCGACGGCAACAACGCCGCGACCCACGAGGATGGTTCGCGCGGGCCCGATGCGCTGCCGGTCGATCTGCGCACGGTCGACGGCCGAAGCGTGTGGGCGCAGGAGCTGCAGGCGGCCATCCCCGCCCTGCCGATCACCTTTGCCCGAACCGTGCAGGCCGGCACCGGAATCAGCCACTGGGCGACCGACACCGCCATTACCGCAGCGGGTCAATCAGCGATCACGTCATGGCTTTCCGCCGCAGGCAGCAACCCGACTGCCAAGTGCATCTTCCTGATCTTCTGTGCCGTGCAGGAGTGGTCAAGGGAGGCGGTGAACCTCTCGACGGACAGCTTCATCCTGCGTCATCGGCGGATTGTCGAGGCGGCGCTCGCGCAGTTCGATGCGGCGTATCCCGCGCGCGATCGTGAGGTGTGGGTGATGGTGCCCGGCAACCGCTGGAACACCGACAGCGACAGCGCGAACAAGATCAGGCGCACCCTGATCCTGACCGGCGACCAGGCTGACGCGAGCGAGACCGCCATTCCCGGGTTCTACGCCGCCTGTCATCGCGCCGGCCTCGTGCTGGGCGATACGCGCACATCGAGCAGCGACGGCATTCACTACCCGATCGGCGTGCTCCAGGGCATGGGGCGCGAGCTCGCGCTCGCCATGCTGCATCGCTGGGGCCTGGCTGACGATGCGCCTCGCCTCGTCACGGCATGGCGAAGCGCCGCGCAGGTCATCCGCGCCCGCGTCCGGCTCGGCGATGCGGCGAACGACTTCATCGCCGCGCCCGGCACGCACAACAACGGGCTGTGGCGCGCATGGAACGGCACCGGCTGGGTGTACCCGAGTGTTGGCACGGTCGACACGACGTTCAAGGCGCTGGGCTTCGTCGATATCCCGCTGACCTTCAGCGCGAACATCATCGACACGGCGACGTTGCACTTCGCCACAGACAAGTACGTGGCAACGTACAGCGGCAGCCAGACGGTCATCAGCGTGCCGCACGAAGTGCCCGCGGGCAATCCAGGGCTGACGAAGGATCACCTGCATCTCTACGCGCCTCGGCCCCGCATCCGCACGCTGGTGCCGCAGCGCCTGGTGGTCGCCACCACGCCGCCGCCAGACCCGGGGGCGCCGCCTCCTGCCGATGTGCGCGTGACGCGCGCCGCCGACACGCGTGTAACCCGAACCGGCGACCGCCGGGTGACGAGGTAAGCCATGCCAGACGTAACGATTGCCGATCTTCTCGCGACCGGAAGCGCCGCCCGCACCGACCAGATCGAGACCGACGACGGCACGAACAGCCGTCGCCGCACCGTCGCGCAGGTGCTGGGCCTTGCCACCATCGCCGACGTTGCGGGGCTGCAAGGCGCCCTCGACGGCAAGGCGGCGATCGGTGCATCGGCTGCCGCGCCGATCGTCTCCGCCTCGCCGACAGCCACCTACCAGGCGACGGGGCTCACCGGCGGCACCGTCATCAAGCTCGCGCTGGGCGGCAACACCACCATCAGCGCGCCGACCGTCACCGGTCTGGCCGCAAACAGCGTCTACGGCGTCCGCTACGAGCTGACGGCCACGGGCGCGGATCGCACGCCGAGCTTCTCCGGCTTCGTGCTGGGCGGCGGGGTCAACCCTGCACGCACGATCGCCTCCGGCGGCCTGCTGTTCGTCGACACCGAGATCCACACCGACGGCAGCGGCGCCGTGGCGCTGCATCGCCTGGTCGGCGTCTACGATCCCGCCGGCGAGCCTGACGCCACGATCAACCCGGCGGCTGACTTCCTTGCCTTCTCCGATGCTGACGACGCGGGGCGCCCGAAGCGCGTGCGCGGCGATGCGCTTCGCGACATGCCCGGCCGCCCCTTCACCGTGCGCATCGACATACCCGCGCCCACCGCGCGCACCGATCGCATTCTGCTGGAAAATGTCAGCATCGGCACGATCATCGCCGCCATCGCCTACACCGACACCGGGAGCGTGACCGCGAACGTCCAGATCGCCGACAAGACCGGCGCGGCCGACTGGACCGCGACAAATGCCGCGTCGATCACCGGCCTGTCGGCGATCGCGGTCACGACCACGCCCGCGCGCTCGACCGCCAGTGGCGCAAACACCATGGCCAAGACCGGCACGACCGACCGCATCCTTCAGGTTGTGATGACGAGCCCGTCCGGCACGCCGGGCAACCTCACGCTCGAGCTTGAGTGCCTGTCGTGATGATGCGCGCCTCCCCCCGCTCCGGTCGTCGTGCGGGGCGCGTCGGCACCTTCACGCCTCCGCCCGGCGGTGACGCGCTGATCGAGACGGTCACGCTCGACAATTTCTCCGGTGCGGCGCGCACGGACCCGTACATCACCTTCGCGCGCGATTTCGAGGCGGGCGACGTCCCTTCGGGCTCGCGCGTCGAAATCCGCTATGCGGGTTCGGCGATCGCGCTACAGCAAGCGGACGGGCGCGTGCTGCATGCTGACGGATCGCTGCGCCGTGCGATCTTCTCCTGCAAGCCCGCCGCCGGCAGCGTGGCCGACAACGCAGCGATTGACCTCGCACTGTGGAAGGTCAGCGGCTCGTTCAGCAACTCGACCAGCATCGCGCGCAGCACGCTGACGGCGCAGGACTACAAGGTGCGCGTGCGCATCGGCGGCGTGAATTACTTCTGCCTGCTCGACAACTGCGATGCGGCGGGCAACTACCGCGAGATCAGGGCCGGCGGCGCTGTGCGCGCGTGGAAGCACTGGGGCGTGCTCCGAAACGGCGAGGGCGGCAGCGACACCGATCACGGCCAGCTCCAGGCGCGCTTTTACAGCTACGTCTGGAGCGACAACACGATCACGGTCTGGGCGGAGGTGATCAACGGCCGCGTCAGCAACGGCGAGGCATATACCGTCGATGAAATCGAGCTGCTGAACGGCGTCACGTCGCTACAGCTCTACACGACCGACTTCACGTTTTACCATCACACGTGCGTCGCGCTGGTTGGCGCTGACGGGCTGCCGGTGTGGTCGGCGAACGCCACGCATTTCCAGCCGCGCGCGTCGGCGCTGTACCTGCATGAGAAAAAGCTGGAGTGGAACATCTTCTCGACCAGCACACAGCGGGCAGGGATCGGCAGCGGCACGGCGCTGAATTATTCGCCGAACGCGGTGGGCGATCTCGGGACCATCAACGCTGGCGGCGCAAGCGCATGGATCGGCGTCATCCCGACATGGAGCGCCTTTGCGCTGCTGTCTGGCGACAAGACGCGGTGGCGCAACGACCGCGTGAACGCGCTGGCGCAGAATTGCAAAAACCCCGGCTGGTACATTCGCGCCGAAACCGGGGAACCGCCCGTTCTCACCAATACCGACTACACGGGCGCGGGCCTGACCTCGCCGCAAACCACTGTCGGATGGGGAAGCGGTGCGACGATCACGAACACCGGAAGTTCAGTAGGCGGCAGCAGCACAAGCGATCCGGTAGACTGGTCGCATCGCCCTCATTACTCCGCCTTGCAATGGATGGTGACCGGGTGGGAGTGGTGGCTTGATCGTCTGATCCAACTGTCCGTTTCTGCCCTGGGCGGCAGCACGCCAAGCGCCGCCACGTTCGCGCGCAACCCGCTGATCAACTCAAATCAGTACTACGGCGCAAACTTCAACCGCGACACGTCGCGCGAACACGGGTGGGCAATGCACACCTGCGGCCTGATCGACTGGACCATCCCGGACAATCACGTTTGCGCTGCCTACATGCGCGAGATCAACAGCGTCTCGTGGCAAGTCGTCACTGAGAAGATGACCGCGCCGTTCGAGCAGTCTGGCACATGGAATCACACGACCGCCGACGCCATGGGAATTTACCTCGGTACGGAAGGGACTGCCTCCGGAATTGCCGTCGCGCCATGGATGCAGAATTACAGAGCGCTTGCCATCATGCAGGCGCTCAATCGCGGCCAGATCAGCGGCAGTCACAAGGCGGTGTTGCACGTCGAGCGGTGGTGTCTCGGCCTTCTCAACTCGTGCCCATACCACGCCATGGGGCTGGATCGCGTTGCTATCCGCGCCGGGTTCCAGCCGACAAACAGCGCCGCTCTTGCGGCCAACTTCGGCGAAGTCTACGGCGGCGGCGATGGCGGCAGCGCGTCGCAATACACCGGCACGCAAGTCAAGGTCATCAGCGACAACGCAGGCTCTTCCGGCACGTGTCCGACCAGCGGCCAGAACAACATTGCGGGCACGTTCGAGGCTTACGCAGCAGGGCATACGCGCCCGACGATCAATCAGTGCGTCGCGGAAGTGGCGCACGGTCTGGCCATCACGGGCGGCACAAGCGGGCGCAGCTACATGTCAACGCACGAAACGGGGCTTTCGCTCGCCGAAACCGCGTGGAACGCCGCGCCGCAGTGGCGCATTCGCTGGCCGGCGTGAGGAGATAGACGATGGCAATCACCTTCAGCACGCCGTCCACCGGCGCGGGCACGATCATCGACTCAGGCGGCACGACGGCCACGACAACGGTGCTGTCCGCTCCAGCGTCAATGACGACCGGCGACCTTGACCTGATCTTCAGCTTCATCCGCGACAGTGCGGCCGACCGCACGCAGACGATCGGCACGGATGGCGGCTCGTTCACCGACCTGCAAGGCGGCAACGCCATCAACGGCGCCGCTGCCATCTCGGGCGATGGGCGGGTTTGGTACAAATCCGCTGCCGCTTCACCGGGATCGGTTACGGTTACGCACAGCGCAGCCGTGGTCAGGCTTGGCCTGCGTCTCCGCTGCCTCGGCGTCAATCTCTCCTCGCCGATTGACGTACAGAGCGGTTCGCTCGCATCTGGGAACCAAGCGCCAAGCGCCAACGGTGACATGGTGGTGCCGGCGATCACCACGACGCAGGCCGGCTGCGTTGCCGTGGCGTGGATGCTCTACACGACGGGGTTTGTGCTCGGCGGCGGCGAGGGATCGCGGCTCACCTGCTCGGGCTGGACGGCGACCGGATTCAACCACAACACCAACACAAGCGCTTCGTCGCAGATCACGGCGGCAGTGTTCGTGAAAGACATCGCGGCTGCTGGCACGACGGGAGCGGCTACGTTTTCGTTTTCCGGTGCATCCGATGGCACGAACGAAGGCTGGCTTGGCGGCATGTTTGCGCTCGCGCCTGACGCTGGCGGCGGCGGTGGTGCCGGCGCGCGACGCCGCGTGGTGTTCTTCGGGTGAGGAGCGGAACGATGGACGGCGTAACGGCGGCGCTGATGGAGCGGGTGGTGTCCGGCACCCTGGTCACGGTGCCGGTTCTCGGGCTCATGTGCTGGCAGCTCTGGAAGCGGCTCAGGGAGCGCGACGACAAGTTCGACACGCTTCACCGTGAAACGCTCCAGGCGCTGCACGCGCTGAAGGAAGCGATCCGCGAGGCAAGGCACCCGTGATGCGCGCCAAACCTTTTCGACGGGCCCGGCGCGCATGATGCGCGCCGGGAGGCTCGATCGCCGCGTGACGCTGCAACGCCCGACCGACGTGCAGGATGCATCCGGCACCGTCACGCAGACCTGGGCCGATGCCGCCGATGTGTGGGCTGGCCGCCGCGATCCGCGCGGGCGGGAATACGTCGCGGCCCAGGCCCTGCAGGCCGAGGTCGAGACGCTCTACACCATCCGCCACCATGACGACGCGGTGCCGACGCCGCGCTGGCGCCTCATCGACGGCGGGCGCGTGTACGACATCCGCAGCGTGGCCGAGATCGGCCGCCGCGAGGGCTACGAGCTCCGCTGCACCGCTGACCCGAACGTCTGAGGCACACCGATGGCAGGCGGCCTGATCAGCGTGCGCGTCAGTGACGCCGCACCGCTCGCCAACGTGTTCCGGCGCCTGACGCCGGAGCTGCAACGCTCGGCCCTGCAATCGGCAACGTTCAAGGCGGCAAACGAGCTGGTGAAGGAAGTCAAGAACGCCGCACCCGTCGGCACGGGCCCGACCCTGCGCACGCGCCGCTCGCGCGGCGGCCAGGTGGTCAGCGCCGACTATGGGCGGCTGCGCGACAACATCCGCCGCGGCCGCTCGCGCCGCCAGAAGGGCGCGAGCTACGTGAGCACCGGCAACGCCTTCTGGGGCGCCTTCGTGGAAAAGGGCTGGACGCTGACGCGGCGACTGCGTGACGGCGCGATGCGCAAGATCAAGCAGGTCGCCCCACGCCCCTGGTTCGACCCTGCCGTGCGGCGCGCCGCGCTGCGCACCGTCGACATCCTGAACGTCGAGATCCAGAAGGCGATCGAGGGTGCCGCGCGGCGCCTCGGCAGCCAGGTCGGGCTCGACTTCGGCACGCGACTGCGCGGGCGCCGCCGATGACGCTCGAGCAGAGGCTGCACACGCTGCTGGCGATGACGCCGTCGGTCTCGGCGCTGGTCGCCGCGCGCATCCATCCCGTGGTGGCGCCGGCGAGCTGCCCGACGCCCTACATCGTCTACACCCGCGTCAACGCCCAGCGGATCGCCGCGCTCGATGCGCCGACCGGCTGGGCGCGCGTGCGGATGCAGATCGCCTGCTGGGCCGATGATGCGACGGCGGCGCGGGCCGCCGCGAACGCCGTTCGCGCGCTGCTCGACGGCTATGCCACCGCCGACATTCCGCACGTGAAGGTCGAGGCGGAAACCGAGGTGTTCGACCGCGACGTCGAGCTGACCGGGCGTGCTGTCGATGTCGTCATCATGATCAAGGAGTGAAACGAAATGCCCCTTACCTCGACGGTCGACCTCTCGGTCGCCGCGCTCTACACCAAGATCCTCGACCTGCAATCGGCCTCCGCGCCGGTGCAGGCCAAGTTCACCGTCAGCCTCGCCGAGGGCACCGGCGCGAACCAGGCGAACCGCGTGTTCGCCGATCGCCGCACCCTGGCCGCGAGCGCGACGGAAAACCTCGACCTCGCCGGCGTGCTGCTCGATGCGTTCGGTGACACGATCGCGCTTGCCCGCGTCAAGGTGCTGATCGTGCGGGCGTCGGCGGCGAACACCAACAACGTCATTGTCGGCGGCGCCGGATCGAACGGCTTCGTCGGCCCCTTCGGCGCGGCGGCACACACCGCCAGCGTGCGCCCCGGCGGCATGGTGGCCTTCGCCTGCGCCGACGCGACCGGCTGGCCTGTCACGGCCGGCACGGCGGATCTGCTCCAGATCGCCAACAGCGGCGCGGGCACGTCGGTCGAGTACGAGGTCATCATCATCGGCGCAACGGCGTAACGGCGCAGCCAGGAAAGGACGCTCGACATGAGCAATGAAATCAGCCAGGGCGCGCAGCTGTTCATCCGCGACCTCGGCAACGCCTGGGTGCAGATCCAGAAGGCCGGCACGATCAGCGGCCTCGGCGGCGGCCAGGCGGCCGTGCAGGACGTGACCAGCCTCGACTCCGCGGCGAAGGAGTTCCGCTCCGGCCTGCGTGACGAGGGCGAGGTCTCGGTGGCACTGGTGATCCGCCAGCTCGCCGACCCCGGGCAGATCGAGGCGATGCGCGCCCGCAACGCACAGCGCGTCGCGCGGTTCCGCATCACCTCGCTGCTCGACCCGACGCTCGACGTGCAGTTCGACGCGCTGGTGCTGGCGGTCAGCCTCAACTTCGAGGTCGACAACCCGCGCACCGGGGAGCTGACGCTGCGCGTCACCGGCCCGATCAGCGGCGTCGGGGCGTGAGCATGCCCCGGCTGATCAGGTCAGACATCGTCGCGGTGCAGAAGCCGACGGCCGATGTCGAGGTGCCCGGCTGGGGCGGCAGCGTCACGATCGTGGCGCTGTCCGCCGCCGACCTCGAGGAGTGGCGCGCGGTGCAGGCCGTAGACGACAAGACGCCGGGCCTCGGCGTCGCGACGCTGATCGCGCTGAGCGTGCGTGACGGTGACCAGCCGATGTTCATCAGCGCCGACGACATGGGCTTCCTGCGCTATCAGCCGCCGGTCGTGCTGAAGCCGCTCGTCGATGCCATCCTGAAGCTGAACGGCCTCGACACCGCCAGCCGGGACGACGTCGCGGGAAACTGACGACGCGGGCCGGGCGGTTCCGCTACCGCCTCGCGCTCGCGCTTGGCATGACGCTCGCGGAATTGGGCGAGCGCATGACCGCCAGGGAGTTCCTCGCCTGGCAGGAGTTCGACGCCGTCGAGCCGATCGGCGGCGAGCGCCTCGACCTCGCCGCCGGCATCGTCGCCGCCACCATCGCCAACGCCAATCGCGACGCGAAACGGACCAAGCCGTTCAAGCCGTCAGACTTCATGCCGCTGGCACCGAAGCCGCCCGCGCCGCCGGATGGCGGCCTCGCCGGGTTCATCGCCTGGGCGCGTGACCACAACCGTCGCATCGAGGGCACCTTATGACGCTGTCCGTTACCGTCGAGGCGAATGTCGGTCAGTTCCAGGCCGACATGAGCCAGGCCGCGCGTGCGGTCGAAAGCACGACGGCACGGATGAACCGCGCGGTGGCGACCGTCGATCGTGCCGGGCAGCGCTTCGATGCGGTCGAGGGCGGCATCAAGCGCGTCAACCGCGCGCTGGGTGATGCCACGGGCGCCTTGACCCTGTTCGGATCGGGCGGCAGCAGCGTCGCGCGGCAGCTCGCGCCGATCACCGGCACGCTCGCGGCGGTCGCCGATGCGTTCGGCACGCTGACCACCGTCGCCCGCGGCGGCGCCGCCGGCGTCGGCCTCGCCTCGATCGTGCCCGTGCTGGGCGCCGTCGTTGCCGGTGCCACGGCGCTGTACGGCGCCTATCGCCTGCTCGCGCCCGCGACGCAGGCCGTGTCGACCGCCGAGGATCAGTACCAGGAAGCGCTCCGGCTTTCCGAGCCCTTCGCCCGCAGCGCGGCCGAAGCGTCGGCCGAGCTGGAGCGGCAGAAGCGCGCGCAGGCCGCCGCCACCATCGTGGCCGCGCAGGCGACGTTGCAGGAGGCCGTCGCACAACGGCAGGCCGATCTTGCCTTCGCGCAATCGGCCGCCGCCGAGGCGGCCCGCCAGGCACAGACGCCGGCCCGCCGCGGCACGCTGCGGCAGGGCGCCGTCGGGCAGGCGCTCCAGGGCACGGGCAACGTCGAGCGCGAGATCACCGCCGACATCGAGCGGCTGAATGAACGCCTCGCCACGCTCGGGCAGCGCCTCGGTGCCGTCAACGCACCCGCCGCCGCTGCCGGTGCCGGGCTGCGCAACGCCGCCGCGGCGGCAGAGACGCTCGAGCAGGTGCTCGCCCGCCTGCGCAACAGCCCGGCGGCGCAGGCCTCGGCCGAGGCGCAGCGAGTGCTGAACGAGCAGGTGGCGGAGGCCCGCGGCATCTACCAGGGCGTGCTCACGCCGCTGGAGCGGTACCAGCAAAGCCTCGAGCGCCTGGGCGAGCTGCGCCCCGCGCTGGAGGGCCTGTATGGCCAGCAGGGCGCCGAGACGGTGATCCAGCGCCAGGCGGAGGCGTTGCAGCGGGGCCTTGCCGCAGCCGAGCGGCAGACCAACCGCGGCGCCGAGGCGGCGCGCGAGCTTGGGCTCACCTTCTCCTCCGCCTTCGAGGATGCCGTGGTCGGCGGCAAGAAATTCAGCGACGTGCTCAAAGGCCTCTCGGCCGACCTCGCCCGCCTGATCGTGCGGCGGAGCATCACCGAGCCGCTCGCCAACGCGGCCAGCCAGGCGGTCAGCGGCATCGGCGCCAGCATCGGCAGCTTTTTCGGGCTCGGCGGGTCTGGCGGCGGTGGCGGCGGGTCGAGCATCGTCGCCGGCGCGGCCAGCGGCACGCTGCTCGAAAGGCTGCTCGGCGTCAATTTCGGCTTCGGCGGCCCTCGCGCCATGGGCGGGCCTGTCGCCGGCGGCACGACGTATCTGGTCGGTGAGAGGGGGCCGGAATTGTTCACGCCGGGCCGGTCGGGCGAGATCATCCCGAATGGCGGCTTCGGCGGGCGAAGCGAAACGATCAACGTCTCGGTCGATGCGCGGGGCTCGTCGATCGGCCCGGCTGAGCTGCGCGCGGCCGTGATCGCCGGCATCGGCCAGGCGCGCGCGCTGGTGCGTGACGATTTCCGCCGCGATCCCCGCATGCGCGCGCTCGCGCAGGGGCGTGCGTGATGGCGACTCCCATCGACTGGCCGATCGACCTGGTGCCGCAGGAAGCGTCGTTCTTCTTCGTGCCCAACACGCTCGTCAGCCGCTCGCCGTTCTCGCGGGCACAGCAGGTGCAGATCCGCGGCCCCGCCACTTGGCGCGCGACCGTCGCGTTCGGCACGGCTGACGCCGAGATGTCGGCCCGCCTCGATGCCCTGCTGGCGCGCCTCGACGGTGCCGCCGGCGAGGTGCGCGTGTGGCCGTTCATGCGCCGGCTGCCGCGCGGCACCGGCCGCGGCTACGGCATGGGCGCCGCGATCCCGACGACATGGCCCGCCGGCACCACATGGCCCGCCGGCACGACCTGGCCGAGCTACCAGCCGCCGGAAGCGCCGCGCGTGCGCGTGGCGGCGGCGCAAGGTGCCGACAGCATCAGCACCGAAGGCTGGCGCCCGGCCGAGGTGGTGCTCAAGGCCGGCGACTACATCGGCCTGGGCGGCCTGCTCGCGATCGTGACGGCCGACGTGGTGCCCGACAGCGCCGGCAACGCCGTGATCGCCATCGCCCCGCGCCTGCGTGCGGCGGTGGCCGCCGAGGTGCCGCTGGTGCTCGACCGCCCGCGCCTGCGGATGCGCCTGCGCGACGACGGCGGCATCGAGAACCCGACCCGCCCCGGCGGCTTCGCCAGCTACACGATCACGCTCGAGGAGAGCGTGCCGTGAGTGTGTCATTCATGCGCGCTCCGCGCGGCCTCCTCGCGCGCGACGCGCTGCCGGAGGCAGGATGACCGCGCTGCATCCCGAGACGGCGGCGGTCGTCAACTCGAGGATCGTGCCGAACGCGATCCTGGTCGAGCTCGACTTCGCCTCCGGCCCGATGCGCCTCTGGTCGGGCCTCGGTGATCTCGTCTGGGCCGGCCGCACCTTCACCGGGGCCGGTGACCTTGCCGGCGTCGGCGAGATCACCTTCACCACCGATCAGCGCGCGACGGGGTTCGACCTCACGCTGTCGGGCGTGCCGAACGAGATGATCGCCATCGCCAACGCCGACACGTGGAAGCGCCGCGCCGCCGCGGTGTGGATGGTCGTGTTTGACAACGCGCGGGCGAACATCATCGGCGAGCCGATCAGCCTCGGCGCCGCCCGCATGGACACGTTGACGCACAGCCGCGGCACCACCGCGAGCTTCCGCCTGACGATCGAGACCGAGCAGCTCGCCCAGCGTCGCCCGCGCCCGCGCCGCTACACCGACCGTGACCAGCAGCAGGCCTTCCCCGGTGACCGTGCCTTCGAGTTCGTGCCGTCGCTGAAGGGCCGCCGCATCAAGTGGGGAACGTCGGAATGATCTCGGCCCCGTATCGACGCATGCCGCACTGGGAGGCGCATTTCGCGCGCCTCATCGCCCTGCACGCGCGAACCCCGTTCGCCTGGGGCACGCAGGATTGCGTGACCTTCGCCGCCGATGCGGTGGCCGCGATCACCGGGCGCGATCCGATCGCGGCGATCCGCGGCACGTGGTCGTGCGACCAAGGCGCGCGCCGAGCGCTCGACCGCTTCGTCGGGCGGCCGAACATCGACGCGGCGGTCGAGATCATGGCGCAGCGCGAGGGCTGGCCGCGCGTGCCGGCCCTGTCAGCACGGCGCGGCGACATCCTGCTGCTGTCGCGGCCGCGCGAGGCTGAATGCCGCCTGGCCGTCTGCGCCGGTGAGCGGGCGTTGTGCCCCGGTGCCTTGGGCCTTGTCGCCGATCCGATTACCGCCGCCTGCAAGGCATGGGCGATCTAGGTGGCGGTCGCGGTTCCCCTCGTCGCGGCGGTGGCCGGTGCTGCCGTCTCGGCCGGCGCCGGTGCCGTCATCGGCGGCACGATCCTCGGCAGCGCGTTCCTCGCCACGGCGGCAACCTCGATCGCCGGCGGGCTCGCCAGCTTCGCGATCAACGCCGCGTTCGCGCAGAAGGCCAAGGCGCCGCAGGCAGCACCGCTCGCCTCAATCGTCGCCGGGCTGACGGAGGAGCTGGTCGAGACGGCGCAGCCCCAGGCCGTGCTGATCGGCCGGCTGCGCGCCGCCGGAACGCTCGCCTATGTCAGCGAGCGCCCGGCCGGCTCGCTGAAAAACGGCCTGCTCTACCAGGTGCACGCGATGGCCGGGCACCGATCGAACCGCATCCTGGAAATCTTCCTGAATGACGAGCCGCTGTCGGCCGCGAAGTTCTCGGCGCTGGCCAGGGCCGAATGGAAGCTCGGGACGCCGACGCAAGGCGCCCTCGACCTGATCGTGTCGGGCACGGGCGGCGAATGGAGCACCGATCACCGCGGCCGTGGCTGCGTGCTGGTCGGCACCGAACTGAAGTATGACGAGAGCGTGTGGCGCGGGTCTCGCCCCATCGTCCGCGCCCTCGGCGAATGGCTGAGCGAGATCTACGATCCGCGCACCGGCGTCACTGGCTACAGCACGAACCCTGCGCTGATCGTCGCCTGGTTCCTGACGGCGCGCGACGCGGCGGGCGTGCCCTACGGCTTCGGCCTGCCCTGGGCGCGCATCCATGAGCCGAGCCTGATCGCCGCGGCAAACATCTGCGATGAGCCGGTGACGCTCGCCAGCGGCGCGACCGAGCGGCGCTACACCTGCAACGGCAGCTTCAACCGAAGCGAGCCGCGTGCCGAGGTGCTGGGCAAGCTGCTGACCGCCATGGCTGGCGATGCGCAGCCGGCGCAGGATGGGCTGTGGCGCATCAACGCCGGCGCCTGGCGCCCGCCCGTGACCACGATCGACGCTGACTGGCTGGCCGATGGCTATGAGCACGCGCCCGACCGCCCGCTCGATGAGCTGGTGAACGTGGTGCGCGCGACCTACCTCCGCCCCGAGGCGAACTGGCAGGTGACCGACGCGCCGGTGATCGAGGATCTCGCCGCCCTCGCCGAGGATGACGGCGAGGAGGAGACGCTCGACCTCGAGCTGCCGTTCACGACGTCGGGCTTCACCGTGCAGCGGCTGATGAAGATCGCGCTGCGGCAGAATCGGGTGCAGGGAACGCTGACGCTGCCCTGCAACCTGCGCGGCCTGCTGGTGGTGCCCGGCGAGACCGTGACCGTCACGTTGCCCGATCTGGAGACCGCGACCTGGCGGGTGCGTGAGCTGCGCATCGGCGAGAACGCCACCGGCGTGACGCTGACGCTAGACCGCTGGGAGGCATCGATCTTCGACTGGTCGGTCGCGGAGGAACAGCCGCTCGGCAATGTGCCGGGGCTCGCGCTGCCCGACGGCGCGATCCTCGGCGCGCCGACCGTGACAGTAACGCCGCCGGCGGTCCCGGTGCCGGCCTCCGTTGCCGTCGCCTGGTCGGCGGTGCCGGGTGCCACGGCCTACGACCTTGACTGGCGCCTGCCCGGCGCAACCGCGTGGACCGCGACAAGCCAGGGCGGCACCTCGGCCACGATCACGACGGGTGACCGCGCTTCGTTCCGCGTGCGCGCCCGAAACGCCGCCGCGGAGGTGGGCAACTGGACCGACGCGCCGTTCCCCGCGGCGCTGAGCGACTGGTCGGTCACGGGCTCCGCGGCCGGCTACTTCGTCACGTGGTCGGGCGCGCCGCGGGTTCAGGTGTTCTCGTCGGCCGGCAGTGTGTTCGCGTCTGCAACGAAAGTCGGCGCTGACCTGACGGCGCCGGCGGATGTCAGCGCCTCGGCCGGCGCGGTGAATGTCTGGCTGCGGCCGATCAGCGCGCTCGGCGTCGCCGGCGCGCCTGTCGGGCCGATCGCCGTCACGGCGGGCACGGGTGGCACGGGCGGCGATGGCAGTACCGGCGCGCCAGGCGAAGGCGGTGGCGGTGGTGGTGGCGAAGGCGGCGGCGCCGATGGTGGCGGCGATGGCGGAGGCGAGTAATGACGAACTGGACCACGATCCTGCCGAACCCCGGCGAGATCCAGCTTGTGAACATGCGCGCCGAGCTGACGGTGTATGCCGGGCTGCTCGGCGAGGCTGGCGCGTTTCCCTCCATCGCTTCGGCGGCGACGACTGACATCGATGCCGCCGGCGCCGCGGGTGCGGGGCTGGTCGAGATCACCGGCACCGCCGGCATCTCCAGCTTCGGCACCACGGCGCCCGAGGGGCGTCGCAAGGTGCTGCTCTTCGCCGGCGTCGTTACCGTGAACCATTCCTCGAGCCTCGTTCTGCCCGGTGCGGCGAACGTCACCACCGAGGCCGGCACGCTGATGCTCGTCACGCGCACGGCGGCTGGCTGGCGCGTGCTCGACGTTCGCCTGCCGTCCAAGATGACGACGGCCACGGAATCGCTGCGCACGCGCGCGCTGTTCGGCTTCGGCCTGTCCAACAACCTCGCCGACGCGGCCAACGACGTCGACGTCGCTGCCGGTGCCGCGCGCTCAAGCGACGACACGACCGACATCCTCCTCGCCGCGCCGATCACCAAGCGCCTCGACGCGGCATGGGCCGTCGGCACCAACCAAGGCGGCCTCGATACCGGGTCGAAAGCAAACAGCAGCTTCTACTATGCGCACGCCATCCGAAACGTCGGCGCCGGCGTCACCGACGTGCTGCTGAGCCTGAGCGAGGCATCGCCGACCCTGCCCGCCGGCTACACCAAGAGCCGCCGTCTCCGCGGCGGGCTGGCCACCGACGCCAGCGGCAACATCCGCGCTTTCCTGCAGCTCGGCGACGAGGTCGAGTACACGACGAACGTGCTCGACGTCGACGTGACGCTGAGCACCGGCAGCCGAACTGCGCACACCATCCCGGTGCCGGCGCGGGCGATGGCGCGGCTCAAGCACATCAACGGTGCTGGCGGCTTCACCTACGTGGCGCTGACCTCCGCCGATGAGCCTGACGCTGCCCCCTCCGCGACGGCCGCCCCGATGCCGGACGGCAGCGGCGGCGCCGGCGCGCTCAACGTGGCGTTCAGCATCAAGCGGGCATCTGCCTCGCGCCAGGTGTTCAGCCGCGGCACCTCGGCCGCGTTCTTCCGCCTGCAGGTGCAGGGCTACCGCGACACGGCGGGCCGGGATGAGTGACCTCGCCCGCGCGAGGCTCGCCGCGCGCAAGCAGGTCGACGACCTGGCCGAGACGGCCTGCCAGCAATGGGCCAGCCCCGGCCCGTGCCGCAATGCGATCTACGGCCTGGTCCGCGAGCAGGCGCTCGCCTGCCTCGCCGACCCCGCGCCGACGGCGGAAGCCTATGAGCTGCTCGCCGCGCAGATCCCCTACAGCGGCGCGACGGTGGCCGAGGTCGCTTCCGTCGTCGCGGCCACGGCCTCGGCCTGGATCTCGATCGAGCGCAGCGCGCTGATCTTCGTGCAGCAGCTGTGACGGTGCGCTGATGCCCTCGCCGCCGATCAGCCGACGCGAGGCGGAGCGGCGCTTTGCGGCCGTGCACGCCGCCCTCGATGCCGGCGGGAAGCCGCCGTTCCACGCCATCAATCAGCGCCGCGGCGAGCGTGGCGCGCTGCGCATGGCGTGCGATTCGGTGGGCTGGTCGCGCGGCGGCATGCGCACCTGGCTCGGTGCCGCTGAGCGTGTGCTGGGCCCGTTCCCCTGGCCGCCGCTGCACGGCCGCGCCGGTGCTCACCTGCCCGAGGCGCTGCGCCCTGCCGCCGGCTTTGAGGTCCGCCGCGAGGCGGTGCGCGTCGACAAGCACGGCGACGTCGTCTCTCACTCCGTCGAGACGCGGCCCGAGCTGGGCGAGCCCTACCAGGCGCCCGCCGGCTACGCGATCAAGGGCGAGAGCGCGCTTGTGGACGCCGAGGGCCGGCTGGTCCAGAAGTGGATCAAGACGCGCGAGGGTGCCGTCGGCGCCGGGCTGGTCGAGGCGCTGCAGGAGGCCTTCGCCGCGCAGCGTGGTGCCGCTGCCGTGCCGGCGCCGCCTGCGCTGCCGGTGCCCGAGCTGCTCACCGTGTACCCGTTGCCGGATCTGCACGTCGGCCTCTACGCCTGGGGGCGTGAGACCGGCGACAATTACGATACCGACATTGCCGTCGCGCGCACGATCGAGATGGTCAGCGGGCTCCTGGCACAGTCGCCGCCCTCGCGGCATGCGGTGCTGCTAGGCCTCGGCGACTACTTCCACCAGAACGACCAGTCGGCCGCGACGCCGGCCAGCAAGCACCGCCTCGACGTCGACGGCCGCTGGCCGCGCGTGTACGCCGCCGGGGCGCGGCTGGTGGTGGCGCTGGTCGATCTGCTCGCCGCGCGGCATGAGCGGCTCGAGCTGGTGATGCTGCCCGGCAACCATGACCCCGACGCGGCGACGTGCCTCACCGTCAGCCTCGCGATGTTCTACGGCGGACATGAGCGGATCCGCGTGCACGATGAGCCCGGGCTCACCTGGTACCGGCGACACGGCGCCGTGCTGCTCGGCGCCACGCACGGGCACACGATGAAGCCTGACCGGATGGCGATGATGCTGGCCGCCGACAGGCCGCAGGACTGGGGCGAGGCGGCGCACCGGCACTTCTTCTTCGGTCATGTGCACAGCGAGAGCGCCCGCGAGGTCGGGCCCGTGCGTGTCGAGAGCTTCAACACGCCGGCGGGCCGTGATGCCTGGAACGCCGCGGCCGGCTATCGCGCCGGGCAAAGCCTCTCGGCCATCACCTTCCACGCGGCACACGGCGAGATCATGCGCCACCGCGTGAACCTGCCGCCGCGCCCGCGGGTGCGCGTGCCGGCGCGCCAGCAGGAGGGGTAGGCCATGCCGAAGCGTCTTGTCGTCGTCAGCGGCGGGGCGGCCGATGAGCCGCCGCCGGTCGAGATCGGCTTCGGCGAGGCCGTGCGCGCGGCCGCCGAGCGGCTGATCGCGCAGGGCTGCGCCGTCGCGGTGGTGATCGGCCAGACGCCGACGGGCACCGTGGTGACGATCCCGATTCCCGAGGCCGCGGCCGTGACGGCCGGGCTGATCCGGGCCTGTTTCGACAACGAGGAGAACGACCAGTGACGAGCGGCGTAATGGCAGGCGCGATCGCGCGCGAGGCGGCGGACATCGTCGAGGGTGCGAGGAACGCGCAGCACGGCGACAAGGAGCGGAGCTTCGCCGCGATCGCCGGGCTGTGGAACGCCTACCTCTCCGCGCGGAAGGCTGGCGGGCCGATCGGGTCGGTCGATGTCGCGCACATGATGGCGCTGCTCAAGATCGCGCGCTCGGTGCAGGGGCAGGCCGGGTTCCGCGACCACTACGTCGACGCGGTAGGCTATGCCGCGATCGCCGGCGAGCTGGCACTCGACGCCGGCGCGGCGCCCGCTGACCGCCAGGTGGCGGTGAACTTCCCCGAGCATGCCGCATGGCGCGGCGGCGGCGCGGCCGTCGAGGGGTGAGCTACGCGCCGGGGCGAATCGGCCCGAGCGGCACCGGCAAGCTGCCGGCGGCGGATCTCCGCTGCACCTGCTGCGGCGTCGCCGCCCGCCACGTGACCCGCGGCGGCTGGTGTTGCGATGTGTGCCACCCCGCGCCGGAGACGCTGGCCGGTTCAAATGAACGGGGCGGTCAGTGTGTACCTGACCGCCCCGCCGCCCCTAGGCCTTGTAATCATTGGTCGGAGTGAGAGGATTCGAACCTCCGGCCCCTGCGTCCCGAACACAGTGCTCTACCAGGCTGAGCTACACTCCGGCAGCGCCCCGGGGGCAGGGCGCGTGTCTAGCGGAGAGGCGCGGCCCCGGCAAGCGGGGGTGGTGCCACGCGGGCAAGGGGCAGGGCGCGGGAGGGCTGCGCTCAGGTCAGGTCGGCGGCCGCCCTGCCGCCTGGCTGGAGGGTGGCGAGCAGCGGCAGCACCCCCTCGGCCCCTTCCGCCACGGCATAGAGCCGGCGCGTCTCTGCCCCCGCGAAACCCATGTCCACCGCTGCCTCGAGCGCGGCGATCAGCGGCCGCGCCGAGCCCGCGACGTCGCAGAGGATGATCGGCTTGTCGTGCAGGCCAAGCTGCCGCCAGGTGATGATCTCGATCGTCTCGTCGAAGGTACCCAGGCCCCCCGGCAGCATCACGAAGGCGTCGGACCGCTCGGTCATGATGGTTTTCCGGGCATGCATCGACGCCGTCTCGATCAGCTCGGTCACGCCCTGGTGTTCCACCTCGCGCTTGGCCAGGAAACTCGGGATAACGCCGGTCACCGCGCCGCCGGCGGCGAGAGTGGCATCGGCGATCACGCCCATCAGCCCGACGCGCCCGCCGCCATAGACGAGGCGGATGCCGGCCCCGGCGAGCGCGCGGCCGAGCGCGACCGCTGCCTCGCGGTGGCGCGGGTCGGTGCCGAAGCGTGAGCCGCAGAAGACGGCAACGGCGTTGAACGGGTGCGGCATGCGGTTGCTCCTGGTGCGTTCATCGGGTGGGCGTTCATCGCTGCATGATTGCATCAGCGCGCGTGATCGGCATCATCAGCGTCGCGGATACAGGCTGACGCCGTCGTGACCTTGCGGCCCCCGGCCGGTCCGCCATTGTGTCGATGCGGCAAGGAAGCGTGCCGCACCACCCCGAGGGAAGGATTGATCCGCATGCTGTTGTTCTCGATGCCGGCACGTATTGCCGCCGGCCTGGCTCTGGCTGCCGTCGTTGCCGTGCCGCTCGCCCTCGCCCAGGGTGACGTCCTGACGCAGCGGAAGGACGGGTTCAAGGCGATGGCCGGGAACATGGAGGCGATCCAGCGGATCGTCGAAGGCCGCCAGCCGACGGCAGGCGCCGTCGCGCCGGCGCGGGCGATCGCCGAGCATGCGCCAAGGATCAAGACGCTGTTCCCGCCTGGCAGCGATAGCGGCCAGACCCGGGCGCTTCCCGCCATCTGGTCCGACCGTGCCGGGTTCGATCGCGTGTCGGATGGGTTCGTGACGCAGGCCAACGCGCTGGTCGCGGCGGCCGAGAGCGGCAATGCCGGGACTCTCAGCAGCGCGCTCCAGGCGACGGGCCAGGCCTGCGGGGTGTGCCACCGCCCCTATCGCGCCCCGGCGCGGTGACGTGAGCGGGGGGCGTGGCTCAGACCAGGGTCACGACCCCCCGCACCGCCGCTGCCGACAGCGCGAGCAGCACCACCGCCCGCCCGATTCCGGCCAGCCGCGGCGCCGGCACATTGGCCGGCAGCGCCTTGCGGCCCGTCACCATCGCCTCGACGAGGCGGTGGCGCAGGAACAGCCGATAGAACAGCGCGGCGGCGACATGCACGCCGACGGCGATGAGCAGCAGGTCCGAGATCAGGTAGTGCCAGCCGGTGATGCTGTCCGACATCGCCTTGCCCACCGTGCGCGAGAGCGGGCCGCGGAACAGGATGTCGTCATTCGCGAACAGCCCCGTCGTTGCCTGCGCGGCCACGAGGCCGAGCAGCAGTATCACCGCCCAGCCGCCGAGCGCGTTGTGGCTCGTTTCCCTGTCCGGCTTTCGGGTGACGATGTGGCCGAGATGGGCAATCACGGCACCCGGCCCCTGGAGGAAATGCGAGAACCGCGCATTCTCGCTGCCGAGCAGGCCCCAGAGGATCCGGAAGATCACCAGCGTCAGGATCGCGTAGCCGCAGAGGGCATGCAGGTCCATCACGTGAAGCCGCACGGTGACGAAGCTGCCGATCATGAGCAGGACGAGCGACCAGTGCACGATTCGCGTCGGCAGGTCCCAGACCAGGACGGGGCGGAGGGCGGCGCCCTCGGTGCTGCGATCGTGCTCGGCCATGCATCGCTCCTGCTGTATCGTGCGTGAGTATGCCCGGCGCGCGCCACGCGTGACAGCCTGCGGCGCCGCTTGACGTGCGCTGCTGCGTGCGCGAGGCGATGGGATGATGAGCGCGATGCTTCCCCTGTCCTGGGCGGAGACCTGGATCGCCGCGGCGTACCAGCCGCCGCTGGTCGCGTTCGTGCTGTCGCTTGCCCTCCCGCTCCTGCTCGTGCTTGCCGGACGGCCTCGCGTGGCGGGGCTTGGCGCCGCGGCGGCGCTCGTTGTCACGCTGTTCCTGGTGTTCGGCGCGCGGATGGTGACGCCGCGCATGCTGCCGGAGCGTCTGCCCTGGCTCGTTCTCGGGGCCGCCGCCCTCGGTCTTGCCGGCGACCTGGTCGGGTTGCGCGGGCGGCTGGCGGGCGCGGTCGCTGCCATCGGCGCCGTTGCTGCCGGGTGGTTCATGCTTGGAGCCCCGCGCGTGGTGCCTGACCTTGCCCGCGTCCTGGCGGAATCCCTGCCCGTGCTCGCCGCCTTCGCCATCCCGGCATGGCGGCTCGTGCCGGTGCGCGCAGGGCCTGTCGCGCCCGCGCTCACGACGGCGGCGGCCCTCGTGCTCGCGGCGGGGCTCTGGTTCGCCGGCAGCGCGGCGGTGTTCGTCGGCCTCGCCATGCTCGTCGTGGCCGCAGGTGCGGGGCTGCTGATCGTGACATGGATGAGGGTGGGCGCCGGGGCTGGGCTTGCCGGCACCTTGGCGCTCGCCGCAGGGCTTGGCGGGGTGGCGGTTGCCGCCGGACTTGCGATGCGCGCGCCGGCGAGCTGGGCCGCGGCCGCGGCGCCGCTGATGGCACTCGCGGCGGGCTTCCGTGCCGCGGCCGCGATGGGGCTTGCGCCTGGCGGCATCGCCGGCGGCATGCTGGGTACGCTCGCTGCCGGGCTGCCACTCGCGGGGCTTGCGTTCCTGCTCGCCGGGGCACGCTGAGCCGGCAAGGGCCGCTGCGTGTCATCACTTTTTCATCTACACTGGGTCGTCTTTTGGAAAAGGTCGCGATGCGCGCAGTCGTTCTCGGTCTGATGGGTATGGTGGCGTTCGGGGCCGTCGTGTGGGTCGGCCGCGATGCGTTCAACGAACCCGTGGTCGAACTGCCGCCGCCAGCTGCAGCGCCTGCACCTGCATCGGCACCTGGCGCATCGGCATCGAGCGCACCGGCACCGGCCGCACCGGCGGAGAACCGTGCCGCGGCGCCGACGCCGACACCACCGGCCCCCGTCGCGCAGCAGGCCCCGCTGCCTGTGCGGCCGAGCTTCGATGTCGTGCGCATCGGCGCGGGCGGCGGTGCGGTCATGGCGGGCCGCGCTGCCCCCGGGGCGGAGATCATCATCCTCGATGGTGACGCAGAGGTGGGCAGCGCCCGTGCCGATGCGCGGGGAGAGTGGGTGTTCGTTGCCGCGACGCCGATGCGGCCGGGCGGGCGCGAACTGTCGCTGCGTGCCCGCAATCCTGACGGCAGCGTGACGGATGCGGCGAGCACTGTCGTGCTGATCGTGCCGGGGCCTGAGGTCGCCGCCCTGCCGCCGGCCCCTGCCCCGACATCGACCGCGCCGCCGCCGCCCCAGCAAGCCCCGGCAGAAGCCCGCGCAGAAGCCCTGGCGCCACAGCCTATCCCGCCGCAGGCGCCGATTGCGCTGCTGGTGCCGCGCGAGGGGCAGGGCGAGCTACGGGTGCTCCAGGCTCCCGCTGTCCAGGCTCTGCCAGCGCCCCCGGCGGCGCCGACGCAAGCCCCCGCGCCGGCGGCGCCGTCACCCCCCGCGCCGGCGGCGCAATCACCCCCCGCGCCAGCGGCGCAATCACCCCCCGCGCCAGCGGCGCAATCACCCCCAGCGCCAGCGGCGCAATCGCCCCCCGCGCCAGCGGCGCAATCGCCGACCGTGCCGCAGGGCAGGCCGCAAGGGGGCGTCTCGGTCGATGCCGTCGACTATGCCGAGGGGGGGGACGTGCAGTTCGCCGGGCGCGCCAATCCAGGCGGCTCCGTCAGGCTCTATCTCGATAACCGCCATATCGGCGATGCGCAGGCTGACCCGGAGGGCCGCTGGAACCTTCGCCCGGCTGAGCCTATCCCGCCAGGCGTGTTCGACCTACGTGCCGACAGGGTCGACACGGCGGGCCGCGTGACGGGGCGTGTCCAGATGCCGTTCCAGCGGGCCGAAGCCCCGCCGGAGGCGCTGCGCGAGGGAACCGTGGTGGTGCAGCCGGGGCAGAATCTCTGGCGCATCGCGCGGCAGACCTACGGGCGCGGGGTGCGCTTCTCGGTCATCTACGCCGCCAATCGCGACGTGATCCGCGACCCGAACATGATCTTTCCCGGCCAGGTTTTTGCCCTGCCGGCTGAGGATGCCCCGCCGCGCTAGGGCAGCGCCCGACGGTCCGGCCGATTGTTTCCAGCCGTTCGGAACGCGCTCCAGGCCTCACGCGGCGCGGGCGCCCTCGTCATCGAGCAGGTCGAGGCAGGGTGCCAGCGCGAGGACGAACGTCGTGGCGGCGGTGACCAGCTTGGTCGCCGTCGCCGGACCGCCGAGCGGAGCGACGGTTTCGAGGTGCACCGAGTGATCAGGCGCCAGCCTCAGCCGCCAGCCCGGCGGCAGCCCATCGCGCAGCGCGGCGACGGCAGCAAGCACGCGCGGGCGGGCGGATGTCGATTCCGCCGTGAACGGCACATGCGCGGCGATCACGTCGAACTCTACCTGCCAGCCGGCCAGCATCCGCGCCGCGACCCGGCGCCCACGCCAGCGGAACCCGAAGCGTGGCGCGATCTCGGGGTCGTTCGGCTCGAGTGTGCCGTCGAGGCTGACGGCGAAGGGCCCCAGCTTGCCGATGGTGATGGGTGCGGCGGCAGTGCCAGCCATGGCGCCGACGGGCTCGAGCGAGGAGACGGATGCGTTCATGACGGGAATTTTGCGCAGGGCCCGTAAACGCATCTATAACGCGCCCCATGCTCGACGCTCTCAGCTCCGTCCTCTCGCCGCCGCACCGCGCCGGCATCCCGTTCATCGCCGGTGCGGCTGCCGCCGCCCTCGTGTTTGGGCTGTTCTCCCAGACGCTGATGTGGCTGGCGCTCGCCTTCGCGCTGTTCTGCGCCTACTTCTTCCGCGACCCTGCGCGAACGACGCCGACGCGCGCCGGCCTCGTGGTCGCGCCGGCCGATGGCCGCATCGTCTCGGTGGCCGAAGCCGTGCCGCCGGTGGAGCTCGGCCTAGGGCCGGAGCAGCGCTGGCGGGTGGCGATCTTCCTCTCGGTGCTCGACGTGCACGTGAACCGCAGCCCCGTGGATGCGACCGTGACGCGCATCGCCTACCACCCTGGCAAATTCGTGAACGCGGCCGCCGACAAGGCGTCCGACGAGAACGAGCGCAACGGCCTCGCCCTCGTGCTGGCCGATGGCCGCACCCTCGGCGTGGTGCAGATCGCCGGGCTGATCGCGCGGCGGATCGTCTGCGAGGTGAAGGAGGGCGAGGTGCTCGCCGCCGGCCAGCGCTTCGGCATCATCCGCTTCGGCAGCCGCACGGACCTCTACCTCCCCCACGGGGTGGTGCCGCTGGTGGCCGAGGGGCAGCTCACGATCGGGGCAGAGACCGTGATCGCCGATCTCGACTCGGCCGAGCCGCGCCGCATCGGCGTCGTGCGATGAGCAGGGCGCGGTGAAGCCGCCCCGTCCTCCCGCCGTCGATCGCTGGCGGCAGCGGCTTCGCCGTCGCTCGCGGCCGCGCTTCAAGGGGCTGTCGTTCAACAGGCTGATCCCGAACCTGATGACGCTGGTCGGGCTCTGCGCCGGGCTCACGGCCATCCGCTTCGCCCTGGTCGAGCGATGGGACGCCGCGGTAACCGCCATCGTCATCGCCGCCGTGATCGACGGGCTCGACGGGCGGATCGCGCGGCTGCTGAAGGCGACCAGCCGGTTCGGCGCCGAGTTCGACAGCCTGGCCGACTTCCTCTGCTTCGGCGTCGCCCCGGCCCTCGTTCTCTATCTCTGGACGCTCTCGACCTGGGGGGGCCTGGGCTGGGCGCCGTGCCTGATGTACGCGGTCTGCGCCGCCCTTCGCCTGGCGCGGTTCAATGCCGCGATCGATGGCGCGCCGAAGCCCGCCTACACCTACAATTTCTTCACCGGGGTTCCGGCGCCGGCAGCGGCTGGGCTGGCGCTGTTCCCGCTGTTCGTCGCGCTGCAGGCCCAGGCGATGGGCTTTTCCGCCGTGGTCGACATCATCCGCTACCCCGCCTTCTCGGCGCTGGTGCTGCTGGCCGTCGGCGCGCTGATGGTCTCGACGGTGCCGACCTGGAGCTTCAAGAACTTCAAGGTGCCGCAGGCGGTGGTGCTGCCGCTGCTGCTCGGGGCCGGTGCGTTCATCGCGCTGCTGGTGAGCGAGCCCTGGGCGGCGTTCGCGCTGATCGGCCTCGTCTATGCCGGGCTGATCCCGCTCGGCGTGCGCAGCTACAACCGCCTCCGCGCGGAAGCCGAGGCGATGGCCGTCACCGCGCGCGACGAGGACCGCCCGTCGACGGAGGCCGGCGCGGCCTGACGGCGCTCGGCCGCCTCAGGACGCCGGCCTGGCCGCCTCTGCCGGCGCGAACTGCGCATCGTGCAGGGTGCGGTAGACACCCCCCCGCGCGAGCAACTCGGGGTGCGCGCCTTGCTCGACGATGCCGTCCTCGGTGACGACGACGATGCGATCGGCATCGCGGATGGTGGCCAGCCGATGCGCGATCACGAGCGTCGTCCGCCCGCGGGCGAGTTCGGCAAGCGAGGCCTGGATGGCGCGCTCGGTCTCGGTGTCGAGCGCGCTCGTCGCCTCGTCGAGGATCAGGATCGGCGGGTTCTTCAGGAACATCCGCGCGATCGCCAGCCGCTGCTTCTGCCCGCCCGAGAGCTTCACGCCACGCTCGCCGATCATCGTGTCGAGGCCATCGGGAAGCTCGGCGATCAGCGCGTCGAGCCGCGCGCGCCCTGCCGCCTCCATGATCTCGCCGTCCGACGCGCCGAGGCGGCCATAGGCGATGTTGTCGCGGATCGTGCCGGCAAACAGGAACACGTCCTGCTGCACCACGCCGATCTGGCCGCGCAGCGAGGCGAGCGTCATGTCGCGGATGTCGATGCCATCGATCGTGATGCGCCCACCGCCAACGTCGTAGAAGCGCGGCAGCAGCGAGCAGATCGTCGTCTTGCCCGCGCCTGAGGGGCCGACGAGAGCGATCGTGGTGCCGGAAGCGACCGTGAGGTCGAGGTCGCGCAGCACCGGGCGATCGGGCGTGTAGCCGAAGGTGACGCTCTCGTAGCGAACCTCGCCCTTCAGCGCGCCTGCCTCGCGCGCATCGGGGCGGTCGGCGATCTCCGACGGCGTGGCCATGAGTGCGAGGTAGGAGCGGAACCCAGCGATGCCCTTGGGGTAGGTCTCGATCACTGCGTTGATCTTCTCGAGCGGGCGGTAGAACACGCCGACGAGCAGCAGGAATGCAACGAAATCGCCGATGCTCATCGACCCCTGCACGATGAAGACGCTGCCAGCGAGCATCACCATCACCTGCACCAGCCGCATGCCGAGGTAGTTCAGCGTCATGCTCACCGCCATGATGCGGTAGGCGTCGAGCTTGGTCGCGCGGTACTGCGCGTTGTCGGCGGCGAACAGCGCCCGTTCATGTGCCTCGCGCCCGAAGGCCTTCACCACGCGGATGCCGCCGACGGCTTCCTCGATGCGCGCGTTGAAGGCGCCGACGCGGCCGAACTGCGCCTGCCAGTTCAGCGTCATCCGCCCGCCGTAACGCGCGACGACCCAGCCGACGATCGGAACGATGAGCGCGGTGAGCGCGGCAAGGGCCGGGTTGACGTAGAGCATCAGCGCGAAGGCACCAAGGAATGTCAGGATCGCGATGAGCAGGTCCTCCGGCCCGTGATGCGCGACCTCGCCGATGTCCTCGAGGTTCTTGGTCACGCGGCCGACGAGGTGGCCGGTCTTGACGTTGTCGTAGAACCGGTGCGGCAGCGTCATGAGATGGTCGAAGGCGCGGCGGCGCAACTCCGTCTCGATGGCGATGCCGAGCACGTGGCCCCAGTAGGTGACCACCGCCATCAACCCGGCATTGGCCAGGTACACGGCGAGCAGCACCAGCACCGCGAGCACGATCAGGTTGAGATCGCCCGAGGGCAGCAGATGGTCGACGAAGCCGCGCACGGCCATGGGGAAGCCGAGCTCGAGCACCCCCGACAGCGCCGCGCAGCCGAAATCAAGCGCGACCAGCCGCTTGTGCGGCCGGTAGAAGGCCAGGAACTGCCGAAGCATCACCTCTCCCCGCGCGGCACCTTCCGGCGCCGCGCCGCGGCTACTCGGCCGCCTTCGGCTGGGCCTTCGGTGCCGCACCGCCGCGTCGTTCCGTCACGAGAACGCCCGCTGCCTTGAGCTCGGCGATCTCCTGCTCGGTGAAGCCGTGGCGAGCAAGCACCGCCTCGCCATCGGCACCGAAGCGCGGTGGTGCTGCCCGCGCCCCGCCTGGCGTGCGGCCGAACTTGATCGGCGTATTCAGCCCCTTGTACCAGCCGATCTCGGCGACCATCTCGCGCGCCGCCGTGTGCGGGGCTGCGGCCACTTCGTCGAAGAACAGCACGGGGCCTGCGGGCAGGCCGTTGGCGAGCAGGCGCGAGCACAGCGCGTGGCCATCCTCGCCCGCCACGATCTCCTGCACGATGGCCGAGAGCTCGGCCCGGTTGCCCATGCGGTCCGCGTTGCTGCGGAAGCGCGGATCATCGGCGAGGCCGGGGTTGCCGAGCAGCACGCACATGCGCCGGAACGTCGCGTCGTTGCCGGTGCCGATGAAGATCTCGCAGGTCGCGGTGCGGTACTTGTCATACGGCGCGAGGTTCGGGTGCGGGTTGCCTGTCGCCACCGGCCGCTTGCCCGAGAGGAAGTAGTTGGCCGCGTGCGGGTGAAGCAGCGCCATGCCGCAATCATGCAGCGTCATGTCGATGAACTGGCCCTGGCCGGAGCGCTGCCGCTCCACCACCGCCATCAGGATCGCGATGGCGCTGAAGAGGCCGGTGCCGATATCGACCACGGGTGTGGCCAGCCGCGTCGGCCCGCTGTCTGGCGTGCCGTTGATGCTCATCAGCCCGACCATCGCCTGCACGATGGCGTCGTAGCCAGGGAAGCCGCCGAGCGGCCCTTCGGCGCCGAAGCCCGAGACGCGGCAATGGATCAGGCGCGGAAACCGTTTCGAGAGCGTGTCGTACCCGAGCCCCCATTTCTCCATCGTGCCGGGCTTGAAGTTCTCCGTCAGCACGTCGGCACCCTGCAGCAGGGTGAGCAGCACTTCGCGCGCCTCGGGTTGCGCGAGGTCGAGGGCCAGCGACTTCTTGTTGCGGTTCACGCCGATGAAGTAGGAGGCATCGCGCCCGCCTTCCTCATGGCTATGGAACGGCGGGCCCCAGTCGCGCACCTCGTCGCCCTGCGGCGGCTCGATCTTGATCACCTCGGCGCCGTGGTCGGACAGCACCATGGTGCAGTAGGGACCGCCGAGCACGCGGGTGAGGTCGATCACCTTCAGCCCTGCGAGGGCGCCTGCTGATGGCATGGGCATGATGCGTTCTCCTCAGGCTGCTTTCGCGCCGAACACGCGGGCGCAGAAATTGGGGTAGGTGTCCTCGAGCGCGGCTCGGATGGGACCGCGCAGGGCGGCAAGGTCGCTCGCCGATGGGCCGCGCGTCTCTGGCACTCCATCGGGCGCGTCGTAGTCGAAGCCGGTCGCGACGCGGATGCTCTCGGCCGTCTCGCCAGGATGCAGGCTGGCGAGGGTGAAGCGCGCGCGGGCGGCATCGAAGCTGAACACGCAGCGGCCGGTGACCAGCGCCTGCGCGTTGCCTCGTCGGAACGTTCCGGGCGGTGAGGTTCCGGGGGCGGTGACGTAGGCCACCTTCGGCACCAGCACGCGCGGGCTGTGCTCCTCGCGGAACAGGATGGTGCGGGGGATGGTGAAGTACATGAACGGCGCGCCGAAATTGCCGGGAAGCCTGGCCTGCGAGCCCGGCGGGTCGCCGGTGCCGAGCAGGTTGATGTTGGCCGCCCCGTCGATCTCGACGCCGCCCAGGAAGAACAGGTCGATCCGTCCCTGGCCGGCGAGGTCGAACAGCTCGCGCGTGCCCTCGGTGAACGGGTTGCCGACACGGCGTTGCAGCAGCGACAGGCGGATCTCGGCACCACGATGGGCCGCGAGCATCACCGCATGCGCAGGAATCGGGCTTGCCGCCCCCACCGCCGCGTGGCGCACGGGGTGCGGGTGAGGGGCGGCGATCAGGTCGGCGATCGCCGCGACCAGCCTCTCCTCGGGCGTCACGGCGCTCATTCGGCGGCCTTGGCGCGCCGGGCCAGCACGTGGGCGGCGAGATACGCGGCGAACCCCTCGTCCGTCCGCGCCTCGCGGGCATAGGCGTCGAGATGCGGCTGGTCGGCGCCGTAATGATCGAGCAGGCCGAGCGGCCAGGCCCCCCGCGCGGCGACCGCGACGGCGGACACATAGAGCGAGCCGATCGTGCCCGGGGCCATGTGCTCGTCCTCGGTGAGATCACCATCGACCAGATGCTCGACCGTCACCAGCGTGGTGCGCGCGGCGTGGGCGATGGTGGCGAGCTCGCGCCTGCGGCCGACCCAGACATTGCCGCGACGGTCGGCGCAGACGGCGTGGATCAGCGCGACATCGGGCATGATCGCGGGAACCAGCACGATGGGGTCAGGTGTATCGGAGAAGGGGTTGTCGATCACCCGCCAGTCGTTGCGCGCGGCGATGAGGTCGGAGCCGATGAGGCCTCGCAGCGGCATGAAGGGAACGCCCTTCTCGGCGGCCTGGAGCCCCGTGTGCACCGCCGGGCAGGTGGCGTCGGTGATCGGCAGCGACCCCGCCTTCATCGCGGCGGTGAAGCGTGGCGCGAAGCCGGCCTCGCCCAGCGTCACGGCGCTCGTCGTCAGCTTCGCCACCGCACCGGCGCCGATCAGCAGGTCGGTCGCGAAGCCGGAGACGGGAACGCCGAGCATGTGCAGGTTCCGCACGCCGCGGCGGATCAGTGCGCGGACGAGCTCCGTCGGGCAGAGGGAGTTGTCGGGCGGCAGGGCCACCATCGCGCCATCCGGCACGCGGGCGGCAAGCGCATCGAGGGCGAGGACGGGCGGCATCATGGGGCGGATCCTTTCCAACCATATCCTGCCCCAGCCACGGTCCAAGGGCCAGAAGGCCTGAGGGGCGGCGCGCGCCGCAACCACGGCGATGGTGTCGCGTTCCGCACACAAGCCCCGTTCCCAATCCGCCGCCCCCGTTACCGCCGTGGAGAGATCCATCCGATGCCAGACCGCCCAGGGGCCGCAACGGCCAAGGAGACCACGCGCCGCGACCTTCGCACCGGCGTTCCTGTCTGGCTGCGGCGCGGCAATGGTGCCGAGCTTGGCCGCACGCTCGATGGCACGCTCACGGTCGATGTCGCCATCCTCGGCGGGGGTGTGAGCGGGGCGCTCGTGGCTGATGCCGTTCTCCAGGCCGGCAAGACCGTTGCCGCGTTCGACCGGCGCGGGTTCGTCCGCGGCTCGACACCGGCGAGCACCGCACTGCTCCAGTTCGAGATCGACCAGCCGCTCACGAAGCTCGGGCAGCGCATTGGCAAGGCCCGCGCTGCCCGCGCGTGGTGGCGCTCCGCCGCCGCGGTCGACCAGCTTCGCGGGCGCATCGCCGATCTCGGCCTCCGCTGCGCCTTCAAGGAACGACCGAGCGCCTACCTGCCAGGCAACATGCTTGACCTCGGCGCGCTGCGCCATGAGGCGGAGGAGCGGGAGAGAATCGGTCTCCGCTCCACCTTCATCGACCGCGACGCATTGCGGCGGCTGACGACACTCGACCGTCCCGGCGCGATCTGGTCGCGTGGTGGTGCCGAGGTTGACCCCGCACAGCTCGTGCGCGGCCTCTGGCGCTCAACCGCGGCGCGGGGGGCGCTGCTGCATGCGCCCGTCGACATCACCGCGATCGACGCGGGCCGTCGTGGCGTGACGCTCGGCACCGCCTGCGGTGCGACGATCCGCGCCAAGCACGTGGTGCTCGCGACCGGGTACGAACTCTCCGCCATGCTGCGCCCACGCGGCTACACGGTCATCTCGACCTTTGCGATCGCGACAAAGCCCCAGCCGCGCGCCCTCTGGCCATCCCGCTGCCTGATCTGGGAGGCGGCCGACCCCTACATCTATGCGCGGACGACGTCGGATGGGCGGATTGTCGCGGGTGGCGAGGACGAGGCGTTTTCCGACAGCGATGCGCGCGATGCGCTGATCCCGGCGAAGACTGCCCGGATCGCCGCGAAGCTGCGCGCGCTACTGCCAGGCGTTGACACCGAGGCGGAGTTCGCCTGGGCCGGGGCGTTCGGGCAGAGTGCCAGCGGCCTGCCGGCGATCGGCCCGGTGCCGGGTGCGAAGGGGCTCTACGCCGTGCTCGGCTTCGGTGGCAACGGGATCACCTACAGCATGATCGCGGCGCAGATGCTGCAGCGCGCCGTCCTCGGCCTGCCCGATCCGGATGCCGACCTGTTCGCGCTCGCCTGACGCTCAGCCAAGCCAGCGGGCGAGGAAGGCAGCGGTGCGGCCATTGGCGATGGCGGCGGCGCGCCCGTCCCAGTGCTGGCCATCGACGCGGGCGAAGGCATGGTCGACGCGCGGGTACACATGCGCCTCGACGACCGGGTTTGGGGCGAGGGCGGCCAGCGTGGTGCCCTGCGCGGCCTTCGGCACGAATTTGTCGTTCTCGGCGATGTGCACGAGGAACGGCTTCGTCACGCCCGACGCGCCCTCCGCGAACAGCCCCTCCAGCCCGACGCCGTAGTAGGAGACGTTGCAGTCAGCGTCTGATTTCAGCGCCATCATCGCCGCCATCCGCCCACCAAGGCAGAACCCCATCGTGCCGGCCCGGCCGTTGGCGCCAGGGAGCGTGCGGGCGGTGGCCAGCGTGGCCTTCAGGTCCTCGAGGCCCTTCTCCTGATCGAAGGCGTTGAACAGCGCGAAGGCCTTGTCCCACTCGGCCTGGGTGCGGTCAGTCAGGTTCACGCGGGGCTCGATGCGCCAGAAGAGGTCGGGCGCGATCGCGATGAACCCCTGGTCAGCCACCCCGGCGGCGATCGCCTTGATGCTGTCGCTCACCCCGAAGATCTCCTGGATGACGACGACGGCCCCCGCTGGCGTTCCCTTCGGCATCGCGACATGGGCGAAGAAGCCGCCTGACCCGTCGGTCGCGCTGATCGTGATCTCGGCCATGGCGTGGCTGTCCCCCGGTGACGTGTTCGCACGCGACCATACCGGGCGTGCGCCGAGCGGGCTAGAATGCCCTCATGGCACGGTGCCGGCTCATCGCCCTCCTGCTGGGTCTTGCTGCCCTTCCCGGGGGGGCATCGGCGGCGGTCGACCAGGCGCTCGCCTCGGAGGGCTGGCGCAGCATCACCCTCGCCGGCCGCACGCCGCTCATCGTCGAGCAGGATGGCGAGACTGCCCTCCGCATCCGCGGCCAGGGCGGGGTGGCCATCGCCTACCAGCCGATGCGCGTCCCGGTGGGGCCGGACACCTGCCTCGCCTGGCGCTGGCGCGTCGATGCCGGCCCGCCGCCGACCAACCTCTCCCGCGGCAGCGGCGGCGACCTCGGCCTCTCCCTCTGGGTCGGCTTCGAGGCCGACGCCGAGCGGATGGACCTGCTGCAGCGCTACCTGCTCGGCATGGCGGGGTTGCTGTCAGGCCCGCGCATGGTGCCGGGGTTCATCCTGCTCTACGTCCATGGCGGCACGGGCAAGGAACAGCCGTGGACGCGCGCGCCGCAGACAGGCGGCGTCGGCCGCGCGCTGGTGCTTCACCCGGCCGGCACCGCGACCGGCGCGTGGTTCGAGCATGAGGTGCCGTTGTCGGGACATTTCCGGGCCGCCTTCGGCATCGCGCCGACGGGCTTCGTGACCGAGCTCGCGATCAGCGCCGATGGCGACGACACCGGCTCAGGCATCGATGCGCGGCTGGGCGACCTGCGGTTCCAGTCCTGCCGCAACCAGGGACCGGGTCAGCTGCCGCCGCGATAGGCGAGGCGTGCCGCGATCGGGCCTACCAGCCGCACTCGTCGTCGAACACGTGGAGCACGAAGCGGGCATAGCTCTCGGCGTTGTTCAGCGCCTCGTCGGCCGTGAGCCCGGCTGCCCAGAACAGGCCGCTGTCGTCGTCGGTGTAGCCGCGCTTGCCGAAATCGGCGGTGGAGGCGAATTTGTGCGAGGCCTCGTGGATGATGGTCTTGGCCGCAAGCCAGATGCCCTGCCTGAGCCGGCGCGCGCTGATGTGGATGTCGCCGCGATGGACGGTGCGCTGGGTGACGAGATTGCCCTTGCGGTCGCGCATCTTGGTGCCCGTTGTCCAGCGCATCTTCTTGAGTGACGCGTGCGGGTTCACGTAGCCAGCCGTGCCGTCGCGGCCGCTGATCACCTTCACGTTCGTGGCCTGGGTGAGCCCGTTCTGGATGAGAACGAGCACCGGGCGGATGATGTCGAGCTCCGCCTGCCCGAGGCCGCCGCCCGTCTGGAAATAGTACTCGCCGTAGTCCTGCACCGCGCCCGAGGCCTGGGCGGAGGGGAGCGAGCTCACGACCGCCGCGACATAGGTGACCATGTAGCGGGCGCGGGAGACGGCATCGGTCGCCTGGTCCTTCCGGTCGCTCGAGAGCCAGAGGCCGCTGTACTTCACGTGGATCGCGGGGTCGCCGGAGGGGGCGCTGTTGGATTTCGTCCGCCAGATCGTCACCGCCTGCCTCCAGAATCATGCCGCGCAGGGGACAAGTTAAGCAACGAGCGCGCGCATGTCATATGGTTCACACAACCCTTCGGCGCTGCCCTCAGGCCGCGATGCGGCCCGTGGCACGCGGCCAGCCCTCGCTGCGTCAGCCGCTGCGATAGGCGAGGCGAAGCCCGCCCCAGTGCCGGCCACGGACGGTGATGGGGGCGGAGGCGTCCTTCATCAGCACGAACTTCCCCCCGCCCATGTCGCGGCGGTAGGTCTGCAGCAGATGCGGCCGGGTGTTCCGGCCCGCGGCGAGGCCGGTGCGGTCGTTGAACATGCGCCGGTTGCGGCAGTTCGCGGCGTTCCAGACAGGATCGTTGCCCTGCGGCTTGCTGAATGCCCGGTTGTGGGTCGGGAGGTAGCCGTTGCGGTCGACCGCGGCGCAGAACACCACGCGGGGGTCGAGGGCGAGCAGGCGCTCCTGCACTTGGGGCAGCAGCGCATCGGTGAGTGCGGTGAAGCGCGTCATCACCTGGGCCGGGTTGCTGCCCGGGACCGGTACGTAGGTGTCGTCGAACAGTGCCTCGAGAGTGATGCGCCCGTCGGCCACGGCGGCCTCGAACAGTGCGGCGATCTCGCCCGCTGCCGTGGTGACCGCGCGGATCATCGGGCTGTCGGGCGTCTCTGCGCCTGAGCCGAGCGCGAGCCCCATCGCCTCCTCGGCGAGGTCGCGCAGCCTGTCGAGGCGGCGGCTGGCTTCGCCGAGCGAGGCGGCTGACACCGAGGCGCCATGGGCGGTCGCCTCGGCCGCGGCCGCGACAGTGCCTGCCCCGCCGCGCGCCTCCTCTGCCGCAGCGCCGGTCTCCGACGCTCCGGCACCGAGGGTGGAGAAGCGGGCCTCGAGAGCGCCGAGGCTGTGGGCGATCCGCGCCGCACCCGTGCCCGCCTCCTCCGCCTCGTGCGCATGGCGCGTCGAGGCCGCGCGCAGGCCAGCGACCACCTGGTCGAGTGCCGCGACGGTCTGCTCGATCTCCGCCGTTGCCTGGCGGGTGTTGCCGGCGAGGTCCTTCACCTCCTTGGCGACCACGGCGAAGCCGCGCCCCGCCTCGCCGGCGCGTGCCGCCTCGATCGTGGCGTTCAGCGCGAGCAGGTTGGTCTGGCCAGCGATCACGGCGATGCCGCCGGCCACGCGCCGGACGCGGGCGAGCGCCTGGTCGAGTGCCGCGAGGCTCGCCGCTGTGTCGGCGATGCCTTCGGCCAGCGTGGCGATCCTGTCCGACGCCTCGCGGCCCGCGGTGACCGCGGCGTCAGCGTCATGACGGGCGGCGGCGACGGCCGCGGCGGCATCACGCCCGGCATCGGCGGCACGATCGGCGGCGGCGCCGAGCCTGCCGGCCGTGGTGGCCAGGGTCTCCGCTTCCGTGGCCGCGGCGGCGACCCGGGCCTGCACCTCTGCCACAGCGCCGGCGATGTCGGCCACCTCCGACGACAGGCCGTCGAGGTGGCGGGCCATCGCCACCACCGTTGCCTCGCCCGCTGCCAAGCCGTCGAATGCCATCGCCCGCCCTCAATGCCGCGTGGTTCGGAGCGTCGCACGCTAGCGGCGATGGGTTAACGCGCGGTCAGTCGCGAGAGGCTGGCCTTGTCCCCGGCCCCGGCCCGCCGTTGATCTCGATCAGGGCGTCGGGTCGCAGACGTTGCGATGGTTGCCTATCCTGTTCGGGGGAACTGCCGTGCACAGCGAGCGCCAGACATCACGCAGGCCCAGGGCGCCCTTGGCCGTTCTTGTTGCGCTGGGGGCATTGGTGGTCGCCGCGCCTTCGCCAGCGATCGCCGCACGGATCGAGTTCTCGATCATCAGCCCGCTCGGCGGAGCGCAGACGGAGGTGTCTGCGCCGTCGATCAATGGCGGCGTCGTCACCTATCTCAGCACCGCCGCGGGCGACTTGCCGCCGTTCCCTCCGCCGATGCCGATCTACACGCGCGTGATGGCCGCAGAGGCTGCCACTGGCGCAAGCCAACTGGTCGCGCAGGCAGGGGTGACACCCATGCCAGCTGGCGGCGGCGCGCCGTTCCTCGGGTTTCTCGGCGTGCCCTCGGTCGATGGCGGGCGTGTCGCATTCGTCGGCACCGGCCAGATGCCGGACGGCAGCGAACGGACCGGCATCTATATCGCGACGCCGGTATTCGGCGGTGCTGGCTACACTGTCGCTGCACTGGCTGACACGGCCACTCCCGCGCCACGGGGAAGCGGCACCTTCACGCAGTTCAACCCACCCTTCATGGCGGATGGCGAGGTGGTGTTCAGCGGCCTCGACGGCGCCGGAAACGAGGGGATCTACAGGGCGCGTGTGCCCACGTCCGGCAATCCTCCCGATGTGACGCTGGTGGCCAACATGAATACGCCTGTGCCTGGCAATACCGGCACCTTCTACGGCCTGTCCACCTATCCGACGATCAGCAACGGCGTTGTCGCCTTCAACGGTGCCAGCACCGCGCCGGGGCCGACGAACCAGGGCATCTTCGTCGCCGATGCGTCCGGGATCATTGCCGTCCGTGCCGATCGGACCAGTTTCGGCCCACCGGGCAGCGACACGTCCTACGGCTTCAGCCCGACGATCAGCGCCGGCAACCTCGCGTTCAGCGCACGCACGGCGCCTGCTTTTGGAGGCCCCTACACGGGCCAGCTCTACTACGTGCCGGCGGCAGGAGGCGGCGTCGAGATCAACGGTCCGCTGCCGGACATGTGGCCGGCGCTCGATCTCGGATTGCTCGCCTACGGTGGGCAGGCCGGCTCGCCCGACCCTGCGATCTACACGACCCTGGGCCAGCCCGCAGGCGTGCCGGTTGCCGTGCCGGTGAAGCTCGTCGGCCTCGGCGACCTGCTGGGCGAGACGGGGCTTGCCTACTACGGCTACTCACCGTTCCTTCCGGACGGCTATCTCGGACCGATCTTCCACCAGGGCGTCGATTACGAGAGCAACGCGGTTGTCTTCCGTGCGCTCGTCGGCCCCCCGGGCTGGGACCCGACATCCGGCCCTCCGGACGTGCCGATCAACCAGGCGATCATCGTCGCCCGTGTGATCCCGGAACCTTCGGGTGGCGCGCTGGTGCTGACCATGCTGGCGCTGTTTGCACCGGCTGCGGCGTTCGGCCGGCGCCAGGTGCTGCATCAACGGACACGTGGGCCGACCAACGTGGTCTGACTATCCGTGGTTCGGGCGAGTCGTCCGCTGCCCCAGTCAGCGGCCGCGCGGTGTCACGCCGCGATGCGCCCTTCCTCGACCGCATGGCACGCGACCTGCGCTGGCCCGCGCGTGACCAGCTTCGGCGCCTCTGCCTTGCAGCGATCATTCGCGAAGGGACAGCGCGGGTGGAAGGCGCAGCCCGAGGGCGGGCTGATGGGCGAGGGCACCTCGCCACCAACGGGGGTGCGGGCCCGGCCGGTCATGTCGAGGTCCGGGATCGCCTCGAGCAGGAGCCGCGTGTAGGGATGCTTCGGTGTGGCGAAGAGCGTCTCGCCGGGGGCAAGCTCGACGATCTTGCCGAGATACATCACGCCGATGCGGTCTGACATGTGCCGCACGACGGCGAGGTTGTGGCTGATGAAAAGGTAGGTGAGGCCGAGGCGCTGCTGCAGGTCCTTCATCAGGTTCAGGATCTGCGCCTGCACCGAGACGTCGAGCGCGGATGTCGGCTCGTCGCACACCAGGAACTCGGGGTTGGAGGACAGCGCGCGCGCGATCGAGATGCGCTGGCGCTGGCCGCCGGAGAATTCGTGCGGGAACTTCGTGCGGTCCTTCGGCGACAGCCCGACCTGCGTGAGCAGTTCCCCAACCCTGTCGGCGATCGCACGCGCATCGTTCAGCAGCCCGAAGGCGCGGATCGGTTCGGCGATGATGTCGCCGACGCGCCAGCGCGGGTTCAGGCTGGCGTAGGGATCCTGGAAGATCATCTGCATCCGCCGCCGCACCGGCGCCTGCGCGGCGCGCGAGGTCAGCGTGGCCATGTCGGTGCCGTCGATGCGGATGGAACCGCGCGTCGGCGCGTAGAGGCCGACGACGAGGCGCGCGACGGTCGTCTTGCCGCAGCCGCTTTCGCCGACGAGCGAGAGCGTGGTGCCCTTCGGGATGGCGAAGCTGACGCCGGCGACGGCCTTCAGGATGCGCTTCTTCTCCCCCTGCAACAGGCGGAACAGCAGGGGCTTTGAGACATCGAAGTCACGCGCGAGGTCATCGACCTCGAGCAGCGGCCGGGTCGTGGCGGCGGACGAGGAGTGGGGGGCATCAAGCGGCATCGCGCGCCTCCTTCGGTCCGGCATAGAGCCAGCAGGCGGCGCGCGAGGCGCCATCGGTCGCCATCAGGTCAGGCCTTTCGATGAGGCAACGGTCGAACACCTTGGTGCAGCGCGGGTTGAAGGCGCAGCCACGGGGAATGTCGGTCAGCCGCGGCATCGAGCCGTCGATCTGGCGCAGCCGCTCGACCTTGTGCGCCAGCGACGGGATCGAACCCATCAGCCCTTCCGTGTAGGGGTGGCGCGCGCCCTTCACCACGTCGCGCACCGGGCCGATCTCGGCGATGCGCCCGGCATACATCACCGCGACCCGATCGGCCGTCTCGGCGATCACGCCCATGTCGTGGGTGACGAGCATGATCGACGTGCCGTGCTCGCGGCAGAGGCGCTTCAACAGTGCGATCACCTGCGCCTGGATCGACACATCGAGCGCCGTCGTCGGCTCATCGGCGATCACGAGCTTGGGCTCGGCGCAGAGGGCAAGGGCGATCACCACGCGCTGGCGCATGCCCCCGGAAAACTGGTGCGGGTACGCATCGATCCGCTGCGCGGCGCCGGGGATGCCCACGTCCTCGAGCCACTTGATCGCACGCGCCCGTGCATCACGGTCCGACAGGCCGAGATGCGCCTGCATCGTCTCGGCGAGCTGGCGGCCGATGGAGTAGAGCGGGTTCAGGGTGGTCAACGGGTCCTGGAAGATCGCGCCGATCTGCTTGCCGCGCACATGGCGCATGTCCTCGGCCGCGAGGTTGTCGATCCTGCGGCCCGACAGAAGCACCTCGCCGCCGGCGATGCGGCCTGGCGGCTCGATCAGGCGGATGATGGCGGTGCCGGTGATCGACTTGCCCGCCCCGCTCTCGCCGACGACGCCGAGCACCTCGCCCTCGTCGATCGAGAAGGAAACATCATCGACGGCGGTGAGGATGCCCCGCCGTGTGGGGAACTCGACGCGGAGGTTGCGGACCTCGAGAAGCGGCATCGTCATCGTCTCCTCAGCGCAGGCGCGGGTTCAGCGCGTCGCGCAGCCAATCGCCGAGCAGGTTCACCGACAGCACCATGAGTGCGAGCGTGATGCCGGGGAACACCGTGATCCACCATTCGCCGGAGAACAGGAAGTCGTTGCCGATCCGGATCAGCGTGCCGAGCGAGGGCTGCGTCGGCGGCACGCCGACGCCGAGGAACGACAGCGTCGCCTCGGCGAGGATCGCGAAGCCGAGGTTCAGCGTGGCGATCACCAGGACCGGCCCCATCACGTTCGGCAGCACGTGGCTGACCATGATGCGCGTGGAGGACAGCCCGATGACGCGGGCCGCCATCACGTATTCCTTGTTCTTCTCGACCAGCGTCGAGCCGCGCACGGTGCGCGCGTACTGCACCCAGTTCGAGATGCCGATGGCGAAGATCACGACCCAGATGGCGATGCGGTCATGCAGCTCGCGCGGCAGGGCGGCGCGCACGAGGCCATCGACCAGCAGCGCCACGAGGATGGCGGGGAAAGTGAGCTTGATGTCGGCGATGCGCATCAGCACCGCATCGGTCGTGCCGCCGACAAAGCCAGCGACCAGCCCCATGGTCACGCCGAGCACGAGCGCGAAGATGACCGAGCAGAAGCCGACGAACAGCGAGATCCGCGCGCCGTGCATGATGGTGGAGAGCACGTCGCGGCCCTGATCGTCGGTGCCGAGCAGGAAGTCCGGGTTGCCGCCTTCCACCCAGGCGGGCGGGTTGAAGGCATCCATCAGGTTCAGGGTCGCGAGGTCGAACGGGTTGTGCGGCGCGATCAGCGGCGCCAACACCGCGGCGGTGATCATCGACAGCGCGACGACGGCGGAGCCGACGGTGAGCGGCGAGCGCTTGAAGCTGTACCAGATGTCGCTGTCGAGGAAGCGGCCGATCGGGCCCATCGTGCGTGCGGCGTCCATGTCAGCGCGCGCTCCCCGACAGAGAGCCGCGCAGCCGCGGATCGACGAGGTAGTAGAGCAGGTCGACCACCAGGTTGATGATGACGAAGAGCAGCGCGATCATCATCAGGTAGGCCGCCATGATCGGGATGTCGGCGTTCGACACGGCCTGGATGAACAGCAGCCCCATTCCCGGCCACTGGAACACCGTCTCCGTCACGATCGCGAACGCGATGATCGCGCCAAGCTGCAGCCCGGTGATGGTGATGACGGGAACGAGCGTGTTCTTGAGCGCATGGCCGAAATGGACGGCGCGGTTGGAAAGCCCGCGCGCGCGGGCAAACTTGATGTAGTCGGTCCGCAGCACCTCGAGCATCTCGGCGCGCACAAGCCGCATGATCAGCGTCATCTGGAACAGCCCGAGCGTGATCGAGGGCAGGATCAGCGCCTTCAGGCCCGAGGTGGTGAGGAACCCCGTGCTCCACCAGCCGAGCATCACCGTGTCGCCGCGTCCGAAGGAGGGAAGGATGCCGAGGATCACGGCGAAGAACAGGATCAGCAGGATGCCGATCAGGAAGGTCGGCAACGACACGCCGATCAGCGAGATGGTGAGGAAGAAGCGCGACAGCCAGCTCTCGCGATAGAGGCCGGTGTAGACGCCCATCGGCACGCCGACCGCCAGCGCCAGGAACGCCGCGGTGAAGGAGAGCTCGAGCGTCGCGGGCGCGCGTTCGAGGATCAGGTCCGACACCGGCCGGGCGAGGCGGTAGGAGAGGCCGAACTCGCCCTGGATGGCGTTGCCGAGGAACGCGAAGAACTGCACGAAGAAGGGCTGGTCGAGGCCGAGGTCCTGGATCAGCGCCGCACGCTGCGCCTCGGTGTAGTCCTGCCCGAGCATGATCGCCACCGGGTCGCCCACATAGGCGAACATGGCGAAGCTGATGAGGCTAACCGTGAACATCACGGGCAGGGCCTGGAACAGCCGCGAGACGATGAAGGCGAACATGGGCGGGTCACCGCCCCGCGTGGTGCCGGGATGGCTCCACGCGGGGCGTCCTTCGCTTATGGTTGTGTCAGTTGACGCGAACGAAACGGAATTGCGGCTGGTTGTTCGGCTGGTGCGGCATGGTGATGTTCGACCGCACGGCCCAGGGGATCATCTGGTGGTGCATGGGGATGTGCGGCACGTCCTCGCGGTACATCTTCAGCGCCTCACGGATCGCGGCGTTGCGCCTGGCGGGGTCGAGCTCGTTCTTCATCGCGGTCACGAGCTCATCCATCCGTGCGTTCGAGTAGCGCCCGTAGTTCCAGATGCCGTTGCCCTGCGCGCCATCGCGCGTGGCGAGCAGCGACTGGAACGAGTACAGCGCGTCCAGCGTCGGCACGCCCCAGCCGAGGAGGTAGAGGGAGGTGTCCTCGCGCTGGATCTTGGGGAAGAAGTTCGCCAGCGGCATGGCGTTGAGGTTGGTGCGCACGCCGATGCGCGTCCACATCGCCGCCACCGCCTGGCAGATCGCCTCGTCGTTGATGTAGCGGTTGTTCGGGCAGTCGAGCGTGACCTCGAAGCCCTGCGGATAGCCGGCCTCGGCGAGCAGCGCACGGGCACGGTCGGCGTTGAAGGGAAGGCGGACATCCTCCTCCTTCGCGTAGCCGTTCACCTGCGACGGGAAGAACGTTCCGGTCACGATCGCCTGGCCGCGCATCACGCGGGTGCGGATCGCCTCGATGTCGATCGCGTGGTAGAGCGCCTGGCGGACGCGGAGGTCCTTGAACGGGTTCTTGCCCTTCACCGACGAGTAGAGAAGCTCGTCGCGGTGCATGTCGAAGGCAAAGAAGATCGTGCGGATTTCCGGCCCTTCCAGCACCGAGATGTTCGGCGCGCGCTTCAGCCGCTCGAGGTCCTGCAGCGGCGGGTCGAGCACGAAGTCGACCTCGCCCGAGAGCAGGGCCGCGACGCGCGTCGCGTCAGAGGTGATCGGGCGATAGATGATCTCGGTGACGTTGCTGGTGTTCTTCGCCGTGTCGGCCCAGCCCCACCAGGCATCGTTGCGCACCATCACCGTGCGCACGTCGGGCTCGCGCACCGACAGGCGGAACGGCCCGGTGCCGTTGGTGTTGCGCACCGTGAACGTCTCCTCGCGCGCACGCGTGTTCTGCGGCGCGGTGACGTTGTTCCTCTCCGACCACTCCTTGTCCATCATGTAGAGCGAGGCGATCTTGGACGGCAGGATCGGATCGGGCACCTTGGTCACGATATCGACGGTGAAGTCATCGACCTTCACGGCCTGGCCCACGGTGTCGACGAAGATGCCGTAGTTCGAGGTGGGCGCGAGCGCGCGGGTGATGCTGAACACCACGTCGTCGGCGTTGAAATCGGCCCCGTCGTGGAACTTGATGCCGCGGCGGAGCTCGAACCGCCAGCGGTTCGGCTCGACCTGGCGCCAGGCGGTGGCCAGCCCCGGCTCCAGCGCCAGCGCGGCGTCGCGCATGATCAGCGGCTCGTAGATCTGGCTCAGCACCTTCGTGACGGTGCCGAGGTTCTGCGAATGCGGATCCATGGTGTTGGGATCGCCGCTGGCGGACCAGCGGACGGTGCGCGCATCAGCCGCGCCCGCGGCGATGAACACGCCAACGGCCGCCGTGGCGGCCAGAAGGACAGCTCGCATCGATGAAATCTCCCCAAGGTTCGCGGGGCGGTCTCTGCCGCCCGCTGCTGAAGCGTTCTAGCGGATGACGGTTCAGCGACCAAGCCCGGCAAGCGGCTTGGGTGCCCGAGGCGCCACAACCTAGGGTTGTTGCAGTCGCACGGCGCTTCGCCTTGCTATTACGATATCGAAATGATAATGTCTGCCATATCGGGCAACAAGGAAGGGTCTAGGCGATGGGCACGTGGCGCATGCGGCCGCCCTGGGACCCGCAGGACTCCTACGAGACCTGTTGGAAATCGGCGATCTCGTCGTTCACGCGGGCGACCGCCGGCGTCCCCGACCGGACGGCTGACGACGTCGGCCGCCGCATGAGGGGGCACAACTGCGTCAACCTCACCGGCCCACGTGCCGGTGGCCTCAAGATGGGCCGCCGGTCACGCGCGCGGACGCACGGCTTCCTCAACAGCGAGTTTCGGTTGATGAGCGACCAGGTGAACCGCGACAAGGAAAAGCGGGCCCGCCGCACTTCGCCAACCCAGGACGAGGGAACGATCAGCCGCGACACGCTCTCGATCGCCTATCTGGGCGCGGCCCTCTCCAAGAGCCATGTCGTGCTCAGCTACAGCAAGTGGCCTGGCGGTTGGTGGCACACCGTCGTCGTCTACGGGGTCGACGCCATCTGGATGTGTGCGATGGACCCGATGGCCGGCGTCGACGAGGACCCCGACTGCGTGTTCCGCGTGCAGGATGGGATGTATTACCGCCAGTACCGCATGAGCGCCTGGGCACCGCGGCTGCATGACTGGCTGGTGCTGTGGAAGCACATGTAGCGATGGGACACCCGGCATGCGTCGAGGCGAGGTCGGGTCGTTCGGTGCAGACGACGTCCAAATAATACGACTTTGTCGTGAGGGTGGCCTGTGGCATCATGGGCTTCGTCTAGAATTACAGAAAACGTTCAAGGGCACCATCGCATGTTCCGAGCACAGGTTTTCGTCAGTGCGACCGTGGGTGGCTTCCTTCACGCATCGCTTGCTGTCGCGGCGCCAATCCTGCACGACAGCGAGGCCTCCTTCGCCTCCATCGTCTATACGCCCGGCATCAACAGCACCCTCGGCCAAGTTGCCGCAGGCCGCCGCGTGCTCGGCAACATGTTCGACGCCACCAACTCGACCATGCTCTCCCTCGGCCTCGGCGGCAGCATCGCCTTCCTGATCGCGCCGGAGGAGAACAGCATCACCGGGGCGAGCACGTTCGAGCTCACCAACCTCGGCTCCGGCCACAAGGAACGGGCGCGCCTCTTCCTCGGCAACGACCTCGGCGGCTGGATCGAGATCGGCGACCTGCTGAACCAGGAGCTCGGCTCGACCGTCACCAACGTGAACCCGACCGTCGCCACCCTCGCCCTCACCACGCCCGGGGCTGCGACCGGGTTCACGCTCACCGTGCTCGACGGCAGCTTCAACTCGCTCCGCCTGCTCGACGTGTCGCCGACCCGGGGCGCCAATCTCGACGGGTTCGACATCGCGAGCTTCTCGCTCACCTCCATCGCCCCGCCAACGCCGCCGCCCGTGCCGGTGCCGGAGCCTGCCACCTGGCTGCTCCTGGTCGGTGGCATTGCAGGCCTCGCCGCCGCACGCCGGAGATTCGTTTCAGCCTGATGCCCGCGGGCGCGGCACGTCTCACGGTAATCTCAAGCCGCCCACAAGCTTCCCTGAAAGTCTCAACACCCGCCTCTCCGTAGGGTCTCCCCACGGCCGCACCGTCCCGGCGCGGCATGACGAAGGAGAGCCTGGGATGAAAACCGCGACCGCCCTCTTGCACGCCGGCCACAGGGCCGACCCCGCCACGAACGCCGTGGCCGTGCCGCTGCACATGACGACGTCGTACCAGTTCGACAGCACCGCGCATGCGGCCGACCTGTTCGCGCTCAAGCAGTTCGGGAACATCTACACCCGCGTGATGAACCCGACGACGGACGTGCTCGAGAAGCGGGTCGCCGCGATGGAGGGCGGTGCAGCGGCACTGGCCGTTGCCTCCGGCCAGGCGGCGACGCTGATCGCGATCCAGAACATCGCCTCCGCCGGCGACAACATCGTCGCCTCGACGGATCTCTACGGCGGGTCGTGGAACCTGCTCGCCAACACGCTCGCGACGATGGGCATCACCTGCCGCTTCGTCGACCCGTCGGACCCCGAGAACTTCCGCCGCGCGACCGATACGCGGACGCGCGCCTACTATGCCGAGACGCTGCCGAATCCGAAGCTTCAGGTGTTCCCCATCGCCGAGGTGGCGGCGATCGGCAACGCCCTCGGCGTGCCGCTGATCATGGACAATACCGCGGCCCCGCTGCTGTGCCGGCCTTTCGCGCATGGCGCCCATATCGTGGTGTATTCGGCAACGAAATACATCGGCGGCCACGGCACCGCGATCGGCGGCCTGATCGTCGACAGCGGCGCGTTCGACTGGGAGAAGCACGCCGCGCGCTTCCCCATGCTCACCACGCCCGATCCCTCGTACCACGGTGCGGTGTGGACGGAGGCGGTGAAGCCGATCGGGCCCGTCGCCTACATCATCAAGGCGCGCGTCACGATGCTGCGTGACGGCGGTGCCGCGATGAGCCCGTTCAACGCCTGGCTGTTCCTCCAGGGCCTCGAGACGCTGTCGTTGCGCATGGAGCGGCACTGCGCGAACGCTGCCCTCGTTGCCGGCTGGCTCGCCTCCCACCCGGCGGTCGCACGCGTCGTGTACCCGGGCCTGTTCGAGGGCCGGCAGGCGATGAAGGCCATGGCGTATCTCGAAGGCGGCTTCGGCGGGCTCGTCGGCTTCGAGCTGAAGGGCGGCATGGCGGCGGGCCGCGCCTTCATCGATGGGCTGAAACTCCTCTACCACGTGGCCAACATCGGCGATGCGCGCAGCCTCGCGATTCACCCCGCGAGCACGACGCACAGCCAGCTCGACCCCGAGGCACAACTGCGCACCGGCGTGACGGAGGGCTATGTGCGCCTTTCCGTCGGGCTCGAGGACATCGACGACATCCTGGGCGACCTCGACCAGGCGCTCGCCGCGGCCCAGCCGGCGCTGGTCGCTGCCTGAGTTGCGTGATGGGAGGCGGGGTGCCGGCTGGCAGCACCCCGCCATCCCCAGCTCCATCCCCCCGCTGCATTCCCGGGGGGCACGTGCCAGCGGGAGAGTGTGCCATGCCGATCCTGCTTCAACCGGGCCTTCCGGCAGCCGAGATGCTGCGGGCGGAGGGCGTGCCCGTCACCGAAACGACTGTCGTGCCCGATGCAGCGCTGCGCATCGGCCTCGTGAACCTGATGCCCGACAGGGCACGGGCGGAACAGCAATGGGGCAGGCTGCTCGGTGCCGCGCCAGAGACCGTGTCGCTCTCGCTGTTCTCGGCCGCGCGCGGCGCGTCGCCTGCCGCCTACCGGCCGATCGAGGACGCGGCGACGGGTCCGCTCGACGGGCTGATCGTCACCGGCGCGCCGGTCGAGACGCTCCCATTCGACGAGGTGCGCTACTGGCCCGCGCTCGCGGCGCTGTTTGACCACGCGGCTGCCTCATCCATCCCCACCCTTTCGGTCTGCTGGGCGGCGATGGCGGCACTCCATCATTTCCATGGGGTGGCGAAGCACACGCTCCCGCGGAAGGCCTTCGGGCTCTATGCCCAGGCGGTCCAGCGCCCGGGCGATCCGCTCATGCAGGGCATCGGGCCGCGCTTCGCCGTGCCGGTCTCGCGACATGCCACGGTGTTGGCGGCTGACGTCGCGGCAGGGGGCGCGGAGGTGCTGGCCGCGTCGGCCGCGACCGGCGTGTCGATCGCGGCCGATGCAGCGCGCGGCCACACGATGCTGCTCGACCATCTCGAGTATGACGGCGACACGCTGCTGTCCGAGTTCCTGCGTGACCGTGCCGCCGCGCGCCCGGCCTTCCCGCCGGCAGGCCTCGCACTCGGTGCTGCGCGTGAGCCAACCTGGCGGCCCGTGGCGCATCTCGTACTGCGCAACTGGCTGGCGCAGGTGGCGCGGGCGAAGGTGCTGCGCCAGCCGGCTGACCTGCTGTCCTGGCTTCTCGCCCCGCCTTCCGGTCGGAGCGGGCCGACCCGTCTCGTGCTCACGCTCGATGACGGCGTGACGACCGAGGCAGCGGAGCATCTCGCCACGCATGCGCTTGCCATGCCAGGCGTGCGTGACGCGCTGCTGCGAGGGCCTGGCCACGCCGGTCTCGCACTGCGCGCCGCAGCCTAATCCGCCTCCGGCAGGCCGGCGCGGCGGAGCCCATCGGCGAAGCGGGCGATGTAGTCCTCGTCGGCGCAGTAGAACAGCTCGTCGCATGCCACCGCGATCGTGTAGCCCGGCTTGCGGCGGAGCATCTCCGCCACTTTCTCAGCCGCCGCGTCGTGCTGGCCGGAAAGTCCGAGCGCGGCGACGAGGTTGGCCAGCGGCCTGTGGCTCGCATTCGGGTGCCTCAGCGCCATGCCGGCGAACAGGATCGCGCCATCGAGCTCGCCCAGCATGAGGTGCGCGGTCGAGCGCATGGTGTGGAACGTCCAGAGATGCGGATCACGCGGGCTGAGTTCAGCCGCACGCTCCGAGAGCGAGATGGCTTCCTCCGCCCGCCCACACCAGATCAGCGTGAAGCCGAGCGCGAAATGCGCCTGCGCGAAGGAGGGGTTGAGCGCGACCGCGTGTTCGAGCGCGGCGACCGCAGGTGCGTAGGCGCGATGCATGGTCAATGCACGGCCCAGCACGCAGTGGCACATGCAATCACGCTCATCCAGTGAGACGGACCGTTGCGCGGCGGACATTGCCGCTGCAAGGCGCTCGACCCGCCGTTCCGGTTCGCCCGCGAGCACCTGCTGAAGGTTGACGTACGACAGCGCCGCATGCGCGCGCGCGAGCCCTGGCTCGATGTCGATCGCCCGGCGGAAGCAGGCCTCGGCTTCGCTGAAGCCAGGTGCGGTGAAGCCCCAGAGGTGGAACAGGCCGCGCTGGTAGCAGTCCCACGCATCGAGGTTGTCGGGCGGGCGCCTGACGGCGAGCTCACGCTCGACCGTGGCGAGCTCGGGCTCGATCACGGCAGCGATTGCCTCGGCCATGGCATCCTGGATCGCGAAGATGTCGGTCAGCCGATGCTCGAACGCCTCCGACCATAGCTGCGTGCCGCTCCCGGCCGCGACGAGGTCGGCGGTAATGCGCACACGTTCTCCCCGTCGGCGCACGGAGCCCTGGAGCAGGTATCTCACGCCGAGGGCGGCACCGATCTCGGCAGGCTGCATGTCACGCCCCCGGAACGGGAAGGTGCTGTGGCGGCTGAGCACGGTGAGCCAGCGATAGCGCGCGAGCAGGCGGATGATGTCCTCGGTCAGTCCATAGGCGAAATATTCCGTATCTGCGTCAGGGCTGTCATTGGCGAAGGGCAGAACGGCGATCGAGGCGCGGCCGACCGGTGCTGGTGCGGGCGGCGCCGCCGCGATTGGCAGTTGTGACGCGGCCGGTTCCGCCTCGCGCACGTCGGCGACGAACCGGAAGCCGCGCTTGTGCACCGTGCGGATCACCGCCTGGTCCTCGCCCGTATCGCCGACGGCGCGGCGCGCGGCGTTGATCCTGCTCGACAGCGCTGCCTCGGAGATGATGCGCCCGCCCCAGATCGTGTCGATCAGCTCATCCTTCGACACCACCCGGTCACGGTGCCGCACGAGATGGGCGATGAGGTCGAACACCTGCGGCTCGACATGCACAGGCGCACCGGCGCGGCAGAGTTCCTGCCGGTCGAGGTCAAGCTCGCACGAGGAGAAGGCCAGGCGCATCCGTGCCGTCCCGCGTTCCTCCGTTGGTCAACCATACCATGCCATGGCGGCTGTCGCTCAGCGCCGCTCCGGCCGCATTGCAGCAAGGCCGGCTGCGATGACGATGGCGGCCCCGATCACGGTCGCGAGCGCCAGCGCCTCGCCGAACAGCACGACGCCGAAGGCGGAGGCGAAGACGAGGTGGAGATAGGCAAGCGGCTGCAGCCGGCTCGCCTCCGCCGCGGCCAGGGCGCGGATGTAGAGGAGATGCCCCGTGGCCGAGATGACGCAGAGCAGGCCCATCCAGCCCCAATCCGCCACCGGCGGCGGCCGCCAGGCAAAGGGCGCGGCGAGCGTGAGAGCGGCGGCGCCGGCGACTGCGGTGTAGAACAGGCTCGTCTCCGGCCTGTCATGCGCAGCGACCAGGCGGGTCATCAGCGCGTAGAAGGCGAACATCACGGCGGCGGCGAGCACGAGGAGCGCGTCGGCGCTGATCGCCTGCCCGCCGGGGCGGAGGACCAACAGCACCCCGCCGAAACCGGCCAGGATGGCGAGCCAGCGCCGCGGCGTGACGCGCTCGCCGAGCAGCGGGCCGGACATGGCGACGACGAGAAGCGGGGCGGCGGCGAACAGCGCATGCGTGGCGACGAGGCCCAGCCGCGTGAACCCCTCGATCATCATCAGCACCTGCACCGCGAGCAGCACGCCGCGGCCCGCCTGCATCACGGGCCGGCGCGACCGGACGATGCGCAGAAGCCCGCCTGGCGCCTGCGCGGCATAGGTCGTGACGAACAGTGCGAAGGCCCAGTAGCGGATGGTGAGGATGGAGAGCACGCCCGCCTGGTCGGCCAAATGGCGGGCGAGGGCATCCTGGCTCGCGAACAGCGCCATCGCTGCCGCCATGAAGGCGAAGCCGCGCCGTTGTTCCGTACCGCTGCGTGACGGTGACGTCACAATCCCGGATCGATCCCTCAGCCCGAGGCGCAGGCAGCGCGCAGCGCCGCGGCGAGGGTTGCGTCATCCGTCGGCGCGAGGGATTGCGGGTCGATCAGGAGAACGCCGTCCGCCACCCGCCGCTCACCCACATGCACCGGCGGATCATGTGCGAGGAGAGCAGCGACCGCCCCTGCCGCCCGCGAGGGCGGATCGAGGGTGACGGCAAGCACCGGCGCGCGGCCGCTGTGGCCCAGCTCCGTCCGCACGCTGTTCAGCCCCGCGAGTGCCGCGCCGATCCCCGCGAGACGCGCCGCCAGCGCTGCGGTTTCCGCCGCCTCGTCGGTTCCGGCGAAGCGTTCGAGCGCGACGAGGAGGCCGATGATCTCCTCCTTCCCCGCCTTGAAGCCGCGGCCGATGCCGTGCGGGGGTGCCGCACCGCGGATGATCGGCGCAAGCAGGGCGGGCGGTGACCACGCCTCGGCGCGGATATCCATGTCGAGCTGCTGCGCGAGTGCCGAGCCGACGAGATCGGCGCGCCCGGCGAGGATGCCGGAGGCCTGCGGCCCGCCGATCGCCTTGCCGCCGGAGAAGGCAACGAGATCGGCTCCCATGGCCAGCAGGCGGCGGAGGTTGTCGCGCGGCGGCAGTTGCGCTGCCGCATCGACGATGACGGGAAGGCCGCGCGCGCGGCAATGCGCTGCGATGCCGGGCAGCGCCGCGATCGTTTCGGGCGTGGCGGTGAAGGCGAAGGCGGCGGTGCGGGGCGTGATCGCGGCATCGATCTCCCACGCCTCGAGGCCGCGCACGCCCGCCCCGGTGCCGCGGTCGTTGTGGCCGAGATCGACCAGCCGCGCGCCGGCGGCGGCGAGCGCGCGGGAATACATCGTCCGGTGCGTGCGCGGCAGCAGGATCTCGTTCGGGAACCCGTCGGCGAAGGGCAGCGCTGCCATCCGCGCGAAGTCGCTGCCCGCGAGGCAGGCTGCGGCGGCAAGCGTGAGCGCTGCGGCGGCACCGGTCGTGACCATGCCCGCCTCGGCGCCGAGGTGGCCGGCAATGCGCTCGCTCGCCACCTGCTGGAGCGTGGCGATGTCAAGCGAGAGGCTGGCGGCTTCCGCCATCGCGGAGGCCACCTCCGCTGCCATCGGCCGCCCGCCGAGGCGGGTCAACGTGCCCGCGGCGTTGATGCGGCGCGTAAGGCCGAAACGATCGAGAACGCTCATCCCGGCTGGTCGAGCAGGTGGCAGGCGGCGCGGCGGCCAGGTGCGATCTCGCGCAGCGCCGGCTTCTCCTCGCTGCACCGGGCGAAGGCGAAGGGGCAGCGCGTGTGGAAGCGGCAGCCCGAGGGTGGGTTCAGCGGGCTTGGAACGTCGCCCTCGATCACCATCCGCTCGCGCTTCGCGCGCGGATCGGGGATCGGGGCCGCGGCGATCAGCGCCTGGGTGTAGGGGTGCTGCGGGTTGCTCAGCACCTCGTCCTTCGGCCCGATCTCGACGATATGGCCGAGATACATCACCGCGATCCGGTGGCCGATATGTTCCACCACCGCAAGATCATGGCTGACGAACAGGAACGCGAGGCCGAATTCCTCCTGCAGGTCCATCAGCAGGTTCAGCACCTGCGCCTGCACCGACACGTCAAGCGCGCTCACGGGCTCGTCTGCGACGATGAGCTCGGGGCGCAGCGCCAACGCACGCGCGATGCCGATGCGCTGGCGCTGCCCGCCGGAGAACTCGAACGGGTAGCGGCCGGCAGCCTCGGGGCGAAGGCCGACCTTGGCGAGAATCGCACCGACGCGCGCGGTGCGTTCGGCGGCACTGAACGTCTCGAAATTCTCGAGCGGCTCGCCGACGATCTGGCCGACGCGAAGCCGTGGGTTCAGCGAGGCGTAGGGGTCCTGGAACACCATCTGCACGCGGCGGCGGAAGGGCGCCATCTCGGCTTCCGACAGCGTGGTGATGTCGGTGCCGCCCAGGCGGATCGCGCCGGAGGTCGGCTCGGTCAGGCGCAGCACCATGCGCGCGACGGTCGACTTGCCGCAGCCGCTCTCGCCGACGAGGCAGAGCGTCTCTCCCGGCGCAATCGCGAAGTCGACGCCATCGACCGCGCGCACCCAGGCCACCGCGCGGCGAAGGATGCCGCGCTCGACCGGGAAGTGCTTGGTCAGTCCCTCGACGGCGAGAACGGGTTCCGTCATGCGGCCTCGCCCGGCTTCCAGCACGCAGCACTGTGGCCGTTGCCGTGTGCCGCGAGCGGCGGTGCCTCGCGCCTGCAACGCTCATCGGCAAGCGGGCAGCGCGGCGCGAAGGCGCAGCCGATGACGGGCTGGCGCAGGTCGGGCACGAGGCCCGGGATCTCGGTCAACCGCCGCTGGCGCGCTGCCGCCCCGAGGCGCGGGATCGAGGACATGAGCCCGCGCGTGTAGGGGTGCAGCGGGCGGTCGAACAGGTCGGTCACCTCGGCGGTTTCGACGATGCGGCCGGCATACATCACGATCACGCGCTGGCACGTTTCGGCCACGACCGGGAGTGCGTGCGTGATCAGCATCACCGCTGCCCCCGTGCGTTCCTTCAGCTCGATCATCAGCTTCAGGATCTGTGCCTGCACGGTGACGTCGAGCGCCGTCGTCGGTTCGTCGGCGATGAGCAGCTTGGGGTTGCAGGAGAGCGCCATGGCGATCATCACGCGCTGGCGCATGCCGCCCGAGAACTGGTGCGGATAGTCGCCGAGGCGGCGCTTCGCATCCGAGATGCGCACCAGCGTGAGCATCTCCTCCGCCCGCGCCAGCGCTGCCTCGTGCGAGGCCCCCTGGTGGATGCGCACGGCCTCGGCGATCTGCTCGCCAATCGTGAGCACCGGGTTCAGGCTCGTCATCGGCTCCTGGAAAATCATCGCGATGCGGTTGCCGCGGATCTCGCGCATCGCCCCGATGTCGAGGCCGAGCAGGTCCGTGCCTTCGAACACCACGCGGCCGCCGACGATGCGGCCGATGCGCTGGGGGAGAAGGCGCAGGATCGAGAGTGCGGTGACGGACTTGCCGCAGCCGCTCTCGCCGACGATGCCGAGGGTCTCGCCCGCCGCCACCGTGAAGCTCACGCCATCGACCGCGCGCGTCACGCCATCGACGGTGAAGAAATGCGTCTGCAGGTCCTCGACCGAGAGGAGGGGTGGTGCGTCGGCGTCCATCACCGCATCCGCCTTGCAAGCCGCGGGTCGAGCCTGTCGCGCAACCCGTCGCCCACCAGGTTGATCGCGAGGACGACGATGGCGAGGCACGCGCCGGGGAAGAACACCGTCCACGGCGCGCGGGAGAGGAACAGGCGCGACTGCGCGATCATGTTGCCCCAGGTCGGGATCTCGGGCGGCACGCCGGCGCCGAGGAAGGAGAGGCCAGCCTCGACGAGGATGGCGGAGGCGCAGACATAGGTGGCCTGCACGATCAGCGGGGCGAGCGTGTTGGGCAGGATGTGGCGGAGGATCACCTTCTTCGGCCGCGACCCGACCGAGACGGCCGCGTCGATGAAGGGGCGTTCCCGCACCGTGAGAACGACGGCGCGGACAAGGCGCACCACGCGCGGGATCTCGGGAATGGTGATGGCGAAGATCACCACCGGCACGCCGCCGCGCGTGAGTGCGACGAGTGCTATGGCGAGCAGGATGCCCGGGATCGCCATCAGCGCATCCATCAGCCGCATGATCACCGTGTCGAGCGCGCGGTAGTAGCCGGCGGCGAGCCCGACGAAGAGGCCGATCGTGGTGGAGAAGAACGCCACGAAGATGCCGACGAGCAACGACACGCGCGCGCCGTAGATGGTGCGCGCGAACACGTCGCGCCCGAGATTGTCGGTCCCGAAGCGATCCACCGCACCGGGGACGAAGAGCTTCGCGAGGTCGGGTGGCTGCAGCCTGTTCACCGGGTTCACGTGCAGCGGATCGCCGGCGATGAAGGGGGCGAGCACGGCGAGGATGAGCATGATGACGAGCAGCGCACCGCCGATCACGATCGTCGGGTTGCGGCGGATGAACACGCGCGCCCCACCTGGCCGCGCGGCGATCGGCGCCTCTGCTGCCGCGCCCGCCATCAGTAGCGGACCCGGGGATCGAAGAAGGTGTAGGAGATGTCGACCGCGAGGTTGACCAGCACGTACACGCCCGAGAACACCAGGATCACGCCCTGGATGATCGGGTAGTCGCGCCTGGCGATCGCGTCCACCACGAGACGGCCGATGCCAGGGATGTTGAACACCGTCTCGGTGATCACGACGCCGCCGATCAGCAGCGCGACACCGATGCCGACGATGGTGACGATTGGCACCGCGGCGTTCTTGAGCGCATGCTTCAGCAGCATCGGGCGCGTCGCAACGCCCTTGGCCTCCGCCGTGCGCATGTAGTCCTCGGCCAGCACCTCGAGCATGGTGGTGCGGGTGATGCGCGCGATCAGCGCGACATAGGCGAGGCCGAGCGCGATGGAGGGCAGGATCAGCCGCTCGAGCCAGGGCCAGAGGCCCTCGGCGATCGGCCGGTAGCCCTGCACCGGCAGCCAGCCGAGCTGGATCGCGAACACGAACACGAGCAGGTAGCCGACCACGAACACCGGCACCGAGAAGCCCGTCACGGCAACGCCCATCACCGCGCGATCAAGGCCGGAGCCGGCCTTCCAGGCAGCGAGCACGCCGAGGGTGATCGAGATCGTCACCGCGAGGATCAGTGTCGTGATCGCGAGCGAGATGGTCGGCTCGGCGCGCTGGAGGATCAGCTCCGACACCGAGCGGTTCCAGAACAGCGAGTGGCCGAGATCGCCCTGCAGAACGTTGCCGATCCAGATGGCGAACTGCTCCCACAAGGGCCGGTCGAGCCCGAGGGCCGCGCGGATCGCCGCGATCTGGTCGGACGTCGCATTGTCGCCGGCGATCACGCTCGCCGGGTCGCCGGGCGCGAGATGCACGAGCAGGAACACGATGATCGCGACCAGCAACATCACCGGGATCGTCGCGATGAGGCGGCGGATGATGTAGGCGATCATCCGCCGCGCCCGTCACACAGGGAAATCCCTTCCCGCATCGCTGCGGGAAGGGGGAACGGAACGGAACGCTGCATCAGGTCTTGCGGACGTTCCAGAACGGCACGCAGCCCGGTGTTGCGATCCAGCCGGTGACGTTGCGGCGATGCGCGACCGGCTGCTTCCACTGGCCGTAATAGACGGTTGGCACGAAGTTCCAGGCATTCTCCTGCATCTCGCGCGCGATCTTCTGCCGTGCGGCGAGGTCGGGGGCGGAAACCCAGGCGTTGCGCAGCTGCTCGTGCTTCTCGTCCGACGGCCAGCCGAACCAGCCGCGCTCGCCCGTTGCCGCGTGCGCTGCGGCCCAGATCGGGTTGCCCGAGGAAAGACCGTCGGCGGAGGTGAGGAAGATGTTCCATCCGCCCTGGTCCGGCGCTGCCCTCGACGCGCGGCGCTGCACCACGCCCGACCAGTCCATCGGCACCATCTGGATGTTGAAGCCGATGCCGCGAAGCTCCTGGGCCAGGATCTGCGCGGTGTTGTTCATGTAGACGATGTTGGTCGCCTGCATGAGCGTCACCGGCTGGCCGTTGTAGCCGCTCTCGCGCAGAAGCTGGCGCGCGCGCTCGGGGTTCGGTCCGTTCCTGAACCACTCCGTGTTCGCATCGTTCTCCATCGGCGTGCCGCAGGTGAGGTACGCGCCGCATTTCTGGTAGAAGCGCGGGTCGACAAAGGAGGCCCGCATGTGGGCTTCCTGGTTCACCGCCCACAGCACGGCCTGGCGCGCCTTCACGTTGTCGAAGGGCGGGTGCAGGAAGTTCAGCCTGATCCAGCCCACATCGCCGAGCGGGCTGCGCGGGGCCAGCATGATGTCGCGGTCACGCTCGAGGTCGCGCACGCTGTCGAGCGAGGGTGTCTCGACATAGTCGACCTCGCCCGCCTGCAACGCAGCGATCGCGGTCTGTGCATCCGGCACGTTCTGGATGATCACGCGATCGACATGCGCGACCTTGCCGCCGGCGATCCATGACGGCGGCTCGCTCCTCGGCCGGTAGTTCGGGTTCTTGTCGTAGACATACTGCGTGCCAGGCCGCGTCTCGCGCTCGTTCATGATGAACGGGCCGGAGCCGACCGTGGTCTCGATCTTCTGCATCGGGTCGGTCAACGCTTCCTTCTCGCGCATCATGAAGCAGAAGGGGGTCGAGGTTTTCGCCATGGCATCGAGGGCGATGCCGTAGGGCTCCCTGAACTTGATGACGATGGTGCGCGCATCGCCGGGCGACACGTCGGTCACGCGCTGCATCATGTGCTGGCCGGCACCGTCGCGCACCGCCCAGCGGCGGATGGAGGCGACGCAGTCACGCGACGTCACGTCCGTGCCGTCGGTCCATTTCAGGCCGTCGCGCAGCTCCATGGTCAGCGTGAGCTTGTCGTCGGAGAAGCCGTGGCGGCCGATCATCTGCGGCTGCGCCGTGACCTTCTCGTCGATGCCGAAGAGGGTGTCGTACACCAGCGCGCCGTGGTTGGCGGCCATGTTGGCCGTCGTCCAGATCGGGTCGAAGGTGGGGATGTCGCCGTGCAGGATGGCGCGCACGGTGCGGTTGGCCGGCGGCGCCGGCTGCGCGATCACGATGGCAGGCGTGACCGCCGCGGCGGCCACTCCGCCCATCAGGGTCCTGCGTGTCGTTTTCATTGTCCGGTTCTCCCTGTTGCCGTTCCGGTTCTGCTTAGAGAATGAGTCCAGGCTGCGTCACCTCGTCGAGCGGCCAGATCGGGCGCGCGACCTTCGTGTAGGGAAGCTTGCGGTAATCCCGCGACAGCGGCCCGTCGCTGTCGATGTAGATCACCTTGGCAGCGATCGGCCCGAACGCGCCCATGAAATGGTTGGTCGACTTCACGACAATGATCTTCCGCTCGGTCGGCTCGATGCCGAGGTTGCGGAAGATCTCGAGGCCGAGCGCCTGGGTGCGGTTGGCGATCAGCACCACCTCGACATCGCCCACCTTGATCGCCGCGCAATCGCCGAGCGGCACCTTGGTCGGCCCGAAGCTCTGCCAGGCATCGGGGGCGAGTGCCGTCACCGTCACCATCGCATCGATCGGCTGGCCCGAGCTCGGCGCGATCTTGCCGCCGAAGCGGAGCGGGAACGTCGCACCGACGCCGGCATCGAAGCAGAGGCGCACCGCGATCGGGTCCCAGATCGGGGCGAGCGCCGCGCTCTCAGCCTTCGTCTCGATCAGGTGGCGGAGGATGGTGGTGTTGTCGGTCGGCGCGCCGCCGCCGGCATTGTCGGCCGGATCGGCCACCACGACGGGCCCGGCATTGTGGCCGCGCGCGGTGGCGATGCCGCCCGTGACCGACTCATACGGCGGAATCGTCTTGCCGCGCATCGAGACGAATTCCTCGCCGAGCGCTGTCGCCACCGCATCGGCCTTCGCCTTGTCGTTGTTCGTGATCACGAGCACGCGGCCGGTGAGCTCCTCGACATCGGCATAGGGGAAGCAGTGCGCGATCGAGATGGAGAGGATGCCGTCGCGGCCCTCCATCGCCTTCACCTTGTCGACGAAGGCGCGCATGAGCGGCTGCGTCGTCGGGTAGGAGCTGATCTGCCGGCAATCATACACGCTCGTCACCGGCTTGACCTCGCCGCGCAGCGTGGCGAGCACGAGCGTCAACACCTCCTCCGCACGCTCCGACACGTCGGTGTGCGGGAACTCCTTGTAGAGGATGGTGATGTCGGCCGCCTTCACGCGAACCTTCGTCAGGTGGCAGTGCGGGTCGAGCTCGACGCCGATCACCACCTTGGGCCCGACGATGTCGCGCACGCGGGTGATGATGTCGCCTTCCACATCGTCATAGCCGTGCGCGACCATCGCGCCGTGCAGGCCGAGCAGCACGCCATCGACAGGGAGTGCGGCCTTGAGCTGATCGAGGATCTCGTCGCGCATCATCTCGTAATCGGCGCGGTTGGTGGTGCCGGCGGGGCTGGCCGCGAAGCAGCTTCCCTCGATCAGCGTGAACCCCTCGGCCGCGGCACGCTGGCGGGCCACGAACAGGGGTGCTGTGCACATGCGCGGTGCATCGTCCGGATGCTCGCCGGGGCGCAGGAACACGCCCTCCTTGTACGCGGCGAGGCTGGTCGGCATTGGCGCAAAGGTGTTCGATTCTGTCGCGAGGGTTGCGGTGAACAAACGCACGTTCTTCTGCCTCCCGTTGTTCGCGCGATGAAAGCACCTCCGTTCGCCGAGGGCAACGGCGAGGCTTGTCGCGCAGCGGGTTGCATCGGAAGATGGCGCAACGAAACAGCGCGGGGAGGCAGCGGTGGCGGGGCAGATGGCGGGGGGCAGCACGCGGCTCTGGACGGATGTCGACTATGCGCGGGATGGCCGCCAGGTCGACTGGCTGCACCTGCCGCACTCCGTCACGCGGTCTGCCTACGGCACGATCGCCATTCCGGTCGCTGTGGTGAAGAACGGCGAGGGGCCGACGGCCCTGTTCTCCGCCGGCAACCATGGCGACGAGTACGAGGGCCAGGTCGCCGTCTGCAACCTGATCCGCGAGCTTCGGCCCGAAACGATCCGTGGCCGCGTCATCATGCTGCCGGCGCTCAACCTCCCGGCGGCGATGGCGGGTACGCGGGTGTCGCCGATCGATGGCGGCAACCTCAACCGCTCGTTCCCAGGCTCGCCCGATGGCGGGGTCACGTCGCAGATCGCGCATTATGTCGACAGCGTCCTGTTCCCGCTGGCCGACCTGTTCCACGATTTCCACTCCGGTGGCGGGTCGCTCGCCTATCTTCCCTTCGCCTCGACGCATGAGGGGCCCGATGCGGCCGTGAACGCGCGCGGCATGGCGGCACTGCGCGCCTTCGCCGCCCCGGTCTCTCTGCATTGGCGCCAGGGGGCTGACCCGCGCTACTCGCCGGGGGCGGCGATGAAGCGCGGCGTGGCGGCGCTCGGCGGCGAGTTCGGCGGCGGCGGCTCGCTCAACCGCGCCGGCCTCGCCTTCGCGGAGGAGGGGCTGATCCGCCACCTCCGCTTCATGGGCATCCTCCCCGGCGGCCCGCCTGAGCCGCGGCCGACGCGGATGATGGAAGTGCCCGACCAGGCCTGCTTCGTCTACGCGCCCGATGCCGGCGTGTTCGAGCCAGCCACCGAGATCGGCGATGCGGTGCGGAAGGGCGACCTCTGCGGCCGCGTGCATTTCGTCGATGATCCCGCACGCCCGCCGACGGAGTGCTTCTTCAAGCGCGACGGCATCGTGGTGTGCCAGCGCCACCCCGCCCGCTGCGAGAGGGGCGATTGCGTCGCCCATCTCGCCCTCGACGTCGACTGAGGGCGCGCTCAGTCCCTCAGGTGGCAGGACACCCAGTGGCCTTGCCTGGTCTGGCGCAGTTCCGGCACCTGCGTGGCGCACGGGTCGGGCCTGGCGATCGGGCAGCGCGTGTGGAAGTGGCAGCCTGAGGGCGGCTTCAGCGGGCTCGGCACGTCGCCCTGCAGCCGGATGCGGTTGCGCTTGGCCTTCGGGTCGGGGATCGGCACGGCCGAGAGCAGCGCCTCGGTATAGGGGTGCAGCGGCGTGGTGTAGAGGTCGCGCGCCGAGGCGATCTCGACGATCCGGCCAAGATACATCACCGCGACACGGTCGCTGATGTGCTCGACCACGGAGAGGTCGTGCGCGATGAACAGGAAGGTGAGGCCGAACTTCTCCTGCAGGTCCTCGAGCAGGTTCACAACCTGCGCCTGGATCGAGACGTCGAGCGCCGAGACGGGCTCGTCGCAGATGATCAGCTTGGGAGACACGGCGAGAGCGCGGGCGATGCCGATGCGCTGGCGCTGGCCGCCCGAGAACTCGTGCGGGAAGCGGCGCATGTGATCGGCGTTGAGGCCCACCGTCTCGAGCAGCTCGACCACGCGGTCCTCGCGCCCGCGGGCGTTGCCGGAGAGCTTATGGATCACCAGCGCCTCGGCGATGATCGTGCCCACTGTCATGCGCGGGTTCAGGGAGGCGAACGGGTCCTGGAAGATGATCTGCATGTGCCGCCGGAGCGGGCCCATCTGCTCGCGCGACAGCGCCGTCACGTCCTGGCCCTCGAACCGCACCTCGCCGGAGGTGGGCTCGATCAGGCGCAGGATGAGGCGCCCGGTGGTGGACTTGCCGCAACCCGATTCGCCGACGAGGCCGAGCGTTTCGCCGGCCTGGAGGTCGAACGAGACGCCGCTGACGGCATGCACCTCATCGACGGTGCGGCGGAGGATGCCGCCCTTCACGGCGAAGCGCTTCACGAGGTCGCGGACGCGCAGCAGCGGCTCGGTCATCGGCGAGGCGTCCTGCATCGGGCTCATGGGGCGGCGGTGAGGAAGCAGGCGACCTTGTGGCCGTTCGCGTCGGTCACGAGCGGCGGCTCAGCCTCGCGGCAGACGTCCATCGCGTGGCGGCAGCGCGCGGCGAAGCGGCAGCCGGTGGGCGGGCGAAGCAGGCTCGGCACGCTGCCGGGGATGGCCTCGAGCCTGGTCTTCTTGAGCGCCGCGAGGTCGATCCGCGGAATCGAGCGGATGAGGCCCTGGGTATAGGGGTGGCGCGGGTTGGCGAAGAGCTCCTCCACCGGCGCCTCCTCCACCACCTTGCCCGCGTACATCACGATGACGCGCTGCGCGACCTCGGCGACAACACCCATGGCATGGGTGATGAGCATCACCGCCATGCCGAGGCGGTCCTTCATCTCGTCGAGCAGGTCGAGGATCTGCGCCTGGATGGTGACATCGAGCGCGGTGGTCGGTTCGTCCGCGATCAGGAGCTTCGGGTTGCAGGAGAGCGCCATGGCGATCATCACGCGCTGGCGCATGCCGCCAGAGAACTGGTGTGGATAGTCGTGCACGCGCCGCTGCGGGTTGGGGATGTTCACGAGCTTCAGCATCTCGGCCGCACGGTCGATCGCGGCGCGCTTGCCCAGCTTCTCGTGCTGCTGCACCACCTCGGCGATCTGCTCGCCCACCGTATAGACGGGGTTGAGCGAGGTCATCGGCTCCTGGAACACGATGCCGATCTCGCGCGCGCGGATCTTGCGCATCTCGTCGGCACTGAGCGGCACGATGTCGCGCCCCTGCCAGAGGATCTGGCCCTCGACGATCTTGCCCGGCGGCATGGCGATGAGCTTCAGCACCGTCATGGCCGTGACGGTCTTGCCGCAGCCGCTCTCGCCCACGACGCAGACCGTCTCGCCGCGGCCGATTCGGATGTCGACGCCATCGACCGCGCGCACCCAGCCGTCATCGGTGCGGAAATGCACCTTGAGGCCGCGGATATCGAGCAGCGTATCGGCCGGCGTGGCGGGGGCCTGCGGCGATGGTGCCGCGGCGAGGGTCGGCGCGGTCAGATCACCCTCCTCGGGTCGAGCGCATCGCGCAGACCGTCGCCGACGAAGTTGATGGTCAACACCGTGAAGAAGATCGCAAGCCCCGGGAACAGCGCCCAGTGCGGCGCGAAATCGAGGTTGTCCTTGGCGTCGAACAGCAGCCGGCCCCAGGTCGGCACGTCAGGCGGGAAGCCGAGGCCGAGGAAGGAGAGGGTGCTCTCGGCGATGATCGCGGCCGCGATGTCGATCGTGGCGGCAACGATCACGGGGCCAAGCGCGTTCGGCAGGATGTGGTGGAGCACCAGCCGTGGCGTCGAGGCGCCGAGCGCGCGTGCCGCCTCGACGAACTCCTTCTCGCGGAGGGAGAAGAACTGCGCGCGCACGAGGCGTGCGACCGGCATCCACCGGAACCCGCCGATCACGCCGACGATGAGGATGAACACGCCCATCTCGGGCCCCACCACCTGGCGCAGCGGTTCCCGGAACAGGTAGATCACAAGCAGCAGCAGCGGCAGCTCGGGCAGCGAGAGGAACAGGTCGGTCAGCCACATCAGCGCGGCATCGACAGGGCCTGACGCCATGCCCGCCAGCGAGCCGATCAGCGTGCCGAGCAGCACCGCAACGAGCATCGCCGCGAAGCCGACGGCGAGCGAGATCCGCCCGCCATAGAGCATGCGCGCGAGCAGGTCCTGCCCGAGATCGTCGGTGCCAAGCGGGTGGGCGAAGGAGGGGCCCTGGAGGCGCGCGCGGAAGTCGATCTCGTCGATCGCCACGGTCCAGAACAGCGGGCCGACCAGAACGGCGAGGATGATGAACGACAGCACCACCGCGCTCGCCACGGCGAGCCTGTGCTTGCGGAAGCGCCGCCACGCCTCCTCCCACGGGGAGACGCGCGGGCGCGCCGATGCGCCTGCCGGCGTCGTGCCAGCGCCATGGCCCGCGTCGACGGCCGGGGCGCTAGCGGTAGCTGATGCGGGGGTCGAGCCAGCCATAGAGCACATCGGCCATGAGGTTGAAGAAGATGACGAGGCACGAGAACACGAACGTCACGGCCATGATCACGGGCGTATCGTTCGACAGGATCGCGCTGATCAGCAGCGAGCCGATGCCGGGCACGCGGAAGATCTGCTCGGTCACGATCGCGCCGCCGAACACGATCGGCATCTGCAGCGCGATTAGGGTGACGACGGGGATGAGCGCGTTGCGCACCACGTGCTTCATCACCACCCGCCGCTCGGCCAGGCCCTTCGACCGCGCGGTGGTGACGTAGTCGAGCCGGATGACGTCGAGCACGGCCGAGCGCACGAAGCGCACCAGCGCGGCACCCTGGAACAGGCCGAGCACCATCACCGGCATGATCATCTGCTTGATGTGTTCCCACACCCAGGGCAGCCCGCTTCCGGCGATGTTGGTGCGGTACACGAAGGGCAGCCAGCCGAGATAGACCGAGAAGAACAGGATGAAGAGCAGCCCGGTGAAAAAGGTGGGCAACGAGAAGCCGACGAAGGCGAGCGTGTTGGCCACCTTGTCGAACGTCGAGTAGGGGCGGGTTCCCGCCAGCACGCCGACCGGCAGCGCGACGGCGAGGGCGACGATCTGCGAGGTGCCGATGACCAGCAGCGTCGTCGGCAGGCGCTGCATGATCAGCTGGTCGACATCGATGCGGCTGACGAAGGAGAAGCCCCACTCGCCCCGCAGCATCGAAGTGAGCCAGGCGAAGTAGCGCATGTGGATCGGGTCATCCAGCCCGAGGCTCGCACGCAGCTGCATGCGCACCTCGGGCGGTATCGCGGGGTTGGTCGCCAGCTCCTCGAAGGGGTCTCCGGGAGCCAGCGCCAGCACCGTGAACAGGATGACGCTGATCCCGAGCAGGCTCGGGATCGCGATCAGCAAACGTCGGATGAGATACTGCGTCACGCGGCGCGCGCTTGCGGTCTCAGCCTTCGCGGTACCAGTCGGACAGCAGCCACATCGTCAGGTCCCAGCCGCTGATGGCAGGCCTGAGCGTGTTGAGGCTGCCGCTGACCGTCGGGCGCATCACCACGGGGATCACGTGGTTGCTGCCGACGATCAGGTCGTTCATGCGGATGAAGAGGGCGGCCCGCTTCACCACGTCGAGCTCGCCTTCGGCCGCGCGGAAGGCAGCGTCATAGTCGGCGCTGCGCCAGCGGACGATGTTGCGCCCCTGCCACGAGTTCGCCTTCTGCGACACTTCCCACGAGACGTACTGGTTCATGAACCGCTGCGGATCGGCCTGCGGCATGGTCGTCGTGTACATCTGCATGTCGGCGAAGAACTTGCCGAAGGTGTCTGGGTTGGCCACGTCCGACGAGAAGAACACCGAAGCCGTGACCGACTTGAGCTCGAGCTCGATGCCCGCGCGCCGCGCGGCCTGCTGCAGGATCTGCTGCGTGCGCTGACGCGGCGCGTTGACCGAGGTCTGGTAGACGAACCGCAGCCGCACCCCGTCCTTGGCGCGCACGCCGTCACGCCCCCGCACCCAGCCTGCCTGGTCGAGCACCTGGTTGGCACGGTCGACGTTGAATTCCATCGGCATGTTCGGGGAACGGAAGCGCGGCGGGTTGTTGAGGAAGTTGCCCGTCGCCGGGCCGCCGCGGCCGTAGATGAACTCCTCGATCGACTTGCGGTCGAGCAGCAGCGCGATCGCCCGGCGCACCGCGGGGTCGCGGAAGGCGGGGTGCTCGGTGCTGATATGCGCACGCTCGCCGTCAACCTCGCGGGTGGGGTCGGTCGCGTTGAGCTGGATGAATTCGATCGCACCGCCCTCGATCACGTTGACCTTGCCGCGGCCGGCCGCCTCGAGGCGCTTGAGGATCTCGTCCTCGACCTGGAGGTTCCAGGCATAGTCATAGTCGGCCGTCTGCAGCACCGCGCGGGCGGCCGAGACCGCATCGCCGCCACCCTTGATCTCCATCGTGTCGAAGAAGGGCCGGTTGGGCAGGTGGTAGTTCTCGTTGCGTTCGCCGCGCAGCAGGTCACCCGGCGCGAAGGAGGTGAACTTGTAGGGGCCCGTGCCGACCGGGCGGAGATTGGTGGGCGCATCGCGGGCGTTCGAGCCGGCGAAGTCCTTGAACAGGTGCTTGGGGATCAGCATGCCGACGGAGGCGACGAAGGCGTCGGCCCAGAACGGGTTCGGCTGCGCGAACTCCACCTTCACGGTGTGATCGTCGACCTTCGTCACGTTCACGTCGCGGTAGGAGCCGGAGCTGGTCGAGGCTACGGCCGGGTTGCGCGCGTATTCGTAGTTGAAGATGACGTCGTCGGCCGAGAAATCCTGGCCGTCATGCCACTTCACGCCGCGCTTCAGCTTCCAGGTGACGGAGCGGCCATCCGCCGAGAGCCCGCCATTGTCGACCGACGGGATCTCGGCCGCCAGGATCGGGTGCAGCGTGCCGTCGGCCGCCCAGCCGGCGAGCGGCTCGTAGAAGACGCGGCTCGAATCCTGGTTCGTGGTGCCGACCGCGAAATGCGGGTTCAGCAGCGTCGAGGCCTGCCAGTAGAGAATCTTGAGCGCGCCGCCGCCGCCCGCACGCGTCGGGCGATAGGCGGGAACGCTCTGCGCCATGGCGGGCGCGGCGCCGGCCACGGCGAGGATCTGCGTCGCCATCGGCGCGGTCAGGCCAACGGCGGCCATCCGGCGGATGAAGCCACGGCGTGACAGTGAGCCACGCTTCACGCGGCCGATCAGCTGTCGAAGATCGTCTTCGGTCATGCTCAGTCTCCCGATTGGTAGCCCCCCACCGGAAGGGGCGGCCACAGCGTCACCGCTGCGCGCATGTCACCCATCCGGCCTTTGCACGGATGCTACAGCACTGCGACAGGCTTCGGCACTCCCTTTTGCCTGTGTCACGCACTTTGAGACGGCGCCGGGGGGCGTTCCGTCAGGCAGTACACTCACCCCTGGCGCTGCAAGCCGAGCTCCTGCTCGACCAGGCCGACCCAGTAGGCAACGCCGAGGGGGATGATCGCGTCGTTGAAGTCGAAATGCGGGGTGTGCAGGTTGGGCGAGGTGCCGTCCGCCCCCGTGCCGCCGCCGATGAACATGAAGTTGCCAGGGCAGGCCTCGAGCATGAGGCCGAAATCCTCCGCCCCCGTCACGGGCACCATCGCGCCGTTCACCGCCTCCTCGCCCACCAGCCCGGCGGCGACGGCGAGTGCCACGTCGGTCTGCTCGGCGTGGTTCACGGTGGCCGAGACGCCGCGGCGATACACCGCCTCCGCCGTGCAGCCATGGGCCAACGCCAGGCCCTGCGCCAGCTCGCCGATCCGGCGCTCGAGCAGCTCGCGCACGGCGGGGCTGTAGCTGCGCGAGGTGCCGGTGACGACGAGTTCCGCCGGCATCACGTTCGACGAGAGCGGCGAGCCGCCAGCGATCGACCCGACACTGAGCACGGCACTCTCGAGTGCCGGCACGTTGCGGCCGATGATGGTCTGCAACGCGAGCACGAAATGCGCCTGCACGATCGTCACGTCGGTCGCGAGATGGGGGGTGGAGCCGCCATGCCCGCCGGTTCCCTTGAAGGTGACGGCGAAGCGGTCTGCCGCGGCCAGCGTCGGGCCCTTGCGGGTGGCGAAGCGGCCGGCCGCGATCGTCGGCTTGTTGTGCAGGCCATAGACGGCATCGCACGGGAAGCGCTGGAACAGCCCGTCCGCCAGCATCGCGCGCGCACCACCGCGGCCTTCCTCGGCCGGCTGGAAGATCAGGTGCACCGTGCCGGCGAAATCGCGGTTCTGCGCGAGCCAGCGGGCAGCGCCCAACAGCATGGTGGTGTGCCCGTCATGCCCACAGGCATGCATCACGCCCGGGTTGGTCGAGGCCCAGGGCGCGCCCGTCGCCTCCGGGATCTGCAGCGCATCCATGTCGGCGCGAAGCCCGATGGCGCGTTGCCCCGGCCGCGTGCCCTTCACCGTGCCGACGACGCCGAGCTTGCCGACGCCTTCCGTGACCTCGACGCCCCATTCCCTGAGCTTCGCGGCGACGAGTGCCGCGGTGCGGTGCTCCTCCATCCCCATTTCCGGGTGGGCGTGGATGTCGCGGCGGATCGCGGTGAGCTCGTCAGCCCAGGCGCTGACGCCCTCGATCACGGGGGTCTGCATCGGTTCTCGGTCTCCTCGGGAGAAGCTGCTGGTGAAGCGAGGATGAACCGGGCGCGCCCGCTTGGCGAGGGGGCGCCCGCTGGCGCCCGGGGAGCTTGCGGCGCCCTGGCCTTTGAACCTAGGATATAGCCTGGAGTGAAACGAACAAGGAGCGGTGCCGCGTGTCCAGCGCGTCCCTGCCGCTTGCACCGGTGCAACGACGCAAGGTGCATGACGAGGTTGCCGCCCAGCTCGAGGCGCTGATCCTGTCGGCGCATCTCGGCGAAGGCGAGGCGCTGCCCTCCGAGCGCGAGCTGATGGAACGTTTCGGCGTCGGCCGCCCGGCGGTCCGGCAGGCGCTTCTCACGCTCGAGCGCACCGGCCTTGTCAGGGTCGCCAACGGCGAGCGTGCGCGGGTCGCGCGTCCAACCGCGAACGGGCTGATCGAGAGCCTTTCCGCCCCCGTGCGGCTGCTCCTGGCCGAGCCCCAGAACGTCCGGCACCTGCAGCAGGCGCGGCAGTTCTTCGAGGGCGGCATCGCCCGCCATGCCGCCATCGCCGCCGATGCGGCGCACCGCGCGCGGATCGAGGCTGCCTGGCAGGTGAACCGCGACGCCCTGGCCGACCCCGCCGCCTTCTCCCGCACCGACGTCGCCTTCCACAGCGAGATCGCGGCGGTGGCCGCCAACCCCATCATCGCCGCGCTCGGCGAGGCGATGCGCGGCTGGCTCACCGAACAGCGCACGACCACGAGCGTCAGCCGCACATCCCGCGAGAGGACGGTGCAGGAGCACCGGATGATCCTCGATGCCGTCCTTGCCGGCGACGGCGACGCGGCAGACCAGGCGATGCGCGACCATCTCGCCTCCGTCACCGACACCTACTGGGCGGAGGTCGCCCGCGGGCGCCGCCGCGGATCGGCGCGGCGGGCGGGCGAGGCAACGAAAGCGGCGGCGCAGCCCCGCGACAGGGAGTGAACGGGAATGGCGGGAACCTTGAGAGACCTCGTGACCAGGCGTGAGCCGAAGCTTGGCCACGCCGTGTTCGAGTTCGCGACACCTGGCATCGGCCATGTCCTGGCCGCGACCGGCGCCGAGTTCATGTTCCTGGACATGGAACATTCCGGCTTCAGCTTCGAGACCGTGAAATCGGTCGTCCGCTACGCCCAGGCGGCGGGGTTGCCGACCTTCGTGCGCGTGCCGGGGCGTGACTACCAGCTGATGGCGCGTGCCGCCGACATCGGAGCCGAGGGCATCATGGTGCCGATGGTCTCCTCCGCCGAGGAGGCCGCCGAATGCGCGCGGCACATCCGCTACACCCCGCGCGGGCATCGCGGCGTCGGGCTTGCGCTCGCGCATGACGACTACCGCGACGGGCCGGTGCTCTCGAAGCTCGCGGCGCTGAACAACCGCATGGTGTTCATCCCGCTCATCGAGACGGCCGCTGGCGTCGAGAATGTCGACGAGATCGCCGCGGTCGAGGGGGTGGACGTGCTGTGGATGGGGCATTTCGACCTCACCTGTTCCATGGGCATCCCGGGGCAGTTCGACCATCCCCACTTCAACGCCGCGGTCGACCGCGTGGTCGCGGCGGCGAAGCGCAACGGCAAGGGCATGGGCCGCCTCGTCACCTCGGTCGAGGAAGGCGTGCGCGAGGGGTCCCGCGGGTTCGACTGGCTCTGCTACGGCGGGGATGTGTGGCTGTTGCAGGGGGCGCTCAGGCAGGGGATCGATGGCATCCGCGCCGGCCTCGGAGGGGCGCTGTGAGCGCTCCGTTCCGCGTCGCCTTCAGCGGCGATTTCCGCCGGGCCGATGGCAGCTTCGCCTACCCGATGATCGATCTCTCGCCGCTGACCGCCGATCCGCGGATCGAGGTCAGCTTCGTGGCACCCGTCGAGGGCAGGATGCGGGCCGAGGACCTGGCCGGGCATGACGCGCTCGTGCTGCTCGCCCCGCGGTTCGACCGCGCCTCGATCCCCCGCGACGGGCGGCTCGCCCTCGTCGCGCGCCTCGGCGTTGGCTACGACACGGTGGAGGTGCCGGCGCTGACGGAGGCAGGCATCGCCCTCGTCACGACGCCCGACGGCGTGCGGCGGCCGGTGGCTGTGTCGATCGTGACGTTCCTGCTCGCGCTGTCGCAGCACCTGCTGGTCAAGGACCGGCTGACGCGGCTGGGGCCTGAGGGATGGGCCCAGCGCGCTCGGTTCATGGGCCTCGGCCTCGTCGGCCGCACGTTCGGGCAGCTCGGTCTCGGCAATATCGGGGCGGAGGTGATCCGCCTGCTCGCACCCTTTGGCATGCGGCTGATCGCGCATGATCCCTTTGTCGATGCCGCCGCTGCCGCCGCGCTTGGCGTGACGATGGTCGACGAGGAGACGCTGTTCCGCGATAGCGATTTCCTCTCCATCAGCGTGCCGCTCTCGCCCGCGACGCACCACTTCGTCAATGCGCGGCGCCTGGCGCTGATGCGGCCGACGTCCTTCCTCATCAACACCGCGCGTGGCCCCGTGGTCGACGAGAGAGCGCTGGTCGCTGCACTGCGCGAGGGCAGGATCGCAGGCGCCGGCCTCGACGTGTTCGAGGTGGAACCCTCGCCGGCCGACAACCCGCTGTTTGCCATGCCGAACGTGATCGTCGCCCCGCACGCGCTCTGCTGGACCGACCAGTGCTTCGCCGGCAACGGCGCGGTCGATGTCGCCGCCTGCCTCGCGGTGATGCGGGGCGAGGTGCCGAAGGGCCTGCTGAACCGCGAGGTGTCCGACCATCCCGAATTCCTGGGCAGGCTCGCGCGCAATGCCGCGCTGTATTCCGCCGCGCGGAGGGAATGAGACGGGCAGGCAAGCCCGCGGGCCGCTGAATTCATCGCAACGACGAACACGGGAGAGAACGATGACGGAACGACCTTCACGACGCACCATGATCCGCGCCACCGCGCTCGGCGCTGCCGGCGCCGTCGCCGCGCCGGCGATCCGCCCGGCGCAGGCCCAGGGCCGGGTCAACTGGCGGTGTGCGAGCTTCATCAGCCAGAACACGCAGCTGATCGGTGCCTGGGCGCACCGCGTGACCGAGGATGTCGCCGCCACCACGGACAATTCCTTCCGCATCCGCTGGAACGAGCCTGGCACGCTGGTGCCGACGGCCGAGTTCCTCGAGGCGGTGGGCCGTGGCGCGATCGACTGCGCCTTCATTTCGCCCGGCTTCTTCGCCGGCCGGTTCTCCGTCGCACCGCTGTTCTCCTCGATCCCCTTCGGGCCAGACGCCGTCGGGCAGTACGCCTGGATGACGCAGGGCGGCGGCACGGAGCTGTTCAACAAGTACCTGGCCGAGTTCAACGTCGTCGGCGTCGTCTCGGGGATGATCGGCGCGCAGGGGCTCGGCTGGTTCCGCCGGCCGATCAACTCGGTCGAGGACCTGCGCGGCCTCAGGATGCGCGTGTTCGGCTATGCGGGTGCCGTGTTGCAGAAGCTCGGCGTCTCGCCGCAGCTGCTGCCGCCGGGAGAGATCTACCAGGCGCTCGAGCTCGGCACCATCGATGCCACCGAGTTCTCCACCCCGCTGAACGACGAGGAGGCAGGGTTCTGGCGCATCGCCAAGCACTACTACTTCCCGTCCTGGCACGAGCCGTTCTCGCTCGCCTGCTTCATCGTGAACCGTGACCGGTGGAACGCGCTCACCGAGCCGCAGCGGAAGCTGTTCACCAGGCTCAACCACGCCAGCTCGATCGAGCAGGTGGCGATGTCGAATTCCGTGCAGGGCCCCGTGTTGCAACGCTTCCGCGACCGTGGCGTGACGGTGGCGACCATGCCCGAGGACGTCACGCGGGCCGCCCACCGTGCCTGGCAGGAGGTGGTGGCCGAGAACATCGCGCGCGATCCGAAGTTCAAGGAAACCTGGGAGTCCCTGCAGGCGTTCCTCGCGCGCTACAACGCCTTCGCCGACCTCGCCTATTCCTACCAGAAGATCAACTTCGGCTGAGGCACAGGGGCGCGCGTGGCAAGCCCGCGCGCGCCCCGCCATCCGATGAGGCAGGTCGCCGACATCCTCGAAACGATCGTCGCCGCGACGGGGCGGGCGGCGGCCTGGCTGTTCCTGCTGCTGCTCGGGCTGATCATGCTCGACATCGTCACGCGCGCCATTCCGGGCTTCAGCTACCACGTGTGGCAGAACATGCTCGGCAACGCGGTGTCCTCGACACGGCTGCAGGAGTTGCAGTGGCACGTCCACACGGTGCTGTTCAGCGCCGTGCTCGGCTATGCCTATCTGCGCAACGCGCAGGTCAGGATCGATCTCCTGCGCGAGGGGCGGTCCAAGACGATGAAGCTCTGGATCGAGATCCTCGGCATCCTGCTGTTCCTGATGCCGCTGAACGCGATCCTGCTCGGCTACGGCTTCGGCTTCGTCGAGCATTCGTTCCGCACGGCAGAGACCTCGCCGGCCGTCGGCGGCGTCGGTGCGCGGTTCGTCATCAAGGGGCTGCTCGTCTCGGGCTTCGTGCTGGTCACGCTCGCGACGCTCGCGGTGCTGCTGCGGGCGGTCGCCGCCCTCGTCTCGCCCCGCCCGGGGCTGAGCTTCGAGCGGGAGGTGTTCCCGCTGTCCGCCGACCGCGCCGACGGGATCTGAGGAGGGCCGATGTTCATCGAGGACCTCCTGCCGGCGGGCATGTTCGTGTTCCTCGCCGTGTTCGTGTTCTGCGGTTTTCCAGTCGCCGGCGTGATGGCCGGCAGCGCCATCATCTTCGCGCTGATCGGCTGGTGGTACGACGTGTTCCGCCTGGTCGAGTTCTACACGTTCTGGCCGCGCATCTACGGCCAGGCGGCAGACAACATCGTGCTCGTTGCCGTGCCGCTGTTCATCTTCATGGGGCTGATGCTCGAGCGCAGCGGCATCGCCGAGAAGCTGCTCTACTGCCTGCAGGTGCTGCTCCGCCGCGTGCCGGGCGGGCTTGCGCTTGCCGTCATCCTGATGGGCACGATCCTTGCGGCCACCACCGGGATCGTCGGTGCCTCGGTGGTCATGCTGTCGCTGCTCGCGCTGCCGATGATGGTCAACCAGGGCTACGACAAGCGCCTGTCCACCGGCGTGATCGCGGCTTCAGGAACGCTCGGCATCCTCATTCCGCCCTCGATCATGCTCGTGATCATGGGCGACCTGATGAACCTCTCGGTCGGCGTGCTGTTCGTCGCGGCGATCGTGCCGGGGCTGCTGCTTGCGGTGCTCTACGTCGTCTACGTGCTGGCAGTGTGCTGGTGGAACCCTGCCCTCGCCCCGCCGCTCGCGGCCGGGGAAGGCCCACGCGGGATGGCGCTCGTGCGCCTCGTGGTCGAGGGCCTGGTGCCGCCGACGGCGCTGATCGTGTTCGTGCTCGGCTCGATCTTCGGCGGCTTCGCCACGCCGACGGAAGCCTCCGGCGTCGGCGCGCTGGGAGCGACCCTGCTGGCCTGGGCGAACGGGCGGCTCACCCTGCCCACGCTGCGGTCGGTGCTCGATGCCTCTGCCGTGACGATCGGCATGGTGTTCATGCTGATCGTCGCCGCGACCTGCTTTGCCTACGTGTTCCGCAGCCTCGGTGGCGATGATCTCGTGCGCGATGCGATGCAGGCGATGCCGGTGGGGGATTGGGGCATCCTCGTCGGCATCATGGTCATCGTGTTCCTGCTCGGCATCTATCTCGACTGGATCGAGATCCTGCTGATCGTCCTGCCGGTGTTCTACACCATTTTCCAGAACCTCGACCTCGGCGGGCATGTGGCGAAGAACGAGCAGATGTTCTGGTTCGCCATCCTGCTGGCCGTGAACCTGCAGAACTCGTTCCTCTCGCCGCCCTTCGGCGCGACGCTCTTCTACCTCAAGGGCACCGCGCCGAAGTCTGTCACGCTGGGCGACATCTACTGGGGTGTCACGCCGTTCATGGTGCTCCAGGTCATCGGCCTCGCTCTCATCATCGCCTTCCCCGACATCGTGCTGTACCTGCCCCGCGGCATGCTCGATTGACGCGCGCCCCTGTCGCGCTGCTGCGGCGCCGAGGTAGGCTGTGTGCCCTTTAGGGAGAAGCCGGATGAAACATCCCCGCGTGGCCTTTGCCATGATCCTGCTGCTGTGCGCGGCAGCGCTTCTCGCTCCGCCCGGCTCGGCCCGCGCGCAGGCGCCCGGGGCGCAGCCGGAGCCGCGGGCCGGCGCGCACGGGCTGATGCTGCCCGGCAGCTTCATGGGCGACCTGCCGGCGGCGAGCGGCCCCGGCATCCGCCACGTGCTCGACCTCTGGCCCGACCAGGTGTTCCAGCTTCGCCGCAGCTGGATCGGCACCACGACGGAGGAGGACATGCTGGGCCGCTGGCATGTCGACCCCGATCGCCGGGCGCTCGTGCTGACGGCAGCGGGCGGCCAGGCGCCGGCGTTCGAGATCCTCGGCAACGGCAATCTCCGCCTGCTCGACCAGGACGGGAAGCGGATCGAGAGTGCGCTGCCCTACACGCTGAGCCGCGCGGACAGCTTCGCGCCGTTCACCCCGAAGCTCGCCCTGCGCGGGATGTTCCTCTACTTCGCCGATGCGGCGCGCCTCACCGAATGCGTCTCCGGCCGCAGCTGGCCCGTTGCGATGGAGGGGGACTTCGTTGCCCTCCAGCGCGCCTACCTGGCCGGGCGCCAGGCCCCGCAGACGCCGGTGATGGCGCGGGTCGAGGCCCGCATCGCCGAACGCCCGCGCATGGAAGGCGACGACACGATGGCCACCGTGGTGGTCGATCGTTTCGTCTCCGTCCACCCTGGCGAGGGCTGCGACAGGCCCGCGCCCGCGACCACGCTGCGCAACACCTACTGGCGCATCGTCTCGATCGGCGGCACCACGCTCGCGACGGCGCCTGGACGTCGCGAGGCCTCGCTGCTCCTGAGCGGCGAGGCACAGCGCTTCGCCGCGACCGTTGGCTGCAACCAGATGATCGGCGGCGTCGAGACCACCGCGACGACGCTCCGCTTCCAGTCTGGCCCCTCCACGATGATGGCCTGCCCGCCGCCGCTCGATGCCGCCGAACGCGCGCTGGGAGCGCTGCTGCGCGAGACCGCGTCGTACCGCCTCGACGGTACCAGGCTGGCCTTGCTGGCAGCGGATGGCAGGCCGCTCGCGCGCCTCGAGGCGGTCTACCTGCGCTGAGGCTTGCGACCCGGCCCCGGCAGGCAGAGTGTGGCGCAATAAGCCAGGAGCGATGGACATGCAGGACGGAATTGGCAGACGCATTCTGATTGGCGGAGCGGCGGCGCTGGCATTCCTGCCGCGCCACGCCGCGGCCAAGACGCGCGCGGAGATCAACCGCGGCGTCGACGAGACGCTCGCCCGATTGTTCCGGGCGGAGCCCGAGGCCAAGGCCCTCGCGGAGCGCGCCGTGGGCATCCTCGTTTTCCCCGAGATCTTGAAGGCGGGGCTGATGATCGGCGGCGAGTATGGCGAGGGCGCGCTGCGCGAGGGGCGCAACACCGTCGGCTACTACCGGCTGACGGCCGCCTCCTACGGGCTGCAGGCAGGCGCACAGCGCTACAGCTACGTGATGATGCTGATGACGCCCGAGGCGCGGCGCTACATCGACCGGTCGGACGGCTGGGAGGTCGGCACCGGCCCAAGCGTGGTGCTGATGGACAAGGGCATGGCCAAGCGGATGTCGAGCACCACCGTGACGCAGGACGTGCTCGCCTTCATCTTCGGCCAGAGTGGCATCATGGGCGGGCTCGGGCTGCAGGGTTCGAAGATCTCGCGCTTCCAGCCCTCGCGCTGATCGTTCCGCCAGCGCGCCATGCGGGCCAGCCGCCGGCGCAGCGGTTGAGCGGGTCACGCGGTGACGTCACGAAGAAGTCGCGGGCGAGCACGCCGGCGATCCAGTCGACGATCACGTCACAGCCCCGCTCGCCCGTCTCGGCGGAGGCGAGGCTCGGGTCGCCGATATGGCCATGCGGCGTGTGGCGTAGAAGATGCCACCGCCGGTCCTGATGTGCTCCGGCCCGTGGATCTTCCGCATCTGCTCGGGCGTCGTGCCCGGTGGTTTCGCGGCGGAGATGCGGCGGGCGATGGACAACATCGATGCGGTGCTGCGCGCGGCCGGGTGCGGCTTCGCCGATATCATCCGCGTCACGGTGTCGCTGACCGGCATCGGCCGCTGTGCCGAGATGGACGCGATCATGCGCGAGGATGTCACCGAGCCGTTTCCCGCCCGCAACACGATCGGCGTCGCTGCCCTCTGGGGCGGCGCGCGGGTGGGCCTCGACGTATGGGCGATCAGGCCGGCCGGCGCCGCCTGCCAGCCGCTCGCGCCACACGCGTGACGCAGCCCCGGGGCTGTCCGGAAAGGAGGGGCAGGGCGCGGCAAGGCTTGCCCTGTTCATCTTCCCTTCATCTGGATCGCGGCCTGCCTTCATCATCCTGAAAGGCGCCTGCCATGGTGCCTCGCCATCTCTCGTGGACACGGCGTGCAATCGCCCCATGAACACGGAGACCTGACGATGACCCTTTCCGCCCGCCGCTTCGCCCTTGGCGTCGGCCTCGCCCTCGGCCTGTCCACACTTGGCGTCGGCGCCTCGGCCCAGACGCCTGCGCGCAACGACAACATCACCCTCGAGCAGGTCCTCGCGGCGCAGCAGGCCTGGGGCCGGGGCCTGGTGAGCATCGCCACCGCGCATCGCGAAGGCGGGGCGGAGCGCGGCCGCGCCGTTGCCGGCCAGGTGCTCGATGCCGCCTATGGCTATGCGAGTGGCCCAGTGCTGTTCAAGCCGACCCTGACCCTCGCGCCGCAGACCTTCCGCACCACCCGCGAGGGTGCGCTGGCCTATTTCGCCGGCGGCAACCCCGCCTTCCCGAACGACACCGGCTTCGCGTTCAATGGCTGGACCGGCGTCGAGGTGCAGAACGCCGCCATCTTCATCGAGGGCCGCACGGCCGTGACGCAGGGCAATGTCCGCCTGACCGACGGGCAGGGCCGCGTGACCACGGTGGACAAGACCTGGGGCTTCCACCGTGACGATGCGGGCGTCGTCCGCATCGTGCTGCACCACTCCTCGCTGCCGCACACGCGCTGAGCGTCAGGTCCCCGGCGGCGCGTTGCTCCCAGCCGCCGGGGCCGCCTCCAGCCGATAGCCGAGGCCGCGCACCGTCTCGATGAGCGGGGTGGCGAAAGGGTCGTCGATCTTGGCGCGCAGGCGCCGGATGTAGACATCGACGATGTTGGTCAGCGGGTCGGCGCTCGCCCCCCACACGGCGGCGAGGATGCGCTCGCGGCTGAACACGCGGCCGGGTGCCGAGATCAGCAGGTCGAGCACGGCGAGCTCCCGCGCGGTGAGGCGGATCTCCGTTCCCGCCCGGCGGGCGACGCAGCGGGCGCGGTCGAGCTCCAGCTCGCCGGCGCGCAGGCTGTCGGGGCGCGTGGGCCGGGTGTCGCGCCCGCGCCGGCCGAGTGCCTCGATGCGGGCCAGCAGTTCCTCGAAGGCGAAGGGCTTGGCGAGATAGTCGTCCGCCCCGCCGCGCAGCCCGGCGACGCGTGCGGCGGTGCTGCCGAGCGCCGTCAGCACCAGGATGGGCAGCGCGTTGCGCTCTGCCCGGAGCGTTGCCAGCACGTCCATCCCCGACATGCCGGGGAGGTTCAGGTCGAGGATCACGATCGCCGCCTGGGCCGTCTCGGCGCTCTCGTGCGCCAGGCTGCGCGCCTGCTCCAGCCCATCGGCGCCGTTGCGCGCCAGCCGGATGCGGTAGCCCTCGGCGCGCAGGCCGCGCTCCAGGAACCCGGCCACGCGCGGATCATCCTCGACGATCAGCACGTTCATGCCGCTGCCTCATGCCGGATCACGGGCAGGCTGAGCCGCGCGACGGTGCCGCCGCCCTCGCGCGGGGCGAGGGTGACCTCGCCGCCCAGCCTGTCGGTCAGGGCGCGCGCGATCGCGAGGCCGAGGCCCGTTCCGTCAGCCCGGTGTTCGCGTGCGGCGGCGGAGCGGTAGCCGCGCTCGAACAGCCGCGGCACCTCCTCCGCCTCCACGCCGATGCCGCGGTCGAGAACCTCGAGCCGCCAGGTCGCGGTGGCGTGGTCGATCGTCTCGCTCACCACGACCTCGCTGCCCGTGCGGCCATAGCGCATGGCATTGTCGACCAGGATGCCCGCCACCTGGCGCAGCCTGCCGGCATCGGCCAGCAGGATCGCGTTCTCGCGCGCCGGGATGTGGCGCAACGCCACGCTGCGGTCACGCGCCTTGACCCGGCCTGCCTGGACGACGGCCAGAACCTGCGGCCCTGCCTGCACTTCGGAGAGGTCGACCGACAGCGCGGCGGCTTCGGCGCTTGCCAGCACCAGCACGTCCTCGACCAGCACGCCGAGCTCGAGCGCCGTCTCCCGGATGCGCGCCAGGACCTCGCGATGGCCGGCTTCGTCCATCGACCGCGCGCGGAGCGCCACCTCCACTTCCCCGCGGATCACGGTCGCGGGCGTGCGGAGCTCGTGCCCGATATCGGCGAGCAGCTGGCGGCGCTGGGTCTCGGCCTGGGCCAGTTCATCGAGCGCGTGCGACAGGTCCTGCGTGCGGGACGCCACCTCGCGCTCCAGCCCGGCGCGGAGCGCCCGCTCGGCTGCGTGGCTGCGCGCAAGGTCGGCGGACATCCGGTTCATGCACGCGGCCAGTTCGCCGAATTCATCCTCGGCCATGCCGCCGATGCGATGGTCGAGATCGCCCTGCGCAAGGGCCGCCGCCCCATCGCGCAGCCGCTGGACCGGGCGGCGCAGCGCGGCGGTGAACAGCAGGGCGAGGGCGAGGGCGAGTGTCACGAGCGTTGCCGTGCCGGCCGCGACGATCACGCGCACCCGGCGCAGCGACGCATCGGCCGCTACGCGCTCCTCGGCGACGGAGGCGGCTTCGGCGCGGATCCCCGCGCGCAGGATCTGCCGCAGGTCGGTCGCCTCGGCCGTGCTGAACAGCGCGTCGAGCCGCCCCCAGGCCGCCAGCAGATCGTGCGGCGGCAGCTGGCCGGGCAGGGCAGCGACCTGCGCGCGGAGGGAGAGCACGGCCTCCTGCAGCGTGGCCAGCGCGGCCCTGCGCCTGGCGTGCTGCGCAGGGTCCTTGCCGCGTGCCCGGTCGAGCCGTTCGGCCGTGTCGCTGGTCGCGCGCAGGGCCGCGATCCGCTCGATCATGGAGCCGGTGATGGCCTCGCCGATCGTCGGATCGGGCGCAGCGCCCATCAGCATTTCCAGCGACCAGGTCTGCAGGCGGAGCTTCTCCGTCGAGAGTTCGAGAAGGCCGGCCTGCAGGTCGGCGGCGAGGCGGCCGCGCAGGACACGGTGATCGGCCTCGCGCGCGACCCACCAGGCCATGGCGCCCAGGGCGACCGCGAGCGAACCCATCAGGAGAAACGCGAGACGGAGGCGGCGCGAGAACATCGGATGCAGATATTTGCCATCCGGTGGGATGTCGAGGGGGGATGGTCCGGTCCTGCGTCCTGCGGCACGCCAGCACGAGGGCGAAACGGCGATGTGAGGCGTGAACTCCCCCACGTTCTTCATCCTGCGCGTGCTGCACGAGGGGCCGGTGCATCGCCCGGGGTCCGGTCGGCGCCGAACCTGGCCGGCAGCGATGGCCTGCCCGCTCCGGGCGAGACGGCGCACCGGCCTTGCTGCGCGGCGCATGCATGGGCATGCGTGCCGACCTTACGCCGCGTCCCCTGCCTGCGAGACGGCGCGCCGTGCCGCGCTACGGCCCCTGAAGGTAATCGAAGGCCGACAGCACATGCACCTTCACGACATGGAGATACTCCTCGATGTCGACGTTCTCGTCCTTCTGCCCCATTCCCCGCGGATGCGGCCCATAGATGAAGGCTGGAATGCCAAGCTGTCGCCAGAGCCGCGCATCCGACCCGCCCAGTGACAGGATGGGCTGCGGGTCGATGCCGGCGACGGTGCGTGCATTCTCGCGAAGCAAGCCGACCATCTCGTGGAACGGATCGCAGGCGGCGGGCTCGGTGAAGTTCAGTTCCTCCATCGCGGCGCTTGGGAACCGCTCCAGGACCTTGCCGATGCGGGCGAGAAGCTCTTCCTTTCTGCCGCCTACGGGCAGTCGGAAATCGGCCTCGAAGCTGCATGCACCGGGGATCATGTTGACCTTGAGCCCACCCTGGATCGTGCCGATGTTGAGCGTATAGCGCTGCACCGTGTCGGCCGCACCTCGGCCCATGGCGCGGTCGGCTGCCTCGGCCCCGATCACGAGCGCTTCGCCGATGCGGCCAGGCGGTGCGACGACGTCACCGGTGATTGCCTGCAGCTCGCAGATCAGCCGCGCGGCGGTCATTGTCGCGCTCTCGCTCAGGTGCGTGTAGGCGCCGTGTGCTCCTGGCGTGCGCACCGTGAAGCGGATCCAGAACGGCGCCTTCTCGCCGAAGCGGATCGTGAACGGCGAGGACGGTTCGCCGTTCAGCACGCAGTCGCCGAGAACTTCCGGTTCCTTGGCGACAAGCCAGCGCGCGCCATAGGGGCCGAAGGTCTCCTCGTCGGAAACACAGGTGAGCGTCAGTTTGCCGGCGAGTTGGTCGCGCAGCACGTGGAGATAGCGGTAGGTCATCACCATCGCCGCCGTGCCTGCCTTCATGTCGGTCACGCCGCGGCCCCAGATCTTGCCGTCAGCGATCGCGCCCGACCAGGGCGCGTGCGTCCACGCCTCGGTCTCGTCGACGGGAAAGACATCGATGTGCCCGTTGAGAACGAGGTGCTTGCCCTCGCGGGCCCCGCCGAAGGTGCCGATGATGTTCGGCCACTCCGGAACCGGCGCAACCGTCCGCCATGGCAGGCCGTGCCTGTCCAGGAAGGCTGTGATCACCGACGTGGCCTCGCGCGTGTCGCCTGGCGGATTGGGCGACGGTGCGCGGACAAAACGGCAGAGGAAGTCGATGATCTCCTCCCTGTCCCGGTCGATCATCGCCGAAAGTTCGTGTTTCGTCGCCATTGCCGGAGGCCTCCTTCTGTATCGAACCGCGATGAATCGGTGCGCGGAACGGCTTTGTTTCGAGAGTGTCTTGCCACTCGATGCCACGCGTGCATACCCTTGCCTTGTAACAAATGCACCTCAATGGTGCGGGACCGGATCGTTTGCACGGCACACCCCGAAGGAGGCCCTGATGGGAAGCAATAGCGACGTTTCGCCTGCCGAAGGGCGCCGGCTGCGCGCTCGTCGCCGCGAGGTTCTGCGATTCCTCGGCGGATTCGGATTGACCGTGCCGACCGCCGCTCTCGTTTCCGCGATCGATGGCGCGCTGAAATCCGCCTCGGCGCAGGCCGCCGCCGGGCAGCCCGTTCCGCGCCTGGGCGTCTATCTGCCGAACTGGCCCGACCAGGTCGAGCTGTGGCGGCAGCTCTCGCGCGAGTGGCAGGCGATCGGCATCGAGCTCGACCTTCAGCAGGGCACGCTCGACACCTTCGTCTCGCAGATCGTCGCGGAGCAGAAGCTGCCGCACATGGGCAGCATGTCGTGGGGCGGTGCACCCGACAGGCTTGATCCGGACTACTTCCTGTCTGAGATGTTCCACAGCCGCCGTACGGCCCGCGGCGGCCTGAATTTCGGCTTCTACCGCAACGAAGCGTTCGACAAGCTGGCCGATGCGCAGCGAAGCGAGATGGACCCGGCGAAGCGCCAGCAACTCGTGCGCGAGGCCCAGACACATATCGTCGAGGACAGCCCCTCGATCGTGCTGTTCCATCGCGACATCATCCACGCCTACAACAAGCGGCGCTTCTCCGGCATGAAGCCGATCCTCGGCAATGGCATCGGCTTTCCCTACATGCCGCTCTCCTACATGGACATCACGCCGCTGACGCCGCGGAAATTCATACGGCTCACGTCGATCTACGACATCGCATCGTTGAACCCGTTCCTCACCCCCGAGATCTACAATTCGACGACGCTGCGGCTGATCTACGCGACGTTCACGACGCGCGACGAGAAGGCCGACGTGATGCCCTGGGCGCTCGAGCGCTGGAACATCGTCAATCCCACGACCGTCGACATCACGCTGCGCGGCAACACGAAGTTCCACGACGGCCGCCCCGCGACGGCGGAGGACGTGAAGTTCACCTTCGACTTCATCAACAGGCATCGCTTCCCGGCGCTGTCGCGGATCTACGAGACGGTGGAGAGCGCCGAGATCACCGGCGACCTGACGGTGCGTCTCAAGCTGCGGATGCCGTCGGCACCCTTCACGGCGAACGTGCTTGGCTACGCCTTCCTCGCGCCGAAGCACATCTGGGAGCGGGTCCCATCGAACCTTGCCACGCCTGCTGACTGGCCGAACGACAAGCCGGTGGGCAGCGGCCCCTGGAAGTTCGTCGAGTGGCGGAAGGCCGAGTACCTCCAGTTCGCCGCCAATCCCGACTTCTTCATGAAGCCGAAGCTCGATGGCATGGTGGTGCTGCCGGTGCCTCAGATGGAAAGCATGGTGGGCATGCTCGAGCGCGGCGACTCCGACATGCTGGCCTGGAACCTCGACATGACGCTCGGCGCGCGCATCAGCCGCAACCCTGAACTCGAGGTCGTCCGTACCCCGACACATGGGCAGCATGAGGTGCGGCTGAACCTCGGGATGGCGCCGACGAACAACAAGGCATTCCGTCGCGCGCTCCAGCATGTGACGGACCGCAAGAAGCTCCTCGACATCATCTTCTCCGGCGCGGGCGTCGTCTCGAACGGCGCACCGATCACGCCGGCGCTCGATAACTGGGCCAATCCGGCGATCAGCGCGCCCGAAGTCTCCGTCGACAGGGCGCGCGCGGTACTCCGCGACGCCGGCTTTACCTGGAACCCTCAGGGGCGCCTCGTGATGCCCGCCGCCTGATGGCATTCTGGCTCTATGCGGCACGGCGTGCGGCGCACACCGCCGTCACGCTCGTGCTGCTCCTTGTCTTCATGTACGTGCTGTTCCGCCTCGTGCCGGGCGATCCGACGACGATCATGCTCGGCACGGGGGAATTGCCCTTCGAGGCGCAGCAGAGGCTGCGCGAGCTCTGGGGTCTGGACAGGCCCCAGTGGCAGCAATTCGTCACCTATGCCGGGAACCTGCTGACGGGCGACCTCGGCATGTCGTTCTATTTCCGTCGGCCGGTCATCGAGATCGTCTGGCCGATGCTGCTGAACACGCTCGTGCTGATGACGCCCGTCGTCGTGATCTCCATCGTGCTTGGCGTCGTCATCGGCACCTGGCTTGGCTGGAGGCGGGGCGAGCGGATCGAGGAGATCGGCGCGATCCTGGCGCTGATCCCGCGTGCGCTGCCGGTGTTCTGGATCGGCATCGTGCTGCTCGCACTGTTCGCCTACGAGCTCCGCTGGTTCCCGATCGGCGGCATGCGCCAGGCCTTCTTCTTCCCCGAGACCTGGTATCAGGAGCTGCCCTTCTTCGACGTGGCCCGGCACCTCGTGCTTCCGGTCGCGGCCGGCGTGCTCACCTCGATGGCCGACCCGCTGATGATCCAGCGCACGGCGCTCATCGAGGTGAAGCACGAGGACTTCATGACCCATGCGCGTGCGCGAGGCCTGACCGAGAGGGCGCAGAGGCGGCTCGCGCGGCGCACGGCCTTCCTGCCCGTGCTCACCTACTCTGCGATCATGGTCGGCTTCGCGTTCGGCGGGCAGGTTCTCCTCGAGGTGGTCTTCAACTGGCCAGGCATCGGCAGGCTGATGGTGAACTCCGTCAGCCAGCGCGACTATCCGGTGGCGCAGGCGACGTTCTTCCTGATGGCTGCTGCCGTCGTCACGCTGAATCTCCTCGTCGACCTCGCCTATGGGTGGCTTGATCCGAGGATCAGGCAGTGAGTGATGCCAGCGTTGCAGCCGCTCGCCCAGCGCGCAGGGATTCGGTGTGGCGCAGTGCGATGTCGCCCTTCGCGTCGTGGTCTGGCGGGTTTGGCGCGATCTTCCTCTCCTTGGTGGTGCTGATCGCGGTGCTCGCGCCCTGGCTCTCGCCCTACGACCCGCTCGTCAACAACTTCGATGCCGCCGGCCAGCTTCGCCGCCTCGCGCCACCTTCGGCCGCGCATCTCCTGGGCACGACCTATTACGGGCTCGACGTGCTCTCGCAGCTGATCCACGGCACGCGCATCGTGCTGATCGTCGGCATCACGTGTGCGGTCCTGATCGCCCTGATCGGCACCAATATCGGCCTCATCGCCGGATACTACGGCGGGCGCGTCGACACCGTGCTGATGCGTGCGACCGACCTGGCCTTCGGCGTTCCCTTCATTCCGTTCGCTGTCGTGCTCGTCGCACTGCTCGGCCCGTCTCTCTGGAACACGATCATCGCGATCAGCTTCCTGATGTGGCGCAGCACGGCGAGGGTGATCCGCTCCCAGGTGCTGAGCCTGCGCGAGCGTGGCTTCGTGAAGGCCGCGCGGATTGCAGGTGCCTCCGACATGCGCATCCTTTACGTCCACATTTTCCCCAATGTGCTGCCGATGGCGCTCCTCTACGTTTCGTTCGACATCGCCTGGGCCGTTCTCGCCGAGGCCTCGATCAGCTTCCTCGGGTTCGGCGACCCGCATCAGACGAGCTGGGGCCAGATGCTCTACCTGGCCTACGTCTCGGGCTCGATCCGCCAGGCATGGTGGTGGACGGTTCCGCCTGGTGCTGCGCTGTCGCTGTTCGTGATCGCGGTCTTCCTCGTCGGCCGCGAATATGAGCGGCTGGCCAATCCGAGGTTGCGCTGATGCTCGCGCTGGATGACGTCTCGATCATCTATGCTGCCCGGAGCGGGCCGGTGCAGGCCGTCTCGGGTGTGACGCTGCACCTTCCGGTGGGCGGTTCTCTCGGGCTCGTCGGAGAATCGGGCTGCGGCAAGAGCACGCTCGCGCTCGCGGCACTCTCGCTCCTGCCGCCGGAGGCGCGGCTCTCCAGCGGCGCGGTTCGGCTCGAGGGGCAGGATCTCGCCACGCTGCCGGAGGCGAAGCTGCGCAGGCTCCGCTGGACGCGCATGGCCTATGTCCCGCAGAGCGCGCAGAACGCCCTGGTGCCGGTGCATTCGCTGCGCAGGCAGTTCCGCGACACGGCCGCGGCGCACGGGATGCGCAGTGCCGCGGCCGATGAGCGTGCCGCTGCACTGTTCCAGCGTGTCGAGCTCGACCCCGCCATCCTCGACCGGTTCCCCCACGAACTCTCGGGCGGCATGCGGCAGCGCGCGATGATTGCGCTTGCCCTGCTCTTCGGCCCGTCGCTCCTCGTCGCCGACGAGCCGACAACCGGGCTCGACGTGATCGTGCAGCGCCAGGTGATCGACCTGCTGCGTGACCTGCGAACCGAGGATGGCCTCGCGCTCCTGTTCATCAGCCATGACATCGGCGTCGTGGCCGAGCTCTGCAGCCATGTCGCGGTGCTCTACGCCGGCAAGGTGATGGAAAGCGGCGCGACGGACAGGGTGTTTTCGCTTCCCAACCATCCCTATACGATGGGCCTGCAGCGCGCGTTTCCCGACATCCGTCATCCGGAACGGTCGATCGTCTCCATCGCCGGGCATCCGCCGCGGCTCTCGGCGCCACCGCAGGGCTGCCCCTTCGCGCCGCGCTGCCCGTTCGCCCAGCCGCTGTGCCACAACACCGTCCCGTCGCTCGTTGCCGGCCCGGATGGCAGGGCCGTCGCGTGCCATTTCGCGGCCGATGCGGAAGCTCTCCGCGACCGGGCACGCGATCCTGCCCTGTGGGACGCTGCCGCATGAGCATGGCGGTCTCAGTCACCGATGCGCGCAAGACCTTCGTCGCCTCACGCCGGCTGTTCGGTGGCGGAACCACGGTCCACGCCGTCGATGGCGTGTCGTTCACGATCGCGCCGGGGCGCGTCCTCGGCATTGCGGGCGAGAGCGGCAGCGGAAAGTCGACGATCGCGAACCTGCTCGTCGGGCTTGAACTGCCGACAGGCGGGGAGATCGCGGTCGGCGGGCGGCCACTCGGCCGCAAGCCTGATGCTGACTTCCGCCGCAGCGTGCAGATGGTGTTCCAGGACCCGTTCGGCTCCATCAATCCGCGCTTTACCGTGGGCGACACGGTCGGCGAGCCACTGCTGATTCACCGCCTCGGTTCGCCAGCGGAACGGCATGCGCGCGCAGTAGCGGCGCTCGATGAGGCGGAGCTTCGCCCCGGCGAGGCCTTCATGGACCGTTATCCGCACGAACTCTCGGGTGGCCAGCGCCAGCGCGTGGCAATTGCGCGCGCCATCGTTCTCCGCCCACGCCTGCTTGTGGCGGACGAGCCGGTCTCGATGCTCGACGTATCGGTGCGGGCGGGAATCCTGAGGCTGCTCAACCGCTTGGTTCACGAGAGCGAGATGGCGATGGTGTTCATCACCCACGACCTCTCGATCGTGGCCTCGGTGTGCGACGAACTCGCGGTGATGTATCGCGGCCGGTTCGTCGAGCACGGCCCCGTCCGCGACGTGCTGCAACGGCCGGTGCATCCCTATACGCGCGCGCTGATTGCCGCGGTGCCGGTTCCTGATCCTACCGTGGCGCCCACGCCGCTGCCGGCGAAGCTCATGTCGGGTGGTGCGCCGGTCGCGGGCGGCTGCCGGTTCGCTCCGCGATGCAGCGCAGCGGTCGCCGAGTGCGAGACGATCGATCCCGTACTCGAGCCGGCCGGGCCCGCGCACAGCGTTGCCTGCATCCGCCACAAGGAGATCGCCCCATGACGGTCGCTGGTGAGCGGGCAAGGCTGCTTCACTGGATCGAGGCGGAAACGCCGAGCCTCGTCGCGTTTCTCTCACGCTTCACGCGCGCGGCAAGCCCGAACCCGCCCGGCGACACGCGCGAGGCAACCGGCGTGCTCACCGAATGGCTCGGCGAAGCAGGGCTTCCCTACCGGCTGATCGCGCCCCTGCCGGAGGCGCCGAACATCGTCGCGCGCCTCGACGGTGGCCGTCCCGGCAAGCATCTCGTGCTCAACGGCCACATCGATGTGTTTCCCTGCGACGATGCGCATCGCTGGACGCACGCACCATGGGGCGGGGAGGTGACGGAGGGGCGGGTCTATGGCCGCGGCGTCTCCGACATGAAGAACGGCACGGCGGCGCTGCTGTTCGCCCACACATGGCTCGCGCGGCTTGCCGACACGCTTCCTGGAACTGTGACGCTGACGGCGGTGTCCGATGAGGAGACGGGCGGAACCTGGGGCGCGCAATATCTCGTCGACAACCACCCGGAGGTGCTCGGCGATTGCCTGCTGAACGCCGAGCCAGGTGCGCCGACGACGATCCGCTTCGGCGAGAAGGGCATCCTCCGGCTTGGCATCTCCATCCGCACGCCTGGCTGTCACGGCGCCTACACCCACAAGAGCCCAAGCGCCACCCGCATCGCAGCGCGCCTGGTGCGCGAACTCGAGGCCATCACCGACCTGCCTGTCGCGATGGAACCGGAGGTCGAGCACGCGCTCGAGACCGGCGCGCGGGAGATGGACAGGATCCACCTCCCCGGTGCTGCCGCGGTGATGCGCCGCTTCTCGCTCAATCTCGGCGTGGTGCGCGGCGGAACGAAGGTGAACATGCTGCCGGGCGCGTGCGACCTCGCGTTCGACATCCGCATCCCGCCCGGTGAGCGGAGTGCCACGGTGCTTGCCGAAGTGGAGCGGATCGTCGGCCGCTTCCCCGAAGCCTCGATCGAGATCACCGGGCTGAGCGAGCCGACGTGGTCAAGCCCGAACCACCCCATGGTCACGGCGCTTGCGGCGTCCTGCGAGGAGACCTGCGGCTTCCGCCCGCGTGCGATCGCCTCCCTCGCCGCCACCGATGCACGGAAGTGGCGCGGCAAGGGCGTTCCCGCCTTCACGTATGGAACGACCGCGACCAACGTTGCGATGCCCGACGAACACACCGACATCGCCGAGTGGATCGGTGTCGTGAAGACGCTCACCCTCGCGGCGCATTCCTGGCTCCACGCGGAGGCCGCACGATGATGACGCCGCGCGATGAGCTGTTGGCCCGGATCACCAGCGACGAGACTGCCCTGATCGGCCTGCTGGGCGACGTTGTGCGCGCCGCCTCACCAAACCCGCCGGGCGACACGCGCGACGCCGCTGGGGTGCTGACGGCCTGGCTCGACCGGCATGGCGCGCCTTTCCGCGTGGTCGGGCCGGATCCGGCCATGCCGAACATCCTGGCGAGCTTCGAGGGCGCGCGACCAGGCCCGCATCTGGTGCTGAATGGCCACATCGACACATTCCCCACCGTTGCCGCCGATCGCTGGACCGAGGACCCGCTCGGCGGCGCCGTCGTCGGTGGCCGGCTGTATGGCACGGGGGCGAGCGACATGAAGCAGGGAACGGCCTCGCTGGTCGCGCTGTTCTGCTGGCTGCATGCGATGCGCGACAGGCTCGCCGGGCGCCTGACCCTGACGGCGGTCTCGGACGAGGAAACCTTCGGGCCGAACGGCGCGCGCTACCTCGTCGAGCACCACGCGGCCGAGGTGCTCGGCGACTGCCTGCTGAACACCGAGCCCGGCGCGCCGACGACGGTGCGGTTCGCGGAAAAATCCCCGCTCTGGCTCCGCATCGAAGTCCAGACGATGGGCTGCCACGGTGCCTACACGCACAAGAGCCCGAGCGCGACCAAGATAGCGGCTGCGATCATCGAGGAGCTTGCTGCGCTCGAGGACACCGAGGTGCCTCTTCCCCGCGCCGTCGCGGAGGCGATCGCGGCCGGGGCTGCGGAGATCGACCGCGTGCACCTTCCCGGCGCAGCACGGACCATGGGCGCGGTCACGCTCAACATCGGCACCTGGCAGGGCGGGGTGATCGTGAACATGCTCCCCGGCCATTGCGCCATCGAAGCGGATATCCGAGTGCCCTGGGGGATCGACCCTGATGCCATCGTTGCGCGCGCGAACGAGATCGTCGGCCGCCACGAAGGTACGACGCTGCGCGTGATCTCGAAGCAGACGCCGCGCTGGTCCGATCCTGCCCACCCGATGGTCGGCCACATTCAGCGCAACGCCGCGGCGGTGGCGGGCTGGGCGGTGCGGCCGATCCCGAGCCTCGCCGGCACCGATTCGCGCCTGTGGCGCGAGCGTGGCGTGCCGGCCTTCACCTACGGCACGACCGCGACGAACGTCGCGATGCCGGATGAGAACACCGACCTCGCCGAGTGGCTGAAGGTCGTCCGGGTCCATGCGCTTTCCGCGCTCGACTACCTGACGGAGGAAACAAACCGGTGACATCGCTCGAGGCAACGCTGCTCGCCGACATCGACGCGGCGCGAGACGAGTTGATCGCGTTCTTCCAGGGTTTCACGCGCATCGCCACGCCCAACCCGCCCGGGGAGACGCGCGAGGCGGCGGCCTTCCTCCGTGCCTTCCTCGAGGCGCGGGGACTTCCCTACCAGGTGATCGCACCGGTACCGGAATGGCCCAACATCGTTGCAGACCACCGTTTCGAGAGGCCCGGCCGGCACCTCGTGCTGAACGGCCATATCGACGTGTTCCCCGCCGGCGATCCGGCGCGATGGCGGCATGGCTCACCCTGGTCCGGCACGATCGAGGACGGACGGCTCTACGGCCGCGGCACCGCCGACATGAAGTGCGGAACCTCGGCGTCGTTCATCGCCTACTCGCTCCTGGCGAAGCATCGCGACAGGCTTCGCGGGCGGCTCACCCTTACGGCCGTGTCGGATGAGGAGACGGGCGGGCGCTGGGGAACGGGGTTTCTCTTCGCCAACCACCCAGACCTCGTGATGGGCGACTGCTGCCTCAACGGCGAACCATCCTCGGCCTACACGGTCCGATATGGCGAGAAGGCACCGCTTTGGCTCGTGTTCACCGCCCGTGCGCGGGGCGCGCACGGCGCCTATGTGCACCTCTCCGAGAGTGCTACCAAGATTGCCGCCGCGCTGATCGACCGTCTCGAGGCGGTCACGGCGGTGAAGCCTGAAATGCCGGGGAAGGTCGCCCGCAACCTGGCCGAACCCTCCGTGCGACAGGCACTCGAGACCGGCCTGGGCGTTGGCGCAGCCGATACGGTCGCGGCCGTGACGCTGAACATCGGCATGGTCGAGGGAGGACTCAAGACAAACATGATCCCCTCCGAATGCCGCGTCGAGGCCGATATCCGGCTTCCCGTCGGCGTTCCCAAGGCGCGAATCTGGGCAATGGTGCGCGAGATCATGCAGGACTTCCCCTCCGTCACGGTCGAGGAACAATCGATTCCCGAGGAGGAGGGGGCGAACTGGTGCGACCCGGAGGGCGAAATGCTGCACATCATCCAGGACCGCGCGACGCGCATCGCCGGCATCACGCCTGCGCCGGTCATTACACTGGCGGCGACCGATGCGCGGTTCTGGCGCAACGCCGGCGTGCCCGCCTACATCTACGGCTGCGCATTCGACCTCGTCGGCACCTACGACGAGTCCGTAGCGCTCGAGGAGTTCCTCAACGTCGTGAGGGTGCACACGCTCTCGGCGGCAGCCTATCTGGGTGGGGAGTGACGGCGATGGATGCACTTTCCCACGACCTCCTGGCGGGCCTCGAGGCGGAGCAGGACAGGTCAATTGCATTCCTGCAGGCGCTGCTGCGTGCGCCCTCCCCGAACCCGCCTGGCGATACGCGTGCCGCCGCGGCTCTCCTCATCGATGCGCTGACGAAGGCCGGCCTCGAACCGATGGTGTTCTCACCCCATCCGGAGCTGCCCAACATCGTTGCGCGCTTCGACGGTGGTCGGCCTGGCAGGCACCTCGTGCTCAACGGGCACATCGATGTCTTCCCGGTCGCCGCGCATGAATGGTCACGCGACCCCTGGGGCGGAGAGATCACCGAGGGGCGGATCTACGGCCGCGGTGCATGCGACATGAAGGGCGGGCTCGCCTCGCTCCTGCTCGCCTTCCTGCACCTGCATCGCCACCGCGACAGGCTCGCGGGCCGCGTGACGTTCACGGCCGTTTCCGACGAGGAGACATTCGGCCCCTGGGGCGCGCGCTGGATGTTCGAGCACCAGCGCGACCTGATGATGGGCGACTGCCTGCTGTCGGGCGAGCCTTCCTCGCCGCAATGCATCCGCTTCGGCGAGAAGTCGCCCTACTGGGTCGCGATCACGGTGCGCACGAAGGGCGGCCACGGCGCCTACACACACTCATCCGCCTCCGCGACCAAGATCGCCGCGCGCGTGGCGACAGCGCTCGAGGAGGTGAGGGGGCTCGAGGTCCGCGCTCCTGACAACGTCGTCGCGATGTTCCGTGACACGGCGATCGCGCGGCAGGTTGACGAAGGGTGTGGCGAAGGCCACGCCGCGGTGATCCCCGAGATCACGCTGAACATCGGGCGGATGAGCGGCGGGCTCAAGATGAACGTGCTGCCCTCGGAATGCAGGATCGAGGCGGATGTCCGCCTGCCTATCGGGCTCACGCGCGAGGCCGTCCGCGCCGAGGTGGCCCGTATCGTCGCGCAGTTTCCCGAAGCCACGCTCGAGGAGCTCTCCCCGCCCGAGGACGTGCCGAACTGGTCCGACCCCGATGGCGAGATGATGGGCATTCTCCGTCACACGGTGCGGGAGCTCGGCCGCCCGGCACCGGTTCCCGTCATCACGCTCGGCGCCACCGATACCCGGCTGTGGCGATATCACGGTGTGCCTGCCTACGTGTACGGCCCTTCACCAGCGAGCATGGCCGCGGCTGACGAGAACATTCCCGTTGATGACTTTCTCCACATCCTCCGCACCCACACACTCGCCGCGGCGCGTTACCTCAACGTCGGAAAGGGTTGACCATGGGCGCGCGCGACACGCTTCTTTCCTGGATCGAGCAGGACCGCGACAAGGTCATCGGCTTCCTGCAGGGCTTTACGCGGATCGACACCTCCAACCCACCAGGTGACACGCGCGCGGGCGCTGCCTATGTCGCGAACTTCCTCGAGAAGGAGGGATTGAGCTTCCGCACCGTTGCGCCGAAGCAGGACAACCCGAACCTCGTCGCCGCCGTCGCATCCGCCGCTCCGAAGAAGCACCTGGTGCTGAACGGCCATATCGACGTTTTCCCGATCGGTGACCATTCGCGCTGGACGCGCGACCCGCTTGGCGGCGAACTCGCCGATGGCCGCGTCTGGGGCCGCGGCACCGTGGACATGAAGGCCGGCACCACAGCCTCGATCTTCACCTATCTCTACCTTTCGCGCCTGATCGGCGAGACGGCCGGAAAGCTGACGCTCACGGTGGTGTCGGACGAGGAGACGGGCGGTCGATGGGGCGCGGACTACCTGACGTCAGAGCTGGGTGACGAGGTGTTGGGTGATTGCGTGCTGAACGCAGAACCGTCATCCCCCCACACGGTGCGCTTCGGCGAGAAATGCATGTTCTGGCTGAAGCTCAAGGTGCGCACGCAGGGCGGCCATGGCGCCTATCCTCATCTCTCGGCGAGTGCGACGCGCATCGCAGCGTCGGTGATCGAGGCGCTGACGGAGGTCGAGACCGTTCGCGCGCGGATGCCCGAGCACGTCGTGAGCATGCTCGCAAAGCCAGAGGTGATCGCAGCCTACGATCGCGGCCTCGGCAGAGGAGCGGCCGACGTGGCGCAGCGCGTGACGCTCAACATCGGTACGCTGTCGGGCGGCGTGCTCGTCAACATGCTGCCGGGCGAGTGCGACATCGGCGTCGATATCCGCCTGCCGCCGGGGATCACCTCGGCGGAGATGCTGGAGACGGTCAGGCGGATCACCAGCCGTTTCCCTGAAGTCAGCATCGAGCTCCCGCCGCGCATGCCGGTCGACCCGACATTGTCGGACCCGAACCACCCCATGCTCGGCATCCTGCAGGACACGGCGGAGGAGCTGATGGGCGCACGCCCCGCGGCAGTGATTTCGCTGGGCGGCACCGATTGCCGATTCTGGCGGCGGCGCGGCGTTCCGGCCTTCGTGTACGGGCCCTCTCCGGAAGGCATGGCCGGCATCGACGAAGGCGTGCGGGTCGACGAGGTGCTGCACGTCCTCCGTACGCATTCGCTGGCGGCGTGGCGATGGCTCGAAGGTCGGTGAGGCGTGGTCTGATTGTCGTGGGATGGAATTTCGCCCAGCCGCGATTGACTTCCGGAATGATCGCGGAACGAACGCAGAGCGCCAGCGCGCCGGTTCAACCTGATGCGACTCTGGATGCCGCGCCCCCGGGTGGACAAGGTTCGTGCCGCTGATCGCCTGCCGCAGCGGCGCTTGATCCAGCGCCTCGGTGTGGATGAAGCGCGTGAGGTCGCTGGGGCCTGGCATCATTTGAACCGGCGGCTGCGGCACATGGGCGGAGAGGCTCGGGCGTGCGCCGCCGACGGCCTATGCTTTTGCAGCGGTGGCCCGTTGCCTTTGCAGCGTGGCCCGTCCGCCAGTCTGACCTTCGATCAGTCGCGCGCTGATCGGACGCACCACGCAGGTAAAGTGCGTTATTCCAGAGGCAGAATGGTGCGGTTGGGCGGAGCGAAATCGCACCGGCGCGATGGGTTGGCGGGCATCGCGCCAGGGGAAATGGTGTCAGGGCCGGAATCGCACATCTGCGCCATGCTTTTGAATGGCGAGCACAAAACTGCGCAGGTCGAACGCATGCCAACGCAGATACCAAGCCCTGCTGGCGATACGTCCCTGGCCAGTGCCGTCACTTCAGTCGCGTGGCTTCGTCTCCCGTGCCATTCGCCAGCCGAAGTGCGGCTGCGTCCCAGGCGATCACTCCGGGCGAGCAATCGAGGACAGTGACCGAGGCATTCGCTGCCTCGAAGGCATCGAGGCCAGCGAGGCCGAGGCCGTGGCAGCGCGCGAGCACATAGCGCAGCGCAGGCTCGTGCGTGACCACGGCTGCCCGGCTCCAGCCCGGCCGCGAGAGGATGCGGGCCAGCGCCTGGTCGACCCGTAGGCCGAAGGCTGCGAAGGCCTCGCCGTCGAGGAAGCGGGCGCCCGGCTGCCCGGCATCGCGATAGGCCTGACGCACGGCCATCCGCACCGCCTCCGGCGGTCCTGCCACCACCCGGCCGGGGCGGAGTTCGTCGAGGCCATCATCCGCGATGGGTGTCAGGGCGGTGCGATGGGCCAGGATCGCGGCCGTCTCCAATGCGCGCGGCACCGTCGAGGTGACGATGAGGTCGAGGCTGAGCGCCGCCAGGGCCTCGGCAAGGTCGGCGACCTGCGCGCGCCCGCGCGGCGTCAGCGGCGCTACCCATGGGTCTGCGCTGGGGCCGTCCTGCGCAGCGGGTGCTGCCTCCCCGTGGCGGAGCAGGAAGAGCCGTCGCATGCCCGTGGCAGGTGAGGGCGCTGGTTCGTGATGCTGTGTTGCCAAAAATTGCGCGCCCCCTTCCTTGCCGGGGCCTGCCCGACACGGCCGCCGTGTCACCAAAACGACCTGCACCGCCGATCGGTGGAGTGTAACCTTTGGCGCCCCCCCGGCGAACGGGGAGTTGGCGGAGAGGGGCTCCCGGATGGGTAAGGGCGCAGCAGTTGCGATCGTCTGCAAGACGCCGGGTGTCGGCGGTGGGAAGTCGCGCCTGCGTCCTGTGCTCGGCGCGGACAGGGTGGCGGCGCTCTCGGCCTGCTTCATCCGCGACATCGCCGCCACGCTCGACGCACTCGCGCCCGCGATCGGCGGCAGCCGGATCGCGATCTACAGCCCCGCCGGGTCGGAGGATGCGCTGCGGCCCCTGCTGCCGCCACTCTGGCGCCTGCACTTCCAGCAGGCCGCGACGATCGGCGAGGTGCTGCACGCAAGCACTACCGCCTTCCTGGCGGAGGGTCATGATTGCGCCCTGGTAGTGAACGCCGATAGTCCGACCCTACCGGCCGGCCTGGTCGAGCAGGCGGTCGCGGCGTTGCGCGCGCCGGGCGACCGTGCGGTGTTCGGCCCGGCGAGCGATGGCGGCTATTACCTCATCGGGCTGAAGCGGTCGCATGCCCGCCTGTTCGAGGACATCGCCTGGAGCACGCCGACGGTTCTGGCAGAGAGCCGGGAGCGGGCGGCCGAGATCAGCCTGCCGGTCGTCCTGCTGCCGACCTGGTACGACGTGGACGACGCCGAGACCCTCGGCGTCCTGGAAGCGGAACTCGCCGGGACGCAGCCTGCCTTCGCCGCGCCCGGCATCGTCGGCGCGGAGCCGCGGCACACGCGCGCGTTGCTTGCCGCCGGCAGCGGCGGCCGGGCGGCGTGACGCCGTCCCGCTCCCTCGCCCTGCTTGCCGCGATCGGGCTGGTCCTGGTCGCGACGACGTGGGTCGGCCAATCGTTGCATCTCGGCATCGGCGACATCGCCTTCTCGGCACTTGCGGTCGCACAGGGGCTCATGGTGTTGCTGGCGCTGCGCCTCGCGCTGCGCTGCCCGCCGGGGCCGGCGCTGGCGGTGATCGCCGTCGTCGCGGTGGCGTTGCGGCTCGTCGTGCTGCCGGTCGATCCGCATCTGTCGACCGACGCCTATCGCTATGTCTGGGATGGCCGCGTGCAGGCGGCCGGCATCAACCCGTATCGCTACATTCCGACCGACCCCGCGCTGGAGGCGCTGCGCGACGCGGCGATCTTCCCGAACATCAACCGCGCCGATTATGCGCCGACCATCTATCCGCCAGCGGCGCAGATGCTGTTCCAGCTGGTCGCGCGGATCAGCGACACGCTGCTCGCGATGCGTCTTGCCTTCGTGCTGTGCGAGGTGGTGATCGTCGCGGTGCTGTTCGATCTTCTGCGGCGTATCAGGCAGCCGGCCGTGCGCGTGCTGGCCTATGCGTGGCATCCGCTGGCGGTGTGGGAGATCGCCGGCAGCGGCCATCTCGATGCGGCAATGATCGCGATGATGATGAGCGGGATCTGGATCGCGCTGGTCGCGGGACGGCGGCTGCTGGCGGCGGCGGTGCTGGCGGTTGCGGCGCTGGTCAAGCCGCCGGCGGCGATCGCGCTGGCCGTCACCTGGCGCGCCTGGGACTGGCGCGCGCCGGCTCTCGCCATCGCCGTCGCGGTGGCACTGTACCTTCCGTATCTCTCGGTGGGCTCCGGCGTGCTCGGTTTCCTGCCGGGATATCTGGGCGAGGAACGCATCGCCACCGCCGAGGGCTTCTGGATGGTCTCCCTGCTGAAGGCACAGCTCGGTCCTCTGCGCCTTGCGACGCCGATCTATCTCGCGCTCGCGGTCGGCATCGTCGGTGCGCTGGCGCTGCGTGTCGCGCTGCACACCGACCGCACGCCCGAGGCCGTGCTGACGCGCCTCTGCTGGGCGGTCTTCGCCTTCGTCTTCCTGCTCTCGCCGGACTATCCCTGGTACTGGTTGATCCTGCTGCCCTTCGTGGCGCTGACCGGCTTCGCTCCCGGCTGGGCGGCGACGATCGGTGCCTTCGTGCTCTACGACGTGATCGACGAGGGCTTCGAGGTGGACTTCATGCTGCGCGACACGGCGCTGCACCTCGCCATCCTTGCGACACTACCGCTCGCGCTGCGCCGGCGCCGTGCGGCCCACACGCTTGCCACCTCAGGAGCCACGCCATGAGCACCGGTCAGACGAACACGTCCGTGGCCGAACCGCCACGCATCGACCCGCGCCGCTACCACGAGGCGGTCAGCCCCGACGGGCCGGTCGCAAAGGCCCCGCCCGTCTGCCTCTACCTCGAGACGACGAACCGCTGCAACCTCCTCTGCACCACCTGCCCGCGCACCTATGAGGAGCTCGAGCCGCCGGCGGACATGAGCTGGGAGATGTTCACCGGCATCGTCGACCAGGTGCCGAACATCGCCCGCGTGGTGCTGCACGGCGTCGGCGAGCCGATGCTGGTGAAGGACCTGCCGCGCCAGGTGCGCTACCTGAAGGACCGCGGCGCCTATGTGCTGTTCAACACCAACGGAACGCTGCTGACCCCGCGCAAGGGCCGCGACCTCGCCGAGGCCGGGCTCGACGAGCTTCGTGTCTCGCTCGATGCCGCCGACGCCGCGACGTACCGGGAGGTCCGCGGCAAGGATTTCTTCGCGCGCATCCTGCGCAACGTGCGCGCCTTCACCGAGATGCAGGCGCGCGAGGGGCTGGAGAAGCCGCGCGTCTCGATGTGGCTGACGGGCCTGCGCGAGACGATCGAGCAGCTGCCCGCCTTCGTGCGTGTCGCGCACGAGGCCGGGGTGAAGGAGGTCTACCTGCAGCGGCTGGTGTTCTTCGAGGACGACGCGATCGGCCATGCCCGCCCCGACCAGGCGTTGTTCGAGCGCATGTCGCGCGAGGAGGCGGTGCATCTCGACGAGGCCGCTCACGTCGCGGCCGCGCTCGGCATGCACTTCAGCGCCTCCGGTGCCGCGAGCGAGCCGGGCATGAGCCTGAAGCGCGAGGCCGACGCCAATCCATGGTCGCTGTGCCGGCGCCCGTGGTCGGTGATGTACTTCACCGCCAATGGCCGCGCGCTGCCCTGCTGCATCGCGCCGTTCTCGCAGCGCGGCTACGAGAACTACACGCTGGGCGACGCCACGCAGCAGACGCTCAGCGAGATCTGGAACGGCGCGGCCTACCAGGATTTCCGCACCGCACTCCTCTCCGACACACCACCCGGCAGCTGCGCGGGATGCGGGATGCGGTGGAGCCTCTGACGGGCCCTGAAATGGGCGCGGTCGCCGCGATCATCCCCTGCCTGGATGAGGAAGCGGCGATCGGGCAGGTGGTGGCAGGGGTGCGCGCGCAAGGGGTCGCGACCGTGATCGTGGTGGACGGCGGGTCGCGCGATGCCACCGTGGCGCGGGCGCGCATGGCGGGTGCGACCGTGGTGGAGGAGACGCGGCGCGGCTACGGCCGCGCGGTGCAATCGGGGATCGCCGCGCTGCCGCCGGATGCCGCGATCGTGCTGTTCCTCGATGGCGATGGCAGTGACCCGCCGGAACGCATCCCCGATGTGCTGACGCCGATCCTGGCCGGCCGCGCCGACTTCGTGCACGGCACGCGTGTGAAGGGCGAACGCGAACCGGGCGCGCTCTCCCCCCAGCAGGTGGCCGCCGGGCGCATCGCGCAGGTGCTGCTGAGGCTGTTCTATGGCGCGCGCTTCTCCGATATGTCGCCCTTCCGCGCGATCCGCCGTGACGCGCTCGCGCGCCTCGGCATGCGCGAGGAGACCTATGGCTGGAACCTCGAGATGCTGATGCGCGTCGCCGCGGCGGGCATTGCTTCCGAGGAGGTCGCGGTGGGGCAGCGGCGGCGGTTCGGTGGCGTCTCGAAGGTGTCGGGCAATCCGCGCGCGGTGGCGGCGGCGAGCTGGAGCATCGCCACCACCTTCCTGCGCCTGGCCGCCGCGCTGCGGCGCGGCTGACCGGGCCCTACGAGACCAGCGCGTGCCAGCGTGCGAGCGGCGGCGAGAGGCGCCGCTCGCGCAGCAGCACTGCATCGAGCCCAAGGCTGCGCCCCGCCCGGTGCACGATGAACCAGCCGAGCGTGAAGATCATGAACCAGAACAGCCACGGCCACTCGAAACTGACGCGGTAGAGGCCGAGCCAGAGTTGCACCACGAAGCCGATCGCCAGCAGGCTCGACAGCCGGACGGCGAGGCCGAGCATCAGGCTGATCGCGAAGAACATCTCGCCGAAGAAAGCGACCGCCTGGAACAGCGGCAGCAGCGGCAGCATCACCTCGCTTGCCAGAGCGCGGTGCCAGCCGAAGGCTGCGTGCTCGGCGATCTGACTGGTCCAGTGGAAGAAGCCGGGCGATTGCGGAAAGGGCAGCTTCCACAGCGCGCCCTGGAACCACATCGCTCCCATCATGGTGCGCGCCACCCAGGTCCAGAGATGCGCCGCGCTGCGCTGCGCCGGATCGGCCTGCCAGTTGCGCACGGCGATCACGACGCTGCCGATCAGCAGAGCCCAGAACAGCGCGAGGAAGACCCAGCCGAAGAGGCCGAGGGTCAGCTGGTCGGGCTGTTGGCCGATCAGGAACTGGAACGTGTCGGTGAAGGGGTTGGTCCGCATCGGAAGTCACTCCCTGTTGGCAGGCAAGGTACCGTTCTCAGCCAATGGCAAGACCGTGCGGATCAACACCGACAACAATTGCAGCGCATCGGCCGCACCGTCCGCCTCGCCCTTCTCGAAATCTCCTTCGTCCTGACCCATGGCATTCGTTACGTGAGCGACGCACAGGACACGGCGGCGCGTGGCGGTGGCGAACGCGTAGAGGGCAGCGGCTTCCATCTCGACCGCTAGGCAGCCTGCGGCGCGCGCGGTGGCGATCGCCGCTGCCGTCTCGCGGAACGGCGCGTCGGTCGTCCATGTCGCGCCGCGGAGCACGGTGATCCCCGGCGCCTCTGCGGCCAAGCGCACGGCGGCCGCCTCGATCAGCGCGGGTTCCGGCATGGCGGCGAAGGCGCTGGGCGGCAGGTAGTGGTGGCTGGTGCCCTCGTCGCGCAGCGCACGATCGATCAGCAGGAAATGCGGTGCGGCGGGCAGATCCTTGGCGATACGGCCTGACGACGTGATGCTGAGCAGCGTGGCGCAGCCGCTGGCAAAGAGCTGCTCGGCCAGCAGCACCGCGAAGGGAGCGCCGACCGCGCGCCCGATCACGCCGACCGGGTGCGCGACGCCGGGGAGATCGAAGGTGAACAGGTCGGTATGGTAGCAGGCCCAGCCCGGATGCGGCCGCGCCCGCCCCGTGCGTAGCAGGTGCGCTACGATGTCGCCGTCCGGGTCGAGCAGGCAGGCGGGCGGCACGGCAATCTCGGGCAGGGTCTTCTGCCGCCGTGCCTCGCGCAGCAGCGCCGCCGGCTGGAATACGGATGGTGCGCCGAAATCCTTCGCGTCGAGCAGCGGTGAGGTCATGCGGGCACGGCCTCGCGCGCGGCCGGCCTGGCAGCGGGCTCGCTCGGCACCAGCACGATCGGCTCCAGCGCGTCGGAGCGCGCCAGCACATGGCCGATCACCGAAGCGGCCGCGTATCCCGCTTCGTGCAGTGCGGCGATGCAGGCCTCGGCGCGCGCGGCGGGCACGCTCGCGAGCAGCCCGCCGGCGGTCTGCGGGTCGAACAGCAGCGGGTAGTCGGAGAGCGCCTGCGCGCGGTCGAGGTCGCGCACGGCGCGGCGCAGCCGTACGTTCTGCGGCTGCAACGAGGAGAACACCCCGCGCCCGACGCTTTCCCGCGCGCCGTCCAGCACTGGGATGCGGTCGAGGATGAGGCGCGCATCCACCTCGCTCGCGCGCGTCATCTCGACGAGATGGCCGAGCAGGCCGAAGCCGGTCACGTCGGTCGCGGCACTGACGTCGTGGTGTGCGAGCACCTCGGCGGCGCGGCGGTTCGAGACGCACATGTGCCTGATCGCCGCCTGCACCCAGCGGGCGCGCGCCAGTCCGCGCATGTCGGCGGCAAGCAACGTTCCGGTACCGATCGGCTTGGTCAGCACCAGCGCATCGCCGGGCCTGAGCCCGCCCTTGCGCAGGAAGGCGTCGCGCGCGACCAGCCCGTTGACGGCGAAGCCAAGCGAGAGTTCAGCGCCCTCGCTGGTATGGCCGCCGACCAGCGCGCAGCCGGCCTCGCGCAGCACCGCGTTGGCGCCGTCCATCATGGCCGACAGATCGGCCTCGACCTTGGCTTCCAGCCCATAGGGAACGGTGGCGATTGCGAGCGCTGTCTGCGGCTCGCCGCCCATGGCGTAGATGTCGCCAAGCGCGTGGTTCGCCGCGATCATGCCGAAGCGCCACGGGTCGTCGACGATGGCGCGGAAGTAGTCGACCGTCTGCACCGACAGCCGCGGCCCGCCGGTATCGACCACCGCCGCATCGTCCGGCGCGGCGAGGCCGACCAGCACCTCCGGGCGCGGGAAGGGCGCGATGGCGCCCAGCGCACGCGACAGCACGGTCGCGCCCACCTTGGCGCCGCAGCCGCCGCAGCGCATCGCGATCGCCGAGATGTCACGCAGTGCTGCCTTGTCGGCGAGCGGCGAGGCAGGCCCGGCGGCGGGCCCGGAAGCAGCCCCCGGCATCGCCGGAAGGTCGCGGAAGCGACGCATGAAGCGGCGATCGATCCAGTCCTTCCACCGCCAGACCCACCTGCCGCCGAGGACGAGGCCGTTGCGGGTGCCGACCGCGTGCGGGTCACCGGTCGAGATGAGGTAGAGCGCGTCGCGCTGCGGCCTGTAGGGGCGGAGTGCCCCGCCGGTCAGCGTGGCGCGGATGTTGTCGGCGAGAACAGGGCCGGCACGCACCGCATAGACGCCGGAGCGCGGGATCGGCGCGGGATCGAAGGCGATGGTGTCGCCGGCGGCGAATACATCCTCCCGCCCTGTCGCGCGCAGCATCGCATCGACGCGGAGGAAGCCACGTTCGTCGAGGGCGAGCCCTGTCTCGGCAAGCCAGGCCGCGGGTGCCGCCTGCGTCGTCCACAGGATCTCGTCTGCCGCGATCCGGCGGCCGTCGGACAGGGTGATCGCGCCAGCCTCCACCGCAGCAACGCGCGCTCCCGCCTCCACCGCGATGCCGCGCGCGGCGAGCACGGCGCGGAACCGGGCGCGCAAGGCTGCCGGGAAGCCTGGCAGAACGCCACCGCTGCCGGCGACGAGCGTGAAGCGGAGCGCGGCCGGGTCTGCCACCTCGCGCCGCAGCCGGTGCTCGGTGGCGAGCAGCAGTTCCACCCCGCCCGCACCGGCGCCGACAAGCAGCACATGGCGTGAGGTTCCCGCCAGCACGCGCGCGCGCAGCGCAGCGAAGCGCGGCAGGAAGCCATCGATCGGCTTGACCGGCAGTGCATGCTCGGCCGCGCCGGGAATGTCGGCGGTGTTGGGGCGCGAGCCGATGTCGAGCGAGACGATATCGTAGGGCACGGGCGGCCGGTCACGGCAGATCACGCGACGGCCCGCGACATCGAGGCCGACCACCTCGTCCTGGTAGAGCCGCGCGCCGGCGAAGCGCGCCAGCGGGCCGGTGTCGATATGGATCTCGTCCGCGGCGTAGTGGCCGGCGATGTGGCCGGGCAGCATGCCGGAATAGGGCGTGTCGACCTCGCGCGTGATCAGGGTGAGGCGCACGCCGGGCAGCGGCGTCATGCCGAAGTTCCGCAACACCGCGACATGCGCATGGCCGGCGCCGACCAGCACCACGTCCTTCACCACCGGGCCAGCATTCATGCGCATGCGCGCGCTCCTTTCACGGCGACCGTCGCGACCGAAAGGCGCACCGGCCGATCCTCGATCCTGAGCCCGCGGCGCAAGGTCCGCGACAGCGCATCGATGCCGAGCGAGAGCAGGCCGGTGACGACGATCAGCACCACGGCGGTGTCGAGCCGGAGCTCGGCGATCGCGGCATCGATGTGATAGCCGAGTGTCAGCACGCCAAGGATGCCGAAGATGGCGCTTTCCCGCACGATGATCTCCCATCGGTAGAGCGCATAGGCCAGGAACTGGCCGTAGAGCCGCGGCACGGTTTCGTACAGGTACAGGTTCAGCCCGTGCGGCGCATCCGCCCGGTAGGTCAATGCATCGGCGTGGCGGCCGAGCAGGTAGCCGATGATGCCGCCATTGTGCAGCGCGAGCGCAATCGCGGCCGGCAGCATCGAGGGGCCAAGCGTCTGCAGCAGGACGTAGGCCAGCATGTATTCCGGGGTCGAGCGCATCACCACGAGCAGCACGCGCCCGAGCGGCCGGCCGGCGGCGCCGGCGAAGCGGCGGCACACCAGCGGGAACAGCACCAGTGCGAGCATGCCGCTCGCCACCAGCGCGACCTGGGAGAGCACCAGCGTGTTGACCAGCCCCGGCAGCGCCTGGTCACGCAGGATCGGCAGCAGCCAGGCCAGCAGGGCGCTCCAGGTGGAAGGTGCGGCGAGATCGGCCCCGCGCAGCGGCCGCGGCACGATGTCGTTGCCGAGGAAGCGCGCGAGGTTCTGCCACAGGCTGTCGCCCAGCAGCGGCTCGGTCAGCCAGCCGAGCGCCAGGATGCTGCCGAGGATGAGGAAGGGCAGCGTCGCCGGCCGCACCCACAGCCGGCGTGAGCCGATCAGCGCGTAGAACACCGCGACGAAGGCGGCGGCTTCCGCGTAGCGTCCCTGGCGGAAATAGCTCTCGAGCTCGAACCCCATGGTCGGCAGGCCGATGAAGCCGAGCACCAGGGTGGAGCGCATGCCGCATTCGAGGCGATACAACAGGTAGGTGCCGAACGGCCCGGCCAGCACCGGGATGCGCGCATAGGCGAAGCGCGAGACGACGCCCGTGCCGGCGGGCAACACCCGGTCGGCGCTGAGGTCTGCCTCCTCGATGATCTCGGAGAACACCTTGGCGAAGATGCCGGCATAGGGGATGGCGATGGCGAGGATGCCGGTGGCCGGCGAGATCCCCACCACCTGCATCAGCAGCAGCGCCCAGAACAGCTCATGCACCGAGCGCAGCGCCGCGGCCAGCGCGCGGACCGCGCCGAACCGGTGGAACACGAGCGACAAGAGCAGGCCCGCGCTGGCTCCGAGAGAGACGCCCAGCACCGCGAACGCGACCGTCAGCACCACGCTGCGCCCCGCCACGGCGGCCCAGTCGGGCCACAGGATGCCGGCGAGCAGCCGGCGCATCTCCGCCCAGGGATCGAGCGCTGCCACCGCCATGTCGGCTGCCACCAGCGAGACGACCGCCGCCAGCAGGAACCAGCGTGTCGCGCTGGCGTAGCCGAGGCGTGCCGGCTCAGCCATAGAACGGCAGCAGGTCGCCGACCGTCAGGCTCTCGGCCGGCGCGTCGAGCACGATGCGCCCGTCATCGAGCACCAGGATGCGGTGCGCATGGGCGAGGGCGAGGCCGATGTCGTGCATCGCCAGCACCATCGTCTCGTGCCGCGCGGCGAGGCGGCGCAGCACCTCGGCACCCTGGAGCCGGTCGAGCGACGAGACAGGCTCGTCACCGATCACCACCGGCCGGCCGTTGTAGAGTGCGCGCGCCACCGAAACGCGCTGCTGCTGCCCGCCCGAGAGCGCGCCGGCGCGGCGGAACACATACTCCTCCATCCCCACGCCGCCGAGGACGCCGCGCACCGCATCCACTTCCGCGCGCACGGGGAAAGCCAGCATCCGCAGGTTGCGCCAGGCGGAATGACGGTCAAGCCGGCCCATGTAGACGTTGTGGAACACGCTGAGCGTCCCGACCAGCGCGGCCGCCTGCGGGATCAGCGCCGCGCGGTCGCTCAGGCGCTCATGCAGCAGGCTCAGCAGGGTCGACTTGCCCGCGCCTGACCGCCCGAGCACGGCGACGTGTTCGCCCGCGCGCAGGGTCAGGTCGAGCCCGTGCAGCACCGCCCGCCCGGCATAGCCCGCCGTGGCGTCCCGCAGGTCGAGCAGCGGTGCCGGCATGCTCAGTCGAGCACCCCGAGGGCCCGCGCGGCGGCTTCCATCGGGGCGTATTCCGCGTTGGATGTCGGGATGAACCGCGAGCGCGGGAAGATCTCGAGGATCGCCGGATCCTCGATGGCGAGCAGCGCTGCCCTGACCCGCTCCTTGAACCCAGGCCCGAACCGCTGGTCGACGTCGCCGCGGATGGTCCAGTTGTAATTTGGGAAGCGCGGCGTCTGCCAGATGAACTGCACCTTCGCCGGGTCCACCCGCCCGAGCCGGCTCTCGAGGTCGAAGACGGTGAAGTCGACGGCGCCGACCTCGAAGGCGCCGGACTGCACCACCTGGATGGTGCGCGAATGATCGCCCGAGAAGCCGACGCGGGAGAACACCTGGTCGGGCGCGCGGCCGAGATTCTGGCGGATGAAGTGTTCCGGCATCACCCGCCCCGAGGTCGAGGCGCGCGAGCCGAAGGTGAAGCTTCGCCCGGCGATGCCCGCGGGGAAGGCGTCAGACCGGGCAAGCCCGGTGCTGGTATTGGCGATGAAGTAGCTGAAGAACGCCGCATCCTCGGCCCCCTGCACGATCGCCTCGGCACCCGGCACGGCGCGGCGCGCCTGGCTGCTGGTCAGCCCGCCGAACCAGGCGAGCTGCACCTGGTTGTTGGTGAAGGCGGTGACCGCGGCCGCATAGCTCTTCACCGCCGCATACTGGACCGGCACGCCGAGCGCGCGCTCGAGATAGCCGACGACCCTCCGGAAACGCTCGACCAGGCGCGTCTCGTCCTGGTCGGGGATTGCGGTGAACACCAGGCGGGCCGGCGCCTGGGCCACAGCTGGCGGCGCCAGCGCCGGGCGTGCGATGGCGCTGCCGGCGAGCAGGGCGAGCAGGGGGCGTCGGCTGTGCATGCTTGTCTCCCGATTATCGAAAGGTTTCGCCAGCGCCCGACGAAAGGTTACGTCCGCATCGCGACGCCGATCTGCGCGACCGCGCCAAGCGCGACCGGCCCGACGCCCTGGTCGGCCTCGAGCGCCTCGGCGAAGGCCGCTTCCACCGCCGTGCGGTCGGGTCCGAGGCCATCGAGCAGCGCTGCCATTCCCGGCGCGAAGTCGAGCGCGGCGGCGAGCGCGCGGGCCGAGGCGGCGTGCAGCGTCGCCTCCACCCGCATGACCCTGGCGGCGCCGAACCCGCCTGCGTCGAGCAGCGCCACCAGCGCCGCCGGCTCGGTGTAGCGGAGTTGCGCTGGGATCGGCCCTGCCGGCGGCGGGGCCCCGCTGACCCGTTCGACCGCTGACCGGAGCCTCGCGGCGAGCTCGTAGCGGCCAGGCTCGGTCCAGGTCACCACGGCCAGAACCCCACCGGGCCGCAGCACCCGATGCAGCTCCCGCAAGGCCGGGACGGGGTCTGGCAGGAGCACGACGCCGAAGCACGACAGCGCCAGGTCGAAGGCGCCATCCGGCCGCGGCAGGGGCAGCCGGGCATCAACCTGCTCGGCCAGGATCGCAGCCCCGGCACCACGGTGCCGGATGCGTGTAACCATGGCGGCCGATGCATCGAATGCAGTGACGTGGGCGCCGCGCGCGGCCGCCTGCAAGGCCGCGCCGCCCGCACCGGCGGCGAGGTCGAGCAGGCGCGCGTCGCGGAGCGGTTCGAGCAGATCGAGCGCTGCGGTTGCGAAGGCATCGGTGAGGCCTTCGAACACGGCTTCGTAGGCTTCGGCATGCCGGTCCCAGCGGGCGGCGTCCTGGTCGGGCTGGAGGGTCGCCGGCACGGCCTCGGGCATGCGAGGATCGGGGGAGCTCGGCGTGGGCAGAGCGGAGGGGGACGTTGGATGCATCGTCGAAGCGTAGCCGTGGCGGGGAGCGCACACCATGACCGTTGAGGGACAGGTCGCCACGGAGCGGCGCTTCGCCCTCGGGCTCGGGCTGACCAACGAGTGCAACCTCGCCTGCGCCTTCTGCTACCGCGACCCGACGCGGACCGATCGCCTGGGCCTCGACCAGGTGCGGTCGGTGCTTGACCGGCTGCCGGTGCGCTCGGTCAACCTCGGCACCGGCGAGAACGGCATGCACCCGGAGTTCCGGGACATGCTCGGCTATTTCCGCAGCCAGCCGGTCAAGCTCACCATCACCTCCAACGGCCATTCGATCGAGGTGCTGGATGATGCCGAGCTGCGCAGCTTCGCCGACGTGGAATTCTCGCTCGACTACCCGACACGCGAGGAGCAGGACGCCCAGCGCGGGGACGGCAATTGGGACCTGATCCAGCGCCAGGCGCGCCGCTGCCGGGAAATGGGCGTTGGCGTCACGATCATCGCGGTCATGATGCGCAGCAACCACCTGCGCCTCGCCGAGATCGCCGAGGTCGCTGCCGCATTCGACGCGCCGCTGCGCCTCAACGTGTACCAGTCGGTGCGCAGCGACAGCTACGCGCTCACCTATGACGAATACTGGGACGGCTTCGCCAGGCTGTTCGCCGAGACCGACGCAATCGCCGTGGGAGAGCCGCTGGTGCGCGCCATGGCGGGGCTGCCGCCGCGCCAGGGCGGCTGCGGCGTGGCGACGGTGCGGGTGACGCCGCGCGCCACGGTGCAGCCTTGCGTCTACTGGCCGGGCGGCGGCGCGCCGCTCGATTTGCTGCTCGGTGCCGGAGAGGCGATCGTGGAGAGCGCGCCCTTCGTCGCCGCGCGATCGGTGCCGCCTGCCTGCGAGCCCTGCGCGCACCGCGCCACCTGCGGCGGCGGCTGCGCGGGGCGCCGGCGGCTGATGGAGGCGCTGGACGAGCCGGACCCCTATTGCCCGGTGGTGCGCGGCGATGACCGGCGGCTGCGGATCCGCATGGCGCCGCAGCGTGACCTGCCGAAGCTCGAGAGCGCCTGCACGACCATCGTGACGGCGCGGCGCTGAGGGCGTCGATCTCCATCATCGCGCCGTTTCCGGAACGCTGCGATCCGCTCCGCCGATCACGGGCGGTGGGTGGCGCGCCGCAGCCGTTGCAATAGCGAAGGCAACCCGCGCCTGACATGAGGAGATCGGCCTCTTGCCACGCCTTGTGGATGTTCTATAACAGTCGCTCTAAAACAAGTGATGCCTCCAGCCGAGGGGATGCGGCCGCATGGCGCGCCCGCGTGCGTTCGACGAGATCGCGGTGCTTGACGCCGCCACCGATCAGTTCTGGCAGCATGGCTATGCCGGAACGTCGGTGCGCGACCTCGGCCGGTCGATGGGGTTGGTGCCGGCGAGCCTCTACAACGCGTTCGGCGACAAGCATGCGCTGTTCACCCGCTGCCTCGATCGCTACCTCGATCGGAACATGCGGGAGAGGATCGCGCGGCTGGAGCGAGAACGCCCACCGCACGCGGCGATCACCTGTTTCCTGAACGAGATCGTCACGCGATCGCTGGCTGATCCGCGCGGGTGCCTGCTGGTCAATTCCGCGCTGGAAGTCGGCCCGCACGATCAGGCGATCGGCGCCGTCGTGGCGGCCCGGCTGGCCGAGCTGGAGGGCTTCTTCCGCCGCTGCGTGCTGGCCGGCCAGCGCGACGGCACGATCGCGCCGCAGCCATCGGCGCACGACCTCTCGCGGCTTCTGCTGTGCACGGTGATGGGCCTGCGCGTGCTGTCCCGCGCCAGGGCCGATGCCGCGCTGCTGCGCGGTGCCGCGCGCCAGGCCCTTGCCCTCCTCGATCCCCCCGCCCCGGAGCACCGCGCATGATCGACCTGCACTACTGGACCACGCCCAATGGCCACAAGGTCACGATGTTCCTCGAGGAGGCGGAGCTCGCCTACCGCATCATCCCGGTGAACATCTCGCGGGGCGACCAGTTCAAGCCCGAGTTCCTCGCCATCGCGCCGAACAACCGGATCCCTGCCATCGTCGATCATGCCCCGGCCGATGGCGGCGCGCCCGTGCCGCTGTTCGAGAGCGGCGCCATCCTGCTCTACCTCGCGGCGAAGACCGGCCGCTTCATGCCGCATCCTACCGACATCCGCGGGCAGGCGGAGGTGCTGCAATGGCTGTTCTGGCAGATGGGCGGGCTTGGCCCGATGGCCGGGCAGAACCACCATTTCGCGCACTACGCGCCCGAGCCGATCGCTTACGCGATCAATCGGTACGTGAACGAAACAGGGCGCCTGTACGGCGTGCTCGACAAGCGCCTGTCCGACCGTGCGTTCATCGCCGGCCCCGACTACTCGATCGCCGACATGGCCTGCTACCCATGGGTCGTGCCGCACGCACGCCAGGGCCAGGACCTCGCCGACTTCCCGCACATCGCGCGGTGGTTCGCAGCCATCGCGGCGCGGCCAGCGACGGCGCGTGCCTATGCGCGCGCCACCGAGGTCAATACGGAACCGACCGTGACCGCCGCCTCGGCAGCGCTGCTGTTCGGCCAGACCGCAACGACAGTGAAGGGGCGCTGATACCGTGGCACGTCACCTCTACGAACTCTGCGGTGCCGACCCGGACCGCGTGTTCAGCCCGTTCTGCTGGCGCAGCCGCATGGCACTGGCGCACAAGGGCCTCGACTTCGAGAGCATCCCCTGGCGCTTCACCGAGACGGACCGCCTCGCCTTCGCGCAGCATGCCAAGGTGCCCGTGCTGGTGGACGGCGACCGGACGGTGGCCGATTCCTGGACCATCGCGCGCTACCTCGACGAGGCCTATCCCGACCGGCCGAGCCTGCTGCATGGGCGGCCAGAGCCCTATCGCTTCGTCGCGGCGTGGAACGATGCGGTTCTTCAGCCCGGCATCGCGCGGCTGATCGTCTCCGACATCCCGCCCCTGCTGCGCGAGGCGGAGCGGAGCTATTTCGTGGCAAGCCGCGAGAAGCGGTTCGGCATGACGCTCGACCAGGTCACCGCCGACCGCGAGCAGAAGCTGCCGGCCTTCCGCGCCACGCTGCAGCCGTTGCGCCTGGCGCTCGCCCACGGGCCATTCCTCGGCGGCGATGCGCCCGACTACGCCGACTACATCGTGTTCGGCAGCTTCATGTGGGCGCGCAGCACGAGCCCGCTGTCGCTGCTGGAGGAGGGCGACGTCGTGCTGGTCTGGCGCGAACGCCTGCTCGACCTGCACGGCGGCATGGCGCGGCGCAGCCCTTGCTTCGGCGCATGAGCACGCCCGCGACCACATCACCCGGCGCGGCACCGGCGGACGCGCACGGAGACCCGGCGTGCACGATGCGAGCGAGGCGATGCTCCTCGTCCGCCCATCGGCGTGTCAGGCGGGATCAGGACGCGACATCACCATGAACGGGAGAGAGCCGACCATGACCCAATCGACGAAGCTCGCCGCGGGCGAGGCATTCCCGGCCATCGCGGTGCCGCGCCTGGGCGGCGGCGAGATCGCGCCCGCCACGATGCAGGGCTGGCGGCTGCTCGTGGTCTATCGCGGCAAGCACTGCCCGCTCTGCAAGCCCTATCTCGGCACGCTCGACTCACTGCTCGATGAGTTTGCCGCGGCCGGCGTCGCGGTCGCTGCCATCTCTGCCGATCCGGAGGAGAAGGCAGCGGCCGATCATGCCGAGTTCGGCTGGCGCTTTCCGCTGGGCTACGGGCTGAGCGTGCCGCAGATGCAGGCGATGGGCCTCTACATCTCGCACCCGCGCTCGCCGCAGGAGACCGACCGTCCCTTCGCCGAGCCCGGGCTGTTCCTGATCAATCCCGCCGGCCAGGCGCAGCTGATCGACATCTCCAACGCGCCCTTCGCCCGCCCAGACCTCGGCGGCATCGCGCGTGGGGCGAAGCGCATCCAGGAGATGAACTACCCGATCCGCGGCACGCTCGCCTGAGCCGAGCGCCCCCGGGCTCCCGGCGGGATCAGCCCGCCACGAACCGGGGTGGCAGGAGTGCGACGGCGGCGCGCCCACCGAGATCGTCGGTGTCGGCTGACAGCGCGAGGTGCGTCGGCGGCGGTGCGGCATCGCCGAACGCCGCGCGATAGTCAGAAGCTGGGTCCACCCGTTCGTCACACCAGGTGCCAAGCGGCGCGTCAGGCCCCTTCCTGACCAGGAGGATGCCGTCAGGCGCGAGGTGCGGGTTGGGCATCACGGTTCCCGCTGGCGCCCGCCCGCCCCACACATAGCTCAGCGCGCGGCCGGAGAAGGCGCTGCCGAGCAGGCCGCGTCTCAGGCCCCGCCGCAGCACGGCACCAAGCCCGCCGCCGCTTCCCGCGCCGGCGAACAGCAGATGGACGCTGGCCGGTCGGTCGTCTGCGCCGATCGCCGTCGCGTCGCTGGCTGGCGGGGTGGCCATGACACACCAGCGCCACACCATGCGATAGCCGGGCGACGGCACTTCGCCCGGCGCGATCGGGCGCAGCAGGAAGCCGACCGCGCGTTCGGCGTCGATCGTGACCACCCCATCCGACAGCAGGCAGAACCGCACCGGCGCGCGCCCCGGCACGTCGAGACGCTGCCACCCGGCGGGGTCGCGTGCCGGGTCTGTCGTATCGGCGTGCACGGGACGTGGCATCGCGAGGGCCGCGAGCATCGCCGGCAGGCTCCGCCGCGGCGTGCTCATCGCACCCGCTCGCGAGCGGAATCGTAGATCCGGGCGAGCTGATCGGGCGACACGCCGAGCGCATGCAGAAGGTGCAGCCTTATCCACCCCGTCACGATCGCCCGTGGCCCGCGGCCGACGAAACGGCGCGACGACGTGGTCAGGGCGGGTTGCGCTATGGTGACGGTCGGGCCGGCACGCTCCATGCGGCGGGCAAGATCGAAATCCTCCATCAGCGCGATCGGCCTGATCCCGCCGATCGCGTCGAGGGCGGAACGACGGATGAAGATGCCGCTGTCGCCGTAATAAACGCCGTGCCGCCGCAGCCGCGCATAGAACCCCTCTAGCCAGCGAGAGAAGGGATCATCGCCATCGAACAGCAGGCGGAAATTGCCGCCCTGGGCCTCTGGCCGCGCCGACAGGGCGGCCTCGATCGCGGCGAGGCCGCCATGCGGGAAGCGCGAATCGGCATGCAGCATCAGAACGACGCTGCCGCGCGATGCGGCAATCCCGCGTGCCAGCTGCACGCCACGGCCGGGCGTGCCACCGATGCAACGGGCGCCATTGGCAGCCGCGACCGCAGCCGTGTCATCGACGCTGCCGCCGTCGCTGACGAGGATTTCGTGCAACGGTGCATCCGCGCGCAGTTGCGCCAGCAAGCCCGGCAGCCGCGCGGCCTCGTTCAATGCCGGGATGACGACCGAGATCATCCGGCAGGGACCGCGGCCTCGGCGGCACCGAAGGCCCGCGCCTCGCCGTGGCCGATGAGCCCCACCCGCCGGAACGTCACCTGCAGGCGGCGCCAGCCGGCGTCCAGCCGCGAGCGTGGGACAGCACGCCACAGGATCACGCCGTGGTCCTCGACGACGGCCTGTGCGCAGTCCTGCCACAAGCGATGCAACGCATGATGCAGCGCCAGCCGTTCATCGATCGGACGGGCGGCCAGGTCAGCTGCCTTCAGCAGAATGCGGCCCAGGGCGAGATGCCGACTTTCGTCACGCCCGGCGAGCTGGCAGATGCGCTGGAGGATCGGGCAGGGAAAGTCGCGCACGAGGTCCTGCTGGATTGCCAGCGCTTCGCTCTCCAGCACCACGTGCGTGGCGAGAACCAGACCCCCGGCTGGGCCCTTCCAGTCGGCGATCCGGCTGAACGCGTCGGCCAGGAGCGTCCGGCGTGGGCTGATGTCGCCGAGACGAGCGAGATAGCGTTCGTAGGCCTCGCAATGCCGTGCCTCGTCCGTGATCTGGGTTGCCAGGGCAAGCCGCAGCGCGCCGTCCGGCAGCAGCGGTAGGAGAGCCTCGCACGCCGATCGTGCCGCCCGTTCGCCATGCAGGAACTGGCTGGCCAACATCACGTGGTTGCGCCGCGGCAGCCACCAGGGCCGCACCGGCGCGAGACGCCAATCGATGTCGCACTCAGCCGACCAAAGCTGCGAGGCAGCCTTCGCTGCGAGCGCCGCCCCGTCCCTCTCAATCGAAGCGGCATTGGGCCAGACAGCGGCTGTTGCTGGGCCTGGGGCGGAGCGTTGCGCAAAGCCACGCGACGATTGATCACCGGCAACCCCTGAACCCATGCGCGTGCTCCCGGACGTTCCCAATCCTTTCGCGGTCGGTGGCGGACAGGTTACGCGCTGCTGTGGGGCAGGGCTGCGGCGGCGGCGCGGCGGGGCCATGCCGGCCTCGACGGCAGCCAAGCCCGCGTCCGTGGCGAATGAGGTCATGGGTCGGGAGAACCTCATGACGCGACAGGCTGATCGGCTCCCCGTTTCGCGCTGGACCGCTACCCGGTGCGCTCGATCCGGGACATTTGAATAAAATGGTGCCCAGGGCCGGAATCGAACCAGCGACACTGCGATTTTCAGTCGCATGCTCTACCAACTGAGCTACCTGGGCACCAGCAGAGGCGGGCGGTGATACAAGACCGCGCCGCACCTGTCCATCACCCCCCGCACCAGAGCTTGAGTTCAGCGCTCATCGCCGCCGTCATCCCCCGTCGAGCCTGTCGTCTCGTCGGTCTCGACGCGGTAGCCACCGGAGAGCCAGCGGTGCAGGTCGATGTCAGCGCAGCGCTTGCTGCAGAACGGCCGGAGCCGCGCTGCCTCGGGTGCGGGGCTGAGCGGGCGGCGGCAGATCGGGCAGAGCTGGCGTCGAGGTGCATTCATCGTCGGCGGCCATCCTCCACACGCCAGGCCGCGTCGGGCAAGCCCGGCTCCTCCACGAGGGCCAGCGGCCGACCGGCCTTCGCAGCATAGGCCGCCAGCGCTTCACCGCTCCGTGCAGCGGCGACCACGGCACGGGAGGCGACGAGCCTTGGTGCCGCACCCGGCTCGGCCGCCAGTCGAAGCGCCGCGCGGAACGCAGCCAGCGCCTCGCTGAGCGGGGAGGGAACCACGCCAGACGCTGGCGTGCCCAGCAATTCGGCCAGGGCTGGATGGATGCGTGGGCGAACGACCTCGAGCAGCCCGAGGCGGGAAAAGCCGAGCACCCGCGCGTCGGGCACCGTGGCGGCGAAGGCGGCTTCGGCGGCGGCAAGCAGCGCCGCGCGCCCGCCCTTGCCGCCGGGAAGCCCGGCGAGGTCGATCACGATGTTGCCCGAGAGGCTGCGCAGCGCCACCTGGCGCGCCGCCTCCAGAAGCCCCGTGCGGTTCGCCGCCTCGCGCACGGCGCGTGCGCCGCCCCCCCCGCCACCGCCCCCACTGCCCGTGTCGATGTCGATCGTCGTCACCGCCGCCGTGATCGCGATCGCGAGCCTGCCGCCGCGCGGCAACGGTACCTCGGGCGCTCCAAGCCCCTCGATCTCCTCCTCCAGTGCCGCGTCGAACAGCGGGGCTGGGGCTGTCGCGATCCGCCCGGCAAGTGCTGGGAAGCCGGCGCGGAGGGTCGCGGCGAGGTCTGGGTCATCGGTCACGATCGCGCCCGGCGGGTCGGCCAGCGCGCGGGCGACGGCACCTGGGCCTGGCGAGACGAGGGCGGGGGGTGGAACCCGCAGCGCTGCCTCGCGGTCTGCCGCGTCGAGGCGCGCGCTGGCTCGCGACCCCTTGCCGCCCATCGGCGCCCGGGTGATGCGGACGGGGAGGGCCTGTCCGACCGTGACGATCGCGCCGATCGGGCGTGCGGGCGTGCCGTCAGCCCGTGCCGGGTCGGCCTCGTCTGCCGGGAGGAAGGCGACGGCACCACCACCGATGGCGATGAACGCACCCGCCAGTGCCTGGGCGACCGCAGTCACGCGGGCGTGGCAGAGCGCGCCCACGAGGTCCGCCTGCGAGGTCCGCTCGATCGTGTAGGCGACGAGCCGCCCGGCGCGGAGGCGGGCGAGCCGCCGCTCACCGGGACTTGCTGCGATCAGGAGCCTGTCGGTGTCCATGGCGTCGCCCATGGTCCGGGATAGCCGAGGCCGGCGAGCAGCGATGCCGTCTCGGCCAGCGCAAGGCCGACGACGTTGCTGTGGCTGCCGCCGAGATAGGGGATGAAGGCCGCCGCCATGCCCTGGATGGCGTAGCCACCCGCCTTGCCGCGCCACTCACCCAGCGCGAGATAGGCCACGATCTCGCGCCGGTCGAGCCTGCGGAACCGCACGGCGGTGGTGACCAGCCGCTCGGCCCGCCGCCCGTCCGGGCCGACCAGGGCGATGCCGCCGAGAACGCTGTGCCGCCGGCCCGAGAGGGCGGCGAGGCAGGCCAGCGCCTCCTCCTCCGTCTCGGCCTTTGGGAGTGTGCGGCGGCCGAGGGCGACGACGGTATCGGCGGCGAGCACGAAGGCGCCTGGATGGCGCGCTGCGACCGCGTCCGCCTTGGCGGCGGCGAGCCTCGCGGCAAGCCGGGCCGGCAGCTCGCGGGGGCGTGGCGTCTCGTCGATCGCGGCAGGGTCGACCGCGTCGGGAACCAGGCCGATCTGGCGCAGGAGGTCCAGCCGCCGCGGCGAGGCGGAGGCGAGAACGAGGGGCGGCCGCACGGGACGCCGCCTGGCCGGCTACTTGAACCGGAAGGTGATGCGACCCTTGGACAGGTCATACGGGGTCATCTCGACCTTGACCCTGTCGCCGGCAAGAACTCGGATGCGGTTCTTGCGCATCTTGCCCGAGGTGTGGGCGAGGATGATGTGGTCGTTGTCGAGTTTCACGCGGAACATGGCGTTGGGCAGAAGCTCCGTCACCATGCCGTCGAACTCGATCATGTCTTCTTTCGGCATCGAACCCCGTGATCTTGCCCCGCCGAGCGGGGGCGTTCCGTGTTGCGGCGGGAACATGATCCCCGCCGGAAGACGGGTCAAGCTGAGCCGGGCGCGCGCCTTGCCCTATCCAAGCCTGAGCGCGATGGAACGGGCATGGGCCGGCAGCCCCTCGGCTTCCGCGAGGGCCACCGCCGCTGCGCCGATCGCGGCCAGTGCCGCGGCATCGGCCGACACCCACGTCGTGCGCTTGAGGAAATCGAACACCGAGAGGCCAGAGGCGAAGCGGGCGGTGCGCGAGGTGGGCAGGACGTGGTTCGGCCCCGCCACGTAGTCGCCCAGCGCCTCGGGGCAGTGGCGGCCGAGGAACACCGCCCCCGCATGGCGGATGCGTCCGAACAGGGCGGCCGGCTCCGCTACCGCAAGCTCGAGATGCTCGGGTGCGAGGCGGTTCACCAGCTCAGCCGCCTCGCCGAGGTCGCGCACCACCACGATGGCGCCATGGTCGCGCCAGGAGGCGCCGGCGATCGCCGCGCGCGGGCTGAGGGTGAGCTCATCCTGCACCGCGGCGGCGACGCGGTCGGCGAAGCCGGCATCATCGGTGACCAGGATCGCCTGTGCCGCCTCGTCATGCTCCGCCTGGGCCAGCAGGTCGACGGCGATCCAGCGCGGGTCGTTCAGGCCATCGGCGACCACGACGACCTCTGAGGGACCGGCGATCATGTCGATGCCGACCGTGCCGAACACCTGGCGCTTGGCGGCCGCGACATAGGCGTTGCCGGGGCCGACGATGCGGTCGACGGGCGCGATCGTCTCGGTGCCGTAGGCAAGTGCCGCGATGGCCTGCGCGCCCCCGATGCGCCAGATCTCGCTCACCCCCGCCCGCCTCGCCGCGGCAAGCACGAGCGGGTTCAGCACGCCATCGGGTGCGGGAACGACCATGGCGACGCGAGACACGCCCGCCACGCGCGCGGGAATCGCATTCATCAGCACCGAGGAGGGGTAGGCCGCCTTGCCGCCAGGCACGTAGATGCCGACGGCATCGAGAGCGCCCCAGCGCATGCCGAGGTGAACGCCCGACGCATCGCGCGTCGCAAGGTCGGCGGGCATCTGCGCGCGGTGGAATGCCGCGATCCGGGCAGCGGCCATGTCGAGCGCGGCGGCAAGGGCCGGCGAGGTCGCGGCATCGGCAGCTGCGATCTCGGCCTCCGTCACGCGGAACCGGTCGGGCGTGATCGCCACGCGGTCGAACCGCTGCGTGTACGCGGCGATTGCCGCGTCGCCGCGGGCGCGAACCTCGGCGATGATCGCAGCGGCTGCGGCCTCGGCATCGACGTTCGCCTCGGCGCGGTCGGCCAGCAGGGCGGCGAAGCCGTCCTCGAACCCGGGATCGGTGGTGGCGAGCCTGCGCACGTCGCTCATGCCGCGGCGGCGGCGGCGCGGAACCGCGCGATCCACCCGCCGAGCAGTTCGGGGCGCGTCTTGAGCGCAGCGCGGTTGACGATCAGGCGGGAGGAGACGTCGGCCACATGCTCCACCTCGACCAGGCCGTTGGCCCTGAGCGTCGAGCCGGTCTGCACCAGGTCGAGGATCAGCCGGGACAGGCCGAGCGAGGGTGCAAGCTCCATCGCGCCGGACAGGTGGACGACATCGGCCGTGACGCCGCGCGCGGCGAAGTGACGGCGGGCGGTGTTGGGATACTTGGTCGCCACCCGCACCTGGCTCCAGCGCGAGGGATCGTCGGCCCAGGTCCCCTCGCCATGCGCATCGGCCGCGGGGGCCGCGATCGAGAGGCGGCAGAGGCCGAGGCCGAGGTCGAGTGGGGCGTAGAGCTCGGGATAGTCGAACTCGGCCAGCACGTCGGAGCCGACGATGCCGATCGCGGCAGCCCCGAAGGCGACGAAGGTCGCGACATCAAAGGGGCGCACGCGGACGACGTCGAGCCCGGCATCGGCAGTGGCAAACCGCAGGCGGCGGCTGTCCTCGTCGGCGTAGTCGGCGTCGGGCACGACGCCGGCGCGGGCGAGCAGCGGCGACAGCTCGGCCATGATCCGCCCCTTCGGCAGGGCGAGCACGAGTGGTGCTGCGGCTGCGCGCGCGAGGGTGGGGGTGGAAAAGCCGGTGGTGCTGGTCGCGTTCACGGCGCGGGTGGTAGCATCGGGGGGAAGGGGCAACAAGCCGCCGGCAGGCGCCTCGCACGCGTCTCAGCGCGTGGTCTGGCGCACACCATCGCGGATGAGCTCGGCCAGCTTTCGCGCGATGCAGGCATGCAGCTGGTCGGCCGCACTCTGCCATTCCGGCCTGGGCGCGCGTTCGAGGTCGATCTGCCCGGCGGCGGCCCAGAAGCGCATCAGCTCGTAGCGCTGGAACATCGCGGCACCCGGCGTTGCCGCCGCCGCCGTCTCGAGCGCATGCCGGAACGGGCCATAGTTCAGCGTGGCGCGCGAGAAGCGGCTGAACTGCATGTCCATCACCACCGCGTCGGCTCCACGGCGCACCGCCTTCTCGATGCCCGAGGCCACCGTCGCGCCGTAGCCGTCGGGGTCGAGGCCTCGCACGGCATCGACCGTGCCCGATTGCCACACGAGAAGATCAGGCCTGAACTCGGCCAGTCCTTCGATGACCATCGGCAGCATGTCGGCCGCCGTCAGCCCGCGCCCGCCGCGCGTCTGCACCGTGGCGGTGATTCCTGGAAACGCGGAGGCGAGCTCCTTCTCCAGCCGCTGGGGGTAGGAACTGCCCTGGCCGGAGGTGCCGCCATTGGTCGATGACCCTGTGCCGACGACGAGGACGCGGAGGGTGCGCCGGTTACGCACCGCGGCGGCGGTGGCGGGCAGGGCACCGCTCGCGACGGTGAATTCGGCGGGCGCGGCGCACCTGTCCCCCGTCACCGAGGCGGCGAGGGGCAGAGGATGCGCGGCCATGGCCAGCAGGGCCAGCGCGGCGAAGAGCCTGCGGCAACCGGTCATGAAGCACCGCTATCAGGTGACGATGGTTGCGCCAAGGGAGAAGGCAGCGTCGCCTTCTCCCTCGTACCCGGGCCGCCACGGCCCTTGCCGTCATACCAGGCCTGGAAAGCCGAGATCGCGACGCAGACAGCCCAGCCGACGATGGCGATGACGAGCTGCGTCGCGAAGGTCGCGTCCCACTCCTGCATCACCAGTCGGCCGAGGAAGGAGAGGAATACGCCAAGCGCGAACACCACCAGCCCGTGCTGGCCCGGCATTGTGAAGGGCAGCGCCGCCCAGGAGGTGAGCCAGCGCGCCCCCGGCGGCACCAGCCGCGCGGCGAGGTAGGCAAGCGAGAGAAAATGCAGCAGCCGGATCGGGTGCAGCCCGGATTTGTCGATCGTCGTGTAGATCATCGCCGCGACCGGCTCGGGCAGCGCGCCATAGACCGCGGGGATGCGCCAGACGGCGCTGATGAACAACCCCGCCAGCACGCCCATGATCGCAAACGGCAGCAGCACGGGGCCGGCGCGTTGCAGCGCGGCCTTCACGCGATCAGGCATCACCGCGACGGCGGCACCGCCCACGAACAAGAACTGCCAGGCGAGCGGGTTGAAGAACCACTCGCCCTGCGCGGTCGTGAGGTTGAAGCGCGTCACCCTGATCAACAGGTAGAGCCCGCCGGAGACGCAGAGCAGCACGAGAGGACGCCGGATCAGCGGCAGCATCAGCGCGAAGATCAGCAGGATGACGATGTAGAGGGGCAGGATGTCCATGAACGCCGGCTGGAAGCGCAGCGACAGCGCATCGAGCACGGCGATGTGCGGTTCGTCGAGGAACGCGCCGATGTTGATCTCGTCGATATAGGCAGGGTTGGCGAAGCGCGCGGCCGACCACGACACCTGCGCCACGAACGCCACGAACATGAAGATGTGCATGACATAGAGCGACCAGACCCGCAGCACGACGGCCGCTGCCGCATAGGCCCAGCCATGCCGCTCATAGGCGCGGCCATAGGCGAAGGCGGCCGCGTAGCCGGCGAGGAAGATGAAGCTCTCGGTGCTGTCGGAGGGCCCGAGCACCTGCAGGGTCAGCACCCAGAGCGCATGGTCGGGGATGTGGCCGACGAAGATGCAGTAGAGCGCGAAGCCGCGGAAGAAATCGACGCGGATGTCGCGGTTGGTGCGGACGAGTGAGCGCATCGTCCCGCTTCAGGCTCAAAGCCCGTTTGAGAATGCGCTGTCATGAGCCGGATGGCGCGGTGTCCGAGAACCGGCGCGCAGCGGCCTCAAGGGCCGTGAGCACCGGAAGCGCAGGACACCAAAGCCAGGCGGCCGTGACAGTAGCATTGTCAATCGGGCTCTCAGCCGGGGATGCGTTCGATCGCCGCCCCGCAGGCGGCGAGCTTCTCCTCGACGCGCTCATAGCCGCGATCGAGGTGGTAGACGCGGTTGACGATCGTCTCGCCCTTCGCCGCGAGGCCTGCGAGCACGAGAGAGACGGAGGCGCGGAGGTCTGTCGCCATCACCGGCGCGCCGGAGAGGGCTGGCACGCCGCGGACGATCGCCGAGGCGCCGTGGACGACGATGTTGGCCCCCATGCGCGAGAGCTCGGGCACGTGCATGAAGCGGTTCTCGAAAATCGTCTCCGTCACCATCGACGCACCCTCGGCGACGCTCATCAGCGACATGAACTGCGCCTGCATGTCGGTGGGGAAACCGGGATACGGCTCCGTCATCGCATCCGCCCCGTGCAGCCCGTTCAGCCGCTTCACGCTGAGCCCGCCCGCAGCCTCCGCGACCTCGACGCCCGCCTCGCGCAGCGTGCGCATGACGGCGCCGAGATGTTCGAGCTTGGCGCCTTCGAGGAGCACGGAACCACCGGTGATGGCGGCCGCACAAGCATAGGTGCCGGTCTCGATGCGGTCGGGGATGATGGGGTGGGTGGCGGCGTGAAGGCTCGTCACGCCATGCACGGTCAGCCGGTCGGTGCCAACGCCCTCGATGCGCGCGCCCATGGCGGTGAGGCAGGCGGCAAGGTCGCCGATCTCGGGCTCGCGCGCGGCATTGGCGATCACCGTCGTGCCTTCGGCGAGGGTGGCGGCCATCAGCAGGTTCTCGGTCGCACCCACCGAGACGAAGGGGAAGATCACGTTGGCCCCCCTCAGTCCCTTTCGGGCCGTGGCGGTGACGTAGCCTGCCTCGAGCGTGATTTCGGCGCCGAGTTCCTCGAGCGCCTTGAGGTGCAGGTCGATCGGCCGCGTGCCGATGGCGCAGCCGCCGGGCAGCGACACGCGGGCCTCGCCGGTGCGGGCGACGAGCGGCCCGAGAACGAGGACCGAGGCGCGCATCTTGCGCACGATGTCGTAGGGCGCCTCGGATGAGGTGATCGCGCCGCCGATGGCAAGCACGCGACCGTCATTCCCCACAGGATCGACCGCGACGCCGAGGGTGCGCAGCAGGGCGGCCATCGTCGCGATGTCCGCCAAGGCAGGCACGTTGGTCAGCGTCAGCCGCTCATCGGTGAGGAGGCCCGCGGCCATCAGCGGCAGCGCGGCGTTCTTGGCCCCGCCGATGCGGATGGTGCCCTCGAGCGGCCGGCCGCCCTGGATGCGGATACGGTCCATCGCGCGCGCCCCTCTAGAGCTTCGGCAGCGCGACGCCGCGCTGGCCCATGTATTTGCCTCGCCTGTCGGCGTAGGAGGTCTCGCACACCTCCGTGCCCTGCAGGAACAGGAACTGGCAGATGCCCTCGTTGGCGTAGATGCGCGCGGGCAGCGGCGTGGTGTTGGAGATCTCGATCGTCACCTGGCCCTCCCACTCGGGTTCGAGCGGGGTGACGTTCACGATGATGCCGCAGCGCGCATAGGTTGATTTGCCGAGGCAGATCACGAGCACGTCGCGCGGGATGCGGAAATACTCGATCGTGTGAGCGAGTGCGAAGGAGTTGGGCGGGATCACGCAGACATCCGTCGTACGGTCGACGAAGGAGGTGGGCGTGAAGTTCTTGGGGTCGACCACCGCGCTCTCGACATTCGTGAAGAGCTTGAAGTCGGGGCCGACGCGCGCGTCGTAGCCGTAGGAGGAGAGGCCGTAGCTGATCACGCCGTCACGCGTCTGCTTCTCGACGAAGGGCGAGATCATCCCGCGCTCGGTCGCCATGCGGCGGATCCAGTGGTCGGGCATGATGCCCATCGGGCGCGACTCCACGGCGGTGTCAGGAATGCCCGAGGATGTAGCGGAGGGAGTGGGGCGGCTCAACCGCCGCCAGGCGCGGGGCGGCTAGCTGCCCTGCCGCGGCTCGGCGGGGCCGGTGCGGGCGCGGGCCTGGGCCTTGCGGCGGATCAGGTTCTCGCGCAGCGCCGCGGCACTGCGGGCATCGCGTGCTGCACGGGCCTCGCGGCCCGCCTCGGTGAGGGCTGGGGAGGATACCGGGGAGGGGGGCTTCCCGCGGGGACGTCCGGGGCTTTCGCTGTCCTGCATCGCACGGTCCTGGCTGGTCCCGGCAGCGACGTCAATGGCATCCGTCGTTGGCGGCCGGGCGCCGCCCCTTGCTGCGTGCGCCTTGTCTGGCGGCCGCCGCTGTGGCAGGAACCCGGCGGCGCTGCTGTAGCTCAGTGGTAGAGCACTCCCTTGGTAAGGGAGAGGTCGACAGTTCAATCCTGTCCAGCAGCACCATGCGCACCCCCGGCCTGTGCCGCGGCACCGGCGGGGAAGCGCGGCACCGCTGCCGTCCCCCCCGCCGCCTGGTCGGGGCCGCGCCTCAGACGATCGCCGAGACGCTGACCGAGGTGCCGGTGTTCGTCGTCACGTGCAGGATCGCGAAGCTGTCGGACGAACGCGTCAGTAGCATGTCGCCGCGGCGAAGCAGGTGCGCGCTCGAATCGAAATAGCCGGGTGCGAGGATCGCCGCGCGGCTGTCGGCGTCGTTGCGGTAGTGCCAGAGCGTAAAGCCGTTGGCATAGGCGAGCACGCTGAGCTTCTGGACGTCGAAGGGCATCGGATCGGTTCCTTGGACCAGGGGGAAGGTGGAGCGATAGAGAACGTCAGTGCGGCTCAGGCGGCCGTGGCGATCGCGGTGTCGAGGTCGCCGGCCTGGAAGGTGATGCTTCCCCCGGCCGTGATGTTCACCGCGGCAGTGAGCGAACCCACCCAGAGGCACGTGCCGCCGGTCGCGGCGGTGAACAGCCCGGCATGGGTGAAGGAGCCGAGCGTCGTGGTGAAGCCGGCGAAGGTGACGGCCGCACCGTTGGTCGCCGTCGTCCCTGTCGGGACCAGCGTCGCGGGCTGGCGGGCATAGCCGCCGCTCGCCGCCTCGCCGACGAGGCCGGATGGGCTCTGCCCGGTGCCGAGGCCGACGAAATAGCTGCCGCTGACGGCAGCGAGTGCCGCCGCCGCGCCGGCGGTGGTCAGGTTGCTTGGCATGGATCTGCTTCCTTAGAGTTCGACGGGAACGCCGGCCTCGTGCGGCGCGACGTGCATGACCGGAACGGGGCTCAGCGCATCCTCCGCGGCCTCGGTGATGGCCGTGATGGGCCCCGGGTTGGCCCACATCGCCCGCGAGAGCACGCCGCGAGGCGGCGTCGTCCCGTTGGCGAAGCTCGTGTACTGGCCGCCGCCGGCCGCATAGCGCAGCCGCGACGTCGCCGCGAGGCTCGACACGGCGAGGTCGACCGTGGCGTAGCCGGTCGTTGCAACGGCGCTGTTGTCCACGGCCGCGGCTGCGGTCACCGTGCCGAGGGTCAGGTCGAAGCCAGGGTTCGTTCCCTGCCTGACGATCGGCAGCCGCTGCGGTGACGCGATGAACGCGCGGACGGTCGTCGCGTTGATCCGCACCGCCCTGACGAGGCGCGGCTGGTCGATCTGCTCGGGCACGAAGCCGTTGTGGCCCGCGATCCTGACCGCGACATGCGCCATCGCGCGCCAGGCGGATGAGCGGATGTCGTGCAGGAAGTCGCTCGAGCCCTCGACATACCCGCCGCGCGGCACGGCGGAGCCGACATGCACGGGCCTCAGTACGAAGGGCCGCCGGGCGAGGCCGGCGAAGGCCGGCCCGCCGGCGAGCGCCTCCATCGCCGCGCGGCCCTCGCCGACGCGTGGCGCATCGGCCGAGGTGCGGCTTGCCTGCGGCACGGGCAGGATGCGGAATTCGCCGAAGCCAGGCGCGCAGGCGGCGTTGAGCGCGTCGTAGAACCGACCAAGATGGTCGGCGTAGTGGCTCGCCGACCAGTTGGTGTTCGCGTTGGCGAAGTCCGTGCTCGGCATGTAGTGCACGTAGATGCAGAGGCGGCTTGGACTGGCCCGTGCCACCAGGTAGTCGCGTGTCGCGACGCCGTGGACATCGAACGCATTGTTCGTGTCGTGCCAGAATGCGTTGCCGAAGCTCCACTGGTACGACCGCATGACCGCGGTATCGCTCACCGCCGTCCAGCCACCCGCCGGCTGCCCGCCATCAGACCGCCCTTCGACGGCGACGGTAACGGCCGGCATGAAGCCCTGCAGCAACGACAACAGCCGCTGCGAGGCGGCTGGCAGAGATTGCATCGGCGTGTCCACGGTCTCGCCCGAACCGCTCAGCGCCATGATCGCCTTCGACTGCGCGCCGATGACGACCATGACGTTGCCGAAGCGTGCGGTCATGACGAGACCCGGGCGAGCAGCTTGTCCAGGTTGTTCTCGATGCCGGCGTTCGTGATCGGCGGAAGTCGGTCGAACCCGAAGGAGTGCACCTGGAGGTTCGTGCCGATGCCTGCCACGCTGCCATTGTTGTTCCAGCGGCTGCGGTTGACTTCGGCGACCTGTGCCTGGTTCGTCACGCTGGTCGTGGCCGCGGTCTGCGCGATGAACATCGTCTGGTAGTTCACGTCGGTGCCAGGCCATGCCTTGATGAACAGGCGGCTGACCTGGTCGGGGGCACCGTTCTCGTCGCGATCATCGTTCAGCACGGCCGCCAGCGCGTACCAGGTGCCATCGGTCCTGAGGTTGTTTGCCGTCGCGGCCTCCAGATACGTGCCGCTGGTGTCGCCTTCGCGCGACAGCGTGACGTTGCTGGTACCGCCGATGCGGATGCGGTAGGCACGCGCGGTCTCTCTTGCGTAGGTGCTGTTGTTGGCACCAACCCGCAGTAGCGTCGTTGCGTGCGACGCGCCGGTTCGGCGGAACAGGATGTAGGCGACGCCGAGGCGGTTGCTGCCGCTCGTCCCGACATAGGAGGCAAGCTGCGGCAGGGAGAGCCAGTCTCCCGCCGCCAGGTCGGTTTCACTGACGCTCGCGAAGCTCATCGTCCTGGTCGCGCTGCTGTGCGCTGGCTGGTTCGCGGCGGTCGCCTGCGTCAGCGTTCCGGTGAAGCCCTGGCCGGAGGCAAGTGTCGAGACGGCTCCGTTCGCGGTGGTGACCAGGAGGTCGTTGTCCGCCCGGAAATCATAGAGCCCGTCGCGGTAGCTGATCTCGTTGTTGCCGAGGCCGGCAGCGCTTGCCGTGAGCGTGCTGTCGACGGTCCAGGCAAGGCTCGTCGCCTGGGCCGGGCCTTGCGGCGGGACGACGGTGAAGCGCCGTGCCCGCACGCCCATCGTGTATGCGGTTGGCATCAGGCCACCGTGTCGCCGGAGAGCGTCCAGATCGCAGCCGCGCCGCCCGTGTTCGCCCCGACGATGACCGAGACCATCGCGTGCTGGCCCGCCGTGCGCACATGGCCGCTGCGGTTGACGAGCGTGGCCCCCGCGGCGGTGACGAACTGCACCTGGCCGGCTCCGGCCTGCATGAAGGTGACGTTGAACCCGACGGGCAGCGCGGCCGGCAGTGTCACCGTCACGGTGCTGCCAGCGGTCAGGCGCATCGTCGTGCCGCTCTGGCCCGCCGCCAGCGTCATGGCGGTGGCGGAACTTTCCGTCACGGAGACAAGATAGTTCGAGGCCTGGCCGCCGCCGAAATCACCGGTGAAGCCGCCGCCGCCCGTGGCATCGGCCGCGGGCGCCCAGGCGGTGCCGTTCCACTTCAGCACCTGGCCGGACGCAGCCCCGCCCTGCTCGATCTGCCCGAGCGGCAGCGGGCCCGCGGTGAAGGCGTCGGCGCCCGTGCGCCGCATCACGCCCGTGCCGGTAACGCCGGCCAGTGCCGTGAGCGCGCCCGATGACGGCTGCAAGCCATTGCGCAGCTGCGTGACCGTGAGCTTGCGGGTCGTGCCCGACTGGTTGGCGACGAGTTCGTCCGTTCCGGCTGCCGCGCCGGCGGCCGGGTACTTGGAGATACGGGGCATCGCTCTACTCCTGCAGGATGAAGGCGCCGGCCTCGTCGAGGATCGGCTGGTCGGCCATGTCGAGAATGGCGGTGAGGGGAACGCTCGGCGGCTGCACCGTGCCGGAGCCGAGTTCGGCGAGCGTAACGCTGCCCCCGTTCAGCGAGACGACGCGGAGCAGCAGCCCGCGATCGGCCGCGGTGGCGAGGATCACGTCATCGGGCCTGAGCATCGCAGCCACGGGGTCCATGTGGCCGGGGCCCGCGATGGTCGCGGCGTTGTCGACGAGGCTTCGGTACTGCCAGAGCGAGAAACCGGCGGCGTAGGCGAGGACGCCGAGGTTCCTTGGATCGAACGCCATGTTGCGGTGACCTTTCCGCGCATGCTGCGCCACCGCCCTGCATGCGCAGGGCGGGTGGGGCAGGCGGTGGAGGGGTGTCTCGGAAGCGGGGTGCAGCGCGGCGGACGCACGCATCCCGCTGACGGAACGGACGATGCCGTGTAGTAGGAATATAGTCAAGGAAAATCGTCACAGCACGCGCCGGCGCGCCATCAACCCGCGCTGGCCACGATACGCGTGCGTGTTACCGTCCTCCCCGCGTTCGAAATCGCCGAGGAGAGACACGCAATGCCCATGGGTTTCCGCCAGCTTGGCGCCGCCCTGCTCGCCTGCGCCTTCGCCGCCATGCCCGCGGCGGCGCAGGAGCGGGTGGTGAACGTGTTCAACTGGACCGACTACATCGACCCCAAGGTGGTCGAGCGGTTCACGGCGGAGACCGGCATCCGCGTCCGCTATGACGTGTTCGACAGCCTCGAGACGCTGGAAGCCAGGATGTCGGCCGGGCGGTCGGGCTATGACGTGATCGTGCCGACCTCGGAGCCGACGTTCTCGCGACTGATCGCGGCGGGTGCGCTGATGCCGCTCGACCGGTCGAGGATCCCGAATGCGGCCGGGCTCGACCCGGCGCTGATGGGCCGCCTCGACAGTTCCGACGCCGGCAACCGCCACGGGCTGATCTATCTCTGGGGCACGATCGGCCTCGGGCTGAACGTCGAGCGCATCCGCGCGCTCGCGCCCAACGCGCCGCTCGACAGCTGGGACCTGCTGTTCAAGCCGGAGAACGCCCGCGCCATCGCCCGCTGCGGCATCACCATCATGGACAGCCAGACCGACGTGGTGCCGACGGTGCTGCGCTATCTCGGCCTGAACCAGAACAGCACCCACAACGAGGATCTCCGCCGCGTCGAGCAGACGCTGCTCGGCATCCGCCCCGCCGTGCGCAGCTTCGCCTCGGGCGGCGCGCTCGAGCAGCTCGCCTCCGGCCAGGCATGCCTCGCGCTCACCTATTCCGGTGACGTGATCCAGGCACAGGTGCGCGCGGCCGAGGCCAATCGCGGCGTGGCAGTGCAGTATGTCGCGCCGAAGGAAGGCGCGCAGCTCTGGTTCGACGTGATGGCCATCCCGCGCGACGCGCCGAACGCGGAGAACGCGCACGCCTTCATCAACTTCATCCTGCAGCCCGACGTGATGGCCGCCATCACCAACGCGGTGCGCTACCCGAACGCCGTTCCTGCCTCGAAACCAATGATCGACCGGGCGATCACGTCGGACCGCAACGTCTATCCGACGGAGGAGGATTTCGCGCGGTTCTTCACCGTCTCGGGCGTGCCGCAGGCGGCAGACCGCGCGCGCAACCGCACCTGGGCCAGGTTCAAGGCGGGCCGCTGATCGCGCCCGCAGGCCGCCGATGCAGACCCAGCCGCCAGGGCTACGGCCACGCGCGCCCGAGCGCGGACCCGAGCCCTGGCGCGATCCGGAAGCCGAGCCCTATGTCCGCCTGCGTGGGCTGACGCGCCGGTTCGGCGACGTTGTCGCGGTCGATGCGATCGACCTCGACATCTACCGGGGTGAGCTCTTCGCGCTGCTGGGCGGATCGGGCTCGGGCAAGTCGACGCTGCTGCGCATGCTCGCGGGCTTCGAGCGGCCGGACGAGGGGAGCATCACGCTCGAGGGGCAGGACCTTGCCCCCGTGCCGCCCTATGAGCGGCCGGTGAACATGATGTTCCAGTCCTATGCGCTGTTCCCGCACATGAGCGTTGCCGACAACATCGGCTATGGCCTCAGGCGCGAGGGTGTGGCGCGGGCCGAGATCGCGCGGCGTGTCGAGGAGATGCTCGAACTCGTGCAGCTCGGCGGCCTCGGCGCCCGGCGGCCGCAGGCGCTGTCGGGTGGGCAGCGCCAGCGCGTCGCACTCGCGCGCAGCCTGGTCAAGCGGCCCAAGCTGCTGCTGCTCGACGAACCGCTCGGCGCGCTTGACAAGTCGTTGCGCGAGGCGACGCAGTTCGAGCTCGTGAACATCCAGGAGCGTACCGGCACGACCTTCATCATGGTCACGCATGACCAGGAGGAGGCGATGACAATGGCCACCCGCATCGCGGTGATGACGGATGGGCGCCTCGCGCAGGTGGGAACGCCTGCCGAGGTGTACGAGTATCCCGCGAGTCGCTTCGTCGCCGGATTCCTCGGCACCGCCAACGTGTTCGAGGGCATCGTCAAGCGTGCCCAGGGGAGTGGTGTGGGTGCGGCCGGCGCGCTGGTCGAGAGCACGGCCTTCGATGCCTTCTTTGCGAGCGACACCGATCCGCCTAAGCCCGAAGGCGGGCGCGTCTTCGTCGCGGTGCGGCCGGAGAAGATGCGCATCGAGAAATCCGCCGAGGGCACGGCGCACGGCACCAACGCGCTCAGCGGCCTCGTGCGCGACATCGCCTATTACGGCGACTTCGTGATGTATGTCGTCGCACTGCCGGATGGCTCGCTCGTGCGCGTCAGCCGCCCGACCGAGACGCGGATGACGGAACTGCCGATCACGTGGAACGATGCGGTGACGGTGCGCTGGCAGGACTTCGCCACCGTTGTCCTCGCGCAATGAACCAGCCCCGATGACCGGCACGCAGCGCATCGGCCGCAGGCTTGTCGTTGCCCTGCCCTATGCGTGGCTGCTGCTGTTCTTCCTCGGGCCCTTCCTGATCGTCGCGCGGATCGCCCTGTCGGAAGCGGCGCTGGGCATCCCGCCCTACGCGCCACTGCTGCGCTGGACCGAGGAGAACGTGCTCACCCTCGTTCTCAACCTCGGCAGCTTCGCCACGCTGTTCGACGATCCGTTCTACGTCGATGCCTACCTGCGCTCGCTGAACGTCGCGTTCGTGTCGGCGCTGCTCTGCCTGCTCCTCGGCTACCCGATGGCGTACGCGATCGCGCTCGCGCCCGCGCATCGGCGGAACCTCCTCCTCCTGCTCGTGATCCTGCCGTTCTGGACGAGCTTCCTGCTGCGCGTCATGGCGTGGATCGGCATCCTGCAGGACCAGGGCGTGCTGAACGGCGCGCTGCTGTCGCTCGGGCTGATCGATGAGCCGCTGCGGCTGCTCTATACCGATTTCGCCGTCTATGTCGGCATCGTCTACTGCTACCTGCCGTTCATGGTGCTGCCGCTCTACGCCACCCTCGCGCGGCTCGACCCCGTGTTGCTCCAGGCCGCCGCCGATCTCGGCGCGCGGCCGTTCCGGGCCTTCGTCACCGTCACGCTGCCACTCTCCCTGCCGGGCATCGTTGCGGGGTTCATGCTGGTGTTCATCCCGGCCGTCGGCGAGTTCGTGATCCCCGAGCTGCTCGGCGGGCCGGATGCGCAACTGGTCGGCCGCGTGCTCTGGGTCGAGTTCTTCCAGAACCGCGACTGGCCGATGGCCTCCGCCCTTGCCGTCGCCCTGCTGCTGGTTCTCGTGATCCCGATCGCCGTCTTCCAGCACCTGGCGGCGCGCCGATGAGGCGGCGGCTCCCGTGGCTCTCGCTTGCACTCGGTGCGGGCTATGCTTTCCTCTACCTGCCGATCGCGCTGCTTGTGCTGCTGTCGTTCAACGACAGCCGGCTGGTGACGAGCTGGACCGGGTTTTCGTTCCGCTGGTACGTCGCACTCTGGAACAACGATGCGCTCGTCAGCGCGGCACTGCTCTCGCTCCGCATCGCCACGGTCAGTGCCACGGGTGCGCTGGTGCTCGGCACGCTCGCGGGCTTCGTTCTCGCACGCTTCGGCCTGTTCCGTGGCCGCGCGCTGTTCGGCGCGATGGTGGCCGCCCCCCTCGTGATGCCGGAAGTGATCACCGGGCTGTCGCTGCTGCTGCTGTTCGTCTCCCTCGCCGAAGCGGTCGGCTGGCCTGGCGAGCGTGGGGTGACGACGATCACCATCGCCCACGTCACCTTCGCTGCGGCCTATGTGGCGGTGGTGGTGCAGTCCCGCCTCGCCGACGTGGACGAGAGCCTCGAGGAAGCGGCGATGGACCTCGGCGCACGGCCGTGGACGGTGTTCGGCACCATCACCCTGCCGCTGATCGCCCCGGCCCTGGCGTCTGGCTGGCTGCTGGCCTTCACCCTCTCGCTCGACGACCTGGTGATCGCCTCCTTCACGTCCGGCCCTGGTGCCACGACACTTCCTATGGTCGTGTTCTCTGCGATGAGACTCGGTCTCACCCCCGAACTCTTCGCATTGGCGACAATCATCATCGCGTTGGTTACCGTGGCCCTCTTTCTCGCCCTGCGTTTGGGGCGGGTTGCAAGCGCCGCGGCACGCGTCTAGGAAAACGGAGGCAGCGCCGGGGCGCTGCGCGGAGAAGAAACATGTCCCTGACAGCCGAGCGGCTTGACCGCATCAGCCCATCGCAGACCATCGCGATCAGCCAGAAGGCGCGCGCACTCCAGGCCACGGGGCGGAACATCATCAGCCTCTCCGCCGGCGAGCCCGATTTCGACACGCCCGACAACATCAAGCGCGCCGCCATCGCCGCGATCGAGAAGGGTGACACGAAGTACACCGATGTCGCCGGCACCAAGGCGCTGCGCGAGGCGGTGAGCCTCAAGTTCAAGCGCGACAACGGGCTCGACTACGCCCCGGACGAGATCATCGTCTCGACCGGCGGCAAGCAGGTGATCTTCAACGCCATGCTGGCCACGATGGACGCGGGCGACGAGGCGATCATCCCGACCCCGTGCTGGGTCAGCTACCCCGACATCGTGCAGCTTGCCGAGGGCAAGCCGGTCTTCGTGCCCTGCCCGCAGAACAACGGCTTCAAGCTGCGCGCCGAGGACCTCGAGGCGGCGATCACGCCGAAGACCAAGTGGTTCATCCTGAACAACCCCTGCAACCCGACCGGTGCGGCCTATTCGGCGGAGGAGCTGAAGGCCATCACCGACGTGCTGCTGCGCCATCCGCACGTGTGGATCTTCACCGACGACATCTACGAGCACCTCGCCTATGACGGGTTCAAGCCCGCCACGATCGTCGGCGTCGAGCCGCGGTTGAAGGACCGCACCTTGACGATGAACGGCTGCTCCAAGGGCTATGCCATGACCGGCTGGCGCATCGGCTTCGCCGGTGGCCCGAAGGCGCTGATCAAGGCGATGGACAAGCTGCAGAGCCAGTCCACCTCCTCGACCTCCTCGGTCAGCCAGGCCGCTGCCGTCGAGGCGCTGACCGGCCAGCAGGACACGATCAAGGTCATGGTCGAGGCCTACAAGGCCCGGCGCGACCTGGTGGTCGACGCGCTGAACGCCTGCCCCGGCATCATCTGCCGCAAGCCCGAAGGCGCGTTCTACGTGTTCGCGGGCATCCATGGCTGCCTCGGCAAGACATCGGCCGGCGGTGCGCGCATCGAGACGGACGAGGATTTCGTCGTCGCCCTGCTCGAGGAGGAGGGCGTTGCCGCGGTGCATGGCTCGGCCTTCGTCGCACCCGGCCATTTCCGCATCAGCTACGCCACCGACACCGAGAGCCTCCGCGAGGCCTGTGCACGGATCAAGCGTTTCTGCGAAGGCCTGCGTTAGTCGCATCCCTCGCGTCGGCCGCGTGTCGGCCGCGCATCGACATGTGTGGAGAACGAGCGATCATGGCCGCAACCGCGCCCGCCCTCGCAGCACGCCTCAAGGACGTCGAGATCGCCGCCTCGGTCACCATGACCGCGAAGGCGCGCGCGCTCGCCGCGGCCGGGCATACGGTGATCAGCCTTGCCGTGGGCGAGCCTGATTTCGACACGCCCACGCATGCGGTCGAGGCGGCGCACGCCGCTGCCCTCGCGGGCGACACCCACTACCCGCCGCAGGACGGCACGCCCGCGCTGAAGGCCGCGATCCAGCGCAAGTTCAAGCGCGACAACGGGCTCGACTACGCGCTCGACGAGATCATGGTCGCCAATGGCGGCAAGCAGATCATCATCAACGCCTTTCTCGCGACGATCGACGAGGGCGACGAGGTGGTGATTCCGTCACCCTACTGGATCAGCTATGCCGACCAGGCGAGGCTCGCCGGCGGCAAGCCCGTGTTCGTGCCATGCCCGCAGAACAACGGCTTCAAGCTGCGCGCCGAGGACCTCGACGCCGCCATCACCCCGCGCACCAAATGGCTGGTGCTCAACAGCCCGAACAACCCCTCGGGTGCCGCGCTCTCGGCCGATGAAATACGCGGGATCGGCGCGGTGCTCGCCAAGCACCCGCATGTGTGGGTGATGTCGGACGACATGTACGAGCACATGGTCTACGGCGACTTCGCCTTCGCGACCCTCGCCCAGGTCTGCCCCGACCTGAAGGACCGTGTGCTGACCGTCAACGGCGCGTCGAAGACCTACGCGATGACGGGCTGGCGCGTCGGCTTCTGCGGCGGGCCGAAGGCGCTCCTCAAGGCCATGGTCAACATGCAGGGCCAGCTCACCAGCGGCGTCTGCACGGTCGCGCAGGCAGCGACGGTTGCCGCCCTCGACGGGCCGCAGGATGTGGTGAAGGAGCGCGCAGCACTCTACCTCGCCCGCCGCGAGCTCGTGGTCGTGGAGCTCAACAAGGCGAAGGGCGTTGTCTGCCACCGCCCCGAGGGGGCATTCTACGTCTATCCGAACATCGCCGGATGCCTCGGCAAGACGTCCGCCGGCGGCAGGCGCATCGACACGGATTTCGATTTCGTCATGGCATTATTGGAGGAACAGCATGTCGCGGCAGTGCATGGCGGGGCATACGGAATGAGCCCGTATTTCCGCGTCTCCTACGCCACCGGCACCGAGCAGCTGCGCGAGGCCTGTCGCCGCATCCAGGCCTTCTGCGGCTCCCTTGCTTGACATGACGACCGCCGGGGTGATCCGGCCCGGCCGCGACAGTGACGCGGCCGGCTTCATCTCGCTCATCGGCGCGTGCTGGGGCGAGTATCCGGGCTGCGTGCTCGACGTCGACAACGAGGCGCCGGAGCTTCGCGCGCTTGCCACCCACGTCGCTGGCCGCGGCGGCGCGCTCTGGGCGGCCGAGGTCTCGGGCGCTGTCGTCGGCATGATCGCCGCCGTGCCGCTCAACCACGACCAGGCGTGGGAGATCTCGCGCATGTACGTCGCGCAGAGCCACCGCGGCACGGGGCTGGCGAACGAACTGCTGCGGAAGGCCGAGGGGCATGCGCGCGCGGCGGGAGCCAAGCGCATGGTGCTCTGGACCGATACGCGCTTCGAGGCGGCGCATAAGTTCTATGAGAAGAACTCCTACGTCCGCGCCGGCTCCATCCGCGTGCTCGATGACCGCTCCCGCTCGCTCGAGTTCCGCTACGCCAAGCCGATCACCGGGACGGTCGTCGAGGTGCTCGACCCCGCCGCCGCCGTCTCGGCCGAGCGCAGGCTCGCCGAGGTGCTGAAGGCGTGCGTCGACGATGGTGCCGTCGTCGGGTTCCTGGCACCGCTGCCGATCGAGAAGGCGCGCGCCTTCTGGCGCGAGCGCGGCTCCGAGGTCGCGGCCGCCAAGCGCGTGATCCTCGCCTCCTGGGTGGATGGCGAGATCGGCGGGTGCCTGCAGCTCGACCTCGACGTGCCGGAGAACCAGACGCACCGCGCCGAGGTGCGGCAGCTGCTCGTCCACCCCGAGTTCCGCCGCCGTGGCGTGGGACGCGAGCTGATGGCGCGGATCGACCAGGCGGCGCTCGCGCATGGAAGGCGCATCCTTGTCCTCCGCACCTGGCCCGGCGGGCCGGCGGAGACGATCGTGCGGTCCCTCGGCTGGGCCTTCGTGGGCGTCATTCCCGGCTACGCGATCCGCCCGACGGGAGAGCCGGTCGACGAAGGCTACTGGTGGAAGCGCATCGAGTAGGGGATGCCTTCGGGCGTCACCCGAAGAAGCGGGTGAACGCGTCCAGCACCGCCTCCGGTGCCTCCTCGGCCAGGTAGTGGCCTGATGGCACCGCCTCGGCGAGGCGGAGGTCGGTCGCGTAGCCCTGCCAGATCGCGGGCACATCGTACCAGCCGCCGACGCGGCCCTTTGATCCCCATAGCACGGCGAGCGGGGCAGTGATTCGCGTGCCCGCTGCACGGCTCTCGCGGTCATGCACCAGGTCGATCGTGGCCGCTGCGCGATAGTCCTCGCAGATCGCGGTGATCGTGCCGGGGTGGTCGAGGGCGGCGAGATAGTCGGCCAGCGCCTCGGGGGAGAAGAAATCGGGCGGCACGCCGTGCTTGCCGCTGTGGCTGAGCAGCCAGAAGCGCGGGTCGGCCGCGATCATCGTCTCGGGGAAGGGCGCGGGCTGGGCCAGGAAGAACCAGTGATAGTAGCCCATGGCGAATTCCATGTCGGTGCGCTCGAAATGCTCCAGCGTCGGGATGATGTCGAGCAGCGCGGCCTTCTCCACCGCCTCCGGGTGATCGAGGCAGAGGCGGTGGGCCACGCGCCCGCCGCGGTCGTGGCCGGCGAGCAGGAAGCGGTCATGCCCGAGGCTGCGCATCAGGGCCACCATGTCGGCTGCCATCGCCCGCTTGGCGTAGGCCGCGTGGTCGGCGGAGGCAGAAGGCTTGGATGAGCCGCCGTAGCCGCGAAGGTCAGGGCAGATGACGGTGAAGCGCTCGGCGAGGCGTGGTGCCACGCGATGCCACATCGCATGCGTCTGCGGGTTGCCGTGGAGCATCAGCAGCGGCGGGCCAGACCCGCCGCTGCGGACGCGGAGCGTGACGCCCGTCTCGAGCCCGACATCGGCCAGGCTGAACCCTTCGAACACGACGATCCTCCCCCGGTGAAACACGCGCGAAATGCGCGTGTCGTAGCATCAGGCCAGCGAACCCAGGTGACGGCTCGCGGAGGGCCGGACGATGCACGAAATCTCACATGATCCCCACGCGCTGCTGATGCTGCAGTTCCTCGCCTGGATCGGCGAGGACGGGCGCAGCCATGCCGAGACAATGGAGGCCTGGCGAAGCTCCTGCCCACGCCTGTCGGTCTGGGAGGATTCGCTCGACGCAGGCCTCGTCACGGTCGCCGGCAGCGCGGTGACGCTGGCCGCCCCCGGCCGCGCGCTGCTGGCGCGCGACGGGGGGGCGGAGCCCGTCCGTCAGGTGCAGGGCCGTGTCTGCGGCGTGGCATCGTAGCCATCGAACCCGGGCGTGCCGCGACCGGCGAACACCGTGACCGACGCCGTGCCCGGCCGCGGTGCGATGCCGAACCACTTCTCGTAGATGCGCGCGATCACGCCGTCGCGCTTCATGCACTCGATCGCCCAGTCGATGTCGTCGCGCAGCGCGCGGTTGTCGCGGCGGACCGGGATCGACCAGTACTGCCCCGTCTCGAGCTCGAGGCCGAGCTGCAGGGCCGGCAGCCGCCGCACCGCGAACGCAAGCGCCGTGTTCCCGGCGAGATTTGCGAAGGAGCGGCGTGCGATCACGTCCTGGATCGCGTCGGACTGCGTGTCGAAGGCGTTGACGCGGAAGCCGTAGCGCTGCGCGTTCTGCTGCGCCCAGGTGTCGTAGAGGGAACCCTTGTTCACCGAGAGGGTCTGCCCGCGCAACTGCTCGAGCGCTGTGAGCGTCGCTCCGCGAAGCACGACGAATTGCATGTTGGTGTCGAGATAGGGTTCGCTGAACAGCAGGTTCTCCGACCGCTGCGCCGTGACGGTCGTGGGGGCGGCGAGGAAGTCGAAGCGCCCGGCATTGAGCGCGGGGATGAGGCCCGCGAAGCCGAGCGCGTCGATCGTCACCGGGCGGCCGAGGCGACGGCCGATCTCCTCGGCCAGATCCACGTTGAACCCCTCGATGCCGCCGCCGAGCTTCGGCATCGCATGCGGGGCGAAGGTGCCGTCGAGCGCGCTTGCGAGCGGCGCGGGTGCCGGGGCGGTCTGGGCGGCGACCTGGGTCGTCGCCGCTGTCGCGAGAAGCACGCCTGCGCAGATGCCATGCCAGAGATGCATCGAACCCTCTCCACCGTTGATCGTTCCACCGCCATCAGACGGGAACGGCGGTGGAATGACAACAGGGGCCGGTGGCGGAAGGTTCAGCGGTTCGGCACCTCGGCGGTGATCGCGCCGTAGAGCTCTGGCCGCCTGTCGCGCCGCGTCGGGAAGTCGATGCGCGCGCGGACCACGGCCTCGCGTGCGAGATCGGCCGCGATGATCGTCTGTTCCCTGGCATCGGCCGTGGCCAGCACGGTGCCTGTCGGGTCGACGATCAGGCTCTGGCCGCCGAAGGTCCAGTCACCCTCGCGGCCGACCTTGTTCGCAGCGACCAGGAAGCTTCCGTTCTCGAAGGCGCGGGTGCGCAGCACCTCCTGGAACATCGCGGTGCGCGACGTCGCGTAGGGGGCGATCAGCAGCTCCGCCCCGTTGATGGCAAGCGAGCGCGCCGTCTCGGGGAAGGCCATGTCGTAGCAGATGCCGATGCCGAGCTGCCATTCGCCCACCCGGTAGGTGTCGAACCGTGCGCCGTAGCGGAAATAGAGCTTCTCGAGGCTCAGCACCGCAGCGGGATGCACCTTGCGATAGCGGAAGACGATCTCGCCGGCAGGGTCGATATGGAACGCCGTGTCGAAGTAGAGGCCAGGGGCCGCCATCTCGTAGAGCGTGGCGATGACCGCGACCTTGTGCCGCCTCGCCTCTTCGCGCACGGCGGCCAGCGTCGGCCCGTCCTCTGGCTCGGCAAGCGCGAACTGCGCCTTGTCCTGGTATTGCGCGAAATAGAGTGTGTTGAAGAACTCCGGCAGAACGACCAGGTCGGCGCGGTGCAGGGTGGCCGCCGAGGCGATCTCACGGCACGCGCGGGCCCTGTTTTCCGCCACGTCAGCGCCACTCGTCATTTGTACCGCAGCGACCCGCATCCATGCCTCCCCGTTCGAGCGTCCCCGATGGACGGCGCATGAGGCCATGGTGCGGGCGGATGATCCAGGGTCGGGGGCCGCAAGAAAGAGGGCCCCGGTGTTTCCACCGGGGCCAAGTGATACAGGGAGGCTTCACGTCTGGGAGACGATGGGGTCCGAAGACCCCGATTTCCGGCAAAGCGCCGGAACTGGGTCGGCCGAAGCCGATAACTGGTCAACACAGAAACGAATAACCGGTTGCACAGAATTCGTGTGTGCTACAGCGCACTCTCTATGCAAATCATATGGGCTGCCAACCCGCGTGTTGCAGCGCGAAATGGCCAACACGGCCATGCGGGAGCCGCATGGCGCTCACAAGGCTTTCATCCAGGGCGTTGTTTTCAGTGTGATTTCAATCTGGCTGTAGCGCCGAGTGCAATCATCGGCGCCCGCGTGCCGTCCCACTCAGGCCGGAGGTGCCACGCCGTCGACGAGCGTTACGTCACTGTCGGCAGCCTCGAGACGAAGCTTCAGCAGCGGCGCATAGTCATCCGAGTCATAGAATTGCTGCGCTGCGTCCATGGTCGGGAACTCCAGGATCACCACGCGATGCGGTGGCGTGCCTTCCTTCGGCGTCATCGCGCCGCCGCGGACGAGATAGCGGCCGCCATGCGCTGCGATCACGGCCGGCACCAGCGCCCGGTATTCCTCGAATTTCGCTGCGTCCTTCACACGGACATTGGCGATCAGATAGGCCGGCATCGCGTCTGCTCCTTCTCCAACGGCACCTCGGCAGCACCTCAGCCCTTCTAGAGCAATATCCGCTTTCGTTTCCTCGCGAAGCAATCCTTAGGCGGATGAAATTGTTCGCTGGGCCAGCCAGGCGAGCCGCGCCGGTGGGTGGGCTTGTCGCCGGGCATGACGACACCTGTCGGAACTCTTGACACTCACGGGTATGCGGCATCCGACGGGCCGGCAGGGCCCTGGCAAGCCATTGTTCTGCCTGTCATTTCAGGGTCGTTGCCAAGGCGGCACGGAAATTGCTCTGTCAAAAACTGGCGCATCCAATCGTGCCAGTGACGACGCCAGGACGGCCCAGAACAACAGGAGGGATGCCATGACAGACAGGATCACGACGCCGCTGCTCGTGCGGCGGCTTGCAGGGGCCGCGGCCCTTGTTGCCGCCTTCGCCTTCGGTACAACGCAGGCCGACGCGGCACCGGTAACGTTCACCCAGATCACCGGCTTGACGGGCGGCAGCCCTGCCCAGACCGGCGTCTTCAGGGCCGATCTCTCCGGCCTCGGCGTCGGCCAGATCGCCTCGATCACGATCCGCGACAGCAACAGCGGCGTGGGCGGCTCCGGCAGCCAGTTCAGCGGCTTCGACCTCGACGCCCTGGTGATCTCGACGGTCTTCATCAGCGATGCATCACAGGTCGGGCTCCTGGCGCCCGCCGTGGCGCTCGACTTCGCGAACTCGATCCTGACCGCTGGAACCCAGCGCCCGCCGGCGGACCCTGCCCTGTTCGGAACCTCCGGCGGCCAGGTGAACAACGCGGTCGCCACGCTCAACCTGTTCGATGGCAACTCAACCACGGCCATACCCGGTGCCGCGGGCTTCGTGAGCCTCGGGGACGGTGGCGTCCTCTCCATCAACCTTGTCGCGCCGCTTGCGATCTCGTCGCCCCTCTACCTCTACATCGGCGAGGTGGGCGACAACGGCGAGGTGGCGGCGAGCGACATCACGATCTCCGACCAGCCCGTGTCTGTGCCCGAGCCGGCGGCACTGCTGCTGTTCGGCATCGCGCTCCTCGGCCTAGGCGCCGTGGTGCGGCAGCGGGCCGCTCTGCAGGGCGCCTTGCCGGCGGCGGCCTTCAGGGGCTGACGCAGCCTACCGGCACGTCGCCGTTTAGCCAGGCGGGGGGCAACGGCCCAACCGGGCCCCGCCGCTTCCCGCCTGTCAGCCCTTGTCGGCGAGGCGCGCCAGCAGGAAGTCGCGGAAAACGGCCACACGCTTGGAGTTCCTGAGCTCCTCCGGGTAGACGAAATAGGCATCGACCCGCGGCGCCTTCACGTCGGGCAGGATGCGCACGAGATCGGCCGTCTCCTCGATCATGTAGTCGGGCAGCGCCGCGATGCCGAGGCCGCTTTTCACCGCCCGCAGCATGCCGAAGATCGAGTTCATCTCGAGCGCCGGCTTGCGCGATACGCCTGCACGCCGCCCTGCCTCGGCGAGCCAGTTGATGTCGGGCACCGGCGGGCGATAGTCGCCGTAGAGCACGATCCGGTGATCGGCGAGATCCTCCACCCGCTCGGGCGTGCCGTGGGCGGCGAGATACTCGGCCGAGGCGAAGATGACCCACGAGATCGTCAGCAGGTGGCGCTGCACGAGGTCCGGCTGTCGCGGCGGGTGCATGCGGATCGCGACATCGGCCTCGCGCATCGCGAGGTCGAGCTCGGCATCGTCGAGCACGACCGACAGCGTGATCTCGGGGTAGTGGTCGAGGAAGTCCTTGAGCCGCGGGGCAAGCCAAGTCGAGCCGAAGGCGACGGTCGTCGTGACCTTGAGCTTGCCGGTCGGCTTCTCCTTGCTCTCGGTCAGCAGCGTCTCGGTCATCGCGAGCTTGGCGAAGACCTCGCGCACGGTGCGGTTCAGCGTCTCGCCCTGCTCGGTCAGGATCAGGCCGCGCGCGTGGCGGTGGAACAGCGGTACCGCCAGCGCCTCCTCGAGCGCCGAGATCTGGCGGCTGACGGCCGACTGCGAGAGGTTCAGCGTCTCACCCGCATGGGTGAAGCTTCCTGCCTCCGCCACGGCGTGGAAGACCCGCAACTTGTCCCAGTCCATTCTTAACTCCCGATCGGGCCGCGCCGCGCGGGATAGGATGCCACGTGTGCGGCATTCATCCGTCGACCAGCCTCCCTGCCGGTGGCGTGCCCAGGGCTTGCCCCTTGGCCACCACCGTGACGCTTTCTCGCCTACTCTGCCGCCAGCGCTGCCGCGCCGTGGTGCATGGCGAGGAACTTCTCGGCCTCCAACGCGGCCATGCAGCCGGTGCCCGCCGCCGTCACCGCCTGGCGGAAGACCTTGTCCTGCACATCGCCCGCCGCGAACACGCCGGGCACCGAGGTGCGCGTGCTGCCCGGCGTTGTGACGATGTAGCCGTCACCGTCCATCGCGACCTGGCCCTTGAACAGCCCCGTCGTCGGGGTGTGGCCAATGGCGACGAACACGCCCTCGGTCGCGAGCGTACTCTCCACCCCGTTAACCGTATCCGTCATTCGCACGCCGATGACGGCAGGCGGCGTGCCCTCACCGATGATTTCCTCGACCACCTTGTTCCACAGAACATTGACCTTGGGGTGGGCGAACAGCCGCGCCTGCAGGATCTTTTCCGCCCGCAGGCTGTCGCGCCGGTGGACCAGCGTCACCTTCGAGGCGAGGTTGGCGAGGTAGAGCGCCTCCTCCACCGCCGAGTTTCCGCCGCCGACGACCACCACCTCGCGCCCGCGGAAGAAGAACCCGTCGCACGTCGCGCAGGCCGACACGCCCGCACCCGAGAGGCGCTTCTCGCTCTCGAGGCCGAGCCAGCGTGCCTGCGCTCCCGTGGCGATGATCACCGTCTCGGCGAACCAGGCGGTTCCCGAATCGCCCGTCGCGCGGAACGGGCGGCGGGAGAAGTCGACCGCCGTGATGATGTCCTCCACCACAGTGGTGCCGACATGCTCCGCCTGCTTGCGCATCTGCTCCATGAGCCAGGGGCCCTGGATGACGTCGGCGAAGCCGGGATAGTTCTCGACATCGGTAGTGATTGTCAGCTGCCCGCCAGGTTGCAGCCCGGCGACGAGCACGGGGGATAGGGCGGCACGTGCGGCGTAAATCGCCGCCGTGTAGCCTGCCGGCCCGGCGCCGATGATCAGCACCGGCGTGGTGATCTGCTCCGCCATGTCATCCATGCCCTTCCTGCATGGCCAGGATATTGCCCAGCGCGGTGCGCAGGCAAGGCACAGCATCCGCCGAGTGCGTTTGTCGGGCCTGACCCTTTCGCGATGCGGCGCCGCATGCAATATTCTTGCGCGAACAGGCGGCAAGTCGTTTCGGGATTGCGCACATGCGGAAAACCACCGGGGAAGCACCGGTGCTCGATGCCATCGATCGGCGAATCCTCGCCGAGCTCCAGGCCGATGGGCGGATGACGAATGTCGAGCTCGCCAAGCGGGCGGGCATCTCCGCCCCGCCCTGCCTCAGGCGCGTCCGCCGGCTCGAGGAGGCCGGAATCATTCGCGGATACCATGCCGACACCGAGCCCGCCCATCTCGGCTATGACGTGATGTTCTTCGCCCTTGTCGGCCTCGACAGCCAGCGCCAGACGGTGCTCGACGCGTTCGAGGCGATGGTCAGCGCCTGGGCCGAGGTGCGCGAGTGCCACATGATCCGCGGCGGCGGCGACTTCATGCTGAAGCTCGTGGCGCGCGATACCGCGCATGAGAACGAGCTGACGCGGCGATTGACGGGAGCACAGAACGTCACCCGCGTGCAGACGCTGCAGACCATCCGCACCGGCAAGGACGAGGCAGGCGTTCCCATCGCACTCGGGTGACGCACGCGGGTGACGTCACGCAGCGTGGTCGCCGCGCGAAGGCTGACGGGCGGTGCCGCGCTGGTGTAGACGCGGTCGGCCGAGTTCAGGCCGAGCACGAGAAGGACCCGCTGCCCATGCGCCTCGAGAACCGCACTGCCATCGTCACCGGGGCCGCGAGCGGGATCGGCCGCGCGATCGCCGAGCGCTTCGCCGCCGAAGGGGCGAAGGTCGCCATCGCCGATGTCGCGATCGGCGCAGCGGAGGAAGCCGCAGCCGCGATCACCGCCAAGGGTGGCACCGCGATCGCGGTCGCGATGGACGTGGCGGACGAGGCAGCGGTGAATGGCGGCGTCGCGCAGGTGGTCGAGGCCTGGGGCCGGCTCGACATCGCCGTCAGCAATGCCGGGATCCAGATCGTCCACCCTGTCGAGGAGTTCAGCTTCGCGGAGTGGAAGCGCATGCTCGCGATCCATCTCGACGGCGCGTTCCTGCTGACGCGCGCGGCCATCCCGCACATGTACAGCCAGAAGCATGGGCGGATCATCTACATGGGCTCTGTCCACTCCAAGACCGCCTCGCTGCTGAAGGCGCCCTACATCACCGCCAAGCACGGGCTGCTCGGCCTGACGCGCGCCGTCGCGCGCGAGGGGGCGCCGAAGGGCGTGACGGCGAACCTCGTCGCCCCGGGCTTCGTGCTGACCCAGCTGGTGCGGAAGCAGATCCCCGAACAGGCCGCCACGCTCGGCATCTCAGAGGACGAGGTGGTGAGGAAGGTGATGCTGAAGGACACCGCCGACGGGGAGTTCACGACGGTCGACGATATCGCCGACGTGACGCTGTTCTTCGCCGCCTACCCCAACGCCGCGCTGACCGGGCAGAGCCTGATCGCGAGCCACGGCTGGCACATGGAGTGATGCCCGAAGGGCATCGCGCGCGCTTCAGCCGCCGGGCGGGAGCATCTTCACGGTGAATGCGGCACCCGCGAGTGCTGCGAGGATCGCCTGGCCATGCGCCCTGTCGCGCGCCTCGACCACGAGGTCGAGCTCGGCCGCCTTCACGCTTTCGGCGGCGAACAGGCGCTGGTGCGCCACCTCGATGATGTTGCCGCCGGCCTGCGCGATGCGGCCGGCGACATCGGCGAGAACGCCAGGCCGGTCGGCGATGTCGATGGCGAGGCGGAGCATCCGCCCATCGCGCGCGAGCCCGCGCAGAAGAACGTTGGCGAGGATGCGCACATCCACGTTGCCGCCGCAGAGGATGACCCCGATCCGCCTGCCCACGAAACGATCCGGATGGTGAAGGATCGCCGCGATCCCCGCGGCACCTGCCCCCTCGGCGACGAGCTTCGCCTCCTCCGCCAGCAGCACGATCGCGGTCTCGACTGCGGCTTCGGGTACCACGAGAACCTCGTCGACCAGGTCGCGGATGATGGTGTAGGGCCGCTCACCCACATCGTTCACGGCGATGCCTTCGGCTATCGTCGCCCCGCCTGTGTGCACCGCGTCGCCGGCAAGTCGCTGCGCGGCTGACGTCCAGCCGGCAACCTCGACGCCGATCACCTTCATCCCGGGCCTCAGCGCGCGTGCGACCAGCGCGCAGCCCGCGATCAGCCCGCCGCCGCCGACGGGGATGACGAGCGTGTCCAGCCCGGGTTCGTCGGCCAGCATTTCGAGCGCCGCCGTGCCCTGTCCCGCGATCACGAGATCGTCGTCATAGGGGTGGATGATCGTCAGGCCTTGGGCGGCGGCAAGGGTTCGCGCATGGGCAGCGGAGTCGCCCAGAGTCTCGCCCTCGAGCACCACCGTGGCCCCGTGCGAGGCGGTACGCCCCACCTTGGCGTTGGGGGTGAAGCGCGGCATCACGACGGTGGCTGCGATGCCTAGTCGTGCGGCGTGGTACGCGACGGCCTGTGCGTGGTTGCCTGCCGACATCGTGATGACGCCGCGCGCCCGCTCATCGTCGCTGAGTGCGAGCAGCCGGTTCAGCGCGCCGCGTTCCTTGAAGCTGCCGGTACGGTGCAGGGTCTCAAGCTTGAGGAAGATCTCGGTGCCGAGGCGTCGTGACAGCCCGTGCGCGGCAACCAGCGGGGTGCGGACAATCTGCCCGGCGATGCGGGCGGCGGCGGCCGCGACGTCTGCGGCCGTCGTTCCCATCTCAGCCGAAGGCGACCTGGGCGATCTCGTACTGCTTCGACCCGCCCGGGGCGGCGACCTCGACCACGTCACCCTTCTTCTTGCCGAGGATGGCACGCGCGACGGGGCTCGAGATCGAGAGAAGGCCCTTGGTGATGTCGGCCTCATGGGCGCCGACGATCTGGTAGGTCTTCTCCTCCTCGGTGTCCTCGTCGATCAGCGTCACCTTGGCGCCGAACGCCACATGGCTGCCCGAGAGCTTGGAGATGTCGATCACCTCGGCGGCCGAGATGATGGTCTCGAGCTCGCCCACCCGGCCCTCGATGAAGGACTGTCGCTCGCGCGCGGCGTGGTACTCGGCGTTTTCCGAGAGGTCGCCGTGCGAGCGCGCTTCCGCGATCGCGCGGATGACGGCCGGGCGCTCGACGGACTTGAGCTGGCGAAGCTCGTCCTCGAGCCTGATCAGGCCTTCTGCGGTCATCGGGAACTTCTGCACGACAGGCTTCCTCGGTTCATTTATGGACCCCGGCGCAAGGGAAGTGCCCAGCACCGCTTGGTGCCTTGGGGACGCCCGCGCGGCCGGAGACGAAGCGACGTGCCCAGGGCAGAGCCTGCTCCTTGGCCTGCCCAGCGGCACGACGCGCCTAGAACGAACCCCGAAAATACGACTGCAACGGGGCTACTTCAAGGGTGCCCGCCTTCAACGCCGTGATTGCGTGCACGGCGGCCCGCGCACCCGCCAGGGTGGTGTAGTGTGGAACGTTGTGTGTCAAGGCGCTGCGGCGGATGTCGAAGCTGTCCGAAACGCTCTGTCCGCCGCTCGATGTGTTGATCACAAGCTGGAACGCGCCGGACTTGATCGCATCGACGCAGTGCGGCCGCCCTTCGAGCACCTTGTTCACGACAGCGACAGGCAGGCCTGCCTCGCGGATCGCTGCTGCCGTGCCCCGCGTGGCCGTGACCGAGAACCCCATGTCGGCAAGCCGGCGGGCGAGAGACACCGCCGCACCCTTGTCGCCATCCTTCACGCTGATGAAGGCGGTGCCGGTGAGCGGCAACTTCACGCCCGCACCAAGCTGGCTTTTCGCGAAGGCCCGCTCGAACGAGGCATCAAGGCCCATCACCTCGCCTGTCGACTTCATTTCGGGGCCAAGCAGCACATCGACATTCGGAAAGCGCGCGAAGGGGAACACGCTCTCCTTCACCGCGACGTGGCGGCTCACCGCGTCGTCATCGAGCCGGAAGTCGGAGAGGCGCGCGCCGGCCATCACGCGGGCGCCGATCTTGGCCACGGGAACGCCCGTCGCCTTCGCCACGAAGGGCACGGTGCGCGAGGCGCGGGGGTTCACCTCGAGAACGTAGATGTCGCTGTCCTTGATCGCGTACTGCACGTTCATCAGCCCGACGACCTTGAGCGCCTTGGCCAGCGCCTCGGTCTCCGCGCGAAGCTCGGCGACGAGCGAGGGGGCGAGCGAGTAGGGCGGCAGCGAACACGCGCTGTCCCCCGAGTGGATGCCGGCCTCCTCGATATGCTCCATCACGCCCGCGACATAGACCGTCTCGCCGTCGGCGATGCAGTCGACATCCACCTCGATCGCGTCATTGAGGTAGCGATCGATCAGCACGGGGTTGTCGCCCGACACGCGCACCGCCTCGCGCATGTAGCGGTGCAGCTGCGATCGATCGTGCACGATTTCCATCGCGCGGCCGCCGAGCACGTAGGACGGGCGGATCACCACGGGGTAGCCGATGCGCTCGGCGATCGCCTCCGCCTCGTCGGCACTCCGCGCCGTGCCGTTCTCGGGCTGGCGAAGGCCGAGCTTCTTCAGCAACTCCTGGAACCGCTCGCGATCCTCCGCCACGTCGATCGCATCCGCCGAGGTGCCGAGCAGCGGGATGCCAGCCTCGGTCAGCGCCTGGCTCAGCCTGAGCGGCGTCTGCCCGCCATACTGCACGATGCAGCCGAGCACCTCGCCGTTCTGCTGCTCGCGGCGCACCAGCGCGATCACGTCCTCCGCCGTCAGCGGTTCGAAGTAGAGGCGGTCGGAGGTGTCGTAGTCGGTCGAGACCGTTTCGGGGTTGCAATTGACCATGATGGTCTCGAACCCTGCTTCCTTCAGCGCATAGGCCGCGTGGACGCAGCAATAGTCGAACTCGATGCCCTGGCCGATGCGGTTCGGCCCGCCGCCGAGGATCACTACCTTCTTCCGGTCGGTCGGGTCTGACTCGCACTCGGCGGGCTCGATCCCGTTACCCTCGTAGGTCGAGTACATGTAGGGCGTCTCGGAGGCGAACTCGGCCGCACAGGTGTCGATGCGCTTGTACACCGGGTGAACGCCGAGCCGCGTGCGAAGGGCAGTGACCTCGGCCTCCTTCACGCCCGCGATGGTGGCGAGCCTGCGATCGGAGAAGCCGAGCGCCTTCAGGCGGGTGAGCGCGCCGGCCTCGCGCGGCAGGCCTGCGGCGCGCACCATGTCCTCCGCCTGCACGATCGCCTCGATCTCGCGCAGGAACCACGGGTCGAACCGGCAGGCCTCGTGGATCTCCTCCACCGTCAGCCCCTCGCGGAAGGCCTGGGCGACCACGAGCACCCGGTCAGGCTTCGGCGTCGAGAGGGCGGCGAGAACCGCACCCTTGCCGGCGCCCTCGAGCTCCGCCACCTCGTCGAGGCCGGTGAAGCCTGTCTCGAGGCTGCGCAGTCCCTTCTGCAGGGCCTCGGCGAAGGTGCGGCCGATCGCCATCGCCTCGCCGACCGACTTCATGGAGGTGGTGAGCAGCGCGGGCGTGCCGGGGAACTTCTCGAAGGTGAAGCGCGGCATCTTCACCACGACGTAGTCGATGGTCGGCTCGAAGCTCGCGGGCGTCACGCGGGTGATGTCGTTGGCGAGCTCATCGAGCGTGTAGCCGACTGCAAGCTTGGCGGCGACCTTGGCAATGGGAAAGCCGGTGGCCTTCGAGGCGAGAGCGGAGGAGCGGCTGACGCGCGGGTTCATCTCGATGATGGTCATCCGCCCATCGGCGGGGTTGATCGCGAACTGCACGTTCGACCCGCCGGTATCGACTCCGATCTCGCGCAGGCACGCGATCGAGGCATCGCGCATCCGCTGGTATTCCTTGTCGGTCAGCGTCAGCGCGGGCGCGATCGTCACGCTGTCGCCGGTGTGAACCCCCATCGGGTCGAGGTTCTCGATCGAGCAGATGATGATGCAGTTGTCGGCGCGGTCGCGCACGACCTCCATCTCGTATTCCTTCCAGCCGAGCACGCTCTCCTCGATGAGCACCTCGGTGGTGGGCGAGGCGTCGAGCCCGCCCGTGACGATCGTCTCGAATTCCTCGCGGTTGTAGGCGATGCCGCCGCCCGTGCCGCCGAGCGTGAAGGAGGGGCGGATGACGGCGGGAAGCCCGACGAGGGCAAGTGCCGCGCGCGCCTCGTCCAGCGTGTGCGCGATCGCACTCTTCGGGCTCTGGATGCCGATCGCGGCCATTGCGTCGCGGAACTTGAGGCGATCCTCCGCCTTCTCGATCGCGTCGCGCTTGGCCCCGATGAGCTCGACGTTGTAGCGGGCGAGAACGCCCATGTCGTCGAGCTTCATCGCGGTGTTGAGTGCAGTCTGCCCGCCCATGGTGGGCAGCAACGCATCGGGCCGTTCCTTGGCGATGATCTTCTCGACCATCTCCGGCGTGATCGGCTCGATATAGGTTGCATCGGCCAGCCCCGGATCGGTCATGATCGTGGCGGGGTTGGAGTTCACGAGGATGACGCGATAACCCTCGGCCTTCAGCGCCTTGCAGGCCTGAGCGCCGGAATAGTCGAACTCGCAGGCCTGGCCGATGACGATCGGTCCGGCACCGATGATCAGGATCGAGGCGATGTCGGTGCGCTTTGGCATCGTGATGGTCTCGTTTCAGATGGTCGAGGAATAGCCGCCATCGACCGGGATGGCCGTGCCGGTCACGAAGTCGGAAGCGGATGAGGCGAGGAACACGGCGATGCCGGCGAAGTCCTCACCCGACCCCCAGCGGCCTGCCGGCGTGCGGGCGAGAACCTTCTCGTTCAGCCCAGGCACGTCGATGCGCGCCTGGCGCGTCAGGTCGGTGTCGATCCAGCCGGGCAGGATGGCGTTGCACTGGATGTTGTCGGCCGCCCACGCAGCGGCGATCGAGCGGGTGAACTGCACGATGCCGCCCTTGGACGCGCTGTAGGCGGGTGCGAAGGCGGCACCGAACAGCGTGGTCATCGAGCCGGTGGTGATCACCTTGCCGCGGCCGGATGCCTTCAGCGCAGGGTACGCAGCCTTGGCGGTGAGGAAGGCGCTGTCGAGGTTGGCGGAGATGACGGCGTGCCACTCCTCGAACGTCGCCTCGTGCGCTGGCTTGCGGATGTTGGTGCCTGCGTTGATCACGAGGATGTCGATGCCGCCGAAGCGATCGACGGTGGCCTTCACCATCGCCTCGACCTCGGCCGCGACCGTCACGTCGGCAGCGACCGAGGCGGCGTTGCCCCCGAGCGCCGCTGCGGCGGCGGCGTTCTTCGCGGCGTTCCTGCCAGACACCATGACGTTGGCGCCGGCCTCGGCCAGCCCCTTGGCCATGCCGAGGCCGATGCCGCCATTGCCGCCGGTGACGAGCGCGGTGCGCCCCGTGAGATCGAACAATGCCATGGTGATCCTCCCGTTATTGTCGCGTATCGGTTGCGAGCTTCACCGCGATGAGCGCCAGCGCCGCCCCGAGCACCCAGCGTTGGGCTGCCATCCACATCGGCCGCGCGTTCAGGAACTTTGCCACCCCGCCCGCGCCGGAGACGAGGAAGGCATCGAAGATGGTGCAGACGATGATCTGGATCGACCCAAGAACGATGGCCTGGAGGAACAGGTTGCCGGCATCCGGGTTCATGAAGGGCGGCAGCACCGCGACGTAGAAGAGCGCAACCTTGGGGTTCAGCGCCGCCGTCGCCATGCCGATGGTGAAGAGCTTGGCGTCACGCTCCTTCGGCATCGGGCGTGGCGAGAACAGCGCTTGCCCGCCAGGGCGGACGGATTGCCAGGCGAGCCACATCAGGTAGGCCGCACCACCGAGCCGCATCGTGTCATAGGCATAGGGGACGGCGAGCAGCGCCGCCGTCACGCCCGCTGCCGCGCCGAACATGATGATCGCCGACCCCGCCTGGCATCCGGCGAGCGACACCATGCCAGCGCGGTTGCCCTGCGCGAGAGAGCGCGAGACGAGATAGAGCATGTTCGGCCCCGGCGTGACCGCGAGGCCGAAGGAGAGGGCGGCGAAGGTGATCAGCGCGGCGAATTCGGGCATCGCGCCCTCACGCTGCCTTCGCGCGGTCGATCATCTCCACGAAGCGCTGGAACAGGTAATGGCTGTCGGTCGGGCCCGGGCTTGCCTCGGGGTGGTACTGCACCGAGAAGGCCGGCCGGTCGGATGCAGCGATGCCCTCGTTCGTGCCGTCGAACAGCGAGGTGTGCGTCACCGACACGTTCGCCGGCAGGCTCTCGGGGATCACCGCGAAGCCGTGGTTCTGGCTGGTGATCTCGACGCGCCCCGTGGTCAGGTCCTTCACCGGGTGGTTGGCGCCGCGGTGGCCACGCTCGAGCTTCCGCGTCTTGGCCCCGAGCGCCAGCGCGAGCAACTGGTGGCCGAGGCAGATGCCGAACACGGGTACGCCCGTTTCCATCACGCCGCGGATCGCTGGAACGGCATATTCGCCCGTCGCTGCCGGATCGCCGGGGCCGTTTGAGAGGAACACCCCATCAGGCTGGTGGCGGAGGATGTCTTCCGCCGTCGCCGTGGCGGGAACCACCGTGACGCGGCAGCCGGCGGCGGCGAGGCAGCGGAGGATGTTGCGCTTGGCGCCATAATCCACCGCCACCACGTGCAGCCGCGGTGCCTCCTGCCGCGCGTAGCCGTCGGGCCAGGCCCAAATCGCCTCGTCCCACGTGTAGCTCTGCCTCGCGGTGACTTCCTTCGCGAGGTCCATCCCCTCGAGCCCCGGCCAGGCGCGGGCCTGCTCGGCCAGTGCCACGAGGTCGAACCGGCCATCGGCGGGGAAGGCGAGAACGCCCGTCGGCGCGCCGGCGTCGCGGATGCGCCGAGTCAGCCGCCGCGTGTCGATGCCGGCAAGCCCGGGCAGGCCGTGGCTCGCGGCCCAGGCCGGCAGGCTGCGATCGCTGCGCCAGTTCGACGCCTCGGTCGGGTCATCCCGCACCACGAGGCCGCGTGCCGCGGGCGTCGTCGTCTCGATGTCCTCGGCGTTCGTGCCGACATTGCCGATATGAGGGAAGGTGAAGGTGATGATCTGCCCGGCGTAGGACGGATCGGTCAGGATCTCCTGGTAGCCGGTGATGGAGGTGTTGAAGCACACCTCGCCTACCGTGGTGGCGTGCGCGCCGAAGCCGCGGCCCCACAACACAGCGCCATCGGCCAGCACGAGTGCCGCGGTCGCGCCAGCAGGGCGGCCATCGGGGCTGGCAGGCTCAGGAGCTGCCCCACCCGGCATGTCGGCAAGGGTGAGGCCGGTTTCCTTGAGAATCACCGGCCAGTGCCGGGGGGGAATCGATTTCCCCTGCCGCCACTTGCGGATGGCTTCGGTTCCCACGGCGGTGAGCTGGGCTGCCCTGTCGGGCCCGCCCAGGCGCTCGATGATCTCGTCCACACTGGCCATGGCGGGAGACCTATGGGAAACCGCTTCCCGTTTCAAGCGCCTTCCGCGCATGGGAAATGCGTTCCCATCCTGGTCGGGGCGGTACTCGCCCGTGCGCCCCGCTTCGCCTATAATGGCAGGCTGTTCTTCCGGAGGAGTGAGGCATGGGCCTGCGCGAGCAATTCACCGAGGCGATGAAGGCCTCGATGAAGGCGGGGGATGCCGCCACGACATCCACCGTGCGGATGATCATCGCCAAGATGAAGGACACCGACATCGCCACCCGCGACCTCACGAACGCCGATGCGCCGCAGCAGGCCGGCGACGAGGCGATCGTCGGCATGCTGCGCGGCATGGTGAAGTCGCGCCGCGAGAGCATCACCCTCTACCGCCAGGGCAACCGCGAGGACCTGGCAGCGAAGGAGGAGGCCGAGATCGCCGTCATCACCCGCTTCCTGCCGCCCGAGATGGACGAGGCGGGGATGCAGGCGGCCGTCGCTGCAGCCGTGGCCGAGAGCGGGGCGGCGAGCGTCAAGGACATGGGCAAGGTCATGGCCGCGCTGAAGGCGAAGCACGGCGCCACCCTCGACATGGGCAAGGCGGGGCCGCTGGTGAAGGCGGCACTCGCCGGCTGAGGCGCACGCGCCATGGCGATCCCCGAAAGCTTCCTCGACGAATTGCGGGCGCGGCTTCCGCTCGGCGCCGTCGTGGGGCGTCGGGTGCAGCTGCGCCGCGTCGGGCGCGACCTGAAGGGACTGTGCCCCTTCCACGCGGAGAAGACCCCCTCGTTCCACGTGCGCGAGGACAAGGGGTTCTACCACTGCTTCGGGTGCGGGGCGCATGGCGACGCGATCCGCTTCGTCATGAACACCGAGAACCTCGGCTTCATCGATGCGGTCGAGAAGCTCGCCGCCGAGGCGGGCCTCACCGTGCCGAAGCCCACGCCCGAGGCCGCAGCGGCCGCCGAGCGCCACACCTCGCTCGCCGGCGTGGCGGAGCTTGCGGCGCGGCACTTCTCCGAGGCGCTGTGGCGGCGGGAGGGGGCGGCCGCGCTCGCCTATCTCCGCGGCCGTGGGCTGACGGATGAGACCATCCGCCGCTTCGGCCTCGGCTGGTCGGGCGAGGGGCGGGGGGCGATTGCCCAGGCGCTGAAGGGCGAGGGGGTGACCGGGGACGACCTGGTCGCCGTCGGGCTGCTGAAGCAGGACGATGCGTCACGCCCGCCCGTCGACCTTTTCTTCAACCGCGTGATGTTCCCGATCCATGACCGGCGCGGGCGGGTGATCGGCTTCGGCGGGCGGATCATGGGTGACGGCCAGCCCAAATACCTGAACGGGCCGGAGACGGCGCTGTTCTCCAAGCGCCGCACCCTCTACGGGCTGCACCATGCGCGTGCCGCCGTGGCCTCGGGGGCGGAGGTGATCGCGGTCGAAGGCTATATGGACGTGATCGCGCTGGCCCAGGCCGGGTTCGGCGGCGCCGTCGCCCCGCTCGGCACGGCGTTGACCGAGGATCACCTGGCCGAGCTCTGGCGGCTTTCGCCGGCCCCCGTCCTCTGTTTCGACGGCGATGCCGCCGGCAGCCGCGCGGCGTTGCGCACGGCGGAACTCGCCCTGCCGCGCGTGGCGGTGGGGCGAACGCTGAAGCTCGCCTCCCTCCCGGCCGGCGATGACCCCGATACACTGGTCCGCCGCGGGCCCGAGGTATTCCGCGCGACCCTCGCGGCGGCGCGGGGTCTGGCCGACGCCCTGTTCGACGCTGCGTGCAGCACCCGTGCGACGACGCCCGAAGGCAGGGCGGGACAGCGACGGAAGCTCGAGGATCTCGCCGCCGAGGTGACGGACGCAACGCTCCGCGAGGAGTATCGCCGGCACTGGCGCGAACGCTGGTTCGGCGAGGGAAAGCCCCAAAGGACGGGCCAGAAGGGCAGGCCGAACGGCCAGCGCGGCCAGCCCGCCGCTGCCACCCGCGCCCCGCGCCCGGCGCTGGTTCCGGCCCGCGCCGGGGCGGTGCGCGAGCGTGACGTGCTCGCCCTCATCCTCAGCCACCCCTCGCTTCTCCCCGAGGCCGAGGAGGCGCTCGCCTCCCTCGCCTTCCGGTCGGCGGCATGCGAAAGGCTCAGGGCAGCCCTCGTGGCGGAGGCAGAAACGGCCTTCGGCCTTGACTCGGCAGGGTTGATCGACCACCTCGACCAGATGGACCTGCGCGAGCCGCTCGACGCCGTGCTTGGGACGCGCCTGTCTGCCCTACCCGCCTGCACGCTTCCAGGTGCCGCGCCTGCCGAGGCGCGCGAGGCGTTCTTCCAGGCCCTCGGCCAACTCGACCCCGAGCGCCTGGAAGCCGAGGTCGCCGAAGCCAGGGCCAGGCTCGCGGCGGAGTTCACGGAGGCGAATGAGCGGAGGCTCATCGCCCTCGTCCAGGCGATGGATGCCGCTTCGGGAGCGGAGCGTGATGATCCGCACGCGGCATCGTCCCGCGCTGCGAATACATAGGGTAGGGGGACGCTTCTTCGTCCCGGACCACGATCTGATGAGGTGATGCCCATGGCGAAACCCGCTTCCGCTGCCCCGACCACCGAGGCGGCCGATGATCTCGCCGATGGCGCTCTGCTCGACGTCCAGTCGATCGCCGTCAAGAAGCTCATCGCGCGCGGCAATGAGCGCGGCTACGTCACCTATGACGAGGTGAACGCCGCCCTGCCGCAAGGCCAGGTGTCCTCCGAGCAGATCGAGGACACGATGGCCATGCTGTCTGAGCGCGGCATCAACGTCGTCGAGGCCGAGGAAACCGACGACCCCGAGGCCGCGCCCGCCGCCAAGGCAGAGGGTGAGGCCGAGGAGGGCGAAGGCTCGACCGGCAACGTCGACGAAGCCGAGATGGGGCGGACCGACGATCCGGTGCGCATGTATCTCCGTGAGATGGGCTCGGTCGAGCTGCTCTCGCGCGAGGGCGAGATCGCGATTGCCAAGCGCATCGAGGCCGGCCGCGACATGATGATCGGCGGGCTCTGCGAGAGCCCGCTCACCTTCCGCGCCATCATCGCCTGGCACGATGCGCTGCAGGCGGGGAAGATGCTGCTCCGCGACATCATCGACCTCGAGGCGACGAATTCCGGCGGTGCGGCCGGCGAACCCGCCGCCCTGCCGGAGGCTGACGAGGAGCCGGCCGAGGAGGCCGCCGAGGAAGCAGCGCCCGGCGAGGAAGGCTTCGACGACGAGGAGGGGGCGCAGATGTCGCTCTCCGCCCTCGAGGAGAAGCTGAAGCCCGAGGTGCTCAAGACCTTCGAGGACATCGCGGCCACCTACAAGAAGCTCGCCAAGCTGCAGGAGGCGCGGCTCAAGTCCCTCTCCGAGGGTACGCAGCCGACCAAGCAGGCGGAAGCGAAGTACGAGAAGGCCAAGGAGGAGGTGACCGCGCTCGTCGGGCAGGTGCACCTCAACAACGCGCGGATCGAGCAGCTGGTCGAGCAGCTGCGCGAGTTGAACCAGCGGCTGAACGCGCTCGAGGGCCAGCTGCTGCGCATCGCCGACAGCGCCAAGGTCAAGCGTGACGACTTCCTCGGCCAGTATCGCGGCCATGAGCTCGATCCCGGCTGGGTCGAGCGTGTCGCCACGCTGCCGGGCAAGGGCTGGAAGCTGTTTGCCGCCAAGCATGCCGAGGATGTCGCCGAGATCCGTGCGCGCATCGGCGCGATCTCGGCCGAGGTGCACCTGCCGGTCGGCGAGTTCCGCCGGGTGGTCCAGACGGTTCAGCGTGGCGAGCGTGACGCGGCACGCGCCAAGAAGGAGATGATCGAGGCGAACCTTCGCCTCGTGATCTCGATCGCCAAGAAGTACACGAACCGCGGCCTGCAGTTCCTCGACCTGATCCAGGAAGGCAACATCGGCCTGATGAAGGCGGTGGACAAGTTCGAGTACCGCCGTGGCTACAAGTTCTCGACCTACGCGACGTGGTGGATCCGCCAGGCGATCACCCGCTCGATCGCCGACCAGGCGCGCACCATCCGCATCCCCGTGCACATGATCGAGACGATCAACAAGCTGGTGCGCACCTCGCGCCAGATGCTGCACGAGATCGGCCGCGAGCCGACGCCGGAGGAGCTGGCCGAGAAGCTCGGCATGCCGCTCGAGAAGGTGCGGAAGGTGCTGAAGATCGCCAAGGAGCCGATCAGCCTCGAGACGCCGATCGGCGACGAGGAGGACAGCCACCTTGGTGATTTCATCGAGGACAAGAACGCGGTGATCCCGCTCGACGCCGCGATCCAGGCGAACCTGCGCGAAGCGACGACGCGCGTGCTCGGCAGCCTGACGCCGCGCGAGGAGCGTGTTCTGCGCATGCGCTTCGGCATCGGCATGAACACCGACCATACGCTCGAGGAAGTGGGCCAGCAGTTCAGCGTGACGCGCGAGCGCATCCGCCAGATCGAGGCGAAGGCGCTGCGCAAGCTGAAGCACCCGAGCCGGTCACGGAAGCTGCGGAGCTTCCTTGAGGATTGAGCAAACCGGGGGGCGACACTGTCGCCCCCCGATGCGCATCACCCCTCGTGCATCGGCGTCGGGATCCAGGCGAAGCCCTGGCCGGCACGCACGAAACGACCCACGCCCGGGAACGGGAAGTGGTAGAGCACGCACTCCGTGCCATCAGCCGACATCGTCTCGAGCACGCGCCTGCGCGTCGCCGCACCCTGCGCCTTGTCGCTGTCGAAGATGTTGTGCCACTCCGGGTGGCGCAGCAGCAGCACGTGATGGTGCAGCACGTCGCCCACATTCACGAGGCGCCGCCCACCGCTCTCGATCACGTAGGAATGGTGGCCGACCGTGTGGCCAGCCGTCGCCATCGCCGTGATGCCGGGCACCACCTCGGCGCCGTCGCGGACCGGAATGATCCGGTCACGCACTGGCAGAAGGTTGGTGCGCGTGTAGAGGACGAAGTCGCGCGCCGCGGGGTTGGCGAGCAGTGATTCCTGTGTCCAGAACTCATAGTCCGACATTGCGATGGCAACGCGGGCATTGGGGAAGTTCAGCCTGTCGCGCGCATCGACGAGGCCCCAGCAATGGTCGATATGCGCGTGCGTGATCGCCACCACGTCGATCGCCGCGGGGTCGATGCCGGCAAGCGCGAGGTTCCGCATCAGGTGGCCGTTGTCGGGGCCGAGCACCTTGGAGCGGTCACCCATGCCGGTGTCGATCAACACGAGGTGGCGGCCGGTGTTCACCACCAGCACGTTCTGCGGGCCGATCCAGCGGTCGGTCGGCATGCGGTTCGCGGTCAGGATGCGCTCGAGATCCGCCTTGGGTGCATTCTCGAGAACGACGTCGAGCGTTGGGAGAACGAGCGGCCCGTCGCTCACCACCGTGATCTCGAACGTGCCGTGCTTGAAACGGTAGAAGGGCGGGGCGTTGGTGTTGAGGAAGGGTGCGGCGGCGTCGGCCGCGCGCACGCCGAGGATCGGCGCGGCGGCGGCGGCGGCCAGCATGAGGCGGCGGCTGACCAGGGAAGGGCTCACTGGATCGGGCATGGTCTCTCCGGTTGCTTGGCCGGCACGCGGTGGGAAGGCGGGGGGATGCCGGCGGGCGGATGGTAGCGCCGCGCCGACGCCGGGCGCTATGCCCGCATCGCCTTCGTCTCGGCGAGGTCGTCCTCGAGGAAGGCGCGCACCAGCGCCTCCAGCCCCTCATGCGCGCGGAAGCCGAGTGCCTTCGCCCGCGCATCGGAGAACCGCGCTGGCCATGCGCCGACGATCGCCGCCACCTCCTTGTCCTCCATCCGGCTGATCAGCCGCATCGCCGCGTGCCCGCCCACCGATTGCAGCACGAGCATCATGTCGCGCACCGTCACGGTGAGCCCAGGCGGGTTGATGCCGCGGTCGAGGCCGAGCGTCTTGCCGTCGAGCGCGGCGGCATGGACCAGCCAGTCGGTCGCCGCCCGCGGCGAGGCGATCCAGAGCGCGAAGCTCTCCGGCACCGGCAGGAACGCCTCCTCGCCGAGGAACGGCTCGCGCAGGATCGAGGAGGCGAAGCTCGACGCCGCGCGGTTCGGCCGGCCTGGCCGCACCACGACGGTGGGCAGCCTGAGCGTGACGCCGTCGATGTAGCCCTTGCGGGTGTAGTCGTGGATGAGGAGCTCGCCCGCCGCCTTCTGCGCCCCGTAGCTGTTGCCCGGAACGGGGCGCGTCGCGTCGTCGATCACCGCGTCCTGCCCGCCCGAGAAGGTGGCGACCGAGGAGGTGAACACCACGCGCGGCCTCGCCCCCGAAGCACGGCAGGCTTCGAGCAGCGCGCGCGTGCCGTCGAGGTTGACGCGCCAGCCGAGGTCGAAATCAGCCTCCGCCTGCGCCGACACCACGGCGGCGAGATGCACCACCACGCCCGTGTCGCGATCGACGGCGCGTGCGCAATCGGCCGGGTTGGCGATGTCGCCCGACAGGCACGTGACCGGGAAGGGCGCGCCCGCCGGCGGCTTCGGCTCCACCATGTCGAACAGCGTCATCGCGGTGATGTCGCGCGCGCCGACCTTGCCGGTCAGCGCCAGGCGGGCGGCCACCTTCCGGCCGAGGAATCCTGCTGCTCCCGTGATCGTCACGCGCATGGCTGTTCCCTTTTCCCGCTGTCGTCACGATGTTCATCGCGCGCCGTGCCCCAGTGCGCAAGGTGGAGGTGATTGATGCGGATGTTCATTGCAGCCCTTGTTTCCATGTTCGGCGCGGCTGCCACCGGGCTGCCGGTGCCCGCGGCGGCGGTTGACCTCGCGGCGTTGCAGCGGCCCTGGCCTGCCGGCGAGACGCTGGCGGAGGGCCAGGACGTCACCTGGCCGAGCACGAGCCCGTTCACGCCGCAGGAGGCCCTCTGGGGCAGTGCCGCGCCGACCGCCGCCGTCGGCACGCTGTTTACCGCCCGCCGCCCGGCCGGTGCGCCGCCGCCGCCGGCCGTCATCCTGCTGCACGGATCGGGCGGGGTGCTCGCGCCGCGCGAGCGCACCTACGGCAAGCAATTCGCCGCGATGGGCATCACCGCGCTCGTCGTCGATGCCTTCGCCGCGCGGCGCGAGCGCGGCACGAGCTTCACCGAACGGCTGCTGAACATCACCGAGAGCATGCTGCTCGCCGATGCCTATGCCGGGTTCCGCTTCCTCGTCGCGAAAGGCGAGGCCGATCCGCGCCGCGTTGCGCTGGTCGGCTTTTCCTATGGCGCGATGGCCACGATGTACGCGCTGAACGAGGCTGCCGCCCGCGCCTTCGCGCCGGCGGGGGAGCGCTTCGCCGCGCACGCGGCCTTCTACGGCCCCTGCATCGCGCGCTTCGAGGAGCCGCGCACCACGGGCGCTCCGCTGCTGATGCTCTACGGCACCGCGGACGAGCTGATCGACCCCGCGCGCTGTGCGGCGACGGCTGACGGGTTCCGCAGCGGTGGCAGCACGGTCGAGGTGATCGCGTATGATGGCGCGGCCCACCAGTGGGACGGCGGCCGCGGCCCGCTGCGCATCGGCCAGCTCCTGAACGGCTGCAACATCAAGCTCGAGCGTGACGGATCCGTCCGCGACCTCAACAGCGGTCTCGCGATGTCTGGCAGGGTCTCGCGCATGATCATCCTCGGCATGTGCGTCGAGAACCGGCCCTACCTGATCAATGCGGACGCTGCGGTGCGGGCGCGCAGCAACGCCGATCTCGGCCGCTTCCTCGCCACCGTCTTCCGGCCTCGCTGAGCCCCGAAGCCGGCCCTCACACGTGGTGGCGGAGGGCGGCCGAAAGCATCTCGCGCAGCTGTTCGCGCAATCCGTCCGGGCTGATCACCTCGACCGACCGGCCCCAGGTAAAGACGTGCCAGCACATCTCCTGCGCCCCGCCGGCCTGGAACCGCACGATCAGCCTGCCCGTCTCGTCACGCTCCATCGCCTGGGTCGGATGGAACCGCCACTGCGCTGCCTCGTCGGCCGTATCGGACGCGAAACGGAGGACCACCTCGAACGGTTCCTCCTGGAACGTGCCGAAGGCGCGGGAAGCGAATTCGGTGAGCGAGAAGCCGCGGCGGCGCACGAACGGGATATTGCCGAGCTCGAATCCGTTCATCCTGTCGAGGCGATAGAGGCGCGGCTCGTGCCATGGCTCAGGGGCCGCGACAAGCAGAGGCCGGCTGCCATAGAGCAGCCCGTAGGGATGGACGGTGACGCGTGCCGGCTCCGGTGCGCCGCGGGAGCGGTAGGCCATGGTGATCGGCAGGCAGGCGAGGATGGCGCGGCGCAACTGGCCGAGCTGCCCGTCAGGCAGGTTCGGGCGCGGCCCTGGGCGAAGCGCGCTTCCCTCCGCCTCCATCAGGACTTCGAGATCAGGCTCGACGCGGCGGAGATGCTCGGGCCGCGTCATCGCGCGGAGCTTGGCCGCGGCACTGTCGAGCGAGGCCGCGCGTTCGTCGAGCCCTCGCCCGCGCCACTCGGCCGCTGCTGCCTCGACGGAGGCGAGCTCCTCGGCGCCGAGGGCAACGAGGCCCCCGAGCGTTCCCTGCGGCAGGCGCCAGCGGCGCACCCGCTCGCCCTGGTCGCAGCGTTCGAATTGCGGGAAGACGCGCGCAACGGCATCGCGCATCCGTTCGGCCGTCCGCCGTCCCACCTCGAAATCGCGCTGGATGTCGCCGAGCGACAGGCCTTCGCGCGTGCCCTGGAAAGCGAGGGCGAGACGGAGAATCGTTTCGAGTTTCAGATAATGCATGGGGTTTCCAATGTTGGGCCGGCGACGATGCGGGATGGTCAATCCCGGGTTGATTATGACCGCATGCTGAAGGAAGTGAAAACGTTCATGACGCCACCCGGAACCCGATGGGGCACGTCGCGCCGCGGGCGGCCGCCTCGTCGCCGAGGAGAGCGAGGATCGCTGCGTCGTCACCGTCGGTTCCCATCAGCCTCGCCTTGCGGGCGGCAAGGGCGAAATCGGCCGGCACCAGCGGCGGCAACGCGGCAAGGCCGCGCGGTGCCGGGCGGGCGAAGAACCGCGCGAACGCAGCCTGGGCCCGGGGGCCGTCGAGTGCGGCGAAGCTGATCTTGACCAGGAAGCGACGCTGGCAGGCCGGGTCGAGGCGTTCGGGCAGGTTGGTGGTGCAGGCGAAGGGGAGCGGATGCTGCTCCATCCAGGTCAGCAGCTCGTTGACCTGCGTCACCTCCCACGCCTGCGTTGCGGCGCGGCGGTCGGCGAGCAGGCCGTCGGCCTCGTCGATGATCAGGAACGCCCCGCGCTCGCGCGCCTCGGTAAACGCGGCGGCGATCGCCTTCTCGCTGCCGCCGACGAAGCGCGACAGCAGGTCAGACGCACGCTTCAGCAGTGGCCGCATGCCCATCCGCGCCGCGAGGTGGCGGGCGAAGGCGCTCTTGCCCGTGCCTGGCGGGCCCGACAGCAGCATCGGCACGGCGCGCGGCGCACCGGGCCGGCAGAGCGCATCGGCGAGTGCCGCAAGGTCGTGGTCGGCCACTGTCAGGCCCGGGTCGAACACCTGATCCGCCTCATGCTCAACCGCAGGCAGCGTGCCGCCACCCATGGCGCGCGCGACGCTGAGCGCGCCGAGCCTGACGGCCTCCGCCCCGCCGCCGGTCATGGCAGCAGCAGCGACCGCGGAGGCTGCGATCGCGGGGGCTGCCGGCACCTCGCGGGCAAGCCGCGCGATCTCGTGGCTCTCCATCGCGATGCCGGAGCGGGCGAGCTCACGCGTCCAGAGTTCGGTGCGCACGGCGGCCTCGGGCACGCGCATCTCGAGGGCGAAGGTCATGCGCCGGATCACCGCAGGCCCGAGCGCCTCGACGCTGTTGGTGGTCCAGAGCATCGGCACGGGCGTGCTTTCTAGCAGGCGAAGCAGGTGCGCGCGGGAGCGCTCGCCGCCGAAAAGGCCGCCGAAGCCGCCGTCGAACAGGTCCTCCGCCTCGTCGAACATCAGCAGCGCCGGCGTGCCGGCCGAGAGCAGCCGCTGCGCGAAGCGCATCTCGGCCAGCCGCTCGCTCCGCCCTGGCTCGTTGCCCTCCTCGTCGGCCTCGGCGACGGCAAAGAGCGGGGTGCCGATGCGGGCGGCGAGCGTCTTGCAGAACTCCGTCTTGCCGGTGCCTGGCGGGCCGTAGAGCAGCACATGCGTTCCCGCACGGCGGGTGCGCAGCGCGGCGGCGAGAAGCCCTGCGGCATGCTCCGCCCCGGCGCCGAGATGGGCGAACTCCTCCATCCCGAGGCTCGGGGCGAGGGCGGGGCCCAGCAGGCCCGCGGCAGCGGTGCGCGCGGAGGAGGGCGGGATGTCGAGCGGATCGCCGAGCCTGCGGCGAAGGCGTTCGAGCACGCGCAAGCCCCCATCGGCATCGAGGGCGACCAGCCCCGCGGCGCGCAGCGGCGCGGTCGGGCCAAGCCTGCGCTCGACAACCGAGGTGGGCAGGCCGAGCAGCAGCGCGATCAGCGGCACATCGGCCGTCAGCCGCATCTCCCCGCCCATGGCGTCCGACAGCAGGTCGAACAGCCGCTCGACCGGCCGATGCACGCGGTAGCGGAGCACGAGGCCGAGGATCGCCGCCTCCTGCGCGTCGAGCCCGGCGGCTTCGGCCAGGGTCTCGAGCCTGGCGGCGAGGGGCGAGCGCGGCTGGCGCCCGAGGGTGGCGATGCGCCGGCTGATGCGATCAGACAGGCGCTTGAGCAGGGCGGCGTCAGGCTCCTGCTTGTCGGCGGCGAATAGGTCATCCTGTGCTGCCTTGGCGCGGTTTCCCGCCCGGGTGCCGAGGCCGAGCGCGTCCTCGAAGCTCGCGATCCACGCTGCCAGGGCCGCCGCCCGGCGTGACCGGCGCGGCAGGTCGGCCAGCGCCGCCTGCGCGTAGCCGAGGATGATCCGTTGCTCGCCTGCGTCCATCGCTGCCTCCTGCCTGCTGAATGCGACCGTAATCGTCGTATGCGACAGAGGTGGACGTATTCGAGAGGGCTTCCCCGGCCGGCGCGCCCGGAGGAAGGTGGGGGCGGAAAGGACCCTAGCGCCCATGCTCCTCCCCCGACTGCCGTTCCGGCTTCACCTGAACGCCGCCCGCGACCAGGCCGGAGAGCCGCGGCTCGACCTCGTCGGCCGGGCAGCGGCGCTGGCCGAGATCACGACCTGGCCCGGCTATGCCCCCACCCCGCTGGCGTTCCTGCCCGGCCTCGCCGCCTCGGCCGGGGTGGCGGCGATCGGCTTCAAGGACGAGAGCGGCCGGTTCGGTCTCGGCAGCTTCAAGGCGCTCGGCGGTGCCTATGCGGTGGCCCGCCACCTCATCCGCACGCTCGCCGGCCAGGGCATCGCCGCCACATCGGACGACCTCGCCGCTGGCCGCTTCGCCGATCGGACGCAGTCCATCACCGTCACCTGCGCGACTGATGGCAACCACGGCCGCTCCGTCGCCTGGGGGGCGCAGCGCTTCGGCGCCCGCGCGGTGATCTATATCCACGAGACCGTCAGCGAGGGGCGCGCGGCCGCGATCGCCCGCTACGGCGCCGAGGTCCGCCGCGTTCCCGGCACCTATGACGATGCCGTCCGCCGCGCCGCCGAGGATGCCGCCCGAGACGGCTGGACGGTGGTGAGCGACACCTCCTACCCCGGCTATACCGAGATCCCCCGCGACGTGATGGACGGCTATCGCATCATGGCCGAGGAGGCGATCACGCAATGGCGCGCGGCCCTGGACGGGCCGCCGACGCATGCGTTCGTGCCAGGCGGCGTCGGCGGCGTTGCGGCGGCGGTCGCGGCCGAACTCGCCCTCGCCTACGGCCAGCGGGCGATGCCGCGCCTCGTCGTTGTCGAGCCTGACCGAGCCGATTGCCTGCTGCGGAGCGCGGAGGCCGGCCACCCCGTCGCGGTGCCCGGAGAGCTCGACACGATGATGGCCGGGCTTGCCTGCGGCGAGGTCTCGATCCTCGCCTTCGACGAGCTGCTCTGGCGCGCCCACGGCTTCATGGCCATTCCCGACGCGAGCGTCCCGCCCTGCATGCGCATGCTGGCCGATGGGGTGGGCGGCGACAGGCCCATCGTTGCGGGTGAAAGCGCGGTCGCCGTTCTCGCCGGCCTCGTGCTGGCCCGGAACGACGATGCCGCCACCGCAGCGCTCGACCTGGGGCCGGAAAGCCGCGTGCTGCTGTTCGGCACCGAAGGTGCCACCGACCCTGACCTCTACCGCAGCATCGTCGGCCGGCCGGCGGAGCAGGTGGTCTCCAGTTGACTCGCCCCCCCGCACGTATCATCTCGCTGGCACAAGAAAGTCGCGTTGGGAGACGTCCATGACAAAGCTTCACCGCCGCACGCTGCTGGCTGCCTCTGCCGGTGCCGCTCTCCTGCCTGGTGCCGCGCGCGCCCAGGAATGGCCAACCTCGCCCGTGCGCATGATCGTTCCCTTCGCCGCCGGCGGGCCGACCGACATTCCCGCCCGCCTGATCGCCGACAAGATGAGCGAGAAGCTGCCCCAGCGCGTGGTGGTCGAGAACCGCACCGGGGCTGGCGTCGTCGTCGGCACCGAGCTCGTCGCCCGCGCGCCGAAGGACGGGCAGACCATCCTCTACTCCACCATCGCGCATGCCGTGCTGCCACCGCTGTTCCCGCGCCTGACATTCAACGCGCTCGAGGATTTCCAGCAGGTCGCCCTCGTCGCCGTCGTGCCGATGATCATGATCGTGAACAAGGACCTGCCGGTGAACTCGCTGCCCGAGCTCATCGCGCTCATGAAGCAGAACCCCGGCAAGTACGATTACGGCTCGTCCGGCAATGGCGGTGCGGTGCACCTCGCCTGCGAGCTGTTCCTCGCCCTCGCCGGCGTGCAGGCCAACCATATCCCCTATCGCGGCTCCTCCGCCCTGATGCCGGACCTGCTGGCCGGCCGCCTCGCCTTCTCGGTCGACGTCGCCGCATCCGCCATCGGCTATGTGCGCGGCAACCAGGTGAAGGGCCTCGCCATCAGCTCGGCCAAGCGCTCCTCGGTCGCGCCCGAACTGCCGACCTTCCAGGACGCTGGCGTGCCGGGCTACGAGGCGTACACGTGGCACATGATGCACGTGCCGGCCGGAACGCCCGCGCCGATCGTCACACGCATCAACCGCCTCGCCAACGAGGTCATGGCGATGCCCGATGTGAAGGCACGGCTGACCGAGCTCACCGCCGAGACGGTTGCCGACAGCACGCCAGAGAGCGCGCGCCAGTTCCTGCTCGCCGAGAACCGCAAGTGGTCGGACATCATCCGCCGCGCCAACATCACCGTGAACTGACCGCAGCCGGGAACCGAGCGCAGCGGGCGCGGCCGGGTGTGACGATGGGGCGCGCTGGTCGGCGCGCCCTTCGTCGTTCCGAACAGGTGGCCGGCAGCGCGACACTCGCCCTGGTCGACGCCCCGTGCTTGATGTTGCGGTGCTGCGCCAGCACCTTCGCCGCACACACCGGAGACGAACCGTCATGGGCCTGCCACAGACGATGCGCCACATCGCGACAACGGGGCCTGGCGGGCCGGAGGTGATGGCGATCGCCACCGGCCCAGTGCCGGTGCCCGCGCCTGACGAACTGCTCATCGCCGTGCATGTCGCCGGCGTGAACCGGCCCGACGTGCAGCAGCGCCGCGGCGCCTATCCGCCGCCGCCGGGTGCCTCGCCGATCATCGGACTCGAGGCAGCGGGCGTCGTCGCCGCGATCGGCCAGGGTGTTGCGGGCTGGGCGATCGGCGAGCCTGTCTGCGCGCTCACGAATGGTGGCGCCTATGCGGAATATGTCGCGGCTCCCGCCGCCCAGGCACTGCGCCCGCCCGCGGGGTATGACCATCTCCGCGCAGCCGCGCTGCCGGAAACCTACTTCACCGTGTGGGCCAACCTGTTCGATCGCGGGGGCCTGCGTGCGGGCGAGAGCGTGCTGGTCCATGGCGGTTCATCCGGTATCGGAACGACCGCGATCCAGCTCGCCAAGGCTTTTGGGGCGACGGTGTACGTGACGGCCGGCAGCAACGAGAAATGCGCCGCCTGCCGAAGCCTCGGCGCCGATGTCGCGATCAACTACCGCACGCAGGATTTCGTCGAGGAGATCGCGCGCCTGACGGAACGCCGGGGCGTCGATGTCGTTCTCGACATGGTGGGCGGCGATTACATCCCCCGCAACATCCGCTGCCTCGCCCTTGACGGGCGCCTGGTGCAGATCGCCTTCCTGCAGGGCTCGAAGGTGGCCGAGTTCGACATGATGCCGGTGATGACGCGCAGGCTCACTGTCACCGGCTCGACGATGCGCCCGCGCTCGACCGCGCAGAAGGGCGCGATCGCCGATGCCTTGCGCGAGAAGGTGTGGCCGCTGCTCGACCAGGGCCGTTGCGGGCCGGTGATCCACGCCACCTTCCAGCTCGAGGATGCTGCGAAGGCGCATGCGCTGATGGAGACGAGCGCGCATGTCGGCAAGATCATGCTGACTGCCCGCTGACGCGGCTTCATCACGGGACGCGCCACGTCAACGGCGGGCCCTACATTCGTTCGTGAGCGGTGCAGAGTGAGCCAGTTAACGCGCCGTTCACCGCCGATACCCGAAAATGAGCCTGCGTCGCATCGGGTGGCGCCGGCTGACGATGCGGGGCAGGGCGGATGCGGGACGCAAACAACCAGGCTGGCGCCGGGCGCGACGCGAACACCCCGCGCTTCGCCATCGCGTTCCAGCCGATCATCGACATCAAGGCGCGCCGGGTCGTGGCGCACGAGGCGCTGCTGCGTGGACCTGGTGGCTCGCCGGCGGATGGCGTTCTCGCCCGGGTGAAGGCGCCTGACCGGCCTGCCTTCGAAACGGCGGCGATCGACGCGATCCTCGCCGCCCGCGGCGCCGAGGCCGGCGAGGCAGACCTGCACGTGAACATCTCCCCCGCCGTGCTGCTGCGTCAGGCCGGCATGATCGGCACGCTCGCCGACGGTCTCGCGCGCGCCGGCTTCGCGCCAGGTCGGCTCGTTATCGAGGTGACGGAGGGCGAGAGGATCGATGATGCCGCCGGACTGCGCACGGTCATCGCCGCCGCGCATGCACACGGGCTTCGCATCGCCCTCGATGATTTCGGCACCGGCTATGGCGGCCTCGGCCTCCTCGCCGAGACGCTGCCTGACCTCGTGAAGCTCGACATGACGCTGGTGCGCGACATCCATCATCATCGCGTGCGCCGCTCGCTGGTCTCGGGCATCGTCGACAAGGCAGGCGCGCTCGGCCTCGGCGTCATCGCCGTCGGCGTCGAGAGCGAAGGCGAATATCATTGTCTCACCGAGCTCGGCCTCACCCTCGTGCAGGGCTTCCTGCTCGCGCCGCCGGTAACGGGCCGGGCGATCGGGATGGACGAGATCGCGCTGCCGGTCAGGCGCGCGGTGCCGGCCTGGCTTGGCGCGGTCGACGACCAGGTGGTGCGCCCGCTCGGACACTGAGCGTGGCACGCTGATCCGCGCGCTTGCCGGGCGACCATGGCCGTGCCCTGCTGTGGCCCGCGATGCCACCGTCCCAGCCGCCACGCGCTGCTTTCGTCCAGCTTGCGATCGTCGTCTTCATCTTCGGTGCCGCAGGCCCGGTGATCAGGATCGGTCTGGCGGAAGCCACGCCGACCTGGCTCGCCTTCTGGCGCGCGCTGCTCTCGTTCGGGACGATGCTGCTGATCGCTGCCGCGCGCGGCAGACTGAAGCCGCCCGCGCGGCGCGACTGGGCGTCGGTCGCAGCCGTCGGGATGCTCCAGCTCGGCGCCTTCTTCGCGCTGCTGCACACGGCCCTGACGATCGTTCCCGTGGGCCGGTCGGTGCTGCTCTGCTACACGACCTCGCTCTGGCTCGTGCCGATCTCGGTGCTTGTGCTGGGCGAGCGGCTGGACGCGCGGCGGATCATTGCCGTCATCCTCGGCATCGCCGGGGTTGTGACGCTCGCGAACCCATGGGCCGTCGACTGGTCGGACGCCCGCCAGCTGCCGGCGCATGGGCTGCTGCTGCTCGCGGCGCTTGCCTGGGCGATCGCGATCGCGGTGCTGCGCGCGGGGTCCGCGATCACGCCGCTGGTTGATCTGCTGCCCTGGCAGTTCGGGCTCGCGACGCTGGTCCTGCTGCCGGTGGCGGTCCTGCTCGAGCCAACGGGTGGCGTCACGCTCGGGCCCTCCTCCGGCTTCGCGCTGCTGTTCCTCGGCGTGATCGGCGGCCCGCTCGCGACCTGGGCCGCCAACAGCGTCTCGCGCGCGCTGCCCGTCGTCGTCGCCTCGCTCGGCTTCCTCGGCGTGCCGGTGATCAGCCTCGCCCTCTCGGTGGCGTTCCTTGGCGAGGCGGTCACCCTCTCCCTGCTCGCCGGCGCGGCGCTGATCATCGCAGGGCTGGCCACGCTTGCGCTCAGGCGCTAGAGCCGTCCCATGGCGCTGCCCCTTCATGTGACCCAGCTCGGTGATGGTCCGCCGCTTCTCGTGCTGCACGGGCTGTTCGGCCATGGCGGCAACTGGGGTGGCATCGCCAAGCACCTCGCCGCGCGACACCGCGTGCTGCTCGCCGACCTGCGCAACCACGGCGCCAGCCCGCACGACGCGCGGATGGACTATCCCGCGATGGCCGGGGACATCGCCGCGCTGATCTCCGGGCAGGGGGTGCCGATGACCGTGCTCGGCCACTCGATGGGCGGCAAGGCGGCAATGCTGCTGGCGCTGACGGAACCCGCGCTGGTCTCCCGCCTTGTGGTGGTCGACATCGCACCACGGCGCTACCCCTCCGCCTTCGCGCCGTACGCGGCGGCGATGGCAGCGATCCCACTTCGCCCCGATCTTCGCCGCACCGAGGCCGATGCGACGCTGCGCGCCGCCGTTCCCGATGCCGGGGTGCGTGCGTTCCTGCTGCAGAACCTCCGCTTCGGCGAGGGCGCGCCGTCATGGCGGTGCAACCTTCCCGTCATCGCCGCCTCGCTCGATGCCATCTCGGACTTCCCCGCGCTGGCCGATGATGCGCGGTGGGAGGGCGAGGCGCTGTTCATCGGCGGCGAGAACAGCACGTATATCGACGCGGCGGGGCGTGCGGCTGCGCTCGCGCGCTTCCCCGCGGCCGCATTCGCCGTGATCCCCGATGCAGGGCATTGGGTGCACGCAGAGGCGCCGGAGGCGTTCCTGCGCGCGATTCTGCCCTTTCTGGACCGCGGGCGTGGTTGACCGGAAGCGCATCACCACATCACCGGCATGATGCTTCCCCCGGAACCGACCCGTGAGGCCGCCCTCGTGCGGCTCTCTGCCTTCGCGCCCGCCATGGGCCCTGCCTATGCCGCGACCCGCAACCATGACCGTGGGCCTGGTGATCGCGGCAACGTCTCTGCCCTCTCGCCGCATGTGCGGCATCGGTTGGTGACGGAGGAGGAGCTTGTCATCGCCGCGCTGGCCCGGCATGGGCCATCGTCGTGCGAGAAGTTCGTGCAGGAGGTGTTCTGGCGCAGCTACTGGAAAGGCTGGCTCGAGCTTCGCCCCGCCGTCTGGGCCGACTATGCCGGCCGCATCGCGCACGAGGCCGATGGGCTCGCCACGCAGGGTGGCCTCCGGCGCGCCTACGAGGATGCCGTCTCTGCCCGCACGGGCATCGCCTGCTTCGATGCCTGGGCGCGCGAACTGGTCGAGACCGGGTACCTGCACAACCACGCGCGCATGTGGTTTGCCTCGATCTGGGTCTTCACGCTCAGGCTGCCCTGGGTGCTCGGGGCCGATTTCACCTATCGCCACTTCATGGATGGCGACCCTGCCTCGAACACGCTCTCCTGGCGCTGGGTGGCGGGGCTGCACACGCGCGGCAAGCACTACCTCGCCCGCGCCGCGAACATCGCCGAATACACCGGCGGCAGGTTCGACCCACGCGGCGAGCTCGATGAGCGTGCCGGCCCGCTCGACGAGCCGCCCTACGGCCCGCCCGGAATGCTGCCGCCAGCCTCGCCGGCACCGGAGGGACGCGTGGCGCTCCTGGCAACCGAGGATGACGGGTGCGTCGAGACGCTGCCGCTCGGGCGCGCCGGGGTCGTTTCGCTCGGCGGCATCATCTGCACGGCGAGGCGAAGTCCCCTGCCTGTCGGTGCGGCAGCGATCCGTTTCGCCGACGGTGCGATGAACGACGCGCTCACCCGTGCAGGCACGCATCTCGGCCTTGTGCCCACGCGGTTGGCCAATGCCGCCGCGGTGGTCGACTGGGCAGCTTCGGGCGGGGCAGCGGCGGTGGTCACGGCCTACGCGCCGGTCGGGCCGGTCGCCACCATGCTCGATGGCCTCGAACCAACGCTCGCCACGCGCGGGATCAGGCTCGTCCGCCTTCGCCGCGCGTGGGACGATGCCGTGTGGCCGCACGCGACCAAGGGATTCTTCCAGGTGAAGGACCGCATCCCCGCGATCTTGCGCACGCTCGGGCCGCTCTCTCCGCCATGAGCGGCCTTGTGATCGAGGGGCTCACCTGCCGCTACGGCGATGCCGCCGCCGTCGATGCGCTCGACCTCGCCGTTCCCGATGGCGCTCTCCTCTGCCTGCTCGGCCCCTCGGGCTGTGGCAAGACGACGACGCTCAGGGCCGTCGCGGGCCTCGTCGCGCCCGATGCCGGGCGCATCCTGCGTGATGGCGAGGTGCTGTCGGAGCCTGGCCGCGTGCTGCCGCCGGAACGCCGGCGGATGGCGATGATCTTCCAGTCCTATGCGCTCTGGCCGCACATGACGGTGGCGGGCAACGTCGCGTACGCGCTCAAGCTGAAGGGCCTCGGCAGCGCCGCGGTCGGCACGGAGGTCGCGAAGGTGCTGCGTGCCGTGCGGCTCGATGCACTGGCCGATCGGTTGCCGGCCGATCTCTCCGGCGGCCAGCAGCAGCGCGTGGCGATCGCGCGTGCGCTGGCGATGGAACCGCGCACGCTGCTGATGGATGAGCCGCTCTCGAACCTCGATGCGGCGCTCCGCGAGGAGATGCGCCTCGAACTCCGCCGGCTGCACGAGGCGCATGGCGTGACCACGCTCTACGTCACGCACGACCAGGCGGAGGCGATGGCCACGGCCGATCTCGTGGCGGTGATGCAGGCCGGCCGCATCGTGCAGCTCGGCACGCCCGAGGAGGTGTACGCAGCACCCGCATCGGCCTTCGTCGCGCGCTTCATCGGCGGTACCAACCTGATCGCCGGCCGGCATCTCGGCGGCGGCGTGGTCGATTGCGGCGGCGTCGCGCTGGCCTGTGCGAGCGGGAGCGCGGCCGAGGACGGCAGCGCGATCGTCGCCATCCGCCCCCACGCCGTCATGCTGGCCGCGGCACCTGGGCAGAACGTGATCGCCGCGCGGCTGGTTCGCTCGACCTTCCTCGGCCCGGTGCGCGAGCTTGGCGTCGAGACTGCGTGTGGCATCACGCTGCGCCTCACCATCCCGTCCGACGCGGCGGTTCCGGGCAGCGGTGAGGTGCTGGTCTCGCTTCCTCCCGCCGCCTGCCGGATGCTCGCTGGTTAGCGGTAGACGATGTCGCGCAGGAACAGCGAGATCGGCGGGACGTAGCTGATCACCATCAGGCACGCGACGATCACGCCGATGAACACCGGCAGGTAACGCATCATCTTGTCGACGCCCGTCTCGGCCACCTGGGCCGCGGCGAACAGGTTCACCCCGAACGGCGGCGTGACCATGCCGAGGGCGAGGTTCACCACCATGATCGTGCCGAAATGCACCGGGTCGATGCCGAACTTGATCGCAGCAGGGGCAAGGATCGGCCCGAGCACGATGATCGAAGCCGATGTCTCGATGAACATGCCGACGACGAACAGGAAGATGTTGACGCCGAGAAGGAACAATGCAGGCGAGCCGAACACCGAGACGAGCCACTCGGCCATCTTGTCGGGAACGCCCTGGCGGTTCAGCAGCCACGAGAACAGCCCTGCCGTGGCGATGATGAACATGATCACCGCGGAGGTGATGACCGAGCGGCGGAAGATCGGGTAGAGCTCACGCAATGCGATCTCGCGATGGATCACGACGCCGACGATCAGCGCATAGACCACCGCGATGACAGAGGCTTCCGTCGGCGTCGTCACGCCGCCATAGATGCCGCCCAGCACGATCACCGGCATCAGTAGCGCGAAGGCGGCACTCTTCGTCGCGTGGCCGACACTTGCGCGCCCCTCGCCGTCGCGCTTGCCCCAGCCGTTGATGCGGCACCAGACGAGAACGGTGACGGAGAGCGCCGCACCGATCAGCAGGCCCGGGCCGAAACCGGCGATGAACAGCTCCGGAATCGAGGTCTGGGTCGCGACGCCGTAGAGGATCATCGGGATCGAGGGCGGAATGACCACGCCGAGCTCGGCGGCAGACGCCTGCAGCGAGCCGGCGAACGCAGCGGGGTAGCCGAGGCGCTTGAGCGCCGGCACCATGATCGCGCCGATCGCGAAGGTGGTCGCGACCGAGGAGCCGCTGATCGCGGCGAAGATCATGCAGGTGAGGATGCAGGTGACGGCAAGTCCGCCCTGGACGCCGCCGACCAGCGACCGCGCGAAGTCGACCAGGCGGCGCGAGATGCCGCCGACCTCCATGAGGTTTCCGGCAAGGATGAAGAACGGGATCGCGGCCAACGGAAACCGGTCGAGCGCGATGTAGATCTGCTGTGCCGCGACGATCAGCGGGAAGCGCGTGAACTCGACGATGCCGAGCACCGCCGCAAGCCCGATCGCCACCGCGACGGGAACCGACAGGGCGAACAGCCCCAGCATCACCGCGAGCATGGTGCCGGCCATGGCGGTGCTCCTAGACCTGGCCTTCGGCGGCGCTCTCGCGCCGGTCGAGAAGCGCTGCCAGCGCGCCGATCACGGCGCAGACCGAGCCGACCGGGATGGCGGCGTAGCCCCAGGCGATCGAGACTTCGAGGCCGGCGATGGACTGGAACCGCACGCGGTTGGCCATCTCCCAGCCGAACCAGAACAGCACGCCGAACAGCAGCACGATGGCTGCGAAGATCAGGATATCGAGCACGAGCCGCGCACGGCCCTTCACTGCCTCACGCGTCACGTCGATGGCAACGAGAGCGCCCTGGCGGATCGCGCCCGCGACGCCGAGCATGACCATCCAGATCAACGCCTGGCGAACCAGCGCCTCAGACCAGGGCGAGGGCTGGCTCAGCACGAACCGCGTGACGACCTGCCACGCGCCGGCGGTGACGGCGACCGCAAGCGCGAAACAGGCGACCGCGAGGGCCGCCTGCGTCGTGATGCGATCAACCGCGAGAACGGAGCGGGTGAGCGCTCCTCTCACGAACCGGGCCGCCAGTCGCGGATGCGCTGGAGGTTGGCTGCGCCGAACTGCTGGCTGTAGGCCTGGAAGGCCGGCGCGAGCGCTGCCTGGAACGCCGCAGTATCGACCTGTTCGCGCACCGTCATGCCGCGGCGGCGGAGCTCGGCAACGCCGGTCTGCTCATCCTCGGTCACCTTCGCGCGGTTGGCATCCACCGCGGCCTTCGCGGCCTGCATGAACAGCGCGCGGTCAGCCGGAGTGAGGCGGGCGAGGAAGGCCGGGTTGCCGATCAGCACGGCCGGCGAATAGACGTGGCGGGTCAGCGAGAGGAAGCGCTGCACCTGGTTCAGGTTGTTCGCCACGATCACCGGGATCGGGTTCTCCTGCCCATCGACCGTGCCTTGCTGGAGCGCGGGAACGAGTTCTGAAAACGCCATCGGCGTCGGCAGCGCGCCAAGCGTGGTGAACGCCCGCATGTGCACCTGGTTCTCCATGGTGCGCACCTTCATGCCCTTCACGTCGTCGGGCGTATTCACGTCGCGGCGGCTGTTCGTCAGGTTGCGGAACCCGTTTTCCATCCACGCCACGCCGACGAGGCCGCGGGCACTGAACTTCGTGAGGATCTCCTGGCCGATCGCGCTGTCGAGGACGCCGCGGGCGTGTGCGTAGTCACGGAACAGGAAGGGCACGTCGAGAATCAGCACGTCGGGCACGAAGTTGCCGACGGGGCCGGTCGAGGTGATGGTGAATTCCTGCGTGCCGATCTGCGTCGCCTCGATGCCCTCGCGCTCGTTGTCGTTGCGCTGGATCGTGACGCGATAGCGGCCGTTCGTCAGGCGCTCGACCGCTTCCTTGAAGGCCTGGCTGCCGGCGCCGTAGTGGCTTGCCAGCGGCAGGGGGTGGGTGAGCGTGACGTTCGTCTGGGCCGCAGCCGGCATGGCGATTGCGGGCGCCATGATGGCGAGCCCTGCGAGCATAAGGCGGCGCTGGATGCGCATGCGGATGTCCTCCCCTTGATGCGGAAGGCCCAGGTTGGTCCCCGGGCCGGGTGGCGGACCATAAGCGAGCGCCGCCGCTTGGGCAACGCGAACGCTCACCCGAGGCGCAGCGCGGCGATCCAGCCGAGGGCGGCAAGCAGGGCCGCCGCGCCCGTCCACCACAGCCGTCGGTAGAGGTCTGCTTCCGTCGTGCCGTCGGCCGCGAGTGCCGCCGTGGCGCTGATCCGCATCGGCGCGAGGATGCAGAGCGCGCTGCCGGTGAAGTTCTGCAGCGCCGGCAGGAAGGCCGGCGGGAAGCCCTGCTTGCCTGCGAGCGCTGATTGGATCGGCATGAGGATGCTGTTCGAGCCGACATTCGTTCCGGTGAAGAACCCGCCCGCCGCGCCAAGGACGGGCGTGACGAAGGGCATCGCCACCGGCCCGGCGGAGGCCGCGAGCGCGCCGGCGAGCGAGGCCGCCGCCCCGGAGGCGCCGAGCCAGCGCGCGAGCACGACGTAGAGGAACAGCAGGATGATCGGCATGCGCGCGCGCGCCGCCGCCCGCGCCAGGGCCGCCCACCGCCCCTCGCTTCGCACCGCGAGCACCGGCAGGGCGACGAGGGCGAGCATCGTCGCCGGGTGGTGCAGGGTCGCGATGCCGGGAAGGTCAGGGTAGGGGCGGAGCATACCATGCGCGGTCAACGCCGCCTGAACGGGCGGGACGAGGCGCGTGGCGAGCAGCAGCAGCGACAGCGCGAGATAGGGCAGGGCCGCACGCCGCGCCCGTGCATCGGGCACGCCGCGCCCTTCGCGGAACAGCCGCACGAGCAGCGGTGGCGAGAGCGCGATCAGCCCGGCGACCTCGACGGTGGCGAGCAGGTTTGCGCCCACGAGGAGCGTCACGAGCACCACCATCGTGATGGCATCGCCAGCCCGTTCGCGCACGGTCCCGCTTAGTCCCGCCTCGCGCGCCAGGCGCCAGAACAGCGGCAGCAGCAGCAGCAGCCACGCGGCACTGGCCGCCGACGTCCAGGCGCCGAAGGCGCGAAGGTCCACCCCGGCGAGGGCGGCGCCGAGCAGCGTTCCGGGCCCGAGCGCGCCCCACGGGATCAGCACCTGCGACAGCAGCGAGAGCGCGGCGGCGGCCGGGGCGGGAACGCCCAGGCGCCGCATGGCCGAGAGCGAGAAGACGACGCCGATGCCGAAGCCCGTCACGGTCTCGAAGAACGGTCCGAGCAGGAACACGGCGGTGAAGAGCTCGGCATGGCTTCTCGCCCGCGGCACTGCCTGCTGCGCCTCGGCCTCGCCGGTGACGGCCTCGTGGAACAGCAGGCCCGCTGCCGTGATCGCGGCGGGGGCCAGCGCGAGCCATGCCCCGCGAAGCGCCTCGGTCAGCAGGAAGGGGATGAGCGATGCCCCCCCGGCAAGCGATGCGGCCGCGGCCGGCACGGCGAGGGCCAGTGCCGCGAGCACCGGCGCGAGCGGCCCGCCGCGCCGGGCGGCGAGCACGGCGACGAGCAGGAGCAGCGGCGAGGCCTGCAGAAAGATCAGCACTGACGGTTGCGCACCTGTCGCTGCGTGCGCCTCAGCCGCACGCGGCTGGCAGGCCAAGCCGCGCGCACCAGGCGGCGGCCACGGCATCCGCTTCCGCGCTGGCGGCGCGGAGAAGGTCGAGGAAATGCCCCTCCTCCTCCGACGGTCGCCGTCCGCGGAGCTGGATGATGCCCGGGTGAACCGACAGCCAAGGCTCCCGGAAGGGCAGCGCGACCACGTCACCCCGGCCGAGCCGGCGTGCCGCGAGCGCGATGGGCACGGGCGCGACCGCGTCGCACTGATCGAGCAGCGCCATCGCGACCGTTGGCCCCTCCTGCACGAAGGCGGGGAACGCGGGGTGCAGCGAGCCCGCGGCGCGTGCCGCTTCGCGCGCCGTGGCCAAGGGGGCCTGCACCTCGCGCGGCAGCTGGCCGATCGTGATCAACGGATAGGCGAGGATCTCGGAAAGGGTGACGGAGGTGCGGCCGGCCAGTGCGTGGCCTGGCCGCGCGACGAAGACACCTGGCAGGGGTGCGAGGCGCTCGACCTCGAGGGCGGGGTCGAGCTTGATCCCCCTGAGATCGCCGATGCAGAGCTGGGCCTCGCGGGAGAGCAGGGCACCCTGGAGCCCCGTCCATGTCATCGAGTCGGCGCGGATCCGGATGGCCGGGAATGCGGCGAGCATCCGCGCCGCCGCCACGAGGCCGATCGTTTCCATTGCATAATGGCCGCCGACCACGACGAGGTCGCGCACCTGGCCGCCGCGCACCTCCGCGAGGTGGCGCTGCATGTCGCCCATCCGTGCAAGCACCTCGGCGGCATCGGCAAGGAAGGCGCGGCCGAGATCCGTCGCGATCGCGCCGCGGGCGGTGCGGGTGAAGAGCGGCCCCTTGAGCCTCGCCTCAAGGGCGGCAAGGCCACGCGTCAGCGACGGCTGGGACGTGCCGAGCGCGCGGGCAGCGCGCACGAGGCTGCCGTGCTCATCGATCGCACGGACGAGATGAAGGTCACGCAGGTCCATGCCCATGCCTTTATAGCAATCGGACATTTCGGCAATCGTATTGGCCATGACGCGCAAGCCTGTGCCAGAGTCCACGGCCTGAGCGGGGCCGCAGCGCGTGCGGCGAAGAAGGACCGACGGTCGGCGGGGGAGCGGCATGGCAGGAGAGTGCTGCGGCGGGGCCGTCACCCTGCCTGCAAGCCATGGCGGCATGGTGCGCATCCCCGGCGGCACCTTCCTGATGGGCTCCGACAGCCACTACGCCGAGGAGGCGCCCGCCCATCCGGTGCGGGTCGATCCGTTCCTCATGGACGAGACGGCCGTCACAAACGCACGGTTCGCGGCCTTCGTCGCCGACACGGGCTACGTCACAGTCGCGGAACGGCCGCTCGACCCCGCTCTCTACCCGGGTGCGAAACCGGACATGCTGCAGCCCGGTTCCCTCGTCTTCCACATGACGGATGGGCCGGTCGATACGCGGATCATCGCCAACTGGTGGCGCTGGACGCCGGGCGCATGCTGGGGCGCGCCGCAAGGCCCGGGCAGCACGATCTCCGGGCGCGAGGAGCATCCCGTCGTGCACATCGCCTACGAGGACGCGGAAGCCTACGCGGCCTGGGCCGGCAAGGCGCTGCCCACCGAGGCGGAGTGGGAACGCGCCGCGCGCGGCGGCCTCGAGGGCGCGGCCTTCGCCTGGGGCGACGAGCTTGAACCGGGGGGCGTGCACCAGGCCAACACATGGCAGGGCCCGTTTCCGTGGCGCAACTTCTCCGAGGATGGCTTCGCCGGCACCTGTCCGGTTCGCTCATTCCCGCCGAACCCGTTCGGCCTCTACGAGATCTGCGGCAATGTCTGGGAGTGGACGGCCGACTGGTTCTCCGCCCGCCACGTGGCCGACCCTGCCAAGCCATGCTGCGCCCCGCTCAATCCGCGCGGGCCTGGCGTCGAGGCCGCCTTCGATCCCGCGCAGAAGGCGTTCCGCATCCCGCGCAAGGTGGTGAAGGGAGGCTCCTTCCTCTGTGCGCCCTCCTACTGCCGCCGCTACCGCCCGGCTGCCCGGCACGCGCAGATGATCGACAGCGGCATGAGCCATATCGGCTTCCGCTGCGTCCGCCGCCCATCACAAGAACCATCAGGAGGGACTAACCCATGAAGACCACGGGACGTGGCCGGTCGCGCCGCGAGATGCTGCTTGGCGGCAGCGCGGCGCTGGCCGCCGCGGCGGCGGTGCCGCCAGGCGTTGCGGCGAGCGCCGCGAACATCCAGCTCGCGCAGGCAGCGCAGCAGGCCCAGGCGCAGGCGGCAGCGCAGGGGCGGCGGCCGAACATCATCGTCATCTGGGGCGACGATGTCGGGTTCTGGAACATCAGCCACAACAACCGCGGCATGATGGGCTATCGCACCCCCAATATCGACCGTGTGTTCCAGGAAGGCATGACGTTCACCGACAACTACGCCGAGCAGTCCTGCACGGCGGGGCGGTCAGCCTTCATCACCGGCCAGGCGACGGTGCGCACCGGCCTCTCCAAGGTCGGGCTGCCAGGCGCGGAAGCGGGCATGAAGCCCGAGGACCCGACGATCGCGCGGGTGCTGAAGGGCATGGGCTACGCCACGGGGCAGTTCGGCAAGAACCACCTCGGCGACCGTGACGAACACCTGCCGACCATGCACGGCTTCGATGAGTTCTTCGGCAACCTGTACCACCTGAACGCCGAGGAGGAGCCGGAGAACGTCGATTATCCGCGCAATCCGGAGTTCCGCCGCCGCTTCGGCCCGCGCGGGGTGATCAAGTCATGGGCGAACGCCGATGGCACGCAGCGCATCGAGAACACCGGCCCGCTAACCAGGAAGCGGATGGAGACGGTGGACGACGAGTTCCTCGCCTCGGCCCTCGACTTCATGGACCGCAAGCATCGCGAGCGGCAGCCGATGTTCATGTGGTTCAACGGCACGCGGATGCATTTCCGCACCCACATCCCCGAGAGCTATCGCGGCCGGTCTGGGCAGAACTTCTACGCCGACGGCATGATCCAGCATGACGACCACGTCGGCGCCCTGCTGAAGAAGATCGACGATCTCGGCATCGCCAACGACACCATCGTGATCTACGGCACCGACAACGGGCCGCACTACAACACCTGGCCCGATGCCGGCATCACGCCGTTCCGCAGCGAGAAGAACTCCAACTGGGAGGGTGCCTACCGCACGCCCTGCGCCATCCGGTGGCCGGGCAGGATCGCGCCGAACAGCGTCAGCAACGAGATCATCTCGAATCTCGACTGGTTTCCTACGCTTGTCGCCGCTGCCGGAGACCCGGAGATCAAGCAGAAGCTCCTCGCCGGCCATGCGACGCAGGGGCGCACCTACAAGGTGCATCTCGACGGCTACAACCAGCTGCCGCTGCTAACGGGGCAGACGAGGGAAGGCCCGCGCAAGGAGTTCTTCTACTTCAACGACGACGGCGCGATGGTCGCGATGCGCTATGAGCGGTGGAAGGTGGTGTTCCTCGAACAGCGCGAGAAGACGCTCAAGCTGTGGGCGGAGCCCTTCGTGCCGCTGCGCGTGCCGAAGATCTTCGACCTGCGGATGGACCCGTTCGAGCGCGCGGACGAGAACTCGAACACGTACTACGACTGGCTGATCGACCGTGTTTACCTCCTCGTGCCGGCGCAGGCCATGGCACGGCAGTTCTACGAGACCTTCCGTGAGTTCCCGCCGCGCCAGAAGCCGGATGCCTTCAACCTCGAAAGCATCCTGCGGACGATGGAGCAAGGCGCCGCCGGGCGCTGAGCTTGATCCCCCGGCGGCTGCCCCCTCCCGCGGCCGCCGGCACCAACAACGATTGCCGAGGACGTAGCCTATGCCATTGCGACCCTCGATCACCGGCCGGCGCCAGGCGCTGCTGCTGGCCGGGGCCCTGCTCGCCGCCCCACGGGTCCTGTGGGCGCAGGCAGCGGACCCGCTTCCATCATGGTCGCCCGGCCCGCGCAGGCAGGCGCTGCTGGACTTCGTCGCAAGCGTCACCACCGAAGGCGGGCCGGGTTTCGTGCCCCCGGCGGAACGCATCGCCGTGTTCGACAACGACGGCACGCTCTGGGTCGAGCAGCCGATCTACACGCAGCTGACATTCATTCTCGATCGCATCAGGGCGCTCGCGCCTCGGCAGCCTGAGTGGCAGCAGGATCCGCTGTTCCGCGCCGCCATCGCCGGGGACATGCGTGGGGTCGCGGCTGGCGGGACCGAGGGGCTGCTGCGCCTCGCCGGCGCAGCCCAAGCGGGCACCAGCCCCGAGGAGTTCCAGCGCATCGCCGCCGCATGGCTTGCCGCGACGCGTGACCGCCGATGGGGCCGGCTCCATACCGAGCTCGTCTACGCGCCGATGCTCGAGGTGCTGGCGCTGCTGCGCGCGAACGGGTTCACGACGTTCATCGTCTCGGGCGGCGGCGTGGAGTTCGTGCGGGCGTTTTCCGAGCGGGTCTATGGCATCCCGCCGCACCAGGTGGTCGGCTCGAGCTTCGCGCTGGCGCCGGGCGAGGCGGATGGCCGCATCGTGCTCACCCGCGAGCCGCGCGTGGACTTCATTGATGACGGCCCCGGCAAGCCGGTCGGCATCGCCCGCCATATCGGCAAGCGGCCGATCGCGGCCTTCGGCAACTCCGACGGCGACTGGCACATGCTGCGCTACGCCACCGAAGGGCCAGGGCGGCGGCTCGGCATGATCGTCCGGCACGACGACGCCGAGCGCGAATATGCCTATGACCGGCAGAGCCATGTCGGCCGCCTCGCCCGCGCGCTGGACGAGGCACCCGCGCGCGGCTGGCACGTCATCTCGATGCGGGATGACTGGGGGCGCATCTTCCCCCACGGCTGAGGGGCCCGGCGCCCGGGCGAGGGATGCGCGATGACAGGCGCGCCCTCTGCCGGTATGACGGCGGGGCATGACACCGCATACGCCACAGTCCTGATGCTCGGCTTCCTCCTGCAGCGCCTCGCCTCGGCGATGGTCGTGCTGGTCGTGATGTCGGTGATCGTGTTCGCTGGCGTCTACGCCATCGGCAACCCGATCGACGTGCTGATCAACCCCGCCGCCGACCAGATCACGCGGGCAGAGACGATCGCGCGCTACGGCCTCGACCGGCCGTTCTGGGAGCAATACGCCCGCTTCGCCGGCAGCCTGATCGCGGGCGATTTCGGCACGTCCTTCGTATTCAACACCCCCGCACTGCCGCTGATCCTCGCCAAGCTGCCTGCCACGCTGGAACTCGCCCTCTCGGCGATGCTGATCGCCATCGTGTTCGGCATCCCCCTCGGCATGCTCGCCGGCCTCAGGCCGAACGCGGCCTCGAGCCAGGCGATCATGGCGGGCTCCATCCTCGGCTTCTCGCTGCCCACCTTCTGGGTCGGGCTCATGCTCATCCTCGTCTTCTCGGTCGAGCTCGGCTGGCTGCCCTCAGGGGGGCGCGGCGAGACGGTGATGGTGGGCGGCATCGCCTGGTCGTTCCTCACGGTCGACGGGCTGGCGCATCTCGTGCTGCCGGCGCTGAACCTCGCGCTGTTCAAGCTGTCGCTGATCATCAGGCTGACGCGCGCGGGAATGCGCGAGACGATGCCGGCCGATTTCGTGCGCTTCGCCCGCGCCAAGGGGCTCTCGCCATTGCGCGTGGTGTGCGTGCACGCCTTCCGCAACATCCTCATCCCGATCGTCACCGTGCTCGGGCTCGAGTTCGGCTCCGTCGTCGCGTTTGCGGTCGTGACCGAAACGATCTTCTCCTGGCCGGGCATGGGCAAGCTGATCATCGACAGCATCCTGACGCTCGACCGGCCGGTGATGGTCGCCTACCTCATGCTGGTCGTGGCGATGTTCGTGGTGATCAACCTGGTTGTCGACCTCGGCTACGCGGCCCTCGACCCACGCGTGCGGCTCGGTGCCCGATGAGCGCGGCGAAAGCGGAGCGCCCAGCTGCCCTGTTCTGGGCCGAGTTCGCCGAGAGCAGGGTCGCGCTCGCGGGCCTTGCCATGTTCACGCTGGCCGTGCTCGCGGCCCTGTTCGCGCCCTGGATCACGCCGCAGGACCCGTATGATCAGGCAGGGCTCGCGCTGATGGATGCGCGGCTGCCGCCAGGCACCGTCGGTACCGGTGGCTATGCGCACTGGCTCGGCACCGACGCCGCTGGGCGTGACGTGTTCTCGGCGATCCTCTGGGGCCTGCGCACGAGCCTCTTCGTCGGCGTCGCTGCCGGCACCCTTGCGCTCGCCTTCGGCACCACGCTCGGATTGGCGGCCGCCTTCTTCGGCGGGCGCATCGAAACGCTGCTGATGCGCATCGTCGACCTGCAGCTCTCCTTCCCCGCGATCCTGCTGGCACTCGTTCTCGTCGCCTCGCTCGGCCAGGGGCTCTGGCAGGTGGTGACGGCTCTCGTTGCCGCGCAATACGCCTATTTCGCGCGGACGGTGCATGGTGCCGCGCTGTCGGAACGGCGGAAGGAATACATCGAGGCAGCCTCCGGCATCCCGCTCAGGCCCGCGCGCATCCTGTTCCGCCACCTGCTGCCGAACGTGCTGCCACCGCTCATCGTGGTCGCGACCGTCCAGGTGGCGAACGCGATCGCGATCGAGGCGACGCTCTCCTTCCTCGGCGTCGGGCTTCCGGTCACCGAGCCCTCGCTCGGTACGCTGATCGCCAACGGGTTCCAGTTCATGCTGTCGGGCCGGTACTGGATCAGCGTCTATCCGGGCATCGCGCTGCTCATCGTCATCGTCGCGATCAACCTGGTGGGGGATCGGCTGCGCGATGTGCTGAACCCACGGCTGAAGCGATGACGCCGCTGCTCTCGCTCGAGGCGGTCAGCAAGCGCTTCACGCGGCCGGCGACGGTCGAGGAGCGGCTTGCGGGCCTCATCGGCCGCGCGATGCCGCCGCGCACGGTGCATGCGGTCGATGCTGTGGGGCTCGAGCTTGGAGCTGGAGAGGTGCTCGGCCTCGTCGGGGAGAGTGGCTGCGGCAAATCGACGCTCGGGCGGATCGCGGCAGGGCTTCTCGCACCCGACGAGGGCGCGGCGCTGCTCGATGGCGAACCGGTGGCTGATCGCTCCGGCAGCCGCGTGGTGAAGCGGCTGACGTCTGTGCAGATGGTGTTCCAGGACCCGTTCGCGAGCCTGAACCCGCGCATGAGGATCGGCGATGCGATCGCCGAGGGCCCGATCGCCCACCGCCTCTGGCCCGAGGCCGAGCGCGCCGACCGCGTCGCGGAAACACTGCGCGATGTCGGGCTCGACGCGAGCTACGCGCAGCGCTTTCCGCACCAATTCTCCGGCGGTCAGCGCGCGCGCATCGGCATCGCGCGCGCGCTGGCGATGAACCCGCGCGTCGTGGTGGCCGACGAGGCGGTCGCGGCCCTCGACGTCTCGATCCAGGCGCAGGTGCTGAACACCTTCCTCGCGCTGCGCGCGCGGCGCGGCCTCGCATGGCTGTTCATCAGCCACGACCTCGGCGTGGTCGGCCATCTCGCTGATCGGGTGGCGATCATGTATCTCGGGCGCATAGTCGAGCTCGGCCCGGCGGAGGCGGTGTTCGCGGCACCCGCACACCCCTACACGCGCGGGCTACTTGCCGCCGTGCCGCGGCTCGATCGTCGGCGCCATGGGTTCCATCCCGTGCGGGGCGAGATTCCCTCACCGCTCGATCCGCCGCCGGGCTGTCACTTCCACCCGCGCTGTCCGCACGCGGTCGATCGTTGCCGGACGGAGAAGCCGGTCACGCGAGCGATCGCGCCTGGCCGAACCGTCGCCTGCCATCTCAATCTTGGCTGACAATCGTTTCAGGCCGCTGCGCCGCGGCGTGTGTTGAGCGTGGCGACAAGCGGTGCTGCGCGCGCTGCATCCTCGAAGCGGAACGAGATCCTGGTGCCGTCCACCGCAACGACCACCGCGCGGGCAGAGGCGCCACCCTTGCCGCTGATCGTGCCCGCCGTGCCTGGCGCGAGCGCCACCTCGCCCGACGCCGCAATGCCGCCCGATGAGACATCAACGAGCCGCAGCATGTTCATTGCGCCGCCGCAGGCGAACGCAATCTCGCCCTCCGCAGGCACGCGTGTTTCGCTGCGGCGGTCTGCATCGTCGACGGACGTGCGCACGACGCGGGTGAGTTCGCCGCGCAGCCGCATGACGCTCGATGCGAGAGAGGTCACCTGCTCACCGACGCGGCCCGCCTGCGCGCCTGCCTCGGTGGCATTGGCCGACACATCGGTGATCCGCAGGCTCACCTCCCGCGAGGCGGAGGCAGATTCGGCCACGGTGCGCGCGATCTCCTGCGTGGCGGCAAGCTGCTGGCTTACCGCGCCTGAGATCGTCGCGGCCAGGGCGTCGACATCACGCACGCTGCCGATGATCGCGCGGACGGCGGAGACCGAGGCGTTGGTCTCGTCGCGCATCTGCGCGATGCGCTTGGCGATGTCGTCGGTCGCGCGCGCTGTCTGGCTTGCGAGGCTCTTGACCTCGTTGGCGACGACGGCAAAGCCCTTGCCGGCCTCGCCCGCCCGGGCAGCTTCGATCGTGGCGTTGAGTGCGAGCAGGTTCGTCTGCCCCGCGATCTCGCCGATCAGCCGCACGACATCGCCGACATTCGTCACCGCGTCCGACAGCGCAGCGACGGCGGTTTCCGTGCGCGCGGCGTCGGTCGCGGCACGCTGCGCGGTCGTCGCGGTCTCGCGCACCCTGGTGGTGATCTCACCGATGCTTGCCGTGAGCTCCTCGGCGGCGGACGCGACGGTCTCGGCCGACGCCAGCGATTGCTGCGCGGCAGCGGCGACAGCCTGGGCGTTCTCGCCGACGCGGTGCGTGGCGGCGGCAACCGAGGCAGCTTCCGCGCCGATGCGCTCCGAGGTCGCGGTCACGGAGCCCAGCGTCTCGCGGCTCTGGCTGTCGATGCGCTCGGCCATATCGAGCAACGCGGCCTTGCGTGCCGATTCGCTCTCGCCACGAAGGCGGTCCTGCTCCGCACGCAGCCGCTCCGCATCCCCACCAACGTCGCGCAGCGTCTCGACCGTCCGCGCCATGTCGCCCAGCTCGTCCTGTCGTGCGAGGCCAGGAACGGGGGTTGCCCACGCACGCCCCGCGATCGCCTGCATCGCGGTGGTCAGTGTCCGGAGCGGCGTCAACGCCCGGCGCTGCACGACGAGCGCGATCGCGCCGGCAAGCAGCATGCCGAAGACGCCGAGCGCGATGCTGAGGCGCTCGGCGCGCTCGGACGCCGCCGTCGCGGATAGATAGGCCCTTTCGGCGGCCTGAACCTCGTAGGCGACGAGAGCATCGAGCGTCTCGGTCAGCGGATCGAGCGTCTGGTAGAGGCGGTCGCGGACAAGCGCGTCGAGCCTGCCTGCATCCTTTGCGGCGAGGATGGCCTCCGCATCGCGCGACAGGCGCTCCGCGCTCACGATCTTTTCCTGGGCGGCTGCGACGAGATGCTGGCGTGCGGCCTCCGAGGGGCCGGCGAGATACGCCTTCCACGCAGCGTCGACTTCGGCGAGCGCCTTGGTCACGGACGCAGCACCGTCCTCCCAGCTCCAGTTGCCGTTCCGCGACTTGTGGGTGGCATCGACGACGAAGACAGCATAGGCATCGGAGATCGTCTTCAGGTGCCTGAGCGGAACGACACGGTCGTCATAGATGGCTCTGAGGTTCTCTGCCCCTTCGCCGGTGGTGCGGAGCGAGAGCCCCACGCCTGCGATGATGAGGAGGGCCAGCAGGACCTGGCCTGCGATGATCAGCCGGCTGATGGTGAAGCGCATCGATGGGGCCCCTGATCGACGTTTGACGGCGAGGCCGAGTGTCCGTGAAGGCCGTGTACGCTTCGTTAATCCTGCAGGCTCACGTGGGTTTGAGCGAAGTTGAAACACCTGAAACAGAGGCGCCCCGATGTTGGAACGAAACTGCAACATGAACGCGCCAGCGTGCCTCCAATCAATCAGGAGGACCACACCATGGCCATCGCCGGTATCTTCGTTCCGTCCGTCGGGCTGCTCACGCTGCTCGCCGACGGTGCCGCGAACACGCTCACCATCAGCCGTGATGCGGCAGGCAAGATCCTCGCCAATGGCGGGGCCATCAAGATCCTCGGCGGCGCGCCGACGGTCGCCAACACCAAGCTGATCAGCATCTTCGGCCTGGGCGCCGATGACGTGATCACGCTCGACGAAAGCAACGGGGCGCTGCCGCGCGCCAACATGTTCGGCGGAAGGGGCAACGACACGATCACCGCCGGGTCGGGCAACGACCATCTGTTCGGCGAGAGCGGCAACGACACGCTGTTCGGCCGCGGCGGCAATGACCTGCTGTTCGGCGGCGCAGGCGATGACGTGCTGACGGGCGGCGACGGCGATGACCAGATGTTCGGAGGTGCGGGCAATGACCGCATGATCTGGAACCCGGGCGATGACAGCGACCTGATGGAGGGGGGCGCCGGCATCGACACGGCCGAGGTGAACGGCGGCAATGGCGCCGAACAGTTCACCGCCACCGCCAACGGTGCGCGTGTGCGGTTCGACCGCGTTGCCCCGGCCCCCTTCGCGCTCGACATCGGCACGACCGAGAACCTCGTCGTGCACATGAATGGCGGCGACGACACGTTCTCCGCGACCGGCAACCTCGCCGCGCTGATCAAGCTCACCGTCGATGGCGGTGCCGGCAACGACACGATCCTCGGCAGCAACGGCGCCGATCTCCTGATCGGCGGCGACGGCAACGACTTCATCGATGGCCAGCAGGGCAACGATGTCGCTCTCCTTGGTGCCGGCGATGACGTGTTCCAGTGGGACCCCGGAGATGGCAGCGACGTTGTCGAGGGCCAGGACGGGGCCGACACGATGCTGTTCAACGGCTCGGGCGGGGCGGAGATCTTCGAGGCAACGGCGAATGGCGGGCGCGTCACCTTCACGCGCAACCTCGGCAACATCGTGATGGATACCGATGGCGTCGAGACCTTCGCCGTCAACGCGCTTGGCGGCGCCGACACGATCATCATCAACGACACGGCCGGGACGGGGCTCGAGGAATACAGGATCAGCCTCGCCGGCACGCTGGGCGGCAACGCCGGTGACGGTGCGGCCGACACGGTGGTCGTGAACGCGACGGCCGGTGACGATGCGCTCGAGGTCATCGGCGTCGGCACGGCCATCGCGGTCATCGGCGCTTCGGCCTCGATCGGCATCAGCGCGGTTGAGGGCGCGAACGACGCCCTCGTCATCAACGGGCTTGGCGGCAATGATGCCATCACCGCGACGACGCTCGCCGCGGGCATCGTCAAGCTCACGCTGGATGGCGGCGGTGGCGATGACACGATCCTCGGCAGCCAGGGCGCCGACCTGCTGCTCGGCGGCGACGGCGATGACTTCGTGTTCGGCGACAACGGCGACGACATCGCGTTCCTCGGTACCGGCGACGACGTGTTCGAGTGGGACCCCGGTGACGGCAGCGACGTCGTCGAAGGCCAGGCCGGCTTCGACATCATGCGCTTCTTCGGCTCGAACGCCGCCGAGGTGATCAACATCCTTCCCAATGGCGGCCGCGCCCTGTTCCTGCGCGACATCGCCAACATCACGATGGACCTCGATGACGTCGAACGCATCGAGTTCAACGCGCTGGGCGGTGCCGACACCATCGTCATCGCCGACATGACCGGCACGGACGTGATCGACATCGAGATCGCGCTCAACGGCCCTGGCAGCGGCGCCGACGGGGCGGCCGACACCGTGACGGTGAACGCAACCGCCGGGGCGGACGTCGTGACCGTCGCCGGCGGTGCCGGCGCCATCACGGTGTCAGGGCTCCATGCCAAGGTCGACATCTTCGACATGGACGCCGACCTCGACCGCCTGGTGCTGAACGGACAGGGCGGCGATGACGTGATCGACGCATCCGGCCTCGCGGCGGGTGCGATCGCGCTCACCATGAATGGCGGGCTCGGCAACGACGTCTTCCTCGGCAGCGCGGGCGATGACCTGATCAACGGCGGCGATGGCGCCGACCTCGCGCTGATGGGCGAGGGCGACGACACGTTCGTGTGGAACCCGGGCGATGACAGCGACGTGCTCGAGGGCCAGGCGGGCTTCGACACGATGCTGTTCAATGGCGCCAACATCGCCGAGGTGATCGACATCTCGGCCAATGGCGGGCGGGCGACGTTCTTCCGCAACATCGCCAACGTGACGATGGACCTGAACGACGTCGAGCAGGTCACGTTCAACGCGCTCGGCGGCGCCGACCTCATCACCGTGAACGATCTTTCGGGGACGGACGTGTCGGAGGTGCTGATCGACCTCGCCGCTGCCGGTGGCGGGGGCGATGGGCAGGCTGACCAGGTGACGCTCCAGGGAACGGCCGGCGAGGATGTCGTGCTCGTCGTGTCCGACGGGGCGGATGTGCTGGTGCTCGGCCTTGCCGCGACCGTGCGCATCAGGGGCTTCGAGGCAGCGCTCGACCGCCTGGTGATCAACGGGCTTGGCGGCGACGACGTGATCGAGGCCTCGGGCCTGCTTGCCGGCGGCATGCTGCTCACGGCCAACGGCGGCGAGGGAGACGATGTGCTGATCGGCGGCGATGGCAACGACACGCTCGATGGCGGCGCCGGCGACGATGTGCTGATCGGCGGCCCCGGCCTCGACCTGCTGATCGGCGGCGCTGGCGACAACCTCCTGATCCAGTAGCGTGGCGCGGCTGCGAGGCGGGCGGGCGATGCTCCGCCCGCCTCACGTTGCCTTTGCGCGTGCCACTGCGGCCTCGCGATGGGTGATGTAGAGCGCGCTGCCGACGACGAGGATGGCGCCGAGCCCGGTCCACCTGTCGGGCTGTTCGTCGAACAGGAGCGCGCCGAAGGCGGTCGCGAACAGCAGCCGCGTGTAGCCGATCGGCGCGACGACGGTTGCATCCGCCAGCCGGAAGGCGCTGATCCAGAAATGCATGCCGGCAGGGCCGATCACCGCCATGAGACCGAGCCAAAGCGCCTGCCAGGCGTGCGGGACCACGAGATCGGGCAGTGCGACGGGAAGGGAACCGCCGAAGGTGATCAGCCCGATATAGAGCATGATCGTGTCGGTGCTCTCAGTCGTGGAAAGCCGTTTCGTCGTCAACACGATGCCGGCCCCGAAGAAGGCCGAGGCGAGCCCGACGAGGATGGCGGGATTGAACGTGCCCGCGAAGGGCCGCGCGACGATGACCACGCCGATGAAGCCGACGATCGTCGCGGTCCAGCGCCGCCAGCGCACCACCTCGCCCAGCACCGGGCCGGCAAGGGCGGTGACGAACATGATCGAGGTGAAGGACAGCACCGTCGCAGTCGCGAGGTCGAGCCGCTGGAACGACCAGTAGTAGAGCGCCCAGCAGGCGAGGCTGAGCACGCCACGGGCGATGTGCAGCCACGGATGGCTGGTGCGCAGGAGTGCCGTGCCATGGCGGAGCAGTGCAGGGGTGATCCAGAAGAACTGGCCCGCGCTGCGCACGAGCATGATCGTGCTGATCGGCACGCTGCCGGCGAGCAGCTTCACGAACACGGTTTCGAGCGTGAACAGCACCGCCGCCGCGAGCGAGAGCCCGGCGGCGCGGAGCAATGGCGAGGCGTGCGAGGCTGTCATCGCGGCGTGGGGGGCCGGGGGGGGGGGCGCGCCGGGGCGTTGCCCGGCGCGCACGGCAATGGCATGGTCAGCGTGGGCGGATGTCGAAGGCGACGGTGTCCTCGTCGGCGCGCGGCGTCCAGGTCAGGTTCGCGCGGCCTGCCCAGACGGTGGGCAGCGTCACGATCGGGATCTGCCCGCCATCGGCCACCGCCTTGGCGTGTGCATCCTGGAACAGCGCGCGACGCTTCGTGTCGTCGAGCGTACCCATCGCCTCGGCGATGATCGTGTCGAGCGCATCGTTGCAGTAGTGGCTCACGTTGAAGGCGCCGTAGCGGCCGCCCGGGCGCCGGCAGTGGACGAAGGAGGAGAGCGTGTAGCCAGCCTCGCCCGTCAGCGTTCCCCAGCCTGCCATGGTGATCGGATAGTCGCCGCGGGTGCGGGCGGGGAAGAACACCGTGCGGGGCTGCGCGTTCACCTGAACGTCGAGGCCGATGCGGGCATAGAGCTGGCCGAGCGCTGTGCAGGTGGCGCCATCGCCGGGCAGGCGGTCGGACGAGCAGTAGAGCGGGAAGCGGAACCCGTTCGGGTAGCCGGCCTCGGCGAGCAGCGCGCGGGCGCGGGCGACGTCATGGCGGAGCGGCGGCGGGTTCGGGCTGGCGCCGAACATGTAGTTCGGCATGAGCTGGTTCGCGACGATCGCGGTTCCCTCGAACACCGACTGCACGATGCCCGCCCGGTCGATCGCAAGCGAGAGCGCCTCGCGTACCCTCGGGTCGCGGAACGGATTGCGCGGCAGCGGGTTGCCCTGCTTGTCGGTGATCAGGCGCATCGCCGGCGCGGTCATGTCCTCGCGCATGTCGGGGTAGAGGATGAAGGTATAGATGCTCTCGCCCTGGAACACTGCGAGGTTGCGCTCGCGCTTCAGCCGGGCGATGTCGCTGACCGGCACGTAGTTCACGAAGTCGACGCGGTTGGAGAGGAGCCCCGCGACGCGCGCGGCATCGTTGCTGATCTCGACGAGGGTGACCTTCGCCCATGGCGCATCGCCGCGCCAATGCCCTGCCGCGCGTTCCATCACGAGGTCGCCACGCGGGCTCCACGAGACATAGCGGAACGGCCCCGTCCCGATCGCGGCCTGGCCGGAATTGAACTCGGCCGCCTTCGCCGTCGGCGCGATGCGGGAGGAGACGATGAACATCCGCGTCATGTCCTGCGGCAGGGCCGCGTTGGGCACGTTGGTGCGGATGCGCACGGTCAGGTCGTCGACCACGTCGACGCCGACGATGGAACGCGTGTAGATGACGAGCCCGCCATCGGGCCCCGCCGCACCTGGGATGCGCTCGATCGAGAACTTCACGTCGGCGGCGGTGAAGGGGGTGCCGTCATGGAACTTGACGCCGGGGCGAAGCTTGAACTCCCACGTCGTGTCGTTGATCGCGGTCCAGGAGAGTGCCAGGCCAGGCTGGACCTGGAGGTTCGCGTCGACCCAGACGAGCGGGTCGAAGATGTTCTTGAGCGCGGCGGCGTGGTTGCCAAGGGCCATGAAGTGGGGATCGATCGCTTCGGGCCCCGCGCGCACGCCGATGCGCAGGTCCTGCGCCGCCGCGGGGGCGGCGGCAAGCGGAAGGGCAAGCGCGGCGGTGGCCGCCAGAAAGCCACGCAGCAGCCGAAGGCGCGTCACCAATCCTGGTCGTTGCATCTCTCATCTCCCCCTTGCATGAGCCTCCGGGGAGCGTAACGTCGCGCGCTGTCGAGCGGAAGGGCAGGGAACGAGGGGCGCGTGCGGATCGCCGGAATGAACTGGATGCAGGTGGAGGCCTGGCTTGCGGCGGATGATCGCTGCATCCTGCCCATCGGCTCGACCGAGCAGCATGCGTTCCTGTCGCTCGCCGTCGATGCCACGCTGGCGGAGCGCGTTGCCGTGGAAGCGGCGGAGCCGCTCGGCGTTCCCGTGTTCCCGGTCATGCCCTACGGGCTCGCGCCCTATTTCCTTGCCTATCCCGGTTCGGTCTCGCTGAAGGTCTCCACGCTGCTCGCTGTCGTGGGTGATATCCTCGACAGTCTTGCCGGCCACGGGTTCCGCCGCGTCCTCATCGTCAACGGCCATGGCGGGAACAACCCCGTCGATGCCTTCGTGCGTGAATGGGTGGCGGGCCGCGCGGGGCACCGCGTGCGCTTCCACAACTGGTGGAACGCACCCCGCACCTGGGCAGCCGTGCAGGCGGCCGACCCCGTGGGCAGCCATGGCTCGTGGATGGAGAATTTCCCCTGGACGCGGCTTGCCGGCATCGCGATGCCAGACGGCGCGAAGCCGCCGATCGACACGGCGGCGATTGCCGGCCGCCCGGCAGCCGGGATCCGTGCGCTGCTGGGAGACGGCAACTTCGCCGGCCGCTACCAGCGACCCGACGATGAGATGGAGGCGATCTGGCGCGTGGCCGTCGAGGAGACGCGCGCGCTGATCGAGAGCGGATGGTGAGGGGAAACCGCGATGCCCGATGATCCGATCCTGATCTGGGGAGCCGGTGCGATCGGCGGCACGGTCGGCGCCTTCCTGGTGCGCGCCGGGCATGACGTGACCTTCGTCGACGTGGTCGAGGATCATGTCGACGCGATCGCCGACCCATCGCGCGGGCTCGCCATCACCGGCCCGGTCGACCAGCTGCGCGTCACCGCGCCCGCTTTCCTGCCATCGGCGCTCAACGGCACCTGGCGCAAGGTGTTCCTTTGTGTGAAGGCGCACCACACCGAAGCGGCGACGCAGGCGCTGCTGCCCCACCTCGCCGATGACGGCTACGTGCTGAGCCTGCAGAACGGCCTGTGCGAGACGGTGATCGAGCGCATCGTCGGGCGCGAGCGCACCGTCGGCGCCTTCGTCAACTTCGGGGCTGACTGGATGGGCCCTGGCGAGGTGATGTACGGCAATCGCGGGGCGGTGGTGCTGGGCGAGCTCGACGGGCGCATCACCGGCAGGCTGGCGAGCTTGCATCGCACCATGCTCGATTTCGACGATGCCGCGATCATGACCGACAACATCTGGGGCTATCTCTGGGGCAAGCTCGCCTATGGCGCGATGCTGTTCGCCCAGGCGCTGGGCCAGGACAGCATCGCCGGCTCGCTGGCCAACCCCGCGCTGTTCCCGCTCTGGCGCGGCCTTGGGGCTGAGGTGATGGCGGTGGCCGATGCCGAGGGCATACGCGCCGAGGGCTTCAACGGCTTCGACCCCGACGCGTTCGGCCGCAACGGCACGGCGGCGGCCGCGCAGGCCTCCGTCGATGCCATGGTCGCGCACAACCGCACGAGCACGAAGACGCATAGCGGCGTCTGGCGTGACCTCGCCATCCGCAAGCGGCGCACCGAAGTCGACATGCAGATCGCGCCGATCTCGGGCATCGCCGCGCGGCACGGGCTTACGACGCCGCTGACCGACCGCCTCGTCGCCATGATCCACGAGATCGAGGATGGCACCCGCCCGATGACGGACGACAACCTCAGCGAGCTCGCCGGGTTCGTCGCGGCATGAATATTCGTTTCGATGGGAAATCGGTTGCGGTGACCGGGGCCGGCCACGGCATCGGGCGGGTGATCGCGCGCGCCTTCGCCGAGCGCGGCGCCCATGTGTTCGCCTGTGACGTCAATGAGACCGCGTTGCAAGTGACGGCGCGCACACACGGCATCGAGGCCGCGCTGCTAGACGTTACCGCCCGCGCGGAGGTCCGCGCCTGGGTGGCGGCGATCGAGAAGGCGTCGGGCGGTGCGCTTGACGTGGTGGTGAACAATGCCGGTGGCGTGTGTGGCCAGCCAGGCCGCCCGATCGAGCAGATCAGCGACGAGGACTGGGACGCGATCGTGCGCGTGAACCTCACGGCCGCGTTCGCGGTGACCCAGGCCGCGGCCCCGGCGATGAAGGCGCGGCGGCGTGGCAGGGTGGTGAACATCTCGTCTGGCGCTGGGCTTGGCGTGTCGAAAACCGGGATCCAGGCCTATGCAAGCGCGAAGGCGGGGCAGATCGGGCTGACGCGCCAGCTTGCGCACGAGCTCGGACCGTTCGGCATCACGGTCAACAGCATCGCTCCCGGCTTCGTGCTCTCCAACCCCGCGACCATGCGGCAATGGGATGCGTATGGAGAGGCCGGCCAGCGCGCGCTCGTCGCGGGTGTCGCGTCGCGCAGGCTCGGCACGCCCGAGGACATGGCGCACGCCGTGCTGTTCCTGGCGAGCGATTACGCCGGCTACATCAACGGACAGACGATCAGCGTCGATGGAGGAAAGTGAATGGATGCGCGCGTGACCGAGAGCCCCGAGGCCTGGCTGCGCGCCAATCGCGAGCGGCTGTGGGAGGAGTACAAGGACCTCGTCCGCATCCCCTCGATCAGCGCAAAGCCCGGCCATGCGTCGGACGTGCGGCGGGCGGCCGACTGGGTCGCGGCGCGCTGCGCCAAGGCGGGGCTGTCGAACATCCAGATGCTCGAGGCAGGCGGCCACCCGACGGTGTATGCCGAATGGCTCGGCGCGCCCGGTGCGCCCACCATCCTGGTCTACGCGCATTTCGACGTGCAGCCGCCCGAGCCGCTTGAGCTCTGGACCACGCCCGCCTTCGAGCCGACGCTGCGTGACGGCCGCCTCTATGCCCGCGGCGCGTCGGACGACAAGGCGACGCTGTTCATCTCGCTCGCCACGATCGAGGCGTGGATCGCGACGCAAGGGCGCCTGCCCTGCAACGTGAAGGTGTTCTACGAGGGCGAGGAGGAGGTCGGCTCGCCGACGCTCGGCGCCATCCTCGACCGGCACGGGCCGATGCTATCGGCCGATCTCTGCCTCTCCGCCGATGGCGGGATGATGTTCCCCGACAGGCCGGACGTGTCGGTCGGCAATCGCGGCATCTGCAAGCTCGAGTTTACGCTGCGCACCGCGGCGAAGGACATGCATTCGGGCAGCTTCGGCGGCGCGATCCTGAACCCGTTGACGGCGATGGCGCGCGTCGTCGCCACGCTGCACGCGGACGATGACCGCGTCTCGGTGAAGGGCTTCTACGAGGGCGTGCGCGAGACGACGGGCGATGACCGCGCCGACCTCGCAGGCGTGCCGTTCGACGAGGGCGCCTGGCTTGCGGGCGTCGGCGCCACCGCCGTGTGGGGTGAGCGGCAGCGTTCGGTTCTCGAGAAACTCTGGCTTCGCCCGACGCTCGAGGTGAACGGCATGTGGGGCGGCTACCAGGGCGAGGGGTCCAAGACCGTGCTGCCGTGCGAGGCGCACGCCAAGCTCACCTGCCGCCTCGTGCCGGGGCAGGACCCGCGGACGGTTCAGGCGGCGGTCGAGGCGCATCTTCGGTCAGTGTGCCCCGAAGGTGCCACGATCGAGGTGCGCCAGGGCGGCGGCGGCGCGGCGGCCTACGAGATCGCGCCTGATCATCCCGCGCTCGGCGTGATCGAGGCGGTGCTCGAGGATGTCTACGGCATGCCGTGCTTCCGCACGCGAATCGGCGGCACGCTGCCGCTTTGTGCCGTGTTCAAGGATCGTCTCGGTCTCGATACGGTGCCGATGAGCTTCTCGACCGGCGACGAGGACTATCACGCGCCGAACGAGTTCTTCCGCGAGGCGAGCTTCGATCGCGGCATGACGGCCTGGGCGCGGGTGTACCAGGCGTTGGCGTCGCTGAAGGTCTGAGGGCCCGGGCGGCCGGAGGAGGGGCCGGCGCCCGAGGGCTTTCGATCTTCGTTGCGGGCTTGTGGCCACCGTGGTGTCGTGTGACAGTTTTGTGACAAGACACCTAGGGAGGCGCGTCGTGACGCACCAGGACAATTCGGCCGACGAAACGGTCGAGATCGAGGACATCGGCAGCAACCCGGCACCGGGCGAGACCATCGGCGCGCTGATCGCGGCGCGGCTCTCGCGCCGTGCCGCGCTCGCCGGCCTCGCCGCTGCCGCCACGCTCCCCGCCG
>NZ_JALHPR010000002.1 GCF_022842375.1 Elioraea sp. | reverse complement strand
GCCTCGAGCTCGCGGCGCGGCGCGGGTGCCGCCTGGCGCGGCCGTGGCAGGGGCTCCTCGCGCTGGATCATCGCGGGCGGGGCAGCCTCCTGCGGGCGCCCTCTCGCCGCGACCACGGACGCAGCAGGTTGTGCCGGGGCCTCGGCGACGGCGATGGACGGTGCAGCCGCAGGCAGTGCGGCGATCGCCTGGGGGGCGGCGAACTGCGCGGGCCGCATCGGCACGAGGTCGAGATGGCGGGTAGCGAGTGCGCGCAGGCGATCGGGCTCGTTCAGGAGAGACCATTCCGCATGGAGAACGTGAATGCGCTCATGCGCCGCGCCGATCGCGCGGTTGGTTCGGCTGAGCTGCTGCTCGAGCCCCTGCACCTCGTGCTTGACCTGATAGAGGAACAACCCGACCGCGACGGCGATCAGTGCCCAGACCAGCGTGGAGAGGCGCAGCATCAGGCAGCCTCCCTGATGCGTTCCGCGGCGCGCAGCCGTGCCGAACGTGCGCGCGGGTTGGCGATCGTCTCGGCCTCGGTCGGGCGCAGCGGCTTTGCGGTCAACAGCGCGAAGACGGGCGGCGCTGCGGGAGCGGCGAGGGCTGCGGGGTCGTGGCGCGAGGGGTTGCCGCCACGGCCGGCGGCAGCACCGAGGGCGCGCTTGACGATCCTGTCCTCGAGCGAGTGGAACGACACGGCAACGATGCGCCCGGCCGGGGCGAGCAGGCCGATCGCTGCCTCGATGCCGCGGGCGAGCTCGCCCAGCTCGTCGTTCACCGCGATGCGAAGCCCCTGGAAGCTCCGCGTCGCAGGGTCGATCCCGTCATGGGCGGGCGGAACTGCGCCGCGCACGATCGCGGCGAGCCGCGCGGTGGTGGTGATCGGCGCCTCGGCGCGGGCCCGCAGGATGGCGCGGGCGACGCGGCGTGCATGCCGCTCCTCGCCGAATTCGAGCAGCAAGGTGGCGAGCGCGCGCTCGTCGAGCGTGTTCACGAGATCGGCCGCCGTCTCGCCCGCACGGCCCATGCGCATGTCGAGCGGCCCGTCGGCGCGGAAGGAGAAGCCGCGCTCGGCCTCGTCGAGCTGGAAGGAGGATACGCCCACGTCGAACACCACGCCGTCGAGCGCCGTGACGCCTTCGGCCTCGAGGAGCGAGACCATGTCGCCGAACCGGCCTTCGAGCAGGTGCAGCCGGCCGGCATGGCGCGCGGAGAGTGCCGCACCGCGGGCGATCGCGTCAGGGTCACGGTCGATCGCGAAGACGGTGCAGGCGGCGGTCTCGAGGATCGCCTGGGTGTAGCCGCCGCCGCCGAAGGTCGCGTCGAGATAGGTGCGCCCCTCGGCAGGGCGCAGCAGGTCGAGCACCTCGGCGAGCATGACGGGAACATGTGCGACGCTCATCCCGCCACTCCGGCCGCGCCGCGGCCGCGCGGAACGGTCAAGCCGCGCTCGAGCGCGCGCGCCGTCGCCTCCGACGCGCGTGCGAGGGCTGCGTCCGGGTGCCAGAGCTGGAAGCTGGCGCCAAGGCCGACGAAGGCGACGAGGTCGGAGAGGGCGGCATGGGCGATCAGCCGCTCCGGCAGCATGATCCGCCCCTCGCCATCGGGCATGGCGGAGCAGGAGCGGGCAAACAGGGTCGTTGCGAGATCGTCGTGGTCGTCGGAGAACACGTCGAGCGTGTCGAGCGAGGCGGCGATCTGGCGGAACTGGATGTCGGGGCGGGCGTCGATGCAGGCGCGCTTGTGGTTCGGCGAGAGGATGAGGTCGCCCGCGTTCATGCGTTCGAGGGCCGCGCGGAAGGGGGCGGGGACCGAGACGCGGCCCTTCTTGTCCAGACGGTTCGTGTAGGTGTCGTAGAACTGGGTCATCCAGGCTCCGACACGGCCTCCGCTGCTCGCTCCGTTCCGCGCCGATGCCTTGCCGGCCCGGACCTCGTGCCCGCCGCCCCGCACACCGCGCTGGGGGGAAGGAGTGGTCCACGGCGAACGCGCCCGCGCTGCCTCGCCATGGGTGTTGATGGGATAACACGGGCACATATGGGTTACAAATGGAAACCATCCGTTAGGCCATGGTTCCGGCCTGCGAATACCCCGTTGGGGCCCGCAGACGCAGGACAGCGGTGCCGCCACCGTGTCGAAGGTTAATATTCACGATTTGTTCTTGCGGTCGTTGCTGTGCCGCGCACGGCGCAGGAAGCGGGTCAGGCGGCCTGTAAGCCGGGTTCTGTCCAGGGCATCGCTGCCCCTGGACGGCCATTCCTCTGCGACGCCCGTTGCCGGACGCCTGGCGCGACCTACCCGGGCGGAAAACGCGGGAACGCGCCTGCGGCCTGCCGGTTGCCCGGCTTCCGCTGTCCGCCCCTATTCGGTCTTGCTCCCGGTGGGGTTTGCCGTGCCGCGGCCGTTGCCGGCGCGCGCGGTGCGCTCTTGCCGCACCGTTTCACCCTTGCCGTCAGCCATCCCGGAAAGCGCCCGGGCGGGTGATGGCGGTCTCTTCTCTGTGGCACTGTCCCTGGGGTTTCCCCCGCCGGGCGTTACCCGGCACCGTGTTCCCGTGGAGCCCGGACTTTCCTCACCCCGCAGCCTTTCGGCCCCTGCCGTCCCTTGCGGGACGGGTGCGGAGCGCGGCCGTCCAGCCGCCTGACCCGCCCGGGTGATGCGCCCGATCGGCAGCCCCCGTCAAGCGAACCCGTCAAGCGGTGCGGACATGCCCCGTGGCAAGCCCGAGCACGCGACCGGCCCGCCAGCGCGTCTCGCCGTCGGCCACGCCATCGGTGCGGTGCTGCGCCCAGTGCCGCTGGAATGCCGTGAGGGCAACCGCGACCGACCGGTCATACGCTCCCTCGGAGGCGACGCGATAGCCGATCCGCCGCAGCACGGCGCGCAGCCCCGTCACCCCCGTTCCCGCGTCGCCGATCGACAGTGGCGGCAGGGCGCGCGCCTCGTCGGGGGCAGCGCCCGGCCAGACCCCGATGCCGGCCTCGGCCAGCGCGGCCCACGGAAAGCGCTCGCCCGGGTCCTGCTTGCGCTCGGGGGCCACATCGCTGTGCGCGACCACGTTGCGCCCGGGGATCGGGTGTCGGCCGAGGATGCCATGGCAGAGGGCGATCACGGCCCCGACCTGTGCAGCGGGGAAGTCGCGATAGCCCCATTCATGGCCGGGATTGACGATCTCGATGCCGATGGAGCGATCGTTGAGCGAGAGATGCCCGCGCCACCAGGAGAGGCCGGCGTGCCAGGCGCGGCGGTCCTCCGCCACCAGCGAGAAGACGCGCCCGTCCTCCTCGACCACGTAGTGGCTCGAGACCTTTGCGTCAGGGTCACGCAGCCGCGCGATCGCGGCCGTTCCTGTCTCCATGCCCGTGTAGTGCAGCACCAGCGTGTCGATCGGGCCGCCGTCGGGCCGCGCATCGTGGTTCGGGCTCGGCGCATCGACGAGGTCGAGGCTCAGATCCCGCGTTCCTTCTTGATGCGGTTCCACGCGGCGTTGAACTCCGACACGCGCCGCGTCGCATGCTCGATGAAATGCGGCGGCACGCCGCGCGCGGCCAGCGTGTCGGGGTGGTTCTCGCGCATCAACTGGCGCCAGGCCGCACGGATCTCGGTATCCGACGCCGACCGCGCGACGCCGAGCACCTCGTAGGGGTCGGGCCCCTGCGGTTCGGCACGCGCGGTGTTGCCCGACCGCGCGCTCTCCCACGCCCGCTCCGACAGCGAGAAGCGCTGGCGGACGCCTGCGAGGAACTTCTCCTCCGCTGCGTTCAACGGCCCATCGGCGCGAGCGACGGCGAACAGGCTCGCCAGCACCTCCTCGAGCACCGTGCGGTTGTCGGCGAAGGCTTCGGAGAGCTTGTCGGCGAAAGGCTCGTACCCGCCGGCGCTGTCGCGCGCGCCATCCCACAGCTTGGCGATGTCCCTGGCATTCTCCGGCGCGAAACGGAACAGCCGCTTGAACGCGTCGATCTCCGCCCGCTTCACCGGGCCGTCGATCTTGGCGAGCTTGGCGGCGAGAACGACGACGGCGATCGAGAACACAGTGTCGCGGCTGCCCATCATCGCCGCGATCTCGGTCATCCTGAGCGGATCGGGAGGGCCCAGGAGGTCAGCCGGGCTCGCGCCAGGGTGTCCTGTCGTCACGCCCGGGCCGCCCTTGTTGTCGGCCGCATGGCCGAGTGCGGCGCCAAGCACGGCCCCCATCGGCCCGCCCATCGCGAAGCCGGCGACGCCGCCGAGGATCTTCCCCCACACGCTCATGAAATACCTGGCTGAACCCCTTGTGCGGCCGGCACTGCCCGCGCCTTGCCGTCGCCGCACAACGACGTTACCACGCCAGGGGGAACGCGGGAACGCGCCGTGCAACCTTGCCAGGAAAGTCGAACCGTTGGGCGAAGACAACCGTATGCGTGCCGGCGATCACCAAGCCGGCTGGGAGTTCTGGATCGACCGCGGCGGCACCTTCACCGACATCGTCGCCCGCGCCCCCGACGGCACGCTCACCACGCACAAGCTGCTGAGCGAGAATCCGGGGCGGTATCGCGATGCCGCGGTGGCGGGCATCCGCCAGGTTCTCGGCTTCGCCCCGGATGAGCCGATCCCGCCCGGCCTCGTCGATGCCGTGAAGATGGGAACGACCGTTGCCACCAACGCGCTGCTGGAGCGCAAGGGCGAGCGCACGCTGCTGGTCGTCAACGAGGGGCTGGCGGACGCACTTCGCATCGGCTGGCAGACGCGGCCGAGGCTGTTCGACCTCGCGATCACCCTGCCAACGATGCTGTATGAGCGCGTGGCCGAGATCCCCGGCCGGCTGATGCAGGACGGCAGCGAGCGTGCGCCGCTTGACCTCGCCACCACGCGCGCGCACCTCCAGGCCGCCTTCGATGACGGCATCCGCGCAGTGGCGATCGTGCTGATGCATGCCTGGAAGAACGCCGCGCACGAGCGGGTGGTTGCCGCACTCGCGCGTGAGATCGGCTTCACGCAGGTGAGTGCCAGCCATGCCGTGAGCCCGCTGATCAAGTGGGTCGGTCGCGGCGACACGACGGTGGCCGACGCCTATCTCTCGCCAATCCTCCGCCGCTATGTCGAGCAGGTGGCGGCCGAACTCGGTGGCACCCGGCTCTACTTCATGCAGTCCAACGGCGGGCTCGCGGAAGCCGGCGCCTTCCAGGGCAAGGACGCGATCCTGTCGGGCCCAGCCGGCGGCATCGTCGGTGCCGCCCGCACCGCGCGCCTCGGCGGGTTCGACAGCATCATCGGTTTCGACATGGGCGGCACCTCGACCGACGTCGCCCTCTACGATGGCGCCTATGAGCGGAGCTTCGAGACGCTGGTCGCCGGCGTGCGCATCCGCGCGCCGATGATGGCGATCAACACGGTGGCGGCCGGTGGCGGCTCGATCCTGCACTTCGACGGCTCCCGCTACAGGGTGGGGCCCGACAGCGCGGGCGCCACGCCGGGGCCCGCCTGCTATCGCCGCGGCGGGCCGCTGACGGTGACGGACGCTAACGTCGCCGTCGGCAAGGTACAGCCGGCGCATTTCCCTTCCCTGTTCGGCCCCTCGGGCGACATGCCCCTCGACGCGACGATCGTGCGGGAGTGTTTCCTCACGCTCGCCGCGCGCATCGCCGCCGCGACCGGCGCGCCGATCCGCGACCCGCGCGAGGTGGCCGAGGGGTTCCTGCGCATCGCTGTCGCCAACATGGCGAACGCGATCAAGCAGGTGTCGATCGCCAAGGGGCACGACCCCCAGCGCTTCGCCCTGCAATGCTTCGGCGGTGCTGCCGGCCAGCATGCCTGCCTGGTGGCAGATGAGCTCGGCATGGGAACGGTGTTCATCCACCCGTTCGCTGGCGTTCTCTCCGCCTACGGCATGGGGCTTGCCGACCAGAGCGCAATGCGCGAGGCAGCGGTGGAGCAGCCCTTCTCACCCGGGGCGATGGACGAGCTTGCCCGCCGCCTCGACGCGCTCGCGGCCGAGGCCTCGGCTGCCCTCGTCGCGCAGGGTGCCGCGGCGGAGGCGATCGCCGTCACCCGCACGCTCCACCTCCGCTATGCCGGCACCGACACGCCGCTCACCGTCGGCTTCGCCGGGCATGATGCCGTGGTTGCCGCGTTCACCGCCGCGCACCGTGGGCGCTTCGGCTTCGCCACGCCGGAGCGCGGCCTCGTGGTCGAGGCGGTCTCTGTCGAGGCGGTGGCTGCCGGAGAGGCGGTTCGTGAGGAGCGCCTCGCCCCGCGCACCGACGAAGCGCTTGCATCGATCGACATCGTCGAGATGTTCACCGCTGGCCGCGCATGGGACACGCCCGTGTTCGACCGTGCCGCGATGCTCGCCGGCGATACCGTGACCGGCCCTGCCCTGATCCGCGAGACGACTGCGACGACGGTGGTCGAGCCTGGCTGGCGGGCGGCAGTGACGGAGGCGAACCACCTCGTCCTCACGCGCACCGCGCCACGCCCCGATCGTGTGGCGATCGGCACCGAGGGCGACGCGGCCGCTGACCCGGTGATGCTCGAGCTGTTCAACAACCTCTTCATGTCGATCGCCGAGCAGACCGGGCTCGTGCTGCAGAACACCGCGCAGAGCGTGAACATCAAGGAGCGTCTCGATTTCTCCTGCGCATTGTTCGACGCCGACGGCAGCCTGATCGCGAACGCACCCCATATCCCGGTGCATCTCGGCGCGATGGGCGAGAGCGTGCGCACGGTGCTGGCAAGCCGGCGCGCAACCCTCAAGCCGGGCGACGTGGTGGCGCTCAACAATCCCTACAACGGCGGCACGCACCTGCCCGACATCACCGTGATCACCCCGGTGTTCGACGCCGACGGCCGCGAGATCCTCTTCTTCGTCGGCTCGCGCGGGCACCACGCCGACGTGGGCGGCATCACGCCAGGCTCGATGCCGCCGCTGTCCCGCACGCTGGAGGAGGAGGGCGTCCTGGTCGACGACTTCCTTCTCGTCGATGGCGGAACGTTCCGCGAGGAGGCGTTCCGCGCGCTGCTCACCGGTGCGGTGTATCCGGCGCGCAACTCCGACATGAACGTGGCCGACATCAAGGCCCAGGTCGCCGCAAACGAGAAGGGCGTGCAGGAGCTGGGCCGCATCGTCGCGCAGTTCGGGCTCGACACCGTCCGCCGCTACATGCGCCACGTGCAGGACAACGCCGAGGAGAGCGTCCGCCGCGTCATCGGGCGCCTCGGTGATGGAACGTTCGACTACCGGATGGATGACGGCAGCCCGCTTCGCGTCTCCGTCCGCGTCGACCGCGCGGCACGCTCCGCCGTCGTCGACTTCACCGGCACGGGGAAGCAGCGGAACGACAACTTCAACGCGCCCCCGGCGGTGACGCGGGCGGCCGTGCTCTACTGCTTCCGTTGCCTCGTCGGCAGCGACATCCCGCTGAACGACGGCTGCCTGAAGCCGATCACCATCATCCTGCCCGACGGCTCGTTCCTCTCGCCGAAGCCGCCCGCCGCCGTGGTGGCCGGCAATGTCGAAGTGAGCCAGGCCGTGACCAACGCGCTGTTCGGCGCGCTGGGCGCGATCGCCTGCAGCCAGGCGACGATGAACAACTTCACCTTCGGCGACAGCACCTTCCAGTACTACGAGACGATCTGCGGCGGCACCGGCGCCGGCCCCGGCTTTGACGGCACCTCGGCCGTGCAGACGCACATGACCAACACGCGCATGACCGACCCCGAGGTCCTGGAACTCCGCTACCCCGTGCTGCTGGAGCAGTTCGGCATCCGCCGCGGTTCCGGTGGGCAGGGGAGGTGGCGGGGCGGTGACGGATCGGTCCGCCGCATCCGGTTCCTCGCCCCGATGACGGCCGTGATCCTTGCCAGCCGCCGCAACGTCGCTCCCTTCGGCCTGGCTGGCGGGGCGGATGGCGCAGCCGGCCTCCAGCGCGTCGAACGGGGCGATGGTTCGGTCGAGGCGCTGAGTGGCACGGACAAGGCGGAACTCATGCCCGGGGATGTGTTCGTGATCGAGACGCCGGGGGGCGGAGGGTATGGGGCAGCGTAACGGCTTGTGATCGCGGGCCGGCTCTGGCAAGTCGGGCGCGTGGGTTCTTTCCTCCGTCTCATCGCCTGGATCGGCGGCTTCCTCGCGGCCCTCGTGCTGCTGGCCGCCTGGCTTGTGCCGCCCAGGCTCGACTGGACCGTCTATCGCGAGGAACTGCAACGCATCGCCTCGGCCCAGCTTGGGCGTGAGTTCCGCATCGACGGGCCGTTCGCGCTCGCGCTGCTGCCCGCGCCACGGCTTGCCGCGCGCGGGGTGGTGATCGGCGAGGCAGGCGACAGCTTCACCGGATCAGCCGACGAGCTGCGTCTCACCCTTGCACTCGGGCGGCTCCTGCTCGGCGAGGTGGCGGTCACCGAGCTGACCCTCGTCGCCCCGCGGCTCGTGATGCGTGACCTGCCCGTGCCACTCTGGGTCGCCGCCGTTCGCCCTGCCCCGTTCCTTGCCGGAACCCGCGTCACGCTTGAACGCGGCGAGGTGAGCATGGGAACCGTGCTGCTTACCGATGTCTCGGCCAGGCTTTCGGCGCAGGGGCCGCTCGGCCCCTACACGATCAATGGGAGCTTCGGCCTGGGCGGCCTGCCGATCGCCGCCGAGGTCACGCTCGGCCGTGCCGGGGTCGATGGCGCGGCGACGGTCGAGGCAGGGTTCATGAGCCGCGGTGCGCGCGTTGCCGCAACCGGTCTTGTGCTGCATGGCGGGTTCGTCTTTTCCGGCCGGGTCGAGGCCGAGGGCCCAGATCTTTCGGTGCTGCTGCCGACACCGGCGCTGCCGTTCCGCGCCGAGGCGCGGCTGTCCGTCGAGGGCGGTGCCGGCAGTGCCGACCAGCTGACCCTCCAGCTCGGCGAGGCGCGGCTGTCGGGTGCGGTGAGCTTCGCGCAACAGCCCGAGCCGCGCGTCGACATCGCGCTCGCGGCCGTGCGTCTTGCGCTTGACCCATGGCTGACGCCGGCACGCGGGGCGTTGCGCGCGCCGCCCTTCCCCGTTGGGCTCGACCTCTCTCTCGAAGCAGCCGAGATCGCTGGCGGCACGCTGCGCTCGGTGCGCGCCTCGCTCCTGATCGCCGAGCAGCAGGTTGCGGTGAACGAAGCCTCCGCCGTCCTGCCAGGCGGGGCGGAGCTTGCTTTGGCCGGCGCCGTCGTTGCGGCGGAACGTGGGCCGCGCTTCGAAGGGTTGGTCGAGCTTGACGCGCCAGACCTGCGCGCCCTGCTCGCATGGCTTCACGCGAACCCGGCCTGGGCGGGACCGGAGGTGCTGCGCTCGCTCTCGCTCTCCGCCCGGGTCGCAGCGGAACCCGGGGTGCTGCAGATCGAGCAGGGCACCGGCAGGCTCGATGGCGTGGCGATCGAGGGTGGCGTCGTGCTGCGCCCAGGTGCCACGGCTGCCGATCGCCTGCAGCTGGGTGCAGGGCTCAGGCTCGCGCGGCTCGACCTTGACCAGCTTCTCGCCGGCGAACGCCTCGACCTGCGCACGCCGAGCCTTGGCCGGTTCGACGCGAATGTCCGGCTCGAGCTCGACGCGCTGGTCTGGCACGGCGTGGCGGCCGCCCAGGTCGGGCTGGATGCGACGCTTGCTGCCGGAAGGCTGGCGGTGCGGCGGCTGACGGCGGGCGAACTCGCCGGCGGGCGGCTGGTTCTCTCAGGCGCGGCTGATACCGGGGCGGCCGCGCGGATCACGAGCTTCGATGTCGATCTCTCCGGGACCGATGCGTCGCGGCTTGGCGTGCTGCTGCCCGCGTCGCGTCTGCTCGGCGCGGCCGCACCGGTGTGGCAGGGCGGCTATGTCCTGCGCGCCGCAGGGCGTGCTGCCGGCGAGTTGACGGAGGTGACGGCGGTGGCCGAGTTGCTGGATGCGCGGTTCGAGGCGGCGGGCACGACGGATGCCGCCTTCTCCCGTGCCACCGGCCGCATCGCGCTGCGCCATCCCGGTGCGCCGCGGCTTCTCTCCGCCCTCGGCCTGCCGGAGACGACCGCCTGGCTTGGCGAAGGCTCTCTCGCGCTCGTGGCGGAAGGCACGCTTGGCGCTGCCGCGCTGAGCCTCGCTGGCGCCGATCTCGTTGCCGGGCGCCTCCGCCTGCGCGGCTCCGGCGAGGTGGCCCTCGCGGACGATGGCGGACGGTTCCGGATTGCGGCCGAGGCGGAGACGCTGCCGCTGCCGGGCATCGCCTGGGGCGAGTCAGCTCCCTGGTCGCTCAATCCCCTGGCAGGCTGGTCGGGAACGGTCGCGCTCAGGGCGGCGTCGTTGCCGATCGGGAACAGCGCCGGGCTCGGACGCGTCGAGGCACAGATCGATCTCGAAGACGGAACGATCCGCGTTGCCAATATCACCGCGGCGCTGCGCGGTGGCACGCTTACCGGCTCGGCGAGCCTCACGCCGCAGGGTGGCTTCGCGGCTGACTGGGTGCTGGCCGACGCCGTGCTCGATGCGCCCTTGTTTGGCCTTCCCTTCGACCTCGCCGGCGGCCGCATCGGCATGACCGCGAGCGTGACCGCGACCGGGCTCAGCCCCGCTGCGCTGCGCGCGAGCCTCTCCGGCCAGGCGAGCGTCGAGGCATCATCCGGCGTGCTTGCCGGCTTCGACATGGCCGCCGCTGCCGAAGCGCTCACCGCGCCCCTGCCGGACTCGGAGGCATTGGCGCGGGTGCGTCGCGCACTCGCAGGCGGGGCCACGGCGTTCGAGCTGCTGGCATTGCAGTTCCGTGCCGAGCGTGGCGTCGTCGCGATGACCGAGGCCGCGCTTCGTGCCCAGGCTGGCAGTGCGTCCGCCAGCGGCGAGATCGACCTTCGCGCCGATGCGCTCGGGCTTTCCATCACGGTCATACCCGTCGGCGGGGCGGAAGCCCTGCCCGACCTTGGCCTGCGCGTCTCCGGCGCGCTCGACCAGCCACGCCGTGTGATCGAGACGGCGGCAGCGGCACGCCACCTTGCCGAGCGGGAGCGCGCGCCGCGACGCTAACCCCGCCGCGCGGCGAGCGCATGGACGCGCAGCGCGCTTGCGAGCGGGAGCGATGGGCCCGCACGCGCCGCATCGATCATCCGCACGAGTGCTGCAAGCGTGATGCCTTCGCGCGCGGCGGCATCCTCCAGCGCGCGCCAGAACGCAGGCTCGAGCGCGACCGAGGTGCGGTGCCCGGCGAGGCTGAGCGAGCGCTTCTCGAGATGCCCTGCCACCTAGCCGCCGCCGGCGAGCGTCGCGCCTGAAACGATCATGTCCTCCGGCCTTACCCAGGCATCGAACTCCTCGCCCGTCACGTGGCCGGAGGCGATCGCTGCATCGCGCAGCGTGGTTCCCTCGGCCAGCGCCCGCTTGCCGATGGCGACGGCACGGTCATAGCCGATGCGCGGGTTCAGCGCGGTGACGAGCATGAGCGAGTTCGCGACATGCCGCGCGATCGCCTCGCGGTTCGGCTCGAGCCTGTCCACCATGTTGGCGGCGAAGCCCTCTGCGGCATCCGCCAGCAGCGTGCAGGATTGCAGCACGGCCTGGATGATGACGGGCTTGAAGACGTTGAGCTGCAGGTGCGAGTGGCTCGCGGCGATCGTCACCGTCACCGCGTTGCCCATCGCCTGCACGCAGACCTGCGTCAGCGCCTCTGCCTGCGTCGGGTTCGTCTTGCCCGGCATGATGGAGGAGGAGAGCCCGTCGGGCGGCACGACGAGTTCGGCGAGGCCGGCGCGCGGGCCGGAGCCGAGCAGGCGGATGTCGTTGCCGATCTTCATCAACGAGACGGCGAGCGTGTTCAGCGCGCCCGAGAGCTCGACGAACGCATCGTGTGCGGCCATGCCCTCCGCCTTGTCCGGGTTCGGCTCGAAGGGAAGCGCGGTGAGAGCGGCGACGCGCTCGCAGAACACCACGTCGAAGCGCGCGTGGCGGTTGAGGCCGGTCCCGATCGCCGTGCCGCCCTGGGGCAGCAGGAAGAGCCGCGGCAGCGCATCGCGCAGGCGTGCGATGCCGTGTTCGACCTGGTGCGCGAAGGTGGCGAACTCGCCCCCCAGCGTCATCGGCACCGCATCCATCATGTGGGTGCGGCCGAGCTTCACGATGCCGCTCCACGCCTCGGCGCGGGCGGCGAGGCTGTCGCGCAGCCGGCGAAGCGCCGGGATCAGCCGGTCCACGACCATGATTGCGGCGGCGATGTGCATCACGGTGGGGAAACTGTCGTTGGAGGACTGGCCGCGATTGACGTGGTCGTTCGGATGCACGGGGTCGCGCGACCCGAAGGGCCGGCCGAGCAGCTCGGCTGCGCGATTGGCGATCACCTCGTTGGCGTTCATGTTCGTCTGCGTGCCGCTGCCGGTCTGCCACACCGGCAGCGGGAAGTGATCGTCGAGCGCATTGGCCGCGACCTCGGCCGCGGCGGCGATGATCGGCTGTGCGATCGCCTCCGGCAGCTCGCCAAGTGCGAGGTTCGCTTGCGCCGCTGCCTGTTTCTGCAAGCCCACGGCGCGGATCAGCACGCGCGGAAAGCGCTCGCTGCCGATGCGGAACAGGCGCCGCGCGCGCTCCGTCTGCGGGCCCCAGAGCCGGCCCTCCTCGATCTCGATCGTCCCGAGGCTGTCGGTTTCCGTGCGCATGCCCGTCATCCCTTCGCCGAGAGCCTGGCCAGCGCCCAGGCGCCTGCCTCCGCTACCACGGCATCGGCATCGGCTGCGAGCATCGCGGCTGAGGGAAGGAGCGCGGCGTCGCCGCTGTTGCCGATCGCGATCGCGACATTGCGCGCCATCCTGTTGCGCCCGCTGCGCTTGACCGGCGTGCCGGCGAAGCGTGAACGGAAGCCTGCATCGTCGAGGGCTGCGAGCCCCGCGAGGTCAGGCGCGAGCAGGTCCTCGCGGGCGGCGAGCTTCGCCTCCCTCGTCGCCTGCGCGAAGCGGTTCCAGGGGCAGACGGCCAGGCAGTCGTCGCAGCCGAAGATGCGGTTGCCCATCGCCGGCCGCAGTGCCTCGGGGATCGGGCCGGCATGCTCGATGGTGAGGTAGGCGATGCAGCGCGTCGCATCGAGCCGGTAAGGCGCGGGGAACGCATCGGTCGGGCACACGGCGAGGCAGCGCGTGCAGCTGCCGCAGCGATCGGCGTGGGCACCGTCGGGCGGGATTGCGAGCGTGGTGATCACCTCGCCGAGGAACAGCCACGAGCCGTGCCGGCGCGACACCAGGTTCGTGTGCTTGCCCTGCCAGCCGAGGCCCGCCGCCTGCGCCAGCGGCTTCTCCATCACCGGTGCCGTGTCGGCGAACACCTTCACCCCGGCGCCGAAACGACTTGCGATGAACTGCGCCAGGTGCTTGAGCCGGCCCTTCAGCACATCGTGATAATCGCGCCCGCGGGCATAGGCGCTGATCGTGCCGATGCGGGGCTGGTCGAGCGTCGCAAGCGGGTCACCCTCCGGTGCGTAGGAGAGGCCGAGGCTGACCACGCTCACCGCCTCGGGCCACAGCGCGCGCGGATCGCTGCGCTCATCCTTCCGCGCCTCCATCCAGCCCATCGTGCCGTGGTGGCCCGCGGCGAGGAACGCATCGAGCCGTGCACGCGCCTCCGGCGGGAGCGTGGCCTCGGCGAAGCCGATCGCGTCGAAACCGAGCCTGGTCGCCTCCGCCCTGATGGCGGGGCGAGGATCTGCCTCAGCCGCGCCCACGGTAGGGGGCGACGCCCTGGTCGGGCACCCACACGCCCTCGGGCGCAGGCCCCGTCTGCCAGAACACGTCGATCGGGATGCCGCCGCGCGGATACCAGTAGCCGCCGATGCGCAGCCAGGCGGGATCGAGCAGCGAGACGAGCCGCTTGCCGATGCCGATCGTGCAATCCTCGTGGAAGGCGCCGTGGTTGCGGAAGCTGCCGAGATAGAGCTTCAGCGACTTGCTCTCGACGATCCACCCTCGCGGCACATAGTCGATCACCAGATGCGCGAAGTCGGGCTGGCCGGTGAGCGGGCAGAGGCTGGTGAACTCGGGTGCCGCGAAGCGCACGAGATACGCCGTGCCGGCATGCGGGTTCGCCACGCGCTCGAGCAGCGCGGCATCGGGGCTCGCGGGCATCGGCGTCTGGCGGCCAAGCTGCGTCAGCGTGTCGGTCATGGCCCATTTCCTTCGACCCAGGCGTCTCCTTCCGCCCAGGCGGCGGCCAGGGCTTCGGCATGCGCGGCGAAGGTGCCGGCGAGGATCGCCTCGCGCAGGCCGCGCATCAGGTCCTGATAATACGTGATGTTGTGCCACGTAAGCAGCATCGGCCCGAGCATCTCGCCGGCCTTGAACAGGTGGTGCAGGTAGGCGCGGGAATGCCGCGCGCAGGCGGGGCACCCGCATTCGGGGTCGAGCGGGCGCGCATCGTCGGCGAAGCGGGCGTTCCGCAGGTTCATCTGCCCATGCCGTGTGTAGGCGCGCGCTGTGCGGCCGGCCCGCGTCGGCATGACGCAATCGAACATGTCGATGCCGCGCGCGACGGCACCGACGAGATCGGCTGGCGTGCCCACGCCCATGAGGTAGCGCGCCTTCTCGCGCGGCAGCAGCGGCGTGGTGACGTCGAGCACCGCGAACATCGTCTCCTGCCCTTCGCCCACCGCAAGCCCGCCGACAGCGTAGCCCTCGAAGCCGATGGCGGTGAGTGCCGCCACGCTCTCGGCGCGGAGATCGGGGTAGACGCTGCCCTGAACGATGCCGAACAGGCCGTGGCCGGGGCGCGGCACGAAGGCCTCGCGCGAGCGCAGCGCCCAGGCCATCGAAAGGCGCATCGAGGTGGCGGCCTGGTCCTCCGTCGCGGGGAAGGGCGTGCACTCGTCGAACGCCATCGTCACGTCGGCGCCGAGCGCGTGCTGGATCGCGACGGCGCGCTCGGGCGTCAGCCGGTGCTGCGTGCCGTCGATATGCGAGCGGAACGTCACGCCATCGGCGTCGAGCTTGCGCAGGCCGCTCAGCGACATGATCTGGAAGCCGCCGCTGTCGGTCAGGATCGGTCCGTGCCAGTCCATCAGCCTGTGCAGGCCGCCGAGGCGGGCCACGCGCTCCTCTCCCGGCCGCAGCATCAGGTGATAGGTGTTGCCGAGGATCATGCGCGCGCCGGTGGCCCGGACGGCATCGGCCGTCATCGCCTTCACGGTGCCCGCCGTGCCGACCGGCATGAACACGGGCGTGGCCACGTCGCCATGCGTGGTGTGCAGCGTCCCGGCCCGCGCGGTGCCGTCGGTGCTGGCGAGAGTGAATCCGAGTGTCATGTGCCACGCTCGAGCAGCGAGGCATCGCCGTAGCTCGCGAAGCGATAGCCGCCGGCGACGGCGTGCGCGTAGGCCGCCATGATCCGGGCATGGCCCGCGAAGGCACCGACGAGCACCATCAGGCTCGTGCGCGGGATGTGGAAGTTCGTCATCAGCATGTCCGCCACGCGGAAGCGGAAGCCAGGGGTGATGTAGAGTGAGGTGTCGCCGCGCCAGGGCAGCACCGTGCCGTCGTCCTGTGCCGCCGTCTCGAGCAGCCTCAGCGCGGTGGTGCCGACGGCGACGATGCGCCCACCGCGCGCGCGCGCATCGGCAATCGCGGCTGCTGCTGCCTCGCCGAGCTCGCCACGCTCGGCATGGAGGCGATGGGCGGTGATGTCGTCGGTGCGGATCGGCAGGAAGGTTCCCGCCCCGACATGCAGCGTGACGCGTGCAAGGCCAACGCCGCGCGCGGCCAGCGCATCGAGCAGCCGCGGCGTGAAGTGCAGCGCCGCCGTTGGTGCCGCGACCGCACCTTCCTGGGCAGCGAACACAGTTTGGTAGTCCGCCGCGTCATCGACCGTCGGGCCGTCCGGGCGGGCGATGTAGGGCGGCAGCGCAAGCGCTGCCTCGGCCGTCGGGTCGCCGGCGAAGCGGAGCGTGACGGCCCCGTCGCCGGGTGCGGCGACCACCTCTGCCGTCAGCCCATGGGCGAGGGTGAGCGTGTCGCCCGCGCGAAGCTTCCGCGCGTTGCGGGCCAGTGCCGCCCAGGTGCCGTCTGGCAGGGGGCGGTCGAGCGTCAGCCCGATGCGTGCGGCGCCACGCCGCGCCTCGAGCTGTGCGGGAATGACGCGCGTGTCGTTGACGACGAGAAGGTCGCCCGGGGCCAGCAGGGATGGCAGGTCGGAGACGCGATGATCGCCGAGCCCGTCGCGGCGCACGTGCAGCAGCCGCGCGGCATCGCGCGGGCGCGCGGGCGTCTGCGCGATCGCCGCCTCCGGCAGCGCGTAGTCGTAGGCCTGGAGGGACGAGAGGTCAGAAGTGATAGGTGCTGATCTCGATCAGGTTGCCATCAGGGTCGCGGCAGTAGAGCGAGGTGATGGACCCGAGCGCACCCACCTTCGAGACGGGGCCAAGCTCGATCATCACGCCGCAGCCATGCAGGTGGGCGACGATCTCCGGCGGGGTGACGGTGACGACGAAGCAGAGGTCCTGCGTGCCGGGCGCACCCTTCTCGCCGGTGAACCATGCCTCCTGCGTCGCGTCCGCAGGGCGGAGGTTGATCTTCTGCCCGCCGAAGCGCAGCGAGGTGCGCTTGTAGGGGCCGAAGGCCTCGCGCTCCATGCCGAGCACGCGCTGGTACCAGTTCGCCATGATGTCGACGTCGCGGCAGGTGATGACGAGATGATCGAGCCGGTCGACGGAGAAGCGCATGCGTTCAGGCCTTCTTCGGCAGCTTGGCAGTCACCTCGAGCTCGATGCGCATCGCATCGGTGTAGAGGCCGGCATGGATCAGTGTCGAGGTCGGGCGGGCCTTGCCGAAATACTTCTTGATCACGGGCCAGCAGGGCTGCCAGTCCTCGCGCTTCGGCACGATGAAGAAGGCGCGCACCACGTCATCGAGCGTGCAGCCGGCCTCGCCGAGCGCGGCGGCGATGTTCTGGAAGCACTGCTCGGCCTGCTCGACCACGTCATCGGCGATCGTCATCGTGGCGTAGTTGTAGCCGGTGGTGCCGGAGAGCCAGACGTAGTCGCCATCGACCACGGCGCGGGAGTAGCCGATCTCCTCCTCGAAGCGTGAGCCTGACGAGATCCACTTACGCATTGCCGTTCTTCTCCCTCATCAGCGCATAGGCCATCTCGCGCGTCTCGGCTCCCGGGGCAACCGGAACGATCTCGATCCTCACGCCAAGCCCTTCCCAGTGCAGCACCCAGCGCTGCAGGCGAGCGACGTCGTCGGCCCGCATCAGCTGGAAGCAGCGGCCGAGATCGGCGGCGATCCAGCTGTCGACGAACTCGACGCCGTCCGGCAGCCCCCGGCCCTGGTCTGCGAGGCGGCGGTAGATCGGCACCACCTCGCCGGTTGGGAAGGTCTCGATGACCATGAAGAGCATCGCGGCCCTACTCCAGCCCGTCGTAGAAATCGTTGCCCTTGTCGTCGATCACGATGAAGGCCGGGAAATCCTTCACCGCGATGCGCCACACCGCCTCCATGCCGAGTTCCGGATACTCCAGCACCTCGACCTTGGTGATGCAGTCCTTCGCGAGCCTTGCCGCAGGCCCGCCGACGGAGCCGAGATAGAACCCGCCATTGGCGCGGCAGCTTTCGCGCACGGCACGCGAGCGGTTGCCCTTGGCGAGCATGACGAGCGATCCGCCGGCCTTCTGGAACTCGGCCACGTAGCTGTCCATGCGCCCGGCCGTCGTTGGCCCGAAGGCGCCGGTGGCATAGCCGGCCGGCGTCTTGGCGGGGCCTGCGTAGTAGACGGGGTGGTTGCGCATGTAGTCGGGCATTGGCTCGCCGCGGTCGAGCCGCTCCTTCAGCTTGGCGTGGGCAATGTCACGCGCGACCACCATCGTGCCCGAGAGCATGACCCGCGTTTTCACCGGGCAGCGCGAGAGGGCGGCACGGATCTCGCCCATGGGCTGGTCGAGGTCGATGTGGATGCTGTCATTGCCGAGATGCTCGTCGGTCGTCTCGGGCAGGTACTTTGCCGGGTCGGTCTCGAGCTGTTCGAGGAACACGCCCTCGGGCGTGACCTTGCCGAGGATCTGCCGGTCGGCCGAGCAGGAGACGCCGATGCCGACGGGCAGCGACGCGCCGTGGCGCGGCAGGCGGATGACGCGCACGTCATGGCAGAAATACTTGCCGCCGAACTGTGCGCCGATGCCGAGGTTGCGGCTGATCTCGAGCACCTTCACCTCGGCCTCGAGGTCGCGGAAGGCGTGGCCGGAGACCGCCCCTTCCGTCGGCAGTCCATCGAGATAGCGGGTCGAGGCGAGCTTCACGGTCTTCAGCGTCAATTCCGCCGAGGTCCCGCCGATGACGATGGCCAGGTGATAGGGCGGGCAGGCGGAGGTGCCGAGCGACTTCATCTTGGACGCGATGTAGTCGTAGAGCCGCTGCTCATTCAGGATCGCGCGCGTCTCCTGGAACAGGAAGGTCTTGTTCGCGCTGCCGCCGCCCTTGGCCACGAACATCAGGTGGAACTCGTCGGCGTGGTCGTCGCCCGGTGCCGCCATGATGTCGAACTGCACGGGCAGGTTGTTGGCGGTGTTGACCTCGTCGAACATCGTGAGCGGCGCCATCTGGCTGTAGCGCAGGTTCGTCTCGGTGAAGGTGCGGAACACGCCGCGGGCGAGGGCCTCCTCCTCGTTGCCCTCCACCCACACGCGCTGGCCCTTCTTGCCGAACACGATCGCGGTGCCCGTGTCCTGGCACATCGGCAGGATGCCGCCGGCGGCGATGTTGGCGTTCTTCAGGAACTCGAGCGCCACGTAGCGGTCGTTGGGCGAGGCCTCCGCGTCGTCGAGGATGGCGCGGAGCTGCGCCAGGTGCCCGGGGCGAAGCAGGTGCGAGGTATCGCGGAAGCCCTGGAAGGCGAGCGCGGTGAGCGCCTCGGGTGCGATGGTCAGAACCCGCCGGCCTGCGGCTTCGACCGTGGCGACGCCACCGACATCGAGCTTCTTCCAGGGCGTCGCGGTCGGTCCCAGCGGGAACATCGGGCTGTAGGCGAAGCCGCCGGTGGTGGCGGCGCGCGTGGCGGGCGCGTTCATGCGCTGGCTCCCTCGCTCAGGGTCAGGTCGCGCGGCTTATGGCACGGCGCGCGGGAAGGAGCCAGAAGGTCGGAGGCGGCCTCTCAGCCCTTGTTCGGCGGCCGTTTGCGGAACGCGTCGAGGCTGACGACCTGCGGCGCGTCCTCGGCCGGCGCCTCGTCAGGCTCGGCTTTGGCAGGCTCAGGCTCTGCGGTCAGCGCGGGAATCTGCCCCGCTCCCCCGGGGGCCGCGTCGAAGCGGAGGCCGAAGCGGACCGAGGGGTCGGCGAACTGGGTGAGCGCAGACCAGGGAATCGACAGTGCGGCCGGAACGCCGCCGAAATAGAGCTTCACCGAAAAGCCGTGGTCGGTCGTGCGCAGGTCGTCGAACTGGTGCTGCAGCACGATCGTCATCTCGTTGGGGTACTGGGCGCGCAGCCTGTCGGGCATTGCCACGCCTGGCGCATCGGTGCGGAAGGTGAGGTAGAAATGATGGTCGCCGGGCAGGCCCTCGCCCGCAGCGCGGTCGAGCGCGAAGCGGAGGACGCCACGCAGGCTCTCCTGGATCCAGCTCTCATAAGGGAGGAGACTGTCCTTCAGACCCGGTTCGTCCTGCGCCATCGAGCACCCAGCCCCTTCCAATCCCCGCCGCGTGCGTGAAGCTATGTCGAGTGACACGCGGCTGTCACGCTCGTTTGCCATGGCGTTGCGGAACCCACACATGGGCAATGCCCGGTGGGGTCGAACCATGGCGTGGGTGGGAAAGATTGCGCGGGGCGGAAAGACGGGGATCGAAGGGATGCCGGGAGAGAGTGGGGGGCTTCTGTTGCCCGGTGCCCCCCGAACCGCGCTTACCTGTTATCAGGCAGCGAGCGCCACATGGCTGTTGTCATTGGCACCTAAGGATCGGCCCGATAACGGCGGAACCATGCCGGGCAAAAGGTGAGTCTTTACCACGCGCGTCGAGCCTGTTTCGCCCCCATGACACCCGCCAACAGCCAAGCGGAGGGATATGGTGGAGGCGCCGGGCACTGCCCCCGGGTCCGCAACGCTTATTCCAAACACCGTTTATCGCCATAGCCGGGTTGCCCCGGCACCTCTGTATATAGGAAACCCAGGGCCCGCGCGAAAGCCCCACGACTCGGGCCAGCGCCAGCCTCTGATAAATCCTCTGGCATGCAGGGAACGCAGACGCGATGGACCTCACCGACGCCCAAGGGGCCGAGATCGCCGAGGCGCGCGCCACGGCCGCCCCCACGCTCCGCCCCACCGTTCCGGCGCTGGAGGCGCTGCTCTACTCGCCCATGCCGGTGCTCGATCACGGTTTCGTCCGCGTGGTCGACTACATGGGCGACGATGCCGCGGTGGTGCAGTCGGCCCGCGTTTCCTACGGGCGCGGCACCAAGCGCGTGCAGGACGATGCCGGGCTGATCCGCTACCTGATGCGCCACCGGCACTCGACGCCGTTCGAGATGGCCGAGATCAAGTTCCACGTGAAGCTGCCGATCTTCATCGCGCGGCAGTGGATCCGCCATCGCACCGCGAACGTGAACGAGTATTCCGCCCGCTATTCCGTGCTCGACCGCGAGTTCTACATCCCCGCCCGCCATGCGCTCGCCGCGCAGAGTGCCGTGAACCGCCAGGGCCGCGGCGAGGTCCTCGACGGCGCCGAGGCGGAGGAGGTGCTGCGGCTGCTGCGCGAGGATGCCGCCCGCTGCTACGACCACTATGCCTGGATGCTCAACGAGGGGGCGGACGGCGAGCCCGAAGACGACTCGCGCCAGGGGCTCGCCCGCGAGCTTGCCCGGATGAACCTCACGCTCAATACCTACACACAGTGGTACTGGAAGACGGACCTCCACAACCTCCTGCACTTCCTGTCGCTGCGCGCCGATGCGCATGCGCAATACGAGATCCGCGCCTATGCCGAGGCGATGCTCGGCATCGTCAAGGCCTGGGTGCCGATCACGGCGCAGGCCTTCCTCGACTATCGCCTCGGCGCCGTCACCCTCTCGGCGCAGATGGTCGGCGCACTCAAACGCATGCTCGCCGGCGAGGCGATGACGGCCGAGAGTGCCGGGATGAGCAAGCGCGAGTGGCGTGAGTTCATGGCCAGCCTCGGCCGCGAGGGATAGGGCGGTGATCGTCGTCTTTGGCTCGATCAATCTCGACCTGATCGTCTCGGTGCCTGCCTTGCCGGCGCCGGGGGAGACCGTGCTCGGAACAGGTTTCCGCAGCGAGCCTGGCGGCAAGGGCGCAAACCAGGCGGTCGCCGCCGCGCGCGCTGGGGCCAGGGTCGCCTTCGCCGGCGCCGTCGGCCACGATGCCTTCGCCGAGCCTGCCACCGCGCTCCTGCGTGCGGCGGGGGCGGATCTCACGCGGTTGGCGGCGGTCGAGCAGCCGACCGGCGTTGCCACCATCTCGGTCGATCCCGAGGGGGGAAACCAGATCGCGGTGGCGCCCGGCGCCAACCTCGCTGCCCGTGCCAGCCAGCTCACCGAGGCCGATCTCGGCCCCGGCACCACGCTCGTGCTGCAGATGGAGGTCGATGCCGGGCAAACCGCTTCGCTGATCGCCCGCGCCAGGGCCAGCGGGGCACGCATCATACTCAGCCTCGCCCCGCCAGCGCCTCTGCCTGCGGATGCGCTTGCGGCGCTCGATCTCCTGCTGCTGAACGAAAGCGAGTCGGCAGCTCTCGCCGCCATGCTGGGCTCGGGCGCCGACCCGGCCTCGCTTCGCGCACGCCTCGGAGGGCCCGACGTCATCGTCACCCGCGGCGAGGAGGGGGCGGAGGCGGCGACGGAATCGGGGTCGATCCGCCAACCTGCCTTCGCCGTCACGGCCATCGACACGACGGCGGCAGGCGATACCTTCGCTGGCGTGCTGGCCGCGGCACTCGATGCCGGCGCTGGCCTCGCGGAGGCGATGCGGCGCGGGGCGGCAGCCGCGGCGCTGGCCTGTACGCGGGCGGGTTCGCAGGGCAGCATCCCCTCCCGGGCGGAGACCGACGCGCTCCTCGCCGACGGCGCCGCCCCCTTGGCGGCGCGTTAACCGCGCCGGCGGAGACTGACGCGCATGTACACCCTATTCCCCACCGCCATGCTGATGGCGCAGGCAAGCCTCGTTGCCAGCGTCGCGGCCGCCTACGCCATGCCAGCACTCGCAATCGGCCTCGCTCAGGCGCTCGCCCAGCCCCGCACCTGACGGAAACTGGGGGTTGAGCGCCTACTCGACGACGATGCGCGGTGCTGCGGCCTGCTGGCGCGCCAGCACCGACTCGCACTTGGCCCAGACGCGGGCGGCGATGGCGCGATAGATCGCCGCCTCCTCGCCATCGGGCATGGTCGCGGTGATCGGCGCGCCCTCGTCCGACGTGGTGCGGATGTCGAGCTTCAGCGGGATCTCGCCCAGGAACTCGGCGCCTAGCCGTTCCGCCTCGCGGCGAGCGCCGCCATGGCCGAAGATCTCGCTCCTGTGCCCGCAGTTCGGGCAGCAGAAATAGCTCATGTTCTCGATCAGCCCGAGAACGGGAACGTTGGTGCGGGCGAACATCGCCATGCCGCGGCGAGCATCGATCAGCGCCACGTCCTGCGGCGTCGAGACGATCACCGCGCCGGTCAGCGGCACGCGCTGCGCCATCGTCAGCTGCGCATCGCCCGTGCCTGGCGGCATGTCGACCACCATGATGTCGAGCGGGCCCCACAGCACCTGGCCCATCATCTGCTCGAGCGCACCCATCACCATCGGGCCGCGCCAGATCATCGGCGTCTCCTCCTCGACGAGGAAGCCGATGGACATGATCTTGAGCCCCCATTTCTCCATGGGCGCGATCATCTGCCCTGCGGCGTGCGGCCGGCCGCGGATGCCGAGCATGCGGGGCACCGAGGGGCCGTAGATGTCGGCGTCCAGCAGCCCGACGCGAAGCCCTGACTGGGCGAGTGCGATGGCGAGGTTGGCCGCCGTGGTGCTCTTGCCGACCCCGCCCTTGCCGGAGGCGACGGCCACGATCGCGCGGCAATTGTCGAGCAGCTGCGGCCCCTTGCCCTTGCCGGCCTTCGCGGCGGCTGCCTGGGCGCCCTGGGTTGGGGCGGAGGCAGGATTCGCGGCTGGCGCGTCGCCACGATGGGCGGTCAGCACGACGGTGGCGCTCAGCACGCCTGGCAGCGCGGTGACGGCAGCCTCAGCCGCGCGGCGGAGCGGCTCGAGGCTTGCGGCACGCTCACGGGCCACGTCCAGGGCCAGGGAAACGAGGCCATCCCTCACTTGCAGCCCCTGCACCATGCCGAGCGATACGATGTCGGCACCCCTTTCCGGATCGCGCAACCGGGCGAGTGCCGCGAGCACGGTTTCGGGTGTCACTGCGTTCATCTCTTGAAAACCCCTCCAGTCTGGACGATATCCGCTGCGCCGACGGGTCTCTTGCCCGCCGGCGTTTTGGCGCAACCATGGGGCCGCGCTGCCGCGGTTCCGATATGGGGCGCGGGGAACAGGCTTCCAACAGCGAGAAGGCCGGGATCACAACACATGCCCTGGACCAATAACAGCGGGGGCGGAAGCCCCTGGGGTGGCGGCGGACGACAGGGCGGGCCCTGGGGTGGCGGCGGCGGTGGCCCGCAGCTTCCGCAGGCTCCGAATGTCGATGAGCTGCTGCGCAAGGTGCAGGACTTCATCAGGCGCTTCCTGCCGCGCGGCGTCGGCGGCGGGAAGGGGATCGCGGCAATCGCGCTCGTCCTCATCGCGCTCTGGCTGCTTTCTGGCTTCTACCGCGTCCAGCCTGACGAGCAGGGCGTCGTGCTCCGCTTCGGCGCGTTCGACCGCCTCACGGCTCCCGGCCTGAACTACGCCCTGCCGGCGCCGATCGAGAGCGTACTGCGCCCGCAGGTCACGCGCATCAACCGCACCGAGGTCGGCTTCCGCAGCGCCGCCGATGGCAATCCGAGCCGCGTCGCGCCCTCGCGCGACGTGATCGAGGAAAGCCTGATGCTGACCGGCGACGAGAACATCATCGACATCGATTTCTCGGTGCTGTGGCGCATCCGCGACGCCTCGGAGTTCCTCTTCAACATCCGCAACGCCGAGCAGACCGTGAAGTCGGCGGCGGAAAGCGTCATGCGTGAGGCGATCGGCCGCACGCCGATCCAGCCGGCGCTGACCGAGGCACGCGCGCAGATCGAGCAGGCGGTGCGCGAAGGCACGCAGGCGATCCTCGACCAGTACCGTGCCGGCGTCGAGATCAGCCAGGTGCAGCTGCAGAAGGTCGACCCGCCGGCGGCGGTCATCGACGCGTTCCGCGACGTGCAGCGCGCCAACGCCGACCGCGAGCGCCTCCGCAACGAAGCGGAAGCGTTCCGCAACGACATCATCCCCCGGGCGCGAGGCGAGGCCGAGCGGCTGGTGCAGGAAGCGCAGGGTGAGCGCGAGGCGCGCATCGCACGCGCCAACGGTGAGGCGCAGCGCTTCGTGTCGGTCTACACCGCCTACAATCAGGCACGCGACGTGACCCGCCTGCGCCTCTACCTCGAGACGATGGAGGAGATCATCCGCCAGAGCTCGACCATCGTGGTGGATGACAAGGTGCAGAACGTCGTTCCGTTCCTGCCGCTCAACGAAATGAACCGAAGCCCCCGTCAGGCGGCACCGGCGGCAACGGTCGTCCCCGGTGACAGGCCAGCCCCCGCGGCGCGTGCGTCCGGAGCAGTGCGATGAACCAGAAAGTGCTTATCGGCAGCATCGTCGGCCTCGCGGCCGTCGCCGTGCTCGCCTTCTCGACCCTGTTCACCGTCCAGCAGACGCGCCAGGTGCTCGTGCTGCAGTTCGGCAAGCCCGTCCGCGTGATCACCGAGCCGGGCCTGAACGCGAAGCTGCCCTTCGTGCAGACGACGATCGAGTTCGACCGTCGCCTGCTCGACTACGAGATGCCGGGCGAGGAAGTCATCCTCGGCGACCAGCGCCGGCTGATCGTCGATGCCTTCACGCGCTTCCGCATCGTCGACCCGCTGCAGTACTTCCAGACGGTCGGCTTCGGCGAGAACGCGATCCGCGCGCGTCTCTCCTCGATCGTCACCTCTGCTCTCCGCCGCGTTCTCGGTAACGAGCCGCTGCTGGGCGTTCTTTCGTCCGACCGCGTGCGGATCATGAACGACATCCGAACCCAGGTGAACACGGAGGCGCGTCGCTTCGGCATCATCGTGGAGGATGTGCGCATCCGCCGTGCCGACCTTCCGGAGGAGAACACGCAGGCCATTCTGAGCCGGATGCAGTCTGAGCGTGAGCGTGTTGCCCGCGAGGCCCGCGCCGAAGGTGCGGAAGTGGCCGCCCGCGTCCGCGCAGGTGCCGATCGCGAGCGGACCGTCATTCTCGCCGAGGCGCAGGCACAGGCCGACATCCTGCGCGGCCAGGGCGAGCAGGAGAGCATCCGCATCCTCGCGGAGGCGTTCCAGCGCGACACGCAGTTCTTCGCGTTCTGGCGGAGCATGCAGGCCTATCGCGAGGCGTTCGGCGAAGGCAGCGAGGGCAACCGCCTCGTGCTGACCCCAGACAGCGAGTTCTTCCGCTTCTTCAAGGACATCCCGCAGGATGTTCGTGCGGCGGGCACGCGCTGACACGTTGCTGAACCGGCGCTGCTTCGGCGCACGGTGAGTGTTGGAGCCTTCCTCGGGGCCCTCGGTCTGCTCATCGCAGTCGAGGGCCTCGTCTATTTTGCCTTCCCCGGCGCGGTGCGCCGTGTCTTCGCCGCCCTCCTTGCCGCGCCCGAGGCGACGTTCCGGCGCATCGGGCTGGGGGCCGCCTCGCTCGGCGTGGTGCTCGTCATCATCGCCGCAACGCTTGGCTGAGCGTGGCCCCGGATCAGAAACCCGGGAGACGGCACGCCCGGTCCTTCCGGTCCGCCATGTTCGGCCCCATACTCAGACGTGTATGGACAGGGCCGTCAGCCGCGCCGGATCGCGGCAGCCACGCCCGCCACTCAGCCTCGAACCAGGCAGGATGCTCATGCGCTTTCCGTTCCGCCCCGCTGCCGCCGTGCTCGCGATCGGCCTCCTCGCAGCGCCGCTTGCCCTTCCCACCGCCGCGCAGCCAAGGAGCGCGCCGGAAAGCTTCGCCGACCTCGCCGAGCGGCTGTTGCCCTCGGTCGTGAACATCTCGACCACCCAGACCGTGCAGGCGCGCGGCGAACGCCAGGGTCCCGAAGCGCCTCAGCTGCCCCCAGGCTCGCCGTTCGAGGAGTTCTTCCGCGAATTCTTCGACCGCCAGCAGCGCCAGGGCCAGGGGCCGCAGGGCCAGCCGCAGCGCCCCCGCCGTGCGCAGAGCCTCGGCTCAGGCTTCATCATCGAATACGGCAACGGAGAGGGCTACGTCGTCACGAACAACCACGTGATCGACGGCGCCGACGAGGTGAGTGTCATCCTCACCGACAACACCTCGCTCAGGGCCGAGATCGTCGGGCGCGACCCGCGCACCGACCTCGCCCTCCTCCGCGTCAAGACCGACAAGCGTCTTCCCACCGTTCGCTTCGGCAACAGCGACACGGCCAGGATCGGCGACTGGGTTGTGGCGATCGGAAACCCGTTCGGGCTCGGCGGCACCGTCACGGCGGGCATCGTCTCGGCCCGCGGCCGCGACATCCGCATCGGCCCGTATGACGACTTCATCCAGACCGATGCCTCGATCAACCGCGGCAACTCGGGCGGGCCGCTGTTCAACATGGCGGGCGATGTCGTCGGCATCAACACGGCGATCTTCTCGCCCACCGGCGGGTCGATCGGCATCGGCTTCTCGATCCCGTCGAACATCGCCACCAACGTGATCGCGCAGCTGCGCGAGTTCGGCCGTACCCGCCGTGGCTGGCTCGGCGTGCGCATCCAGCAGGTGACGGATGAGATCGCCGAGAGCGTCGGGCTCGCGGGCGGTGCGCGCGGTGCGCTTGTCGCCGGCGTGAACGAGGGCGGCCCGGCTGACCGTGCGCGCCTGCAGAACGGCGACATCGTGCTGAAGTTCGATGGCACGGATATCCGCGAGATGCGGACCCTGCCGCGCGTCGTCGCCGAGACGGCGATCGGCAAGCAGGTGCCCGTGATCGTCTGGCGCTCCGGCCGCGAGCAGACGCTGACTGCCACGGTGGGCGAACTCCCCGAGGAGGCGCAGCAGGCGGCAGCCACGCCTGGGCCGCAGGATCGTGGCGGCAGGCCGGTCGAGATCGCCGGCATCGGCGTGCGCGTGTCCTCGATCACGCCGGAGCTGCGTGAGCGGTTCAGCCTCAGCGCGGAGGCGAAGGGCGTGGTCGTCGTCGAGGTCCTGCCGAACAGCCCGGCGGCAGAGCGCGGCATCCGTGCCGGCGACGTGGTGGTCGAGGTTCAGCAGGAGGCCGTCGCGACACCGGCAGAATTGCAGGAGCGGATCGACCGCGCCCGCCAGGCTGGCCGCCGCAACGTGCTGATGCTCATCGAGGGCCAGCAGGGCCTGCGCTGGGTGCCGCTGCCCGCGACACCGCCCGCCGGTCGCTCGCCCGGCTGACGCGGCTGCCCTTCGGCGTGGGGCGTGCTTCGGGTGCGGCGGCGCTGGTCTCAGCGTCGCCCCCCGCCGGGAGGCTTTGCGATCCTGCGGCGGCGCCCTCAGCGGCGCCCCCCGCCGGGAGGCTTTGCGATCCTGCGGCGGCGCCCTCAGCGTCGCCCCCCGCCGGGAGGCTTTGCGATGCTGCGGCGGCGCCCTCAGCGTCGCCCCCCGCCGGGAGGCTTCGCGATCCTGCGGCGGCGCCCTCAGCGTCGCCGCAAAACCGCCGTGGGCGTCGTGGCGATGAGGGTGAAGCCGGGGGCGTCTGCCAGGAAGTCAGTCACCGCCCGGCGACAGCCACCGTAGTCGCCGTAGTCGTCAAGCACGATCGATCCGCCCGGCGGGACGCGGGGCGCGACGGCGCGCAGCACGGTCAGCACCGGGTCGTACCAGTCGCAATCGAGATGCGCGAAGGCGATCCGCTCGGGAAGTTCGGCCGGCATGGTCTCACCGAAGAGGCCGCGCACAAGCTTAACATCCGTGCCGTCGACGGCGATGCCGTGGCGCGCGAACGCGGCGACGACCTCGCCGTGGAGGTCATCGACGTAGCCGTAGTAGGGCCGGCCCGCAATGCCCTCGGCCCGCCGCTCCCGGATAATGGCGTGGCGTGCATGCGCATCGGGCGAGTCCAGCTCGCCTGGCGGCGGGATCATGCCGAACACGTCGAACCCGGCGAAGCGGCGGCGGGGGCGGGCGAGGGAGGCGAGCACGATCGCCGAGCCGCCTGCTGCAACGCCGGCCTCGACCACGTCGCCTGGAACGGCGCGGTCATCGGCTGCCGCGAGGCAGCGCCGCAGCACGTCGAACCGAGCCTCGACAAGAAATGTCAGGCCCTCCTCGCGCACGGCATCGACCAGCTGTCCAGTCCGGCCACGAAGCATCCGCGCTGCGCGTTTGCGCAGGCCAAGTCCGAACATTCCGCATGTCCCCCGTCGATGTTGCTGGTCACGACGAACGGCTGGAGGCCAGCACGGGTTCCCGCGTGCGGATGGTCACGCTTGCGTGACGAATTCGTCGGCCGCATAGCCCTGGGCATAGAGAAGGGCGGTGAGGTCGCCGTGATCGATGCGCACGCGCGCCGCGGCAGCGACCGCGGGCTTGGCGCAATAGGCGACGCCGAGGCCGGCGGCGAGCAGCATCGGCAGGTCGTTCGCGCCGTCGCCCACCGTCAGGGTTGCTGCGAGCGGCAGGCCCCGCGCGCCGGCGAGGCTGCGCAGCGTGGCGAGCTTGGCGTCCTTGTCGAGGATCGGTTCTGCGACCGTGCCCGCGAGAACGCCGCGCTCGACCACGAGGTCGTTGCCCTGGTCGGTGTCGAAGCCCAGGGTCGCGGCAACCCGCGTCGTGAAATAGCGGAACCCGCCGGAGACGAGTGCGCAATAAGCGCCGTTGGCCCGCATGGTGGCCACCAGCGTTGCCGCACCCGGCATCATCGCGATGCGCGCATGCGTCTCGGCCAGTGCCGTCTCGGGAAGTCCTGCCAGCATCGCCACGCGCTCCCGCAGGGCGGCGGCGAAGTCGAGCTCGCCGTTCATGGCGCGCGCGGTGATCGCGGCGATCGCGGGCTTCAGCCCGGCGAGGTCCGCGAGTTCGTCGAGCGTCTCGCCGATCACCATGGTGCTGTCCATGTCGGCGACGAGCAGCTTCTTCCGCCGCCCCTCCGCACGCTGCGCCACGAGGTCGAGGCCGGGGCCGATCGCGTGGCGGGCGGCTGCCTCGGCGGCGTCCGGCGCCATGTCGTCGAAGGGCAGGTCGGCCGCCTCGCCTTGCTTCAGCCAGCGCGGCGAGCCGACGACGGCCCCGAGGCCACGCAAGGCCTCGCGCGACGTCTCGAGCGCGGCGCGGTCAAGCGATCCTCCGCCGGGGGAGGCGATCAACGTCAACACATGCTCCATCGGCGGACCATGGCGGGGCGGCGATGAACGCGCAAGCGAGTGCGCCAACGCGCGGTGATGCGGCGCTGATCGTCGCCGGCCCGACGGCGAGCGGCAAATCCGCGCTGGCGATGCTGCTCGCCGAGCGCTTGGGCGGCGTGGTGATCAATGCCGATTCCATGCAGGTGTATCGCGATCTTCGCATCCTCACCGCACGACCGACGCCGGCGGAGGAGGCGGCTGTGCCGCATGCCCTCTATGGCGTGCGCGATGCGGCCGACGCTGCCTCGGCCGGCTGGTGGCGCGGTGCGGCGTTGGCGGCGATGGACGAGGCCCGCACGGCGGGGCGGCTGCCCATCCTCTGCGGCGGCACGGGGCTCTGGCTCTCGGCGCTGGTCAACGGCATCGGCGCGATCCCGCCCGTGCCCGAGGCGATGCGACAGGAGGCGCGCGCGCTTGCCGCGGCGATCGGGGCCGCAGCGCTGCATGCACGGCTGGCGGCGGCTGACCCGGCGACGGCCTCGCGGCTCCAGCCCGGTGACACCCAGCGGGTGATCAGGGCGTGGGAAGTCTTGCAGGCCACAGGCGAGGGGCTCTCGACCTGGTGGTCGCGGCGGGCCGAGCCGCCGGCCCCCTGGCGGGCCGCGATGATCCTGCTCGCCCCCCCCCGCGCCCCGCTGCGCGCGGCGATCGATGCGCGGTTCGAGGCGATGGTTGAGGCAGGCGCGGCCGAGGAGGTGCGCGCGCTTGCCGCCCGCGGGCTCGACCCGGCCTTGCCGGCGATGAAGGCGCATGGCGTGCCGAACATCGCCGCAGCCCTTGCCGGGCGCATCCCGCTCGCGCGGGCGATTGCCGAGGGGCAAGCGATGGTGCGGCAATACGCCAAGCGCCAGGACACGTGGTTCCGCCACCAGACGATCGTGCCCCCAACGCGCCTGCATACGATCCATGCGCGTTTCGCGGATCTAGCGCAATTTTCAGAACAGGAACGAGCCATTTTATTTGCGTTTATTGACAGTGCCGGGTTGACGCACCGCACCAACCGCGCTTAGGTGCGGCCGCGCGGCAGCGAAGATGTCCCGCTGCGGCGTACCGCCACGCCCGCCCGGCGCGGCGGAACGAACGATCGGGGAACATTTCCGCCATGTCCGCCACCGCGACGCATGACACCGAGACCCTCGCCACCGAGACGCTGTCGGGGGCCGAGATCGTCCTCCGCGCGCTCAAGGACCAGGGCGTCGACGTCATCTTCGGCTATCCGGGCGGCGCTGTCCTGCCGATCTACGATGCGTTGTTCCAGCAGAACGCCATCCGTCACATCCTTGTCCGTCATGAGCAGGCGGCGGTGCATGCGGCCGAAGGCTATGCCCGCTCGACCGGCAAGGTCGGCGTTGTGCTTGTAACGTCGGGCCCAGGGGCGACCAACGCCGTCACCGGCCTTGTCGATGCGCTGATGGACAGCATCCCCGTCGTCTGCCTCACCGGCCAGGTGCCGACGCACCTGATCGGCAACGACGCGTTCCAGGAAGCCGACACGACCGGAATCACGCGGCCAGCGACCAAGCACAACTACCTCGTGCGGAACGTCGCCGATGTCGGGCGCGTGGTGCATGAGGCGTTCTACGTCGCCCGCTCCGGCCGCCCTGGGCCGGTGGTGATCGACCTGCCGAAGGACATCCTGATCAACAAGGGCCGCTACAACGGCATGCCCGAGGCGACCCACAAGAGCTACCGCCCGGCGACGGAGCCTGACCCGGCGGCGATCCGCCGCGCGGTGGCGATGATGAAGGGCTCGAAGCGCCCCATCGTCTATGCCGGCGGCGGGGTGATCAATGCTGGGCCGGAAGCTTCGCGCCTGCTGGCCGAACTCGTGCACCTGACGGGGTTTCCCTGCACCAACACGCTGATGGGCCTCGGAGCCTTCCCGGCCTCCGACAAGCAGTTCCTCGGCATGCTCGGCATGCACGGCACCTACGAGGCCAACCTCGCCATGCACGGCTGCGACGTGATGGTGAACATCGGCGCCCGCTTCGATGACCGCGTGACGGGGCGGCTCACGGCGTTCAGCCCGAACAGCCTCAAGATCCACGCCGACATCGATCCCTCCAGCATCAACAAGAACGTCCGCGTCGACTGCCCGATCATCGGTGACGCGACGAAGATCCTCCGCGCCCTGATCGCCGCCTGGAAGGCCGACGAGACCAAGCCGGACACCGGCGCGATCGCCGCCTGGTGGAGGCAGATCGAGCAGTGGCGCGCGCGCGACTGCCTGCGCTTCCGCCAGCCGACGGCGGCGGATGCGATCATCAAGCCGCAATACGCGATCCAGCGGCTCTACGATCTCGCCTCCCTCACGGGCAAGGACACGTTCATCACCACCGAGGTGGGCCAGCACCAGATGTGGGCCGCGCAGTACTGGAAGTTCGAGAAGCCGAACCGGTGGATGACCTCGGGCGGCCTCGGCACGATGGGCTATGGGCTGCCCGCCGGCATGGGCGTGCAGATCGCCCACCCAGACGCGCTCGTGATCGACATCGCGGGCGAGGCCTCGATCCTGATGAACATCCAGGAGATGTCGACGCTCGCGCAGTACCGCCTGCCGGTGAAGGTGTTCATCCTGAACAACGAGTACATGGGCATGGTGCGGCAGTGGCAGGAGCTGCTGCACGGTGGCCGCTACTCCGAGAGCTACTCCGCCGCGCTCCCTGACTTCGTGAAGCTCGCCGAGAGCTTCCATGCGGTCGGGCTGCGCGCGACGAAGGTGGGCGAACTCGACGACGTGATCGGAGAGATGCTGGCGGTCGATCGTCCCGTGATCGCCGACATCTGCGTCGACCAGAAGGAGAACTGCTTCCCGATGATCCCGTCGGGTGCGGCGCACAACGAGATGCTGCTCGGCCCCGACGACCAGGCGCCCAAAGGTTCGGGTGGGGCCGGTGTCACCGAGGAGGGGATGGTCCTCGTCTGAGGGGGCGCCGCCCCTTCGCAATTCTTATCCTCGAGAGAATGTTCCGATGACAGACATGACGACCCGCCAGGCGGTGATGGCCGTGCTGGTGGAGAACGAGGCCGGCGTGCTCGCGCGCGTGATCGGCCTGTTCAGCGGCCGCGGCTACAATATCGAGAGCCTGACGGTCGCACCCGTCGACGAGACCAAGAACCAGAGCCGCATCACGATCGTGACCACCGGCACGCCGATGGTGATCGAGCAGATCAAGGCGCAGCTCGACCGCCTCGTGCCGATCCACAAGGTGTCCGACCTCACGATCGAAGGCCCGCACATCGCGCGCGAGATGGCGCTGATCAAGGTCGCCGGCACCGGCGACCGGCGGGTCGAGGCGCTGCGCATCGCCGATGCGTTCCGCGCCCGCGTGGTCGATGCCACGACGGAAAGCTTCATCTTCGAGATGACCGGCTCGACCGACAAGCTCGATGCCTTCATCAACCTGATGCGGCCGCTCGGCCTCGTCGAGGTGAGCCGCACCGGCGTTGCCGCCATCGCGCGCGGCCCCAGGGGCATCTGACGCGCGCCCTGCTTGTCAGGACCCGGGGGCAAGGCTAGACCCCGGGCCTTGTGTTTCCGATACGGGACCGACCGAGAGAGGGGAGTGAAACCGATGCGCGTCTACTACGACCGCGATGCCGACGTGAACCTGGTGAAGGGCAAGAAGGTGGCCGTGATCGGCTACGGCAGCCAGGGCCATGCCCACGCCAACAACCTGAAGGACAGCGGCGTCGCCGAAGTCGTCGTCGGCCTGCGCAAGGGCTCTGCCGGCGTGGCCAAGGCGGAGGGCGCTGGCCTGAAGGTGATGGACCCGGCCGATGCAGCGAAGTGGGCTGACCTGGTGATGGTGCTCACCCCGGACGAGGGCCAGGGCGATCTCTACCGCGAGAAGCTCGGTCCGAACATGAAGGAGGGTGCCGCCCTGCTGTTCGCGCACGGGCTCAACATCCACTTCAACCTGATCGACGCGCGCCCTGACATGGACGTGCTGATGGTCGCCCCCAAGGGCCCCGGCCACACGGTGCGCAGCGAGTACCAGCGCGGCGGCGGCGTTCCCTGCCTCGTTGCCGTGGCGCAGAACGCCTCTGGCAACGCGCTCGAGCTCGGCCTCTCCTATGCGTCCGCCATCGGCGGCGGGCGCGCCGGCATCATCGAGACGACGTTCAAGGAGGAGTGCGAGACCGACCTCTTCGGCGAGCAGGTGGTGCTGTGCGGCGGCCTGGTCGAGCTGATCAAGGCCGGCTACGAGACGCTGGTCGAAGCCGGCTACGCCAAGGAGATGGCGTATTTCGAGTGCCTGCACGAGGTGAAGCTGATCGTCGACCTCATCTACGAGGGCGGCATCGCCAACATGAACTACTCGATCAGCAACACCGCCGAGTATGGCGAGTACGTCACCGGCCCGCGCATCATCACGGATGCGACCAAGGCCGAGATGAAGCGCGTGCTCAACGACATCCAGACCGGCAAGTTCACGCGCGACTGGATGCTCGAGAACAAGGTGAACCAGGCCTCGTTCAAGGCGACGCGCCGCAAGATGGCGGAGCACGACATCGAGGTGGTGGGCGAGAAGCTTCGCGGCATGATGCCGTGGATCAAGAAGAACGCGCTCGTCGACAAGAGCCGGAACTGAGGCATACGGCGTGGCCGGACAGGTCCTCGCCTTCCCGCGCCGGGATCGTTCGGCGCCGGCGGAGACGGACGGGCTCGAGCTTCTGCTCGCGGGCCCCGAGGACCAGCGTCCGGCCACGCTGCTGTTCCTGCACGGCGCTGCTGCCGGCGCCTGGGTCTGGGCAGAGCATGCGATGCCCAGCCTTGCCGCCTCCGGCTGGCGGTGCGCGGCCGTATCGTTCCGCGGCCATGGCAATTCATGGGGCCGTGGCCTGCTCCACACCTGGGGCCTGCTCGACTACCTGGCGGACGCGCGCGCCGCTCTTGATGCGCTCGACGGCCCTGTCATCGTCGTCGCGCATTCGCTGGGCGCCCTCGTCGCCCAGATGATGCTCGGCGATCAGCGCATCCGCGGAATGGTGCTGATGGCCCCGGTGCCGGCAGAGGGACTTGCGGCGGCCAACATGCGATTGGCGATCACCGACCCCCTGCTGTGGCAGGAGGTGGCGCGCATGCCATGGCTCGCCGAGGGCGTGGCACCGCCGGCACGCCTCCGCCATGCCCTGTTCGGCGAGGCGATGGAAGACGGGCACGCGGCCGCGCATCTCTCGCGCATGCAGCCCGAAAGCATCCGCGCCCTGGCCGAGGCGCAGTGGCCGCGGCCGGTGGCAAGCGCGCGGCTTCTCGGCGTTCCTACCCTCGTTCTCGGCGCCAAGGCTGATCCGCTGGTGCCGCCCGATGCCGTGCTGCGCACCGCCTGGTTCCACGGCGCCGACCGCGCGATGCTCGACCGCATCGGCCATGCGATGATGCTCGATACGGGCTGGGAACAGCCGCTCGCGCTCGCCCGTACCTGGATCGAGGGCCTGGACCTCGGCCGCTGACACGTCAGTTCCAGCGTGGTTGAAGGATCAGGATCATCAGGATGAAGAGCGCGTAGCCCGCCGTCGGCATCGCGAGGACGAGCAGCAGCGCGTTCGCGGCCTTGTTCTTTCCCTGCCGCCTGAGCGCCATTCCGCCACCGATGATCACGGCGATGCCGCCGAGCAGCAGCGACCAGATGCCGATGTTGAACGACGACACGGTCCCGTCGGCCACGCCCCAGAGGAAGAAGAACGCAGCGATTGCCGCCGCGACGAGGTTGGTGCCGAGGAGCGCGCGATAGAGCATCACGCGTTGCGCCGAAGCACCTCGGGGTTCACCACAACATGGGGGTCGAGCGTGCCGGCGAAGCGCGCGAGGATGCTCTCGGCGCACGACATCGCCATCCGCCGCATGCCCTCGGCTGTTCCGGCCGCGGAATGGGGCGTGATGATGGCGTTGGGAAGTGCGAGCACCGGGTTCGACGCGACCATCGGCTCCTCGGTGAACACGTCGAGCCCGGCCGCGGAGACCTGGCCGGATCGCAGCGCATCGGCGAGCGCGGCTTCGTCGACCAGCGTGCCGCGGGCGGTGTTGATCAGGATTGCCCCTTTCCTCATCGTGCCGAGGAACCCTGCATCGACCATGCCGCGATTCTCCGCGGCACCCGGGCAGTGCAGCGTCACCACGTCCGCCGTGGCGAGTGCGGCGCGAAGGTCCTCCACCGGCGTATAGCCGAGGCCCTTGATGGTGTTGTAGGGAACGGCCGGGTCGACCACGGAGATGTTCATCCCGAAGGCGGAACAGAGTTTCGCCACCCGCGTGCCGATGCGCCCGAAGCCGACGATGAGCACCGTGCGTCCCGCGAGATCGACCGTGGGCATGTCCGGCACGGTGCCCCAGCCGAGGTCGCGCAGCCGCTGGTCATACCCCGTGACACGCCGCGCGCAGGCGAGCATGAGCATCAACGCATGCTCGGCCACGCTGCCGGCATTCGCTTCTGGCGTGATGGTGAGCGGGATGCCGCGGGCGGTCAGCGCGGGAACATCCACCGCGTCGTAGCCGACGCCGTGGCGCGCGACGATCCTGAGGTTGCGGGCGAGTGCGATGAGCGGCGCGTCGATCCTGGTGAGCCTGACGGTGACCGCGTCCGCCTCCGGGATGCGCGCGGCAAGTGTCTCCGGCGTGACGGGGTCGAGCACCTCGACCGTCACGCCGGGGGCAGCCTTCATCAGCGCGATCGCATCCGGGTGGATCGCGCGCAGGCAGAGGACATGGGGCATCGCTGTCTTCCTCAGGCGTTCTTGCGCAGCACCTCGGGGTTGACGAGGTAGCCCGGGTCGACCTTGCCGTCGAAGCAGTCGATGATGTTCTGGGCCGACCGCATCGCCATCTTGGCCAGGCACTCATCGGGGGTCGCCGCGTTGTGGGGCGCGAGCACGACGTTCTCCATCGCGAACAGCGGATGGTCGGTCGTCGGCGGCTCGACCACCAGCACGTCGAGGCCGGCAGCCGCGATGCGCTTGGCCTTGAGCGCCTCGATCAGCGCCGGCTCATCCACCACGCCGCCGCGGGCGGTGTTGATCAACCAGGACGTTGGCTTCATCCGGCCGAACGCCTCGGCGTTCATCATCCCCCTGGTGCCGGGGTGCAGCGGGCAATGCAGCGTCACGACGTCCATCTCCGGCAGCACGGCTTTCCAGTCCGGTGCCGGAACGTGCCCGTCGGCGGCGATGCGCGGCGTTGGAAAGGCAGGGTCGTGCACGAACACCTTCATGCCGAAGGCCTGGCAGAGCTTGGCCACCCGCGTGCCGATGCGCCCATAGCCGATGACGAGGACGGAACGGCCGGCAAGTTCGTGCATCGGCGGCATGTGGCCCTGGCGCCACTGCCCGCTGCGCACCTTCGCGTCGTACTCGACCGTGCGGCGCGCGACGGCGAGCATCAGCATCATCGCGTGCTCGGCCACGGAAAGATCATTCGAGCCGTTGGCGACGGCAACGGGAATGCCGCGGCGGGTGCAGGCGGCGATGTCGACCGTGTCGTATCCGACGCCGTAGCGCGCAACGACCTTCAGCCGCGGCGTGGCGGCGAGGACCGCCTCGGTGATCGGCTCGAGCCAGAGCAGAACCGCATCGGCCTCCTTCACCCGGATGGGGAATTCCGGCGAGCCTGGCGTCAATGTCTCGAAGGTGATGTCGGGGCGGGCCTCGAGCAGCGACAGCCCGGCCTTGTGCAGCTGGCCGGCGAGCAGGACATGCGGCATGAAACGGTGATCCTTTCCGGAACTGGTTTCCCCCGAAGCGGGCGCCATCCTGCGTCCAGCCCGCCGTGCCGGCAACGGGGGGCGCTTGCGGAAACGCCCTTGTCTGTGGATAATCATTGCATGAGCCACGGCCCAGCCCGCGCCAGCGTCCTTGCGCCCGTTTCGGTGCCGGCTCATCACGCCCTCATTTCTGGCCTTCTCCTTCGACTTAGCCGCCCCTGGGCGTGACGCCTTCGCGCTTTCGCGAAGCACCGCTCAGGGGGAGTTCCCCGGCCACGTCGTTCAGAACCAGGAAGAAGCGCCATGACTGATACGCAACACACCCATGCCGTAGACCACCCGTCCTTCGGCCGCGTCGATCCGAACCGGGTCATCGTGTTCGACACGACGCTGCGTGACGGTGAGCAGAGCCCGGGGTTCAGCATGAACCTCGAGGAGAAGCTGCGCATGGCCGAGGCGCTTGAGGACCTCGGCGTCGACGTGATGGAGGCGGGCTTCGCGATCGCCTCGCCCGGCGACTTCGCTTCCGTGAAGGCGATCTCGGAGAAGATCCAGGGGGCGGTGGTGTGCAGCCTCGCACGGTCGGCCCGCGCCGATATCGATGCAGCGGGCGAGGCGCTGAAATCCGCGCGCCGCAAGCGTATCCACACCTTCATCGCGACGTCCCCGTTGCACATGAAGTACAAGCTGCAGATGGAGCCCGATGCCGTGCTCGCCGCGGTCACGGCCAGTGTCACGCATGCGCGCAACTATGCCGATGACGTCGAATGGTCGGCCGAGGATGGCTCGCGCTCCGAAGCCGACTTCCTCTGCCGCTGCGTCGAGGCGGCGATCAAGGCAGGGGCGACGACGATCAACATCCCCGACACGGTGGGCTACGCGGTGCCGGACGAGTTCGCCGCCATCTTCACCATGCTGCGCGAGCGCGTGCCCGGGGCGGAGAAGGTGATCTTCTCGGCGCATTGCCACAACGACCTGGGGCTCGCTGTCGCCAATACGCTTGCGGCCGTCAAGGCGGGGGTGCGGCAGATCGAGTGCACCGTCAACGGCATCGGCGAGCGCGCGGGCAACGCGGCGCTCGAGGAACTCGCGATGGCGCTGCGCACGCGCGCCGATGCGATGCCCTACGCAAGCGGCATCGCGACGCAGAACATCACCCGCACCTCGCGGCTGCTCGCCACCATCACGGGATTCGACGTGCAGCCGAACAAGGCGATCGTCGGCCGCAACGCCTTCGCCCACGAGGCCGGCATCCACCAGGACGGGATGCTGAAGCACGCGGGCACCTACGAGATCATGACGCCTGAGAGCGTCGGCCTCGCCAAGTCGTCGCTCGTGCTCGGCAAGCATTCCGGCCGCGCGGCGTTCCGCGACAAGCTGAAGCAGCTCGGCTACGGCGACATCGGCGACAATGCGCTGAACGATGCGTTCCAGCGCTTCAAGAAGCTGGCCGACGTGAAGAAGGTCGTGTTCGACGAGGACGTGGTGGCCCTCGTCGACGACGAGGTGGTGCGCGCGCATGATGCCGTGCGTTTCGTCTCGCTCGAGGTGTGGGCGGGCTCGAAGGGGCCGCAGCGCGCGATCCTCGAGCTCGATGTCGATGGCGAGACCAAGCAGGCGGAAGCCGTTGGCGACGGCCCGGTGGATGCGACGTTCAAGGCGATCCGCATGCTGTTCCCGCACGAGGCGGAGCTGAAGCTTTACTCCGTCGGCGCGGTGACGGAAGGAACCGATGCGCAGGCGAAGGTGACCGTGCGGCTCGAGGAAGCGGGAAAGCTGGTCGACGGCCAGGGGGCTGACACCGACACGCTCGTCGCGTCCGCCCGCGCCTACCTGCACGCGCTGAACAAGCTGCTGGTCAAGCGCGCCCGCACCGCCCCGGCTGCAATGTCGGCCTGATCCCGCTGCCGGAGGGCGCCCGCATGTGCATGCTGGCGGCAACCATCTGTTAACCTCTGCCCGTTAACGCCTCCTTCAGCGCCCCGCCGGGATGTCCCGGCCAGGCGCTGAACGGAGGGTCGGATGTCCGGGCAGAATGCCGCCGCCACGCCGCTTGCCGCGTTGCCGTCCGACCCCGGCCTCGCCGGCCAGTGGCATCTCCGCAACCCATCCGGCATCGACACGAACGTCACGGCCGTGTGGCCCGACTACACTGGCCAGGGCGTGCGCATCGGCATCATCGATGACGGGTTCGACCTGGCGAACCCCGACCTCGCTGGTGTGTTCGGCACGGGTGGCTGGGACGCACGCGGCAACGATGCCAACCCAGCCGCCGAGGCGGGCGACAGGCACGGCACCGCTGTGGCCGGCGTCATCGGCGCTGACGCGAACGGAACCGGCCTGGTCGGCATCGCGCATGACGCGACGCTTGTCGGCTTCCGCATCGGCTATGGTGCTGCCGGTACGACCGACCAGCTCGCCAACCAGCTCCGCAAGCAGGTGGGGGTCGATGTCTCGAACAACTCCTGGGGCTTCGGCGGCTTCTTCACCGACAATTTCGCGACCGCCGCCTTCGCGCCGATCCGCGATGCGCTGACCTTCGCCACTGCCGAGGGCCGCGATGGGCTGGGCACCGTGTTCGTCTTTGCCGCCGGCAATGCGCGCTCGGCTGGCGACAACGTGAACCACCACAGCATCCAGGCAGCCCCGCAGGTCATCACCGTCGGCGCCGTCGATGCCACGGGCAAGGTCGCGTCCTTCTCGACGCCTGGTGCGGCGCTGCTCGTCTCCGCCGCCGGGGTGAACATCGTGACGACCGATCGCGTCGGGGCCGAGGGCTATGCGAGCGGCAATGTCGCGACCGTCTCGGGCACGAGCTTCGCAGCACCCATCGTCTCGGGCGTCGTCGCGCTGATGCTCGAGGCGAACCCGGGCCTCGGCTGGCGCGACGTGCAGGAGATCCTCGCCCTCTCTGCGCGCCAGACCGACACCGCGAACGCCTCCTGGCTCACCAACGGCGGTGGTGGCTGGAACGGCGGCGGGATGTGGTTCTCGAACGACTACGGCTTCGGCATCGTGGATGCCCGCGCCGCGGTCCGCCTCGCCGAGACGTGGGAGGGCGTATCGACCAGCGCCAACCTTGCGACGTTGCGTAGCAGCAACGGGGCAGGCGGCGCGATTCCCGACGGCACCGCGGCGGGCTTCGCCGCCAGCCTCGCGCTTGCCGGCGGCATCGACGTCGAGAAGGTGCAGGTCACGCTCGACATCCGCCACACCTGGATCGGCGATCTCCGTGTCATGCTGGTCTCTCCCGAGGGAACCGAGAGCATGCTGATCGACCGCCCGGGCCGCCCGCCTGGCAGCACAACGGGCTATGGCTCATCGGCCGATGACATCCGCTTCACCGTCACCTCCAATGCCTTCTGGGGCGAGGGCTCTGCCGGAACCTGGGCGCTGAAGGTCGTCGACCTGATGGCGGGCGATACCGGCCAGGTCGTGTCCTGGTCGCTCACCGCGCTCGGCGATGCGGCACGCGACGATGACATCTACGTCTTCACCGATGCCTTCGCGGCGCTGCGTGCGGCGGATGCCTCGCGCGGCACAATCGCCGACCTTGCCGGCAATGACACGATCAACGCCGCCGCCGTCACCGGCCGCATCTTGCTCGACCTCGCCGCAGGCGGCGGCACGATCGGCGGTGCCGCACTCGCGCTCGCGTCTGGAACGACGATCGAGACGGTGCATGGTGGCGACGGGGATGACGCTCTCACCGGCGATCGTTTCGCTAACCGCCTCAGCGGTGGCCGCGGCAACGACATGCTGAGGGGCGGCGATGGCGATGATTGGCTCATCGGCGGCGCCGGCGACGACACGCTCGATGGCGGCGCCGGCTTCGACACGGCCGCCTTCGCGATGGCCTGGAGCGATGCTGCCCATGCCTGGAACGGCGATGCGCTGGTGCTCTCCCTCGGCGCGCTCGGTATCGACAGGCTGACGGGGATCGAGCACCTGGTCTTCACCGACGTCACGCTTCGGGTGGCGGACCTTGCCCCCGTGCCGGCGGCAGCACCGCCTGGGGTGGCGGCGACGCTGCTCGTCTCCGCCGTCGGCCCGGGCCTTGGCTACGCGGTGAAGCAGGGCGTCGACACGACGTTGACCTCGGCGCAGCACGGCGTGGCCGGTGCGACGGTGGCCGTCGCGTGGGATGGGGTGGAGGCGGTGTCGGCGACCGTCACCTCGGCCTGGAACACGATGAAGGTCGCCACCGTCCGCGACGTCGATGGCGGGGTTGTGACGCTCGCCAACTTCGTCGAGGTGCTGGTCGAGGCGGGGGGCGATGGGCCAAGCACGGTTGCCGCGACCGGCAGCAAGCGCGGTAGCATCACGACGGGGGCGGGCGACGATGTCGTCACCGTCACCGCCTGGTCGAACGGGCCCGATGCCGGCGGCTGGGGCAACGGCTTCACCGTCTCGACCGGGGCGGGGAATGACAGCATCACCGTCACCGGCTGGAACGGCTGGAGTTACGCCAGCATCGATGCCGGGGCAGGGGATGATCGGGTGACCGGTACCTCTGGGGCCGACACGATCCGCGGCGGCACCGGCAACGACTCGCTTGCCGGCGGGGCGGGGCGTGACGTATTCGTGTTCCGTCGGGGTGACGGCCAGGACGTCATCACCGATTTCAACCAGAATGCGACTGACATGCTCCGCTTCGAGGGGGTGGCGAGGGCGGAGGTGGGCTGGACGACAGCCAGCGGCGGCACGCTGGTGCGCCATGGCGGGGGTGACCAGGTGTTCCTCCTCGGGGTCACGTCCGGGCTCGACTGGTCCGACTTTCTCTTTGCCTGAGTGCTCGTTGCCCGAGTGCTCGTTGCCTGAGTGCTGGGGCGCGCCTGCCGCGCGGGTCGCTTCAGGAATCCCGATTGTCCTCCGTCACGGGGAAGCTTAAACCTTGCTCCCTTCATGCGCCGGCGTGTCAGGATGCACGCGGAGGTTGCATGCGCCGATTCGGCGCCTGCCCTCCGTGAGCTGATGGCGGCCATGGAGCGGGTGTCGGCCATGGCGGGATGTCTCCGCTCGCCAGGGCGGAAGGATTCAAGAAGGGTTGCCGATCGATGCTCTCTCGCCTGCTCGGGTTCCTCTCGGCCGACATGGCCATCGATCTCGGGACAGCGAACACGCTTGTCTATGTGAAGGGCCGCGGGATCGTGCTCGACGAGCCCTCGGTCGTCGCGATCGCGGATGTTCGGGGCAAGAAGCAGGTTCTCGCCGTCGGTGAAGAGGCGAAGCAGATGCTTGGCCGCACGCCGGGCAACATCTCCGCCATCCGCCCGCTGCGCGACGGCGTGATCGCCGATTTCGAGGTTGCGGAGGAGATGATCAAGCACTTCATCCGCAAGGTTCACAACCGCCGCAGCTTCGCCTCGCCGATGATCATCGTCTGCGTTCCCTCCGGCTCCACCGCCGTAGAACGCCGCGCCATCCAGGAGAGTGCCGAGAGTGCGGGGGCGCGGAAGGTGCTGCTGATCGAGGAGCCGATGGCGGCGGCGATCGGAGCTGGCCTGCCGGTGACGGAACCGTCTGGGTCCATGGTCGTCGACATCGGCGGCGGTACGACCGAGGTGGCGGTGATCAGCCTCGGCGGCATCGTCTACTCGCGCTCGGTGCGCGTCGGCGGCGACAAGATGGATGAGGCGATCATCTCCTACATCCGCCGCAACCATAACCTGCTGATCGGCGAGTCGAGCGCCGAGCGCATCAAGATCGAGATCGGCGCCGCCTGTCCGCCCGACGACATGGATGACGGGCCGCTGAAGGAAGTGAAGGGGCGCGACCTGATGAACGGCGTTCCCCGCGAGGTGATCGTCAGCCAGCGCCAGATCAGCGAGAGCCTGTCGGAGCCCGTCTCGGCGATCGTCGAGGCGGTGAAGGTGGCACTCGAGAACACGCCGCCGGAACTGGCCGCCGACATCGTCGACAAGGGCATCGTGCTCACCGGCGGTGGCGCGCTGCTCTACCGGCTCGACCATGTGCTGCGCGAGGCGACGGGGCTTCCCGTCAGCGTAGCGGAGGAGGCGCTCTCCTGTGTCGCGCTCGGCACGGGCCGTGCGCTCGAGGAAATCAAGAAACTGCGGAACGTGCTGACCTCGATGTACTGAGGGTAACCCATCTCCTGTAGCCTGCCGGCCAGCGCGGCGGCTTCGGGTTCCTGCTTTCGGGTTTTGGGCAAGGCGTCACGGCGTGCGGCGAGTGTGGATGTGATCCGTCTGAGCGTTCCGCTCCGGCAGGCAATCGCCAAGCTGGTGCTTCCGCTCCTGATCGCGGCGAGCTTCGCGCTCATGCTGCTCGGCAAGGCCGACACCGTGATCGCCGAACGGGCCCGCGTGGCGTTGGCCGACCTTCTCGTTCCCGTCTATGGCATCCTCTCGCGCCCCGTCGGCGCGGCGCAGGATGCCGTCGCCGCAATCCGCGCGCTGACCGACCTGCACGCCGAGAACGCCCGGCTGCGCGAGGAGAATGCACGGCTGAAGCGCTGGCACGACGTCGCGATGGCGCTCGAGGCCGAGAACCACGCGCTGCGCGCCGTCCTGAACGCGCCGGCCGATCCGACCCCCGGCTTCATCACCGCCCGCGTCGTCGCCGACACGGGAACCGCCTACGCCCGTTCCGTCCTGCTCTCGACCGGCCCCCGCCATGCCGTGCGCAAAGGGCAGGTCGCACTCGACCAGAACGGCCTCGTCGGCCGTGTGAGCGAGGTGGGCAGCCGCTCCGCCCGCATCCTGCTTGTCACCGACATCAACAGCCGCATCCCCGTCCAGATCGAGAGGACGCGCGCGCGCGCCATCCTTGCCGGCACGAACGGCCCGGTGCCGCGGCTGCAGCACTGGTCCGATGGGATGCAGCCACAGCCAGGCGACCGCATCGTGACCTCCGCCCAGGCAGGCGCCTTCCCGGCAGGACTTCCGGTCGGCACCGTCCGCGCCGGGCCGGGCGGGGTGATGGAGGTCGAACTCTCGGCGGAGCTCAGCCGGCTGGAATTCGTGCGGTTGCATGATTTCGGCCTCTCCGGCGTGCTGCCGCCCGAACAGGTGACTAGGCCCGAGGCGCCGGCGCGGCGTCGCGGCGGAAGCTGACGCACCATGGCGCTCGGATCGCCTCGGGGCGGCTTGGCGCGCCAAACCCTGCTGCAGCGCCTCGACGCCGCGGCGCATGAGGCAGCGCCGGCGGCGCTCGGCATCGTGCTCATCATGCTGTCATGCCTGCCCCCGCTGGTGCCGGGGCAGCCAGGCCTGATGCCGTCCGCTGGCCCGGCGGCGGTGTATTTCTGGACGCTGTATCGCCCGCGGCTGATGCCCCCCGTGGCTGTTTTTGCACTCGGGCTGCTGACCGACCTTCTGTCCGGTGCGCCGCTGGGCGTGAACACGCTCCTGCTCCTGCTGCTCCATGCGGCGGTGCTGTCGCAGCGCCGCGTGCTGGCGCGGCAATCCTTCCTGCTCGTCTGGGTCGCCTTCCTGCTTCTCTCGTCCCTGCTGCTCTCGCTCGGGTGGCTGCTGCGGGTTGCTCTCGCCTTCGCGATCCTGCCAGTCATGCCTGCCGTGCTTGAGTTCGGGCTGACGGTGGCGCTCTACCCCCCACTGGCCTGGCTGTTCGTACGCCTCGAACGCACGCTGGCCGTGCCATGATGCCGGCACCATGAAGAAGCGGGCACGATGAAGAAGGAGAAGGGCCGCCGCGCGCTGTTCAACCGACGCCTGCTGCTGATCGGCGCAGGCAAGACGGCGCTGCTCGGCATCCTCGGCGGTAGGCTCTGGCAGCTCCAGATCAACGAGAGCGAGCGCTACGCCGTGCTGGCCGAGGAGAACCGCGTCTCGATGCGGCTCCTCCCGCCGCCGCGCGGCCGTATCACCGACCGGTTCGGCAACCCGATCGCCGAGAACCGCTCCAACTGGCGGGCCATGCTCGTCGCCGAGCGGACCGACGATGTCGGCGCCACGCTTGCCACCTTCGCCCATGTCGTGCCGCTGAGTGACAGCGAGCGGGCGAGGATCGAGCGCGACGTGCGCCGGCGCCGCCGCTTCGTTCCCGTGCTCGTCCGCGAGTTCCTGGAGTGGGAGGACATGGCGCGGATCGAGGTCAACGCGCCCGATCTTCCCGGCATCGTCACCGATGTGGGCCAGAGCCGCCTCTACCCCTATGGCGAGACCTTCGCCCACCTGATCGGCTACGTCGCGCCCCCGTCCGAGGCCGATCTCGACGGCGACCCGATGCTCCAGCTTCCCGGCATCCGCGTCGGCCGTGCCGGTCTCGAGCGGACGCATGACCAGGCGCTGCGCGGCCGTGCGGGGCGCGTGCAGCTCGAGGTCAACGCCGTCGGGCGCGTCATCCGCGAACTCGACCGCGAGGAAGGAACCCCGGGGCAGGAGCTGACCACGACGCTCGACGCCGGGCTTCAGCTTGCGGTTGCCAAGCGGATCGAGAATGACAGCGCCGCCGTCGTCGTGCTCGATGCCCGCAATGGCGAGGTCATGGCGATGGCCTCCACGCCCTCTTTCGACCCCAACATCTTCGCCGAGGGTGTCTCCGCCACGCAGTGGCGGGCTTGGACCACGAACCGCCGCAACCCGCTGGTGAACAAGGCTGTCGCCGGCCTCTACGCGCCCGGTAGCACATTCAAGATGGTGGTGGCGCTGGCAGCCATGGACGCCCGCGTGCTGACGCCGGCCGACCGCATCTTCTGCCCTGGCGTGACGACGCTCGGTGACAGCAAGTTCCATTGCTGGAAGAAGGGTGGGCATGGCGCGCTCGACATGCGCGAGGCGATCAAGCAGTCCTGCGACTGCTACTTCTACGAGGCGGCCAAGCGTGTCGGCATCGACAGGATCGCTGCAATGTCGAACCGGTTCGGTCTCGGTGTCGAGCTTCAGCTTGAACTCCCTGGCGCGCGCAACGGGCTCGTGCCCACGCGGCAGTGGAAGATGGCGACCCAGGGTGTCGCCTGGCAGCAGGGCGAGACGCTGATCCACGGCATCGGCCAGGGCTTTACCCTGAGCTCGCCGCTGCAACTGGCGGTGATGACGGCACGGATGGTCAATGGCGGACGCGCGATCCAGCCGCATCTGACGCGCGCTGTCGGCGGCACCCTCGCCAAGGGTCACAGGCCGGAGGACTGGCCGGCGATGAACATCCCCGAGCCGCAGCTTCGCCTGATGCGTGATTCGATGGCAGGTGTTGTCAACGAGCGTGGCGGCACGGCCTGGGCAAGCCGTCTGCCGGCTGACCTCGGCGTGCAGATGGGCGGCAAGACGGGCACCACCCAGGTTCGCCGCATCACGATGGCAGAGCGCGAGCGTGGCCTCCGTCGGCAGGAGGACCTGCCCTACGAGTGGCGGCACCATGCGCTGTTCGTCGGCTTCGCGCCGATCGAGAACCCCGTCTATGCGGTAGCCGTGATCGTCGAGCATGGTGGCGGCGGGTCTGCCGCCGCAGCCCCGGTGGCGCGCGACGTGATGGTCGAGACGCTGACGCGAGATCCCGCCCGGCGGACCAGGCCGCCGCCGGCGCCCGAGCGGCCGGAGGGCCAGCGCGTTGCCGAGGTGTCGCGATCGGCGCCGTCACCGTCGCTGGGCGAGCGCCGCTGATGCAGCGGACCTTGACGCGCGACCGCGGCATGAGCTTCGCCGAGAAGCTCGGCTCGGTGAGCTGGCCGTTCGTGGTGCTGCTGTGTCTCCTGGCTGGCACGGGCTATGCGATGCTCTATTCCGCGGCTGGTGGAAGCCCCGACCCCTGGGCCTTCCGCCACGGGCTCCGCTTCGGCTTCGGCATCCTGCTGATGCTGTCGATCGCGCTGGTCGATATCCGCCTGATCATGAAGCTTGCCTGGCCGCTCTACCTCGTCGGCATCGGGCTGCTCGTGCTCGTGGCGTTGCACGGGGCGGTGGGCAAGGGGGCTCAGCGCTGGCTCGACCTCGGCCCGATCCAGATCCAGCCGTCGGAGCTGATGAAGATCTTCATCGTCATCATGCTCGCCTCCTGGTTCCATCGCGCGAGCATCGAGCGCGTCGGCAACCCGCTGTTCCTGATCCCGCCGCTGGTCGCGGTGGCGATCCCAGTGCTGATGGTGCTGCGCCAGCCGAACCTCGGCAACGCGCTGATCACCTGCATGCTCTCTGGCGTGATGCTGTTCGCCGCGGGTGTGCGCCTCTGGAAATTCGCACTGGTCGGCGGGGTGGCCGCGGTCGCCGCGCCGATCGCGTATGAGCGGCTGCACGACTACCAGAAGAACCGCATCCTGACCTTCCTGAACCCGGAGAGCGACCCGCTCGGCACCGGCTATCACATCATCCAGTCGAAGATCGCGCTTGGCTCCGGCGGCATGTTCGGCCAGGGCTTCGTGCAAGGGACGCAGAGCCAGCTGAACTTCCTGCCGGAGAAGCAGACCGACTTCATCTTTACCATGCTGGCCGAGGAGTTCGGCTTCATCGGTGCCGCCGCGCTGATCGGGCTGAACCTTCTCGTCGTGCTCTATGGGCTTGCGATGGCGTTCTCCTGCCGCCACCAGTTCGGGCGACTGGTCGCGGTCGGCATCACGACGAACTTCTTCCTCTATGTGTTCGTGAACATCGCGATGGTGATGGGCGCGATCCCCGTCGGCGGCGTTCCCCTGCCGCTGGTGAGCCACGGTGGATCGGCCATGATCACGGTGATGATCGGATTTGGCGTGCTGATGAGCGTGCACGTGCACCGGGACGTGGAGATCGAGGGCGAACAGCAGGGCTGACCCGCTCGCTTGGCGGTGCCCCGTTCGGGGCGGCCCCTCGACAGGCGGGGGGGGCTTTGCTATAGCGCCGGGCCTCGCGAGGTGGCTTCCCGGTCTCCGGGGGCGCATAGCTCAGTTGGTAGAGCAGCTGACTCTTAATCAGCGGGTCCAAGGTTCGAGTCCTTGTGCGCCCACCACCTTCGCCAGCGCAGACCGATGACCGCTTGAAGCGGCTTCCCCCTGCCCAGCGTCATCGACTGGCGTATCAGGGACGCATGCTCTGCCCATGCGTTGCATCCTTCCCGCTCTCGTTCTCGTGCTCGCGGCGTGTGCCGGGCCACCGGATGATCCCTCGGTGCTCAGGCCCCAGCATGGCGGGCCGACGCTTGTAGAATAGGTCGCCGCGCCACCATCATACGCATCATCGTCGCCTCCGACAGGGCCTGCACCGCCCGGCGTTAACGGTTCCGAGCGACTTCCCCGCCAGTGTTCTGTCCTGGCATGCAGGTGCTGTTCATCCATCGCCAGGGGCCCGGGCAGTTCGCCCATCTCGCGCGCCGCGTCGCGGCCGAGGGGCCGGATCGCGCGGTCATGATTGCCGGCGCGGTGGTCGATGGCCCGCCGTGCAGGATGATCGCCGCACCGCCCTCGCGCCGGCCGCGGCGCGAGACGCATCCCTATCTCGTCGCCACCGAACAGGCCGTGCTGAACGGCCAGGCGACGGCGCGCGCAGTGCTTGCTCTTGCCCGCGACGGGTTCCGCCCCGATGTGGTGCTCGTCCACCCAGGCTGGGGCGATGCGCTGTTCCTGCCCGAACTGCTGCCGCGCACACCCATCGTCGCCTACGCCGAGTATTTCCCGCGCGCCGCGGGAACCGAGATCGGCCATGACGATGACCTCGCCCTCGACGAGGAGGGGCGGTGCGCACTGGTGATGCGCCAGGCGCCGCTTCTCCTCGCGCTCGACGCCGCCACGGCCGCGATCGCGCCGACGCGCTGGCAGCGCGATCTCCATCCCGCCGCCTATCGCGACAGGATCGCGGTGGTCCATGAAGGCATCGACACAGAAACGGTCAGGCCGGACCGCGCCGCCCGGCTCCGACTGGCGGACGGGACCATCCTTTCGGCGGTGGACGAGGTCGTGAGCTATGTTGCGCGCGATCTCGAGCCTGTGCGCGGATTCCCCGCACTGATGCGCGCACTGCCCGACCTGCTCACCGCCAGGCCCGCGGCGCATGTCGTGATCTGCGGCGGCGATGGCGTAAGCTACGGCCGCCGCCCGCCCGGTGGCGGCTCATGGCGCGCGCGTCTCTGTGCCGAGATCGGGCCGTTGCCGCCGCGCGTGCACTTCACCGGCCCGCTTCCCTACGGCGACTACCTCGCGCTGCTGCAGGTTACGCGGCTTCACCTGCACCCCTCGGCGCCATTCGTCCTGTCCTGGTCGGTGACGGAGGCGCTGGCGGCAGGCGCGGTGATCCTCGGCGCCGATACGGCACCGCTGCGCGAGGTGATCCGCGACGGCGTCAACGGCTTCCTGTCAGACCCGCGCGATGCCCGATCCTATGCCGCGCGTGCGGCGGAGTTGCTCGCCGCGCATCACACGCTGGGTGCCGTGCGCCGTGCAGCGCGGCGCACCATCGTGCTGAATTTCGGGCGCGAGGCCGCGCTCACTCGCCAGCGTGCAGTGCTGGCGCGGGCTGCAGGGAAGGCCTAGCCGAGACCTCCGAGGCCGCTTCGCTGCGCAGCCTGTCGGCTTCCTGGGCGGCGAGCGCGGCGGCGAGTCGTGGCAGCGCACGAACCCAATCCGGAACCTCGATGCCATGCTCGGTGCGAAGCCGCGTGCAGTCGATCCGCGTATCGGCTGGGCGCCGTGCCGGCGTCGGGTAGGCATCGGTGGTGATCGCAGCGACCGGCGGACGCTGCCACGCTGGGAACACGGCAGCGACGGCGGAGGATGCGACGTCATGCCACGTCGCATGCGGGGCGCCGGCCGCGTGGACGATGCCCCCACGCGCGGTGCCCTCGTGCAGCCGCGCTGCCATCGCGAGCACGACGCGTGCGAGGCCGGGGGCCGGCGTTGGCGAGCCGTGCTGGTCAGCGACGAAGCGCAGCGGCCGCCCCGCGAGCGCGAGCCGCATCACGGTGCGCACGAAGTTCGGGCGATCCAGCCCGAACAGCCAGGCGGTGCGGAGGATGATCGCCCGCTCATGCCGCGCCAGCACCAGGTCCTCGCCCGCTGCCTTTGCAGCACCATAGGCGTTGAGCGGGTTGCGTGCGTCGTTCTCCAGGTAGGGCGCGCCCTTCCGGCCGTCGAACACATAGTCGGTCGAGAGATGCACCAGCGGGATGCCGAGCGCCGCGCAGACCGAGGCTGCGTTGCCAGCACCGTCACGGTTCACCGCGAAGCAGGGTCCCGGCTCGCTCTCGGCACGGTCGACAGCGGTGTATGCGGCGGCGTTGATGACGATGTCGGCCCGCGCCGCGACGAGGGCCGAGCGCAGTGCCGCGGCATCAGTCACGTCGGCCGCCGCGCGGGAAAGCGCGCGCACATCCGGCCCACCCGCGCGCGCGAGGGCGGCACCGAGCTGGCCCGTGCCCCCGAGAACGACGATACGGGGCCCGTGCTGGGGGCTAGCCGGCATGGCTCACCTCCCGCTCCGCCTCGGCCGAGCCACCAGCCGTCATCGCGAACCAGGGCATGAGCGACGCGAAGGGTGGCAGCGCGCGGTCCTTGGCCGAAACGATCGCGGCCTCATGGGGAACGGGCCAGTCGATGCCGAGTTCGGGATCGTCCCAGGCGATGCCGCGATCATGCGTCGGCGCGTAGTGGCGCGAGGCCTTGTAGACCACCTCGGTCTCTGGGGTGAGGCTGCAGAACCCGTGCGCGAAGCCCTCGGGGATGAACAGCATGTTCCACTCATCCGCGCTGATGGTCGCTGCGACATGGCGGCCGAATGTGGATGAACCGACGCGGAGGTCGACGGCGACATCGAGAACGGCACCGCGCACCACGCGCACGAGCTTGGCCTGGGCATGCGGCGGGATCTGGAAATGCAACCCGCGCACCGTGCCGCGATGGGCCGACAGGGAGTGGTTGTCCTGCACGAACGGCGTGGCGATGCCGGCATCCGCAAGAGCCCGCGCGCTGTAGGTTTCCGAGAAGAACCCACGCTCATCCACATGCCGCCGCATGCGGATCAGCTTCACGTCCGGGATCAGCGTCTCGATCACATCCACCGCGGCTCTCCTCATTCCTGATCCGGATGCGAACAGAGTGTTTAGCCGTGCTTACGGAAGCGTTAACCGCGGCGTTGCAGCATCGTGAAATGTTGCATCTGCTCACGCTCGTGTTCGCACTCGCATCCACATCCGCGGTCGCCGCGCCGCCGGCGCTCGAGGTCACCGTCGAGGGCCGCCCGATCGTCGTATTCGAGCGTCGCCGCGATGGTTGCGGCCGCTACGACACGCCCGATGCGCCCGCCCGCGCGGTACGTAGGGCAGACGGCAGCGTCGCGCTGTTCGCGACGCATTTCGACAACCGCGCCCTGCGCGGCCCCGCGCTGCATGACGTGCGGCCCGATTGCGCGATCACCTTTGCCGGTGCCGAGCATCCCGATCCTGCTCGCTTCAGCGACCGTTCATGGATCGTCTCCCTCTGGACCGGTGACGGCAGGACCGTTCACGCAATCGTGCACAACGAGCACCAGGGCCACAGGCATGACGGCCAGTGCCCGACGCGCCGCTATCGCGACTGCTGGTTCAATGCGTTGACCGCTGCTGTCTCGACCGACGGTGCGCGACGTTTCGTGCCGGCCGGAACACCGCCATCACTCGTCGCAGCTTTGCCCTACACGGCAGCGGAACTGCGCGGCCAGCACGCCGGCTATTTCAACCCGACAGGCATCGTCGCCCACGAAAATGCCTTGTACATGCTGGCCTTCACGGAGGCGCGCGGGGTGCAGCGCCGCGGCAACTGCCTGCTGCGCACGACCGAGATCGGTGATCCCTCCGCCTGGCGTGCGTGGAACGGTGCGGGCTTCGCGGTGCGCTTCGCAAACCCCTATGTCCAGCGCTTCACCGATGATGCCGCGCGCAGTGCGCATGTCTGCGCGCCGGTCGGCGTCGGGCGGCTGCAGTGGCCTGTGACGGCACTCGTGCGACACGCACCCTCCGGCCTCTTCCTCGCGGTGATGCAGGGTGCGCCGCACCGTCCGGAGGCGAGCGAGCCGCGCCCCGGCATCTACATCGCCACAAGCCCCGATCTCCTCGCCTGGTCTGAGCCTGCGCTCGTCATGCCGGCGATCGGCCATGGCCGCTACACATGCGGTGACCCGAGGCCCGTCGCCTATCCCTCGCTGCTCGATTCCGCGAGCGAGGACCGTTCCTTCGCGACGGTTGGCAAAGCGGCCGACCTCTTCCTCACGCGTTTCAACGTCCCCGCCTGCAGGATCGACGGTGACCGTGACCTCGTGCGAATTCCGTTGCGAATCACCGCGCGCATGCAGGTGCGCTGACGGCGTTTTCATGACGATCTCGCAATCGCAGCACCTCGTTAAGCACTCGTTAGGACGTGTGACCGATGGTGGGACGGTTCGTTAGCGGGTCTTCATGGTCGGGGATGGCGGTCCCTGCCTGCGATCCATGCGGCGACACTGCACAGGCAGCAAGGAGAGGCACTCGATGTCGACAATACCCGGCGGAACCTTCGACGACTTTCTCACCGGCAACAACCAGGGCAACGTGCTCGATGGCGGCCTCGGCGATGACGTGATCTTTGGCCTCGGCGGCGATGACGAGCTGTTCGGCGGCGAAGGAGACGACTACATCGACGGCGGCAGCGGCGACGACACGATCGACGGCGGCACCGGCAGCGACACGATCTTTGGTGGCTCGGGCGACGATTTCATCGACGGCGGTGCCGGCGATGACGTTCTCGACGGCGGCAACGGCAACGACACGATCTTCGGCGGTGCCGGCAACGATGTGATCTCCGGGGGCAACGGATCGGACACGCTGGCCGGCGGCGACGGCAACGACAACATCTTTGGCGGCAACGGCGCTGATACGCTGATCGGCGGCTCCGGCAATGATTTCCTCGATGGCGGCAACGGCAACGATACGCTGGTCGGCGGCAGCGGCAATGACGTGCTGATGGGCGGCGCCGGCAACGACACGCTGATCGGCGGCACCGGCTCCGATACGTTCGTCTTCACCTCCGGCGGCGGCAAGGACGTCGTGATGGACTTCTCCGCCGGCGACATCCTGCACATCCAGAAGAACATCAACGGCATGCCGGTGAATGCACCGGCCGATCTCGTCAACTCGGTGAGCTCGGTCGGCGGCAACGCGGTAATCGACCTCGGCAACGGCGACAGCGTCACGCTGATCGGCGTGAAGGCCGAGGACGTGAAGGCGAACCCCGCCGGCTACATCACCATCACCTGACGCAACGACACTGAGACCAAGGCGGGCCACGCCGCTCTTTCCGTCCCCCCGAGGGGAGGGTGCGTGGCCCGCCGAACGCAGGAGCTCGCATGCTGAACCGTCTGCCCGATGCCAGAGCCGCTGCGCTGCGTGGTGCCTGGATCGCGCCTGACGTGGCGCTCGTCGTGTGGGATGGCGCGATCTGGCCGGGTGCGTTCCGTCCGCGCCTCGGCCGCACACTGCTTGGCGCGCCGCTGCTCTGCATCCGCCTGGCCGATGGCGGCGAACGCATCGGCCTTCTGCGCGTCCGCCGCGGCACGCCCGCGACGGCAACGCTCTCGATCGGCGACCCACCAGGCGGTGCGCCCTCGCTCTCCCTGTCGGCTCTCGCGGAAGATGGCGTGGGCCTCGTCGACACGCTCGCGCCCGCCGCACGGGTGCGGCTGTTGACGCTGCTGCTCGATGCCGGCCTCGGCCTGTTCCGTATCGTGCCTGGCCAGCGCTTCCTCGATCTCGTGGCGATGCTCGCGCGTGACGGAGCGGCCGATGCGCCGCACGCCGTGCCGATCGCCACCGGCCCGTTCGGCCTTCGGCTGCTGCGCGCCGAGGGACCGGCGCCGTCGCCCGGCGCGATCTCGATCATCGGTTCCGCTCGCGTGCAGCGCATCGCGGCCGCGGGCGCATCGACGGTCTTTCTCCTTGCGGAAGCGCCCGCTGCCGGCGAGACCGTCTGCGGTGGCGGCGACGCGCCTTGGCTGCGGCGGATCGCGCCGCCGGAGGGCGACCTGCCTGCCTTGCTCGACGTGATCGCTGGCGGCGGGCCTGCTGCGGCTGCACTCGCCACGCTGCTTCCGGCAGCGATCGGCCAGCGCGCGGCAAGCGATCCGCAGGCGGCAGATCTCCTCCGCGTTGCCTCGCTGCTCTCACCCGCGCGGCCAAGGAGCCGGAGCGACGCGACGCGCCCCGTCACGGCCGCACTCGAGCTTGCCCTCCCCGATGGCGAGGGTGGGCTTTTCCTGCGCGGCTGGCTGCGCGATCCCCACCGCCTCGTCGCCGGCTTCAGCCTCGCGGCGGGTGCCGAGGTGCGGCCGGTCGCAGCAGAGGCGCTGCACCGTTTCCCGCGCCGTGATCTCGGTGAGCGCTTCCGTCGCGCCGTTCATGCGCCCGGCGAGGGGGCCGAGGGCTTTGTTGCGCACATCGCCGCAGCACCGCGCAGCTTCGCGCAGCCCGAGCTCGTCATCGGCCTTTCCGGTGGCGGCACGATGCGGCTGACGCCAGGGTTGCGCACCCTCGGACCGGCAGCGTCGCGCGATGCGGTGCTCGCCTCCGTCCGCCCCGAGCATGCGAGCGTGACGGTTCTCGAAACCTGCCTCGGCCCTGCCGCGTCGCGGATGCAGCGCGCGCATCTCGCCGGCCCGCGCACGCCGCATGTCATTCGCCTCGGCCGCATGCCGGCACGGCCCGAGGTGACGGTGCTGGTGCCGCTCTACCGCAACCTCTCCTTCCTCCGCGCCCAGGTCGCTGCGTTCGCGGCCGACGCGGACTGGGCGAAGGCAGAGACGATCTTCGTTCTCGACAACCCCGAACAGGCAGCGGAGGCGGAGCACCTGCTCCGAGGCCTCCACATCATGCACGGGTTGCCGCTCATCCTCGTGGTGCTGCCGCGCAACCTCGGCTATGCGGGTGCGAACAATGTCGGGGCCGGCTTTGCGGCAGGGCGGATGCTGCTGCTGCTGAACAGCGACGTGATCCCCGACCGGCCCGGCTGGCTGCTGAAGCTCGCGGCGGCGGCGCGGAAGCCGGGTGCGGCGGGCCCGAAGCTCCTGTTCGATGATGGATCGATCCAGCACGCGGGCCTCACCTTTGCGCGTGATATCGATGGGCTCTGGTACAACCGGCACTACTTCAAGGGCATGCCGCGCCACCATGCGCCCGCCTGCGTGCCGCACCGCGTTCCGGGCGTGACGGGGGCGGCGCTGATGGTGCGCCGCGCACTGTTCGATGCGGTCGATGGGCTGACGGAGGACTATGTCGTCGGCGACTACGAGGACAGCGACCTCTGCCTGAAGCTGCGCCGCGCCGGGGCCGACATCGTTTACGAGCCCGCCGTCGAGCTCTGGCATTTCGAGCGGCGGTCGATCGGCCTGCATGCCGGCTACACCGGCACGCTCGCCTCTCTCTACAACCGCCGCCTCCATGCCGCGCGCTGGGGTGAGGCGATCGCGGCGTTGACGCGCCGCTTCGACGAGCGGAAGGGAGCGCGGCGATGAGCGCTCGTCACGATGAGGCGGGGCTCGACACGCTCGCCGCGGTGCTTGCGGGCAACCGCTTCATGCCGGTTCCGCCGCCGGAGCTCATGCTCTGCGGCGATGGCGATTTCCGCGCGATCGGGGCCGAGTTCCTCCAGCATTTCGTTCGCCGCGGCGGGCTCACGCCTGAGGATCGCGTGCTCGATGTCGGCTGTGGCGTGGGCCGCATGGCGCTGCCGCTCACGCAGTACCTCACGACCGGCAGCTATCACGGCATCGACGTGATCGCGCCTGCAATTGCCTGGTGCTCGGCTGCGATCACGCCCGTCTATCCCGCCTTCACCTTCGCGCATCTCGATGTCGCGCACCCGCTGTACCACCCGATCGGAACGATTGTTCCCGAGGCGGTCACGCTGCCGGTGGACGATGCGTCGGCGGATTTCATCGCGCTCGTCTCGGTGTTGACGCATCTTGATGAAGCATCGATCGCCCGCTACGCAGTCGAGATCGCGCGCGTGCTGGCACCTGGCGGGCGTTGCTTCGCCACTGCCTTCCTGCTGAACGGCCCGTCGCGTGCGGCGATCGCCGGTGGTGGCGCGCGCCCCGCCTTTCCCGACGATCCGGGGGCGAGCGTGCTCTTCGCCGATCCTGAGGCACCGCTCGCGGCGATCGCGTTCGATGAGGACCTGCTGCTGTCGCACTTCGTCGCGGCAGGCCTCCGGCGCCGGCGCCCTGCAGCCTATGGCGGCTGGAGCGGGCGCGAACATGGCATCGGGTTCCAGGACATCTGCATCTTCGAGCACGGGTGAGCGGCGATGAACATTCTCGTCCTTTGCCATGGTCATCCCGCCCTTCAGGCCGGCGGAACCGAGATCGCCGCGCACGCGCTGTTCCGTGCCATGCGGAACGAGGGCCATCAGGGCCTGTTTGTCGCCGGTGTCAGTGGCCTGCATCGTCCGGCAAGCCCGGGAACGCCGTTCCAGGCCATCGGCGATGCGGCCGACGAGGTGCTGATGCGCACCGAGGCGTTCGATCGTTTCTTCCTGTCGCAGACAGACCTGCACGGCATCGGTCTCGAATTCGCGCGATTGCTGGAGGAGCAGCGCCCCGACATCGTTCACATCCACCATCCTCTTCTGATCGGTGTCGAGACGATCCACCTGATCCGACGCATCCTGCCCGCTGCGCGCATCGTGATGACGCTGCATGACTACTACGCCATCTGTGCGCATGAGGGGCTGATGCGCACGACCGATGGTCGGCTCTGCCATGGCGCCTCGCCCGATGCGTGCCGCCGCTGCCTTCCCGATCGCAGCGCGACGGACTTCAGGCTGCGCGAGCTGCATCTTCGCGCGATGTACCGGCTGGTCGACCACTTCGTCGCGCCGAGCCGCTTCCTCGCAGACCGCTACGTCGCCTGGGGCCTTCCCGCGGAGGCGATCACGGTGCTGCCGAACGGGTTGGCCGAGTCTGCGCCGGCAGCGCACCGGAAGGCTGCGCGGCGGCGCGACAGGTTCGCGTTCTTCGGCCACATCAACGCCTTCAAGGGTGCCACGGTGGCACTCGGTGCCTCCGCGCTTCTCTCGCGTGAGGGCGTGACGCACAGCCTCGCACTGCACGGCGGCAGCGACTACCAGACGGAAGCCTTCATGACCCGTTTTGCAGTCCTCCTCGAGGCCGCCCCCGATGCGCGCCACACGGGCGGCTACGGCCCCGCGGCGATGCCCAGCCTGATTGCGGAGGCGGACTGGGTGGTGATGCCCTCTGTCTGGTGGGAGAACGCGCCGCTCGTCATCCAGGAGGCGTTCCAGCATGGCCGCCCGGTCATCGCGTCCGGCATCGGCGGCATGGCCGAGATGGTACGCGATGGCATCGACGGGCTTCTCGTGCCGCCGGACGATCCCGCCGCACTCGCTGCCGCGATGCGGCGTGCGGCGGCCGAGCCTGGGCTCTGGAAGCGGCTTGTCGGCGGCATCCGCAAGCCGGTCACCATTGCCGCGGCAGCGCGCTCACATCTCGCACTCTATCGCAAGCTCATGGCGGGATCGATGGCAGCACGACAGGGGAGGGCGGCATGAGCAGGGTCGTTTCCTTTGCGGATCGGGCGCGGCAGCCGGAGCAGGGCGGCATCGTTGCGGCGACGATGCTCGGCAAGGGGGCTGCGCTCGTTCTCGGCTGGCATCGTGACAGGCTGCCGCGCCGTGGCGTCGCCTCCGGCGGCGATGGCGAGGCGCGCGGGCCATTCCGCCTGACGGCGTGGGCGCATGAGGAGCCTGGCCTCTGCTGGTTCGTCGCCGCGATCCAGCTTCATGGTGCGCTGCCATCCCCTGGCGCTCTCGTCACGCTGCACGCCCAGGGCATGCCTGACCGCCTCCTCTCGACGTGGCCAGCTGAGCTGATCGGGGCGCGCGAACTCACCGAGGAGGTCGCGAGACGCGCGACGGCACGGCCCGGTGATGTCGCGCTGTTCCTCGCCGAGCTGGTGGAGCAGGCACCGCGCGGCACCGTGCTTCGCGGCATCCTGCGCCGGTTCCTTGGCTCGGTCGCGGTCGCGGACGGTGCGGTCGAGATCGCCGGGCGGCACGGAACGATGCTCATCCTCCAGGGATGGGGAACGGCCGAGCCTGGTGCGCAGGCGGTGTTTGCCGAAGGGCCCGTGGTGCGTGTGCCGATCGCTCTTGCCACGTTCGCGCGGCCTGACATCGCGCTGCCGGCGACAGGTCTCGTCGAGGCCCTGATGCTGTCGGAGCCCTGGCAAGGCGGGGTGCCGCAGAGCCTGCACGTGATCGCCGATGGGCGCATCAGGCGCCGGTCTCTCGTCGCCGCGCCACAACTGCTCGGCTCGCTCGAGACGGCGGCGCACCTGGCAGAGATGATGAAGCGGCTCGACGCCGACCCGGAGGCGCTTGCCTCGCTCGGCCGTGCCGCGCGCCCGCCGTATGAGGGGCACGAGACGCTCTCGCGCGCTGCCGCTCCACTCTCGGCCGCGCTTGATCTCTGCGCTTGTATCCCTGGTGTCGGCGTCTACGTCGCCGGGTGGCTCCTCGATCCGCGCGCTGCGGTCGCTGGCGTCACGCTCTGCGGCGAGGGTGGCTTCGCCGCGCGGCTCGATGACGTATGGACGCGGGTCGCGCGGCCTGACGTCGTCGCTGGCGTGAGCGGCGACTGTCGTTTCGCTGCGATCGCTGGAGATGCGCACGGCTTCGCCGCGTTCGTGTCCTGCGCGCTGCCGGACCGGTCCGATGGGCTGCACCTCGCATTCGAGATCTCTGGCGGTGGCGTGGCCTACCTGCCGGTGCAGGTCGCTCCCGGGGGGGCACGGGCGCTGATGCAGCGGATCGCCGCGTCGATCGACCTGCACAAGCCAACGGGGCTCTCCGTGGTCGAGGCACAGCTCTCGCCACTGCTCGCCACCGCTGCGATGTGCGAGGCCGGGACGGAAGCGACGATCCTTCGCGCGCCACGCGCATCGCGCACCGCGCTCATCCTGCCGCTGCCCGAGCCGGAGGCGCCACCGGCGGCGATGCTCTCGCCATTCCTGAACGACCCACCGGTCCCTGGCGAGGAGGAGCTCGTGCTCGTTCTTGGCCCCGCCTGGCGAGGGCCGGCGCTCACCGAGCTCCTGGCCGTGATCGACCTCTGCGGTCTCTCGCCTGCGATCATGATTGCCGAGGAGCGGATCTCCATCGCCGAGGCGTGGGAAATCGGTGCGGCAGCGACACGGGCACCGCTGCTGCTGTGCCTTCCCGGCACAGGACTGGCGGCGGCCACGGGGTGGCGACAGGCACTTGTCGCCGCCCTGCCGGAGGGGGGAGAGAATGATCCACGCGTGATCGTGCCGACGCTTCTGTACGAGGATGGCTCTGTACGCAGCACCGGCTTCGATCAGCTGATCGCGTCGGATGCGCCACCCTATCTCCGCCTCCGCCGACCCCATGCCGGGATGCCGCAAGCAGCGATTCCCGCGGGAGATCGGGCGGACGGTGCGATGCGCCGCGGTGCGGTTCTCGCCGGCGCGCTGGTGACGCGCGAGGCGCATCGCCGCGGCGGGGGCTTCGCGCGCTTCGGGCTGCGCACGCCGGCGCAGGAAACCGGCTTCTTCCTTCGCCTCGCCGATGCCGGCGGCATCTGCTCGTGGCATGGCGACATTGCCGTCGTGGCACCTGAGGCGAAGGAGCGCGGGCCTGCATGGCACGACGCGGCACGGCTCGCGGAAGGCCATGCGCTCAGGGCGCTCTGGGGCGGGGCAGGGAGGTGATGAAGATGCGCGTTCTCGTCGTTTCGCATGGCCATCCGGCTTTCTCCATCGGCGGTGCGGAGGTGGCCTCGCATGCCCTGTTCCGCGGCCTCGATGCGATGGAGGGGGTTGAGGCGCACTACCTCGCGCGCACCGGTTCTCCCGTTGCGCGACACGAGGAAACGCCGCTGATGAGCCTGCGGCAGGGGCCGCGCGAGACCTTCGTCCATCTCGATGCGTATGATCATCGCTGGATCTCCTCGCGTGCGATCGGCGAGCTTGCCGGCCCCGTGGCGGATTGGTTGCGTGATCTCAACCCCGATGTCGTCCACTTCCATCACCTGATCGGCTTCGGTGCCGAGATGCTTGCCCTCGTGCGCCGCGTGCTGCCGCAGGCAGCGATCATCGTCACCTTCCACGAGTATCTGTCGATCTGTCTCAACCACGGCCAGATGGTGAAGACCGGCCACCACCGCCTCTGTTCGCGCGCGAGCCCCGCCGAGTGCAGTGCCTGCTTCCCGGAATGGACGCCGGAGGGCGTGCACTTGCGCGAACGGTTCCTCAAGGATCACCTGCTGCTCGCCGATGCCTTCGTGTCGCCGAGCCGTTTCCTCGCCGAGCGTCACGTCGCGTGGGGCCTGCCGGAGGAACGGTTCGCGGTGATCGAGAACGGGCTTGCGCCGAGCCCGTCCGCCCCACCGCGCGCGCTTGCCGAGGGCGGGCGCCGCGGACGCTTCGGCTTCTTCGGCCAGGTGACGGAGTTCAAGGGCCTTGCCGTGCTGCTCGATGCCATCGCGCGCGTGCCCGACAGCGTCTGGGGCGACGATGCGGCCCTGATGGTGTTCGGCGGCAACCTCGAGAACCAGCCTGAGGCGTTCCGCACCCGGTTCGAGGCGCTGATGCAGGCGGCCGGCAGGCGCGCGCGGTTCTTCGGCGCGTACCGGAGTGACGAGCTGCCGCGGCTCATGGGCTCGGTCGACTGGGTGGTGATGCCGTCGATCTGGTGGGAGAACAGCCCCGTGGTGATCCAGGAGACGTTCCACCACCGCCGCCCGCTGATCGTGAGCGACATCGGCGGCATGGCCGAGAAGGTGCGCGACGGCATCGACGGCCTGCATTTCCGCACCGGCTCGGCCGAGGACCTCGCTGACAAGCTCGCCCGCGCGATGACGGAGCCTGGCTTGTGGCAGCGCCTGGTGGACGCGGCACCCACGCCAATCGATGCCGCCGGCTGCGCCGAGACGCATCTCGCGCTCTATCACCGCGCCCTTGCAGCACGTCGCGGCGCGAACACGCCAGCGTCCACGATCGAGAAACCAGCAACGAAACGGCCCCGCGTTCAGGCTTCTTCAGCACTCCCGGTCCAGGGTCATGGGCCGCGTGCGCGTGCGGGTGCGCAGCGAAGGGAGGTCATGCGATGAAGCGTATCCTGGTCATCAGCCCCTCGGGTGAGGTCTACGACCATGACTGCGTGCGATGGTACGACCACACGAACGTGCAGGCGAGCCTGCACCACTACCACAACATCGGTGACGCCTTCGTGTTCGACAGCTCGCTCAAGCTGCTGAACTTCTCGAAGCTCGAGCCGCTGAAGATCCGCCAGCCGACGGATGCCGACATCGACCGCTACAACGCCGAGTACGACTACGCGTTCCTGCGCGGTTCGAACTACATCCACCCGACGATGGACTGGGAGAATGCGCCGCGCGTGCTGTCGCGGCTCAAGATCCCGGTGATCGCCTTCGGCATCGGCGCGCAGGCGCCGAAGAAGGGCGCGCTGCAGCTCTCGGAAGCCACCAAGCGCGTGCTCGCGCTGATCGCCGAACGCTCGGCCTCGCTCGGTGTGCGCGGCACCTACACGGCCGATGTGCTGTGGCAGCTCGGCATCCGCAACACCCGCATCATCGGCTGCCCGACCGTATTCCGCCGCAACGACCCGACGCTGCGGATCGATCTGCCGCCGCTCGACAAGGTTCGCTCGGCCGTGTTCACGCTGCGCCGCGAGGTTGGCGGCGACTATGCGCAGGACCTGCCCCGCTATCTCGGCCTGCAGCGCGACACGATCCTCGACCTCGCGCAGCGCTTCGACCTGAACGTGATGGCGCAGGGCGAGATCGAGGAGAAGAAGATCCTTTGGGGAACGGCCGCGCAGCGCGAGGAAGGGCTCGCCACGCTCCGGCACGAGGGCTGGCTTCGCGGCGAGGGCGACCCGATGGAGAAGATGTACGACGGCCGCCTCTTCTACTCGGATGTCGTGGCCGAGATCGAGAAATTCGTCTCCGCGCGTGACCTCGTTCTCGGCTATCGCCTGCACGGCAACCTGATGGCGCTCGCCAATCGCGTGCCCTCGGTCTACTTCACCTATGACAGCCGTACGGTCGAGTTCGCCGAGACACTGTCGATCCCCTCGTTCGACGTGTTCGGTGCCAAGACCTTCCGCCTCGAGGACTACTGGGACCAGGCGCTGTTCGAGCGGTTCAACCGCGCGTACTACCAGCGCTATCGCGACATGCGCCTGTTCCTCGACGAGAACGGCGTCTCGCACAAGATGGTCGACGAGGCCGCAGCGCAGCCGCGCCAGCAGGTGGCATGACCGAGGCCGCGCACGCCATCGAAAGGGCGGGGGAAAGCACCCCCTCCGCCCGTCCCGCGCCGGTCGGCTTCGTCGAGGCGCGCACGCACGACCGCATCCTTGGCTGGGCGTGGGACCCGGGACGGCCGGAGGCGCGGCTTGGCATCGCGCTGGTGGATGGCGAGCGTATCGTCGCGCGCACCGTGGCTGATCAGGGCCGTGACGACCTCGCGCGCAACGGCATCGGCGATGGCGCGCATGCCTTCGGCTTCCTGCTCGATGACGGCCTCCGCTCGCGGGCCGCCACGCTCGATGTCGCCGTGATGGGCGAGGAGGGCGCGCTCATCCGTCTGCCCTCTGCGCAAGCCGAGCCTGCCGCCGTGCCGATCCAGCAGATGCAGCGTGGCCTTGCCGCCCTCGCGGCGGGGCAACGCGCCCTGCTCAAGGCCGTGCAGGCGCCGCCCGCCGATCGCGGCGCGGAGCTCGCCGACGCGCTTGCCGCAATCGCCGAACAGCAGCAGCGCATCGAGCGGGCGGTGGGCACGCTCGAAGTGTTCGTCGCCAGGCTCGATGAGCGGCTTGCAGCACTCGCGTCCGCAGCGCCGCGGCCGGCAGCGCGGGGCGGTGGGTTTGTCGCCGCGGCGATCATCGGTGCCCTCGGTCTCGCAGCACTCGGCTGGGCGCTCGCGCCGGCGTTCGTCTGAGTGCGCCGGTGACGGCGCATCACGGCCTCGGGCGGGGAGTGACGGCGGCGGGCGGCGTGGTGCCGCTGCTGCTCGGCCTGAACCTTGGCCAGGCGCTGTTCGGCCTCGCCCTGCCTGCCTTCCTCATGGGTGTGTTCGACCGCGTATTGGCGACGCGCAGCGAGATGACGCTCGCCTGGTTGTTCGCCGGTCTCGCCGTGGCGCTCGTCGCACTTGCGTTGATCGAGGGGCTGCGCGGCCTGGCGCTGCAGCTCGCGGGCACGCGGCTCGGGCATGCGGTGGCCAATGCTGCGTTCGATGCATCCTCACGCCTCGGTGGTGCGGTGCAGCCGCTCAGGGATGTTGAGACCCTGCGTGGCTTTGCCGTCTCTCCCGCTGCCGGCGCGCTGCTCGACATCCTCTGGGCACCGCTGTTTCTGCTCGTGCTTGCAGCCCTCGCACCCGTGTTCGCCCTCTACGCGATCGTGGCCGCTGCCCTGCTGCTCGCGCTCAACCTCGGCCTCGCTCGATCGGGGCGCAGCGGCTTCATGGCCGCGAACGCTGCATCAGCGGAGAGCGTGGTGGAGATCGGCGCCGCGGTGCGAGGTGCCGAGGCGGTGGTCGGGCTCGGCATGCTCGGCGCCCTGATCGCGCGCTGGCAGGGAAGGCAGCGCCATGCGCTTGGTCTCGTTGCGCGCGCCGTCGCGGCTGCAAAGCGGGCCGACGGTGCAGCACGCACGGTGCGGCTCGCGGCGGGTGCCGGGATGGTCGCCCTCGGGGCCGTGCTGGTGATCCAGGGCAGCATCACGCCGGGCGCGATGATCGCCGCCAACCTCATCCTCGCGCGGACGCTTCTGCCGTTCGAGAACGCCGCCTCCGCCGCACGGCAGTTCGCCGATGCCACCGCCGCGTGGCGCAGGCTCGACCAGGCGCTCGGCCTGCCGCAGGAGCGGCGCGACCGGAGCGCGCTGCCCCGTCCCGCAGCGCGGCTTGTCGCCGATCGGCTTGTGGCGATCCCGGACGGCGCTGACAGGCCCGTGCTGCGCGGCGTGTCGTTCTCGCTCGGCGCCGGCGAGGTGCTTGGCGTCATTGGCCCGTCGGCCGCGGGGAAGTCGACGCTGCTTCGCCTCGTCATGGGCATGGCAGCGCCCACCGCCGGCAGCGTGACGCTCGACGGCTACGGCACCGCGCTCTGGGACAGGGGCGACCTCGCGCGCCATGTGGGCTTCCTGCCCCAGCACCTCGCACTGGCCGACGCGACGATCGCCGAGACGATCGCGCGCCTCGCCGTGCCAGATCATGCCGCCGTGATCAGGGCAGCGAAGCTGGCCGGGCTGCACGAGGCGATCGCGGCACTTCCGTTCGGCTACGCGACGCCGCTCGCCGCCTTTAGCCTCGTGCTGTCAGGCGGCCAGCGCCAGCGCCTTGGCCTCGCCCGCGCGCTCTACGGCGATCCCGTGCTGGTGGTGCTCGACGAGCCTGATGCGGCACTCGACGCCGACGGCGAGGCAGCGCTGTCGGGAGCGATCGCAGCCCTCCGCGCACGCGGCGCGATGGTGGTGTTGACGAGCCATCGCCGCGGCGTGATCGAGAGCGCCGACAAGCTGCTGGTGCTGAAGCAGGGGCTGGTCGACCGGTACGGCGAGCGGACGGCCGTGCTGGCCGAGCTCGGGCAGCCACCGGTCCGCCTCGTGGCCGCCCCGCCGGCGCGGTCGGCCATCGGTGCCGCGGCATGACTCCGCCGCTTGCGCGCGCCCGTGCGGCCCTCGCGCTCGGCCTCGCCACGACGGCTGTGCTCACGCTCGGCATCAACGCGGGCGTTCTCGTCGTGCCGCTCTACGACATGCATCTGTTCGATCGTGTGCTGACCAGCCGCAGCCTCGACACCCTACTGCTGCTCAGCGTGATCTGCATCGTCGGGCTCCTGCTCTACGGGACTCTCGTCACGATCCGCGGCCTTGTGCTTGCCGCGATCGGTGACCGCGTTGCCGATGCACTGTCGAGCCCCGCTGCCGCCGCCGGCATCAGGCGCGCGGTGACCGGCGATGGACGCGCCGCCGGCCGAGCGATCGCCGATGTGCAGGAGATCCGCCTCTTCTTCGGCGGTGGCGCTGCTGCCGCGCCATTCGACCTGCTGTGCGCGCCCCTGCTGCTCGGGGTGATCGCGCTGCTGCATCCTCTCCTCGGCTGGTACGCGCTCGGTGCGGCTTTGATCATGCTCGCACTCGCGGTCGCGACCGATGCGCTGGCAGAGCCACCGCTCGCGGATGCGCAGCGGCGCATGGACAATGCGCTCCACGATGCCGCCTCGCTGCTGCGTGATCCCGTGCTGCGCGAGGGGCTCGGCATGGAGCGGGCGATCGCGCGGCGGTGGGGGGCGAACCACAGGGGCGCGCTGGCCTCGCTCGATCGCGCGTCGTTGCGGGGCGAGGGGCTCGTTTCGCTCTCACGATTCCTGCGCGCACTGTTGCAGGGCGGCATGCTCGCCTTCGCCGCACTGTTGATACTTCGCAACGAAGCAACCCCCGGCGTTCTCGTCGGCGCCAACCTGCTGCTCGCGCTGCTGCTTGCGCCGCTTGACCAGGTGCTGTCGCAGTGGCGCACGATCGCCATGGCGAGGCTCGCGTGGCGCAGGCTCACGGCCCTCCTTGCTGGCGAGAGCCATCCCGTGCACGCGCCTGCCTGCTCCACCGATGCAGGCCTGGTCCTCGCGCGTGCAGGTTTCACGCCGCCGGATGCGCAGCGGCCCGTGCTCGCGGATGTCTCGCTCACCATCCCTCCCGGTACGATGGTTGTCGTGACGGGGCCGAACGGTGCTGGCAAATCGACACTCGCGCGGCTTGCTGCCGGCATCCTCGCGCCGACGGAGGGGGCGGTGTCCATCGGCGGCCTTGCCGCGGCGGATGCCGGGGCATCGGGGATGGTCGGCTACCTGCCGCAGCGGCCACAGATCCTCGAGGGAACCGTCGCCGAGAACATCGCCCGGTTCGCTGAGGCTGACCCGGAGGCGATCGTCACCGCGGCGCAGCGCGCGGGGCTGCACGGCGTGATCGGGCGTCTCCCGCATGGCTACGCGACGGAGGTTGGACCGGAGAGCCCCGCACTGTCCGGCGGCGAGCGGCAGCGCCTGGCGCTGGCGCGCGCGCTGTTCGGCGCCCCGAGGCTGCTCGTGCTCGATGAGCCTGACGCGAGCCTCGACCATGCCGGCGAGGCCGTGCTCGTCGAAGTGATCGAGGCAGCGCGGCAATCGGGCGCGGCGATCCTGGCAGTCACGCATCGTCGCGCGATGGTCGCGATCGCCGACAGCGTGCTTCGGATCGAAAGCGGGACGATTGTGCCGGTGCGCCGTACAGCTGCGGATGACGGCGTGGCCATGGCCCAAACGGCGGGGGACGGAGCATGACTGCGATCACCCATGACGAGGCGCCAGCCCACGGCCCCTCACTGCGGCGGCTCGCACTTGCCGGGCTGGCAACGATGGCACTCGGCTTCGGCGGGCTTGGCGCCTGGGCGGCGGTGGCCAGGCTCGAGAGCGCTGTGCCGGCCTCCGGCACGCTCGTGGTGCAGAGCAAGCGCAAGACCGTCAGCCTCCTCGAAAGCGGTATCCTGCGCGAGCTTCTCGTCGCCGAAGGCAGCAGCGTCGCCGGCGGGCAGCCCCTGCTTCGCCTCGATGACAGCCAGGCGCGGGCGATGGTCGCGCAGGCGCGCGCGCGCCAGGTCGGTGCCGAGGCGCGCGTGGCCCGGCTTGCCGCCGAGCTCGATGAGCGCGACGCCTTCGTGATGCCACAGCGGCTGGGCGCGATGGCAGCCGACGACACGATCGCGCCCCTGCTCGCCGCGGAGAAGGCACTGTTCGAGGCGCGGGGCGAGAGTTTCCGCGGCGCGGTCGCCGTGCAGCAACGGCGCACGGCACAGCTCGAGCAGCAGATTGCGGCGTTGAGGGCGCAGGGGTCCGCGCATACCGCACGGCTCGGCCTGATCAGGCAGGAACTTCGCGGGGTGAATGACCTGCTCTCGCGCGGCTTTGCCACCCGCACGCGCGCGCTCGAGCTCCAGCGCGCCGAGGCGCAGCTGGTCGGGGAGATCGGTGAGCTCGAGGCGCGGGCGGCGGAAGCCGGCCAAGCGATCGCGCAAGCGGAGCATGAGATGTTGAATTTGCGCACCACGCGCCGCAACGAGTCAGCACGCGAGATGCAGGATGCCGTGGCGCAGGTCGCGGAGGGCCGCGCGCGACTCGCCGCGGCGGAGGACATCCTCTCACGCACCATCGTTCTCGCCCCCGAGGCCGGGGTGGTGACGGATCTGCGTTTCTTCACCGCGGGCAGCAGCATCGGCGCGGGGCAGCCGGTTCTCGACATCGTGCCGTCCGACGATACGTTGCTTGTCGAGGCAGCGATCAACCCAGGTGACATCGAGCGCATCGCCCCTGGGTCGCGCGTCAATGTGAGGCTCACGGGATTCTCGCACCGGCGTGTGCCGCCGCTGCCTGGACACCTCGTCTATGTCGGTGCCGATCGCCAGGTGAACAGCCGCGGCGACACCTTCTTCCTGCTGCGCGCCACACTTGATCCGGGTGCGCTCGCTGCGCTGCCGGAGGGGGTGTCGCTGTCGCCGGGCATGCCGGCCGATGTGCTCGTGATCGGGGCGGAGCGGAGCGCGCTCGACTATCTGCTGAGCCCGATCCTCGACAGCATGCGCCGGGCGATGCGCGAGGAGTAGGCCGGCGCGCTCAGCCGAAGAGGTAGTCGCCTTCCTCGAGCAGCGTGCCGCCGAGGCCGGAGATCAGCAGCAGCGACAGACCGCCACCATCGCCGTTCATGATGCCGTAGAGGCCCGACGCAGCGTCGATCACAAACAGCGTTGCATCGTCGGCGAAGCCGAGGAGAAGAAGGCTGTCGCCCTCATCGCGGAAGAAGTCGCTGATTACGTCATCGTCGATCTCGCCGTTATTCAGCACGAACACATCGCTTCCGCCGCCGCCGAATACAACATCGGCACCAGCGCCGCCGTCGATCCAGTCTGCGCCGCTGCCGCCGCGCAGGATGTCGCTGCCGTCGCCGCCGAGGATGACGGCCTTGCCCATGCCGCGGACGGTGACGATATCGTCACCGCTTCCGACGTCAATCACGTAACGCGAGAAACGGCCATCGTATGCGGCATTCCACAGAGGGCCGTTGCTGCCTGCATTGTCGCCGAGCACGAGGTCATCGAGCTGCGAGAGCCCGACGGTGGTGACATCGACCCTGTCATCCCCGCCGAAGGTCTCGATCAGCATCAGGTTCGACCAGGTTCCTTCGTTGCTGTGGGAGACGAGCGTGATCCTGTCGTTTCCCTCGCCATCATCGGTGCGGATCAGCCCACGCTTGGCTCCAAGCACGACGATATCGACACCATCGCCATCGGCGCCGGTCAGGTCGATGCGCGTATCGACGAAGTTGGCGACCAGCAGCCTGCCGCCACTGTCCGCATCGAGCGCGCTGCCGGTGACGGAGATGTTCTTCAGCGCGTTCCAGACCCCTGTCTGCTCGACGCGCTGGTACTCGCCGCCGGCGATGGCGAGAGGGTCGGTCGCGAGACGCGCGCCGAGGGTGTCGACCGCGACCGCGCTGCCGGCCTGCCGCGTGCCTGGCGGATCGCCGGCCCAGCCGGTCGAGATCACGAGCCCGCCCTGCGTGTCGGCGAGCCAGATCGACACGGGGTCGAGCAGGAACATCGAGAAGGGGTGGAGGCTGGTTGGCCGCATTGTCGTCTCCCTCACCGTTTTGGTGAGGCTCGCCGACATCGATGAACGGCTGGTAAACGGGACGAAGGCGGCCCGCCTCAGTCGGCTGCGTCGTTTGCGAAGCGCAGCAGCGCGAACCAGTGCCCGCGCAGCTGCGTCGTGTCGGCCATCCTGCCGTGCTCGTCGAGCACCAGGTGCCGGCGCAGCACCGTATCGCCAAGGTTGCCGCCGATGATCTCCGCCGCGCCCGGCCCGGCGGCAACCACGATGTCGCCGTGGCTGGTGAAGGGGTCGATCCGCGGCGCGCTCTCCCATGTTACGGGGATGTCGCGCCCACCATCGCCGATGCCTGCGCGCCACTGCACGATGATGTCGCCGCGGCGGAGCACGGCTCCTGCGGCCGGCAGGGCGCGATAAGGCTGGGCACCGCCGGCCGAGGCGCGGCGGATCGCGTCGCGCGTGTAGCTGCTGTGCCATTCGCAATAGGCGAACCAGGGCGCACCTCCCGTGGCGACCCATGCGCCGGCGCCGATGAACGCGGCCGACCAGGCCCAGCGGTCACCCGCTTCGTCGACCGTTCTGCCATCGACATGGCGGTAATGGGGGCGGCCTGCTGCATCGCCGACGATTCGCCAATACTCGGCGATCCAGCCGTTGCAGGGCTCCTCGTCCTCGAGCCTGCCGAGGAAGCGCGCCTCCTCGCCCTCGGCCCAGGCGGCGAGGCGTTCGGCGGTCGTGTTCATCGGCTCCTCCGCGATCGAGATGCAGCGTTGTCGCGCATGGACGCCCGCGCGTCGAGATGCAGGCTGGTCGACGGGCCGCCGCGTGGCGTTGACACTGGACGCGCGCTGCTCGCACGATGCCGCGAGGCAGCACAACGGACCAGTGAAGCGCGTGATCGATGAGATTCTCGAGGTTCCCGATCACCTGAGCGTCGCGCGCGCCGATTTCTCGCGCGCTCTTGCGTGGATCGACGGAGGCTTCGTGCCGCTTGCCGAGGCGCGCATCCCTGTGCGCGATCTCGGCCTGATGTACGCCGACATGACCTACGATGTCGTGCACACGTGGCGCGGCGGGTTCTTCCGCCTCGATGATCACCTCGACAGGTTCGAGACCTCCTGCGCCGGCCTCAGGCTCGATCCAGGTTTCACGCGTGCCGAACTCACCACGCTGCTTGCCACGCTCGTCGATCGATCGGGGCTCGCTGATGCGCTCGTCTACTTCGCCTGCACGCGCGGCACGGCACCGCCTGGCTCGCGCGACCCGCGGCTCGCCAGCAATCGCTTCTTCGCCTACGCCCAGCCGCTGGTGCTGCGTGGCCAGCCCGAGGAGATGCGGCGCGGCCTGCACGCGACGATCTCCACGACGATCCGCCGCATCCCGGAAACCTCGGTCAACCCGGTGTGGAAGAACACGCATTGGGGCGATTTCACGCGCGCCCTGCTGCTCGCCAAGGATGATGGGTTCGATACCGTGATCCTGCTCGACCACGGCGGCGGTGTCGCCGAGGGGCCCGGGTTCAACGTCGTCGCGGTCACGCGCGAGGGGCTGCTTGCGGCCGATTCCGGGGTGCTCGAGGGCATCTCCTGCCGCACGATGATGGAGATCGCGGGGGAACTCGGCATTCCCGGCCGCTACGGACGGCTCGCGCCGGACGTGCTGCGCGCGGCTGACGAGGCCTTCATCACCTCGACCTCCTGCGGGCTGTTCCCGGTCACGCGCGTCGATGGCGTGCCGATCGGTCCGGGGCGTCCAGGACCTGTGGCGACGCGCCTGCTGAACACCTACTATCGCCGGAAGAATGACGGCTGGAACATCACGCCCGTCGCCAGGCTGCTGGCGTCCGCGGCGGGAAGGGGGACATGAGGATGACGTTTCGCACGCTTGCTGCCGCGGCCCTTGTCGCTGCCCTCGCGCTCCCGGCCGGGGCGCGTGACCTCACGATCGTCGCAGGCGGCGGGCCGCTGCAGAACCACATGCGCGCGACGCTGTTCGAGCCGTTCGCGCGGGCCAACAACATCCGCGTCGCCGACACGTCGTACGACTACAACGTCGGGCCCATCCGCGCGATGGTTCAGGCGCGCAACGTCACGTGGGATGTCGTGATGGTCGAGGCGCCCGATCTCGTGCAGGGCTGCGAGGATGGCGTGTTCGAGCGTATCGACTGGTCAGTCGTGCGCCGCGACAAGTTCCTCCCCGGCGGGGCGACGACGTGCGGCGCGGGCGCCATCGGCTGGGGTGTGGCTGTGTTCTATGACCAGGCGCGCAACGCCACCGGCCCCTCCACCTACGCCGAGTTCTGGGACACGGCGAAGTTCCCGGGCAAGCGGGCGCTGCGCCGCGGCGCGCGCATCACGCTCGAAGCCGCGCTGATGGCTGACGGCGTTGCCGCGGGTGATGTCTATCGCGTTCTCGCCACGCCCGAGGGGCAGCGCCGTGCCTTCGCCAAGCTGGATGCGATCAGGCCTGACCTGATGTTCTGGTCAGGCGGGCAGCAGCCGATCGAGCTGATCAACGCCGGCGAGGTGGCCTACGCCGTCGGCTTCGTCGGGCGGACGACGAATGCGATGCGCGCCGGCTCACGCTACGCGCTCAAGTGGAGCACGCTGCTCTATGCCTATGATTTCTGGGCCGTGGTGCGCGGCTCGCCGAATGCGCAGCAGGCGATGCGCATGATCGAGTTCATCACCGATCCCGCACCGCTTCTCGAGCTGACCAAGCTCTGGCCGATCAACCCGGTGACGGCCGCTGTCGCCACCGACGCCGAGTTGCGGACACGCAACCCGCTGATGATGAGCAATCATGTCGACCAGGGGCTCAACATCTCCACCGAGTTCTGGATCGAGCATGGGCCCGAGCTCGAGCGGCGCTTCGCTGCCTGGCTGAACAGGTAGCAGCCCGCTGGGCAGGCGTGCGGTGAGGGGCCAGAACACGCTCGCGGCCCTTCTCGTCGCGCCGCTCGTACTGCTGATCGCGTGCGTGTTCCTGCTGCCGCTCGGCACGACGCTGTTCACCGCCCTTGCGGACCCGGAGCTGCGCGAGAGCCTGCCGCGCACCCATGCAGCGCTCGTCGCCTGGGATGGCGCCGGGCTGCCTGACGAGACGGCCTTCGCCGCACTCGCCGACGAGCTCGGTGCCGCGCTCGCCGACCGTCGCCTCGGGCGGCTCCTGCAACGGGTGAACTTCGCCAGGCCCGGCACGCGCGCGTTGCTGCTCCGCACCGCGCGGGCGGCCGACACGCTCGCGGCCCCCTACGCCACGGCAATGCCTGCGCTCGATGCGCGCTGGGCTGAGCGTGACACATGGCTCGCGCTGCGCGATGCCTCCGGGCCGCTCACGCCGCTCTACCTCCTGCGCGCGCTCGACCTCGATCTCGCGCCGGGCGGCGGCATCGTCGCGGTGGCGGAGGATGAGCGCCTGTTCCGCACGCTGTTCCTGCGCACGCTCGGTGTCAGCCTTCTCGTCACGGCGCTGGCAATGCTGCTCGCCGCTCCCGTCGCTTGGCTGCTCGCTGGGCTGCCACGGCGCTGGGCAGGGCTTGGGCTTCTCGCCGTCCTCGTTCCCTTCTGGTCATCGATCCTCGTGCGCACGACAGCGTGGTTCGTGCTGTTGCAACGCGAGGGGCCGATCAATGCCGCGATCGTCGCACTTGGGCTGGCGGATGCACCCATCCAACTTGTCGGCACGCGCGTCGCGGTGATCATCGCGATGCTTCACGTGCTGTTGCCCTTCGCGATCCTGCCGGCCTACAGCGTGATGAAGGGGATCGATCGCACGCTTCTCCGCGCCGCCTCATCGCTCGGCGGGTCGCCCGCGCAGGTGGCGTTGCGTGTGTATCTCCCGCTGGCTTGGCCAGGCATCGCGGCGGGTGGCTTCATCGTGTTCCTGCTCGCTGTCGGCTTCTACATCACGCCCGCGCTGCTCGGCGGGCCACGCGATCAGATGGTCGCCTCCTTCATCGCCTTCTTCATCAACCGCGAGGTGAACTGGGGCATGGCCGCGGCACTCTCGGCGCTGCTCATGCTGTTCGCCGCAGCGGCCGTCGTGGCGGCACGCGTGATCGCACCGGGTGCGATGAAGGGGCGGCTTTCGCCGTGAGCGCGCGCATGCTCGGCGCGATGCTTGCTGCCATGGCGCTGCTCGTGCTCGCATTCCTGCTAGCGCCGATGGCCGCGATCATTCCGCTGTCGCTCTCACCGACCGAGGTGATGCGCTTCCCGCCCGATGGGCTGTCGCTGCGCTGGTATCGCGAGCTGCTGTCGTCAGACCGGTGGCTGCTCGCCGGCCGCAACAGCCTGATGGTCGCGCTGGCCACTACGGCGCTGGCAACGAGCCTCGGCACGCTCGCGGCACTTGGGCTGACGCTCGGCCGCTTCCGCGGCAAGGCTGTTGTCATCGCGGCCCTCAGCCTGCCGATCATCACCCCCTCGATCGTGACGGCGGCAGCGATGTTCCTTGCCTTCTCCATGGTGGGGCTCGCCGGAACGTTCGTGGGCCTTGTGCTCGCGCACACGGTCGTTGCCGTTCCCTTCGTGCTGATCGCGGTGCTCGCCGCGCTGAAGGGTTTCGACATGACGCTGCTGCGCGCGGCAGCAGCCTCCGGCGCCGCACCGCATGTCGCGTTCCTGCGCATCATCGTGCCGCTGATCGCGCCGGGCATCTTCACTGGCGCGGTGTTCGCCTTCGCGACGTCGTTCGACGAGTTCATCATCACGCTGTTCATCGCAGGCCCGGCGCAATACACGCTGCCGCGGCAGATCTACGCCTCGGTGCGTGAGTTCCTGTCCCCCACGATCTGTGCCGCGGCGGTGCTGCTGTTCCTCTGCTCCGCTCTGCTGCTCGCCCTCACCGAATGGGCGCGCGGCCGCTCTCAGTAGGTCGCGCGGCCGCCCGACACGTCGAACACCGCACCGGTGGAGAACGACGCCTCGTCAGAGGCGAGCCAGCAGATCATCGCCGCCACCTCGTCGACCAGGCCGAAGCGGCCAAGCGGGATCTTCGACAGCATCCAGCCGATGTGCTGCTCGGTCATCTGCGCGAAGATGTCGGTCTTGACGGCCGCCGGCGTGATGCAATTGACGCGCACCTCGGTTGCCGCGAGCTCTTTGGCGAGTGCCTTTGTCAGACCGATCACGCCCGCCTTCGCCGCCGAGTAGGCGGCGGCATTCGGGTTGCCCTCCTTCCCCGCGATGGAGGCGACGTTGACGATCCGCCCGCGGTTGCGCGCGCGCATGCCCGGAACGACGGCGCGGCAGCAGAGGAACACGCCGGTGAGATCGACATCCACGACGCGCCGCCAGGCATCGACGGGGTAGGTCTCGACCGGCCCGTTGGGCCCCGTGATGCCGGCATTGTTCACGAGAATGTCGACGGGCCCAAGCGTGGCTTCGGTCGCAGCGACCGCGGCGGCGACCGAGGCGTCGTCGGCGACATCCACCCGCATCGCGGCACCACCGAGGCGGGCGGCGACCACCTTGCCCTCACCCTCGTCCATGTCCCAGAGAGCGACGCGCGCGCCCTCTGCCGTGAGCCGTTCCGCCACCGCAAGGCCGATGCCGCGCGCGCCACCGGTCACGGCGGCAACGCGCCCCTCGAAACGTTTCGTCGTCATCACGCTCTCCTCAATTCATCCAGGGCGGGGTGGGAAGCCCCTTGCCGCGCAGGAACTCGGGGTTGAACAGCTTGCTCTGATAGCGCGCGCCGCCGTCGCACAGGATGGTCACCACCGTGTGCCCTGGCCCGAGGCTGCGCGCGACCCTGATCGCTGCCGCCACGTTCAGCCCAGCGCTGCCGCCGATCGAGATGCCTTCGTGGATCGTCAGGTCGAACACCTGCTCGAGTGCTTCCTCGTCGGTCACCTGGATTGCATCGTCGATCGGCGCACCGTCGAGATTGCCGGGCACGCGGCTCTGCCCGATGCCTTCGGTGATCGAGGAGCCTTCGAGAACGAGCTCGCCGCGCGTCTTCCAGGCATAAAGCGCGCTGCCCATCGGGTCTGCGAGAGTGATGCGAACCGACGGCTTCTGCTCCTTCAGCGCAAGCGCCACGCCAGCCAATGTTCCCCCCGTGCCGCAGGCGCAAGTGAACGCATCGACGCGCCCCCCTGTCTGGCCCCAGATCTCCGCCCCAGTGGTGATCCTGTGGCCCTCGCGGTTGGCGAGGTTGTCGAACTGGTTGGCCCAGATCGCGCCGTTCGCCTCGGTGGCCGCCATCTCCCCGGCGAGGCGGCGGGAGACGTGGACGTAGTTGCCGGGGTCCTTGAACGGGGCAGCGGGGACGAGGCGAAGCTCGGCGCCGATCATGCGCAGGAACTCGATCTTCTCCCGGCTCTGCGTCTCGGGCATCACGATCACGCTGCGATAGCCGCGGGCATTCCCGACGAGCGTGAGGCCGATACCGGTATTGCCGGCCGTCCCTTCGACGATCGTGCCGCCGGGCCGGAGCGCGCCGCTTCGCTCGGCGTCGCTGATGATGGCGAGCGCGGCGCGGTCCTTCACGGAGCCGCCCGGGTTCATGAACTCCGCCTTCCCGAGGATCTCGCAGCCCGTTGCCTCGGATGCGCGCCGCAGCCGGATCAGCGGCGTGTTGCCGATCGCGCCGAGCAATCCCTCGGCCGTCCCTGCCCATGCACCTGCCACGCGGCTCCCTCCCTGTTCCCTCAGCCCTCACACGCGCGCTACACAAGCGCCCTTGAGGCCTGGATGCAACCGGGCCGGAGCCAATGGGAGGGACGAGGGATGAGCGAGATCACCCACAGGACGCCGGCAGAGACCTATGCAGCGCTGCGAGACCAGGCTGAGGCCGTGCTCGTCGACGTCCGCACCGATGCGGAGTGGACCTATGTCGGCCTGCCCGACCTTTCCGCGGTGGACAAGCCCGTGCATCGCATTGCCTGGCAGCTCTTCCCGGCGATGACGGTGAACGAGGGGTTCATCGACACGATGCGCGCGGCCGGCATTACGCCAGGCCACCACATCCACTTCCTCTGTCGCTCCGGCGTGCGGAGCCTCGCGGCGGCGAAGCTGGCGGTCGAGGCCGGTTTCCCGCACGCCATCAACATCACCGACGGGTTCGAGGGGCCGCCGGACGAGGCGGGCCATCGGCGAACGAAGGCGGGCTGGATCGCGTCGGGGCTTCCCTGGAAGCAGGGCTGAGGTCACGCACGGCTGCGTGCGCGGGCGGGTGTGAGCCCGCGCACACCGCTCCGCTGCTGAAACGAAAGGGACACATTCTGCGCCCACCCTGCCGCCTGGAACTTGCCTTGGCAGGAGGATGCGATGTCGTTCAACAAGACGCTGTTCGAGGACTTCGTCGGCTCGCTCGGCCTCAACTTCTTCAACGCGAACGAACTTCTTGTCGGCCGCTACCGGCCCGACAACGGGCCGCCGCCGCTGACCCTCTGGCACAACATCGTGCCGACGATCCTTATCCTCGATCACCTGCGCGAGCATCTCGGCGTCGGCGTGAAGTTGATCAGCGCGTATCGCACGGAAGCCTACAACGACCCGTCGAAGAACGCCGGCCGCGCGCCGCTGAGCCAGCACCAGGCCTTCACGGCGATCGACTTCCGCGTCACCGGCATGAAGCCGGACGCGATCGTTCCCATCCTGCGAGGATGGGAGAACAAGGAGTGGTTCTGGTCTCCGATCGATTTCCAGCGCAAGCCCGTGAAGGTGAGCAAGGGCAACATCCCGTTCGGCGAGATGCCGCGGAAAGTCTCGGCAGGCGTGCTCGGGTGCTGGTTCACGTTCCGCGGCTTCGTGAAGCCCTACATGAAGCACAACTTCACCCATCTCGACACACGCGGCGTGCTGGCCGGCGAGGATGACGACGGCGAATAGGCGTCAGCGCCGCGCCACCGCCTTGTGCTCGAGCCTGCTGAGAAGGCGTACGAAGGGCCAGAGCAGCAGGAAGTAGATGATCGCCGCCGCGACGATGGGCGAGGGATTGTAGGTCACGCTCTGCGCCTGGCGGGCCTGGAACAGAAGTTCCGGCAGGGCCACCACCGAGGCGATGGAGGTGAGCTTCACCACTTCGAGCGTGTTCGACACGAGGTCAGGCAGCACGTTGCGCACTGCCTGCGGCAGCACCACCCACGTCATCGTCTGCGCCGCCGAGAGCCCGGTCGAGCGTGCCGCCTCAACCTGGCCGCGAGGAATGCTCTCGATCCCCGCGCGCAGGATCTCGCCGTAGTAGGACGAGGTGTTGAGGAAGAAGCCGATGGCGACGCATCCGAAGGCGCCGATCTCGATGCCGGCGAAAGGCAGGCCGGCATAGATGAACACGAGCAGTACGAGGGGTGGGAAGGCGCGGAAGAAATCCACCCAGGCGATCAGCGGCCAGCGCACAGCTGGGTGGCGGAACACCGACAGCACCGCCAGAAGCACCCCCCCGGCAATCCCGAGCGGGACGGCGACGAGGACGAGCAGCAGCGTCATCCAGAGGCCCTGGAGCAGGATCGGCGAGGCGGCCCTGATCACCTCGACGTTGAAGAAGGTGGCGATGAACTCGTCCATCCCTCAGCGCTTCCAGGCAAAGCGCGTCTCGACCCAGCGGCCGAACGCGACGACGGGAACGAACAGGATGAGATAGGCGATCGCGCCGAGGGTGAGCGGCGAGGGGTTGGACGAGAAGCCGACGGCACCGGACGCGACCGAGAGAATTTCCGCCACCGCGACGACGCTGCCGAGTGCGGTTCCCTTGGTGATGGCGATGGTGCGGTTGGTCAGCGGCGGGATCGACAGCCGGAGCGCCTGCGGCAGCACGACATGGGTGAGGGTCGTTGCGAAGCCGAGGCCTGTGGAGCGTGCCGCCTCCCACTGCCCTTTCGGAACGGCAAGGATTCCGCCCCAGACGATCTCCTCGGCGAAGGCAGCCAGAACGAGGGTGAGGCTGATCCAGGTCGAGACGAAGCCGGAAGGAGCGGCGCCGAGGCTCGGCAGCCCGAAATAGATCAGCACGATGATCACGAGCGGCGGCAGCGCGCGGAACAGGTCGACGAGGAAGATGATCAGCCAGTTCAGCGGGCGGATGCCGAAGCTGCGCACCACCGCGAGCAGGAGCCCAAGTGCCAGGCCGGAAATGACGATGAGCAGCGCAAGCTGGACGGTGAGGAAGAACCCTTCGACGATCCTCGGCAGGTAGGTCGCCATCACCTGTGCGTTGAAGAAGGTGAAGACGAAACGATCCCAGCTATCCATTGCGGCTCAGCACCATCAATGGTCGAGCTGGCGCAGGAAGGCGCGCGTGCGCTCCTGCTCCGGGGCGCCGAAGATCTGCGCCGGCGGCCCTTCCTCGACCACCAGCCCATGGTCCATGAACACCACCCGGTCAGCCGCGGCACGGGCAAAGCCCATCTCGTGGCTGACGACCACCATCGTCATCCCCGCCTCGCGCAAGCTGCGCATGACGGCGAGAACGCCGCCGACGAGTTCCGGATCGAGCGCCGAGGTGGGCTCGTCGAACAGCATGACGCGAGGTTCGAGCGCGATGGCGCGCGCGATCGCGACGCGCTGCTGCTGCCCGCCCGAGAGCTCGAGCGGGTAGGCGTTCGCCTTCTCGGCGAGGCCCACGCGCGCGAGTGCGGCATCGGCGATCTCGTCCGCCTCCGCCCGTCCCTTGCCGAGCACCTTGCGCAGCGCGAGCGTGACGTTGCCGCGCGCCGTCATGTGCGGGTAGAGGTTGAACTGCTGGAACACCATGCCGATGCGCCGGCGCACGGCGTTGATGTCGGTGTGCCTGTCCAGCAGGTCGATCCCGTCGACGATGATGCGGCCGGAAGAGGGCGTCTCCAGCCGGTTGCAGCAGCGCAGCAGCGTGGATTTGCCGCTGCCGGAGGGGCCGATGACGAACACGAGCTCACGTTCCGCCACGGCGAGATCGACGCCCTTCAGCACGTGAAGGGCGCCAAAATGCTTGTGGATGCCCGATGCTGCGACGATGGGCGCGGCGACAATCGGGGCGGGCCCTGTCATCACAGGCTCAGCAGCCACCCGCGTGCGGCGTCGGATCATAGCCAGCGAGTCCTGGCACACCCGAACCGGGGAACGCGACGTTCTCGGCATCGTCGGCTTCTGGCTTGGCGCCGAACCAGCGCTCGGAGAGGCGGGCGATGAAGCCGTCCTGCTTCATGCATTCGAGCACGCGGTCGACCTCGTTGCGCAGCGCGACCGACTGGATCGGGAACGGCGCCGCCCAGTGCGCACGGGTTTCCTTCATCAGGAGATCGGGCACGTATTGCGGTGTGCGGGTGGAAGCGAACTTCACCACCGTGTTGCCGGCGAGGTTGGCATAGGCCCGGCCCGCGATGACCGCCTGAGCGGCATCGGTGTTGGTGTCGTAGGCCTGCACGGTGAAGCCGTACCGCGCGGCGTTCTGCTGCGCCCAGGTGTCATAGGCGCTGCCCTTGTTCACGCTGATCGCCTTGCCGCGCAGCTCCTCGAGGGAGGCGATGGGGGCAGACCCGCGGCGGATGCCGAACTGGAAGGCGGTGTAGAGATAGCCCTCGGTGAACAGCATGTTCTGGGCGCGTTCCGCCGTCGCCGTCGTCGGCGCGCAGAGGAAGTCGTAGCGGCCAGCGTTCATGGCCGGGATGAGGCCGGAGAAGCTTGCGCTGTCCATCGTCAGCGGCCTTCCCATGCGCCTTGCAACCTCGGTGAAGAGGTCAACGTTGAACCCCTCGATGCCGCCGCCGAGCTTCGGCATCGCATGTGGTGCAAAGGTGCCATCGACGGCGCAGCGCAACGGGGCCTGTGCGGTGGCGGGGGTTGCAAGGCTGACGGCAACCAGTGCGGCGAAAGCGACGGAAAGGCGTGCGGTTCGCATCGGAAAGGCCCCCTGCGGTGTTTGCTTCACTGCAGCATTGCGCACACGGGCCAATCCGGCAATCGCGCGGCAACATTGATCCCGCCGGCGTGGGCCTGTAGCGTCCGTGACGGATCGTACAGTCAACGGGAGACTGACCATGAGCATCACTCGACGCACGCTTCTTGCCGCCGCCGCCCTCGTCGGGCTCGCGGCGACGGGCCCAGCCACCGCGCAGGCGCCGCAGTTCTTCCGCATCGGCACCGGCGCGGCGGGTGGCACGTACTATCCGATCGGGGGCATGATCGCGAATGCGATTTCCTGCCCGCCGGGCGCGCCCTGCCGCGAGGCTGGCGGCACGGCTGGCGTGCCCGGCCTCGTCGCGGTCGCGCAGGCGACGCAGGGCTCGGTGCAGAACGTGAACCTGATCCAGTCGGGTGCCGCCGAGAGCGGCTTCTCGCAGTCCGACGTCGCGCACTGGGCGTATACGGCGACGGGCTTGTTCGAGGGGCGCCCGAAGGCCGACAAACTCCGCTTCATCGCGCACCTGTTCGGTGAACAGTTGCATGCGGTGGTACGTCGTGACAGCCCGGTGCAAAGGCTCGAGGACCTGCGCGGAAAGCGCGTGGTCGTCGGTCTCCAGGCCAGCGGTGCGCGCATCGGCTCCGAGCTCGTGCTCGAGGCGGCTGGGCTGCGCGGTGCCTACACGCCGGAGTATCTCGCCGCACAGCAAGGTGTGGAGCGGATGCAGGATCGGGGTCTCGATGCCGTGCTCCAGGTCGTCGCGGCACCCGCTGCGGCATTCACCGAGTTCTGCTCGCGCGCCGGTTGCCGCGTGCTGCCGTTCACCGACGCGCAGATCAACGCGGTGAACCAGCGCGCGCCCTTCTACAGCCGTGGCGTGATCGCCAAGGGCACCTACGAGGGCGTGACCGAGGATGTGCCGACGCTGTCGGTCGGCGCCGTGTGGCTCATCGGCGCCCAGGTGTCAGATGCGCTGGCCTACGAGGTCACCAAGAGCCTCTGGAGCGAGACCACCAAGGGCCTGCTCTCGCGCGGCCACGTGCGTGCGCGTGACATCGTGGCCGAGACGGCGCTGATGGGCCGCGGCGACGTGCCGTTCCATCCTGGTGCCGAGCGCTTCTACCGCGAGGCTGGCCTGCTTCGCTGATCGGCAGCGCCTGCGGGATCAGACGCGGCGGGTGGAGGGTCCCCTCCATCCGCCGCATTCATTGCAGAGGGGCCGATGAGCACGTCGATCGACTATGACAAGGCGGCAGAGCTCGAACGGAAGTACGACCAGGAGCTGAATTTCCGCACGCTGCATGGCGTGCCGGGCCGCATCGTCACCTTCGTCCTCGTCGGTCTCTCCCTCTACCAGTACTATACCGCCGGCTTCGGCCTGCCCGCCGAGCACTGGCACAACGCGATCTATCTCGGCGCCGTTCTCGGGCTGATCTTCCTGCTGTTCGGTGCGGGAAAAACCGACGCCCCTGGCATCATCCCCCGCCTCGCCGGCGTGCCGGTGACGGATTGGCTGCTGGCCGCCCTCTCGCTCGCAGCGGTCTTCTACCTGCCGATCAATTTCAACGAGCTCACCTTCCGGATCGGCGTTCCCAACACGTGGGACCTGATCTGGGGCACGATCCTCATCGTGCTCGTGCTGGAGGCGACGCGGCGATCGATGGGCATCGTTCTGCCGATCATCGTGATGGTGTTCATCTTCTATGGGCTGTTCGGCTATCTCGTGCCTGGTGTTCTCGCCCACCCTGGCGCTAGCTTCGGCAATTTCGTCAGCCAGCTCTACATGACGCAGGAGGGGATCTTCGGCATCCCCATCAAGGTCGTGGCGAGCTTCGTGTTCCATTTCGTCCTTTTCGGCGTGATCGCGACGAAGATGGGCCTCGGCCAGTTCTTCATCGACCTCGCCACGGCCGCTGCCGGCAAGTACCCGGGCGGGCCGGCGAAGGTGTCGGTGCTGTCCTCCGCCTTCTTCGGCACGATCTCCGGCTCCTCGATCGCCAATACGGTGACGACGGGCAGCCTGACCATCCCGGCGATGATGAAGATCGGCTATCGCGGAACCTTCGCCGGCGCGGTCGAGGCGGCGGCGAGTGCCGGCGGGCAGATCACGCCGCCGATCATGGGCGCGGCCGCCTTCATCATGACGGAGTTCCTCGGCGTTCCCTACACGACCATCATCGTCGCCGCGATCGTTCCGGCTTCGATGCACTATCTCGGCGTGCTGATCCAGGTGCATCTCGAGGCCAAGCGCACCGGCATCCGCGGCATGGACGAGAGCGAGCTGCCGCGCGTGTGGCACACCATCAAGCGCGGCTGGCCGACCGTGATCCCGCTGATCATCCTCGTCGGCACGATCATGCGCGGCTACACGCCCTATCTGGCCGCGTTCAACGGCATCACCGCCTGCGTTGTCGTGGGCTTCCTGAACCCGATGCACCGCATCACGCTGCGGGACCTGTGGGACGCGCTGGAGACGGGGGCGAAATATGCGCTGGCCGTGGGTGTGGCGGCGGCGGCTGTCGGCATCGTGGTCGGCGTCATCACGCTGACGGGGGCTGCCTTCCGTCTCTCCTTCGTCGTCACCCAGGCGGCCGGCAACCTTGCGTCGTCGATCCACCCGATCTTCGCGATCCTGCCGTTCGAGCTCGCCAGCCTGCAGGGCATCACGCTGTTCCTGACGCTGCTCTTCGTCGCACTCACCTGCATCGCGATGGGCGCAGGCATCCCGACAACCGCGCTCTATATCGTTCTCGCCGCCATCGCCGCCCCGGCGGTGGAGCAGCTGGGCGTGCCGCCGATCGCGGCCCACCTCTTCATCTTCTACTACGGCCTGCTGGCGGACCTGACGCCACCGGTCTGCGTCGCTGCCTACGCGGCGGCGGGGATCGCGGGCGCGAACCCGTTCAAGACGGGGCTGACCGCCTTCCGCCTCGGCTCGGCCAAGGCGCTCGTGCCGTTCGTGTTCGCCTACTCGCCGGCCATGCTCATCGTCGCCCCCGGGTTCACGATCACCGAGTTCCTGCTGGTCACCGTCTCCTGCGCGGTCGGCGTCTGCGCGCTCGGCGTTGCACTCACGGGCTATGCCTTCGCGCCGATGGGCTGGCTCTCCCGCGCGCCGCTGCTGGCCGCGAGCCTGCTGATGATCGCGCCAGGGCTGACACCGACGCTGATCGGGGCGGCGATCGTCTTCCCCGTGCTCTTGGTCAACTGGCTGGGCGCAAGCCGCAGTCAGCCAGCCTCCGGATAGAGCCCGCGCAGGCCTGCCTCCGAGGCCGCGCACCGCCCGCGCTCGGTGATCAAGCCTGTGACGAGGCGCGCGGGCGTCACGTCGAACGCAGGGTTGGCGGCAGCGCTTCCGGGCGCTGCCACGCGCACGCGCATCGGTGATCCATCCGCCGCCGCACCCGACACATGCGTCACCTCGTCGGCGGATCGTTCCTCGATCGGGATATCGCGCATACCGTCCGCGACCTGCCAGTCGATCGTGCTGTGCGGCAGCGCCACCCAGAACGGCACGCCGTTGTCGTCGGCCGCGAGCGCCTTGAGGTAGGTGCCGATCTTGTTCGCGACATCGCCGTTGCGCGCCACCCTGTCGGAGCCCACGAGAACGATGTCGACCATCCCGTTCTGCATGAGGTGCCCGCCCGCGTTGTCGGCGACAACCGTGTGGGGAACGCCATGCGCGCCGAGCTCGAACGCCGTTAGCGCGGCACCCTGGTTGCGCGGCCGCGTCTCATCCACCCAGACATGGACGGGGATGCCCGCATCATGCGCGGCATAGATCGGCGCGGTCGCAGTGCCCCAGTCCACGGTCGCGAGCCAGCCAGCGTTGCAGTGGGTGAGCACGTTCACGCGCCCCTTGCGCGCGGCGATCGCTGCAAGCAGGGGAGTTCCATGGCGGCCGATCGCGGCACAGGCGGCAGCATCCTCGTCGGCTATCGCAACTGCCTCGTCCCAGGCACGTGCGGCGCGCTCGCGCAGTGGCAGCGCTGCGGCGGCACGTGAGACGCGGGCGAGCGCCCAGGCGAGGTTGATCGCCGTCGGCCGTGTCGCGGCAAGCATCGCGGCCGCTGCGGCGAGCCCGCGGTCGCTGCCGTCATCGCGAAGTGCAAGGGCGAGGCCGAAGGCCGCGGTCGCGCCGATGAGCGGCGCGCCCCGCACCTGCATCGTGCGGATTGCGACCGCGGCGGCCTCGGGCGTCGCGATGTCGACCCACGCGACGCGCCAGGGCAGCAGCGTCTGGTCCAGCACGGAGAAGGAGGCGCGGGTCGCACCTGGCCGGATGCTGCGCGTCGTTTCGCCACCGATCCGCATCGCGCCTCCTCCCGCCCTCAATGCGTGATGCGCTGGTGCAGCACGCAGATCAGGGTGAACAGGCGCCGCGCCGTGTCGAAATCGACCTCGATCTTGCCGTCGAGCCGCGTGCGCAGAAGCTCCGCCGCCTCGTTGTGCAGGCCGCGGCGGCCCATGTCGATCGCCTGGATGCGCCCCTCGCGCCCCTCAGACACGGCCTCGGTATGGGCGTGGACCATGATCAGGTAGTCCTTGATCAGCCGCCGGAACGGACCCATCGCAAGCACGATCGCGGTGATCGGCTCGCCGGTTGCGTGCCGGATATCGAAGGCGAGCCGTCCCTCGACCAGGCCGAGATGCAGCGTGTATGGCCCATCCGGGGCGCCAGCGGGAACGAAGCGGTTCTCGTGCAGCAGGTCGGCCACCGCGGTGGCGCGATCACCCTCGAGCTCATCGTTGAGGCGCATCAGCGTCTCGCCTTCGAGCACGAGCTGCGCGATGCGGCTGCTCTGCGGCATCGCGGATCAGCCCCCCGTGCGCGGCGGGTCGCCTGGGGCATCCGGCCCCTGCTCGCGGCCGGTGAGGCCGAGGCGCATCATCAGCCCCACCGTCGCCCCCTTGACCGGGCGGAGGAACAGCAGCGAGAGAACGAGCGTCATCGGCAGGAAGATCGCAGCCATGACCCAGAGAGCGGGTTCATGCTGGCGCTCGACCATCAGCATCAGGGGAATGACGATGTGCCCGACGATGACGATGGTGAAGTAGGGCGGCGCGTCATCGGCGCGGATGCGGCCGAGCGGGGCCTCGCAATGCGGGCAGCTGTCGCGCACGCGAAGAAACCCGGCGAAGAGTGGCGCCTGGCCACAGATGGGACAGCGGTTCACCGCGCCCCGCCCGAGTGCCGTCCAGAAGGGCGGCTTCGGCCATGCAGGAGCGGGAACCGAACGGCTGCTCGGTTGCCAAGGAACCATCGCGCTGGCGCTTCCTTCTTGTTGCGCTGCACCATGGTGATCGCTTGATGACACTGAAGCAAGCCTGTTGCGCCACACTTGGCGCCGGGGGTGGTTCTCACGCAGAGTGGCGGGCATGTCCGGACGCATCCTCTTCATCAACCCGAACCGTTCCACCGCCTGTGGGGACGGGATCGCGGCAGCGCTCGCGCCGTTCGCGGTGCCTGGCCAGCCGGCGCTCGATGTCGTCTCGCTGCCCGAAGGGCCGCCCGCGATCTATTCGTGGGAGGACTGGTTCGCCGCCGCCGGCCCCATCCTTGCCTGCATCAGGCGAGAGGAGGCGGTGACCGATGCGTTCGTGATCGCCTGCGCGTCCGACCCCGCCCTGCCTGCCGCGCGCGAGGCGACGGCCCGTCCCGTGTTCGGCATGTTCTCCTCTGCCGTGGCACAGGCGCTGGCGCTTGGCGGTACGTTCGGCGTCATCGCGCTGGTGCGCGCCTCCGTCGCCCGGCATGCGCTGGCGCTGCGGCAGATGGGGGTGGAGGGGCGGCTCGCTGCCGAAATCCCGCTGGATGTGACGATGGAGACGCTGCTCGACCCCGTTGCCGTGCGGGCGCGGATGGTTGCGGTCGGCCGCGAACTGGCAGCGTCAGGGGCGGGGGCGATCGTGCTCGGCTGTGCCGGCATGGCGCATCACCGTGCCGCGATCGAGGAGGCGGCTGGCGTGCCCGTGGTCGAGCCCGCACAGGCGGCGGCGGCGGCAGCGCTTGCGCGCGTCCTGCCTGGCCGCTGCGCAGCACTCGGCAAGGCAGCGGAATGAGGATCGCGATAGCGCTGTCCCTCATGCTCGGCATGGGTGGGGCCGCCGCGATGCCGCCACCGCCGGCGAGCCCGGACGCGGACGAGGATCGCGTGCAGGGCGAGGCGCTGGTCGACCAGGGGCGCTTCGCGCTCTCGATCCCCTTCCTGATCGAGGCGACCAAACGTGACCCAATGGTGGCCGACATCCATGTGTACCTTGCCTTCGCGCTGCGCAACGTCGGCCGGCGCGAGGAGGCGGGCGTGCATTATCGCTTCGCGCTCAGGCTTGAGCCCGAGAACCGCTGGGCGCTCGCCTACTACGGCGTGATGCTGCTCGAGGATGATGCGCGCGCGGAGGCTGAGGCGCATCTCGCGACCCTCCGGCGTGTCTGCGAGGCCATGTGCCCGGAGCGTGACGAGCTCGAACGCGCCTTCGCTGCGCGCTCCTGAGCGGTGGCGGTGCCCTCCGCCGCTTCACGACCAGCCCGTCCCACCCACTCTCACCCTCTCCGCCCGAGGGGGAGAGGGGACCGTGTTGCGGGGTGGTGCGGGGCGTTCCCTCTCCCGCTTGCGGGAGAGGACGGGGTGAGGGGGCGGCTGGCGCGCTCCCGCCTCCCCCCGTTCCTGGTCAGACGACCGGCGGCTCGACGGCGCCGACCTGCGCGACGATGCGCTGGTAGTGCTCCGGCCGCCGGTGGGCGGCGAAGTTGAAGATGCTCGTCCGCCCGAGCCGGCACATGTCGAGGTCGCAATCATGCGTCACCAGCTGGTCGTCCCAGCTATCGGCCATTGCGACGATCTCGCCTTGCGGGTTGACGATGATCGAGTGGCCGAAGAGCTCGCACCCATCCTCGATGCCGGCCTTCGCGACGCCCACCCCCCAGGTGGCGTTCTGGTAGCAGCCGGCCTGGATCGAGAGATGGGAGTGGAACACCCGCAGGTGATGCGCCTCCCAGCCCTTGGCGTCCTGGTTGATCGAGGGCGTGTTGTAGCCGAGCAGCACCATCTCGACCGATTGCAGCCCCATCACCCGCCACGCCTCGGGCCAGCGCCGGTCGTTGCAGATCATCATGCCCATGTTCAACCCGTCCGACACGCGCCCCATGCCGGAGCGCACGACGGGGAAGCCAAGGTTGCCCACCTCGAAGAAGCGCTTCTCGAGATGCTGCACCGTCCGCTTCGGGTCGAACTCCGCGTGGCCGGGGAGGTGGACCTTGCGGTACTTCAGGATGATGCGCCCGTCGGGGTTCACCAGGATGGCGGTGTTGAAGCGGCGCGGCCGCACCGTTCCCGTCTCGTCGGCTTCCGTGGTCAGTTCCGCGTAGCCGAGGTGAAAGCCCATGCGGTAGCGGCGGGCCGCCTCGAACAGCGGCGCCGTCTCGTTCGAGGGCATGGCGCTTTCGAACCAGTGGTCGGCGTCGGCGACGTTCTCGGCATAGTGGCGGGGGAAGAAGGTGGTGAGCGCGAGTTCGGGGAACACCATGAGCTCGACGCCGCGCCGGTGCCCCTCCGCCATCAGCGCGAGCATGCGATCGACCGCCACCTGGCGGCTGTCAGCCTTCTGGATCGCGCCGAGCTGCGCTGCGCCAACGGTGATGCGACGTGCCATCCGTCCCTCCTTGCCTTGTCTCTGCAGTCCAGCACGGACCGGGGCACAAGAAAATCCCGCAGCCCTGTCGAAATCGCCGCTACCGCCGCGTCATGATGGTCGAAGCAGCCCGCTTCGCATCACGAGGGGAACACCCATGCACTACATGCTGACGATGCTCGAGACCGCGGCGGCCATGAGCGAGCGTGACCACCCGGAGAAGGCGGAAGGCTACTGGGGCGGGTGGATGGCCTATGCCGAGGCCGTCCGCTTCTCCGGCGTGATGGTCAGCGGCAACGGCCTCCAGCCGCCGGCGACGGCGACGACGCTGCGCATCCGCAACGGCCAGCGTCACGTCGAGGACGGGCCGTTCGCCGAGACCAAGGAGATGATCGGCGGCTACTTCATCATCGACGTTCCCGATCTCGATGCGGCGCTGGCCTGGGCAGCGCGCGCGCCAGCGGCATTGAACGGCGCCGTCGAGATCCGCCCTGTCCTGCCGCCGCCGCCGCCGGCTGCGGCGTGACGGCAGCGACCACCGGGGCGGAGGTCGCGCGTGTGGCGCGGGAGAGCTACGGGCGTCTCGTGGCTCTCCTCGCCGTGCGGACGCGCGACATTGCCGCTGCCGAGGATGCGCTTGGCGATGCGCTGGCCGCAGCACTCTCCACCTGGCCGCGATCGGGCGTGCCTGACCGGCCGGAGGCGTGGCTGCTGACAACGGCGCGGCGGCGTCTGGTCGATGCCGCCCGGGCAGCCGGCGTGCGACGCAATGCCGCGCCTTCGCTCGTCCTCACCTCGCGCGTCGTCGAGGATGTCGGGGAGGATGGCGCGATCCCTGACCGACGGCTCGCGCTGATGTTCGCCTGCACGCATCCGGCCATCGCCACAACGATCCAGGCGCCGCTGATGCTCCAGGTCGTGCTCGGCCTCGACGCCGCGCGGATCGCCGCGGTCTTCCTCGCGAGCCCGGCGGCAATGGGCCAGGCCCTCTCGCGCGCCAAGGCGAAGCTGCGCGATGCGGGCATCCCGTTCTCGGAGTCTGCACCCGAGGAGAGGGCAGCGCGGGTGGGCGCGGTGCGGGATGCCGTCTATGCCGCGCTCGCGCTCGGGCATGGCGATGCGGCTGCTGGGGGCGCGCTGGCGGAGGAGGCGCTCTGGCTCGCGCGCGTGACGGCAGTGGTGTTGCCCGAGGATGCCGAGGTGCTGGGGCTTCTCGCCCTCGCGCTGCATGTCGAGGCGCGCCGCCTCGCACGGCGTGCGGCGGATGGAACCTACGTGCCGCTCGATGCGCAGGACCCGGCGCGCTGGAACCGCGCGATGATCCTCGAGGCGGAGCGCGCCCTCTATCGCGCATCGCCGATGCGAAACCCGGGCCGTTACCAGTTGGAGGCAGCGATCCAGTCAGCCCATGCCGGGCGGCTGTTCGGCCACCCTGCGGAGCCCGGGATGATCGCCCTGCTCTACGAGGCGCTGGTCGCGCACGCGCCCAGCATCGGCGCGCAGGTTGGCCGTGCCGGTGCACTGCTCGCCGCGCGCGGGCCGGAGGTGGCACTCGCCGCGCTCGATGGCATCGCGGGAGCGGAGGCGTACCAGCCCTGGTGGGCGATGCGGGCGGAGATCCTCTCCCGCCTCGGCCATGGCGATGCCGGTGCGGCCTATGATCGGGCCATCGCGCTGGCCGAGGACCACACCGTCCGCGCCTTCCTCCTGAACCGTCAGGCGGGAGGCTCTGCGCCCACCTGATCGACGATGCGGCGGTAATGCTGCGGCCGCCGATGCGCGGCGAAGTCGAACATCTTCGTCTTGCCCTGCAGTGTCGCGTCGAGGTCGCAGTCGGCCACCAGCACCTCGTCGCCCACCGTCTTCGCCTGCGCGACGACGATGCCGTTCGGATCGACGATGCAGGACCCGCCGATCAGCCCCGCGCCATCCTCGTTGCCGGCCTTCGCCACCGCCACCGCCCAGGTCGCGTTCATGTAGGCGTTGGCCTGGGCCGCGAGGGTGGAGTGGAAGGTGCGGAGTTCCTCGCTCTCGCCTTCGCCGCCATTGGGGTCATAGGCGGCGGAGTTGTAGCCGAGCAGCACCATTTCCGCCCCCTGCAGCGCGAGGGAGCGCCATGCCTCCGGCCAGCGACGGTCGTTGCAGATCAGCATCCCCATGATGCCGGCGCCGAGATCGGGGGGCGTGCGGAAGGCGGGGAAGCCGAGGTCGCCATAGGCGAAGTAGCGCTTCTCGAGCTGCTGGTATTTCTGGCCGGTCTTCACCCGTTCCGACCCCGGAAGATGCACCTTGCGGTACTTGCCGATGATCGCCCCATCGCGCCCGGCGAGGATGGAGGTGTTGTAGCCGCGCCGCCGCACCGCCCCGTTGCCGTTGGGGCCGTCGTCGAACGCCGCGCGATCGAGCTCGGCATAGCCAAGGTAGAAGCCGACGCCGAGCGCCTTCGCGCGGTCGAACAGGGGTTGCACGTTCGGGTTCGGCATCGCGGGCTCGAAGTGGGAGAGAAGCTCCGCCTCGTCCTCGATCGGCCAGCGCGGGAAGAAAGTGGTCAGCGGCAGTTCGGGGAATACCGCGAGTGTCGCACCCTTTGCCGCCGCCTCCTCCAGCATGGCGATGAGGCGGGCGAGCGTTGCCGGCCGCGCGTCGGCCCGCTGCACCGGCCCCATCTGGCAGGCAGCGACGCGGACGATCCGTGCCATCGCCTCAGCCCTTCTTCTGGCGCGGCACGAACCGGCCGCTGCCGGCCTTGTTGAGCACCGCCGTGCCGTCCCACACCGCCTGCCCGCGGAGATAGGTGGCGGCGACGCGGCCCGCCATCGCGCGGCCATGATACGGGCTCCACCGGCACTCCGGGCGATCGACGATCATCGCCTCGTCGAACGTGAACGCGCCTTTCTCGATGACGCAGAAATCCGCGTCCGCCCCGATCGCGATGCGCCCCTTCTTGGGCAGCAGGCCGTGGAACCGTGCCGGCTCCTCGGCGCAGTACCTGGCCATCACCGTGGGCGACAGCCCGCGCTCTGTCAGCAGCGAGAACATCAGTGGGGCGAAGCTCTGCAGCCCCGTCAGCCCCGCGCCGCACTTGAAGATGTCGGGGTCCTTCTTCCGGTCGGCGGGCCAGGGGGCATGGTCGGTCGAGACATAGGCGACGGTACCCTTGGCGAGCCTGTCCCACATCCGCTCGACCTCCTCGGCCGTGCGGAAGGGCGGGTTGCACTTGCCGCGCCCGCCGAGGCGGACGATGTCGTCCTCCGTCATGCAGAGATACTGGATGCACGCCTCGCCCGACGCGTTCATGCCGAGGTCGCGGTAGATCGCGGCAAGGTCGAAGCCACGGGCAAGGGAGGAATGCGCGATGTGCACGTGCGCTCCCGTGGCCAGTCCCATCTCGAAGATCGTCACGTTCGCCAGGTTCTCGGCCAGCGGCGGCCGGGTGCGGCAATGCATGATCGGGTCGGTGCGGCCGGAGGCGACCGCCGCGGCCGACAGGCGCTCGACCAGCTCCTGGTCCTCGTTGTGGACCGCGACCATCAGCCCCGTCTCGGCGATCAGCGCGAAGGCGCGTTCCATCTCCGGGTGGTCGATCCGCGGGAAGCGCACCGCGTCATATTCATAGGTGGAGACCTTGAACGAGGTGGCGCCGGCATCGGCCAGCCCCGCGATCGCGCCCGTGCCGCCCTGCTTGGTGATGGTGCCGTAGAGGGAGACATCGACATGCGACGTTGCGTTCACGACATCGACCTTCTCGCGGAAGATCGTGGCATCCGTCACCGATTTCGGCACGTCGTAGGGCATGTCGACGACGGTGGTGACGCCACCTGCCGCGGCTGACCGCGTGGCATGCTCGATGCCCGGCCAGCCCATGGCGGAGGATGTGTGCATGTGGCCATCGACCAGGCCAGGCAGCACCAGCATGCCGCGATGGTCCGACACGGCGCGGGCGGCGGGCGGTGTGCCGGCGCCGATCGCGGCGATCCTGCCATCGCGCACGGCGACGAAGCCGCCAGTGATCACGGTCTCCGACGTGACGATGTCACCGATGATGATGCTGTCGAAGGCGGCATCGGCCTCTGCGGCGTGGCTTGGCGTTGCGGTCATTGGTGGTTTGTCTCCCGGGCGCATGTGGTGCGCTTGCTTCGCTGCAAGCGGCGGGTCTACGTAGGTGCGCCGCCAGTCAAGAACGCATTGCCGTCCTTATCAAGTGAGGGAGCCTCACGCAGGACCGGCAGGCGAAGCCGAGCGAGGAGAGAAGGCACCCATGAAGCTCCATTCCGTCCGCGTCCACCCGTCGAAGGACCTGCTCGCACGCGAGGACCAGCTTGCCTGGAAGATCGCCGGCGTCGCCGTCGACAAGGTGGCGGTGCAGAAGGACGTGGCGGAGATGATCGTGAACAGGATCATCGACAACGCGTCCGTCGCCATCGCCGCCATCAACCGCCGCCCGGTGGTGTCGGCGCGGATGATGGCGCTCTCCCACCCGCGGAAAGGGGGTGCGACAGTGTTCGGCATGCCGGCAGCGACCACGGTGAGCCCCGAGTGGGCCGCCTGGGCGAACGGCACGGCGGTGCGGGAGCTCGACTTCCACGATACGTTCCTCGCGGCGGATTATTCTCACCCCGGCGACAACATTCCCCCCGTGCTCGCCGTCGCGCAGACAGTGGGGCGGTCCGGCAAGGATCTGATCCGCGGGCTTGCCACGTCGTATGAGATCCATGTCGACCTCGTGCGCTCTATCTGCCTCCACCGGCACAAGATCGACCACATCGCCCATCTCTGCCCGGCGGCCGCGGCCGGCATCGGCACGTTGCTCGGCCTGAAGCAGGAGGTGGTGTTCCAGGCCGTGCAGCAGGCGGTGCATGTCAGCTTCGGCACGCGCCAGAGCCGCAAGGGCGAGATCAGCTCATGGAAGGCCTATGCTCCCGCCCATGCCGGCAAGCTTGCCGTCGAGGCGGTCGATCGCGCGATGCGCGGCGAGGGTGCGCCGAACCCGATCTACGAGGGCGAGGACAGCGTCATCGCCTGGATGCTCGCCGGCCGCGAGAACCGCGCCCACACCTACGAGGTGCCGCTGCCCGAGGCGGGCGAAGCCAAGCGCGCCATCCTCGACACCTATACGAAGGAGCACAGCGCCGAGTACCAGAGCCAGGCGCTGATCGACCTCGCCTTCCGCATGCGCGCGCAGATCAAGGACTTCTCGGCGATCGAGAAGATCGTCATCCACACCTCGCACCACACCCACTACGTGATCGGCACGGGCGCGAACGATCCGCAGAAGATGGACCCGAACGCCTCGCGCGAGACGCTCGACCACTCGATCATGTACATCTTCGCAGTCGCGCTCGAGGACGGGCGGTGGCACCACGTCGACAGCTACACGCCCCGGCGGGCCAAGCGCCCCTCCACGGTCGCGCTCTGGCACAAGATCGAGACGACCGAGGATCCAGAGTGGACCCGCCGCTATCATTCGGAAGATCCGAACGAGAAGGCCTTCGGCGCCCGAATCGAGATCCTGTTCAAGGACGGAACGAGGCAGGTCGACGAGATGGCAGTGGCCAATGCCCACAGCCTCGGTGCACGTCCGTTCGCGCGGCCCGACTACATTCGCAAGTTCCAGACATTGACCGATGGGCTGATCACGACGCGCGAGGCGAACCGCTTCCTCGCCGCTGTGCAGGATCTCGCCTCGATCCCCGCGGGCGGTCTCTCGGTGCTGAACGTGGCGCTGCCGCCGAAGGCGCTCACCCTCGCGCCGGGCAAGGGCATCTTCGATGCCGCACTGCCGGCGAAGCCTGGGGCGCAGGCCAAGCGCGTCGAGCGTGCTGCGACTGCGAAGAGCCGCACCGTCGCGCGCAAGAAGGGCCGTGCGACGAAGAAGGCCGTGCGCGCGCCGTCGAAAACCAAGCGCTGAGAGGGGACCGAGCATGAACCAGATCACGAACCCGGAGGTCCACAAGGGCCTCGCCGGCGTGATGGCCGATGTCACGGCCGTCTCGAAGGTGATGCCTGAGACGAACTCGCTCACCTATCGCGGCTATCCGGTGCAGGACCTCGCCGACCAGTGCAGCTTCGAGGAGGTCGCGCACCTGCTCATGGTCGGCACACTGCCGACGCGGAAGGAGCTGAACGCCTTCCGCCGCGCCGAGGTGGCAGAGCGCGGCATCTCCCGCCCGCTGATCCGCGTGATCGAGGAGTTCCCGAAGAAGGCCCACCCGATGGACGCGACCCGCACGGCGGTGTCGTTCATGGGGATGGAGGACCCTGACGGGCAGGACACGTCCGTCGAGGCGACGCGGCGGAAGGCGCTTCGCCTCTACGCCAAGATCCCGACGGCTGTCGCGGCGATCGCGCGCATCCGCAAGGGTCTTCGCCCGATCCGCCCGAAGGCTGAACTCGGCTTCTCTGAGAACATCTTCCATATGTTCTTCGGCAAGGTGCCCGACAAGGCGATCGTGAAGGCGTTCGACGCCTCGATGACGCTCTACGCCGAGCATAGCTTCAACGCCTCGACCTTCACGGCGCGGACGGTGACGAGCACGCAGGCCGACATCCATGCCGCCATCACCGCCGGCATTGCCGCGCTGAAGGGCCCGCTGCATGGCGGGGCCAACGAGGCGGTGATGCACATGCTGAAGGAGGTCGGCACCGCCACGAAGGCGCGCGGCTGGATCGACGACAAGCTCGAGCATCGTGCGCTGGTGATGGGCTTCGGCCATCGCGTCTACCGCACCGGGGACAGCCGCGTTCCCACCATGGCGAAGTACCGCGACCAGGTGGCGAAGCGGATGGGCGGGGAGAAGTGGCTCGAGATCAGCGCCATCCTCGCCGAGGAGATGCTGGCGAAGAAGGCGATCCACCCCAACCTCGATTTCCCGGCAGGCCCCACCTATTACATGATGGGCTTCGACATTCCGTTCTTCACGCCGCTGTTCGTCGCCAGCCGCATCACCGGCTGGTCCGCCCACGTGCTGGAGCAGATGCAGGACAACAGGCTGATCCGCCCACTGTCGCAGTATGTCGGCGAGGCGGAGCGGAGCGTGACGCCGATCCGCGCGCGCGGCTGACATCAGGCCTCGGCGCATTGCAGAGGGCGCGGGGCACCCCCCCGCGCCCTTTCTCTTTCTGCGGCACCTTCCGGCGGCCTAGCCTCGGTCAGCATTCCTGACGGAGGACACAACGATGCCAAGCACGCAGCCTGAGTTCGCCTGGTTCAACGGCGGCATCGTGCCGTGGAACGAAGCGCGCGTTCATGTGTTCTCCCCCGTCGTGAAATACGGCACCGGGATTTTCGAGGGGCTGCGCGGCTACTGGAATGCGGCGGAGGGGGAGCTCTACGTCTTCCGCCTCGCCGAGCATCTCGACCGCCTCGCCTTCGGGCTGAAGGTGATGCGCTTCGACCCAGGGCCCGATCGCGCGGAGATGGAGCGCGCGGTGCTCGAGGTGCTGCGCGCCAACCGCTTCCGCGGGCCAGCACATATACGCCTCTCGGTGTTCCTCGAAGGCGATGGCGAGATGAGCGCGACCGGCCCTGTCGGCATGGCGTGCACCGCCATTCATCGCCCGCCGACGAAGGCGATCGCGGAAGGGCTTGCTGCTGGCGTCGTCTCCTGGCGGCGGCCGGAGGACAGTTCCCAGCCGATGCGCGTGAAGGCGAACGCCAACTACCAGAACGGCCGCTTCGCGGTGCAGGAGGCGCGCACGAACGGCTATGGCGCGGCGATCCTGCTGAACAGCCGCGGCAAGGTCGCGGAAGGGCCTGGCATGTGCCTCTTCATGGTGCGTGACGGCGTCGTCATCACACCCTCGATCACCAACGACATCCTCGAGAGCATCACGCGCGATGCGGTGATCAGGCTGCTGCGCGAGGATCTCGGCGTGACGGTGGAGGAACGCGACGTCGATCGCACCGAGCTCTACGCCGCCGACGAGGCATTCTTCTGCGGCACGGCGTGGGAGGTGACGCCGATCACCTCCGTCGACCGCCTCGCCGTTGGTGATGGCCGCGTCGGTGCGCTGACCAGCCGCGTGCAGGCGCGCTACTTCGGCATCGCCGATGGCAGCATCGCCGCACGTGCGGCGTGGCGCACGCCTGTCTACGGTGCATCGCCCGACATGCGCGCGACGCAGTGATCGGCGTTGCGCATGTGCGTCGCGCGCCGCATTCTTGCCACTGCGTAAACATCATCGGCGCGCGACGCGCATGCGCTGTACGATTTCATGCACGAAATGCGTGTGCGCGATGTCGTTTTTGTTGACACGCATCTTCACCACACGCATAGCGTGATGTTGCGGAAGCAGATGCATTCCGATTCGCAATTCGCGATCGCTGCATCGAAACGCTCCGCGCAGGGAAGGACGGTCCATGGACCGCATGTTCGTCGAAGCCGCACCCGCGGTGACGACATCCCCGGAGGCGCACAGCGCGGGCGATCGTTCCCCGGCCGAGATGCTTTGCATCGATGAGATGCCTGGCATCGACTTCGGCATCGCGCGCACTCAGCCATCGCAGCAGCATCCCGCGGCGATGGTCACGCGTCTTCGGTTTCCCGTTGCCCAGGCGGCCCGCTGGCGCCGCCGCGGCGAACCCGTGCAGCGGGGAAGGGCATGCCTGTCCATGACCTCATCGAGAAGGAGTTTGTGCACGTGACCATCACGAAGGTCGTGCCGGCGGCGGTCGAAGCCATCCGTGCGGCAGTAGAGTCGGTTGCCGGCGAAGGCCGCGCTCAGCCGATGGCGATGCGGGCAGCCGTGAAGAAGACGGCAGCGAAGCCCGCCGCCAAGAAGGCAGCGCCGAAGCGGGCAGCCGCGGCGAAGAAGCCGGCGGCGAAGAAGGCCGCACCGAAGCGGGCGACGGCGGCGAAGAAGGCCGCTCCGAAGCGCGCAGCGGCGGCCAAGGCCCCGGCCAAGCGCGTTGCCGCCAAGAAGCCGGCGGTGAAGAAGGCTGCGGCGGCGAAGAAGCCCGCGGCGAAGAAGGCGGCTGCCAAGCCCGCGGCGAAGAAGCCCGCCGCGAAGAAGGCCGCCGCGAAACCCGCGGCGAAGAAGCCCGCCGTGCGCCGCCCCCGCAAGGCGGCAGCGTCTGCCACCCCGGCGGCAGACACTCCGGGCACCTGATCCCGGCATCGCCGGCCCGCGCGTCGGGCCGTCCATGTGAATGCGAGCACGCCGGCGGGCAGCCCCGCCGGCGTGTTTCGTTTGTCTGCCTGCCTGAATGCCGTCAGCCGAACGTCGACAGCAGGTCCTCGACCTCAGCCGGCGTCAGCAGCCGCGTGCGCTCCTGCCGCAGCAGCATGAAGAGCTTCGCTGCCTCCTCGAGCTCCTCCGCCGCATGGACGGCATCGGTCAGCGTGCGGCCAGACACCACCGGCCCGTGATTGGCGAGCAGCACCGCACGCGCACCGCGCGCGGCCTCGGTGATCGCGGGCTCCATCGCGGCGTCACCAGGTCGGTAGTAGCGGACGATTGGCATCGCCCGCCCGATGCGCATCACGAAATAGGGCGTCAGCGGCGGGATGGGGTTCGCCTGGTCGACATTCGCGAGGCAGGACACCGCCGTCGCCCAGGTGCTGTGGAGGTGCACGACAGCACCGGCATCGTCGCGCGAGGTGTAGAAGGCGCGGTGCATGAACACCTCTTTCGAGGGCTTGTCCCCGCCCACATGCGCGAACCCTGCGTCGAGCTTCGCGATGCGCGCAGGGTCGAGCCGGCCAAGGCAGGAATTGGTCGGCGTGATCAGGAAACCGTCAGCCAGCCGCATCGAGATGTTGCCGGCACTGCCCACAGAGAAGCCGCGCGCGAACAGGCTCGCGGCAAGGGCCCCCATCTCCTCCCGACCGCGCCGTTCGTCATCGGTCACGACGCGGGCTCCAGCATCGCGAATGCCTTCAGGAAGAAGTCACGCCCGCCGAAATTGCCGCTCTTGAGCGCGAGCAGCAGCGGCGTTCCCTGGCCCTCTGCCAATGTCCAAGGCACGCCGGGGTCGATCTCGGCGCCGATGCGAAGCCGCGTGACGCCAAGCCGCTGCACGACGGCACCCGAGGTCTCGCCGCCGGCGATGACGAGCCGCCGCACGCCGCGCGCGACGAGCCCCTCGGCGATGTTGGCGAGCGCATGTTCGACAAGCATGCCGGCAGCGTCCCGCCCGAGCTTGCCCTGCAATGCCGCGACCTTCTCCGGCATCGCGGAGGCTGCGATCACGATCGGCGCTGCGCCGAGCCTGCTCTCCGCCCAGGCCAGCGCGCGGGCTGCGAGTGCGGCTGCATCGGGTTCAGCCAGCGGGTCGAGCTCGAGCGTCGGCACGGCATCGCGCGCGAGCCCGATCTGCGCAAGCGTGGCGCGCGAGCAGGAGCCGGCGACGACCGCCGCATGCCCTGCGGGCAGCGGCAGGTCGTCCGCCCCAGCGCCGTGGGCGAGGCTGCCGTCACGCCGGAAATTCGCGGGCAGGCCCATCGCGATGCCTGATCCGCCGACCAGCAGCGGCAGGTTCGCCGCCGCCTCGCCCAGCGCCATGAGATGCTGGTCCGACACCGCATCGACGATGCCGTAGCGCGTGCCACGCTCGCGCAGCCCCATGAAGGCACGCCGCGTCGCATCGGCGCCGGCCTCGACCGTCACGAACGGCACGAGGCCGACCGTGCCGCCGCTCTGCCGCCCCATGACGCGGACGAGGTTCGCATCCTTCATCGGCGTCAGCGGGTGGTTCTCCATCCCGCTCTCGTTCAGCAGCGCGGCGCCGACGAAGAGATGGCCCTGGTAGACGGTGCGGCCGTTCGTCGGGAAGGCGGGGCACACAGGCGCGAAGGGAGCGCCGAGGGCAGAGAGCAGCGCATCGGCCACCGGCCCGATATTGCCGGCATCGGTGCTGTCGAAGGTCGAGCACACCTTGAAGATGACCTGCCGCACGCCGGCCTTCTGCAGCCAGGCGAGCGCGGCAAGGCTTTCCGCCACCGCATCGGCCACCGGTGCCGTGCGTGACTTGAGCGCAACCACGATCGCGTCCGCATCCGGCATGGCCGAGCCCGCCTCGGGTACGCCGATGATCTGCACCGTGCGCATCCCGCCCTTGACGAGCGTGTTGGCAAGGTCGGTCGCGCCGGTGAAATCGTCGGCGATCGCGCCGAGCAGGAGCCCCATGGAGTCAGTCCTTCTTCGGAAGTGCGAGGATGTCGCGATGGCCGATGACCAGCGAGAGGCGTCCAGCCGCGATCGCCCTCCTCCGCGCGTCGGACCAGGCGTGGATCGGCGCGGCCTGCGCCGGCAGCGCGTCAGCCGCAGCACCTGCGTGCCCCTCCACCATGTCGGCGAGAAACGTCGTCGCCATCCGAGGGATCAGCCAGTCACTCGGCGCGGAGGCGACGTCGAAACCCGCCTCGCGCAGGATGCGTGCGAGCATCGCCGGCGCGTCCTGTCCCATGGCGCGGCCGAAGCCCTTGTCGCTACGCATGTGCCGCGCGAAGCCTGTCCGCACGCGTGCATCACCCGGGACTGGGGGAATGAACCGATCGCGGCCGTCGACGGTGAGGCAGGCGAGAAAGGGAACGGCGAGGCGCGCGGCGAACGCGCGAACCCACGCCGCCGAGATCAGATCGAACAGCGCGGAACACACGACCGCATCGTGGCCCGCGAGTGGCAGGGCGGCGGAGCTCGCGCCGAAATCCGCCACGCGCGCCTCGATGCGCCAGGCACCGCCCGGCGCATGCACGATCAGCGCGCCCGAGGGCGCGGTGACGTTCCACCCGCGCCGCGCGGCCCACGCAGCGGTACGGTCGAACCCATCGGCGAGGAGGTCGCCGTCGGCATCCAGCATCGTCCACACCTGTGCGCGGCCAATGCGGGGAGCGAGCCAGCGAAACAGCGACCCGGCGCCGGCACCAAGCTCGAGGATGCGTGGCCGCGCGGGCAGCACCTCCGCCAGCCGCGCGGCGAGGGCGGGGGAGCGTGCGCGCGCATCGAATGGTTCGCGGCGCGAGAGCCAGTCTGCGCTGAAACCCTCGCTCACCGGCGCGCTCCTGCGACAACGGCGACGAAGGCATCGGCCTGCGCCTCCCAGCCCGGAAGCGCCTGGCCGGCGGCGAAGGCGTGGTCTGCCATGCGGCGGCGGAGCTCGCCGTCGAAGATGATCCGCCGCATCGCGCGCGACAGCGTCATCCACTCACCGGGTGGTGCGACGATCGAGGCCTCGAGCGGCGCGAGATCGGCCACCGCCCCGCCGGCCGTGACGGCGATGGGAACGCCGCGCTTCAGCGCCTCCGCCACGGCCATGCCGTAGCCCTCGTGCCAGGTGGCGAGGGCGAACACGTCGGTCTCGTGCCAGAGTGCCGCGAGTGCGTGATCATCCACCTCGCCGGCGAAGGTGACGCGTGAGGCAATGCCCAGTTCCTCGGCGAGTGCGGCAAGCCCCGCGGCATGCACGGCGTCACGGTCGGGTGCGCCGACGATGGTCAGCCGCCATTGCAGGTCGGTCAGCCGCCCCAGCGCGCGCAGCAGCAGGTCATGGCCCTTGCGCGGCACGAGGGCGCCGACGGCGAGGATGGAACATCCCGCGGCACGGCTGCCTTCCGCTCGCGGCGCATCCTCGGTGCCCGGCTCGATCACGGTGATGCGATCAGTCGCGATCCCCATCGCGGCGAGCTGTCGCGCCGTCATCCCGCTCGTCGCGATGATGTGGGAGAGGCGCGGCAGCAGCGTCGCCTCCTTTTCGCGGAGCAGTGCCGCCTCCGCGTCGGAGAGCCCCTTCTCGAGCGGTGTCGGGTGATGGATCAACCCGATCGCACCAGCACCGTCGAGCGCCTCCGCGCAGCCGGCGAAGGCGGGAAGTGCCAGGCCGTCGATGATCATCGTCTCGCCGGGCTCGCGATCGGCGAGCGTCTGCCACGCGGCAGCCTCGGCCGCGGCATCTGGCAGCGGGTGCCGTCCCGGAAGCTCGATCACGCGCACGCCGTACCCGCGCGCGCGCAGGCCATCGACCATGCGCCTGTCATAGGCATAGCCGCCGCTCACCGCCGTGAACGGCGCGGGAACGACCAGCGCCAGCGTCATCCCACCGGTCCTTCAAACGCAGCCCACGCAACGGGGCTTTCGCGCAGCAGCACCTTGAGCGAGGTGACGCGCCTGCCGCCCTCGCCGAGCTTGCCTGCCTTCAGCGCCGCGACCAGCAGGCCGTGGACGTGCGAGGCCATGAACTCCGTCGTCGTGTTCGTCGCGGTGAACTGCGGCAGCACGTCGAGATTGTCGTAGTCGAAGCTGTCGAGCGCGCGGCGAAGCTCGGTGCGCGCGAGCCCGATATCGACGACGAGGCCATCACCATCGAGCGTCGGCACGCGGAACTCCGCCTCGATGGCGTAGGTGGCGCCGTGCAGCTTCTGCGCCGGGCCGAACACCTCGCCCCGGAAGGAGTGGGCGATCATCACATGGTCGCAGACGGTAAGGCTGAACACGGCGGCTTGCTCCTTTACGCTTCGTGTCTGTGACGCACGACATGGCAGAGAACACCCGGGGCGGCGGCAAGCCGCGCCATCGTCGCGGGAAGATCATCGAACGCGGACGGCCCGTCCAGCAGCGCATCGAGCCGCGCGTCGTCGAGGAGCGAGAGGGCGAGCGCCATTCGTTCCGCGTAGCTGCGCCGGCCGCGCATCGCCCCGCCGATATGCCCGACCTGCGACGAGATGAGGCGGAGGCGGCGGCTATGAAACGCCTCGCCCAGCGGCAGCGGCACGGGCTTGTCGCCGAACCACGAGGCCTCGACGATCCGCGCCTCGAAGGCGGCATGGGCGAGCGCGAAGCGAAGCCCTTCCGGCGCGCCCGATGCGTGCACGATGAGGTCGGCGTCACCCATCGCCTCCTCCGGCGCGAGAAGGGTAAGGCCGAGTGCGGCAGCGACCCGTGCCTTGCCCGCGTCAGGGTCGATCACCGCGAGGCTGACGCCTGGAATGCGGGCAATGAGGAATGCAGCAAGCAGGCCGACGACGCCTGCGCCCACCACGAGCACCCGCTCACCCGGCAACGCAGCCGCATCCCACGCAATGTTGACCGCCGTCTCCATGTTCGCGGCAAGCACGGCGCGTGGAGCAGGCACGGCATCGGGCACGACGCTGAGCAGGCCGAGCGGAACGACCAGGCGCGTCTGGTGCGGTGCGAGGCAGAACACGCGCTTGCCCGTCAGCGCCTCCGGCCCGGCGGTGACGCGGCCGACGGCGCTGTAGCCGTACTTCACTGGGAAGTCGAAGCCCCCCTCCTGCATCGGGCAGCGCATCGCGTCATGCTGGCTCGGCGGCACGCGGCCGGTGAACACGAGGCTCTCGGTACCGCGCGAGATGCCGCTCGCCAGCGTCTCGACCGCGGCCTCGCCCTCGCCGGGCGGGCGCAGCGCCTCGTCGCGGATCTCGCCGCGGCCAGGTGCTACGATCCAGAAGGCGCGGGCGTCGCTCATGCCGCACACGCCGGCCGTGCGCGGGCGAGGGCAAGATCGAACAGCGTATCGGCACCGAGCCCGAAGGTCCGCACAGGGGCGCGCACGCCATCCTCTGGCTTCATCGCTTCGGGTAGAACAAGGGAGGGAAGCCCGGAGCCGAGCAGCAGTGGGGCAACGACGATGTGCAGCCGATCGAGCAGCCCGGCGGCGAGGAAGCGGCCGACCGTGACGCCACCGCCCTCGACGAACACATGGGTCAGTCCCCGCATGCGAAGCCGTTGCAGCAGTTGCGCGAGATCAAGCCCGCCTTGGGCGTTGCGTGGCAGGGCAACCACCTCCGCCGCACCGTGGCGCTCATCGCCCGGTACATCGGCGGCGACAACGAGCAGGGTCGGCACGCCGCCTTCGAACACGCGACGGCCAGGCGGTAGTCGACGCTCTGTGTCGAGCACGACGCGCACGGGGCTTTCACCATGCACCTCCCGCGTCGTCAGCTGCGGATCATCGGCAGCGACCGTGCCGGCGCCGACGATGATGGCGTGGTGCAGTGCGCGCAGCCTGTGCGTATGGATGATGTCGGCGCGATCGCTGATCCATTGCGACACACCGCCCATGGTCGCGATGCGGCCGTCGAGGCTCTGCGCGAGATGCGCCGTCACCCACACGCCGTCAGGCGCCATTGGGGGAACCGTCAGTGGCCCAAGCAGGGCGGCGAGCATCGCCGCCTGCGCGCCATCGGCGTGAGGCAGGGGCGTGCCGACGCCGCCACGCCGCGCGCAGAGCGCGGCCCACATCGCCGCTGCACCGGCGCTAATCTCTCCCTGGTCCATGAACGCCTTCTAGCGCCCGATGCTGCCAGGCGGAAGCAGGGCCAGCATCGCCTCCGCCAGCAGCCCCGAGGCCAGCGGCAGCCAGAACCCCGTGACCAGGCGGAGCAGGACGAAGCGCCAGCCCATCAGCGGCGCCTCCCACACGATCACGCGATTGACCGCGAGCACCGACCAGGCGGAGATCAGCGTCACCATCTGTGCGGCCCCCGCGCCGCTGTTCCAGAGCGCGAGGACGATCGGGAAGGACACGAACGGCCCGCCCGGGATGAGGGCGCCGACCACGGTCGCGAGCAGGTGCCCGCGCAGGCCCGTCTCCGCACCGAACAGGATGGCGGCGAAGCGATCCGGCACCAGCACGGTGAGGAAGCCGGCCATCGGCAGCGCGAGCAGCATGATCGGGAGCACGTTCTTCAGCGTGCCCACGGCGAAGCGGCCGCCCTTGGCGAGCGCCGGCCGGTCGCGGCGCCAGAGCACGAGCGCCGCGGCGATCGTGATCAGCCAGATCGCGATGCCGGTGAGCATCATGGCGCGATCCTCATCGGCCCCATCCCGGCAGGCGCCGCGCCATCAGCCCCGCGAGGATCGGCAACGGCAGCGAGGCGAGGAAGCGGAGGGCTGCGAACTCCGGCCCGAGGATCGGGATCTCCCAGACGAGGATGCGCTGGAACCCGTTCAGCGACCACGCCGTGACATAGGCGATCATCGCCCCCCGGTCGGCCCCGCCGGCGGACAGCGCGAGCACGAGCGGGAACGCCGCCATCGGCCCGCCCGGCGTCGCGGCCCCGGCGATGGTCGCGACCACGAGGCCGCGCATCCCCGACTCAGCGCCGAGCCAGCGGCCGATCGTCTCCTTGGCGATGCCCGCTTGGACGAAGCCGGCGAGCAGGAGCGCCGCGCCGAGAACGGGGATGATCGTGACGAACAGGTCCCACGCGATTGCGAGCGCCTGGACCATGCCGGCCTCGCCCTTGACGATCCAGCAGGCGATGCCGCTCGCGGCCGAGAGTGCCGCGACGATGAGCAGGCTGGTGCGGTTGGCGCCGTTGCGCGGGCGCGGCTGGGGCGGGGCTGGGTGTGGAACAGTCATCGGCGTGGACGACGATGCGCCGCTAGAACGCCGGCATCAATCGTCGCACCACGCCCGTAACAAACGGCCCCGCAAAGCAGTGCTTCAGGCGCTCGCCGCGAACCCCATCGGCCGCGGCGGGGCGCTGTGGCCTGGCGAGGTGCCTGCCGGTGCATAGAGCGCAGGCTTCGGCGTCGCTGCTGCGGTGAGGGTTCGCACGACGGCATCCTGCGCCGAGAGCGCGCGCTCGAGCATCCTGCGGTTCGCCGCGGCAAGATCAGTCAGCCGCGAGGAGAGTTCCGTCAGCGCATCACGGTCACCACCCTCGGCGCGGCCGCCTGCCTTGCGCATCGCTGCCTCGGCAGCGGTGAAGGCCTCGACGGCACGGCGCTTCTCGGGCGCGATCATGGCTGCCGTCGCGAGATCAAGCTCGGTCAGTGCGCGGTTCTCCGCGACGAGCAGATCGGACAGCCGCACACCGGCAGCAATCAAGGCCTGAAGCATGGTCGCTCTCCCTGTCGTCGTTGTCGTCATCGCGCTGCGGCCTCGCCCACATCCTGGCCGCGTTCCTGGGCCGCGAGCATGTGGCGGAACACCACCTCGCCGATCCCGAGGCCACCGCTTGCGGCGGTGATGCGCGCGTACTCGTTCACCAGCATGGGCGCCCAGGCGGCCTCGCCCTTGCCGCCGCCGCCGATGCCGCGGCCACGCCCGAGGCCCTCGAACATCGGCTGCATCAGCGCGCCGAGCGCCATGGCCTCGAACTGTTCCGCCGTCTTGCGCAGTGCCGCCTCGCCCGCGCCGTTGACGCGCGCGGCGGGCAGCGAACGGAGTGCGGCGTCGGCCGCGGGGCTGCGGGCCAGTTGCATCTCACATCACCTCGAGCTCTGCCTGCAGCGCACCCGCTGCCTTGATCGCCTGGAGGATCTGGATCATGTCGCGCGGGCCGACGCCGAGCGCGTTTAGGCTGCTCACCAGGTCCTGCAGCGTGACATTGCCCTGCACCACGCCGAGGCGCCGGTTGGCGTTGTCCTGCACCTCGATCTCGGTGCGCGGCACCACCACCGTCTCGCCTTGGCCGAAGGCGTTGGGCTGGCTCACCTGCGGCGTCTCGGTCACGCGGATGGTGAGGTTGCCCTGCGCGATCGCGACGGTGGAGACGCGCACGTTCGCACCCATCACGATGATGCCGTTGGCCTCGTCGATGATCACGCGCGCCACCTGGTCGGGCTCGACGCGGAGCTGCTCGATGTCGGTGATGAAGCCGACGATGTCCGCCGCCGCTGCCCCGCTGAGCGTGAGCGCGACGGTGCCCGGATCGGTCGACCGCGCGACATTGCCGCGGGCGAAACGGTTGATCGCGGCGGCAATGCGTCGTGCCGTGGTGAAGTCGGGGTTGCGGAGCATCAGCCGCATCGTGTTGGAGCGGCCGAATTCGAACGGGATCTCGCGCTCGACCGTCGCACCGGAGGCAACGCGGCCTGCCGTCGGCACCCCGCGGACGATGCTCTGCGCCCCGCCGCGCGCGGCGATCGCGCCCGTCGCGATCTGGCCTTGCGCGACGGCATAGACCTCGCCGTCGGCGCCGAGCAGGGGGGTGACGAGCAGCGTGCCGCCGGTGAGGTTTGTCGCATCGCCGAGGGCGGCGACATGGACGTCGATCCGCGAGCCGGTGCGCGAGAAGGCCGGCAGGGTGGCCGTGACCATGACGGCTGCGATGTTCTTGGTGTCGAGCCGCTGCTCCTGGTCGCGCGTGTTCACGCCGAGGCGCTCGAGCATGCCGATCACGCTCTGACGGGTGAAGGGTGCCGCCGCCATCCGGTCGCCGGTGCCATTGAGGCCGACGACGAGGCCGTAGCCGACGAGCTGGTTCTGTCGCACGCCCTCGACATCGGCGATGTCCTTGATGCGCACCTGCGCCATCGCTCCGAGGGGGGCGAGGAGTGCGGCGATCACGAGGGCGGCGAGGAGGCGAGGCATCGGGGTCACGCTGGTCCTTTGGTGACAGGGCCTGGTTCGTCACGGTGATCGCAACGGCCGTGCCACGCCGGACCCCGCGGAAATCCTGGCGCTCCGCGCTGCGGCAGGCCGTTGCGCACCCGGCAAAACCTGCCGATTGCGGACGAAGCTGCCCATCGGCACTGTGCGCCCTGGAGAACGGTCTCGTCGGGCTGCCGTCGTCGGCGGCCCTGGAGGTGGGTGATGGTGAAGATCACGGGCTATGGGCCGATCGCCTCGCAGGCGCGGCCCGGCAGGACGCCCGGCGCGCAGGGGCGGTTCCGCGTGCCGACCGACGGCAGCGCGAGTGCTGCCTCGGAAACGCGCGAGAGTGCGGCGGCTGACGGCGTGTCGATCGCGGCCTCGCTGATCGCGTTGCAGGAGACGATCGAGGCAGGCGAGCGTGACCGCGAGGCCAGGGGGCGGGCGGATGCGATGCTCGAGCAACTCGCCGCACTGCAGCACGCGATGCTGGGCGGGGCGATCTCGCCGGCCCGCCTTGCGTCGCTAGCCTCCCTTTCCGACCAGCCCCGGCTCGCCGCCGACCCGCATCTGGCGGAGCTGGTGGCGGCGGTCAGCCTCCGCGCCAAGATCGAGCTCGCGCGGCTCGAGATGGCAACGGCGAGGCACGCCGGCGCCCTGTAGCGTCGGGGGAGTTTGGTCGATCGCGGGCAGGGCCGGCGTGACCGCCAACTGAAACCGTTCTGTCTCAATGGGTTGCCGCTCCAATTGCAGGCTTGGCGGCATGGGGGCGCGTGAGTATAGTCCGCCCGCCTCGCGACCCCGGCGTGTGGCCGGGGTGCGAGGCCAAGGGCGGTATCGCCCGTACCCAAGGGGACGAGAGATGATCGTGACGTTGCCGCCCGACTACCGGCCCTCGGATGCCGAAGAGTTCATGAACCCGCAGCAGCTCGAGTATTTCCGTCGCAAGCTCCTCGGTTGGCGCGCGGATCTGCTGAAGGAAGCCGACGAGACGCTCGCGAGCCTTCAGGACGGCGGCATGCAGGAGCCTGACATCACCGATCGTGCCTCCGCGGAAACCGACCGGGCGCTTGAGCTTCGCACCCGCGACCGGGCGCGGAAGCTGATCAGCAAGATCGACCAGGCGCTCGAGCGAATCGAGAACGGCACCTATGGCTACTGCGAGGAGTCGGGCGAGCCGATTACGCTCCGCCGGCTCCAGGCTCGCCCGATCGCCACCCTGTCGATCGAGGCTCAGGAGCGGCATGAGCGGATGGAGCGGACCCACCGCGACGACTGACCGCCGGGCGGGCGCGGCGTTTGCCACCCGCGCCTGCTTCGGCTACGAAGGCAAAACGGACCCGTAGCTCAGCTGGATAGAGCGCTGCCCTCCGAAGGCAGAGGTCGAAGGTTCGAATCCTTTCGGGTCCGCCAGTTTTCAGATACTTAGCCTGCCCGGCTCAGTGACCGGAGCGGCGCCAGGTAGCAGATTAGGTAGCAGCACCGTGCTGCGCCCCGAATCGGGGCTAGGTGCGCATAAAGCCTATCCTCGCCTGCCACCTGCGCAGCGCGACTGCCCATGCGCTGGCCTTGCCTTCGCGACGATCGCCACCTCCCGGTCGCGCGCAGCGAGGAAGATCAGGCGGCGCCCGACCGAAAGCCCTCGATCTTGCGGTCCGCTCACGTGGCAGCGTCCAGGCGTCGGTCATTGTCGCTCGATCTCATCGTTATGCGCTTGTGCGCCGGAGTTCCATCCGGAGTTCCATCCGCCGCGCCCAACAGTGGAGTGGGCTCCAGATCGACCAGCGCATCCGGCAGCCATCCCTCCTCGCCGGTAGCCCTGCGCGCGAACAGGAAGCCGCTCTCGCCAAAAAGGGCGATCAGCTGCTCGCCCGCATCGACGTCCAATTCCAGCGCGGAAAAGTCGCGCGTGATGCGCCCCGTGTCGCCCTTGAGCTCAATCCACGCTTCCGGCGTCCAACCCGCGCGCCCGTCGGGCCCACGGCACCACAGCCAGCCAAACAGATCGGTCGTCTCAGTCTGCTTCCGGTCAACCTGCACAATGTCGCCAGCACGAACGCAGATCGGATCAGGATAGGGGCGTTCATAGCGACGCCGCACGACAACACGGGTGCCAGGCGGAAAGACGTAGAGCACGCTGCTCCCTCCAGCATCACGGCAAGGCAGGCGTCATGCTGAACCTTTCCGAATATCGCAAGCACACCCCCAGACCCTCGCAGACTTCCTCCCCTGGGCCGCCCTGGTGGCACCCGGCGTGGTGCTGAACAAGGACGGCTCGTTCCAGCGCAGCGCCCACTTCCGCGGCCCGGACCTGGACAGCGCCCCCCCGTCCGAGCTCGCCTCCACCGCCGCGCGGCTGAACAGCGCACTGCGCCGCCTCGGGTCCGGCTGGGCAGTCTTCGCGGAGGCGTAGCGGGTGCCGGCGCGCGGCTACGCCGCCAGCACCTTCCCCGATCCGGTCTCCGCCCTGGTCGACGCCGAGCGCCGCGCCCAGTTCGAAGAGGCCGGCGCGAGTTTCGAAAGCAGCTACGTGCTCACCTTCGCCTGGCTGCCGCCATGGTCTCGTCGGAAAATCCCTGAATCCACCTGATGCCGCGCGAGGCGAGATAGTGGGCCGGGCGCAGTCCGGGCTGCGTCCGGAGGATCTCATCGGCGACGGCTTGAACGTCACGCCGCCGTTCTTCCGCGAGGCACGCGGCCGTGAGGTGGCTCGACGGCTGGCGCTTCACCTGCGGTGGCGGTTCGGGCAGTTGGACGTCGCTGACCTGCTGGCCGCGACCATCCAGCTGTCCGGCTAACGCTGTCGGTCGGGGAGTGCCCCGAGCATCACCGCGGCCAGCACGCACAGCATCCCGAAGCCCTGGACGAGCGACACCGCCTCGCCGAGCACGGAGGCCGCCAATGCTACGGCGGAGACCGGCAGCACGGCCGTGGTCAGCGCGGCCTGCGCACCGCTGAGCCTCCGCGCGCCCGCATACCACAGCAAGAAGCCCCCGACGGTCGGCACGACGGCGTACCAGACGACTGCCAGGAGCGCGGCGTGCGACATCTCGACCTGCCACGGCCGTTCCAACAGTGCAAAGGGCACCGCGAGCGCGAGGCCCAACCCGGTCATCGTCGTCGAGAGTGCCAATGGGGCGACCGGAACACGCAGCCGCTTGTTGAGGAGCAGGAAGGCCGCCTCGCATGCCACGGCGGCAAGGACAAGCAGGTTGCCGAGCAGCGCAGCCCCGTCGACGCGTAGCGTCCTGCCCTCGCTTCCGGCGGTGACGAGCGCGACGCCGCCGCTCGCCAGCGCGATCGCGCTCATCTGCAGGCGCGACGGCCGTTCGCGCAGGAGCGCCCAGGCCAACAGGGCGACCATGGCGGTCAGGCTGCCGGCGACCACGCCCGCATCCGCGGCCGCAGTGAAGCGCAGGCCGATGACAAGCAGCAGCATGTAGCCGACGCTGCCGAGGGCCGCCTGCGTCACCAGCAGCGCCCCGTCGCGCACACTGGGTCGCGGTAAGCCCTCTCCTGCAAGCCGCAACAGGAGCAGGAACACCGGCAGGGCGATCGCGAAGCGCAACGCCGCTGCCGTGAAAGGCGGCATGCCCGCGCCGATCACCTTGCTTGCCACCACGGTGCTGCCCACCGTGACCATCGCCGCGCCACACAGCGCGAAGCCCACCATCCTGTCCCGCACGCCACACCCCCTTTGCTGGGCGCGAGAAGACGCGTGTGGGGCGATCTGGTCTTGGACGGGGTTGCAGACGCCTCAGGCCCGCGCGGCGGCCCAGGCGCCGGGCGTGGCGCCCGTGACACGCAGGAAGGCGCGGTTCATGTGGCTCTGGTCGGCGAAGCCGAGTGCGGCGGCGATCTCGGCGAGCGGCACGCGCGCACGGATCATGCCGCGTGCGCGCAGCACGCGCTGGACGATACGGTAAGCGTGCGGCGGCAGGCCAGTCTCGCGCCGGAAGCCGTGGAGCAACTGGAACCGGCTGAGCCCAACCTCGGCAGCAAGGTCAGCGAGCGTCGTGTCGGCTGCCGGGTCGTCGTCGATGCGGCGCCTCGCACGTGCGATCGCGGCGGGCAGCGCGGCGCGCGATCGGTGTGAGGCGTGCCGGCGCAGCACCGTGTCGAGCAGCTCCACCAGCGCTGTCTCGCGCGCGAGCCCGTCCGCGGCCGGGTCGGTCGCGAGGGCGTGCGTCCGCAAGACGAGGGCGGCGAGCGCCGCGTCGCGGATCACCGGTTGCGCGAAAGCGATCGACTCGGAGCCGGGCATGCCGGCCTCGGTGGCGGCGCGAGTGACCAGGGTCGGGTCGAGGTACAGCATCCGCCATGCGCGTGGCCCGCCCAGCGGCGCGCCGTCATGCACTTCGCCCGGATTGACCGTAATCACCTCGCCGGCGATGGCCTCGACCGGGCCCCGTCCGCTTGCCGAGCGCTGCGCGCCTTGGTTCAGCACGCCAATGCCGAACTGGTCGTGCGTATGGCGGCCGAACGCGAGTGCGCTCGCGGCCCGGGTCGCGCCGAGCCCCGGCAGGAAGCAGCGTTGGATGATGATGCGCTCCTGAATCATCAACCCTGAATACCACGACTGCGCCCGGCACATGGAGGCTGATGGTTGCAACATTGTCCAAGACGACGGACGGGGTCGAAGTTCCGCTTTGCGCCTGGCAGCCACAAGAGGTGCGAACACGTTATGCGTTTTCGTCGTGGGCAGGAGATCTGGAGCAGTTACCCTGAGCTTGTTGCCGGCGTAGTTCGGTTCAGCCCAGTAGACGCGGGCGCCGATACATCCGACGCCGTGACGCGGTTGACCGCTCAGGCGCAGGGGCGGCTGGCTGGCAGACCCGAGAGCGAGCCTGCCTGCCATTCAGGCCTGGCGCCGGGCGTTCTCGCGGATGGGGCTCAAGCCGACGCAGTATCGTTGCGCCTCCGAGGCGCTCTTGCGGCGGCTGCGGCAGGAGGGCTCCCTGCCGCGGCGGCATCCGCTGGTCGATCTCTGCAACGCGCTGTCCGCCGCGTTCGCGATCCCGGTCGCCGCATTCGACGTCGCCCGGATCAGCGGTGACCTGGAGGTGCGGCCGGCGGATGGAACCGAGCGCTACCTGACCTTCGGCGGTGAGATCGAGACGCCGATCCCCGCCGGCCAGCACGTCTCTGACGCACACCCAGACGTGTCCCACATCGCGGCGAACAGCTTGCCGCCGATCTTCCACACGTCCGCGCCGCCGAACTGCACGACATGCACGGCGTGCGGCAGCGATCCGCAGACTTGATTGAACCGTTCCGGCGTCATCGGCGCGCCCCGCCCCCTCATCGATGCCGCAACGCATATCAAGGCGCGTCCCGCTTGGCGACGTGCCGTGGACGACAGCGCGTCGCGTTCGCCGTCGACGGATCGGTTCACGAGACTGCGGTCGCCTCGATCTCGACCATCAGGCCGGGGACCGCCAGCCTGGTCACGCCGAGCACGGTCGTCGGCGGCGCCGCTTCGGCCGCGCCCAACCGCCCCGCCAGCACGCCGTAGTGTTGAAACAGCTGATCGACGTCGGTGGCGTAGATCGTCAGCCGCACAACGTCGGCTAGCGTCATGTCGGCCTGCCCCAGCACGGCTTGCAGGTTGTCAAGGCAAAGGCCGATCTGCGCGGCCATGTCGCCCGGACACTGCGGCTGGCCGGCGCCGTCGGTCGCGGTCTGACCGGCGCAATGAAGCGTGCGGGTCTGACCCGAGACGACCACGCCCTGGTTGTAGCCAAGGCCGACGGACCACGGCCACGGGTTGATGGTTGTCTTCTGCATCGAAAGGCTCCCCTCATGCTGCCGCGTTTCGTGTCTGCGGAATTCGACACGCCGTGTTGTGCCATGCGCGACTGACAGGGCATGACAGGAGGACGCGGCCGGCCGGCCCGGACAGGCTCGAATCTCGGCGAGAGGCTGCACTTGACGGAAGAGTCGGCCATGCCGCAGGAGTTCCTCATGTCCCGCGCGCAACGTCTCCTTGCCCTGCTGCAGGATCTGCGCGGTCGGCGGAGGCCCGTCACCGGGGAGGTCTTGGCCGCGGCCTTGGGGGTCTCGGTCCGCACCCTCTATCGCGACATCAACGTCCTGCGCGCCCAAGGCGCCCGGATCGAGGGCGAAGCGGGGTTCGGCTATGTCCTGCGTCCCGGCTTCCTGCTTCCACCTCTGATGTTCACGCCCGACGAGATCGAGGCGATCCTGATCGGCGTCTCGTGGGTCGCGCGACGGCGGGACTTCGCGATGGAGGCCTCGGCGCGCAGCGCCTTGGCGAAGATCGAAGCGGTGGCGCCTGACGAGGTGCGCGAGATGCTCGACCGCTCGGGCCTGCTCGTCGGGGCAATCGACCCCGGCGAGGAGATGACGATCGACCCTGACGTCATCCGCCGGGCGCTCCGACGCGAGCGCAAGCTGAACCTCACGTATGCGGACGCGACGGCGACCGCGACCCAACGGACGGTCTGGCCCGTGGCACTCGCCATCTACGAGACCACGCAGGTTCTCGCCGCCTGGTGCGAACTGCGCGACGACTTCCGCCATTTCCGGCTCGATCGCATCCGAAGCGCCGATGTGCTGGAAGCGCACCCGCCGCGCCGGCGGAGGGCGCTCTACAAGGCGTGGCGGGCGCGCGAACCGGATTGCGTTCCCGAGGGGCTGACCGAAAGCGACCATCGCTGATCGCTCGGGCTGCGTGCGGCCATGACGGGCGCAGGCGAACCACCTCGAAGGCAGCGGCATCCTAGCCGATCCTGGCAAACCCCTGCCGCAGAGCGTCCGTCGTGCCCGGCCCGCTCTGCGCATCAAGCGCGGCATGCGTCACCCGCCAGACCGGGATCGCCTCAAGGAGCAGCGCCACCCCCTCCGGCGTGATCCGCACGCGGCGCGAGCGGCGATCCTCCGTGTCGGGCACGAGGCGCAGCAGGCCCCGGCGCGCGAGCGGCTTCGCCGCGGCCGTCAGCGTCGAGGCGTCCATCGCCAGGAACGGGGCGAGGCGCCCGATCGGCGGTGGCTCCGGCTGGTTCAGGGCCACCATCAGCGAGAATTGGCCCCAGATAGCGACCGACGACCAGGCGGAGACCGACCGCTACTGGAACGCAATCGGAGCGGCGGCCGGGAAGGCGCCTGCGGCTGGTGCAAGGCAGATCACCCCGCGGGTGCCGCCATCGCGTCGGCGCGGCGAGGCGGAGGGGAAACGCGATGTATGTCGATGGGTTCGTCCTGGCGGTGCCGACCGCCAGCAAGGAGATCCACCGCCGCTATGCGGGACCACGGCGCGGTCTCGCTTGTGGAATGGGTTCGAGGTGATCGTGCGGGCGTGATGCGCGATCGTGCGGCAGGTCGTGCTGCCGGCGGCGCACCCCGTCGCCCCGAGCCGGCGGAGCGCGCTCGCCGCCCAGGTCATGCAGGCGCGTTGCCGTGGCGGCGAAGGGCGTCGAGGTTCACGCAGGCGCGCAGGGTGCCGTCGTTGAGATAATCCGCTGCCGCCTGGGCCGAGAGGCGACGCATGTCGGCGAGGCTCTCCGGCGTATAGAAGGCCGCGTGCGGCGTGATGATCAGCCTGCCCTCAAGCCAGGCCTCGCCCTTTGCCCAGGCAGCGATGAGCGGATGGGATCGGTCGGGCGGCTCGGTCGGCAGCACATCGAGCCCTGCCGCGCCAAGCTGGCCAGTGCGCAGGGCGGCGTCCACCGCGTCGAGATCGACGATGCCGCCGCGGGCGGTGTTGATCAGCACCGCGCCGCGCTTCATCAGTGCGAGCGTGCGGCCGGATATCAGCCCCGCAGTTTCCTCCGTCATCGGGCAGTGCAGGCTCACGATGTCCGCCTCGGCGAGAAGGCCGGCGAGCGTGCGGTGGCGGCGGAAGCCCATCGAGAGCTCTGCCCCTGGCGGCAGGCCAGGATCGTGGAACGCGACATCGAGGCCGAAGCCGCGTGCGCGCAGCCCCGCGGCAAGCCCGATGCGGCCGAGCCCGACGATGCCGAACACGAGCCCGCGCAGGCGGCGGACGGGGGGAAGGGCAAGCTCCGTCGTCGCCCACGCGCTTTCGCGCGCCCTGAGCCGCGCATCATGCGCCGCCGTGCCGCGCATCAGCGTGAGCATCAGCGCGAGCGCATGGTCGGCCACCTCCATCGTGCCGTAGTCGGGCGTGTTGCACACGGCGATGGCGCGCGCAGCACAGGCCTCGAGGTCGATGTGGTTGAAGCCAACGCCGGCCTGGACCACGAGGCGCGCCTGATCCATCCGTGCGACGAACGCGGCGGGGATGCGGTGGCGGCTGCGGCAGTTGATCACCACCTCCGCACCGGCGAGCACGGCTGGGTCGAGTGGGGCTGCGCCATCGGGCCGCCAGACCGCGATCTCCGGCCCGGGCCCGAGCACGGCACGCTCGATATCGGGCGTGTCGGTGAATTGCGGGTCGAGGATCAGGACCCGTCGTGGCGCCGTCATGCCGCTGCCGGCGCGCTTGCCCCCTCGTCGCGCGGCGCGAACGAGGCGACGCCGAGCTCGGCGAGGCTCTCGTCGATCGCCTCGAGGATCAGCGTGATGTCGCTCTCGACCAGGTCGCCCATCAGGCCGATGCGGAACGTTCCGGCGGCGGTGAGCCGCCCCGGGAAGATGATGAAGCCGCGCTTCTCCATCGCCAGGTAGAACTTCCGGAAGTCGTAGGCCGGGTCAGCCGGGTCGTGGAAGGTGGCGATGATGGGGGCTGCCGCCTCGTCGGGCAGCAGGGTGGCGAAGCCGCGCTGGCGCATGCCATCGACGAGGCGCCGCCAGTTGGCCCGATAGCGCGCGAGCCTTGGTGCTGCGCCGCCCTCGGCGCGGTGCCGCTCGATCGCCTTGCCGAGCGCGCCGATCACATGCGTCGGCGGTGTCCAGCGCCACTGGTTGCCCTTCTCCTCGAGGAAGCGCCACTGCGCATGGAGGTCGAGCACGACGGATGGCGAGCGCCCCTTGGCCTCCTCGAGTTCGCTGCGCTTGGCAACGACGATGCCGATGCCGGGCACGCCCTCCAGCCCCTTGTTGGGCGAGATCATGATCGCCGTGAGGTCAAGCGCCGCAGCGTCGAGCGGGAATGTGCCGAAGGAGGCGACCGCATCGACCAGAACGCCGACGCCCCGCCGGCTCGCCACTGCGGCGATTTCCTCGACGGGGTTGCGGATGCCTGTTCCGGTATCGACATGGCAGAGTACGATGTGGGTGATCGCGGGGTCGGCCGCGAGTGCTGCCTCGATGTCCGTCCCCGTCGGCAGCGGCAGCATGGGGAATTCGAGCGCGGTGACGGCAAGCCCGATGCCTTCGGCGATCTCGCGCAGCCGCATGCCGTAGAAGCCGTTCTGGATCACCAGCAGCTTGCCGTCGCGCGGCACGAAGGCGTGGAACGCGGCCTCGATCGCGTAGGTGGCGCTGCCCTGGATCGGCACGCATTCATGCGTGCCACGGCCGTTGCAGAGTTCGAGCATGTAGTCACGCACCATCGCCGTCAGCGCGCTGTGTGGCTCCGCGTTCGGGCTGCGATCGGCCAGCATTTCGCGCTTCACCTCGGGTGCGACGGTGAGCGGGCCTGGCGTCAGCAGATAGAGGTCGTGGCGTCGTTCGGTCATCGCGTCCTCTCTGGGTGGTCCTGGGTGTGGGTCACGCCGCACGGCCGGCAAGCGCGGCTTCGAGCGAATCGATCTCGCGGGCAAGCCGCGCGCGGGCTTCCGCGACGTCGCCCACCAGCTCGTCGAGCGGCACGGTGCCGGCACGCGGCAGCCCCGGGATCACCGCCTCGAAGATGGCGCGGCGCCGCTCGCTGCGCGCGTGCGCGCCGATGCGCATGAGCGCGGCGTTGAGGCGGAGCATCGCGGCATCGTCGAACACCGCTTCCCATGCCTCGCGCTCCGGCCCGAAGGAGAAGGCGGGCAGGGGGCCGCGCAACGCGGCGAGGCGCGCACGCTCGGCGAGCGTCGCGGCCGCGTCGATCGTTTCGCCTGAGATGACAACGCCATAGTCACGCAGTGCGACGCCGAGGCTCACATGGCCGTCAAGCACGTCCGTGAGGACATCCGCCGCCGGGCGCTCCAGCGGGTCGCCGAAGCCGCCACCGCCGGGTGTCATGATCGTGACCACATCGCCGGGGCGTGGGTGGAACACGTCGAGCTTGCCGAGCTCGCGCTCACCCTCACGCCCGAGATTGACGACGACGCGTGCGGGCAACCCTGGCCTGCCGCCGCCGATGCCCCAGGGCCGGAACACGAACCGCTCCATGCCGCGGCCGAGCACGGCGCTGCCCTCGCGCGCGATGCGCACCGAGAAGATCACCCCCGTGCCGCCGCGCCAGCGCCCTGCTCCGCCGCTGTCGGGGCGGAGCGCGTATTCGGTGATGATCGCCGCTGCCTCCTCCTCCGTTTTCTCGATCGGGGTGTTGCGCTGGTTGGCGAGAGAGCTGTCGCGACCATCGACGCCATCCGCCCCCTCACGCCCGCCTGTGCCGCCGACGAGCGATTGCAGCACCATGACGTTGCGCCGCCCAGTCCGCGGGTCCTGCTCCACGAGCACCGAGGGGATCATGATGCCGCCGGAGGGTGCTGGCATCAGCCCGGGCTTCGCACGGGTGAGAGCGCCGACGATCGCCTCGTTCAGCCTGATCGCGGTCGCACTGCGGATGCCGACGGCCGCGGGCGGCTCAGGATTCACGATGGTGCCCGCGGGCGCCTCGACCGTGACGTGCTCGAACATGCCGTGGTTGATGGGGATGGTGCGGTCATGGCTGAACACGAAGTGCATCAGCTTGAGCGTGAGCCAGGGATGGCGCTTGCCGCCCGTCGGAATGTTATAGGCGGCGGCCACCTGCGGGTCAGAACCGGTGAAGTCGAGATGGACCGCGCCGTCCTTCGCCGTCATCCGGCAGCGGACGCGCACTGGCACCTTCGAGACGTAATCGTCGTCGAGCAGGTCCCAGAACTCCCAGGTGCCGTCGGGGATCAGGCGCTGCACCGCGCGCGCCTTGGCGGCAGCGTAGTTCACGAGATCGCGCTGCATCGCAAGGAAGCCCTCGACGCCGAGCTGGTCGACGAGGTCGTGCACGCGGCGCTCGCCGACGAGCAGAGCCGCGAGCATCGCCTTGATGTCGCCCATGTTCACCTCGGGCACACGGCAGTTCGCGCGGTAGAGGGTCAGGAAATCCTCGTTCATCCGCCCCGCCTTCACGAGCTTCACGGGCGGGATCTGGAAGCCCTCCTGGAACAGGTCGGAGAAGCGCGGCGAGATGGAGGAGGGCACGCCGCCGCCGATATCGGCCGAGTGGATGAAATCCCAGGCATGCGCAACGATCCGCCCATCCGCGAAGATGGGGCGGATGAGGTGCAGGTCGGGCATGTGGCTCGCCAGGCCCTCGCTGGCATAGGGGTGGTTGGTGATCACCACGTCGCCCGGCTCGAGGTCAGGGACGTGCGCCAGTGCTGGGGCGACGTTGCTGTCGAGGAAGCCGGAGACCCCGAGAACCTTGGGGTAGGCGAAGAACCGACCCGCGGGTGTCGCGAGCGCGCAGCCGAAGTCGCCTGCCTCCTTCACGTAGGTGGTGCGGGCGGTGCGTTGCAGCGTGATCGCCATCTCCTCGGTGATGGCCGTCACCTTGTGGAAGAAGATCTCGGTCAGGACGGGATCGGGCGTCATCGCGCTGCCTCCGCGAGCATTGCCTCGCGCGGTACTGCTGCCGCCCCCTTGGCGAGATGGAGCGTGCCGAGCGCATCGGCCTCGGCCCGCCAGCCGGGCAGGATCCACACAGTCGTATCGGGCTGTTCGACGATGGCGGGGCCATCGATCACGCTGCCTGCGCCGATGGCTGCGCGCTCGTACACCGCCGCCGCGATCTCCCGTCCGCGATGGCGGATCATGCGTGTGCCCGAGACGGTGGGAACCGAAGCGTGCGCCTTCGGCAGCGAGACGGGCGGAACCCGTCCGATCACGCCGAGGCGCACGGTCGTGACCTGCACGGGGCTCGCGGCTTCCACGAAGCCGTAGAGGCGCTGGTGCTCAGCATGGAAGAGGGCGGCGAGAGAGCGTGCGCCGAGCCCAGCGCGTTCGGATTCCGGAACGATGATCTCGAGCTCGTAGGCTTGGTCGGGGTAGCGCACGCGGAGCGAGACGACGAGGCCGTGCGCGCCTACCAGCGCCCCTTCCTGCGCGATCCAGCCGAGCGCCTCGGCTTCAAGTGCTGCGATCACGGCAGCGACCTTCGGCCACTCATCCACCCCGGCTGCCTCTGGCGGCACGACGAGGTGGCGGGCGGTGCGCACATAGTCACGCCGCACGTCGGCGAGGATGGCGCCGAGCGCACAGAAGGTGCCCGGGGCCGTCGGCACCAGCACGGCGGCAAGCCCCGCCTCCTCGGCGAGCAGGTTCGCATGCGTGGGCCCAGCGCCGCCGAAGGCGACCAGCGCGTAGCGGCGCGGATCAACGCCGGCGGTCGCCATCAGCTTGGTCAGTTCCGTCGCCATCTTGGCACTCGCAACCCTGAGCGCCGCTTCTGCCGCCGCGAGTGCACGGTCATCCCCCGCGATGCCGAGCCGCTCAGCGAGGCCATCGAGGGCCGCGCGCGCCGCGGTGGCATCAAGCTGCATGCGCCCGCCGAGGAAGCGCGTGGGATCAACGATGCCCAGCGAGACATAGCAATCGGTGATCGTCGGCTCAGTGCCGCCGCGGCCGTAACAGACCGGGCCAGGATCGGCACCGGCAGAGGCGGGGCCCACCTTCAGCACGCCCTGCGCGTCGACCCACAGGATCGAGCCGCCGCCGGCACCGATCGCGCCGACATTGACCACCGGCATCATCAGCGGGAAGTCGCCCACGAACGTCGCGGTGGTGAATTCGGGAACGCCGGCCTGGACGATCGAGATGTCGGCCGAGGTGCCGCCCATGTCGATCGTGACGAGCTCGCGCCGCTCCGCTGCCGCACCGATCCGCGTTGCCGCCACGACGCCTGAGGCAGGGCCGGACAGAACGGTATCGATCGGCCGTGCGCGCGCCGTTTCCAGCGACAGCGTGCCCCCGTTGTTGGCGGTGATGTAGATCGGGCCGCGCACGCCCAGGCCCTCGACGCGCGCCTTCAGCCTGTCGAAGTAGGCCGTCATCAGCGGCTGGATGTAGGCGTTGAGCCCGCCGACCAGCGCGCGCTCATACTCGCGCACCTCCGGCCAGAGAACCGAGCTCTCCGTCACCGGCACTCCTGGCAGTCGCGCGCGGAGCGCATCGGCCACCTCGCGTTCGAGCGTTGGGTCGCGGTAGGCGTTCAGCAGCATCACCGCCACTGCATCGACACGCGCCGCCGCGATGGCGGCAGCGATGCTGTCGAGCGAGGCGGCATCGGGTCGCTCCTCGACATGCCCATCGGCACGCAGCCGTGCCGGCACCTCGAACATGAGTCGCCGCGGCACCAGCGGCACCTCGCGCGGCACGGTGAAATCGTAGGACGAGGGCAGCCTCAGTCGGGCGATCTCGAGCACGTCGCGGTTGCCGCGCGAGACCACCATCGCCATCCGCGCGCCGCGCCGCTGGATGATCGCGTTGAGACCGATCGTGGTGCCGTGCACGACGAGTTCCACCGCGCCGGGCATGATCGCATGCTCGGCGAAGATCGCCGCCATGCCGCGCTCGACTGAGAGAGACGGGTCGGATGGGACGGAGGGCTCCTTGTGGAACAGGAACCGCTCCTGCGCCATGTCGGCCACGACGAAGTCTGTGAATGTGCCGCCGACATCGATGCCGATGCGGAAGCGGGACGTCTCTGTCACTGCATGGTCCTGTACGAGGAGGTGCGCGGGCGGGTCTGTCCGCCCGCGCAGCAGATCAGTTCACCTTCACCCAGCGGATCTCGAGCCAGTTGTCCGGCCGCAGCGGTGCGACGACGTTGGTGCGCATCGCCCAGACGAGAACCTGGTGATAGAGCGGAATGTAGATCCGCTCCTCCGTCACGCGCTTCCACGCGGCCTTCATCAGCGTCTCGCGCCTGGCAAGGTCGGTCTCGTCGCGGGCCGCACGGATCATCGCGTCGATCTCGGGGTTGCTGTAGAGCGAGTAGTTGAAGATGCCCTCCGGGTCGGCCCGGGTCATGTGCAGCGTTTCGAGCGCGTACATGCCGTCGAAATAGGGCGAGTTGAAGCCCATCATGAACATCGAGGTGTCACGCTCCCACAGCTTTGGGAAATAGCGTGCGCGCGGCATCAGGTTCAGCGACACGTTGAACCCCACCTGGTTCAGCATGGCGGTGACAGCCTGGCACACCTGCTCGTCGTTCACGTAGCGGTCGTTCGGGCAGTCGAGCGTGAACGCGAATCCTTGCGGCACGCCCGCCTCCTGCAACAGCCGCCGCGCTGCCGCCTGGTCGTAGGGGAGGCGCGCATCGAGGGCAGGGTCATACCCGACATTGCCGGGTGCGAGCAGTTGGCCCGTCGGCGTGGCGAGGCCGCGCATCGTCGCTCGCTGGATCGAGGCGATGTCGATCGCACGAGACACCGCCTCGCGCACCCGCCTGTCCCGGAATGGATTGCCGCCGCCCGGCTGGCCATACTTCAGCTGCTCGTTCTTCAGGTCGAAGCCGAAGAAGATGGTGCGGAACTCATCGGCCCGCTCGACGCGGAGGTTCTGGTCACGCTGCAGCCGCGCGACATCCTGCGTCGGCACATCGATCACGAGGTCGAGCTCGCGCGAGAGAAGGGCGGAGATGCGCGTCGGGTCATTGGCGATCGGTCGCCATTCGACACGGGTGACGTTGCCCTCGATCGGTGTCCAATAGCTGCCGTTGCGCTCGAGCACCGTGCGGCTGTCAGGCTCGCGCGTGCGCAGGATGAAGGGGCCCGTGCCGTTGGCGTTCAGCGCGGTGTGCGTCTCCTGCCGCGTGCGCAGGTTCTGCGGCTCGCGCACGCTGTGCTGCTCTGCCCAGCCACGATCCATCACGAAGATGTACGTGAGCTTGTCGGGCACCAGCGGGTCGGGCCCATCCGTCACGAGATCAACGGTGAGGTCATCGACGACGACGACCTCCTTGATTTTTGCAACGAAGATCTGGAACTGCGAACTCGCGGCCTTGGCACGCTCGATGCTGAACTTCACGTCATCGGCGCCGAAGGCCTCGCCGCCGTGGAAGCGGACGCCGGGGCGGAGATGGAAGCGCCAGGTGGTCGGGTTCACCAACTCCCACCGTGTCGCGAGGCCGGGGGCGAGCTTCAGCTGCCTGTCGCGTGTGACCAGCGCGTCGAAAACCATCGCATGCAGCGTCAGCGTCGTCTGTATGTTCTGTGCCTGGGGGTCCATTGTCCCCGCATCGGCCTGGACGCCGACGCGCAGCGTTGCCGCCTCCGCGGCGCCGGCCGTGATCGTTGCCGCAAGAAGGGCGGCACCGAGGCGCGCCCCCGTCAGTCCTGTTCCACGCATCGTCATGCCCCTCGTTCCCGTTTCGCCATGCCGTCCATCGCGTTCCCTGTCGTCCCCCGCCATCATTGCAGGGCGGGGTTGAGCGCATCCCGCAACCAGTCACCCAGCAGGTTCACCGCGAGGACGAGGAGCAGGAGTGCGATGCCGGGGAAGATGACGATCCACCACTCCCCCGACAGAAGGTAATCGTTGCCCACTCTGATCAATGTGCCAAGGGAGGGTTGCGTCGGCGGGATGCCGAGGCCGACGAAGGAAAGCGTCGCCTCCAGGATGATCGCCACTGCGAGGTTGATCGTGGCCAGCACGAGCACGGGTGTCAGCACGTTGGGCAGGATGTGGCGCAGCATGATCGCCCCCTGCCTGCGGCCGATGAGCGCCGCTGCCGCCACATAGTCACGCCCGCGCTCGACCATCGTCGCCCCCCGCACCGTGCGGGCATACTGCACCCAGCCGGTGATGCCGATGGCCAGGATGAGCAGCGGCACCGCTAGCCGCTCATGCGCCACGCCACCCAGGGCCGCGCGCGCGATGCCATCGAAGATCACCGCAACCAGGATGGCGGGGAAGGTGAGCTGGATGTCGGCCGCGCGCATGATCAGGGCGTCCGCCCAGCCACCGCGATAGCCCGCGATCAGCCCAAGCGGCACGCCGATCAGCACCGAGAGCAGGACGGATGCGGCGCCGACAAGCATCGACACCCGTGCGCCATAGATGATGGCCGACAGCAGGTCACGCCCCTGCGCATCGGTGCCGAGCAGGAAGGCAGGCGACCCCCCCTCCATCCACGCCGGCGGCAGGAAGGCATCGCGCAGCGCGATGCGCGTCAGGTCGAACACCGGCACCGGGGCGAGCGCATCTGGCACCACGGCGGCGGCGAGGAACAGCAGCAGCACCGCGGCGGCACCGATCGCGGCGGGCGAGCGGCGGAACTCGAAGGCGATGTCGGACTGCCATGCCCGGGTCAGGACATCCGTCATCGGCGTGCTGCCTCCAGCCCGCCATCGGCGCGCAGCCTGGGGTCGATCCAGAGATAGAGGAGGTCGACCACGAGGTTGATCGTGACGAACACGGCAGCGATCAGCACAAGGTAGGCCGACATCACCGGCACGTCGGCGGCCGCCACCGATTGCAGGAACAGGAGGCCAAGGCCCGGCCACTGGAACACGCTCTCGGTGATCACCGCGAAGCCGATGACCGAGCCGAGCTGGAGGCCCGCGATCGTCACCACCGGCACGAGCGTGTTGCGGAGCGCGTGGCGGAGATGCACCGCGCGGTCGCTCAATCCCCGCGCGCGGGCGAAGCGGATGAAGTCCTTCCGCAGCACCTCGAGCATCTCGGCGCGCACGAGGCGCATCATCATCGCGATCTGGAACACAGCGATCGTGATGGCGGGCAGGATCAGCGAACGCCAGCCGCTCAGCGTCAGCAGCCCGGTGCTCCAACCCCAGAGGTCGACGGTCTCGCCACGCCCGAAGCTCGGCAGCAGGTCGAACGTGACGCTGAACAACCAGATCAGCAGGACGCCCATGAAGAATGACGGCACCGAGATGCCAAGCAGCGAGACGCCAAGCAGCGCCTGCGCACCGGCGCTGCGGCGACGAAGGGCCGTGAGGATGCCGAGCGGAATGCCGAGCAGCAGCGCGAGCGCCATGCCGGCCAGCGCAAGCTCCACCGTCGCCGGCACACGCTCCGCCAGGATCACGTCGACAGGTCGGCCGAGGCGGTAGCTGACCCCGAAATCGCCGGAAAGCACGCGGCCGAGATAGTCGAGGAACTGCACCGGCATGGGCCTGTCGAGCCCGAGCTCGCTGCGGATCGCGGCCCGCGCGGCCTCGCTCGAGTCAGCACCCAGGATGCCGACGACGGGGTCACCCAGGTAGGTGAAGAGCACGAAGGCAAGCCCGATGACGACGAGCATCACGAGGGCTGCCTGCCAAAGGCGCGAGAGGACGTAGGCAATCATGCGGCGGCGCGCCCCGCGACGATCGCCACCGCCTCGGCCAGCGGTGCCGCGAGGCCATCGAGGTCAGCCGGTGCGACATAGGCCTGCACGGAGAGCCGGAGCCAGAGCGCCCCGCCGAGCGCCATCACCGGCGCCTCGATGCGGGCACACTCCCACAGCGCGTTGCGCAGCAGCCCCGCGGTCGGCCAGTCGGGCGCGAGCCTGTCGATGCCGGGCAGTGCGCTGCCGCTGAGGCGGATGGTGGCCATCGCTGCGAACATGTCGGCGGGCGCGCCAAGCGGCGTGGCGATGTCTGCCGCGAGCGCAGTTGCCGATGCCTGTGCCAGCGTATCGTTGCGCATACGTAGCGCAGCCCCGCCGATGCGCTGGTGGAAGCGGATCGCCTCGGCAACGGTGAGCCATGCTGAGGGGTCGCGCGTGCCGGTCTTGTCGAACTCGGCCGTGAAGCCCTGGCCATAGGCGTGGGAGATGACCGTCGGGTGCACCTCCCACGGCGCATCCTGGGCCACCGCGAGAAATCCGGCGCCTTTCGGACTGCACAGCCATTTATGGCAGTTGCCCGCGTACCAGGTCGCCCCGAGCGCATCGATCGAGAGCGGCAGCAGCCCAGGCGCGTGCGCACCATCGACGAGGACGGGAATGCCTCGCCCGCGAGCCGCCGCGATGATCGGCGCAATCGGCAGGATGACCGCCGATGGCGAGCCGACATGGTCGATCACGACGAGCTTCGTGCGTGGCCCGAGAGCGCCGGTCACCGCCGCAGCAGCACCCTCGCTGGTGGTGACGGGCATGCCGATGGGCGCCTCGATCACACTCGCCCCGGCCCGCGCGGCGTGGTGGCGCAGAGTCTGCCGCACGGCGTTGTAGACGTGGTCTGTCGTGACGATTTCATCACCTGGCACAAGCGGCGCAGAAGCGACCACGGCGTTGACGGCGGTCGAGGCATTGTCGACGAAGCCGAGCCATTCCGGTGCGGTGCCGACGAATGCCGCAAGCGCTGCTGCGGCCTCGCGCAGCAGGCTTGGCAGGTCGTTGAGGAAGAAGCGCGCCGGCTGGCGTTCCATCCGCGCGCGGATCGTTGCCTGGTGCGCCAGGAGCTCCGTCGGGCAGCCACCGAAGGCGCCGTGGTTCAGGTGCCGCGCGCCTGGCTCGAGGCCCCAGAGGGATTTCGCCTCCTCCGGCGTCGGGACGACGCCCTCCGTCATGGCGCGATCGCGATGGGCCGCCCGGCGGCGACGGAGAGCGACACCGCCTCGAACGCGGCCACGCCGTTGATCAGCTCTGCCCGCGTGACCGGATAGGGCGCCGTTCCGGCGATCGCATCCGCGAAGGCCTCAAGCTCCGCCCGCTCGATGTCGAACGGCGCGTAGTGGCGCCGTTCCGTGTCGCCGGAGGTGAAGGTGACATCGAGCGTCTCGCTGCCGCGCTGCTCGGCGCCGCCGTTCAGCTCCGCCTTGCCGCGCGTGCCGAACACGACGACGCGATAGGTGGAGGCGGTCGCGGTGATCGTCAGCAGCGAGGCGACTGCGCCAGAGGCCAGCCGGAACGTCACTATCGTCGTGTCGTCCATCAGGAAGTCATGCACGCGGCGGGTCGAGAGGGCGTGCACCTCGGCGATGGGGCCGGCGAGGTGGATGATCGTGTCGATCTGGTGGATGCCGGAGCCGGCGAGCCCGCCTGCGGGGCTCTCGCCCGGCGCGACCCGCCACATGCCCGGGCGATAGCGGCCGGCGACGTTACCGGAAAAATGCGTCTCCACATGCAGGATCGTGCCAAGGGTGCCTGCCTCGATCATCGCCTTCAGCGCGACGATGGGAGAGAGGAAGCGGCGGTTGAATCCCGCGGCGACGATGATCCCGGCTTCATCCGCCGCTGCCAGCGCCTCCTCCGCGCTGGCACGGGTAAGGGTCACCGGCTTCTCGACGAACACGGGCTTGCCTGCCCGGGCGCAGGCGATGATCTGCCCGGTGTGCTGCGAGTGCGGCGTGGCGAGCACGATGCCGTCGATCGCAGGGTCGGCCAGCACCGCCCCGAGGTCGGTGTGCACCGCAAGCCCGCGTGCGGCGGCGTCGGCTGCCGACCGTGCGGGGTCACGCACAACGGCTGCGACGAAGCCGAGCTTGTCGCTCTTTCCCCGCACCGAATCGACCAACACCTTGCCCCACCGCCCAAGCCCCGCGATCGCCAACGCCTTCACTGCACCCGCCTTCCCTGGTCCATCCATTCCGAAGCCGCCATCAGATCCCCTTCACCGCGCGGTATCGTTCCTCCTCCTCCGGTGTGTAGACCTGCATGAATTCGAGCTCGATGCCTGCCGTTTCATCATCGAGGAAGGCAACGTAGCCCTCGGGATGAGGGTGGCTGCCCGCCACGTTGCAGGCCTTGCACATCCTGAGCCGCGCGCCCTTCGCCTGGGCATCGGCCAGCGCGCGGTCGATGTCGCTGACCGCGTAGCAGATGTGGTGCAGCCCCTCGCCGCCACGCTCCCTGATCCAGGTGGAGAAGCGGCCATCCTCGTCCATCGACTGGCAGAGCTGGTGCTCGATCCCGCCGAGCTCGAACAACGCGACGCGGGTGCGCGAGCCTGGCCAGTCGACCACCCGCGGGCGCGCCGGGCCCCCCGCGAGCCTGGCGTAGCGCGCGAGGCCGGCATCGGCGTCGCGCACCGCGAAGGCCATGTGCTTGATGCCGATGATGGCGGTGATCGCATCCGTCATGCCCTGTACTCCGTCGTGGCCGTGTCATGCGCAAGTGCCTGCACGAGGTCCCACGCCCGCACATACCGGTCATTGAGGCCGGAGGCGTCCTGCTGCGCGAGGTGAATGAAGGCGGGTGCGAGCTCTGCCGGGTCCTTCCAGATGGCGCGCATCGCCTCGCTGTAGGTCGTCTCGCTCATCGCCGTGCGCACCGGGTGCCCTGGCGTGATGGTGTTCACCGAAACACCGTAGGGAGCGAATTCGAGGGCGAGGGCGCGCGACATACCTTCGAGCCCGAATTTGCTCGCGCAATAGGCGCTCTCATGCAGCCCCCCGCGCACCCCGGCGTTGGAGGACATGCTGATGATCGCCCCCCGCCGCCGCCGCTTCATGCCGGGGGCGACGGCGCGGATGCAGAGGAACGCGGCGCGGAGGTTGACGGCGATCAGCCTGTCCCACGCTTCGACAGCGATCTCCTCGACCGGGGCAAGGGTGATGATTCCGGCATTGTTGACGAGCACGTCGATCTGCCCCTCCGCCGCCTCGATCGCGGCGAAGGCAGCGGCGACGGCGGTCTCGTCCGTCACGTCGACGATATGATGGGTGATGCGGGCCCCGTCACGTTCCGACGGCAGGATGTCGAGCGCATGCACGGCGGCACCTTCGGCAGCATAGGCGCGCGCGACGGCAGCCCCGATGCCGCGCGCGGCACCGGTGACGACGGCGACGCGGCCGGCAAGCGCCCCGCTCACGTCGCCACCCTCCCGCCATCGACGAGCATGCCGGTGCCGGTGATGAACGCTGCCTCGTCGCTCGCCAGGAACAGCGCGAGGGAGGCGACCTCCTCCGCCGTGCCGAGGCGGCCGAGGGGGGTGATGGCGCGGGCGGCCTCCATCCAGGCGTCCGGGTCGGCCGCGCGGTCGCGGTGGCGGGCGTTCATCGCCGTGTCGATCACCCCGGCGCAGACGGCGTTCACCCGGATGTTGCGCGCGGCATACTCGATGGCGAGCACGCGCGTCAGCGCCATCACCCCGCCCTTCGAAGCTGCGTAGGCGGCATTCTGCCCGACATTGGCGAAGGCGGCGACCGATGCGTTCGTGACGATCGCCCCGCCGCCAGCGCGGAGCATCGCGCTAATCGCAGCCTGGCACGTGAGGAACGTTCCGGTGAGGTTCACCGCAAGGACGCGCGACCAATGCTCCTCCGCCAGCGCATCGCTGTCGGCCGCCACCTGCTCGATCCCGGCATTGACGAAGGCCGTGTCGAGTCCGCCGAACCGCCGCTCGGCCTCCGCTACCAGGGTTGCGACGGCCGCGGCATTCGTCACGTCGGCATGGCGGAAGGCAAGGGGGAGGCCCGCCGATGCGGCCTCGACCGCCAGTGCTGCCCCGGCCGCGTCGTCGACGTCGGCAGCAAGCACGCGGCAGCCTTCCCGCGCGAAGCGGAGCGCCGCGGCGCGGCCGATGCCATGCGCCGCGCCCGTGACGATCGCGCGTTTACCCGAAAGTCGCACCAGAACTCCCCGCAGGCCTCCCACGCCAAGCGTAGGCGGCAACCGCGTAGGGGGCTAGGCCCCACCGCGAACCCCTCGCTACACTGGACCTATACCCAAGGAGCGAGACACGATGCCCGATGCCACGCCGGCCACCCCAGCCTTGACCGACGAGATCCGTCGCCTGCTCTCCGGCGTCGCGGTGCCGACGGTTGTGTCGATCCTCTACCGCAAGGGGTTGCGCGGCATGATGATGCAGGCGCCGAAGCCCCTGAACCCGGCAGCGACGAAGTTCGTCGGCACAGCCTTCACCGTGCGCACCATCCCCGTTCGGGAGGACCTGGTGGAGGCAACGGCGCGGGGCGAGCGGCCGAACCTGCAGGGCGAGGCGGTGGCGCGCGTCGCTGCAGGCGACGTTCTCGTCGTCGCGATGGAAGGCGAGACGCGCACGGCCTTCATGGGCGACATCATGACAACGCATTTCCTCACCAAGGGCGTCGCCGGCGTGGTGCTCGACGGTGGCGTGTCGGACGCCGCCGCCATCTCCACCATTCCGCTGCCGGTGTTCTGCTGCGGCACGGCAGGAACGCCGGTGACGTCGCACAGGCTGGTGGTCGAACTCCAGGCAGCGATCGGCTGCGCCGGCGTGGCGGTGTTCCCCGGCGACGTGGTGATGGGCGATGCCAACGGCGTCGTCTGCATCCCCGCCCATCTCGCCGCCGAGGTGGCGAAAACGGCCGCTGACCGCGAGGCCTTCGAGGAATGGGTGCTGGGCGAGGCGCGGAAGGGCAGGGCGCTCGCCGGCCTGTACCCCGCCAACGAGGCAACGATGCGCGAATACGAAGCCTGCCGCGCAGCCGGCACGGGAGGCTGATCGCGTGAGCGGGGCGCCCGCTCGAGGCAGTGTCGTCATGCGCGTGGACGGGCGGGATGTCGTGGCAACGCCAGGCATCTCGGTGGCCGCTGCCCTGCTCGCGGCAGGCATCGTCGTGCTGCGCCGTAGCCCGGCGGGCGACACACCCCGCGGCGCCTTCTGCCTGATGGGCGTGTGCCAGGAATGCACCGTGCTGATCGAGGGGCGGGCGGAGCGTGCCTGCATGATCGCCGTGCGCGATGGCATCGCCGTGTCGTTGCGCGGGCCGCACGCGGAATGAAGGTTGATCTCGCCGTGCTTGGCGCCGGGCCTGCCGGTGCCAATGCCGCCCTCGCTGCCGCCGGCCACGGTCTCTCCGTCGCGGTGATCGACGAGAACGCCGCGGCGGGCGGGCAGGTCTGGCGCGCGCCGGCACCATCAGTCACGCGCGATGACGCCGATGCGCGGGACGGCGCGGCGCTGAGGGAGAAGCTTCGCATTTCGACCGTCGAGCACCTCGACAGCGCGACCGCCTGGCTGATCGCGCGCGACGATGCCTGGCGCGTCGACGTCGCCAGGCACGGGCGGTCAGAGACGGTGACGGCGGATGCGCTGGTCATCGCCACGGGCGCGCATGAGCGCGTCATGCCGTTTCCCGGCTGGACGCTGCCTGGCGTGATCGGGCTCGCCGCGGCGACGATCCTTCTCAAGGCCAACGGCGTGCTGCCGGGGCAGAGGACCGTTGTCGCTGGCTGCGGGCCGCTTCTCTCGCTTGTCGCTGCCTCGATCCTGAAGGCAGGCGGAACCGTCGCCGCGGTGGTCGATCTCGCGTCGCGCGCCGAATGGCTTGGCGCGCTGCCGGCGCTGGCTGCGCGGCCCGACCTTCTCGCCCGCGGTGCGCTCTGGCGCGCGCGGATCGCCGCGGCCCGCGTTCCGGTGTTCCATCGTCACACGGTCATCCGCGCCGAAGGAACCGAGAGGCTCGGGGCGGTGCGCCTAGGGCGTGTCGATGCGGAGGGGCGCCTCGTTCCCGGCGCGCCCGAGGTGGCGATCGCCGCCGATGCGCTCGCCATCGGCCACGGGCTCGTTCCCGACACGGCCGCGACACGGCTTCTCCGCCTCCGCCATCGCTACGACGCGGCGAGCGGCTGGGTCGCCGCGCGTGACGGAACGCTGGCCGGTTCCGTTGCGCGGCTGTGGCTCGCCGGCGAGGTGGGGGGCATCGGCGGCGCTGCCGTCGCCGCGCTCCAGGGCAGGCTGGCGGGGCTTGCGGCGGCGCAGGCGCTGGGCCGGAGCGCGGCCGCGGCGGAGGCAGCACAGCTTCAGGCCGGGATCGCGCGCGCCGGCCGTGCGGCAGCTGCAATGTCGTGGATGATGCGCCCGCGCCCTGCGATGGCCGGGGGGATCACGCCCGAGACCATCGTCTGCCGCTGCGAGGACGTCCCCCGCGCGGCGATCGAGGCCGCGATCGCCGCCGGCGCGCGCGACCTCAACCAGGTGAAGCAGTGGACGCGCTGCGGCATGGGCCCCTGCCAGGGCCGCATGTGCGGCGAGGCGGCGGCATCGCTGCTCGCCCCCCATGTCGGCGGGCGCGAGAACGTTGCGCCTTGGACGGGGCGCCCGCCGCTCAGGCCCGTCTCGGCCGATGACCTGCTCGGCGACTTCGACTACGCCGACATCCCGATCCCGGCCCCTGCACCACCATGACGAATGCTGATCGTTTCGACTGCGCCGTCATCGGCGCGGGCGTGATGGGGGCGAGCGTGGCGCTGCCGCTGGCGCGTGCGGGGATGCGCGTCGCGCTGGTCGATCGCGGTCCCATCTGCCGCGAAGCGTCGGGCGTGAATGCCGGCACGCTGACGATGCAGATGACGCGCGCCGCCCTCATTCCCTACGCGCTGAAGGCCTGGGAACTGTGGATGGACACGCCCCGCTGGCTCGGCCTGTCCGTCGGGGCGGAGCAGCGCGATGGCCTCTCCGTCGCCTTCACCGAGGCGGAGGTGGCGATCCTCGAGGCGCGCGCTGCCGCGCGGCGGGCAGCGGGCGCGCCGATCACCCTGGTCGACGGCGCGCGTGCGCGGGAGATCGAGCCTGGGCTATCGGAGCGCGCGCTGCGCGTCGGCCACTGCCCCGTCGACGGGTTCGCCTCCGCCTACCTGACCGGGCGGGCCTTCCGTGTCGCACTCGAGGGAGCCGGCGTCGCGCTGCGCGAAGGCGTGGCCGTCACCGGCGTCGAGCGGGTGCGCGGCGGCTGGCAGGTGCGGGTTGCCGATGGCGAGCCGCTCATGGCAACGCGCGTGGTGCTTGCCGGCGGCGTGTGGCTCGAGGACATGGCGGGGTGGTTCGGCATCAGGCTGCCGATCAAGGTGCTGATCAACCAGCTCGCGGTAACCGAGCGCATGCCGCCCGTGATGCAGAGCGTTCTCGGCATCGCCTCCGGGCTGCTGTCGCTGAAGCAGTATCCGAACGGCACCGTGCTGATCGGCGGCGGCTGGCAGGGCAGGGGCGGGCGGCATGACGGGCGCGGCGATGCCTTCGTGCCGGAGGCGCTGATCGGCAACATCAGGCTCGCCGCCTTCGTCCTGCCCGCGCTGCGCCGCGCGCGCATCGTCCGCGCCTGGCTCGGCCTGGAGGCGGAGACGGCGGATGCCCTTCCGGTGCTTGGTCCCTTGCCGGGCGTCGAGGATGGCTGGATCATCGGCAGCGTTCATTCCGGCTACACGAGCGGCCCCTTCATGGGCGCGCTGCTCGCCGATGCCATCCTCGGCCGGCCGCTCGCACTGCCGCTGTTCCCCATCGACCGCCTGCTTGCACAAAAGGACGCCGCATGATCCCCGCACATGCCAACCCGTGGGACGGCATCTACCCCTCGACCATCGTTCCTATGACGGATGAGGGTGTCCTCGACGAGGCCGCCATCGCGCGGCATACGGCGGACGTGGCCGCGTCGGACGGCATCGTCGGCGTCCTCTGCAACGGCCATGCGGGCGAGAACGTGTATCTCACGCGCGCCGAGAAGCGCCGCGTCATCGAGCTCACCGTCTCGACGGTGGGGCAGCGCCGCATCATCGTGTGCGGCATCAATGCCGAGGCGACGGACGAGGCGATCCTGCACGCCGAGGATGCGCGGGACGCAGGCGCCGATGCGCTGATGGTGTTCGCCCCGAATGGCTGGGCCACGTTCCATGATCCCGCCGCGATCATGGCCCACCACGAGGCGGTGATCGGAGCGGCGGGCCTGCCGGTATTCCTGTTCCAGGGCAGCGTGAATGCGGGTCGGACGGCGTTTCCGCCCTCCTTGCTCGCCGCCTTGGCACGGCTGCCGGGCGTCGTCGGCGTCAAGGAAGGGAGCTGGGAGACGGCGGCCTACGAGGCCTCGCGCCGCGCGGTGGCGGAGGCGGCGCCCCATGTGCGGATGATGGCAAGCGGCGATGAGCACCTGTTCACCTGCTACGTGCTCGGCAGCGAGGGTAGCCTCGTTTCCCTCGCTGACATCATCCCCGAAACGATCGTCGCCCTGGACCGCGCAGTGCGCGCGAGCGACCTTGTCGCGGCGCGGCGACACCACGCGATCATCTACCCGCTCGCGCGCGCGATCTACGGCACGGCGCCTGGTGGCTGGGCGACGGCGCGGATCAAGGCCTGCCTCGCGCTGCTCGGCCGCATCCCCTCGGCCACGACGAAGCGACCCATCGGGCCGCTGCCGGGGGCAGAGGTCGAGCGGCTTCGCGAGGTGCTCGTGGCGACAGGGTTGCTGCGGGCGTAGGCAAAACGCCTCCGATTTCATCGCCGAGGGGGCCAGCTTGGTGATGCTGCGCCCAGGGAGCATCACAAGGGTCCTTGCCAGCCCTCACCGCAGCCGACACGATCCGGTGCCACAACGCCATCTCGGGGGGTCTCGATGCGTACCTGGTTCACGTCCAACCGCCGTCGCCTGTTCACGGCGACCGCTGCCACCGCTGCTGTTCTCGCCACCACCGGCAGCCGCCCATCTTCCGCTCGGCCGATCGACCAGGTGGTGCAGACGAAGCGGCTGCGCATCGGAGTCAATCCCACCCTCGCGCCGCTCGCCCGGATCAACGACCGCAACCAGCTCGAAGGCTTCGATGTCGATATCGGCAACGAGCTCGGGCGTATTCTCGGCGAAGGCGCGCAGGTCGAGTTCGTCCATCTCGGCTCTCCGGACCGCATTCCCTTCGTCTCGACAGGTCGCGTCGACCTCGTCATGGGGGCGATGACGCGCACGCCGGCGCGTGCGCTGGTGATCGACTACACCGTGCCGATCTCCACCCAGGCGATGACGGTCATCACCATCGAGGGCCGCGGCATCAATGCGCTGGCCGATTTGAACCGGCCGACCACGCAGTTCATCATGGTGCGCGGCACGATCGGCGTTCCCTGGATCCAGGCGAATGCGCCTCTGGCACGCGTGACGCTGCTCGACAACTACCCCGACGCGATGCGTGCGCTCGCGCAGGGGCGCGGCAACGCCATGGTGGACGTCGCCGACGGCCTGCGGGTACAGATGGCCAGCCAGAACGTCGCATGGAAGGTGCTGCCTGACGTGCTCGCTGCCTTCTATCCCTGCATCGGCGTGCAGAAGGGCAACTTCACGCTGCGCGACTGGACGAACGTCGCGCTGTTCGACATGCATGCGAGCGGCTTCATCAACGCCACCTGGGAGAAGTGGTACGGCGGCCCGATGACGCGCCCGGTGCCGTTCACCCCTTACTTCTGAGACAAGGCATCTGAAGGCAGCCTGCCGGGGCTTTCGTGAACTACACGTTCCAGTGGGGCCAGGTCACGGGCCACATCCCGTACCTGGCCGGCGGCGCGATGATCGCGCTGCAACTCGCGTTCTTTGGCTTCGCCATCGGCATGGTCGTCGGCGCTCTCTGCGCCGCGACCAAGGCCTATGGACCGAAGGCAGCGCGGCGGCTGGTCGATGCCTATGTCAGCTTCTTCACGAACACGCCGCTGCTCGTGCAGATATTCTTCCTCTACTACGGTCTGCCTGACGCGGGCATCTTCCTCGACAGCTACCAGGCCGTGCTGGTCGGCATCAGCCTCAACGCCGGTGCGTACCTCACCGAGATCCAGCGCGCGGGCTTCATGTCGGTGCGGCGGACGGAGCTCGATGCCGCCGCCACGCTCGGCTTCTCGCGGCTGCAGATGATCCGCTACGTCGTGGTGCCGCATTTGCTCAAGACGCTCTACGCACCGCTTGCCAACCACTACATCGTCATGGTGCTCGGCACCTCGATTGCCGCAATCTTCGGCGTCGAGGAGCTGACGGGCCGCGCGCTGAACGTGAACGCGATCAACTTCCGCTCGTTCGAGATCTTCTCGATCGCGGCCGGCATGTACATCACGCTGACCATTGCCGCATCGGCCAGCCTCTATTGGTTCGGGCTCTACGCCTTCCGCATCAAGGCGAAGGTGTTCTAGCCATGTTCGCCACGCTCATCGCCGAGGCCCCGCGCTTCTTCACCTACTGGAACATGGTGTTCCTCGCCACCGCCGTGGGCAACACGCTGGTGATGGCCTTCGCCGGCTGTGGGCTCGGCCTCCTGTTCGGGCTTGGCCTGGCGGTCACGCGGGCGGAGCGGATCGTGCATGTCGCACCACTGCGGTGGCTCGCGATCCTGTTCGTCGAGGTGTTCCGTCGCATCCCCGTTCTCGTGCTGCTGCTGTTCGTGTTCTTCACGTTCCAGCTGCTCGGCTTCAGCCTGCACGCGCTCGCCGTCGGCACGATCGCGATCGTGCTGCGCGCCTCCTCGCTGTTCGCGGAGAATTTCCGTGCCGGGATCGAGTCGGTGCACCCCAACCAGTGGGACGCCGCCGAGGTGATGAACCTCTCGCCGCTGCAGACGCTTCGGCTCACCGTGCTGCCGCAGGCCTGGCCGGTGATCCTGCCGCCGATGACGATCGGCCTCGTCGGCATGATCAAGGCAACCTCGCTCGCCTCCCAGATCAGCGTTCTCGAGCTCACCTTCGCCGCACGGCAGCTGAACCAGCGCGGCTTCTCGGCGCTCATCGCCTTCGGCACCATCCTCGTGATCTACTTCGTCATCTCCTGGGGCGTCGCCCGCCTCGGGGCCAGTGTGGAGAGGCGGCTTGTTCCTCAGCATCGACGGGCTTAGCGCAGGCTACGGCGGCACGCGGGTCCTCGAGGACGTGTCGTTCTCGCTCGAGCGTGGCGAGATCGTGAGCCTCATCGGCCCATCCGGATCGGGGAAGAGCACCGTGCTGCGCTGCCTCGTCGGCCTCGTGCCGCCGGAGGCCGGCCGGATCGCGCTCGATGGCAGCGCCGTCGACTACACCTCGCGCGCGGCAGTGCGCGGGGTGCGCGACAGGCTGGCCATCGTGTTCCAGCAGTACAACCTGTTCCAGAACATGACCGCGCTCGACAATGTCGCGATCGCGCCGCTGAAGGTGAAGGGCTGGCCGAAGGCCGAGGTGATGGCGGACGCCAAGCGGCTGCTCGACACCGTCGGCCTCGGCGACAAGCACGGTGCCTATCCTGATCAGCTCTCGGGCGGCCAGCAGCAGCGCGTGGCGATCGCGCGCGCGCTGGCGCTGAAGCCCGATGTGCTGCTGCTTGACGAGATCACGTCGGCGCTTGACCCAGAGCTCGTGACGGAGGTGCTCGACACGATCCGAGGGCTTGCTGCGAACGGCATGACCATGCTCGTCGTCAGCCACGAGATGGCCTTCGTGCGCGAGGTGTCGTCACGCGTGCTGTTTATGGACCGCGGCCGCGTGATCGAGACCGGCCCGCCGGCCGAGCTGTTCGACGCACCAAGGACCGAGCGCGCGCGTGACTTCGTGACCAAGATCCTGAGGCATTGAGTTCATCACCCGAAGGGCAAGGAGGCCGAGATGCAGCCGACCATGACTGGGTTCACGCAACCGGGCGCCGCCTATCTCCGCGGCGGCGTCGACTGCCACATCCATGCCTGCCCGCACATCAACGGCCGCTCGGTTACGGTGTTCGATGCCGTGCGCCAGGCGGCGGCGGCGGGCATGGTCGGGCTCGGGCTGATGGACAATTTCGCGAACTCCTCCGGCTACGCCGCCCTTGCGATGGCAGAGCTTGGCCATCTCGGTGTCGATGTGTTCGGCGGGCTGATCATGCAGCCCATCGCCGGCGGCGTTGACGCAGAGGCTGCCCGCTCGGCGCTGCGCTACGGCTACGGCGGCGACACGGGCGCGCGGTTCGTTTCGTTACCCACGCACCATACCCGCCACGTCGCCCGCGCCGAGGGGCGCAGCCCCGCCTTCATCGAGACCTGCCTCGCCATCCCCGAGACAGGCCCGATGCCCGATCCGCTGCCCGAGATCATGGACCTCTGCGCCGAGGCGGATGCCGTGTTCGATTGCGGCCACGTGTCCGGGCCTGAGGCGGTGCGGCTTGTCGAGGCGGCACGTGCGCGCGGCCTCACCCGCGTGCGCACCCACTGCTCGCGCTATGCCCCCGAGGTCATTCGCGCCATCGTCGCTGCCGGCGGCTATGCCGAGTTCTCGTACTTCCTCGTCTCGCTCGCCGGCCAGATCGGGCTGACGCACGCCGACAAGGAGAAGCACACCGCTGGCGCGCAGAGCCTTGCGGCGATGGCCGAGGGCGTGCGCGCAGCCGGGGATCGCGCGATCCTCTCGAGCGATGCCGGCATCAGCGTTCTGCCGCTGCCGGTCGAATCGTTCCGGAGCTTCATCCTCGCGATCGAGGCCAGCGGCTTCTCCGAGGCCGAAATTGTCCGCATGGTGCGCGACAACCCGATCGCGCTGTTCCGGGTCGGCGGTGCCAAGCCCCCCGTCGCGCTGCTGAACGCCGCGCAGTGATCAGCGTCGGCGGCCTTGCCCCGCCCGGCTGGGTCATGACCGTCAGCGGTGCCGTGCCAGCGTCGGCAATCGGGCCGACGCTGATGCACGAGCACCTGCTGTGCGACATCACCCTGCCGGAGATGCGCGGCGTGCCGCACCGGCCGGTGACGCTCGAGACGCATTTCGCTGCGCTTTATCGACCGGAGCAGCATCCGGGGAACCACGTTCTCGACGATCCCGCGCTGGCCGCACGCGAACTCGCGCCGTTCCGTGCGGCTGGCGGCACGCATGTGGTCGAGCTCACGATCGACGGCATCGCGCCTGACCCTCAAGGCCTCCGCCGGATCGCCGAGGCCTCTGGCGTCGGCGTCATCGCCGGCTGCGGCACCTACATCACGCCTTATCTCAATGCGGAGACGTTGGCGTTGGACGAGGATGCGCTCGCCGCGCGCATCGAAGCGGCGGTGACGACGGGGATCGCCGGCACCGATGTTCGGGCCGGCATCATCGGCGAGATCGGCTGCTCCTGGCCGCTGCATCCCTTCGAGCGCCGCGCACTGGTCGCTGCCGCACGGGTCGCCGCGCGCACCGGCCTCGCGCTGACCGTCCATCCGGGGCGTGACGAGGCGGCGCTGCGCGAGATCGTTGACATCGCGACCGGAGAGGGGCTCGCGCCCGATCGCCTCGTCCTCGGCCATATCGACCGCACGCTGTTCTCGCTCGACGCGATGATCCGCATCGCCGCGCTCGGCGCGGTGCTGGAGTTCGACTTCTTCGGCATCGAGACGACGCGGTACTGGATTGCATCTGTCGATCTGCCGAACGATGGCGCGCGCCTGCGATACGTCCGCGGCCTGATCGATGCCGGCTTCGGCGGACGGTTGTTGATCTCGCAGGACATCTGCACCAAGGCGCGCCTGGCCGCCTTCGGCGGCCATGGCTATGCGCACATGCTCGCGAACGTGGTGCCGATGATGCAGGCGCGCGGCTTCACGGATGGTGAGATCGCCACGCTCCTGGTCGAGACGCCGCGCCGGCTGCTGGCCCGCGCAGCGTAGCGGCTCCGCCGCGCGCGGCGGCGGAGCCTGTGCGATCAGCTGAGTTCGCTACGAAGCAGTTGCGCCGCGGCGACGAGGTTCCGCATCGCGGGCTTCACCTCCGCCCAGTTGCGCGTCTTGAGCCCGCAATCGGGGTTCACCCAGAGGCGCTCGGCCGGCACGCGGCTGGTGGCGCGGCGCAGCCGCCCCGCCATCTCGGAAGGCCTGGAGCGGTTCCATGTCGCTGCGCGCCGTCTCGATCGAGATCACGTCAGCGTCGATCGCGGCGATGCTCACAATGATGTCGCTGAATTCCGAGTAGCACGTGTGGGTGGATCTGCGCCTCGTCGCGCACGCCGGATGCCGCCAGCCGGAAGCAGGCGACGGTCCTGCGCAGGTAATCGGCACGGTCGGCGTGGTGGTCCATCACCTCGTCGCGAATGGCGAGGGCGAGCTGGCGGCAGATCGTCTCGCGCGGCAGGTCGGTGCGAGGGAACGACCATTGCGGCATCGTCACGCGGACCGGCCGGTCGAGCCCTTCCTCGCGCCGGATGCGCTCGGCTGCGTCATGCGTCATCCTGTCCTCGCCCATGCGCGCAGCGGCGACGCGGAGCGCCGTGTCGCCTGGGGGCGCGCGTCATCGCGAAGCAGAGTGTGGCGAGAACCCAGGCCGTCAGCACGGCCTGGCCGAGCCGGCCGGCGACGGGGCGCGCAAACGGGCTCATCCCTTGCGGAGACGCCCCATCCCGTGGTTCATCTCGAATGGATCGATCACGAAACCGTCGATCGTGCGGGAAACGGCGATGATCTGGTCATTCCAGACGATCGGGATCACGGGTGAGTTCATGCTGCAGAGTGGCCACGATGGACCGGCGCAGCGCTGCAATCCTGTGGGTTCTCACGGGGTCGGACAAGTCACGCGGATGCCTCCACGACGGAGGTGCTGCAAAAGACATCATGGTATACCAGTGCATAGTCGAGTGAGGTGTTGCACCGTGGCCGGCGGCCAGGTCACGGGAGGGTGGCGGGAATTGTGGGCTCGGCCGTCGGCTGTTGCTCCTTCGCGCCGGTGAGCGCCGTCATCGCCGCATGCTGCGACAGGAACACCAGACCGCGGAAATGGTCGAAGAAGTCCGAACGCTTCAGCGCGTCCATCACCGGCCCCTTCACCTCAGAAAGGTGGAAGCCGACGCCGCCGGAGTGAAGCCTGTCGGCAATCGCCTCAAGGCTCTCAAGTGCGCTCGCATCGATCATGTTGACCGCCGAGCACATGAGCACGACGTGGCGAAGGCCCGGCCGTGCCGCGACCTCGGCCAGCACGCGGTCCTCGAGGAAGCGGGCGTTCGCGAAATAGAGGCTCTCGTCGATGCGGATGGACAGCAGGTCGGGCGAGGTGATCACGCTGTGCCGCTCGACATTCCGGAAATGTTCCGTACCCGGCACCTGGCCCACGATCGCGATGTGCGGCGTGCTGGTGCGCCAGAGGAAGAACAGCAGCGACAGCCCAACGCCTGCGACGATTCCGGCCTCGACGCCCACCAGCAGCACGAGCGTGATGGTCGCGGCCATCGCCGCGAAATCCGCCTTGGAGTAGGTCCAGGTGCGGCGGATCGCGGCGAGGTCGACCAGCGAAAGCACCGCGACGATGATGGTCGCTGCCAGCACTGCCTGCGGCAGGTAGCGGAACAGCGGCGTGAGGAAGAGGGTTGCTGCGAGAATGCCGATCGCGGTCAGCGCGCCGGCAAGAGGCGTTTCCGCGCCAGCATCGAAGTTCACGACCGAGCGTGCGAAGCCGCCGGTGACGGGATAGCCACCCGAGACGGCGGCGGCGATGTTCGCCACACCAAGGCCGATCAGTTCCTGGTTGGCAACGATGCGCTGCCGCCGCTTGGCCGCGAGCGTCTGCGCGACGGAGGCCGATTCGACGAAGCCGACGAGGCTGATCAGCACTGCGGCCGGCAGCAGTTCGCGCCAGAGGCTGGCGTCGAGGCTGGGCCAGGCGAAGGGCGGCAGGCCTGCCGGAATCTCGCCCACGATGCGCACGCCTGCGCTGTCGAGGCCAAGCGCAGGCACGACGAGGATCGAGACGATGATCGCCGCGAGCGGACCCGCCCTCGCGACGAGGTCAGCCACCCGTCGCCCGAGCCCAGCGCGGAGCAGCAGCGGCTTGAGCGAACGTCGTGCCCAGAACAGGAACGCGGCTGCTGCCGAACCGATCGCGAGGGTGGCGAAATTCGTTTCGGTGGCGCCTTGCGCGAGGCCGCGCATGATCTCCGGCAGTGTCTCGCCCGCGGCGGCGATGCCAAGGATGTGCTTGGTCTGCCCGGCTGCGATCAGGATGCCCGAGGCGGTGATGAAGCCTGAGATGACCGGGTGGCTCAGGAAATTCGCGAGCACGCCGAGGCGGAGCACGGCCATTGCGAGCAGCACGAGGCCCGAGAGGAAGGCAAGAGTGATCGCGGCCGTGACATGGTCAGCCATCCCCGCCGCCACGATCGGGCCCACCGCCGCAGCGGTCATGAGCGACACGACTGCGACGGGCCCGACGGCAAGCGTGCGGCTCGTGCCGAAGATCGCGTAGGCGACGAGCGGCAGGATCGACGCGTACAGCCCGACGACCGGCGGCAGGCCTGCGAGCATCGCGTAGGCGAGGCTCTGCGGCACCAGCATGATGGTGACGATCACCGCCGCGAGGAGATCGGCGACCGCCTCGGCGCGGCTGTAGCGCGGTGCCCAGTCAAGGATCGGCAGGAGCGAGGCGAGCCGGCGCATCGCTCCCCCGCGCGGCGTCGTCAAAGCGCGTTGATCGGGAGCTTCAGGAAGATGCGACCGTTTGGTTCGGCCGGCGGAAGCGCGCCCGCACGCATGTTCACCTGCAGCGATGGCAGGATCAGGCGCGGCATCGCGAGGGTTCGGTCGCGTGCCTCGCGCATCGCGACGAACGCGTCCTCGCCGATGCCGTCGCGCACATGGATGTTGTGCGCGCGCTCCTCGGCGACCGTGCTCTCCCAGGCGATCTCGCGGCCGTTCGGGCCGTAGTCGTGGCACATGAAAAGGCGCATCTCGCTCGGCAGGTCGAGGATGCGCCGCATCGAGCGGTAGAGTGTGCGTGCATCGCCACCGGGGAAGTCGGCGCGGGCAGAGCCGCCGTCGGGCATGAACAGCGTGTCGCCGACGAAGGCGGCGTCGCCGATGACATGCGTCATGCAGGCCGGCGTGTGGCCTGGCGTGTGCAGCACGACGGCCTGCATGCCGCCGATCATGTAGCTGTCGCCGTCCCTGAACAGGCGGTCGAACTGGCTGCCGTCGCGGCGGAACTCGGTGCCCTCGTTGAACACCTTGCCGAACACCTCCTGCACGACGGTGATCTGCTCGCCGATGCCGATTTTCCCACCCAGCCTGCCCTGGATGTAGGGCGCGGCAGACAGGTGGTCGGCGTGCACATGCGTCTCGATCAGCCATTCGAGCGTGAGGCCGTGCTCGCTGATGTGGGCGATGATCGCGTCAGCGCTCGCGTAGGTGATGCGGCCTGCGGCGTAGTCGATGTCCATCACCGAGTCGACCACCGCGCAGGCGTTCGAGCCAGGGTCCTTCACGACGTAGCTGATCGTGTTCGTCGGTGCGTCGAAGAAGGCCGTGACGGCGGGCTTCAGCGAGAGATCGACCGGGTGTGAGATGGCGGCCATTGGCGTCTCCTCCCTTTGTTCTGGCGGCGTCAGGCCCCGCGCGCGACAGGGGGCGGGGTTGTCTCGCGTTGCGCGAGCCACCGCGCCGCTGCCATGCCGGCGAACATGGCGGCGACGAAGAGCCACGCCCGCGCGCCGCCGGTGGCCAGCGCGGTCAGTGCCGGGCCCGGACAGAACCCGGCGAGCCCCCAGCCTATGCCGAACACCGCAGGGCCGGCCAGGATCCGCGCATCGATCCCGCGCGCCGTCGGCAGGTGGAAGCCATCCGCGAGGAGGGGGCGCTGCCTGCGCAGCACCAGTCGGAAGCCGATGAAGGCAACCCCGACCGCGCCCGCCATCACGACGGCAAGGCTGCCGTCCCACCCGCCCGTGGCGATCGCGGCCAGATCGAGGAAGTTGAGCACCTTCGCCGGATCGGCCATGCCGGAGACGATGAGGCCGAGGCCGAGCAGCAGGCCTGCGGCGAACTGGGCGAGAATGACCATCGGTGCCTCAGGGCAGGTGGCGGGTGAGGAAAACGGTGGCGATCGCCGTCGCCATGAAGACAGCGGTCGCCACGATCGAACGGACCGAGAGCCGCGCGAGGCCGCATACGCCGTGGCCCGAGGTGCAGCCATTGCCCCAGACCGCGCCGAAGCCGACCAGCAGCCCGGCGAGCACCAGGACCGGCGCGCCCGCCGCGATGTGCGGCACCGGTGCCGTGCCCGAGATGACCATCACCACAAGCGGCGCGGCGATGATGCCAAGCACGAAGGCAAGCCGGCCCGAGAGTCCGCCATCGGCATAGGGCGGCAGAAGCCGGGCCGCGAAGCCGCTGATCCCGGCGATGCGGCCGGTGGTTACGAGCAGTGCCACGGCGGCGGCACCGATCATGCCGCCCCCGATCAGTGCGGCAAGCGGCGTGAACGCTGTCGCGGTCATCTCAGCCCCCATCGCTTGCACTCCCGTCATGTCAGGCCTTGCTCACCGGGCAGGTGCGGATGCCGAAGAGCGAGTAGGCCGGGCAGAAGCGGAACACGGCGGTGCCGATCATCACCGCCCCGGCGGCGGCCACCGCGAAGCGCCAGGGACCGAGGGCGGCGAAGCTCTCGGCGAGCAGGAAGGGCGCCACGAGCAGGGCAGCACCGACGATGAGACGAAGGGTGCGATCGGTCGATCCGACATTGGTCATTGGCGTGGTCCTTTTTTCTGGTTGACGTCGCATTTGATGTTGAATTCATATCTGCGAATATACTAAGATGTCAACGTGAAAAGCAGGATCAACGACGCCGTGTTCGCCGGCATGGACGCAAAGGCCGCGGGTGCAGCGCGCCTCCTTGCGGCGCTGGCCAACCCCAAGCGCCTGCTGGCTTTCTGGCATCTGATCGAGGGCGAGAAATCGGTCGGGCAGCTCGCGGAGCTCGTCGGCTTGTTGCCGACTGCGCTGTCGCAGCACCTGGCGCGAATGCCCGGCCTCGCCCTGGTCGACACCCGGCGCGAGGGACAGACGATCTACCGCCGCATGGCGAGCGCCGAGGTACGCACCATCCTCGAGCCGCTGTACCGACGTACTGCGCGCCGCCCCCCTGCGTGGCGCAGCGCTGATCCCGCGTCCCCCCAACCATTCCGATTTCAGAACAGGAGATCGTTTCGATGGCCCGCACGCCACTCTCTCGCGCCGCCCTGACGCTGCTCGCCGGCGCCTTCATTGCCGCCGCCCTGCCGGCTTCCGCCCAGGACGCCCAGCGCGTTCTCGCCCTCGTCACCACGGCCGAGCCGCAGGTCCAGGGCATGGCCTTCGTGCTGCTGAACGCGATGCGCCAGCAGGGTGCCACGGTCGAGGTGATGCTCTGCGGCCCCGCGGCCGATCTTGCGCGGCGCGAATCGCCGGCCGCTGTGCCGCTGCGCCCGATGAACGCAACGCCTGCCGCGATGCTTGCCGGCATGGTGCGCGCCGGCGTGCGCACCGAGGTGTGCGCCCTCTATCTCCCCAACGCCGGCGTCGGGCCGGAGGCGCTGATCGAGGGTGTGCGGCCGGCCCAGCCGCCCGAGATGGCGCGGCGCATCACCGATCGGGCGACGACCGTGCTGCCATTCTGATGCAGCAACGGACTGTCCGCGCCCGCGTTCGGCCGGATCAGGTGCGCATGCGGTCCATCAGCGCCGAGAGCCGCGGCTCGGCGGCACGCTGGGCGGCGCGCTCGATGGCCCGGTAGTCGGCAACCAGGCTCCTCCCGGCATCGGTCAACGTCGCGCCGCCGCCGCGATAGCCGCCCGGGCTTGCTTCGACCGCCGGGGTGCCGATCAGCTTGTTCAGCGCGTCGACGAGGTCCCACGCCCGCTTGTAGCTCATGCCAAGCGCGCGGCCGGCAGCAGAGATCGAGCCTTCGCGATCGATCGTCTCGAGCAGGGCGATCTTGCCCGGCCCGATCCGGCCCTGCGGCAGGTCGATGCGGAGGCTGAGAACGCCCTTGCCTGGCGCTTCGGGAGTGCGATCACGGGTCATCGGCCGAGCCTAGCATCACAATCGGCAATGTGGGCGGGGACGGCGCGGTGATCGAACGTCACGGCCTTGATCAGCGCCCAGAGGGGCATGCCGGGGGTGAGGCCGAGCCGCGCCACGCTCACGCGCGTCACGCGCGCGAGGATCGTCGTCGGGCCGAGGGCGAGGCTGAGGAACACTTCGTCGGCGTCGCCCGACGGCATGATCCCGGCCAGCGTCGCGGGCAGGATATTCTGCGTCGAAAGCCCGCGCGGTTCGGCGATGGCGACCGCGATGTCGCGCGCGCGAAGCCGCAGCCGCACCCGCGTTCCCGCCGGTCCTGTGTGAAGCGTCGTCGTGAGCATGCCGCCTGGGAAGGCGAGCCGCGTGAGGCCCGCGGCTGCCTCGGCCACGGTGCAGGTGAGAAGCACGCCGGCATCGCGCCTGCCGGCAAGCGGCAGGTCGGTGCGCGCCGTTAGCGCTTCGACCGGTCCTGCGGCAACGACCCTGCCTGCATCGATCAGCACGAGCTCATCCGCAAGCGCATCCACCTCGTCGAGCGCATGCGTCACGTAGAGGATCGGCAGGCATGCGGCATCGCGCAGCCTCGCGAGGAAGGGCAGCACCTCCGCCCGCCGCGCGGCATCGAGGGCCGCGAGCGGCTCGTCCATCAGCAGCAGCCGTGGCCGTGCCAGCAGCGCGCGGCCGAGCGCGACGCGCTGTCGCTCGCCCCCCGACAGTCGGCCAGGACGGCGCGCCAGCAGATGCCCGATGCCAAGCAGCGCCACCACCTCATCGACGCCTGGCCCCTCGGCGTCGCGCGGGGCGCGGCGAAGGCCGTAGCGAAGGTTCGTTTCGACACTGAGATGGGGAAAGAGGCGCGCATCCTGGAACACGACGGCGCAGCGCCGCCGCTCGGGCGCCACGGCGATGCCGCGCGCGGTGTCCAGCAGCACGGTGCCATCGAGCGCGATGCGCCCCTCGCGCGGCCGCAGCAGGCCGGCGATGGCAGCGAGGATGGTGCTCTTGCCGCAGCCCGATGGTCCGAACAGCGCGGTCACGCCCTCGGCCGGGGCGCGGAACGCGACGTCGAGCGCGAACCCGTCGGTGCCGAAGCTGTGCCGCAGCATGACATCCGGCATCAACCGCGACCGAGCCAGAGATGCATCCGCCGTGCGATCACCTCGGCCAGCAGAAGGCCGGAGACCGCGAGCGTGAAGGAAACGAGGGCAAGCCGCGCCGCCGTCGCTTCGCCGCCTGGGGTCTGTGTCGCGCTGTAGATCGCGAGCGGCAGCGTCTGCGTCTCGCCGGGAATGTTCGAGGCGAAGGTGATGACGGCGCCGAACTCGCCGAGCCCTGCGGCGAAGGCCGTCACCGCGCCGGCGAGAATGCCCGGTGACATCAGCGGCAGCGTCACGGTCACAAAACGGTCGACCGGCCCGGCGCCGAGCGTGCGTGCCGCCGCCTCGAGCCCCTGGTCGACATTCTCGATGCCGAGCCGCACGGAACGCACGATGAGCGGGAACGACATCACCGCTGTGGCGAGCGCGGCGCCCTCGGTGGTGAAGACCAGCCGCACGCCGAACCAGTCATGCAACGGCCCGCCGATCGGCCCGCGGATGCCGAACAGCATGAGCAGCCCCCAGCCGACGACGACGGGCGGCACGACGAGCGGCAGGTGAACGAGCGCATCGACCAGCGCGCGGCCCGGAAACCGCCTCCGCGCCAGCAGCCAGGCGACGCCGATGGCGGGCAGAAGCGAAACCGCGACGGAACGCGTCGCGACCTCAAGGCTGAGGCGAACCGCCTGCCACTCCTCCGGCGCGAGCATCCGCTCAGCGTGCCAAGGTGAAGCCGAAGCGCAGCCAGGTCGCCGCTGCCTCGGGCCCGGTGAGGAAGGCCAGGTAGGCGCGCGCTTCGGCGTTGCCTTCCGCCCTGCGCGTCAGCGCGAAGGGGTAGGTGATCGCGTCATGGCTCTCTGCGGGGAAAGTGCCGACGATGCGCACGCCGGCACTTGCCGCCGCGTCGGTGGCATAGACGATGCCGAGCGGTGCCTCGCCACGCGCGACCAGCAGCAGCGCGGCGCGGACATTGTCTGCCCTCGCAAGCCGCGGCGCGATCGCCTCCCACTGTCCCATCCAGGTGAGCGCTGCCCGCGCGTAACGGCCGACCGGCACGTGCGCCGGGTCGCCCGTGGCGATGCGCCCGGCGGGGCCGAGCAGGGCGACGAGATCGGTGCCGCGCGCGAGGGTGCCGCGTGAGAGGGTAATGGTCGTCGCAGCGTCGGCAGGTGCGACGAGGACCAGCGAATTGCCGAGCAGGCTCGTCCGCGTGGCGTTCACGAGCAGGTTCCGTTCCTGGAGGTAGCTCGCCCAGGCCTCGTCGGCCGACACGAAGAGGTCGGCCGGCGCGCCCTGCTCGATCTGCCGGGCGAGCGCGGAGGAGGATGCGAAGGAGAAGCGGGGCCCCGGGTTGCCGCGCGCGGCCCAGTCCTGGCCGAGCACGCGGAGCGCGTCGCTCAGGCTCGCGGCGGCGAACACGGTCGCGCCCTGCTGCGCCCGCGGTGCGGTGGCCGGCACGACCAGCAGCGCGGTGACGACTGCAGCGAGAATACAGCGGCGCATGGTCGATCTCCCTACGCTATATTCATGCGTATATAGTCCGGGAGGCCTGCGCCGTCCATCCGCGAGCCGGATCGGTCGCGCGGGGATTGTGCATTTCGCGATCCGGGGCAATCGTGCGCACATGATTGCCCACCGAGGAGAGTGCCCCATGAAGCGACGCAGCCTGCTTGCCACGGTCCCCGCACTTTCGGCGATGAGCCTTGGCACGGGCGGCCTCGCCCGCCCCGCCGTGGCGCAAGGGACGCGCGCGACGACGTTGAAGATGATCCCGCAGGCGGATGTGTCGACGATCGATCCGCTCGCCACGACCTCCTATGCCGTGCGCAACCACGGCCACTTGGTGTGGGATACGCTCTACGGCATCGATGTCGAGGGCAGGCCGCACCCGCAGCTCGCCGCCGGCCACACGATGAGCAGCGATGGCCTGGTGTGGACGATCACGCTGCGCGACGGGCCCGTGTTCCATGATGGCGAGAAGGTCCTCGCCCGGGATGCCGTCGCCTCGATCCGCCGCTGGCTGCCGCGCGACACGCATGGCCAGACACTCGCGGCACGCCTCGACGAGATCCGCGTGCTCGATGACCGGCGCTTCGAGATCAGGTTGAAGCGCCCCTTCGGCCCGCTGATCGATGCCCTCGGCAAGTCTTCATCCTACCCGTGCTTCGTGATGCCGGAGCGCTTCGCCAACACCCCGCCGACGACGCCGATCACCGAGATCGTAGGCTCGGGTCCGTACCGGTTCGTCGCGGCCGAGCGCCGGTCTGGTGCGCTCGTCGTCTACCAGAAATTCGACCGCTACTCCCCCACGACGGGCGGACCGGTGAGCGTGACGGCAGGGCCCAAGCTCGCGCATTTCGAGCGCGTCGAGTGGCACATCATCCCCGACCCCTCCACGGCGGCCGCCGCGATCCAGGCCGGCGAGATGGATTTCTACGAGCGCGTGGCCCCTGACCTTCAGCCGCTGCTCGCCCGCCAGCGCAACGTGGTGGTCGACCGGATCGAGGACAGCGGCACGGTGGCGATGCTGCGGCCGAACCACTTGCACCCGCCCTTCGACGACCCTGCCGTGCGCCGCGCGGTGCTGCCCGCTCTCACCCAGTCCGACTTCATGCAATCGATCCTGGGTGATGACCGTGAGCGCTGGCGCGACGGCATCGGCTGCTTCCCACACGGCACACCGCTCGCCTCCGATGCCGGGCTTTCGGCCGTCACCGCGCCGCGCGACCTCGAGGCGGCACGGCGCGCGCTCGCGGCCACCGGCAAGGCGGGGGCCAAGGTCATCGTGCTGAACCCAGCCGACCAGGTGGTGAACTCCACGCTCACGCTCGTCGCGATCGACATGCTCAGGAAGGTCGGCTTCGACGCCGAGGCTGCGACGTCTGACTGGAGCTCGATGCTGCAGCGGCGCGGCAACAGGAGCGCGCCCGCCCAGGGCGGGTGGAACGCCGTCGTCGTTCTGTTCGGTGGCGACGATCTCGGCAACCCTGGTGGGCATCCTCTGCTGCGCACGAACGGGCAGAGCGCGTGGTTCGGCTGGCCCACGAGCGACCGGATCGAGGCGATGCGCGAGGCCTGGTTCGAGGCACCCGACCTTGCCGCGCGCCAGGTGATCGGCCGGCAGATCCAGTCGGCGTTCTTCGAGGACCTGCCGTACTGGCCGCTCGGGCAATACTACGTGTCCGCTGCCTATCGCCGCGGGCTGAGGGTCGAGCGTCGCGGCCTGTCGCTGCCGCTCAACATGTCGCGCGAGAGTTGACGCCGGGGATGGGAGCGGCCGGCAACGCCCGGCTGCTTCCCATCCACCTCCCGCCGTGGCCGCGGCGGCGATTGGTCGTTCCGCGCGCGTGGCTGTTCGCCTGGGTGAGCATCTGCCATCCGCCCAACAACATCCCGCAAGGAGGGGATCGCTGCACCGGCCCTGTGCGCCAATGGAAGACGGCGATGTTCACGCCAAGGAAGCTGGACATTCGTCTCGGTAAAGTGTTCCAATCAACAAAATCAGACGAATATCAAGAAATCCAGGGAGATGAATTTCGTGACCGAAACGCTCGACAGTGATGGGCAGATCGTCCCTGTCGTCTCCACAGGCGAACTTCCTCCCCCGCAACAGGTGGCCGGCTTGGTTGCCGAAGCGTACCAGCGTTATCGTACCCTCGATGACGGCGTGGTGGCCGACTACATCCCCATCCTTGGCCGCGCCAGCCGCGATCTCTTCGGCGTCTCTGCCGTCGGCATCAGCGGCGCGGTGCACGAGGCGGGAGACTGCGAGCATCCCTTCTCGATCCAGAGCATCTCGAAGCCCTTCGTCTTCGCCCTCGTCGCCCAGGTGATCGGGGCGGAGGAGGCGCGGCGCAAGGTTGGCGTCAACGCCACGGGGCTGCCGTTCAACTCGGTGATGGCGGTCGAGCTCAACCCCGACCGCACGATGAATCCGATGGTGAACGCGGGCGCGATCGCGACGACGAGCCTCTGCCCCGGCGACACGGCGGAGGCAAAGTGGCGCTTCATTCAGGAGGGGCTGTCGCGCTTCGCCGGGCGGCCGCTCGTGCTCGATGAGGAAGTGTATCAATCGGAAGCCGAGACGAACCTGCGCAATCGCGGCATCGCCAAGCTGCTCGAGGGCTATGGGCGGATGTACTTCGATGCGCTGGAAGCGACCGATGTCTACACGCGGCAATGCTCGCTCAACGTCACCGCGCACGATCTCGCGGTGATGGGGGCCACGCTCGCCGATGGCGGCGTGAACCCCGTGACGAAGGAGCGGGTGATCGATGCGCCACTGTGCCGGCACGTCCTGGCCGCGCTCGCGACCGCGGGTCTCTACGAACGATCCGGTGACTGGCTGTACGAGATCGGGCTGCCCGGCAAGAGTGGGGTCAGTGGCGGGATCGTGACGATCGCGCCGGGCAAGGGCAGCGTCGGCACCTTCTCGCCGCCGCTCGACCCGGCGGGCAACAGCGTCAGGGGGCAGCGGGCGACGCGGTTCCTGTCGGAACGGCTCGGGCTCAATCTCTTCGCGTCGAAACCATACGCATAAGCCCGCAACGTTACGCAGCACGGGAGAAACATTGTGGCGACAACGGAAGCGACGGCGCCGCCCACCGAGGAGGTGCGCGAGAGCTGGGTGCCGATGATCGCGATCGCGCTCGGCCAGGCCATCATGTCCTATAACGTCGCCTCGCTGCCCGTCTCGATGGGCGGCATGGTGCAGAGCTTCGGCGTGCCGCCGACCTCGATCGCCACCGGCATCGTGATGTACTCGCTCGCCGTCGCCGGATTCGTGATGCTGGGTGCGAAGCTCGTCCAGCGCTTCGGCTCGACGCGCGTGTTCCGCATCGTCATCGCGCTGTTCGGCTGCGCCCAGGTGCTGATGACGTTCGCCCCGACCGCGACGTTCATGATGATCGCGCAGCTCGCCGCGGGCCTTGCCGCGGCGGTGATCGTGCCGGCCCTCGTGGCACTCATTGCCAACCAGTATCGCGGCCAGCAGCAGGCCACCGCGGTGGGCGCACTCGGCTCCGCGCGTGCGGCAGCCGGCGTGACGGCCTTCCTCGTTGGCGGCATGCTTGGAACGTTCATCGGCTGGCGGCCGGTGTTCGCGATCCTGATCGCCGTGTCGGCGCTGGTGTTCTTCCTCAGCTTCCGCCTGAAGGAGGAGGAGCCACGGCCGGAGGTCGGCATCGACATCCCGGGCGTGGCACTTGCCGCGACGGCGGTCATCCTGATCAGCTTCGGCTTCAACAACCTCAACCGCTGGGGCCTTGGCGTGGCCCGGCCAGGCGCGCCGTTCGACGTGTTCGGCCTCTCGCCGGCGCCGATCATGATCGTCATCGGCGTCTTCCTGCTGCAATCCTTCGTCGTCTGGACAAAGCGCACGCAGGCGGCGGGGCGCACGCCGCTGCTCGATCTCCGCGTCATCACCTCGCCGCAGGAACGCGCGGCCATCTACTGCATGTTCGCCGTGGTCTCGCTCGAGGCGATGCTGAACTTCTCGGTACCGCTCTACATCCAGATCGTGCAGGGTCGCACGCCGATCGAGACGGCAATCGCGATGATGCCGTTCAACCTCACGGTGTTCTTCACCGCGATGCTCGTCGTGCGCCTCTACACCGTGCTGACGCCGCGGCAGATCGGCCGCTATGGCTTCGCGCTCTGCACCGTCGCGCTGTTCTACCTTGCCTGGGTGATCCGGAACGACTGGACGGCCGTTGCGGTGATGGTCGGGCTCATCGTGTTTGGCATCGGCCAGGGGGCTCTCGTCACGCTCGTGTTCAACGTGCTTGTCACGGCGGCGCCGAAGCAGCTTGCCGGTGATGTCGGTTCGCTGCGCGGCACGACGCAGAACCTCGCGGCGGGCGTCGGCACGGCCGTGGCCGGTGCACTGATGGTCGGGCTGCTGACGACGATGATCATGATGCGGCTTGCCGACAACCCTGTGCTGACGCCTGACATTCTGGCGCAGATCGACCTCGACAGGATCAACTTCGTCACCGACGTGCGGCTGAACGAGATCATGGCACGCACCGGGGCGACGGCGGCGCAGGTCGCCGAGGCGGTGGCGGTGAACCAGGAAAGCCGCATCCAGGCGCTCAAGATCGGCCTGCTGCTGATGGCATCCGTCGCACTCCTCGCGATCATCCCTGCCGGCAAGCTGCCGAACTACAGGCCAGGCGAGATGCCTGCCCACCCGGCGCCAGCGACCCCGGACGAACTGAAGGCCGGTGTCGCGGAAGCCGAGCGCGCGACGTGACGCGGCCGCGCATCCTCGTTCTCTCGCTCGGCGGCACCATCACGATGGTCCCGAGCGAGGGGGGAGGGATCGCCCCCAAGCTCGGCGCGGCGGAGCTCGTCGCTTCCGTTCCCGCGCTTGCAGAAGTGTGCGAGATCGAGGCGCGCTCTCCCTTCCGCCTGCCGAGCCCGTCGCTCGGCGCTGACCAGGTTGTCGCGGTCGCGGGCGAGATCGTGGCGGGATTTGCCGCGGGCTTCGACGGAGCGGTCGTGGTGCAGGGAACCGATACGATCGAGGAATCGGCATTCCTGCTCGACGTGCTCGTTCCCGGCGACAAGCCCGTCGTGATCACCGGCGCGATGCGCGGGGCGGATGCGCCTGGTGCCGACGGGCCGGCGAACCTGCTGTCGGCCTGCATCGTCGCGGCATCGGGTGCGGCACGCGGCCTCGGCACGCTCGCGGTGCTGAACTACGACATCCATGCCGCGCGCTTCGTGCAGAAATCACACACCGCCCTGCCGTCCGCTTTCCTCTCGCCGCTCGTCGGGCCGATTGGCGCAGTGATCGAGCGCACGCCGCAGATCTATGCACGTGTCGCGCGCGCAGCCGCGCTCAACCCATCAGCCGGACCGCCGCTGCCCGTTGCGCTTCTGAAATGGGCGATGGGTGATGATGGGCGCCTGCTCGCCGCCGTGCCCGATCTTGGCTATGCCGGGCTCGTGATCGAAGGCATGGGGGCGGGTCATGTGCCGGCCTCCGTGGCGCCGCTGCTCGGCGCCGTGGCTGAGCGCATCCCCGTCGTGCTGGCGACGCGTGCGATGACAGGGCCTGTCTTCACGCACACCTATGGCTACGCCGGCGGTGAGATCGACCTGCTTGCCCGCGGGCTCATTCCCGCCGGCCACCTCTCCGGCCTGAAGGCGCGGCTTCTGCTCGGCCTCGCACTCCGCGACGGTGCTGGGCGCGAGGCGGTGGTCACCGCTTTCGAATCCTACCAATGACGCCTGTTCGTTTCATTCCTGGAGTGGGTCACCATGGCGCAGATTGATGCCGTTCTCGATCGGATCGACGCCGATCTCGATGCAGCGCTTGCGCGGCTGTTCGAGGTGCTGCGCATCAAGTCGATCTCGACCGACCCTGCCTATGCGGCCGAGTGCCGGGCCTGCGCCGAGTGGCACGCGGCCGACCTCCGCAGCATCGGCTTCGAGGCAACGGCGCATGCAACACCCGGACACCCGATCGTCGTTGGCCACGCACGCGCTGCCGGAAAGCCATCGGCGCTGTTCTACGGGCATTACGACGTCCAGCCTGTCGACCCGCTCTCGCTTTGGGACCATGATCCCTTCGAGCCCTTCATTGAGACGCGGGCCGACGGATCGAAGGCGCTGCGCGGCCGCGGAACGTCTGACGACAAGGGCCAGGTGATGACCTTCGTCGAGGCCTGCCGTGCGTGGAAGGCCGTCACTGGATCGCTGCCGATCGGCGTCACGGTGCTGATCGAGGGGGAGGAGGAATCGGGCGGCAAGAACCTGCCGCCCTTCCTCGCATCGCATGCCGACGAGTTGCGCGCTGATATCGGCCTGATCTGCGACACCAGCATGTGGGACGCGCGCACGCCGGCGATCACGACGATGCTGCGCGGCATGTGCAACGAGGAGATCATCGTCCACGCCGCTGACCGCGACGTCCACTCCGGCTTCTACGGCAATGCCGCGGCCAACCCCAACAACGTGGTCGCGCGCATCCTCGCCGCTTTGCGCGATGACACGGGTCGCGTCACGCTCGAGGGCTTCTATGACGGCGTGCCGGAACTGCCCGAGGCGCTGGCGAAGGACTGGTCCGCGCTGCCGTTCAGTCCCGAGGCGTTCCTAGGCGCGATCGGCCTCTCCCAGCCTGCCGGCGAACAGGGACGCTCGGTGCTCGAGATGGTGTGGTCTCGCCCCACCTGCGAGATAACCGGCATGGGCGGCGGCTACCAGGGCGAGGGGTTCAAGACCGTGATCCCCGCCGTCGCCTCCGCCAAGGTGTCGTTCCGGCTTGTGTTCGACCAGGATCCCGAGAAGGTGCGGGCGGCGTTCCGGGCGCATGTACAGCGTCTGCTGCCGCCCGATTGCCGCGTCGAGTTCATCAACCACGGTGGCAGCAAGGCTGTGCGTTTTCCGGTTGATTCGCCCCCCTTCGCGAAGGCACGCGAAGCGCTCACCCAGGAATGGGGCACGGATGCGTTCTTCATCGGCGGGGGCGGGTCGATTCCCGTCACGAACGTGCTCAAGGCGAAGCTTGGCATGGACGTGATCCTCGCGGGCTTCGCGCTCGAGGATGACAGGATCCACAGCCCCAACGAGAAGTACGACCTCGAAAGCTTTCGCCGTGGCATGCGCTCCTGGGTGCGCATCCTCGACTCGCTGTCGCGGTAGGGAGCGCAGCGATGGCAGGCAGCGATGCGGCGATGGCGGCGAAACCCACGGCGATGCAGCGCATCCTCGACACGGTCGAGCGCGTCGGCAACAGCGTGCCCCACCCGGTTGTCATCTTCGTGATCCTGATCGGCGTGGTGATCGTTCTCTCGACGGTCCTGTCGCTGATCGGTGCAGCCGTCACGTACGACGTCTACAACGTCACGACGGGGAAGATCGAGCGCGCGACGGCGGAGGCGCGCAGCCTGCTGACGATCGAGGGCATCCGGTTCATGTACACCGGCGTCGTCGGCAACTTCATGAGCTTCCAGGCGGTCGGCGTGATCATCGTCGCGATGGTCGGCGTCGGCGTCGCCGAGGAAGCAGGGCTCATCAAGGCGCTGATCCGCAAGCTCGTCGCGAGCTCTCCCGCATGGTCGCTCTCCTACATCCTGACCTTCGTCGGCATCATCTCCTCGATCGCGGCGGATGCGGGCTATCTCGTCGTCATCCCGCTGGCCGCTGCCGCGTTCCTCAGCGTCGGCCGCCATCCGCTGGCCGGCCTCGCGCTCGGCTTCGCCTCGGTTGCCTCCGCCTTCCTCGTCAACATCCTCGTCGTGCCGGTCGATGGCATCCTCGTCGGCATCACCAATGACGCGATCGCGCTGGTCGATCCGACGCGGTCGGTCGGGCTGCTCTCGAACCAGTGGTTCGAGATCGGCTCCGTGATCATCCTCACCGTGCTGATCGCGCAGATCACCGAACGGATGATCGAGCCGCGGCTCGGTGCCTATACCGGCGACTATACCTTGCCGGAGGACGTGCCCGACGAGGCCGCTGTCGAGGCGCGCGGGCTTCGCTACGCGCTCTGGGGATTCCTCGGTGCCGTCGCGTTCATCACTGCCCTGACGCTGCCGCCGGGCGCGCCGCTTCGAGACCCGGCGACCGGCGACATCATCGGCAACACGCCGTTCATGGCGAGCCTGATCGTCTCGATTGCGATCATCTTCATCGCCGCAGGCGGGGCATATGGCTACGGCGCCGGCACGCTGGCCGACAGTGCCGCGGTGGTCGGCGCGATGCAGAAGGCGCTCGGCAGCCTCTCGGGCCTGATCCTGCTGCTGCTCGTGATCAGCCAGTTCCTGGCCTTCTTCAACTACTCGAACATGGCGACGCTTGCAGCCGTCTCGCTGGCCGACATCCTGACCGACCTGAACCTCGATGCGCTCTGGCTGCTGATCGGCTTCATCATCGTCGTGCTGATCCTCGACCTCGTGATCACCGGTGCCATTCCGAAATGGGCGATCTTCGCGCCGATCTTCGTGCCGCTGCTGATGCGGCTTGGCGTCGAGCCTGACGCGGTGCTCGCGGCCTACCGGGTCGGTGACAGCCCGATGAACGCGATCACGCCGCTCAACGCCTATTTCGCGCTGATCGTCACCTTCGCGCAGCGCTACCAGAAGGATGCCGGCGTCGGCACCGTCATCGCGCTGATGCTGCCCTATATCATCGCGCTCTGCGTCATCTGGCCGCTGTTCTTTGCGGGCTGGCACCTCACCGGCCTGCCATGGGGGCTCTAGGCGCCGCCACGCGGAGCGTCTGACGGTGTCGGGCATGCTGATCGTCTTCGCCACGCTGGCGGCGATGGTGGCGGCCTTCCTGTCGTCGCGCGTGCCCGTGGCCCTTGCCGCGCTCGGCGCCGTGCTCGTCCTCTACTTCACCGGCACGCTCGATCTCCGCACCGCGCTCTCGGGCTTCGGCGACCCCACCGTGCTGTTCATCGCCTCGCTGTTCATCGTGAGCGCGAGCCTCGAGGCAAGCGGGGTGACCGCATGGGTCGGGCAGGGGCTGATCCGCTTCGGCAACGACAACGTCACGCGCGTGACCGTGCTGACGACGCTGCTCGCCGGCGCGCTTACGGCACTCCTCGGTGTCAGCGGTGCGGTCTCGGCGCTGCTGCCCGTGGTGATGCTCGTCTCCGTCAGGCTCCGCCGCCCGCCATCGACGCTGCTGATGCCGCTCGTCTTCTCTGCCCATGCGGGTTCGATGCTCGTGCTGACGGCAAGCCTCGTGAACGTCGTCGCCTCCGACGCCGCGCAGGAGATCGGGCTGGCCGAGTTCGGCTATTTTGAGTTGAGCGTCATCGGCATTCCGCTGTTCGCCGGAACGATCCTGATCATCGTGCTGGTCGGCCATCGCCTGCTGCCGGAGCGCACCGGCCGCTCGCTGCCGCCCGACCTCAGCGGCCATTCCAAGATGCTGGCCGATCAGTACCGCCTGCTCGAGGACACGTTCCGGCTTGAGGTCCAGCCCGGCTCCTCGCTCATCGGAACGAGCAAGGCAGCGTTGAAATCCCGCAACCAGCCGGGGCTGAGCGTGATCGCGATCCAGCCTGCGCCGAAAGGGGGAGCGCCCGGCCGTGCCGTAATCGGCCGCGGCGACCTCGTCGTCGTCTACGGTGAGCGAGCGACCGTCGAGTCGTTCTCCGACGGCATGGGACTGCGCGACCGGACGGAGAGCGCCGGTTCCGCCATCCGCGGCGCCCTCTTCAACACGCGCTTCGGTTATGCCGAGGTGATGATCCCGCCACGCTCGCGCCTGATCGGCCAGGCGGTGTTTCCCGGCATGATCACCGAGGGGGGCGATCTGTTGATCCTCGCGGTGCAGCGCCGCGGCGAGGATGTCGGCCCCGGCGAAGTCGCGCTTGCAGTAGGCGATACACTGCTGCTCCAGGGCACATGGAAGGCGCTCGACGAGAAGCTGAAAGACCCGGAGGTGCTGGTCGTCGATGCACCCGACAGTGTGCGCCGCCAGGCTGTCGCGCTCGGGTCAGGCGCGCGGCGGGCTGCCGTGATCCTCGCAGGCATGGTGCTGCTGCTCGCAACCGGCGCCGTGCCCACTGTGATCGCCGGCATGCTGGCGGCCTGCGCGACCGTGGTCTTTCGCGTCCTGACGGTCGAGCAGGCGTTCCGTGCCATCTCAGGCTCGGCGCTCGTCATGGTCGCCTCGCTCATCCCGCTGTCGACGGCGATGTACGAGACGGGTGCAGCGCAGGTGATCGCGCATGGCCTCGTCGTCCTCGTCGGGGATCGTGGGACACATGCCGTTCTCGCGGCACTGTTCGTCCTCACCGCAACGTTGACGCAGCTTGTCAGCAGCATCGCCACCGTGCTGATCGTGATCCCCGTCGCCGTCTCGGCGGCGATCGAAAGTGGCGTATCGCCGCGCGCGGCGTTGATCACGACGGCCGTCGGCGCTGCGGCCTGCTTTCTCACCCCGGTCGCGTCCACGGCGAACCTGATCGTGCAGGGGCCTGGCAGCTACCGGTTCGGTGACTATTGGAAGCTCGGCCTGCCGCTCCTGCTATGGTTCGGGCTGATCGGCACATTCCTCGTGCCCGTCGTATGGTCGCGCTGAGATGCGCTGTGGAGATGGCAATTGACGCTTGAACTCGCCCTGGTGCTCGCGCTGCTCGCCTCCGTCATCGTGATGTTCGTGGTCAACATGCCGCGGATGGATGCGGCGGCGCTGATCATGATCGTCGCGCTGCCGGTCACGGGCGTGATCACGATGAACGAGGCGCTCGCCGGCTTCGCCGACCCGACGATCATCCTGATCGCCGCCCTGTTCGTGATCGGCGAAGGCCTGGTGCGGACCGGCGTCGCGAGGCGGCTGGGTGACTGGATGCACGCCAAGGCAGGCGACAGCGAGGTGAAGCTGCTCGTGCTGCTGATGGGTGCCACGGCAGGGCTCGGTTCGATCATGAGCTCGACCGCTGTTGTCGCGATCTTCATCCCCGTCGTGCTGCGCATCTGCCAGAACAGCGGCACGCCGCCGTCGCGGCTGATGATGCCGCTCTCCTTCGCCGCGCTGATCAGCGGCATGCTCACGCTGGTCGCGACCGCGCCGAATCTCGTCGTGCACGGCGAACTGCTCCGACAGGGCTTCTCGGGATTCGGCTTCTTCTCCATCGCCCCCTTCGGCGTGCCGATCCTCGTTCTCGCCATCCTCTACATGCTCGTTGCGCGGAAGTGGCTCGGCGGCGGCTCTTCGGGCGAGGGGACGACGTTCCGCCGCCCCAGCGTGCGTGACTGGATCGCGCAGTACGGGCTGTCAGCGCACGATCATCGCGTGCGGCTCGGGCCCGCCTCGTCGCTGATCGACCGCCGCATCGAGGACATCGGCTTCCGCGCGCGCGGCATCACTATTCTCGCGATCGAGCGTGAGCGTCGGTTCGGCATCGACATGCTTCGCCCCTCGCCGGAACTCCGCCTGCAGCCGGGTGACGTGATGCTCGTCGATGTCGTCGCCGAAGGGCTCGATCTCGATGCGCTCCGCGAGGAGTTCGGGCTCGAGGCGCTGCCGCTCGACCCCGGCATCGGCTTCTTCACCGATCGCGCGCATGCGCTCGGCATGGTCGAGGTGATCGTGCCGGCGGAGAGCTGGCTGGTCGGCCAGACGCTGCGCCAGGCGAAGCTTCGCGACGAAACCGCACTCATCGCCATCGGCCTTCGCCGCGGCCGGTCCGTCGTCGAAGGCGACCTGCTGACGGAGACGCTGGCCGCCGGCGACACGCTGCTCCTCATCGGGTTCTGGGACGACATCCGCCGGATCCAGTCGGTGCGCAACGATCTCGTCGTGCTGAACCTGCCGGCCGACCTGGACGATGTCGCGCCGGCCGCCACGCGGGCGCCGCACGCGCTCGGCACGCTGGCCCTGGTGGTCGGGCTGATGGTGTCGGGCGTCGTGCCGAACGTTCAGGCAGCACTCCTCGGCTGCCTGCTGATGGGCCTGTTCGGCTGCGTCGACATGACGAGCGCCTATCGCGCGATCAGCTGGAAAAGCCTCGTCCTCATCGTCGGCATGCTGCCCTTCTCGCTGGCGCTGCAACGTACGGGCGGCGTCGATCTTGCCTCGGATGGGCTGATCGCTCTCGTCGGCGAGGCTGGGCCGCATCTCGTGCTCGGCACGCTGTTCGTGCTCACCGCCGCACTCGGCCTCTTCATCTCGAACACCGCGACGGCCGTGCTGATGGCACCCGTGGCGATCTCGCTCGCGCAGGAACTCGGCGCCTCGCCCTATCCGTTCGCGATGATCGTCGCGCTTGCGGCGTCGACGGCGTTCATGACGCCGATCTCATCGCCGGTGAACACGCTGGTCGTGGGCCCGGGGAACTATGCCTTCGGCGACTTCGTGCGCATCGGCGTACCGTTCTCGCTGATCGTTCTTGTGGTCAGCGTGATCCTCGTCCCGATCGTCCTGCCCTTCCGCTGACGAGGGCCAGTCATGCCCCAGCACGGCCCAGCGCCGGAAACGACGACGCAGATGCGCGCCGCGCTGATCGGTGAGCGTCTCGACGTCCGTGGTCTCGGTCGCGCCGATCTCGACCTCGCCGACCCCGTGGTGATCGAGCCGGTGCCGGGTGGACTCTTGTTTGCCTTCCGCTGGGGAGCCATCGTGTCGCTGGGGCTGACGCCGGAGCAGGAGCGGAGTTTCGTCGCCTCGCTCGACGGGCGCATCACCGGCCGGCTGCAGCGCCTCGTGATCGAGACGGCGATGCTCGCAGCCGGCGCCGAGCAGGACGGCATCGACCAGAACGGCATCATCCGCCTGCGTGATCTCGCGCCGTCGCGCCTGGCCCTCGTGGCCGATGCGCTCGCCAAGAGTGCTGCGCTGAGCCACCAGGAAGCGCAGCTCTCGGAAACGCTCGACAGGATGGAACCCTCGATCGCGGCGCTGCGCGATCGCGGCCGGCTGGCCCTGGCGTCGGGCGGGCTGCTGCGGTCGATCGGTGCGGCGATCTCGGCGCGCAACCGCTCCGTCACGCGCGTTCAGGCGGAGGACAAGCCAGACATCCTCTGGGATCATCCCGGCCTCGACCGGCTGCACCTTCGCCTCGTCGAGGAGTTCGAGCTGCGCGAACGGGCGGCCGCGCTCGATCGCAAGCTCACGCTCGTGGGCGAGACGGTGCAGACGCTGCTCTCGCTCGTCGAGGCGCGGCGATCCCTCGGGCTCGAGCTCGCGATCACCGCACTGATCGCGATCGAGGTCGCGACGACGATCTACGGGCTTTTCTAGAGCCCGTTCCGTTCGAATGGCCTCGATCGGAAGGTCGTGCTCCACAACCACGAATGCACAGAGCAGCTTTGCCCGGTCTGATGGAACCGGATCCCGTTCCATCGGATCGGGCGCTGCTTCAGCCCGTCTCACGCGCGTAGCGCGCAGCCTTCACGCGGCCACCGTTCACGATCAGGGCCGCGATCGCACCACTGCCATGACGTTCGACCCTCGCATCGAGCCAGCCGCGCGCGAGCGTGCCTGGAACGTGGATGCGCACATCCTCCGCGGTGATTGGCTCGAGCGACCAGGCAGGCCCGCGCACCACCGGTCCGTGCGCGCGAAGCGCCATGCCGCCGCGCGCCTCCGACACGATCCAGCGTGCGGCCATTTCTTCGCTCACATAGACGCCCGGAAGATCGGATGGCAGCGCAGCATCCGGTGCGACGCGCCGCCAGTGCGACGTGACGCCGGCATCGAGCATGACCTCGACGGCACCAGGGCCAGCGCCGCGCACCTGGAACACCGCGCTGCTGCGCGGCACGGCGAGCCAGCCATCCACGGTCGCTTCCGCGATCGAGGGCATGCCGTTGGTCGAAAGCGTGGTCGTGCCATCATCCGCCACGGTGATGTCGAGCGTGGCTCCCGTTTCGGGTGCGATGTAGCGTCCGGCCAGCGGCAGGAGCGTGTCCTTCTCCGGCATCGTGGGAGCTGCAACGGCGCCGGACCGGTCGAGCAGGATGTCGAGAACGCGGTGGGCGATCAGGTTCGGATCAATCCCGCCATGATTGGCGATCGCGATCACGGCCAGGTCCTGGTCCGGCGCGCGCAGGTACTCGGTGCGGTAGCCGGGCCACAGCCCGCCATGGCTGAATGTCGGAACACCGCGATAGGGCCGGGCGACCAGGCCGCGGGCATAGAGGTTCATCGTGCCGTTGGTGAAAGGCGCGGTGCGTTCGAGACCGGCGAGAACACATGCGCCCGGCACGCCGCGCGTGCGCGCGTTCCGCGCCCAGATCGCGAGGTCGATCACCGAGGAGACGAGCCCTCCCTCGCCGCCGAGCGGGAACGCATGCGGCGCGCGGATGAAGCCGCCGTCCTGAACCACGTAGCCAGTCGCCAGATCGGGGATCGGCACGGTGAGGTTCGGCGTGTGCCGCGTCGCGGTCATGCCCAGCGGCAGGAAGAACTCGTGCGCGAGCACATCCTCGAGCGCTGCCCCGGTCAGCTTCTCGACGATGAGGCCGAGCAGGAAGAAGTTGCTGTTGCTGTAGAGATAGCGTGAGCCTGGTTCGAAGTTCAGCGAGCGCTGGCGGAGGATCGCCTCGAGCAGGTCGGCTGCTGCGATCGGCGTGCCGAGATCGCCGCCGCCGTGGCGCTGGAGCTCGAGCATGTCGCGGATGCCACTCGTGTTATGCATCAGCTGGGCGATGGTGATCGCCGCATAGGCGCCAGGCAGGTCAGGAAGCAGGTCCTTCGCCGGCGCCTCGATGTCGAGCAGGCCACGCGCGGCAAGCAGCAGGATCGCGGCACAGGTGAACTGCTTGCTGACCGAGGCGATGCGGAACCGCGTCGCACCTCCGATCGGCACGCCGTGCTCGACGCTTGCAAGCCCGACATGGCGGTGGGCGATGAGCTCCCCCCCGCGCACGACGCCGACGGTGATGCCCGGCCCCGCCCCACGCCAGGGTGCGATCAGGCTGTCGATTCGGTTTTCGAGCGCGCGTGTCGCAAGATCGGTCACGGACGGTGTCCTCCTGGTGTCATGCCGCCCAGCATGCGGCCTTGTGGCCTGGCGCCAGTGCGGCCAGGGCCGGTTCCTCTGTCGCGCAGCGTGGCATGGCGATCGGGCAGCGGCTGCGGAAACGACAGCCCGTCGGCAGGTTCGCAGGGTCGGGCGGCTCGCCGAGCGGCGGTGGGCTCGGGTCACGCCGCGTCGGGTCAGGCGTCGGCACGGCCGAGAGCAGCGCGCGGGTATAGGGGTGACGCGGTGCGGCGAACAGCGCATCCCGCTTCGCTTCCTCGACGATGCGCCCGGCATACATCACCGCGATCCTGTCCGCCATGTGCTCGACCACGGCGAGGTTGTGCGAGATGAACAGCATCGCGAGCCGCCGTTCCGCCTGCAGATCCTTCAGCAGGTTCAGGATCTGCGCCTGCACCGACACATCGAGGGCGGAGACGGCCTCGTCGCACACGAGCAGCTCCGGGTTCAGGATCAGCGCGCGGGCGATGCCGATGCGCTGGCGCTGGCCGCCGGAGAACTCGTGGGGAAAGCGCGTGACATGCTCTGGCCTCAGCCCGACGCGGCGGAACATCTCCGCCACCGCCTCGCGCCGCTCCGCGCCTGTGCCGATGGCATGCAGGTCAAGCCCCATGCGCACCGAGCCGCCGACGGTGCGCCTCGGATCAAGTGACGCGTTGGGGTCCTGGAATACGATCTGCATCCGCCGGCGCAGCGCCTTCAGCCCAGCGGCATCGAGTGCAAGGATGTCGTCGCCAGCGAAACGGATCGTTCCAGCATCGGGACGGCGCAGCGCAATCAGCGCGCGCCCGAGGGTCGACTTGCCGCTTCCCGATTCGCCGACCAGGCCGAGCGTCTCGCCGGCATCGAGCGTGAGGTCGACGCCATCGACGGCGCGGACCCATGCCGTCGGGCGTTGCAGGACGCCGCCGCGCACGGGATAGCGAACGGCGATGCCGCGCGCGTCGAGCAGGCTCATGGCGTCGCGAGCCGCCAGCAGCGCGCGGCGTGTGCGGGGGTGACGGCGAGTGCCGGCGGCATCTCGCGGTCACACCGCTCGCCCATCGTGGGGCGATGGTCGCAGCGCGGCGCGAACGCGCAGCCGGGGATGGGGCGCGAGAGATCGGGGATGTTGCCCTCGATCGCCGCCAGCCGCTCGCGCCGCCGCCCAAGCACGGGGGCGGATTGCAGCAGCCCCTGGGTGTAGGGGTGGGCGGGGGCGGCGAAGATGTCACCGACCGGCCCCTGCTCGACGATCCGGCCCGCGTACATCACCGCGACCCGATCGGCGAGCTGCGCGACCACGCCGATATCATGCGTGACGAGGATCAGCGCCGTGCCGAGCGCGCGGCAGCGCTCGCGCAGCAGCGCGAGGATCTGCGCCTGCACCGTCACGTCGAGCGATGTCGTCGGCTCGTCGGCGATCAGCAGGCGGGGCTTCAGCGCGAGTGCGATTGCGATCATCACGCGCTGCGCCTGGCCGCCGGAGAGCTCGTGCGGATAGGCCCGCGCCTTCGCCTCGGCGCCGGGGATGCCCACGGCCTCAAGAAGTGCGATCGCCTCGCGCGCTGCCGCCGCGCGGCTCATGCCGGCATGGCTGATCAGCGGCTCGGCAATCTGGTTGCCGATGCGGATCACGGGGTCGAGGCTGGTGCGCGGCTGCTGGAAGATCATCCCCATGCCGCGGCCGCGGAGCCGCGTGATCGTGCGCGTGTCCATCGCCGTCACGTCATTGCCGTCAAACGTGATGCTGCCGGCAACGAGGCGCCCCGGCGGCTCTACCAGCCGCATGAGCGACAGCGCCAGCACCGTCTTGCCGCAGCCACTCTCGCCGACGAGGCCGAGCACCTCTCCCGAAGCGAGATCGAGATCGACGCCATCGACAGCCCGCAGCGTTCCCGCGCGCGTGACGAAATGCGCGGCGAGACCACGCACCGACAGGAGGGCGGCCTCACGCATCGCGGGGGTCGAGCACGTCGCGCAGCGCGTTGCCGAGCAGGTTGAGGCCGAGGATGGCGGCGAAGATCGCAAGCCCGGGTGCTGCGACGGCCCACCAGGCGGTGAACAGGAAGCTGCGCGCGTTGACCAGCATCGCGCCCCATTCCGGCGCCGGCGGCTGTGCGCCAAGGCCAAGGAAGGAGAGGGCGGCGGCGGCAAGGGCTGCGAGCGGCATCGCATAGCTCGTGTAGACGACCAGCGGCGAGACGATGTTGGGCAGCACCGTGCCGAAGATGATGCCGAGTTCCGAGGCGCCGAGTGCGCGCGCGGCCTCGACATACTCCTCGCGGCGGATGGTCAGGGCAGCACTGCGGACCAGCCGCGCATAGCCGGGGATGTTGCCGATGCCGACCGCGACCATCGCCGTCGTGAGCGAGGGGCCGAGGATGGCGATGACGGCGAGCACGAGCAGGATGGTTGGGAAGGCGAGCAGCACGTCGACGAAGCGCATGATCACCGCATCGGCGATCAGCGGCCCCGCGCCGGAGATGAGGCCGAGCACGGTGCCGATGACGCCGGCGATCACTGTGGTGATCAGGCAGATCAGCACGAAGTACCGCGTGCCGTGGATCAGCCTGCTGGCGAGGTCGCGCCCCACCTCGTCGGTGCCGAGCCAGTGTTCCGCGCTCGGCGGTTCGAGGCGGCGCAGCGTGTCGATCGCCATCGGGTCATGCGGCGCGATCCATGGCGCGAAGGCAGCGCACAGCAGGATGATGGCGATGATCCCGCCGCCGATGCGGGCCGAGCGGTTGTGCCAGAGCCTGTCGAGAACCCAGGCGAGACGGGAGGTTGGCAGCGACGCGGCGGCACTCATGCGCGCGTGTAATCCACGCGCGGATCGATCCACACATAGAGGATGTCGATCGCGAGGTTGATCGCCACATAGCTTCCGGCACTGACGAGGATGATCGCCTGCGTCAGCGCGAAGTCTCGCCACTGGATCGCCTTCACCGCGAGCTCGCCGATGCCGCGCCAGCCGAAGATCACCTCGATGATGAAGGCGCCGCCGAGCAACTGCCCGAACTGGAGCCCGACCACGGTGAGGATGCCGAGCAGCGTGCCGGGCAGCGCATGGCGCATGATCACGGCAGCCTCGCTCATCCCCCGCGCGCGGGCGGCACGGATATGGTCGCGCCGCAGCATCTCGATCATGCCTGACCGCGCGAGGCGCGAGATCGGCGCTGCCTCGATCAGGCCGAGCGTGAGCGCTGGCAGCAGCAGCGCGGCGCCACCGCGCGGCACCACCGGAACGATCTGAAGCCAGACGGCGAACACCAGGATCAGCAGAAGGCCGAAGAAGAACGCGGGCATCGAGATGCCGAGCAGCCCGACCGTCATGGCCGTCACGTCCATCCACGTATCTTTCCGGGCGGCCGCGATGATGCCGGCCGGCACGCCGATTCCGATGCCGATGGCGAGAGCGCTGAGCGTCAGCCAGAGCGTGTTGAGATAGCGGTAGCCGATCTCCTCCGACACCGGCCGGCGCAGGCGGACCGACTCGCCGAGATCGCCGCGCGCCACATCACGCACGTAGTAGCCGAACTGGATGTACCAGGGCCTGTCGAGGTGGAACTTGGCGCGGATCAGCGCCGTCGTCGCCTCGGCTTCCTGGTCGGTGATCTGGCCCTCGTACATCGCCGTCACCGCATCGGTCGGGATCACGGCGCGCACCATGAAGGTAAGCAGCAGGATGCCGATGACGACGGGAATGACGAGCAGGATGCGCCGGGCGATGTAGCCGCCCATGACGGGTCAGGCCCAGTTCGCCATCCTGAGGTCGCCTGGCTTCACGAGGTTGAACGCATCAGGCACGTAGTTCTGCAGCCCCGCTTGCACCACGGTGACGTTGTGGTTGGTCATCAGCGGCACGATCGCGCGGTTCTGCAGCAGCAGCTTCTGCGCCTCCGATACGAACACCTGCCTGCGATCGGGATCGAGCGTCGTCTCGATGCCGGCGAGTGCCTCGTCCAGCCCGTCGAAGCGCGGCAGGGCGCGGCGGTGGCCCGGGTGGCGGAACAGCTGCACCAGAACGAACGGGTCGAAGCTCGTCCAGCGCATGAAGTTCATGTCCCAGCCATCGCGCAGCAGCGAGGGATAGAAACTGCCCCAGTCGGATGTGGTAATCGCGACCTGGATGCCGATATCGGCGAGGTTGCGCTGGATGACGGCGAGCGCGCGGTCGGCCACCGGATTGGCGTAGCTGCGGAGTGCGAAGCGCGCCTCGCGCCCGTCCTTGCTGACCGGGCCGCGGCCCGTGCCGGTCCAGCCGAGCTCGGCGAGGATGGCGCGGGCGCGGGCGGGGTCATGGCCTGTGCCGAATTGCTGCGCCACGGCCTCGTCATAGCCCGGGATGCCGGGCGACATCGGCCCGCGCACCGCGACGGCATAGCCGGCATAGGCAGCCCGCACGATGGAGGCACGGTCGAGCGCGAGGCTCACCGCCTCGCGCATGCGCGGGTCGTCGAAGGGAGGGCGGAAGGCGAATTCGAGGAAGCTCAGGTTCTTGGCGTTCTCGTCGACGACGACGCGGAAGTTCCTGTCGCGCGCCAGCCGCTCGACCGTGTCGGTCTGGAGTTCGGCGGCGGAGAGCTCGCGCGTTTGCAGCGCCGAGAAGGCAACGCCCTCCTCTGGGATGACCGAGAGCGTGATGCGATCGGCGTAGGGGGCGCCCTTGTTCACGGCATCGGCGCGAAGCTGGCGAAAGGTCGGGTTCCGTTCGAGCACGATCTCGCTGCCCGGCGCCCAGCTGACGAACCGGTACGGCCCTGTCCCGACCGGCCGGCGCCCGTATTGCCGGCCAAGGCGTTGCAGTGCCGCCGGCGAATTGATGCCGTAGGCGCCGCCGGCCACGATCGTCATGAACGGTGCGAAGGGGCGCGAGAAGTTGAACCTCACCGTCAGCGGGTCGAGCGCATCGACGCTCTCGAGTGCGGCGATGATCGGGCGGACGGGAGAGGCGCGGGCCGGGTCGAGGATGCTGTCGAAATGGAACTTCACGGCCGCGGCGTCGCAATCGGTTCCATCGTGGAACTTGATGCCGCCGCGCAGCCGGAACGTGATCTGCTTTGCATCGTCGCTGAACGTCCAGCTTTCTGCGAGCCAGGGCTGCGGCTTGCCGTCAGTCCCCTGGTAGACGAGGCGCTCGACCAGGTAGGTGCCGACGACGGTGTTGACGGTGAGCGACACGCTCTGGCCCGACCACAGCATCTCCGGGTCCTCGACCAGGCGGAACCTCAGTTCCTTCGTCGATGCAGCCGCGGGTGTGGCGGAAGCTGCCGCGATCGCTGCGGAAGAGAGGACAAGACCCCGACGGCTCAGCATGAGAGAATCTCCCGGTCGTGATGGGCCCATGGTCTGGCGTTGTCGCCGGGCGTTTGCTGCCCGCGTCGTTGACCACAACACTAACGAAGCGCCGGGTTGATGCAAGCGGCGCGCTGGACCGGCGCCCTCTCCGAACGGACGTTTGACCCGTGCGCGCCAGCCCCCCACGCTGGCGCTCGGCAAGGCGAAGGACACAAGGCGATGAACGACGAGCGACGGCACCATGACCCGCTGCCCCGCGTGTGGGACCCCGATGACCGGATCGGCGACATGCTGAAGGGCCGAAAGGGCCTCATCGTCGGCATCGCGAACGAGCATTCGATCGCCTATGGCTGCGCGGTGAAGCTCAGGGCCTTCGGCGCCGACATCGCCATCACCTACCTCAACGAGAAGGCGGAGCCGCATGTCAGGCCGCTTGCCGAGGCGCTCGACGCGGACCTCATCATGAAGCTCGACGTCTCGCATCCCGGCGATCTCGAGACCGCGTTCGAGACGATCAGGCGACGCTGGGGCAGGCTCGACTTCCTCGTCCACTCGATCGCCTTCGCCCCGCGCGAGGACCTGCACGGCCGCGTGATCGATGTGTCGGCAGAGGGGTTCGCACAGGCGATGCATGTCTCCTGCTGGTCGTTCCTGCGCATGGCAAAGCTCGCCGAGACGCTGATGGGCGAGGGCGGCGTGCTCGTGACGATGAGCTACTACGGCGCGGACAAGGTGGTCGGGAACTACAACGTGATGGGACCGGTGAAGGCGGCGCTCGAGGCCTCGGTGCGCTATGCGGCAAACGAGCTTGGGCCGAAGGGCATCCGCGTGTTTGCCATCTCGCCCGGGCCGCTGAAAACGCGCGCGGCGAGCGGGATCGCGCAGTTCGACGAGCTGATCGAGATGGCGAAGGAGCGTGCCCCGGCCCAGCGCCTGGTCGACATCGCCGAGGTCGGGCGCGTGTGCGCATTCCTCGTCGGTGGCGCGTCATCGGGCATGACGGGCGATACGCTCTATGTCGATGGCGGACTGCACAACGTTGCGTGAGGCTGCCATCACGCGGGAAGCGTGATGCCACGCTGGCGATTGAAGCGCACGGCGCAACCACCGCGAAGCCCCGTCCAGCGGCACGGCTGCAGCCAGCGGCGCTGGCGGACCTGGGCGGAGCGTTCGGCCACGCGCTGACGCGGGGTCCGCACGCCAGCTTCCACCGGCGCGACATCGCGCGTGACAGCATTCGTCACGGCAACCCGCGCTCGAACCGTCCCCGTGATGTGGCGGCAACGACCTCCGCCTGCGCGCACCGCGCCGTCTCCCGCTGACCCCGCCGCAGCAGCAGCGAGCCCGCGACCACCATCACCGCACCCCAGGTGAGAAAGCCCATGTCCCACCAGATCCACTGCTCGTGCGGGGCCAATTCGTTCACGTGGTGGATGCCGAGGACCTGGTGGTTCACGACCCCTTCGACGAGGTTGAACAGCCCGAAGCCCATCAGGATTGAGCCGCCGAGCAGCTTGCCCGACCACCGCAGATGCGTCCCTCCTGCGCTCCGCCACAGGACCAGCAGTCCCAGCACGACGAACGCATAGGTGCTGGCGTGGAAAAGCCCGTCGGCGAGCGTATTGATCTCGAGGTTGCGAATGCTGTCGGCAGGATAGCCCGCGCTGGTCAGCAGGTGGTGCCACTGCAGGATCTGGTGCAGGACGATCCCATCGAAGAAGCCGCCCAGGCCAAGCCCAAGGAGGACGCCAGCCCAGACGAGGCCGGATGACGACGCTGTCGGCGGGGGGGTGACTGACGCCCTCACGACGCGGCCCGCAGCGCGGCATCGGCGCGCGCCTTCCCATTGCGGGACTGCGCTGCCGGGACGGCGGCAAAGTCGCCACGCAGCGCCTTCAGTGCGGTGCGCTCGCGCTCGATTTCCCGCGCGGTGCGAACGCCAATGCGCCGCAGCACCGGCAGCGGCGGGCACCAGCCCTGCAGGGCGTGCTGCAGCAGAAATCCTGTCACGAGGATCGGCAGCGCCAGGAAACGGCGGTCCTCCAGGATGCCGAGCACGGTGCCGCCGAGTGCGAGGGTGGCGGCGTTTGCCTCGAGCACGCGCTCGGTATCCCACTCGCGGTCGAGCTCGACGAGACGACGATCGATCAGTTCCGGATGGTCGGCATGGAACGCGACGCTCTGCGCGATGTCGGCTTCGATCCGGCGGTTGGCCGCATCGGAACTGGCGTCGGTGACGCGGCCGGTTGTTGTCGGCAATCGGGCCATGCGTGCTTCCTCCATCGTTGTCGGGCCTCATCCGACTGCTGCGTCGACTCACCGGCGACCAGGTGACCGTTCCGCTCGCGCACCAAGGGGCCGGAGGGACGCAGCATGGCCATCACCGGCTTCGCCCTGGACGCCCATTCGGGTCCCACCTGGAAGCAGGGCAGCCGATCCTCAGAGGGGTCCTTGCGATGAAGAACCCGGCCTTCCCTCGAAGGTTCCACGCGGAACCGCGCGAAGCACGACCGTCGCACCGGGGGCGACCGAAGCGCATGGGGCACCCGAACGAGATCCAGCGGTGGCCGCGCCTGATTCAGTCCGCTGACAGCGGGCTGCGGTCGCCGTCGATCCAACATCCGCCGACCACCGCGCCAAGCAGGCGGAGCTGCCGATCGGCGCGCAGCTGATGGCCGATCGAGTCGACGAACGTCACAGGCCCGTCGCGAAGCGCCAGGATCGTCGCATCTCCAACGCCGCCATGGACAAGGGTGCCAAGGTCAGGTCGTCCGATCGCGGCGGCGGGCGTCGCCGTGGCGCGACGAACCACCTCCGGCACGGAAAGGCCAAGGGCCAGCATTTTCGACATCGTCACGAGCACGTCGTAGGCCGGGCCGTCGACGCATCCTGAGTGCACGTCGCTCGAGATGACATCGGGGACCAGCCCGAGGTCGAGCATCCGCCGCGCCGTGTCGAAGCCGAAGCTGCCCTGGCCGTGCGCGATGTCGAACACCACGCCCCTGGCCTTCGCCTCGCGCGCGGCATCCCTGACCCTGCCGTCGGGGGTGATCACCGCGTTGCCCTTCGGCGTGCAGCAATGCGTCAGGATATCGCCCGGGCGCAGGGGGGCCAGGATCTCTTCGATCGTCGGTGGCATCTCGGCACCGATATGGACCATCACCGGAACGAACCGGTCCCTGCCGCCGGCCTGTTCCGCAGCACGGATGGCCATGTGCAACGGCGCGGCGCCGAGGATGCCGGTCGAGGAACGACCGACGCGCACCTTCACGCCGACCGTCGCGGGGGCATGGCGCTGCACGGCCCTGGCGCAGGCATCGACGTTCAGCAGCCGAAGATCCTCCGCCTCCGGCATCTCGCACGCGCGGCCGGCCGCCATGATCCCGGCATGGCCGATATTGACGAAGGCGAGGATCCGCGCGGTCGTCGCCGGCGCGACCAGGGTGAACAGCCCCCTGATATTGCCCGCGCCCGCGCTGCCAGGATCGACCGACGTCGTCGTGCCCGAGCGGCGGAGGAGCAGATCGGCATCGACGCTGAGCGGCGTGGCATCGCGATAGACATGGGCATGAAGGTCGATCAGGCCGGGAACGACGAATGCGCCGCCGACACTTCGCGTCTCGCGCGCGCCCGCCGGATCAAGGTCAGGCCCGATCGCGGCCACGCGGCCGTTGGCGAAGGCAATCCCTCCCTTCAGATCGAGGCCGGTTCCGGGATCAAGCACATGCGCATCGGTCAGCAGCAGATCATGCATGGTCGGTCCTCCGCAGCGATGGCGCCGGCGCGCCCTTCGTCACCAGGTGGCAGGCGGCACTGTGCCCGCCGCCGAGATCGACCGATGCCGGCGCCTCCACCCTGCACCGGCCGAAGGCGAGCGGACAGCGCGTGTGGAACCGGCAGCCCGGCGGCGGCGCAAGCGGGTTCGGGACCTCGCCGGCGAGGACGATCCGGGGTCGCCCCCCGGGAACGTGTCGTGGCACGGCGGAGAGGAGCGACTGCGTGTAGGGGTGGTGGGGGCTCGCGAACAGCGCATCCGCCGATGCCGTTTCGACAACTTCGCCGAGATACATGACAGCGACGCGATCGGACAGGTGGCGCACAACGGAAAGGTCATGCGCGATGAAGAGATAGGCGAGGCCCAGCTCGCGCTGGAGCTGCTTGAACAGGTTCACGACCTGCGCCTGCACCGAGACATCGAGGGCCGAAACGGCCTCATCACACACGATGAGGCGCGGCTTCAAGGCGAGCGCCCGTGCGATGCCGAGACGCTGACGCTGCCCGCCCGAGAACTCGTGTGGGTAGCGACGCAGGTGCTCAGGCCGAAGGCCGACCCGCGCGAACAGTTCCTCGGCACGCTCCCGCCGCGTCGTGCGAGTCCCGATCGCGTGGATCTCGAGCGGTTCGGTGACGATCTCCTCCGCCGTATGCCGTGGGTCCAGTGCCCCCGCAGGGTCCTGGAACACCATCTGGATGTCGGCGCGTCGCCGCCGCAGCGCCTGTCCGCTCAGTGCCAGCAGATCCTCGCCATCGAAGAGCAGTGTTCCGCCGGTGGGCGCGATCAGGCGCACGATCAGCCGCGCGACCGTCGACTTGCCGCAGCCGCTCTCCCCGACAAGGCCGAGCGTCTCACCGGGAGCGATCGTGAGATCGACGTTGTCGACGGCGCGCACGACGCCGGATGCGCGGGCGAACGGGTGGCGGCGGACGGTGAAATGCCGCGTCAGCCCGCGCGCGACGAGCAGCGGTGCGTCACTCATGCACGTGCGAGATCGAGATCGCGCCGGCACGCGGTCGCGCGCACGCCGAAACGACGCAAGGGTGGATCGGCCGTCGTGCAGGCAGGCTCGGCGAACCGACAGCGGGGGCCGAAGCGGCAGCCCGGTGGCAGGGCGGAAAGGCTCGGCACCACGCCCTCGATCGCGGGAAGGACGGGCCGCCTGATCTCGATGTCGGGGATGCTGTCGAGCAGGCCGGCGGAATAAGGATGCAGCGGCCTGGCAAACAGCGAGGCGGTCGGTGCCTCCTCGACCATACGGCCGGCATACATGACGAGCACCCGGTCCGCCTGCTCCGCGACGAGGCCGAGATCATGCGTGATGAGCAGCAGCGCCATCCCGAAACGCTCCCGCAGCGACCGCAGCAGGTCCATGATCTGCGCCTGCACCGTCACGTCGAGTGCGGTGGTCGGTTCGTCCGCGATCAGCAACGCCGGGCTGCAGGCGATGGCCATCGCGATCATCGCGCGCTGCCGCATGCCACCGGACATCTGTTGCGGATAGGCGCGCGCGCGCTCGGCAGGGGCGGGGATTCCGACCGTGCCCAGCAGGTCCACCGCGCGTGCGGCGGCGGCGCGCGCCGAGACGTCCTCGTGCCAGCGGATCGCCTCTGCGATCTGGTCACCGATGCGCATGACGGGGTTCAGGCTCGCCATCGGCTCCTGGAACACCATCGCCATGCGGCGGCCGCGGATCCTCCGCATGCTGCGCTCCGGAAGGCCGACGAGTTCCTCGCCGCCGAGCCTGATGCTGCCCTGCGCGATCCGCCCCGGCGCAACGACGAGGCCCATCGCCGCGAGCGCGGTGACGCTCTTGCCGCTGCCCGATTCACCGACGATGCCGAGGAACTCGCCTGGCCCGATGTCGAACGACAGCGCGTCGACAGCAGCGACCGCACCGGCCGTGGTCTCGAACGTCACGGTCAGGTCGCGCACGGCGAGAAGCGCGCTCATGCCTGCGCGACCTGCATCCGCGGATCGAGCACATCGCGCAGCCCGTCGCCGAGCAGGTTGAGCCCGAGCACGGTGATCGAGATGGCGATGCCCGGCATCATCGTGATCCAGGGCGCCTCGCGGATGAAGTTCCTGCCGTCGGCAATCATGTTGCCCCAGGTCGGCGTCGGCGGCGGCGGGCCGACGCCGAGAAAACTCAGGACCGCCTCGGCGAGCACGGCATAGGCGAACACGAAGGTGAGCTGCACGATCAGCGGCGCGGTGCAGTTTGGCAGGATGTGGCGCCGGAGGATGAAAGCATCTCCTGCGCCTGCCACGCGTGCCGCCTGCACGTACTCCGCATCCCGCAGCACCAGCACCTGGGCCCTCACGACACGCGCCGTGCGTGGGGCATAGACGGCGGAGAGTGCGATCACGACATTGACCTCGGATGGCCCGAGTGCGGCAGCGATCGCGATCGCAAGCAGGATGGCGGGGAACGCCATCAGCGCGTCCATGGTCCGCATCAGGGGGCCGTCGAGGGCGCGGAAGTAACCGGCCAGCGCGCCGATCGCCGTGCCCGCGACACCGGCAGCGAGCACGACGAACGTACCGATGCGCAGCGAAACACGAGCGCCGTGGACGAGGCGGCTCAGCACGTCACGACCGATCGCATCAGAGCCGAGCGGGTGGAGCGGGCTGCCAGGCGGCGAGAACCGCGTGCGCATCGACATGCGCGTCGGGCTGATGGGGGTGATCAGCTCCGCGGCCAATGCCATGGCGATGACACACAGCAGCAGCAGCCCGCCGATCACGAGCATCCGGTGTCGCAGCAGCCGATTAATCCGCATAGCGCACCCGCGGATCGAGCCAGGCGTAGAGAAGATCGACGACGAGGTTCACCAGCACCAGCGCCGTCGCGATGAGCATCAGGCCACCCTGGATGACCGGATAGTCACGACGTTGGATCGCATTGACGATCAGGCGCCCCATGCCAGGCAGCGAGAAGACGCTCTCGATGACGACGGTTCCGCTGATCATCAGGCTGAGGATGATGCCCATCACCGTCACGAGTGGGATCAGCGCATTGCCGAGCGCGTGGCGTAGCACGACGAACCAGCCAGGCAGCCCCTTCGCACGCGCCGTACGCACGAAATCCTGGCGCAGGACCTCGAGCATCGCTGACCGCGTCATGCGTGCAAGCAGCCCGACCTGCATCAGTGCCAGCGAAATCGCCGGAAGGGTGAGCGCCACGAGGGCCCCGACCGCGTCTTCGCCGAACGGCACGTAGCCGCCCGTTGGAAACCACCCGAGCGTGACCGCGAACAGGAACACGAACAGCAGGGCCAGCCACAGATTTGGTATCGAGACGCCGAGCACGGCGACCGTCATGCAGATCTGGTCGACCCAGGTGTTCTGACGTACGGCAGCGACCACGCCGAGGCCGACGCCGAACACGAGCGTGAGCACGAGCGCGTAGGCCCCGAGAGCGAGCGTCACCGGCAGCCGTTCGGCGATCGCCTCTGCCACCGGCCGCTGCAGCAGGATCGAACGCCCGAGGTCACCGGACAGCAGGTCGCCGTACCAGTGCACCAATCGCGTCAGGAAAGGGCGATCGAGGCCGAGGGCGACGCGAAGATCGGCGATCTCGGCGTCGGTTGCCGTGGCGCCGGCAATGATGGCGGCAGGGTCGCCCGGCACGAGCGACATGATCGAGAACGAGATCAGCGTGACCAGCAGGATGACCGGCACCGCGCTCACGAGGCGCCACGCGATATAGCCTGCCATCACGTCGCTCCCGAGGCGCCTGCGCCACGCACAACTCTAGACATGGCATTCACCGACCGTCACCCTCGCACGATCATTGTTGCGGTGGTGCACATGCCGACACTCGCGATCGCCCGCGTGCTGCACGAGGGCAACAGCTTCTCCCCGCTCCAGACACCACTCACGGCCTTCACGACCCATGAGTGGCATGAGGGGGCATCGGCCCATGCCGCGTATCGCGGCACCAACACGGAGCTCGGTGGCGCGATCGCCTGGCTCGATGCCAACCCGGACTGGCAACCGGTGTTCCTTCGCTGCACGGGGGCGCCCTCGTCCGGCGTGCTAGCCCCGGGGGTCTTCGATGCCATCGTTGCCGGCATCACCGACGGGCTCGCCGCCAGGAGGTTCGATGCGGTCTACCTCTCGCTGCACGGCTCACTGAACGCCGCCGAGTATCCGGAGGCCGACTTCGAGCTTCTGCGGCGCGTGCGGGCGGCGATCGGCGACACCGTGCTCGCGGCCAGCTTCGACCTGCACGCGAATGTTCGCCAGGAGGAGGCCGACCTCCTTGACGTCGCCGTTGGCTACAAGTGCCACCCGCATACCGACATGCCCGAGACGGCGATCAAGGCGCTCGGACTGATGGCGCGATGCGTGCGCAAGGAAATCCGCCCGGTGTCTCGCCTGGTCAAGACAGGCGCGATCCTGCCAAGCCTGTTCGCGCGCACGACCGATGGGCCAATGGCGGAGGTCAAGCGCATCGCCGCCGCGATCGAGGCGCGCGCGGGGCTGCTCGATCTCACGCCCTACCAGGGCTACGCCTATGCCGACAACATCGCCGCCGGCGCAACGGCCTGGGCGACGGCCGACGGTGACGCGGCGGCCGCCCAAGGTGCCGCGGAGGAACTTGCGGCGGTCATGAACGCGCATCGCGACGGGCTGTTCCGTGACCTGCCCTCCGCATCCGAGGGGATCGCATCCGCGCTCGCCCGGATCGCGGCGGGAGAAGGGCCGGTCGCCGTGGTCGATTCGGCCGACCACACGGGTGCGGGCGGCATCGGTGATACGCCGGGGCTGCTCGCCGCGCTCGTCGCCGCGAAGCCGAGCGTGCCGAGTGCCTTTGCCTTCTTCCACGATCCGGCGCTGGTTGCGCGTGCGAACGAGGCTGGGCCCGGGGCCCGGCTTGACGTGAGCTTCGGTGGAAGGCTGACGGCGCTGTTCGGCCCTCCGGTCCGCGCGACCGTCACCGTCGGGCATCTCTCCGATGGCCGCTTCCGCAATGTCGGGCCGGTCTATGGCGGACTGGACGTCGACCTCGAAGGCTGCGCGCGGCTCGATTTCGTCGATCTGCCGATCCAGGTTCTGGTCACGGGCCGGTGCGCCGACACGACCGACCCTGACTACTGGCGCGTCGGCGGCCTCGACCTTGCCGCGATCAGCCTCGTTGCCGCCAAGGCCAAGAACCAGTTCCGCGCCTGCTTCGGCGGGCATTTCAGGCACATGATCGACATCGACAGCCCCGGTCCTGCCGCCTACGATTTCAGCCGTTTTCCGTTCCGCCATGCCGCGCGATCGCTGTTCCCGTTGTCGCGATGAGCCGCGCCGATGTCAGCCGAGCCAGCGTTCGATCGCGCGCTGGGCCAGATCGCCACCCGGAATGAACTCCGCCGTGGCACCCTCGCGGCCGGGTTCCTCGGCAAGGATGGCCTTGATCCGCGCGACGATATGGTCGAGCTCGGCATCGGTGATCCGGCGAACATCGAGCAGCAGGTAGCCGCGATCGGCGTGCAGGCTGCGGAGGACGATCTTGGGCCTGCCCTCGGCAAGCGCCTGGCCAAGCCTGAAAGCGGACACGCCGGCGACAGCCGGATCAAGATGCAGCATCAGCCGCGAGAACGGGTTCCCCGCGGGATCCGCCTCGCGCTCGAGCCTCAGGCCGTGCAGGCCTGACAGGAGGCCCGCCGCACGGTCAAGCCGCGTCGCCTCGGCCGAGGCGCGCGCGGCATGATCGGTCGATGCCCAGAGGTCCAAGGCGGCAATCGCCCCGGCAACCGATTCCTTGCCGGCCTTCATCGGCCTGCCGATCCCGCGCTCCTGCGCCATGCAGGCGCGGATGAAGTCACGCGGGCCGGCGATGATGCCCGCCGTGGTTCCAGCAGGCGCCTTCTGCGCGCTGACGACGATCGCCGTCGCGCCGGCGGCGAGCATGCCCGACCAGTCATATTCCGCAGCCGCATCGACCATGACCGGCACGCCCTTCTCCCGGGCGATCGCGCAGAACCGCCGCAGCGGCAGCAGCCCGCTCTGCACCGTGTGGTGCGACAGCACGTACATCGCGCAGGCGACGGGCCCCTCGAGTGCCGCCTCGAGCTGGAAGCCGCTGCACGCCGTCGCCGTGCCGATCTCGCGCACGCGCGCCCCGGTCATGCGGATCATCTGGGAGACAGACGCGCCGTAGTTGACCTCATGGCCCTTCATCAACACGACGGTGTCCTTCATGCCCGTCGTGTCCGGCAGCGCCTCGACCTTCGCGAGACTCGTTCCCGTCATTGCCGCGGCAACGGTGACGGCGATTCCCGCCGCCGAGCAGCCGGTGACGAAGCCGGCCTCGGCACCCGTGGCGGCGGCGATGGTCCTGCTCGCGGCACGCTGCAGTTCCGTCATCTCGATCCACTCGGGCAGGACGGCGGCGACCGCCGCCACGACAGAGGGATCCGCACGGCTCGCGCCATGCACCGTCTCGGTGCCGGACGCATTGATCACGTGGCGTATGCCGAACCGCGTGAACAGGTCGGCCGGCGACGCCGGCAATGCGTCGCTCATGCCGCGAACCACGTGTTCCAGAGCCGCGCCGTGCGGAACGGGACGAAGTTCTCGACCCTGACGGAAAGGATCTGTGAATGCCCGTAGTCGCCGACCTTGATCGTCGACACCTGGTCGGCGATGCGCTCCTGGGCGCTGAACCAGGCCGCGAGCCTCGCCTCGGCCGTTGGCTCGTCCTCCATCTGCCTGGCGAGTGCATTCAGCGTATCGTCACGAACATGCATCGACGGGTTCGGGCCGATCATTCCGCCGATCGCAAGCGTCGGCTCGCCGAGCCACGGACCCGTGCCGAGGCGACCCGGCAGCAGGTGCCATCCCGCCGGCCGTGCGCGGGCCGAGACGATCGCCGGCCAGTCCATCGACTGGATGCGGATGTCCATCCCGACGCCCTTCAGCTGCTCGGCCATGACGAGCGCATGCGAGGCATGCCAGTCGAAGTTGGACGCCGACATGATGGTGATCGGCTGGCCGCGGTAGCCGCCCTCCTGGAGGAGGCGCCTCGCCATGGCCTGGTCGTTGAGATTGTACCAGCGCTTGCCATGCTCCGCCGGGAACGTCGGATAGCCGGGATACTGGAGCGCATGGTTGAGCGCGAAATTGCCTTCCGTCGAGGCTTCCATGATCTCGCGCATGTTGAGCGCGACCTGTACGGCCCTGCGCACCTCGAGCCTGTCGAACGGAGCGTTGGCGTGATTGACCGTCACGAGTTGCATGCCGGCGGGCATGATGTTGACGTGGCGGAGCCGGGGGTTTCGTCGCAGCGTCGGCACGACGAGATCCGGCACCCATTCCGCCATGTGGATCTCGCCCGCTTCGAGCGCCGCCACCATCGCCGAGCTCTCCGGGATGATCCGGAAGTTGATGACGTCGAACAGCGCGTCCTTCGCGCCGGCGTAGCCGTCACGCGGCGCGTCGCTCCGGGAACGGTAGCCGTCGAAGCGCGCGAGCCTCGCGTGGCTGTCGGGCCGGTACTCGGCCAGCCGATACGGGCCGGTACCGATGATCTCGATGCGGTTCGCGTCCTTCGCCGCCTCCTCCGCCGGAATGATCGCGACGATCACTTCCGGTTGGCTGAAGAAGTTCATGAAGAGCGGCTGGGGCACCTTGAGGCGAACCACCACCGTCATCGGATCGGGAGCCAGGACCTCGGCGATGTTCTCGAGATAGCGGCGGCGCACGCTCATTCGAATGTAGCGTTCGATCGACGCCTTGGCGTCGGCCGAGGTCATCGCCTTGCCATTGTGGAAGGTGATGCCCGACCGGAGCCGGAAGGTGTAGCTGAGCCCGTCAGGCGCGACCGACCATGACTCCGCCAGCATCGGCGCCGGCTCGAGCTTCTCGTTCCTGGTGACGAGCGGCTCGTAGATGTGGAGGTTCACGACGCGCCCGACGTCATCGGTCGTGGCCATCACGTCGAGCGACGGGATGCCCGTCGGCAGTCCGACCGTGATGGTGCCGCCGCGGCGGGGCGCGGCCTGCGCGTGGGCGGGGCCAGCGGCCAGGATCGACAACGCTCCCGCCCCGGCCAGAAGTGTGCGTCGTTCCATTGGCGTAGCTCCTGTGTCCGACTTCGGGGGAAGGCTATGGGCGCCGGCAGCTCGTTTCAAGGTCGTGATGCTTCCGAACAGGATGGGAGTTGCCGCTGGGTCTTCGGCAGCCTCTGCGCGCAGCTACGAGGCAGTGATGCGTGGCCAGCGACCGGGCGGAGGCAGCCCAAGGCGACCGGCGACGGACCGTGCCGAGCGCTGGGCGGCGTCGATCACCGACATCTCGTCGACCTTCGTCGGGCGTCCGCCACGCATGACGATCCGCCCGTTGACCAGGACGGTATCCGCCGTCGGACCATGGCCGACCGTGACAAGCTGGTGCGCGGGGTCGATGCAGGGCCCAAGCTCGATCACGCCGCGGCCGCGGATCACGAGATCGGCGCGGAAACCGGGGGCGAGCCGGCCAAGCATGTGGTCGAGCCCTGCGGCGCGGGCGCCGTGCAAGGTCAGCATCTCGATCACGTCCTCCGCAGCGAGGCCTGCGCCTGCCTCGGCCGAGAGCTGAACGGCGAGGAACATCGCATCGCCCAAGGAGCTCTGCCGTGCCGAATCCGTTCCGAGGGCGACAGCGACGCCGGCGCGCTTCAGCGCCGGCAGGCGCGTTGGAGCGATCAGCGGCAGGCCACGGCTGACATAGGCCTGCGGGCACCACACGATCGAAGGCCCGGTTTCCTGAACGATGCCGACCTCGTCGTCCCGCAGGATGTTCATGTGGACGAACGTCGTGTTCGGCCCGACCACGCCAAGCCCGGCGAGATGGGCAAACCGCGATTGGCCGAGCGCGCGTTCCATCGCCGTCACCACGCCCGCGTCGAAGCCGAGATGGGTGTTCAGGATCACGCCTTCCCGATCGGCCAGCGCCTTCGCTGCCCGCATGAGCTCGTCTGATGCCGTTCCCTCGCCATAGAGGGCGACGTGGCCATGCGCGATGCCGTCCTCGTCGCGGTTGCGGAACAGCTGGCCGCCGAGGGCCGAGAGGCACCGTTCGCGCGTTGGCGGCACGCGGGCGAACAGCGCGTCCGAGGCGAGGCCGCCGATGACCTGCATGATCGCGGTGTCGTCCCACAGGTAGGGGTCCGCGACCGAGCAACGGATTCCGACGGCGCCGGCCGCCTCGACCACGGCATCTGGTTCGAACGCCGAGCCAGGTTCGACAAAGCAGGTGAAGCCATGGCGGAGCAGTTCGACGGCGGCGAGGCGCGTCGCGGCCGCCTCGTCCTCGGGATCGAGGGCGGCCTTCCAGTCGGCATAGTTCGGGCCACCGGTGGCACCGCGGCTCGCATCGCCCCGGAAATAGCCGCGGCACGTCTGCGCGTTGACGTGAAGATGCGCCTCGATGAAGCCGGGATGAACGATCGCGCCCTGCGCGTCGATCTCGCAGGGCGCGGTCCACCCCGTGCCTGCATCGCCTTCGAGGCCGACATCGGCGACGAGGTGCCCGCTCACGGCGACGAACCCGCCCAGCAGGATCTCGCGCGTCTCGGCCATCGGGAGGAGCGTTGCGTTCCTGATCAGGATGTCACAGCGCCTGGCTCCGTCACCTCTCATGCGCGTTTCCCCTCCACTCATGACACGTCACCTGGGGCCGCTTGTTGCCAGCGTTCCAACACGCGCATGTCGATCTCGACGCCAAGGCCCGGTGCTTCGGGCGGATAGGCGAAGCCGTCCTCGATCCTGAGCGGCGTCACCAGGAGGTCCTCCGCGTGGTAGAGACTGCCGCAGGTGTCACTGTCGGGGCCGAGATTTGTCATCGCGACGCCGAGATGGATCTGCGCCGCGGTGCCGATGCCGAATTCGGGCATGCTGCCGATCATGCAGGGGAGCCCCGCCGCCTCGCAGAGCGTGAAGATCTTGGACGCCGCGAGCAGCCCGCCCGCCTCGCTCACATAGACATTGGCGATGTCGGCGGCGCCGTGGCGGATGACGTCCATCGCGTCGCCGGGTGTCCTGATGCTCTCGTCCGCCATCAGCGGCGGCGCGATGCCGCGCCTGACCTCGGCCATGGCGGAGAGGGCGCGTGGTGCGAGCGGCTGCTCGAACAGCTCGATATCGTATCGATCGATCGCAGCGACCAGGCGGATGGCGTCCTTCGCCGTCGGCAGCGCCATGTTGGCATCGACCCGCAGCTTCACGTCGGGTCCGATGGCGGCCCGCACGGCGGCGACGGCGGCGATGTCGCGCGCATGGGCGTTGCCGATTTTCACCTTGATCGTGCGATGGCCCGCGCGCACGCGCTCGGCGGCGAAGGCAGCCATCTGATCGGGCTCTCCGAACGGCACGGAGTAGCTAAGCGGCACGCGGTCGCGCACCTTGCCGCCGAGCAGGGCGTACACCGGAACGCCCAGATGCTTGCCCGTGATGTCCCACAACGCCATCTCGACGGCCGCCTTGGCTTCCTCGGCACCGTCGATCGATGCCTCGATCCGCTCCGCCAGGTGCCGGATCCGTGTCGGGTCCTCGCCGATCACGGCAGGGGCGATCGCTGCATCGATGTCGCGTGCGAGAAGGCGGCCGCGCCGGCGGAACACACTGGACGCTTCGCCGATCCCGGTGAGGCCGACGTCGGTCTCGACGAAGACGATCGCATGTTCCGATACCGCGCTCGCCCCGAGCGCGGTCCGGTAGGAGCCGCCATACGCCAGGCGCCTTGGCCCCCAGACCACGACCGTTCTCACGCCGGTGATGCGCATGTATCCCTCCTACTGACTCCAGTTGACCAGGAGTTCCGATGAGTTTAGGAAAGCACGAAACCTCAGGACCGGGCAATGGATGAAGGTTGGTCGAAACCCGTCGCACTGACGCTGAGTGACCAGGTCTCCCGCAAGATCCTTGCGCGCATTGCCGCCGGCGATCTCAAGCCAGGCGACCAGCTCCCTTCGCAACGTGACCTCGCGCAGCGTCTCGATGTCGGCCTCGCGGTGGTCCGGGAGGCGATCCAGCGACTCGAAGCGCTCGGTGTCGTGACCGCCGAACACGGCAGCGGAACCGTCGTGTGCGCGATGCGCTGGAGTGCGCTGATCCACAACCCCTCGCTCTTCGAACTCGCCGTGCGCCAGATCGGGGTGCGGCATCTCTGGGAAGCGCGAAGGCTGATCGAAGGGCAGATCGCACGCCTCGCGGCGGAGCGTGCGACGCCCGACGACATTGCCGCGATGCAGGCCGTGATCGCGCGCGCCGATCCGCCGCCGCTCGATTATGGCCAGAGCCAGGACCTGAACCGCGATTTTCACCTGGCACTCGCCCGTGCGGCGCAGAACCCGGTGCTCGAGGATCAGGTTGCGCCACTGCTCGACGTGCGGATGAAGGGGGCAGCGGAACGGTTCGACGCGGTGGTCGCCGCGCGCACCTGGGAGGCCCATCGCGCCATCGTCGCTGCGGTCGCATCCGGCGACGCGGGCGCGGCCGAGGCAGCCATGGTCGCTCATTTCCATATCGGGCCCATCGCGCTCGAGGCTCTCGCGGATGACATGACGCCCGGCGCGCGAAGGCGCGCCTCGGCGGACTGACGCGCGGGGGCGGGAATGGAGTTCCGGCTGGACGCGGTCATCGGCGACCTGCCCAGCCTGCTGATCGGCGTGCCACTGACGCTGGCGCTGACGGTCGCCGCCTTCCTCATCGGCACCACGCTTGCGCTGCCGCTCGCACTCGTTCGGATCGCCCGCGTTCCGGTCGCGAGCCAGGTGGCACTCGGCTGGATCGAGTTCTTCCGCACCACACCGCCCCTGGTTCATCTCGTATGGGCCTACTACGCCCTGCCGGTTCTGCTCGATGTGCGCCTGTCCGCGTTCACCGTCGTTGCCGGTGCGCTGGCCTTCAGTGTCAGCGCGCAGATGGCAGAGATCCTGCGTGGCGGCATCCTCGCGGTTCCGTCCGGCCAGACCGACGCGGCCCGCGTGCTAGGGCTTCCCGCGCGGTCGCGGCTGTTCGAGGTGGTGCTGCCGCAGGCGCTCAGGCTGATGCTTGCTCCAGGCTGCAACACGCTCGTGACCACCCTGAAACAATCGTCGTTGGCTGCGGTGATCGCGCTACCCGAGTTGATGAACCGAGGCCAGATTCTCTCCGCCGAGACGTTCAGGCCTCTCGAGGTTCTCACGCTCGTGGCAGGGATCTACCTCATCCTGACCTATCCGCTCGTGCTGCTGTCAGCCTCGCTCGAACGCCGTAGCGGCGCGGCTTTCCGGATCGACTAGGCCCGCGATGGTCGCGGGCGGGTCGGCGATGGCGACGACAATCGCCATCCACGAACACAGGAGGTGACAATGCGTCGTGCACTTGTTCTGGCTGCAGCTGCGGCTCTCTTGTTGCCAACACTTGCCGCCCCCGGATCTGCGCAGGCGCAGGGCGTGCTTGACGAGATCAGGCAGCGTGGAGAGTTGCGGGTCGCTGGCGTGCTGTACCGTCCGTTCATCTCACGCCGGCCGAACGGCGATCACGTTGGCATCGATGTCGAGGTCATGCGCCTGTTCGCCCAGGAGCTCGGCGTCAGGCTGAACGTCGTCCCGGCGGAGTGGGCCACGGCGGTCGCCGGCATCACGACGAAACGGTGGGACGTCGTTCCGGCAACCTGCATCACGCCCGCGCGCCTCGAGGTCGTCGACTTCTCGGAGAGCTACCTCAGGATCGGCGCCATCTTCGTCATGCGCAGCGACAATCCCAAGGGACTGACCACCCTCGAGGCGTTCAACCGCCCGACGGTGACATTCGCCGTCCCGACCGGCTCATGGTCGGAATCCGTCGCGAAGGAGGCTGCCCCCCTGGCCACGCTGAGGGGGTTCGGCCAGTCGACCTCAGCGGATCTGGTCCAGGAAGTGCTCGCCGGCCGTGCCGATGCGGTGGTGCTCGACACGCCGGTGCAGATGACCGTCGCACGCGGCGCGTTCGGCGACCGACTGGCCTTCTTCCCTGGCCCGACCACGCCGCTCGATGTCAGGCCGTGCCGTGTCGGCTATGCGCATGCGAAGGGCGATACGGCATTCAACAGCGCGCTCAACGCCTTCATCGCGAAGCTTCGGGAGTCCGGGGACATGCAGCGCCTGTTCGACCGCTTCATGACGCCGGAGCAGATCACCGCGACCAACTGAGCCTGGCGGAGCGACGCTGTGGGCGCGATGTTCGACATTGATGTGGTTGTCCCCTACCTGCCAGACCTCGCGTCCGGCCTGTGGGTGACATTCCGCCTCGGCGTCATCAGCGTCGTCCTCGGCGTCGTGCTCGGCTTGCTGCTTGCCCTTGCCCGACTGTCCGGAACCCGTCTGCTCGCGTGGCCGGCGTATCTCTATATCGAGCTGTTCCGCACCACTCCCCCGCTCGTGCAGATCATCTGGTTCTATTACGGCCTCCCGCCGCTGACGGGTATAGAGCTCGATCCGTTCGGCGCCGCGGCGCTTGCGCTCGGGCTCAACATTGCCGCGTTCTTCGCCGAGATCTTCCGCGCCGGCGTGGAGGCTGTACCGGCAACGCAGTGGCAGGCAGCCAAGGTTCTCGGCCTCGGCCGGCTCGATACGCTGCGAAGCGTGATCCTGCCCCAGGCCGCACGGCTCGTCCTGGCGCCGACGGGGACGACGGTGATCTATCTCGTGAAGGGCACCGCTCTTGCGTCTGCGATCGGTGCGCCGGAACTTCTGCGGGTGGGCCAGCTCGTGGCGCTCGAGACGTTCCGGCCGGTGGAGGTGCTCACGGTGATCGCCGTCGCCTACTTCGTCCTGACCTACCCGATCGCGCTGGCGTTCATGGCACTCGAAAAGCGCGTGGCGAGAGCGCGTGCATGACGGGTGAGCTGCTTCTCTCGGTGCGTCAGCTCGTCAAGCGCTACGGCAGCACGACGGTGCTTGACGGCGTCGACCTGGATGTGGCGGCGGGCAGCGCGCTCGTCATCATCGGGCCCAGCGGGTCGGGCAAGAGCACGCTGCTCCGGTGCATCGCCCGGCTTGAGCCGATCGCTGCGGGAACGATCATGCTCGATGGCAAGTTCGTCGCGTCGAGCGAGCGAGTTGGCCAGGCCCAGGCGGTGGCCGCACACGACATCGGCATGGTCTTCCAGAGCTTCAATCTGTTTCCGCATCTGACGGTCCTCGACAATCTCACGCTCGCACCGCGGCGCGTCCTCGGTCTCGGCAGGGCCGAGGCAGAGGCGCGTGCGCGCGACTTGCTCGCTGTCGTCGGACTCGCGGAGAAGGCGGAGGCCTATCCGGCCAAGCTTTCGGGGGGCCAGCAACAGCGTGCAGCGATTGCGCGCGCGCTGATGATGCGGCCGCGGCTGATGCTGTTCGATGAAGTGACCTCGGCGCTCGATCCCGAGCTTGTCGGCGAGGTCCTGAAGGTGATGCGGACGCTCTCCCGCGAAGGAATGACGATGCTGGTCGTGACGCATGAAATGGGGTTCGCACGCGACGTCGCTGATGATGTCGTGTTCATGGATCACGGCCGCGTCGTGGAGAGGGGGCCCCCGGACCAGCTCTTCGCGGCACCACAGGAGCCTCGGACGCGGGCATTCCTGAGCCGCCTGCTCGGTCGCGATGGCGATGAATGAGGAGGGCCCCTGTCGATCTCCCCTCGGCCCCAGTGATCCTCGGCCGCTGCAGTCATGTCATGCCGACACCCCTTGCCGCCGGGCGGTTTATCGCGAAAGATCGTGCACGATGCAGGATGCACGAACACTCACGCGAGTCGGACTCGCCCAGCAGGTCCGCGCGCGCCTGCTCGAAAGGATCATGGACCGCGACCTTGCTCCGGGGGCGCGGCTGAACATTGATGCGCTGGCACGTGAGATGGGGGTGAGCTCGTCCCCGCTGCGCGAGGCCCTGTCCGCCCTCGCAGCGCGCGGGCTCGTTCGCAACGAAGCCTTCCTCGGCTTCTCCGTCGCGCCGATGCCCGATCCGGGCTTCCTGCACGCGATGTTCGACACACGGCTGCGGCTCGAGCCCTGGCTCGCCGCACAGGCCGCGCTGCGCATCGGCCACGCCCAGCTTGAGCAACTGCGCTGTGCACTCGCGGCGATGACGCCCGAGGCGCGCCACGGACCCTGGCAGCGCCACCACGCGCATGCGGCGGCCGACGAGAGCTTCCATGCCACCATCGCGGAGGCGTCCGGCAACGCCCCGGCGCGCCAGGCGCTCGCTGCGTTGAACGCGCAGATCCACGTCTCGCGGCTCTATCTCACCGCGCAGACCGGAGCGGAGGAGACCGCCGGCGAGCACCGGCGGCTGCTCGCCGCCCTCGAAGCCGGGGACGAGGCAGCGGCCGAAGCGGCGATGACCGCCCATCTGCAAGGCTCAAGAAAGCGGCTCCTGCCATGACCGATCCTTCTGCCAACCCGCCACGCGACAGCGCTGCCCGGATCACGCGCATCCGCCTTCACCCGCTCCTGCACGTGATGCCCGACAGCCACGCCTACGGCATGGCCCGCGGGCTGACAGCGTCGCGCGGCGCGACCCTGGTCGAGATCGAAACGAATACCGGCGTCACCGGCTGGGGCGAGGCCTGGGGCCCGCCCGACTTCCCCGCCGCCTATCTGGGCCTCGTCGAGCAGCGCTGGCGTGGTGCGCGGCTGACGGACCATGCCGTGCTGTTCCACACGCTGATCGCGCAGAACTATCATTTCGGTGTCGAGAACGCCCTGATGGCGCTGTTGTCGGGGCTGGACATCGCGGTGCATGACGCGCTGGGCAAGGACCTCGGGCTGCCCGTGCATGCGCTGATCGGCGGCAGGGCGCGCGAGGAGGTGCTCTGCTACGCCTCCGGCGGCTACTTCACCGCAGACACCGCTCGCGGCCTCGCCGCGCAGCTGCCCCGCTTCACGGGCTTCCCCGCCTGCAAGATCAAGATCGGCCGCGGTCCGGGCGATGACGCAGCACGCGTGAAGCTCGTCCGCGAGGCGCATGGTGCTGCGATGCGCGTGTTCGTCGACGCCAACGGCGCCTATACGCTCGACCAGGTGCTGGCCTCGATGCGCGCGCTCGACGGGCTTGACGTCGGCTGGTTCGAGGAGCCGCTCGCACCCGCCGAGCAGGAGGGATATCGCCTGCTGCATGCGCGCGCGACCGTTCCCGTCGCCACCGGGGAGGCGCTGTACACCGCCTTCGCCTTCGACCGGCTGCTCGCACCTCGCGCGCTCGACGTGGCGCAGCCCGATCTCGCACTGGTCGGCGGGCTGAGCCAGGGTCGTCTGATCTCGCAGCTCTGCACGCTCCGCCACGCAAGGCTCTCGCCGCATGTGTGGGGTAGCGGGCTCGGGCTCGCGGCGGCGGTACACCTGGTCGCGGCGCACCCGGCCTATCCCGCGACCACCCATGAGGTCGATCCGCCCTGGGTCGAATATGACGTTGCCGACAACCCGCTCCGCGAGGAGGTCCTGCTCGCGCCGCTGCGTCCCGTGAACGGGCGCATTGCCGTGCCGACTGCACCCGGCCTCGGGGTCGAGCCGGACCGGGCCGCACTCGCGCGCTTCCGCCCGCGGTGAACGCCTCCGCCCCGCTGCTGCGCGCCGAGGCGCTGTCGATCTCCTTCCCGACGGGCGCTGGCCTGCTGCATGCGGTCGAGGACGTGTCGTTCACGCTGGCGCCCGGCGAGACGCTCGCCCTGGTCGGCGAGAGCGGCAGCGGCAAGTCGGCCACGGCGATGACCGTCGCGCGCCTGCACGGGCCGGAGGCGCGCGTCAGCGGGCGTCTCGACTGGACCGCGCGGGAGGGGGGGACGGTCGATCTCGCAACACTCCGGGGCGAGGCGCTGCGGCGCATCCGCGGGCGGGAGATCGCGGTGGTGTTCCAGGACCCCGGCAGCGCGCTCGACCCGGTCTTTCGCATCGGCGACCAGATTGCCGAGACGCTCCGTCACCTCCGTGGCGCCGGGCGTCGCGAAGCCGCGGAAGGCGCGGTCGCCCTGCTCGATCGCGTCGGCATCCCCGACCCGCGGCGCCGCGCCGGCGAATATCCACACCAGCTCTCGGGCGGCATGCGCCAGCGCGCCGTCATTGCCCTGGCGCTTGCCGGCCAGCCGCGCCTTCTGGTGGCGGACGAGCCGACCACCGCGCTCGATGTCACCATCCAGGCGCAGATCGTCGAACTGCTGCGCGACCTCCAGTTGCGCGAGGGCATGGCGATGATCTTCGTCAGCCATGACCTCGGGCTTGTCGCCGGCCTCGCGCATCGCCTGTGCGTGCTCTACGCCGGCCAGGTGGTGGAGGAGGGGCCCGCGGCGGACGTGCTGGCCGCACCCCGGCATCCCTACACGCGGGCCCTGCTTGACTGCGTGCCGGACATCGACGGCGATGCCGTGCCGCCGCGGGGCATTCCCGGCCGGATGCCAAGCCCGATCGCGCCGCCCGCGCATTGCCGCTTCGCGGATCGCTGCATGCTTGCGGAGGCGGCCTGTCGTGAGGCTCCTGTGCCGCTGATCGCCGTCGCGCCGGGACGGGCAAGCCGCTGCCTGCGCTGGGCGGAGGTCGGATGAGCGCGCTGGTCGAAGCACATGGGCTTGAGATGGAGTTCGGCGGGCCGAGCCTCCTCGCGCCACGCCGGAGACCGGTGCGTGCCGTCGCGGGCGTGGATGTCACCATCGCGCGCGGCGAGGCGCTCGGCCTCGTCGGCGAGAGCGGCAGCGGCAAGTCCACCATTGGCAGGCTGCTGCTTCGCCTGCTGCGGCCGACCATGGGCAGCGTGCGGTTCGACGGCCACGACATCACCGCGCTCGACCGTGGCGCCATGCGGCCATTGCGCCGGCGCATGCAGATGGTCTTTCAGGACCCTTTCGGAAGCCTCAACCCGCGCATGACCGTGGGCGCAGCGGTGGCCGACGGGATGCTCCTGCACGGGCTCGCCACGCGCGAGGAGGCGCGCGGTCGTGTCGCTGCGCTGCTCGCGCGCGTAGGCCTGCCGCCCGAGATGGCAGCGCGCCCGCCGCGCGCATTGTCGGGGGGTCAGCGCCAGCGTGTCGCGATCGCCCGCGCACTCGCCGTCGAGCCGGAATTCCTCGTGGCGGACGAGCCCGTCTCCGCCCTTGATGTCTCGGTCGGCGCGGCAATCCTCGCATTGCTGCGCGACCTGCGTGCCGAGCGTGGGCTCGCGCTGCTCTTCGTCTCGCACGACCTCGGCGCGGTGCGCGCGCTGTGCGACAGGGTCGCGGTGCTCTATCTCGGCCGGGTGATGGAGGAGGCGCCGGCGGAGGCGCTGTTCCGCGATCCGCGCCACCCCTACACGCGCGCCCTGCTCTCTGCCTCGCCGGCCAGGCCAGGGCGCGCGCGGGGGCCGCGCATCGTGCTCACGGGCGAGATCCCGAGCCCGGCCGACCCGCCGTCGGGCTGCGTGTTCCGAACGCGCTGCCCGCACGCCTTGCCTGCCTGCGCGGAGGATGTTCCCGCACTGCGCGAGGTCGGCCCGGGCCGGCGTGCCGCGTGCATCCGCAACGACCTGGTGCTGCCATGATCGAACGCCTTCTCGTCATCGGCGGTGGCGGCTTCCTCGGCAGCCGGGTGCTGCGCGCGGCCGTCGCGCGCGGCATGGCCTGCGCGAGCTTCGGGCCGGCGGGGCGCGACCTCGCCGCAGGCCTCGCCATCACGCGGTTTGCCGGCGAAGGGCAGGAGGGGGGCGCTCTTGCTGCAGCGCTGGTCGCATTCAGGCCTGACGCCGTGATCTGGGCAGCCGGCCACAACCCCACCGGAGACGGGCTCGCCCGGACGGCCGAGGCCGATGTCGCGCGCGCCGCTGCCGTCAACGCCGGTGCCTTCGCGGCCACGCTTGCCGCCTGCGCCGCGGCGGGCATCGCGCGCGTGGTGCAGTGCGGCTCGACGGTCGTCTACGGCCCGGCAACCGACTATGGCGCGGCACGCGTCGACGAGGCAGCGCCGCCGGCGCCGCGCACGGCCTACGGCCTGACCAAGCTGATGGCGGAACAGGCGGCGCAGTGGGGCGCAGCGGCGCTGGGGCTCGACGTGGTCACGCTGCGGCTGCCGCTGGTGCTCGGGCCCGGCCGCTGGTACGCCGGCGCCGCCGGCAGCTATGCGCGGATGCTGCGTGCTGCTGCTGACGGCAGGGCGCTGCGGGAGGAGGTCTCGCCCGCTGCGTTCGATGCCGTTCACGGCGATGATGCCGCGGCGGCGCTGCTTCTCCTTGCCGGGCTGCGCGGGCCGCCGCGCGTGCTGAACATGGCCGGGCTGACGACGAGCCTGCCCGCCATCGCCGCCACGCTCTCGCCGCTGATCGAGGCCGTGCCGCTGCCGGTGCCCGCTGCGTTCCCGCTGGTCGATGACAGCGCGCTCCGCGGACTTGGCTGGGCGCCCGCGCGGAGCCTCGCCGACATTCTCACCGACACGCTTGCAGACATGAGGAAAGACGCATGAGCCACGAGGCGCGGCTTGCCGAGCTTGGACTGATCCTTCCGCCGGTGACCCCGCCGGCCTTCGACTATGTGCCGGCGGTGGTGCACGCAGGGCTCGTGTGGGTCAGCGGCCAGCTGCCGCGCGCGGCAGACGGTTCGCTTCCCCATCTCGGCCGGCTCGGCGACGGGGTCGACGTGGAGACGGGCCGGAAGGCGGCGGAACTCTGCGCGATGCAGGCGCTGGCCGTGCTGCGCGCGGCAACGGGCTCTCTCGATCATGTCGCGCGCGCCATCAAGGTCACGGGCTTTGTCGCCTCCGCACCTGGCTTCATCGACCAGCCGAAGGTGATCGATGCGGCATCAAAACTATTCGGCACGGTGTTCGGCGACAGCGGCCGGCATGCACGCAGTGCCATTGGCGTCGCCATGCTGCCGCGCGGCGTGCCGGTGGAGATCGAGTTCGTGTTCGCGCTGAAGGGGGCGTGAGCATGGCCTGGCTCGAACTCGCGGAGATGACGACGGTGGAGTTCGCCGCAGCGAGGCCGCTGCTCGCACTCCTGCCCGTCGGTGCGACCGAGCAGCACGGGCCCAACATGCGCACCTCCACCGATTATGTGATCGCCCACCGCATCGCCCAGCGGCTGGCCGAGGCGGTGGGGCCCAGGGCGGTGGTGCTGCCGCCGCTGCCCTACGGGCTCTCGCGCCATCACATGGGGTTTGCCGGCACCGTCACCCTGTCGGAGGAAACGTTCCTCGGCTGCTGCATCGATGTCGCGCGCAGCATGAAGGCGCATGGGCTGACGCATCTGCTGCTCGTCAACGGCCACAACGGCAACACCACGGCGCTCGCGGTCGCGGCCTCGCGCATCCTCTACGAGGTGGGCATGCAGGCGGCGGTCGCGTTCTACTTCCAGCAGGCGGCGGACCGCGTGAAGGCGCATGGCAGGACGCCGCGCTACGGCCATGCGTGCGAGGTGGAAGTGTCGGTCGCACTTGCACTGGCACCGGAGCTCGTCCGCCGCGATGCGCTGGCGCCTGGCGAGATGATCCCGCTCGACCTGCCGCTCGGCACCAACGAGCAGCCTTTCTTCGTTCAGGTGCCGATCCCGTTCCACGAGCAGACGCGCAACGGCGTGTTCGGCGATGCGCGCCTCGCCACGGCGGAGGCGGGCGAGGACATCGTCGCCACCGCCGTCACGCGCACCGTCGCCTTCATCAACGCCTTCCTGCAACGCTGACTGACGACATGAGGGAGAACGAGACAATGTGGACGCCTTCGATCAGCCGCCGCGCCGCGATGCTCGGCACCGCTGGCCTGCTCGCCGTACCCGGCCTGCCGCATGCGCAAGGAGCAGCCCCTGACGTCTATGGGCCCATGGATCCGCAGGCACGGCGGGGCGGCACGCTGACGGTCGCGATCGCCAACGAGCCGCCGAACCTCGATCCCTTTCACCAGGCCGGGGATGCGCGCACCGCCGTCACCGTCCTGATGTACCAGGGGCTGATGTACGAGCACCCATCGGGCGAGGCGCGGCCGCTGCTGGCCGAGCGGATGCAGATCTCGCCCGACGGCCTCACCTACACCTTCACGCTGCGCCGGAACGTCACATTCCATACCGGAATCGCAATGAGTTCGGCCGATGTGAAATACAGCTACGACTACATCCGCGACCCGGCAAATGGCAGCCCTGGCGCTGCCGATTTCGGCGCGATCGCCGAGATCACGACGCCCGACGACCATACCGTGGTGATCCGGCTCAGCCGCCCGAACGCCTCGCTGCCGATGACGCTGACCAACCGTTTCGGCTGCGTCGTTCCACGCGATACCTTCGCAGCCGACGGTGCGCGCGCGCGGCTGTCGCAGCAATCGGTGGGAACCGGGCCGTTCCGCCTGGCCGAGTTCCGGCCGCAGAGCCACATCCGCATGGCACGCTTCGCGCAGTACTGGGAGGAAGGCCAGCCCTATCTCGACGGCATCCTCTTCAGCGTGCAGCCGAATGCCGCGAGCCTGCTGCAGGCGCTGCGCAACCGTCGTGCGGACATCGGCATGCTGCCCAGGCCGCAGGACGCCGAGCAGATTCGTGATGTGCCGGGGCTCAACGTCGGCACGGCGCCCTCGCTGCGGCAGAACTCGCTCGACCTCGACGGCAACTTCGCGCAGCTGCGCGACGTGCGCGTGCGCCAGGCCATCGCGCTCGCCATCGACAAGGAGGCGGTGATGCAGGCCTCGATCGGCGGACACGGCACGGTGCTCGGCACCACCGTCGCCGCGATGCAGGACAGCTGGGGCGCCCCCCTCGCAGAGCTCTCCACCCAGCGCCCTGACCTCGAGCGTGCCCGTGCGCTGCTCGCCGAGGCCGGCCTGCAAGGCGGCTTCGCGCTCGACCTCGTCAGCATCATCGGCTTCGAGTGGATGGACCCGGCCGCGGTGACGATCGCGCAGCAGCTCCAGCGCATCGGCATCCGCCTGAACATCCAGCGCGCCGAGCTCGGCGTGTGGCTGAATGCGTTCCGCACACGAAACATGCGCTTCACCTTCAACGACTGGGGCACCCAGCCCGATCCGCACATCCTCTACTACAGGCACTTCCGCAGCCCGCCGCAGGGGGCCGATTTCCGCAACTGGGCGAACGCCGACGCCGACCGCCTGCTCGACCAGGGCATGGAAACCGCCGATCCCGCGGCACGGAAGCGGATCTATGTCGAGCTGCAGAAACTGATGAGCGCGACTGTGCCGACCATCATGCTGTTCTCGCCCAACCTCGTGACGGTGACGCAGTCCCGCGTGCGGAACTACGTGCAGCACCCGACCGGGTGGTGGTTCGGCCTCGCGCGGTCCTGGATCGCTGCCTGAACGATGCTGGGCGCACTCGCTGGACGGCTCGGCGCGGCAGCGATGACGGCGGTGCTCTCCACCGCCGCCGTCTTCCTGCTGATCCGCGCCGTGCCCGGCGACGTGGTGGGCGAGATGCTGGGCCAGAGCGCGGGCGACCGCGCGGCGGAGGCGGCGCTGCGGGCCTTCTTCGGGCTCGATCGGCCGCTGTGGCAGCAGTATCTCGGCTGGGCCGGCGATGTGCTGCGCGGCGACCTGGGCGTATCCTGGCGCCAGGGATTGCCGGTGGCAGGGATCGTCGGCAAGGCCTTCCTCGTGACGCTGCAGATCGGCCTCGTCACGCTTGCGGTGGCACTGTTCGTGGGCGTGCCGCTCGGCATTCTCGCCGGCGTGCGCCATGGGCGCTGGCCCGACCTCCTGGTGGAGGTGGTCTCCCTCGTCGCGCTTTCCGCGCCGGTGTTCTGGACGGGCATGGTGCTGCTGATCGCGGCGGGGACCTGGTTCGGCTGGTCGCCGCCGCTGATCTATGCCGGGCCGGGCGAGAACCTCGCCGACAACATCGAGAGCATCGCGCTGCCGGTGATGGCGCTCGGGCTCCTGCAGGCGGCAGCGTACGCGCAGTTCGCGCGGCAGCAGACGATGCAGGTGATGCGGCAGGACTTCATCCGGGCCGCGATCTCCCGCGGGCTGCCGGCGCGCGTGGTGTATGGAAGGCACCTGCTGCGCAACGTCGCCATTCCGCTGGTCACCTTCGCCGGCGTCATCCTGGTGCAGATCCTCGGTGGCGTCGTCGTCGTCGAGACGCTGTTCGCGATCCCGGGCCTTGGCCGCACGCTGCTCGCCGCGATCCAGGCGCGCGACTATCCGGTGCTGCAGGGCGCGCTGCTCGTCGCAGTGCTGGTGGCGCTCCTCGTGAACCTGCTGGTCGACCTGCTCTATGCCGCGATCGACCCGCGGGTGCGCGGCGCATGAGCGGGCGGGCGCGCGTCGAATACGGCGCCGGGCTCGCGTTGAGCATGCTGCTGCTCGTGCTTGCCGTCGCGCCGGGCCTGTTTGCCGGCTCGCCCGACGACGTCGACATTGCCCTTCGGCTCAAGCCGCCATCGGCGATGCACTGGTTCGGAAGCGATGAGACCGGGCGCGATGTCTATGCCCGCGTCGTGCACGGCACGGGAACGACGCTCGGCATTGTCGGCGCCGCGATGCTGCTGGCGGCCGTGATCGGCGGGTCCGGTGGCGCGGTGGCCGGGTTCTTCGGGAGGCTGGGCGACATGGCGCTCTCCCGCGGGGCCGACGCACTGCTTGCCTTCCCGCCGATCATCCTCGGTGTCGTGGTGGCCGCGACGCTCGGGCCAGGGGCTGCGAACCTCGTGCTGGCACTGGCCATCATCTACACGCCGGTGTTCTTCCGTGTCTCCCGCGCCACTGCCCTTGGCGAGGGGGCCCACGCCTATGTGGAGGCGGCACGCGCGCTTGGCCACGGCGAGTGGGCTGTGCTGCTGCGCCACGTCGCGCCAAACGTGCTGCCGACGGTGCTGCTGCAATGCGTGATCCTGTTCCCGCTCGCGCTGCAGATACAGGCAGCGCTCGGCTTCCTCGGCCTCGGTGTGCCGCCGCCGACACCGGACTGGGGCGCGAGCCTGCAGGAAAGCCGCAACTACCTGACGGCCGCCCCGTGGCTCGCGATCTTCCCAGGGCTTGCCCTGCTGGTGGCTGCACTCGCGGCGCTCCTCCTCGGGCGCGGGCTCCAGTCGCGATCCTGAGGCGCGCCGTCGTGGCTTCACGTCGCCTCGGTATCGCCGTGAAGACGGATAACCTTGTGACCAGGAAAACGATGCCATGACGCCAACGCTCATCCTGTCCGCGGCGCTCGCGATTGCGGTGACGATCTCGCCCGCGGCTGCACAGTGGCTCGATCCGAGCAGGCCGTGGGTCGAACGTGATGCCCAGGGCCGCACCACTGGCACGGTCGAGCCGGGCGCACCGGGTGGTCTCGTGCGACGGGACGCGCAGGGCCGAAGGGTTGGCACAAGCGAGGCTGGGCCATCGGGAACGATCATCGAGCGTGACGCCCAGGGGCGTCGGACCGGCACCATCGCGCCTGATCCGCGCGGCGGCTCCGTCATCCGGGACGCGCAGGGCCGTCGGACCGGGACGGCCGAACCCCGCGCAGGCGGCGGCTACGTGATCCGCGATGCGCAGGGCCGCCGCACCGGCACCGTGGAGCCGGGGCCGGGCGGATCCTGGATCGAGCGTGATGCACAGGGCCGCCGCGCCGGATCGAGGGAACCGCGATAGGCTGGTCGGCCGGGTGGGGCGGGGCCGCCGTGGGTGCGTCTGACCGGGCGCCGCCGAGGCGCCGGACGCGACGACCGGATCAGCCGGAATTCCACTCCGGCCGATCGCGCCTGGTGACAATGTCATGCAGGACCATGCCGACCAGAACCGACGTCAGAAACACCGCTGCGCCGGGGGCGAACAGGCCGAGGGAGACGACTGCGGCCAACGGAATATAGCCCGCCAGGCCCCAGCCCAGGCCGACCAGAACGCCTCCGGCCACGACTTTCCGGCCTGTCGCGGCATCGAGCGGCTCGTTCTGGCCGCCGAAAAGCGGCCGGGGCAGGCGTCGCGTCAGCGCGAGGACGATGCCGGCGACGCACAGCGCCGAGAGCAGGCCGAGGCCCAGCGCTGGGCCCCACGCCCCCGCCGGGATCGCGAAGTCCGGCAGGAGCGACGGTTGAAACAGGCCCGACAGCACCATGCCGAAGCCACACAGCAGCCCGCAGGCCAGTGCCGTGAGCCTGATCATGCGGTACCTCCACCGGCCAAAATCTGACGCGCGAGCAACGATACGCCGGCGCCGACCGCGATGGCGCAGACCGAGGCCGCCGCCCAGCCCGAGCGTCGGACCGCGCCGAAGATCGCGACGACGAGGCCGCCATCGCCGAGACGGGCGCCGACCCCGACGAGCAGCCCTCCGACGACGAGCAGCGCCCAGCCCGCCTCGATCGGCTTCGTCGCCGCCGCTCCAACAGCGGCCAGGATGGAGGGTGCGAGCATGAGCCCGGCGAGGAAGGCGATGCTCACCGCGGCCGGTCCCTCGTGTCCGCCCAGCAGGCTGCCGAGCATCCGTGACGCCGACATTACGTTTCCGGCGAGGAGCCTCAGCAGGGCGAGGGCGAGCCCGATGAGCGCGCCGCCCAGGATCACTTGACCCTGCGTCCCGATGGGAAAGTCCAACTCAGGCACCTCCGCTTCTCCGAGAGATGCTGTGACGGGTCACGCCTTCCCTCGCAGGTAACGCCCCGTGGGCACTGGACTGGGCCGACATTGATCACGCATCAGTTTGCCTGCGTTCACCGTCGCGTGAACCTGCGCTCCAGTCAAGCAACCGACGGACGCCGCAGCACCTCGGTCACGCCGTCGGCGATGGCTGGGAACGGCTGCGGCCGCGCGTCGCGCGAGCTGCCAGGAGGCGCCGCATCCCAGCACCCCGGGCCAGCCCGGCATCAGCCATCCTGGAGGGTGACGGCCCGGGCGGCATCGCGAGCGCCGAGGCTGCGCAGCCGGCCGAGCGCGTGCGCCACCGCCGCCTGGAAGGCGGGGCTGCGTGCGAGGTCGGGGCCGAAGATCGTTTCGAAACCGAGCGCGGCCGCGGCCTGCCGCGACGGCTCGTCTCCCGCTGCGTCCAGCGCCTGGCGCAGCGGCGTGGCCAGCGGGTCGCGGACGTCGATCGGCGCGCCGTTATCGCCCGTACCGCTTACGTAACGGACCCAGCCGGCGACGGCGAGGGCGAGATGCGCGATCGGCTGGCCGGCGGCGAGGCGCGCGCGTACCGTCTCCAGCAGGCGCGGGGGCAGTTTCTGTGAGCCATCCATCGCGATCTGCCAGGTGCGGTGGCGCAGCGCGCGGTTGCGGAACCGCGCGAGCAGCCGGGCGGCGTGCGCGTGGAGATCGACGCCGGGCGGCGCGGGCACGCAGGGGATGATCTCCGCCCAGAGCCCATGCAGGAAGGCCGCGAAGACGGGGTCGTTGGACGCATCGGCCACCGTCTCGTGGCCGGCGAGATGGCCGACATAGGCAAGAGCCGAGTGCGCAGCGTTCAGCATCCGCAGCTTCATCAGCTCATAGGGTGCGACGTCGGCCGCGAAGGTCGCGCCGCCGGCCTCCCAGCCAGGCCGTCCGGTGGGGAAATGATCCTCGATCACCCATTGCGAGAACGCCTCGCCGACGACCGGCCACGCGTCCTCGCAGCCGAGCGCGGCGGCGATGCGGGAACGGTCCTCCTGCGTCGTCGCCGGAACGATGCGATCGACCATCGTGCAGGGGAACGCGACCTCGCCGGCGATCCAGGCGCCGAGCCCGGGCTCGCGCAATGCGCCGAGCCGGGCGGCCACGCGCCGCACCGTTGCGCCGTTGGCCGGGAGGTTGTCGCAGCAGAGCACGGTGAAGGGCGTCACGCCCGCCGCGCGCCGCAGCCGCAGCGCCTCGACCAGCAGGCCGGGTGCGGAGCGCGGCGCCTGCGGCGTGGCGAGGTCGTGGCGGATGTCGGGGTGCGCCTCGTCGAGTTCGCCGCTGGCGGGATCGTGGCAGTAGCCCTTCTCGGTGACTGTGAGGCTCACGATCCGCACCCGCGGGTCGGCCATGGCGCGGAGCAGCGCGGCGGGGTCCTCGGGCGCGACATGCAGGCCGCACAGGCTGCCGATCACGGCGAGCGCCTCGCTGTCATCCTCGCGGGTCGCCACCGTGTAGAGGCGGTCCTGCACGGCGAGCGCGTCGCGCGTCGCGGGGCTGCGCAGGCTGGCGGCGACGATCCCCCATTCGCGCGCACCGTCCTGCAGCACCGCCTCGGTCATCACCGCCTGGTGGCCGCGATGGAAGGCGCCGAGGCCGAGATGCACGATGCCTGGCGTGATCGCCGCACGGTCGTAGCGCGGACGCGCGACGGACGCGGGCAGCTGGCCGAGGGCCGCCGCCGAGAGCCGCGCCGTCATGCCGCGCGGTACCTGAGGCCGGCGATCACGCCGCGCAGTTCCGCCAGCCCGCGCAGGCGGCCGATGAGCGGATAGCCGGGGTGGGTGCTGCGGCCGGCATCGGCGAGCAGCACGTGGCCGTGGTCGGGGCGGAAGGGGATCACGGCATCGGGGCGGCCCTCGGCGCGGCGGCGCGCCTCCTCGTCGAGGAAGGCGGCGAGCACGGCGGGCATGTCGACATCGCCGCCGAGATGATCCGCCTCGTGGAACGATCCGTCCGGCTCCTTCGTGACGTTGCGCAGGTGGAGGAAGGCGACGTGCGGGGCGAATTCGCGTGCCATCGCTGGCAGGTCGTTCGCGACGCCGGCGCCGAGCGAGCCGGTGCAGAAGGTGATGCCGTTGGCGCACGAGGGAACCATGGCCACGAGGTCGGCGAGGTCCTGGCGGTTCGAGATGATGCGCGGCAGGCCGAGGATCGGGCGCGGGGGATCATCGGGGTGCATGCACATGGCGATGCCCGCTTCCTCGGCCGCGGGGATCACCTCCGCGAGGAAGCGCGCGAGATTGGCCTTCAGCGCCGCGGCGTCGATGCCGGCGTAGCTGTCGAGCATGCGGCGCAGGCCGGGAATGTCGTAGCGGTCATAGGCACCGGGCAGGCCGGCCATGATGGTGGTGAGCAGCGCGGCCCGTTCGGCTTCGGTTGAGGCCGCGAACCAGCGCCTTCCCTCGGCCAGCACGTCGGGCCGGTGGTCGGCCTCAGCGCCGGGGCGTTGCAGCATCAGAACGTCGAACGCGGCCTGGCGCACCGCGTCGAAGCGCAGCGCGAGAGCCCCGGTCGGCATGCGGTGGGCGAGGTCGGTGCGGGTCCAGTCCAGCACCGGCATGAAGTTGTAGCAGACGGTCCGGATGCCGGCGCGGCCGAGGTTGCGCAGCGACTCACGGTAGTTGGCGAAGATGCGCGCAAGATCGCCTGTGCCGCGCTTGACGTCCTCGTGCACCGGCAGGCTCTCGACGACCGACCAGCGCAGCCCTGCCGCCGCGATCATCGCCTGGCGCGCGAGGATCGCCTCGAGCGGCCAGACCTCGCCATAGGGGATCTCGTGCAGCGCGGTGACGATGCCGGCGGCACCGGTCTGCCGGATCTCGTCCAGCCGGATGTCGTCCAGCGGGCCGAACCAGCGCCAGGTTTCTTCCATGGGTGTTCGCTCCTCAACCGAAACTCAGCTGGACCTTCATCGCCGCGCGCCGGTCCGCGGCGAGGGCGAAGGCAGCCTCCGCCTCCGCCAGCGGGCATGTCGCTGTGATCAGCGGGCGGACGTCGATCTCACGCCCGGCGATCAGCCCGACGGCGCGGGCGAATTCGGGGTGGAAGCGGAAGGTGCCGACGAGGCGGAGTTCCTTCGCGACGATGCTGTTCATCGGAACGTCGAAAGCACCGCCGACGCCGACCTGCACGATGGTGCCGCGCGGGCGCACGCAGGCGATCGCTTGGGCAAGCGCGCGCGGGCTGCCGCTGCATTCGAAGGCGAGGTCGAAGCGGCCCTTGTCACGCTCCTCGGCGGACAGCGCGCCCGTGTCGGCCGCGACGTTCAGCGCGGCGGCGGCGCCGATGCGGCGGGCGAGCGCGAGCGGCTCGTCCACCAGGTCGGTCACCGTGACCTCGCCCGCGCCGGCCTGGCGGAGTGCCAGCAGCACCACGCCGCCGATCGGGCCGAAGCCGGTGACGAGCACGCGCTTGCCGCGCACCTCGCCGGCCTGCGCGACGGCATGCAGCGCGACGGCGAGCGGCTCGCTCATCGCCGCCTCGCCGATGCCGACCACATCGCCCACGGGCACGCATTGCCGCGCGGCCGCGACGAGGCGGCGCCGGAACCCGCCCTGGACATGCGGCATGCGCATCGCGCTGCCCCAGAAGCGCATCTCGAGGCAATGCTGCGGCTCGTCGCGGGCGCAGTATTCGCACACGCCGCAGGGGTGGGAGGGGTTGAGGGCGACGCGATCACCCTCCCGCAGTCCGGCCACGCCGGCGCCCAGCGCCGCGATCGTGCCCGCGACCTCGTGGCCGAGGATGATCGGCTGGCGCACCCGCACCGTGCCGAAGCCGCCATCGAGGAAGTAGTGCAGGTCGGACCCGCAGATGCCGCCCGCGCCGATCTCGACCAGCACTTCGCCGGGCCCGGGCGAGCCGAGGTCCACCGCCTCGACGCGGAGGTCGCGCTGGGCGTGCAGCACGCAGGCTTCGGTCGTCGTCATCGCATCATCCTCATGGATAGAACTGCCGTGGCAGCCACAGTGAGATATCCGGCACCGCCGTCACCAGCGCCAGCACGGCGAAATTGGCCAGCAGGAACGGCCAGATCGCGACCGTGATTTCCCAGATCGAGATCCGCCCGATGCTGGCGCAGATGAACAGGCACACCCCGACCGGCGGCGTCGACAGCCCGATCATCAGGTTCAGCACGGCGAAGGTGGCGAAGTGAACCGGCTCGATGCCCACCTGCACCGCCACCGCCAGCAACGGCGGGAACAGGATAATCAGCGCCGCGATCGTCTCCATGAACATGCCCACGCCCAGCAGCAGCACATTCATCATCAGCATGATGGCCCATTTCTCGGTCGAGATGGACGTCATCACCCCGATGAGCGCCTGGGGCACGCGCTCGGCCGCCAGGATCCAGCCGAACACGTTCGCGAAGCCGACCAGCACCATGATCGCCGCGCCGGAGATCGCGCTGTCGGTCACCAGCCGCGGCAGGTCGCGCCAGCCGAGCTCGCGATAGACGAACAGGCCGATGACGGTCGCGTAGACCACCGCGATGACGGCGGCCTCCGTCGGGGTGAAGAAGCCGCCCACGATGCCGAACAGCACCAGCGCCATCATGCCCATCGCCCAGATCGCGCTGCGGCCGGAGGCCGCCACCTCGCGCCAGCCGCGCCACGGCTCGCGCGGATGGTTGTGGCGCACCGCCAGGATGTAGGCCGGCACCATCATGCCGAGGCCGAGCAGCACGCCCGGCACCGCCCCCGCAAGGAACATCTGCCCGACCGAGATGCCGGTGAGGGAGCCCACGATGATCATCGGCACCGAGGGCGGGATCATCGGCCCCACGACGGCAGAGGCTGCCGTGACCGCCGCCGCATAGGGAACGGTGTAGCCGACGCGCTTCATGCCCGGGATCAGCACCGCACCCTGGCTCGCAGCATCCGCCGCCGCGGTACCGGAGATGCCGGCGAAGATCATCGAGCCGACGATGTTGGTCTGCGCCAGCCCGCCGCGGAAATGGCCGACGATGGAATTGGAGAAGCGCAGGATGCGGTCGGTGATGCCGCCGCCGTTCATCAGGTTGCCCGCCAGCACGAAGCCCGGGATGGAGAGCAGCACGAAGCTGTCCATGCCCGAGAACATCTTCTGCGGGATCACCTCGAGCGGGATGTCGCCCGCCAGGAGGTAGACGAGCGAGGAGAGGCCGAGCACGACCGCGACCGGCATCCCGGCGAGAAGGCCGCCGAGGAAGGCGAGGGCGAGCAGGTACAGCGGGTCCATCTCAGGTCACGTCCGGCGACAGGCCGGCGAGCACGCGCAGCATCCGCTCGGCCGCGGCGAGCACCAGCGCGGCGGGGGCGATGAGCACGGCGAGGTGCACCCAGAACATGTTCCATTGCAGCGCCGGCGAGGTCTGCAGGGACCCGATGTCGACGAACGACCAGGCGGGCTGGAGCAGCAGCAGGCCGAACCCGGCCATGACGATGCAGCTGGCGATGTCCACCATCGCCTTCGCACGCCTGGGCAGCAGCATCGTCACGAGATCGACGCCGACGAGCTGGCCCGAGCGCAGCGCGAGGCCGATGCCGAAGCCGGCGCAGAACAGCAGCGCGAAGCGCGAGAGCTCCTCGGTCCAGACCGGCGGCCGCGGCAGCATCAGCCGCGAGACCACCTGGAGCAGCACCGCCGCGAGCAGCACGGCGAAGCAGAGGCCCACGACGAGGCGCAGCGCCGCATGCAGCCGGCCGAGCAGGGTGAGGAGCATCCCGGTGCCTCCGACGCTCCCCCGCGCCCAGGCGCGGAGGAGCGGAACGGTGTGAAGGCTGATCAGGCCCGGATGGCGATCAAGCGCGGATCGAAATGATCTGCTCAAGCAACGGCCGTGCCTCGGGGCGGACCGCGGCCAGCGCGGCCGGCCGCGCGCGCGCGGCGAAGGCAGCCTGGTCGCTGTCGACGAAGGTCATGCCCTTGCCCTTGAGGTCGGCTTCCAGGGTGCGCTCATCCTCCATGAACAGCGTCCTCTCGAAGGCCTGCGCACGGCGCGTCGCCTCGGCAACGATCTCGCGGTCGGCCGGGGAAAGCTGCTGCCAGCGACGCTCGCTGATCGCGACATAGATCCAGCTCCGCACGTGCTCGGTGCGGTTCAGCACGCGCTGCACCTCGTTGAAGTTTGCACTGCGGATCAGCGCCAGCGGGTTCTCCTGGCCGTCGATCGTGCCGTTCTGCAGCGAGGTGAAGACCTCGCCGAAGGCCATCGGGGTCGGGCGTGCGCCAAGCGCCTGCCATACCGCGACGAACAGAGGCACGTTCGGCACGCGCAGGCGCAGGCCATTCAACTCGTCGGGCGTGCGGACGGGGCGGTTGGACGTCAGGTTGCGCGGCCCGCGCGCGAAGTAGCCGAGCGGGCGCACGCGCGCGCGGCCGATGATCTCGGCGTTGATCTGCTGGCCGATCGGGCCGGCGGCGATCACGTCCATCTGCTCGATCGAGGTGATGGCGTATGGCACTGCGAGGAGCGAGGCGAGCGGCGCCCAGTTCTGCAGGCTCTCGCCGGTGATGGTCATGTCGGCGGTGCCGAGCTGCATGCCGTTGATGACGTCCATCTCGCGGCCGAGCGTCTCGTTCGGGAACACCTGCACCTCGATCCTGCCGTTCGACAGGGCGCGGGCCTGTTCTGCCAGGTGCAGCGAGGCGCGGTGCCAGACGTTCTGTTCGTTGGCGAGATGGCCGAGGCGAAGCGTGACGCGGCCCTGGCCGTAGGCGGTGCGGATGCTGGGCGCTGCCAGCGCGGCGGTGCCGGCGATCAGCAGAGTGCGGCGTGTCGTTGTCATGGCGTATCCTCCTTGCGCGTTGCGGCTCGGCCTCCGGGTGCCGGCTCGAAGTAGTCGGGGTGGGCCTGGGCGATGCGGGGCAGGCTGGCGAGGATCTCGCGCAGATGCGCACGCATGGCGGTCTCCGCCTCGTCCACCGCGCCGGCGGCCACGGCGCCGGCGATGGCACGGTGCTGGCGGATGAGTTCGGGCAGCGGCGTCGCCCCCTCGAAGGAGAGGAAGCGCACGCGGTCCATCTGTGCCTTGATCGCTTCGAGCGCCGTCCACGCGAAGCTGCGGCCGATGCCTTCGGCCAGCGCGCGGTGGAAGGCCTCGTCGAGGCGGAGGAAGCCTGGCGCGTTGTCCCCCCCGGCGGCCTCCTCCTGCGCCGCGATCAGGTCGGCGAGGCGGCGGGCGAGGCCCTCGGGCCGTTGCGCGGCGCAGGCGCGGACAACGGCGACCTCGACCGCCTCGCGCACGAAGCGTGCGTCGTACACGGCGTCGACCGAGATGCGCAGCACCACCGTGCCGCGCTGCGGGCGGATGGAGAGCAGCCCGGCTTCCTGGAGCTTGATGAAGGCCTCGCGCACGGGCTGGCGGCTGACGCCGTAGCGACGGGCGATGTCGGCTTCCGACACGATGCTACCGGGCAGCAATTCGCCCTTCACGATCGTTTCGCGCAGGAGGCGCAGGAGTTGCGGCGCGATGGGGCCGGCGCTGTCGGTCAGGCTGACCTGCGCCGCCCCCCTGCCCGCGGGCAGGGCGGATGCGGCGGGCTCTGGTCCCCGTTCGATCATTCCGCTCCCCAAGATTTTCTCGTATTCTGGTATGGTAGTAGAGCACGGCGGCGCCGGGCGCAAGAGAGCACACCCGCGCAGCACGCCATTCGCCTTTGGCCTCTTGTCTCCCTCGATGCCCGGGAGAAGGAATCCGCCATCAAAACCTGGGATCGAACATCCAACGTTCGTCCCGGACTACCGACGCGGGGCAGGTCTCCGCCCCGGTGGAGACCGCGGGGCCTCAGGCGGGCGGAACACGCGCGGCGTCCGCGAACCAGTTGCGCGGGTTGCACCTGGCTAGAGCGTGGGCAGTGTGCGGATCGACCCCGGTCGCGATCAGGCAAGGCAAGGTGCTGCGCAGCACGTGGGCGTAGCCTTGGCCGCCATGACGCCACAGCATGTTCTTCTGGCCGACATCCGAGGACAGCAGCAGCCTGTCGCCGAGCCCCTCCGCAACCAGCGCCGCAAGATTGGCGATGTTCGCCGCCTCATCGGGGCTTTTTCGTCCGCCTCCGTAGTCGAGATTGTTCCCCATCATGTCGAGGCCAAGCCACGCGCCCCGCGCGGCGAGGCTGGCCAGATAGCCGCGATCATGTGCCATGGGGTTGAGATGCCCGAGAAGTACGCCGTGGAGACCGGGGAGCACTGCTTCGATCTCGTCGAGCACGACGTGTCCGATGGCATCCCAGGCCGGCAGATGGACCGAAAGCGGCGTACGATGCCGGTGCGCCACGCGCGCGGCCGCGCGGAGCGACCGGCGCTCGGCGATCGTGGGCCGCGACGAGACGCCGACCTCGCCGATCACGCCAGGGCGAACGCGGCCATGCGGTGTCTCGACCCCGTCAAGCAGATCGGACTCGATCAGCGCCACGAAGTCGTCCTCTGACCAGCCGCGCATCGCCTCCGGGATGGCGCGCTCCAGGTAGAGCCCCGATCCCATGACGATGCGAACGCCGCTGCGTCTCGACGCCTCGACCAGCAGCTCGGGACGTCGCCCCGTGAACAGGGACGTGGCCTCAACGAGCGTGTCGAGCCCCGCGGCGCGCGCTGCGGATAGCTCCTCCGCAGCGATGTCGATGTCGTCCAGCAGCAGGTTGTCGCGCACCGACAGCGGGTGCCGGTCCACCTCCGGCCGCGTCTCGCGCGTCACCTTGAGATCAGGCGAGACCGCTTCGAGCTTCGCCGTGAACCCGTCGCGGGAGTCGAGGAACACGTGCTCGTGCGTAACGGTCGCCCCGAGCCCGTCGAGCGGGACGGGTCCGGTCACGGTCCAGACGAGATGGGGGCCGCTCACTTGATTCCTGTGGTGGCAATGGAGCCCACGAACTGGCGCTGGAAGCGCAGCAGCAGCAGGGCTGGAATCACCGAAAGAACCACTGCCCCCGCGAAAAGCTGGCTCAGGTTGAAGTCGAACTGGTTCGAGAACTGTGCCAGCGCCACCGGGCCTACCCGCATCGATGGATCGGAGATGATGATGAGCGGCCAGAGATAGGCCTGCCACTGGAACATGAACAGGATGATGCCAGCGGAGATCAGCGCCGGGCGGGAAAGCGGCAAGTACACGTGAAAGAAGATTCTCAGGAGCGAGGCTCCGTCAATGCGTGCTGCCTCGACGAGCTCGATCGGGATGCCCAGGAAGAACTGGCGCAGCAGGAAGATCGCGAGGCCATTCCCGATGCCCGGCAGGATGAGCGCGAGATAGCCGTCATGCAGATTGGCTGTCCGAAACACCCGGAACAGCGGGATCGCCACGGCGTCGAATGGGATCATGAAGCTCAGCACCACGAGGCCGAACACGAGATTCCGCCCCGGGAACGCGATGACTGACAGCGCGAAGGCCGCGAGCGAGCAGATCGTCAGGCCGATGGCCACCGTGCCGACGGCCACCACTAGCGAGTTGACGACCGCGCGGACAAAGCCGGTCTCCCACAGGTCCACATAGGCATCCAGCACGATCTCGTCGGGCACGATGGCGCGCCAGCCGAGCGGCGACAGCGACCGCAGGATGTCGGCTGGGTCGCGCAGCGAGCTCACAAGCATCCAGACGATCGGCAGCGCGAACAGCGCCGCGACCAGCAGCGTCAACGGTGCGAGCAGGTAGCGCCGCGTGGCGGGGCCGGCTTCGTTGCACATGCGCGCCATCGTCACTGCCCCCGCAGCAGCCGGAACTGCAGCGCCACGCACAGCAGCATGCACGCGAGCAGCAGAACGACACCGGCCGATGCCGCGGGCATGTCGGCGAAGGCGAAGCCCATCTGGTAGATCTCATGGATGAACAGGTTCGTACTGCCTTGCGGCCCGCCGCGTGTCAGGATCTGGACCGGCGCGAAGACAAGGAAGTTGCCGACGGTATTGGCGACCAGCACGAACAGGATCGTTCGCCTGAGCATTGGCAGGGTGACACTGTACAGGCAGCGCCACCAGCCGGCGCCATCGATGGTCGCCGCCTCGTAGAGTTCGCGCGGGATCTCGCGCAGTCCGGCGATCAGGAACACCGTCCAGTAGCCGACCCCGGCCCAGGTGACGATGATCATGATCGACAGCAGCGATTGGCTCGTCGAGGTCAGCCAGGGTTGGGGCGGAATGCTGGCGAAAGCGAGGATGGCGTTGAGCGCGCCGTCGCTGGGGCGCATCGCAATGCCCCATACCAGAGAAGCCACCGCCAAAGGTGCTGCCACCGGCAGGAACACGCCTATTCGCCCCAAGGTCCGCCCGGGGACGGCCTGGTCGAGCAGCAGCGCGAGCGCAAGCGCGATGACAATCTGCGCGGGGTTGATGATGAGACTGTAGAGCAGTGTAACGCCGACCGAATTCAGGAAGGTCGGGCTGGTCGCGACGTCGATGTAGTTGTCCAGCCCGAACCCCGTGCGTGTCTGCAGGCTTTCAAAGACAGCCACCGCGGTCGGAATGATGCGGAACGCCAGCAGCGTGAGCAGGGCCGGTCCGAGGAAGCCGAGGACGGTCGCAAGCAACATCCATCGGCCGCGGTTCGGCCCCAGGATGCGCCCAGTCGCTGTCGTCCTCACCATCGTCGGCCGTACTCGTCCGTGCTGGCGTTCCCCTCTCACACGCTAGCGGAGGCGCGCCCAGGCCGCTTCGATCTGCTGGGCCGCGGATTGGAGGGCCGGCCGCACGGGCGCGCCGTTGCGGATGTCCTCGATGGTCCGGTTCAGGATCGACTGGAACTGGATCCAGCCCACGGTGCGCGCCCGGATACGGGCCGTGTTTGCCAGCTCATACTCCATGAGCGGGCCGATGCCGCGGAGGTTGTCGGTCTGGAAGAGCGCCTGGTTGATGTAGGTCTTGAGCGCCTGCACGTTCGCGGGCGGGATCGGCTGGCGCGCAGCGGCTGCAAGCGCGCCCTCCTCCGTGAGCGAGGCGAACTTCACGAACTCGATCGCGAGGTCCATGTTCCGGCTGTGCGGGTTGACACCCCACGCCCAGGAGCCGGTGGGCGTCACGGGCGTGCCGCCGGCGAAGTACGGGTATGGCGTGAAGGAATAGTTCAGGCCCTGCCGGTTGGCGAACAGCCGCGGCACCCACCAGGGCCCGCCGGCGAAGAAGGCCACCTCGCCTGACGCGAACAGCTCTGCCGTCTGGCCCGGACCAGGCACGCCGCGCGGCGACAGGCCGGAGGCAAAGGCCTCGCGGTAGAACTCGAAGCCGCGGACCCAGGCGTCGTTCGTGATGTTCAGCCTGAGCTCGTTCTGCGGATCGATGCCGTTGCCGCCGCCGAGGGATTCCACCAGCGTCTGCTGCTGGTAGATGCGGCTCACCTGATCCCAGAGCAGGCCCCAGCGCGCACCCGCCGCCTGAGCCTTGCGGCCCATCTCGACGACCTGTTCCCAGGTCAGGCGGTCGTTCGGCGTACGGCCGGGCAGGTCGATCCCCGCAGCCCTCAGGCGATCGACGTTGTAGTACATCACCATCGTCGAGGTGGAGACCGGCAGTGCGAAGATGCGCCCGTTGACGGTGACGGCCTCCATGCTCGCGGGCAGATGCATCGCGGCGACATCACCCACCCTGGTGGTGAGGTCGGTCAGGAAGCCTCGCCGCACCAGGGCGGCGACCGCCGGCATGTCCGCCGTGAAGACATCGGGGTTTGAGTCGCGCTGGCCTATACGGGCCTGCAGCACGTTGTCGAAGTCGTCGAACGGAATGGATTCATGGATGATGGTGACGCCGGGGTTCTTCGCCGTGAAGGCGTCGATCACCGGCTGCATCCTGGTCGGGTCTTCGGTCGTGGCGAAGCGGAGGGTCACCTGCCGCGCGGTGGTGCCCTGCGCGAAACTCGAAGATTGGAATGCGAGGCCGGCGATCAGCGCCCCGGCCATCATCGCGGCTTTCGAAATCCCTTTCGGTCGCATGTCGGTCTCCCTGTCGTTATGGGGGAAGGCATCGGTTCTCCGCCACCCAATCCGAAATCGATTTGAGTGACGCTGTCGAGGAGAATCTGCGCCTAACGCCTACTTCGACCCAGTTCTGCCGCCATGACGGTCGCGCCTCCGGGGGGCGCCTGAGAAACCGGCTGCCGCCGTCTCGCAAGTGTTGCCTGCACGCGTGCCCCCTCGATCCGACTGGTCGCAGCAGCCAACGCCAGAGCTTGGCGCCTGGAAGTGCCGCTTTTCCTAGCTTCTCGACCTTTTGTTGCCGGTCGCTTCGAATCCGGGCGCCCCCGCTGGTCCGGTTATCGCTATCAACGGCTGAGGAGCAAACGGGGTGATGTAACGGCGCCGACCGTTCCGGCACTTGATTCCCTGCCGGTTTCCCCATACCCCGATTCTGGTGGCCGCCGATGTGTTGCCGACCAGTATGCGGGGTTGTGCCTTGATCAACTCAAATCGGTTTCACTTTCTCGGAGGGTGATTTGGCGACGATCCATGACGTAGCGCGTGCCGCGAGCGTTGCGCCGTCGACAGTGTCGCGGCACATCAACGGACACAGCGTTCGGCAGTCGGAAGCGATCGAGAGGGCCATCGAGGAACTCGGCTTTCGGGCGAGTGCCAGCGCGCGGAACCTGCGCAAGGGCAGCACGCAGGTCATCGCAATGATCGTGCCCGACATCCAGAACCCCTACTACGCCGCGACAGTCGCCGGCGCGGAGGAGGTGGGCCGCGAGAACGGGCTGCGTCTCGTGCTGTGCAACACGGACGAGGACATCGAGCTAGAGAAAGCCGTGCTGCGCGACATTGTGGGCCGCGTCGACGGGGTCATACTCGTACCGGCATCGGAACGTTCGAGCACAGCGCTGTTCGAAGCGCCGAGCGCCATACCGTTGGTGTTGATGGACCGGGAGACGCTCGGGCCTCGGCGCTTCGACACGGTCACCATCGACAACTTCCGTGGTGGCACGCTGGCCGCGCAACACCTTCTCGATCTCGGGCATCGCGACGTGGCGATCATCACCGGGCCGTTGACGGCGTCGCAGTCCAGCGCGCGCGAGCGAGGCTTTCTGGAAACCTTCGCGGCAGCACGCTTTGTCGTGCCCGAGCGCTTCATCGAGCGCGGCAACTTCCGCGAGGATGGCGGTTATCAGGCAGCCCTGAACATCCTGAGCGCCGCCGACCGTCCGTCGGCCCTGTTCGTCATCAACAACATGATGTCCATGGGTGCGTTGCGGGCGATCGGCCACCTTGGGATCAAGGTGCCCGACAACCTGTCGCTGCTGTGCTTCGATCAGCTACCCTGCGAGGGCGTCATTTCTCCGCGGATCTCCACGATCCGCCGCCCGATGCAGGAGCAGGGCGCAATGGCGATGCGCCTTCTGGTGACCCGACTGCGCGCGGGAGACAGGGAGCACGAGCCCCGCACACTGACACTTCCTGTCGAACTGTCGATTGCGGCGTCGACGCAGCGGCTCGCTGGCGGTGGAGATCGAGGGGGCTCATACACTGCGGCTTGACCGGCCTGCGGCGATCGAAGCTGGCCGGCCGGTGCCGGTGGGCATCCGTCCCGAGGACGTCGCGGCCTCGTCGTCGACCAACGACCCGGAGGTGATCATCGACGCGGTGGCGCAGATGGGCTCGGAGCAGGCGGTGGTGGCGCGGGCGGGCGGCGCCTGTCGCCGGTGTTGCGAGGCCGCCGGCCGGTAACGCAGGGCGACCGTCTGAGGCTGTCGGTTGCCGCCGAAGCCGTCCACCTGTTCGACGCGTCACGGGCGCTTCCGCACCGACCGCATCCCCGGCGACCGCATCAGCTGCGAGCGGCGCCCCGTCCATGCCGCTGAGCACGAGCACAAGGCGCCGCTCCGGATCGCCGCAGCGCGCGTTTGCCGCGTTGATCGCGCCCCCGCCCAAGCGTGCTCCATCCAGTGGCACCCACTCATCCAATATGACCATCGAATTCGCGAATCGGCTTCGCTGCGCGTTGCTGTTTTGGCAGCGCCTTTTTTCCAATGTACCGGATCGTCTCAGTCACCAGCTTCGGAGAGAACGGAGTGGCACAGAGCGGATTTTCGTCGACGCGGGTGGAGGCGGTCCCGCGGCGCGCGTTACGAGCCCGCGATGACGGGGGCCACCAACGATCGGAGCGCCGCGATGATGCTCGGCGCAACGATGCGGGAGGTTCGCGGGTTCGCCGAGGGGCGGTTCCGGCTCGTCATGGTGAGGCCGACCTCCTCGGCGTCAAGCTCAACACAGTGGACAGTTCCTTGCAGCTGTGGATCGGCCCAGATCTCTACCGACGTTCTCTCGAAGCCGATCCCGGCGATGCTGAGCGACACTGCAACATTGAAGTGGCGTGGGAAGTGCGCCGCGGCCTCGCCGGCGGTGCCCTCGAAGACCAGCACCGGCGAGACGGGTGGGCGTGCCGAGAAGTCGTGGCCGGCTGCGAGAACGTAGGGCTCGTGGGCAAGCGAGTCAGGCCGGATGCGTGATGCCAGATGCACCCGATGGATTGTACCCTCGGCAGCCGAGCGGATGATGTCCAGCCCCGGCATCGCGCCAGAGGCGATCCGCACGCGCCCCCCGTGCTTTCGCGCAAGGTCTACCAGTTCCGGGCAGTTGGGCACGCCCCCAGCGCTGACGCAGACGAGCATCAGGCCGGCGTGGAGCACGGTACGAGCGATCTCCGGGAAACTGTCCGCAGTCGCGCACTCGACGACGATGTCGCAGAGAGCCGGTAGCGCCGCAAGCGGCACCACGGCCGGCTCGGGTGTCAACGACGCGGCGGATCTGGCGGCACGCTCGAGGTCGCGCGCCGTCACGGCGGTCAGCCGAACGCCGTCCAGGCAGCCGGCGCTCAGTCGCTCCGCGACCTGTTTGCCGACATTGCCGAAGCCGGCGAGCCCGACCCTCATGGGGTTGCCTGCCTCGCCGGGGTCCCAAGCAGGTGCGCCAGCTCGACGAGATCGGGGGCGCCGGCGAGCGTGCGCAGCGCACCGTCGAGTTGCACCACGGCCCTGGCCTCCATGACCGACCCGGCTAGGGTGACGAATTTCTCCTGTAGCTCGTGCGGCGAGAGCGGTGATTCGGGATAGCCGCGGGCTATGTCGTTGCGCCGTGTCAGGAGATCTCCGGATGTAGTCCTGACCTCCACGATCGACGCGTAGAATTCGGGAAACAAGCGGTCGAGCTCAGGATCGCTCTCGACGGTGACCTTCCTGCAGAGCGCCGCAAGCGCGGGATTCCCAATGCGGCGGTCAATGAAGATGTCGGCGACCTTCAGCTGACGGTTCGCGACGGCTACCGGCAGGATGTACTGCGCGCAGTGGCTCTTCAGCGGGTTGTCGTCGACGCAGTGGATGCCCGCCTTTGGGAAGCGAAGCCTGATGCCTTCGATGCTCTCTGGGCGCAGATCGTTCTCAGCGACCAGGCCGAGTAACGCATCCAGGCCAGGGTGGAGGAACGACACGCAGGAGTACGGCTTGATCGCCATCTCCGTAATGCCGCTCCAGTGCTTTCCGAGGTCTTCGACAAGGCGCTCCGGGGAGGCGGCGCGGCTATAGGCGCGGAAGACCGTGTGCCCTTCGTCGAAGATGTCCGCGGGCGCACCGAAGCCGGACTGCGCGAGCAGCGCCGCAGTCACGCCATTGCGCGCCGCCAGCCCCATCTGGAAGGGGCGGGCATTCTCGGTCGGGTCGCTTTCCCAAGCCATCAGGCCTGATGCCTGGCAGGCCGCCAGGCCGAAGGCGCGACCGACCGCTTCGGCCGGCAGCTGGAGCAGGAAGGAGGCCGCGGCGGCCGCACCGAACGTGCCGCAGATCGCGGAAGGGTGGAAGCCGAGCGCATACTGCTCCGCCGGTCCGAGCGCGATCGAGACACGGTATTCGACTTCGAGGCCGAGCGCGACCGCGGCGAGGAATCGAGCTCCCGTCGCGCGGCTGTACTCCCCGACTGCCAGGGCCGTCGGAACCATCACGGCGATCGGATGCAGGATGCCCTCTGGATGGTGCGGCTCCACGTCACACGCGTAGCCCATCGTTCCGTTCGCGAGCGCCGCCATGACCGTCGACGTCCGGAAGCCGTGCCCAACGACGGTTGCCTGCTCGGCCCCGCCCTGGTTCCGCACGAAGGCAGCGATCAGGCGCCCTGTCGAGAAGGTTGGGTTCGCCGCAGCAACGAGTGCGCCGGCACCATCGTGCACGAGTTCGACGGTCTTGCCGCGAACGGCCTCCGGTAGGTCTTCCCAGCGGAATCCGGCAACGAACTCCGCGAGCTTGCTGGTGCGGTTGGCCCGCGTCATGTGCCCCCCTCGGTTGCCGGACTGCGCCCCGCCTTCATGCAAAAGCATCAGTTCCGAGCAGGATGCGGCCGATGATCAGGTTGTTGATCTGCGTCGTTCCGTCGGGAATGGTCAGCATGCGCGTGCTTCTGAAGTTTCGTTCGACCGGAAACTCGCGGCTGATCCCGAAGGCGCCGTGCACCTCGATCGCCTTGGAGGCAATGCGGACGGCGGCCTCGGTCGCGAAGGCCTTTGCCATGGCCGCCTCGATGTTGGAGCGCGTACCGGAGTTCAGGATGCTCAGCGCCCGATAGACCATCAATCGCGCCGCCTCGAGCTCGGTAGCCATCTCGGCAATCAGTTGCTGGATGAGCTGGTGGCCCGCGATCGGTTTGCCGAAGCTCTCGCGCTGCTTCGCATAGTCGATGCTGGCATCCAGGCTTGCCTTCGCCATGCCGAGGCCGAGCAGCGAAATGAAGCAGCGCGAGCGCTCGAAGCCCTTCATGGTTTCGCGCAGCCCCTGGCCGACGCCTCCCATCACGTTCTCTGCCGGAACGATGACGTCCTGCAGGATCACCTGGCCGAGCGACCAGCCGTTCAAGCCGAGCTTCTCGGCCTCGCGCGTTTCAAAGCCATGCTCCTGACGGTCGACGAGGAACATGGTGAACTCCTGCTCGCCGGTCGCTGCGACCAAGGTCACGTAGTCGGCGACCGAACTGTTGGAGATCCACATCTTCTCGCCGGTTATGCGGAAGCGGTCCCCGTCGCGAACAGCCCGTGTGCGCATCGCGCGCACATTGGAGCCGGCATTGGGTTCGCTGATCGCCGAGCAGCCGATCAGTTCCCCGCGCAGCGTTGGTGCGAGGTAGCGCTCCCTGATCGCGGGCGACCCGGCATTATAGACTTTCAGCGCGGCCCCTTCGTTGACGAACGCCGCGCCGGCGAGGTCGGCCGAGACGCGTGACAACTCCTCGTAGAGAAGGCCGCTGGTCAGGAAGTCCAGCCCAAGGCCGCCGCCATCCTCCGGCACCCAGCCGCAGCCGACACCATAGGCGGCCGTCATTCCGAGCAGACGCTTCAGCACGGGCGCGGGGATCAGGGCATCGCGGTGCTGGTCGGTGATCGGCTTGATGTGCTTCTGGACAAAGCGGCTCCAGCCGTCGACGCCGACGCGCTGCTCCTCCGTGAGACTGAAGTCCATGGCTACTCTCCCCGGAAAATGGGTTTGCGCCGCTCGAAGAAGGCCTGGATTCCCTCCGCATAGTCCTTGGTCGCTTCAAGTGGCCGCCGGAGACGATCGTTGAGGTCCGACGCTGCTTCGAATTCCAGATCGGCTCCCTCGTTCACCATTCGCTTGACCGCTGAAACGCCCAAGGGGCTGGTCGACTTCACCTGCTCCGTTACCTCCCAGGCCTTCGCCAGCAGCGCATCGCGCGGCACCACCCATTCGACGATGCCAAGCAACAGCGCTTCCCTCGCAGCAACACGGCGGGCGGTGAAGAACAGCTCCTTGGCCCGTGCGCGTCCGATCAGTCGCGGCAACGCGATTGCGGCGCCGGAGCCGGGGTAGGCGCCGAGCGTCATCTCGGGGAATGCAAACACCGCATCCTCCGCCGCGATACGCAGGTCACAGAACAACGCCAGCTCGAAGCCACCACCGAGGCACCAGCCGTGCACGGCAGCGATCACGGGCTGCGGCAGCTCATGCAGCATGCGGTTGACTCGCCAGCCCCGCGTCCGCTGTGCCCACTTGCCGTCCGCGTCCAGCCCGCGTCGCTCCTTGAGGTCGGTTCCGGCCGAGAACGCCTTCTCGCCCGCCCCGGTCACGATCACCGCACGGATGTCGCGCTTCTGTGCGATCGCTTCCAGCTGGACTGCCATCGCGTCGGCCAGTTCGCTCGAAATCGCGTTCATCGCCTCGGGGCGGTTCAGCGTCAGCAGCGCGACCCCGTCGCGCTCCTCGTAGAGAAGGATGGACATGGGAGCTCCCGGTAACGTCAGCCTACGAAGGCGCGGATGTTGAGCGCTGCACCGACCACTTGGTCACTCTGGTTGGTGCAGCGCACCTCAGCGATGACCCGTTTCTTGTCAGCATCGTACTCGCGCACGGTGTACTCGGTCGTGATGGTGTCGCCGAAAAAGACGGGTGCGGGAAAGCGGACACGATCGTAGCCGAGCGAGACCGTACGGCCGAGATACAGCCGTGCCGAGGCGGCCGACATGAATCCCATCAGCAGCGTGCCGTGTGCGATGCGTCGCCCGTACCTGCCGCCCTGCATGTACTGCTCGTCGATGTGGTTGGGCGAGAAATCGCCCGTTATGCCCGCGTAAAGGTAGACGTCGGATTCCGACACCGTCTTTGTGAAGCGGGCGGAGGCGCCGATCCGGACGCCTTCCACGGCAGAGTCGGCCATCGGCCCATCCTGATCACGCTGCATGTGCTGCATCCGTCAGCCAGTCGCGCAGCACCGCGTCCTGGTCCTCGCCAAGGTTCGGTGGCGCGCGCCAGTCCGCGGCGACATCGAAGCCGCTGTACTTGACTGCCGGCCCAACCATCGAAATGCGGCCATAGCCCGGATGCTGGACCTCCTGACGCATGCCTCGATGAAGCACCTGCCTGTGCTCGAAGACACTGCGGATATCATTGACGAGCGCGCAGGGAACATTGGCGTGCTCGAGCGCCGCGTGCAGCGCTGCCGTCTGATGCCGGCGCACCTCAGCGTCGAGCACATCGTGGACTGCATCGCGGTTCGCGACGCGGGCGGCGAGCGTGGCGAAGCGCACGTCGGCCAGCAGGTCCGTCCGTCCGATGACCTGCAGGAACGCCTCGAACAGTTTCTGCATGCCGGCGGCGATCACGAGCCAACCGTCGCTGGTCTGGAACGCCTTGTAGGGCACCTGTGCGGCATGCTCCGAGCCCCACTTGCCGCGCACGGTGCCGCCGATCAGCCACTCCATTGCCGCGTCGACAAGAAAGCTCACCTGTCCCTCAAGCAGGCTGGTTTCGACGCGCTGGCCCTTGCCCGTTCGGGCGCGTGCAAACAGCGCGGTTACAATCGCTCCCATCGCATACTGGCCGCAGATGAGATCGAAGGCGGAGGTGCCGAGCTTGATCGGAGCGCCGTCGCGCTCGCCGGTAATGCTCATGTATCCGCCTTCTGCCTGGATCGTCAGGTCGAAGGCACCCTTGTCTCGGTCTGGGCCGTCGGCGCCGAGACCGGACATCGCCGCGTAGACCAAGCCAGGATTGCGCGCTGCTAGTTCCTCGTAGCCGAGACCGAGGCGCGGCATGACGTCAGGACGGAAATTCTCGACGATGACGTCGGCACGCAGTGCGAGGCGATGGGCTGTGGCGCGACCTTCCGCGGACTTCATGTCCAGCACGATCGAGCGCTTGTTCCGATTGACGGCGAGGTAACTCATGCTGTGACCGCCATGGAACGGTGGTCCCTGGTGCCGGATCGGGTCACCGCCAGGTGCCTCGACCTTCACCACGTCTGCGCCGAGGTCGCCGAGCAGCATCGTGCAGAACGGCCCCGCGTAGAGCCGCGTGAAGTCGAGAACTCGGATGCCGCTGAGCGCCTTCTCCATGTGTCTCTCCGCTGATCGCGTTCGTGGTGATTCATCGGACCGGGACGAAGCTCATCACTTCCTCGTCGCCCGATCCGCAGTGCCAGGCGAGGTGCTTCGTCCACCTCGCGTCATCCTGGCTCGGGAAGTCGCGTCGCTGATGCGCCCCCCGGCTCTCCTCGCGGCCAAGCGCGGCGCGCAGCACGATGCGGGAAACCAACGCCATGTTCGCAGCCTCGCCCGCAGCGATGGCCGACGCGAGGTCTGACGCCTCCAGCCCGCCGTCGATTTCGCGTTGCAGGCTGCGCAGCTCGTCGAGACCAGTACGAAGCCCACCGTCGTCGCGATAGAGCCCGGCGGCCGCCGGCATGATCCGTCGGATGCGGTCCTTTACCGACTTCGGCACGACACCGCTCGTCGTGCCGCCCAACGCGCGGCGCAGCGGCGCGAGTGCTGTCGCTTCGATCCGACGCCAGTCACGCGACGTCGCATCAAGGAGACCATCCGCGGCGCCACGCCCTGCGACAGCGCCAAAGACGATCGTGTCGCTGCCGCCGTTGCCAGCCAGCCGGCTGGCCCCGTGCAAGCCACCAGCAGCTTCGCCCCCGGCATAAAGCCCAGGAACCCCGGACCAGCCGCGGTCGTCGATGAGGACTCCCCCCATCTGGCTGTGTGCGGCCGGCCGCACATGCGGCCCTTGGATTGACGGTTCTAGCCCTGCTGCACGCAGGCGCTTGCAGTGCGATACATAGCTCTCGAGTCGATCGCGCGGCACCGAGGTCGTATCGAAAAGCACCGAGCCGTCCGAGAGGCCACGACCCTCATCGATCTCGCGCTGGATGCAGAGCGAGAGTCGCGCCTTCTCGAGACGCTTTTCGCCATGCTCGGGATTGTAGCGAAACATGAAACGCTCGCCCTCTGCGTTCAGCAGGCGGGCGCCGTCGCCGAGCATGGCGGTTGGCATCTCGAGGCCGCGGCACTCGTCCGGCCAGACCGTGACCACGGGTTCGAACTGGACGAACTCCATGTCGATGAGGGATGCACCTGCTTCGAAGGCGAGCGCATAGGCGTCGGAGGCGACATCGGTCGGATAGGTGCTGTCGTCGTAGATCTGCCCGATCCCGCCCATTGCGAGAACGGTCGCGCGCGCCCTGATGGTCAGCAGTTCACTTCCGTGACGCTTCGCAAGCAATGCGCCGACGACGTCATCACTGTCCTTCAACAGTGCGAGTGCCTTCCATCCTGCATGGACCGCAACCCCGATCTCACTGACGTGCGCGCGCAATTTGTCGAGGATGGCGCGTCCCGTGCCCTCCGGTACGTACACGGAGCGTGGATAGGTGTTGCCCGAGAGATGACGCTGCAACACACGGTCTCCCTCACGCGCGAAGGGCACCCCGAGCGCAGACAGCTCCGCAAAGGCAACAGTGGCCTGCGTTGCAAGGACCTCGACGAGGCGACGATCGTTCAGGCCGTATCCGCCGCGCACGATGTCGTCAAAGAAGACGGCCGGGCCGTCGGCCGGGTCAGCGGCGCCGAGTGGTACATTCGCGCCGATGATGTATGGCGACGCACCCTGCGCGAGATAGGCGATCGCCACGCTACGTCCCGCTTGTCGCGCTGCTACGGCGGCGCGATGGCCAGCGATGCCTCCGCCGAGGACCAGTACGTCGACTTCCGTGGAACCGTGCGCGGGGAACTCGCTCGCACGGCTCATGTGCTTCGTTCCGTCGCTTCGACGCCGGCGGCACGACGACCGACGTACCAGGATAGCAGCGCGATGCCGATCAGCCCGAAGCCCAGGAGATCAGTCACCAAGCCCGGCTTGATCAATGCCAGCGCCCCAGCGCCCATGAGGAGCCGCTGGTACCAGCGGGAGCGCCCTCCAGGCAGGTAGCCCTGCACCGCGCTCGCGAGCGCGACAATGCCGACGAGGGCGGAAAACGTTACCAGCACGATATCAAGAACATCTCCCTGCAGCAGCAGTGCGGGGTTGTAGACCCAGACAAAGGGGAGGAGGAAACCCGCGAGCGCGATCTTGAAGGCGATGACACCCGTTTCGGTCGGGTTGGAACCAGCCAGCCCGGCTCCCGCATATGCAGCGATCGCCACCGGCGGTGTGACGTTGGCCAGCACGCCGAAATAGAAGACGAACATGTGCGCGCCGAGCGGGTCGACGCCCATCTCAACCATCGCAGGCACGACGAGCGTCGCGAGCACGACATAGACCGCGGACGTGGGCAGCCCCATCCCGAGAATCAGCGAGATGACCATCGTGATGACCATCAGCAGAAACAGGCTGCCGCCGGCCAACCCGATCATGATCGTGGAAAGCCGTGTGGCGAGGCCCGTGAGCATCAGTATGCCGATGACGATGCCGGCCGTGGCGCAGGCGGCGGCGACTTCAAGCATCGCCGTGCCCCCGCTTTGGAGTGCCGTCCAGAGCCGTTGTGGATTCATGCGCGTCGCGCCGCGCAGGAAGCTCACCGCGAAGATCGCAGCGATCCCGTAGACTGCTGAGGTGATTGGCGTGTACTCGATGACAACAAGCAGATAGATCAGCAGGGCCAGCGGAGCGAGCAGATGCCAGCCTTGCTTGAAGATGCCCCAGGCGCTTGGAAGTGCCGATCGCGGCAAACCCTTGATGCCCTGCTTGGCGACCTCGAAGTCGACCATCGCGAGGATCGCGACAAAGTAGAGGACCGCAGGCAGAAGCGCGGCCGCCATGATCGTGGTGTACGGCGCTCCGAGGATTTCGACCATGATGAAGGCAGCTGCGCCCATGACGGGCGGCATGATCTGCCCGCCTGACGATGCGGCAGCTTCGACGCCTCCCGCGAAGGCGGGCTTCAGTCCTGCCCGCTTCATGACGGGAATGGTGAAGGTGCCGGTTGCGACGACGTTGGCGACGGCGGACCCGGAGATTGTGCCCATCAGCGCGCTGCCCACGACGGCGACCTTCGCCGGCCCGCCACGCAGCCAGCCCAGCCCGGCATAGCTCCACTCGATGAAGAACTTCCCCGCGCCCGATGCATCGAGGAAGGCGGCGAAGATGATGAAGATTGCGACGTATGTCGCAGAGACTTGCAGTGGCGTTCCCGCAAGGCCCGAGGTGGTGACATAGAGCGTTGCCGCCACCCTCTCGAGATCGTATCCGCGGTGTCCAAGGGGGCCCGGCATGTAGGGACCCACGAAAGCGTACACGAGAAAGACAGTGGCGAGGATCGGCAGCGCCAGGCCAACCATACGTCTCGTGGCCTCGATCACGATCAGGACTGCGACGACGCCAAGCCAGATGCTCAGTTCGGAAGGATTGCCGGCTCCGCGCTGCGATAGCTCCAGGAAATTCACGACGGCATAGGCGCTGACAAATGCGGAGGCCGCGATCAGCGTTCCGTCCACCGTCCACCTGAGCCATGCGGCGCCGGGCCTGCCCTCCGTCTTCACCAAGGGCTTCGTCAGGAAAATCAGGACGAGCGCAAAGCCGAGATGAACATAGGCCTGCTGCAGGGTGGGCAGCGTTCCGACATAGCTCGTCCAGAGATGAAAGAGTGAGAACGTCGCGGCGATTGCCCCGACGCTCACTGCGAAAAGCCTGCCCCGCATCGGCTGCCGGCCCCGGCTACAGCAGCCCTTTCTCCTTCAGGTACCGCTCCGCGCCAGGATGGAACGGAATGACGCCCTTGATACCCCGGGTTGCTGTTTCGGTAGTCCACTCACGGCCGAGTGCGTGTGCGGCCGAAAGCTCGCGCTGGTTCTCGAGCAAGGCCTTTGTAATCGCATACGTGGTTGCCTCGTCCACACGGTCCCCGGCAACGAGAATCGTCGCGACGCCGAAGCTGCCCGGAAGATCACGGTCGTGCCCGCGATAGACGCCGCCCGGCAACACCGCGCGGGACCAGTATGGGTACTGCTCAAGCAAACGATCGAGCACGTTCGGATCCGGATTGATGAACACCACATTTGCGCTGTCGGTGCTCGTAATGTCGGTGATCGCACCGGTCGGGGCAGCGGTGATGTTGATGACTGCGTGGACCCGCCCATCCTTCAGCGCGCCCGTACCGTCCGCATGGCCCAGATACTCCGGCCGCCAGTCCTGGTTCATCTTGAGGCCGTGCGCCTCGAGCACAATCTGGCCGATCTCGTTGCCGATCGAACCTGCGCCGCCGAGCGACACGCGTTTGCCGCGGAGGTCGGCAATCGACGTGATGTTGTTTCGCCGCAGTGTGTAGAGGTGCCAGATGATCATGTGACCGCCGATCAAGCCTTGAAAGCTCGTCACCGGATTGCCCTGGAACGCGCCGCGCCCGTTCATGGCCATGAAGGCCTGGTCAGTGGTGGATAATGCGAGGTCGACGCGGCGGCTGCGTAGGAGATTGAGGTTGTCGTTCGTGCCGCCGGTGACCTCGGTATTCACGTTGAGCATCGGGTAGTGGCGCGTGATCACGGTCGCCATCGCGCTGCCAAGTGGATACCAGGAGCCGCCGACACTCGACGTGGCCAGTGATAGGAACTGCCGCCGCGGCGCTGCCACTTGCGCGTTCGCGCCGCCTGTCTTGAAGATGGCTGCGCTCGCAGCGAGCGCACCAATGGCACGTCGTGTGATGACCATTTCTTCCTCCTCCCATCGTTATGCGTCGCGGCAAGATCCGGCCTGCCTCGCGCGCACTTCTGTGCGCGAGGATCATACGGTTCGCTGTGATCGAAGATCAAGCATCAAAGGCAGGTGGTGTACCGGCGGCTGGCAAATGGTATGAGCAGGCCCGCCCACTCGAATCAGGGTTCGCTTCACAATGGATGGGACGATTCAACCAGTGTTACAGCGGGTCGATACGGCAACGCTGCACGACCGCGTTTACCAGGAGGTCCGGCGCGCCATCATGGCGGGGCTATACGCTCCGGGGCAGACACTGAGCCTCAATCAGATTTCCCAGGTGCTCGGCACCAGCGTGATGCCTGTTCGCGAGGCCCTGCGGCGTCTTGCGGCCGAGCGGGCCGTGGAGATTCTTCCCAAACGCGGCGTGCAGATCCCAGCCATAACGCGGGAGAAATACGCGGAACTTGGTCGTGTTCGCCTGCACATGGAAGGTATGGCGACGGAGATCGCAGCTCCGACGATCACATCGTCCGAGCTGGATGCACTCGAAATCGCCTGTGACGAAATGAACGAGATCGCATTGGATCCGACGAAGTGGCAGGCCTACGTGGTGCGCAACCACGAATTTCACTTCGCCATCTATCGCGGCGGCCGCCCACACGTTTTGTTGCCAATCATTGAGAGCCTGTGGCTTCAGTCTGGCCCGCTGCTGAGCCTCTACCGGGAGCGCGGCGTCGTAAAGAAGCGTGGCCTTCATGAGGCGGTAATTGCAGCGCTGCGAGCGCGGGATCCCGTGGCCGCTCGGATTGCCATGCAACGGGATGTTCAAAACGGAATCGATTTTATTTCTTCTGTCGCGCCATTCTGAGTGCGGCTGTCGTCAACACACGGGCCGGCAGGGCTACAGAGGCCACGCGAAACTTGTTCACCCGCGCCGATAGTGACGGCTCGGGGGGGGGGGGATTTCAGGCGCTGCCATAGCGCGCCGTCCACGCCCACGCTTCTTGAACCGAAAATCTCGGTTCAGCACAAAGGCGACGCTCGTGTTGTCGGTGGACGTGGGGGATGGTGTCATCGCTTTGGACGGGGGAGGGGAGGTCTGCGCTGGCCAGGTACTCGGCACAGGCGCGGCCGACGACGCGGTTGGTGAACTCGTTCGCGCTCGTGCCCAGATCGACGCCGCTCGGCTGCCGGGGGGACTACCGTCACAGGCTGCGTGGTGACCAGCTGCTCTTTTCGTAGGGTCGGCCGTTGGACCCTTGTCGGCTCGTACGCTGTCCGGCTTGGGCGAACAGGGCGCATGTCCGAGCGACGTCCTGCGTGCATCACCTTGCCGGGCTCCGGAAGCCTGGGCGACACTCAGCGTTTCGCAATCGGTTCTACCGCGGAGTTCGTGCAATGACCGCCGCCGACATCCTGCTCAACAATGTCCGCCTGCCTGACGGCCGACAGGGCATGGCAATTGCCATCGAGGGCACGCGCATCGCCGCCATCATTCCCCCGGATGGCCCCATGCCCCAGGCCGGTACGGTCCATGATCTCGGCGGCGATCTCGTGCTGCCCGCACTGACCGACGGGCACATGCACCTCGACAAGACGCTGTTCGGCTTGCCCTGGATGCCGCATCGCGCGCAGCCCTTCCGCATGAGCCGCATCGAAACCGACCAGGAGACGCTGCCGGCCCTGCCGCTGCCGACGGCCGCGCGTGCGGGCGCGCTGATCCACCGCTGCGTGGCCCATGGCACCGGCCATATTCGGACTCATGCTGACATCACCCCCGCCTTCAAGCTGAGTGCCCTCGAAGGCGTGCTGGCGGCGCGGGAGGCGCACGCGCATCTCGCCAGCATCCAGATCGTGGCTTTTCCGCAGGCCGGCGTGATGCGCGTCCCTGGTGTCGCCGCACTGCTCGATGATGCGATCCGCGCCGGCGCCGACCTGGTCGGCGGCATCGATCCATCCGAGGTTGACCGCGACGCGCGCGGCCAGCTCGACACCATCTTCGGCATCGCCGAGCGACATGGGGTCGGCATCGATATCCATCTGCACGAGCCGGGCGAACTCGGCCTCTACGCCGTGCAGGAGATCTGCGCTCGTACGCGCGCGCTTGGCATGCAGGGAAAGGTGACGATCAGCCACGGCTTCTGCCTCGGCGGCGTCGCTGAGAGCAAGCAGAAGGCAGCAGCCGAGCTGATGGCAGAAGCCGGCGTTGCGTTGGCGAGCCATGGCGCTGGCGGCGCCACGCTGCCGCCGCTCTTTGCGCTCGCTGGTGCTGGCGTGCGTGTGTTCTGCGGCAATGACGATGTGCGCGACACCTGGAGCCCCTACGGCAACGGCGACATGCTGGAGCGCGCGGCGATCATCGGCTGGCGCGTCGATGTCCGTCACGACACCCTGCTGGAGCAGTTGTTCGCCATGTGCTCCTCCGTCGGCGCAGAGGTGCTCGGCATCGCCGGCCACGGAATCGCCGTTGGCAAGGAGGCGAGTTTCTTCACCATCCCGGCCGAGACCATTGGCGAGGCGATTGGCCAGCATCCGCCACGGCGCCTGGTGTTCTTCCGAGGCCGCCTCGTCGCGCAGGACGGCACCATCCTGTGATCGCTGCGCGCATGGCAACCCCGCGCGCGCTCTCCGGGGACGTGTCCCGTGTCGTCGCGGTGAGACGCGGCGACGCTGACAGGAAGCGTGCCGTTCGTGAGCAGGTATCGCGCCATCCCGAAGATCTCACTGATCGTCTCGGCCCGAAACCGCGCGGACTGTGAGTCCGCAGGCGACGGCTCGCTCGTGATCGGAGCCGGCGGGGCGAGCTGGCGGATCGTTACGGCGCCCGTCTCTGCTTCCATCCTTCGCGGCGGGGCTGACAGGGGCGGTTGCCGCCTGACCTCAGGGTCCATCTTCCCAACTGAAGGTCGGCGCTCGCGCCCATGAAGGCGCCGGGAGAATCACGTCATCAACGCATTCAGCCGGGTGAAAGACGGCACGCGGCAGAGGCAGCGTCCTGACGCTGTGCCACGCAGAGGCCGCGTTCGGCGGTCCAGAGCGGCTTCGCGGCGAAAAGCCGCTCTGGGCCTTCAGCGGCGGTTCATGCCGAAGACGAACGGCGTCGCCGCCTGAAGCTGGCCGCTCACGTCGCCGGCGAGGGTGAAGATCCTTCGCTCGACCTGCAGCTCCATCTCCGGCCGTCCCTTGCTGAAGTCGATCCTGTCGAAATCGATCCAGACCACGTTGGGCGCGTAGGTGCTCTCGAAGAAGTAACGCCCGCCGGTCAGGTCGATCACGGTGCGGAAGATGGTGCTGGCGACGTTCGGCCTGTCGGGGTCGCCCAGTCCGAAGGGCACCGACACGTTCCGGATCACGCTGAACATGAACGCCGCGCCCTCCGCGCGGCTCGTCGGCTGCGGCAGGCCGTTGGCATAGTAGGCGGCGCGGACGAAGCGGTCGGTCGGCGTGCGCTCGCCGGGCAGGGGCAGGTCCCCGCCGAAGGTGCGATACTGCCGCAGGTTCTCGATCTGCTTGTCGAAGGTCGGCTCGTTGGTCATGACCGTGTGGCGGCGGTCGTGGTAGATCCGCGCCTCGCCATTGATGTATTCGATCACGGCGGAATCGCCGGTCCGGTCGGATAGCGCCAGGTGCACCAGGGTCGGGTAGCCATTCGGCAGGATCAGCGGCTCGATCTGGAAAGTGAAGGACCGCTGCGCCTCGACGGCCTCGGCGACGGTTGCGAAGTTGTCCAGGTAGTACTGGACCCATTGCATGACGCCGATCGCCTCGCGCTTGGTGTCGCGCTCCCCGAACGCGGCCTCGACGGCCAGGTACAGGGCGTGGCCGGCGAGGCCCCGCTCGTTCACCCCCTCATGCGTGCCGCTGTCATAGGCCGTCAGGACCACGCTGCCGTAGCGGGAGGTCCACCTGTGGGGGTTCTCCGCCACCGCGCCGGTGCGCTCGATGCCGCGCGGAAAGACGCGAAAGGCCGAGTTGGCGCGCTCGGTCCAGTCCTGCGTCCGTCCGACGAAGACCTGGTTGTCGGTGGACGCCCAGAGGACGCGCGTGCAGGACAGGGCGCTTTCCGTCGCGAACAGCCCCACGAGGACAGCGGCGACGGCAGGCGTGAGCTTCTTCGACATCGGACACCTTTCGCGCTGGCCGATGCGCGCGGCCTGCAGGATTGCGAGAACGCGTTCAATCCTATCCGGCGCGACGCAGCGCGCAGCATGCAACCGCGCGTGGCGGCACTTTTTTGCGTGACGGTGTCAGACGGACCCGGCGGGCCACGCGGCCGCGCAGGCCGCGTCGAGCCGCGCGGCAAGCCCGGGCTCGCGGACCAGCAGCGCCATCACATCGAGCGCCAGTTCCCAGCGCAGCATCATCGCCGAGGCCATGCGCCCGACCCGTTCGCGCGCCATCGGCGTGGCCGCGACGGTCTTCCCCCGAGCGATCCAGCCGGTGCGCTCGGCCCGTGCCAGGGTGTTGCGGATGGTCATGGCTGTCACCCCGGTGCGCCCCGCCGCCGCCGCCACCACCGCGGCCCGGTGCTTCGATCCATCGAGCAGCGCATCGAGCACGAGATAGGCGAAGCTGCGGCGCAGGAAGAGCGGATCGGGCGGCGTGCCCGGCGGCCCGTAGGAGGCCAGCAGCATCCGGCAGCGCAGCCGTTCGAAGGCGGGCTTGGCCGCCGGCGGCAGCTCGGGCACGGGCCGCCCGATCGCCTCCGCCACCGCCGCGAGATAGCCGGCGTTGCGCGCCTCGATGGCGGCGACGACCCCTGGCGCGAGGTCGAGCAGCAGCCCACGCATCCCGGGCGCCGGCTTCCTCCGGACGAGGTCGCCGGTGGCGATGGCGCGCTGCAGCGTGTTGCGCACCATGCGCTCCGACAGCCCGGACAGGCCGGGCAGCTCCTTCTGCGCTACCGGTAGCGGCGCCCCGTTCAGCCAGGAGGAGCGCAATGCGATGGCGGTGAGCAGCAGCACATAGGCCTGCTCGCGCAGCCAGAACCGGGCATGGCGGTCGCGCCCGGTCATGTAGCGGATGCGCGGATCGGCCATCAGGCGCCGCACCGGCGGCGAGCCGAGATCGGCCGGTGGCGGCCCATCCCGCAGCACCGTGCCGTTGGCGCAGGCGGCCCAGTGCAGCGGCAGGATGCGACCGACCAGGACCCTGAGCCTGTCGGTTTCCTCGGCCATCATGCCTTGCTGATCGGTCTGCGCCATCGCTCGGACCATAACAGAGCGCGGCGTCATCAAGAGACCTTCCGCGTCGAGCACCTGGGAGAGCAGGCTTCGAGTCCGATGCGGCCGATCGTCCGTATCTTTGGCGCGCGCTTGCGACGCGACAAGGATGTCGCTCATCCCGCGGAATGATGGGAGCGTCCGCTTGATCACCTGCGCCGCCAGCGGTGCTGCCGTTAAGCGATCACGCTTCATTGCGGATTAGACGATTGGCATCCGGAAGGAGCAAGAGGCCGGCCCTGCGAAGCGCGACGTTCTACATGTGGAAGGCCAGGTATGGCGGGCTCCAGGCCGCGGATGCGCGGCGTCTGACGGGGTCGGAGGACGAGGGCGTCTCGCTCCCGCCCGTATTCCAGCGCCCACGGCGACGGTCACGCGCGATCGGGTCCTGCGGTTGCCGCGGACCAACAAGGATCGCCACAAGCAACCTCGCCTGGCGTGAGGTGTTTCACCAAAAGCGAGTGGACGCGCCTTTCCGGCAGAGGCTGATCGTCGGTTCGGCACTGGCGTTGTGTGACGCCGCCCGAGGTGCGGGTTTGTCACCTCGGCGCTTCGTTGCAGCGCCCGGTGTCGCGGCCGGTCCTCTGCACTTGGCGGCTCGGCGCGGCCAACAGGGGCCTACCGGGATGAGGAGTTGACGCATGGCCCTGATATTCGAGCGCATTCAGACAGAAGGCATCGCCGTCCTGTCATACCTGATCGGAGACGACAGTGACGGCGTCGCGGCCGTCTTCGACCCCACCTGGGATGTCGACAAGTACGTCGACTTGGCCCGGCAAAAAAGTGTCACGATCACGCATATCTTCGAGACGCATATCCATGCCGACCTGGTCAGCGGTGCACGTGAGCTGTGCGCCCGGGCTGGTTCGGCGAAGATCTTCCTGAGCGAGGAAGGTGGCGCGAGCTACGGCTTTGTGCACGAGACGATCCGGGACGGCGACCGTTTCGAGATCGGCAAGACTCTCGTCACGGTCAGGCACACGCCGGGGCACACGCCGGAGCATGTCTCTTTCCTGCTTGCCGACAGGTCCCATCCCGAGACGCCATGGGGTGTCCTCACGGGTGATTCGCTGTTCGTCAATTCCGCCGGGCGGCCGGATCTGCTCGGCGAGGGCGAAAGCAAGAAGCTGGCGGAGCAGCTCTTCCATACGCTGCAGGATTTCTACAAGGCCCTGCCCGACGGAGTCCTCCTCTACCCAGCGCACGGGGCCGGATCACCCTGCGGCGCCGATATCGGGGACCGCCTGGAAAGCAGCATCGGCTACGAGCGGCGGCACAACGCCTTCCTCCAATTCGAACACGTGCCGTCCTTTACCGAGTATGCACTCGGCACCGCACCGCCCGTGCCTCACTACTACCCGCTCATGAAGCAGGTGAATGCCCGTGGGCCGGAGATCCTGGGGAGCCTGCCGCGGGTTCCCGGCCTGCCGCCCAAGGCCTTTAGGCAGGCGGCGCAGGACGGTGCCGGAGTGGTGGTGGATACGCGGTCGATGCTTGGCTTCGGTGGAGGCCACATCGAAGGCGCCCTGAACATCGGCGGCTCGCCGATGCTGTCGATCTGGGCAGGCTGGCTGCTGGATCCCGAGGAACCAATTCTGCTGGTGCTCGACGCCGATACCAAGCTGGAGGAAGTCGTCAAACTCTTCCTGCGGACCGGCTACACCAGGTTCGCCGGCTATCTGGTTGGCGGCATGAAGGCTTGGGATAATGCGGGGTTCCAGCTCGAACACGTCCGGCAAATGACGGTGCACGAGGTGCAGGACGCTGGTGACGCCCTGCAGGTGGTCGACGTCCGTGCGCCCGATGAATGGAAAGGCGGGCACGTTCCCGGCGCGCGCCACATGTTTTTGCCTGAGCTCAGGGAAAAGGCGTCGGAGCTCGACCGCTTGCGCCCGACAGCGATTTATTGCGACAGCGGCTACCGCGCCAGCATCGGCACGAGCATTCTTCAGCAGGAGGGGTTCACCAAGGTTTGCAACATCCCGGGCAGCTGGCAGGCGTGGACGAAGGCGGGATTCCCCGTTGAGGGGAGGGAGCCGTGACGAGATTACCGGCTTCCGTGCGTCATAGCGCCTGGGTCGCCCTTCTGCTTCTGGCAGTTCCGGCGGCGGCCGTCGCCGCGGATCCCGCTGTGGACGCGAGAAACTACGCGGGTCCTGCCTGGTCGCCGTACCTGGTGGGAGCGGGCATCGGCGTGCTGGCCTGGGCCACCTTCTACTTCTCCGACAAGCCTATTGGCGCCTCGTCCTTCTACGCCAGCGTCGCCGGCCTTATCGGCAAGCTCGTCGCCCCGCGGCGGACAGAGAGCCTCGATTATTTCAAAGACAACGCGCCCAGGGTGAACTGGGGGTTCATGTTCGTGGTCGCCGCCGTTCTCGGCGCCGCCGCCGCCGCTTGGCCGGTGGGCGAGCAGACCAACCGGTGGATACCCGAGATGTGGCACGCCCGCTTCGGCGAGAGCATCGCCTTGCGCGGCGCCTTCGCTTTCGTGGGCGGTGGACTGATGGCGTTCGGCGCAAGGTTGGCGGGTGGCTGCACCAGCGGGCATGGCATCAGCGGGACCTTGCAGCTGAATGTCGCGTCGTGGATCGCGGTGATCTGTTTCTTCATCGGCGGCGCCTTCGTCGCCGCCCTTCTTTTCAGGACCTGAGACGATGGCGGAGGTTGTTGGGACCGGCGAGCATGCGGATGCTGCAGCGACGCTGAAAGTGCGCACCATGGTCCAGGGCGCCGTCTTCGGATTTGTCTTCGGCTTCCTCCTGCAGAAGGGCGGGGTCGGCACCTATCACATCCTGGTCGGGCAGCTTCTGTTCCAGGATTGGACGGTCGTGAAGATCATGCTGAGTGCGATCGTCGTCGGCATGGTCGGCGTGTTCGCCCTGCACCATTTCGGTAAGGTCGAGCTGCACATCCAGCCGACACGGCTCGGCCCGAACATTCTGGGCGGCCTGGTGTTCGGCGCGGGCTTCGCGCTGATCGGCTACTGCCCAGGAACGGCGGCGGCCGCGCTTGGGCAGGGGAGCTGGGATGCGCTTTTCGGCATGGCAGGACTAGTCGTCGGATCCTGGGTCTACGCAGAACTTTCGGGCCGCCTCAAGCAAACGGTGGAGCGCTGGGGCGACCTCGGGAAGCTGACGCTGGATGCTGTCCTGCACGTACCCCGTAAGGTGCTGGTCCCGACGGTAGCAGGGACCCTTGTCGTGTTTCTCATCGTCCTCAATGCCCTCGTCGAGCGTTGAGAGTGAACCGGCAACGGCGCTGCAAGGCGACCCGGGCCGACGCCCAGAACCGAGTGCGTGCAGTTTGAAGGCCATCGCTCGAATGCGCTCGATCAGCCAATAGGCGCCAGCGATTTCGACGCCATGGCAGGGCACCACATGGGCTGCCCGTTCACGGAGGATCGGGGGGCACAGCACACGAAGCTATGCTGGCACGAAGGGCGGTCCAGGCCGCTTTGGAACAAGACGAGCACCTGCATCGGGCGGTGTGACCAGCGACCTGCCGAAAGGTTCTCGTATGAGCTTGCTCCAGTCCCTGAAGAACGACTCCCTGAACGCCCTGGATTGCCTGATCGTCGGTGGAGGACCTGCCGGAATGACGGCGGCGCTCTACCTCGCACGCTTCCGTCGGCTTGCGCTGGTGGTGGACGAGGGGGATCCTCGTGCCGCTTGGATTCCCACCAGCCACAACATCCCCTTCTTCGCCGACGGTATCCCGGGCCCGGAGATTCTTGCGCGCGTGCGTGAGCACGCCGGCCGCTACGGTGTCTCGCCGCTCGACGGCCGCGTCTCTGCGCTGCGCAAGTCGGGACGAGAGGGTTTCCGTGCAGAGGTTGAAACGAGGGACGGGAACTGCGAGGTGCAGGCGCGACGGGTGCTTCTCGCCACTGGCGGGATCGATGTCGAGCCCGAGTTGCCGGACCTCCCGGATGCCGTGCGTCGCGGCCTCGTCCGCTATTGCCCGATCTGCGATGGCTTCGAATCACGTGACAGTCGCATCGCGGTGATCGGGCATGGGACGCGCGGCCTGGGCGAGGCAGCCTTCATCGCGCGCACCTACTCGGACGACGTCACGCTGCTGACGCTCGGCCGCCCGCTTGAGCTCCTCCCGCCGGAGCGTGCGCTCGTGGAGCAACACCGCATCCGTCTCGTGGACGAGCCGATCGCGGGGCTCGACGTGCAAGACGGCCGCATCGCGGCCATGCGCACCTGCGGCGGGGCGGAACTGCGCTTCGACATCCTCTACTCGGCGCTCGGGCTGACCTATCGCTCTGGGCTGGCCGGAGCGCTGGGCGCCGAGCGTGACGCCGCTGGTGCGGTGCTGGTGGACGCCAATTGCCAGACGACTGTGAAGGGGCTGTATGCCGTTGGCGACGTGGCGCTCGGGCTCGACCAGATCGTCGTAGGGATGGGCCACGCCGCTGTCGCCGCGACACACATCCATAACCACTGCGCTCCGCCGATCGAAGATGAGCCCGCCTGCATCGGGAGTGCGTCGAGAGAGTGAGTGTCGCGACAATCTGCGTCCGACGCGGCGCGCGATCGCAGCCTTCTCCGTGCGGGCTCCTACACGTTTCCCCATATCGTTGGGCGCGATGCCTTGATGGACCTGGATAAGTCCGCGAGCGCGGATTTCAGCCGCTCGGCGACTACGCCGATTGAGCGCATGCCCGGCACACCGGATTGCCGACGATGCCATCAGCTTGACGAAACGTGATGCCCGCACTGGGAACTGCGGCTGCGCGCGTCGTTTTGTTCGAAGGGCCGCTTGTCGACCCCGCATCGCGACAGAGGTCGCTCTCCACGGAGGTAGCGCGCATGGCCACCCGTTCAGATCCAGATCCGCTCGCCAGATCAGCTGACGCCGCGCGAGCGGGGCTCTCTGACGTTAAGGATGGAGCGATGGAATTTGCGGACGACGTGCGGGACAAGGCTGCCGGCGTCGTGGAGCGCGTTGGCGAGAAAGGCGGTGAAGTTTTGGACGCCGCGAAAAGCCGTGTCGAAGGATTGGCTGAGGAAGGCAAGGAGGCCGGAGCCGGAAAGCTGTCAGCGGTAGCGAATGCCATCTTGGCGGCGGCGGATGATCTGGAGGACTCGTCGCCGGAAATCGCACGCCACGTGCGCTCGGCAGCTGACGCCATCGAGGGGATCTCAGGCGCGATGCATCAGCGCAGCTCCGGCCAACTGTTCCACGACTTGTCCGATTTCGCGCGCCGACAACCCACGGCATTCTTCGGTGTCACAGCAATGGCGGGATTCGCTCTCGTTCGGTTTGCCAAGAGTTCGACCGAGCAGTCGTCCGAACGCCCGCGGCGTCAGCATCGCTCCAGGCCGACACAGAACACGGGACCGGGATCGACAAGGCCCGACGAAGGTACGGCTCCGGCGCCGATGACGACGGCCCAGGCGACCCTGCGTGGAGCCGCAGCGCAGCAGCATGGGAAGGGCGCGGCCGGTCCGATACCGACGGGGTTGGTCCCCAGCCACGATCCCGCCCCTGTCGATCCGACGGCATCGCGGATCGGAGAAGATCACGAGGCACCAAAGTCCAAGGACCAGTCGAGGGCACTGTCATGAGCCAGGATACTCAACGCTCGGTTCCCGATCTGCTCGGTGATCTCGTGAGCCAGACGACGACCCTGGTGCGCAAGGAAATTCAGCTCGCTCGCGCGGAGATCAACGAGAAGGTCTCATCGGTCGGCACGGCGGGCGCTTCCATCGGCGCAGGCGCGGTCCTCATGCTCGCGGCACTGATCATCCTGCTGCAGGCGGTAGTCGCGCTCCTTGTCGAATACGCCGGGCTGTCGGCAACGGTGTCCTCGCTGATCGTCGGGGTTGTCGTTGCGATCATCGGATACGCCGTCCTGCGGTCTGGTCTGGGCCGGATGAAGGCGACGAGCTTCGCTCCAGAACGCACGATGAACCAGGTGTCCCGCGATGCAGCGGTCGTCAAGGAGCAGATGCCATGAGCGCGACAACAACGCATCCCGGCAGCAAGTCTGCTGACCAGATCGAGCACGAGGTGGAGCAGACACGCGCCAGCGTATCCGGAACGGTTGACGCGCTTAGGGTCAAGCTACAGCCAGGTCAGATCGTGGATGATGTGGTGGACCGCATCTCAGATTATGCCAAAGGGTCAGGCGGGGCCGACTTCGCTCGCAACCTGGGCGCATCGGTACGTGATAATCCTTTGCCCGTGCTGCTGATTGGCGCTGGGATCGGGTGGCTCCTTCTGTCCAAGCACGCCAGCGGCGCGCCGTCCTCTCAGGGGTCTGCGGGCCATCCCGTGCAAGGCCACGCCGAGGCGCCGGGCGCGGGCGCGTCCCCGTCCGAAGAGCCTGGAGGCGGACGACGGGCGATGGAACGGACATCCGCGCTGGCACGGCGGGCAGTCAGTCGCTGGGATGAAGTTTCAGAAGCCCAACCATTGCTCATCGGTGTCTTCGGCCTCGCACTCGGCGCGGCACTCGCTGCCGTTCTTCCGGGCACCCGGACGGAAGACCGCTTGATGGGAGAAGCGCGCGACGCTGTCATCGGCCGCGTGACCGACAGCGCAACGGCAACGTACGATGAGGTTCGTGCGGTCGTCGGTGAGGAGGCTGAGCAAGCCGCGCAGAAAATCAGCGAGACCTATACCCGTACGAAGGAACAGTTCGATCGGGAAAGGACTGGCGACACGCTGATCAGGGCTGCCGACGATGTCGGCGAGACGCTGGGAGCAGTCGCAAGTGCGGCTGCGTCTCGCATCAATCCTGGCAAGGACGTACCGAGCGGCACCGAGACCTCCGTCCGACCGCCCCCGACATCATGAGCCAGTGAATGCCGTGTAGTTCCGGGGTGGGCATGGTGGCCTTCGATCTTCGGTCCCGTGTCTGGCATGGGAGAATGGCAGCGCAGCCCGTTCATCGATGAGGATGGAAGCGCGATGGGTGGTTTTCGGGCAATGCTGGTGGATGCCGGCGAAGGGTTCATCGCGGATGAGTGTCTGACGCGTGGGGCCGGAATTGCCTATTTCACCCTTTTCTCCGTCGGGCCACTGCTGTTCATCGTCACAGGCATCGCTGAATTGATGTTTGATCGTCAGCAGGTCGACAGCGCGCTTGGCGCGCAGCTGACGAGCATCGTCGGCGAACGAGGTGCTGGCGAGGTCAGAGAGATGGCGGAAGGCGCCCTCGGCGATGCGCGCGGCGGCTTGGCGCTCGCTGCTGGCTTGCTAACGCTGCTCGTCACGGCAAGCGGAGCGTTTGCATCACTTCAGTCGGCATTGAATGCCATTTGGAAAACCGAAGTTCCTGAAGCAGCTTCGATTGTCGAAACAGTTTCCAGACTGGTCAAGGCGAGAGCTGCGGCCCTTGGGCTCGTGGCAACGACCGGGTTCGTCATGATTGCGTCACTCGCGGTCAGCGCCGCCATCTCGTCGCTCGTGACTTGGTTGGAGAGCGCCTTACCCGGTGGCGCAGTGCTCGCTTTCCTCTTGAACACAGCCGTGACCGTCACGATTCTCACCACGTTATTCGCAGCGATCTTCAAATTTCTGCCCGACCGGCAACTGGATTGGGGCGACGTGTCCATCGGAGCACTCGCGACAGCACTCCTGTTCACGATTGGCAAATCGGCTATCGCCTTCTACATCGGGTACACCAGCATTGCGGCCGGATTTGGCGCAGCTGGAGCCCTCATTGTCCTGCTTGTATGGATATACTATTCATCGCTGATATTTCTGGCTGGAGCTGAGTTTACGCGCGCCTGGGCCAACCGACACGGAAGCAGGCGCGCTGCGCCGGTGCCCGCCAGGTCGGACGACAACACTCAGCCGACACAACTCGAGCAGGGCGTCCCGCGCGCGGGGTGACTTGCGCCGCCCGCATGACAGCGGGAACGTCGATCGTGGACCTGCTCCATTAACGCGCGCCGCAACGTCGTGGCGAGCTCGTCCCGATCAGGATGACGAAAGCAGCGACGGGACGCAGCGCTGGCAACGTCACCAAAGCGACAGCGATCGCTGCCCACTCGATCGACCCGAGTACCAAGCCCTCTGCGATAGCCGCACCGAAGCACACGAGGACGGGTGTGATCGCCACACGCTCGATCCGTTCGGCAAACGCGTGCAACTCCTCGTGATACCTGTGAGCACACCCCGCCGCGCGCAGGGTCACTGCGGCGGCGAAGACAGCAACGAACCCGTAGCGGTAGATCTCGGCGACGCCATAGGAAAGCAGCGTTAGCCCGAGTGCGACCAACCCGTCATTCGTGTCGGAAAGCTGTAGCTTCACCGGGAGGCTGAACAGCCTTCTTTTGTCGCCCTGCCCAGCCCAATCTCCGGTCGGACAGCAATCACTAACCTGTGCCGCTGGCCGCTGGCGCCGTCCCGCCAGTTCTTCCTATGCAAAGGCCGTCGGATGCTGGATAGCCTACCTCCCAGTTGGCCAGATGGGCTGGCCATCTGCCGATGTCGGTCTGGGAGCGTTCGCGACGGAACACCTGATGAGTTTTCTTTACAACTACGTCTCCCTTGGCCTGGTGCTGCTGGCCGTCCTGCTGCTGCTGGCCTGGCGGAGCCTTCGGCGGCGCGACTTTCGCGCGCTGGCCATCGTGGTTGCGGCGATCGTGCTGTGGGTGCCGTTCGAGATGAGCCGGCCGTTTGTCGGGCACGGCTATGTCACTGGCACCGAGGTGCGTCGCGTTGAGCGCTCAACAGCGCCGCGCGAGACCGAGGATGTGGACTTCATCTACACGCGTGGCTGGGGCGGGGACCAGCAGTTCCGCAATGAGGATTCCTGGCTGTTCCTGAAGCGGAACGCTGATGACGTGTACGGCGTCGCGAAATCGATCGAGGGCAAGCCGGAGGAGGCGCGCACCTTCATCGCGACCGGCGTGCGCAACTACCTGGCCTCATGGCATCCGAACTTGATCTCGCTGAAGCCGACGCTGGCCTGGGTGGTTTTTGCCGCGCACTATCTGTTTTGGATCGCCGTGTTCGGCGGATTGCTGCTGGCCTATGTGCGGGCCCGCCGACCGGTTGATTGAGGGCGGGCTGCCATAGCTAGACCACGGCGCTCAGGTCACGACCGGGGGGGTTTGCACGCTGCCAGCTGGGGCGCATGAGCGCCGGCGCGACGGGATCACTGGGCGCGACACCTTGCTGCACCATGATGAGGTCTGCGAGCGCGCTGCGGTTGGCGCGGACGGCGGCGCCGGCGCCGCAGAAGGGCTCGGGAACGATGCCCTCAGCAACGGGCGCGTCCCGCGTTCCCGCCGCCGCTTAACTCCAGGGATGAGCAACGGTACTTCTTCGGTGGGATCGTGGCCGAGTTCTCGTCGCAGCGAGACATGCGCCGGATGCCCGGACGGTCGAGCACGACGTTCCAGGGCCGGACCGAACCCTGCGCCGGCCGGCCGCACACCGAGGACATGTTCTATCCTGCCGTGGGGTTCAGGGCCGGAGAGTTCTTCGATGAGTGCGGCTATATCAGGGATGCGGGGTTGAGTGTCCTGCCTGGTCCACGCGAGCTGTCTCCGGCTGAGGGCGTGCCGCGTGACGGTCGTTACCTCGTCATGCCGCCAATTTCCTTGCGGGCCTTCGTGTCGGTGCGGGACGAACGCGGCACGTTGCGGAGGGAGAACCAGCCCGAATTGGACTGGCAACGCGCGCCGGATGACCTTTGCGTGCTCGCGCGCGGGGCGGAGTTCATGTGGATCCCGTGGCGCAGCAACACGGTGGTGATCCCGTTCGCGGCCATCCGCGCGGCGCTCGATGCCGCGCCCGCGCAGCCGGCCGCCCCGATCCAAGGCGCGCCGTCCAACTGAAACCTCTGCTGATTGCCCCGCGCGGACCGAAACCCGCCGGGCCGACGCAGCCCCGATTGGCGCGCTACCACGCTGAAGACGACGCTTCGAACCCAGGAGCACTGGCGGAGGGGGTACGCCGGGATTCGAACCGGCTCAGAAGTCCGGCGCTCGTCCTTCGCCGTCGGGGTAATCTGTCGTCATCGAATACGCGGGCTTCTGCTGAAGGGAAGGGCGCGGCTGGTGATCCGCGACTGATCCGCGTTCGGGCATCAGCCAAGCACGGGCGGGAGCTGCGTCCACGCACCGTCGGCCCCGCTGCTCGCCACCGCGGCGGTGACGAAGGCGACGCCGCGTGCCCCATCGGTGACGCCTGGCACCAGCAACGTTGCCGGATCGGGAGCGCTGCCGTTGATCCGCGCCGTGATCTGGTCGGCGATGTCACGGTAGAGTTGCGCGAAGGCCTCGATGTAGCCCTCCGGGTGGCCGACGGGGATGCGCGTGGCATGCGCCGCGGCGGGGCTGAGCCCACCTGCACCGCGGGCCAGGATCCGCGGCGCCTCGCCAAGCCTGGTGAAGCGAAGCTCGTTCGGCTGTTCCTGCGCCCAGTCGAGCCCACCCGTCTCGCCATAGACGCGGAGCCGAAGCGCGTTCGCGTTGCCTGGCACGATCTGTGACGCCCACAGCATCCCGCGCGCACCGCCGCCGAAGCGCAGCAGCACCTGCGCATCGTCATCGACGCGCCGGCCCGGCACGAAGGCGGTGAGCTGGGCCGCGACACTCTCCACCGCAAGGCCCGTTACGAACTCGGCGATGTTGTGCGCATGCGTCCCGAGATCGCCGAGCGACCCCGCTGGTCCCGCCTGCGCTGGGTCGAGCCGCCAGGCAGCCTGCTTCTGCCCGGTCTCCTCGATCGGGGTCGTGAGCCAGTCCTGTGGATACTCGACCTGCACCACGCGCACCGCGCCGATCGCACCGTCAGCCACCATCGCGCGCGCCTGGCGCACCATGGGATAGCCCGTGTAGTTGTGCGTCAGCGCGAAGATGCGCCCACTCGCAGCCACGGCGCGTACGAGGTTGTGCGCATGATCCATCGTCGTCGTCATCGGTTTGTCGCAGATGACGTGGATGCCGGCATCAAGGAAGGCCCGCGCGATCGCGTGGTGGCTGGCGTTCGGCGTGACGATCGCGACCGCGTCGATGCCATCGTCACGCGCTGCCTCGGCGCGCGCCATCAACTCCGCATCAGCATAAGCCCGGTCTGGCGCGACATGCAGCGCGGCGGCGGACCGCCGGCCGCGGTCCGCATCGCGGGAGAAGGCGCCGGCAACCAGCTCCCACCGGTCATCGAGCCGTGCGGCCAGCCGGTGCACTGCTCCGATGAATGCGCCCTCGCCACCGCCGACCATGCCGAGGCGCAGGCGCCGGGAGACGCCGGCGAAACACTGCTGCACAGACATCTCAGCCGATCCCGAGCAGGCGGCGGTTCGCGGCCTCGTCCATGCCGGCGGCGGCGAAATCGTCGAAGGCCCTCTCGGTCACGCGGATGATGTGCTCGGCGATGAACGCCGCCCCTTCCCGCGCGCCGTCCTCGGGGTGCTTCAGGCAGCACTCCCACTCCAGCACGGCCCAGCCCGGGAACCCATACTGCGCAAGCTTCGAGAACACGCCACGGAAATCCACCTGCCCGTCACCCAGTGAGCGGAAGCGGCCTGCGCGATCGATCCATGGCAGGTAGCCGCCGTAGACGCCGACGCGGCCATTCGGGAGGAACTCCGCGTCCTTCACATGGAACGCCCGGATGCGCGAATGATAGATGTCGAGGAAGGCGAGGTGGTCGAGCTGCTGCAGCACGAGGTGGCTGGGGTCGTACAGGATGTTGCAGCGCGGGTGGTTGCCCACCGCATCGAGGAACCTCTCGAAGCTCGCCCCGTCATGCAGGTCCTCCCCAGGGTGGATCTCGTAGCAGAGGTCGACGCCAGCTGCGTCGAACGCATCGAGGATCGGCCGCCAGCGGCGGGCGAGCTCGGCGAAGGCGGTCTCCACAAGGCCGGCCGGGCGCTGCGGCCAGGGATAGACGAAGGGCCAGGCGAGAGCGCCCGAGAAGGTGGCGTGCGCGTCGAGGCCGAGATTGCGCGAGGCGCGCGCCGCGAGGCGCAGCTGCTCCACCGCCCAGGCCTGCCGCGCGGCCGGCCTGCCGCGTACCTCCTCGGGCGCGAAGCCGTCGAAGGCGATGTCATAGGCCGGGTGGACGGCGATGAGTTGGCCTTGCAGATGCGTCGAGAGCTCCGTCACCGCGAGGCCGTGCGCGGCGAGCCGCCCCTGGACCTCCTCGGCATAGGCACGGCTCTCGGCGGCCTTCGCAAGGTCGATGAACCGCGCGTCCCATGACGGGATCTGAACGCCCTTGAAGCCGAGAGAGGCGGCCCAGGCGGCGATCCCATCCAGCGTGTCGAAGGGCGGATCGTCGCCGGCGAACTGGGCGAGAAAGATCGCCGGTCCCTTGAGCGTACGCATCATGCAACCTCCCACTGCTGCTTCATGAAGGCGAGCGATTCTTCCGCGAGGGCGAACTCGTCATCGAACATGCGCCGCCAGATCCGGGTCGCGGCCGAGAGCGCGGGCAGGGCAAGGCCGAACGCTTCGACGATCAGCGGCCCGTCATAGCCTGCCGCCTTGAGAGCCGTGAAGTTCTCCCGCCAGCGCACCTGGCCGCGGCCGGGGGTGGAACGATCATTCTCCGACACATGCACCAGCGCGATGCGATCGGCATTGGCCGCGATGGCGGCGGCAACGTCCTTCTCCTCGATATGGGCATGGAACGTGTCGTAGAGCACGCCGGCATCGGGTGCGACGGCCTCTGCGAAGGCGGCGGCGGAGGCGAGGTCGTTCAGCAGGTAGCACTCGAAGCGGTTCAGCGGCTCGATGGCCAACCGCATGCCGGCGGGGCGCGCGTGCGCGGCGATCCGCCCGAGGATCTCGGTGCTGCGCGCGATCTCGTCCGCCCGCGGGCCTTGCCCCGTGAACACGCCGAGTGCTGAGTGGATCGGCCCCGAGAGTGTCGGCGCGCCGAGGGCTGCGGCGCAGTCGACGATGGCGCGCAGCCTCGCCTCGCCGCTGGCGCGGATGGTGGCGTCATCCGACGCGATGTTCGCCTCCGCCCCGAGGGCGGTGACCGCGTGCGGCGCGAGTCCGAGCCCGCGCAGCCGCGCGCCCAGCCGCGCATAGGCGGCCACGTCGCCCGTCTCGAACACCGGGACCTCGACAAGGTCGTAGCCGATGGCCTTCAGCCGCTCGAGCAGCGGCCAGTGGGCGTCGGTCACGTCCGTGGTCCAGAGCAGGAGGTTCATGCCGTAGCGCATCGTGGCCTCAGCGATAGACCCAGTCCCGCAGCGCGAGTGGGATCGGTGGGATGTAGGTGATCAGCAGAAGGCAGGCGAGGACGACGCCGATGAACGCGACGATCGGCTTCACGATGCGCTGGAGCGGGATGCGCGCGACCGCGCAGGCGGCGAACAGGTTGACGCCGAAGGGAGGCGTGATGAAGCCGATCGCGAGGTTCACCACCATGACGATGCCGAAATGCACCGGATCGATGCCGTAGCGGATGGCGACGGGCACGAGGATCGGCGCGAGCACGATGATCGCCGCCGAGCCCTCGATGAACATGCCGATGACGAACAGGACAAGGTTCACCACGAGCAGGAAGGTGACGGGGCTGTCGATGACCGTGAGCATCCACGCACCGATCGCCGCCGGCACGCCCTCGCGGTTGATGATGAAGGCGAACAGCCCGGCCCAGGCGATGATGAACAGGATCACGACCGAGGAGATGACAGACTTCCGCAGCACCGGCCCGAGGTCACGCCAGCCGAGCTCGCGATGCACGAACATCCCGATCGCCAGGGCATAGACGACCGCGATGGCCGAGGCCTCCGTCGGGGTGAACACGCCGCCATAGATGCCGCCCAGCACCACCACGGGCATGAGCAGCGCGAAGGTGGCGCGGCGGAAGGCCGGCAGCGGCGAGACGCCCTCGAGCGCATCCGCCTTGCCGTGTCCGGTGAGCCGCGCCCAGACCAGCACGTAGCCGATCAGCACGAACCCGATCAGCAGCCCGGGCCCGAACCCCGCGATGAACAGCTCGCCGATCGAGACATCCGCCGCCACGCCGAACAGGATCAGCGGGATCGAGGGCGGGATGATGACGCCGAGCTCGGCCGACGTGGCCTGCAATGCGGCCGCCCAGGGCTTCGGGTACCCCGCCCGTTCGAGCGCGGGGATCATGATCGCGCCGATCGCGAAGGTGGTGGCGGTGGAGGAGCCGGAGACGGCGGCGAAGATCATGCAGGCGACCACGCAGGTGGCCGCAAGCCCGCCCTGCGTCCTGCCGACCATGGCGCGCGCGACGTCGATCAGCCGGCGCGAGATGCCGCCTGTGTCCATCAGGTTGCCGGCCAGGATGAAGAACGGGATGGCGACGAGGGGGAACTTGTCCAGCACCACGTAGAGCTGCTGGCCGATGATCACGGGGTTGATCGCGCCCAGCACCTGGATGCCGAAGATGGCCGCAAGCCCGATCGACACGGCGATCGGCACGCCGAGCAGGAACAGCGTGCACATCACGACGAGAAGCGATTGGGTCAACATGCCCGGTCAGGATGCCCCGTCGATGTCCCGCGGAGGGGGGTCGAGCGCGTGCGCGACCACGGCGATGATCGCGAAGACAGCGCCCACCGGGATCGCCGCGAAGCCCCAGGACATCGAGACGCCGAGCGTGGGGTTGACGTTGAACTGCGCCCGCTCAACCATCTCCCAGCCATACCAGCCCATGTGGGCGAGCAGCAGGAGGGACGCGGCGGTGATGACCCAGGCAAGGCCACGCTGCCAGTGCCCGGTGAGCCGTGTCAGCAGCAGGTCGATCGCGACCAGCGCGCCCGTGCGGAACGTTACCGCCGCGCCGAGATAGACCATCCAGATCACCGCCATCTGCACCACCGGCTCCGACCAGGCAACCGGCTGGCGGACGACATAGCGCATGACGACCTGGCCGAAGGCCATGGCGGCGGCGAGTGCGAGGGCCGCGCAGGCCGCCCAGGTCACGACCGTGGTGGTCACACGGTCGATCGCCAGTACGGCCCGGCGCAGCCCCTGCATCAGCGCCCTTCCCCGATCATCAGCGGGCGTCCTGGATCCGGCGGATGTTCGCCTCGCCGAGCTCGCGGCCGAACTCGGCGAAGGCGGGCTGCAGCGCGCGCAGGAAGCCCTCGCGGTCGAAGCTGTCCTGGATGGTCATGCCACGCTCGCGCAGTGTGCCGAGGCCGGCAGCGTCCTGCTCGTCGGCCGCGCGGCGCATCACTGGCGTGGACTCACGCGCCGCTACCCGCAGGATCTCCTGCGTGGCCGCGGGCAGGCGGTTGAACGTTGACGGAGAGGCAACGAACAGGGCGGAGGCCACCAGGTGCCCGGTCAGCGTCAGGTGGCGCTGCACCTCGTAGAAGCGGCTCGCGACGTGGATCGAGATCGGCTGCTCGTTGGCATCGACCACGCCGGTCTGCAGCGCGGCATAGAGCTCGTTGAAGCCGATCACCGTCGGCTGCATGCCGAGCGCGCGAAAGGCGGCGAGGTGGATCGGGTTGTTCTGCGCGCGCAGCTTCAGGCCGCGCACGTCATCGAGGGTACGGATGGGCTTGTTGGCCGAGATGTGGCGGAAGCCGATGTCGCCCCAGGCGAGCCCGATCAGGTTCCGCGCCGGCATCGCGGCCAGCAGCTCTGCGCCGAGCGCGCCATCGAGCACGCCGCGGGCATGGGTTGGGTCACGGAACAGGAACGGCGCGTCGAGGATGCGCAGCGCCGGCACGAACGGGCCCGCGGCGGCAGAGGAGGTGACGACCATGTCGATGGTGCCGAGCTGGGCGCCCTCGATCATGTCGCGCTCGTTGCCAAGTGCGCCGGCGGGGAAGACCTGCACACGCACGCGTCCCTCGGTGCGCTCCTGGACCAGCCGCGCGAAACGCTCGGCGGCGAGGTGGTAGGGCGACGAGGTCGAGATGTTGTGGCCGAGCCGCAGCGTCTGCTGTGCCGTGGCCGTCATGGGCGTGGCCGCGACCGCGCACAGCATCGCGGCGGCGAAAGCGACGGTCTTCATGCGTGTTTCCTCCCTTGGAGCAGGCCGTTCGGCGTTGCTTGCAGCCTCTTGCCCGAGGCACTCGGGTTTGGCTTGCATGGCCTGCCACTGGTAAATTCCTTAAGTCGGGCCATCTGGCTGTGATGCCGGTGTGAACGGGGGAACGCGATGCCTGGGAAGCGCGAAACGCGGACGGAGCGGGTTCGCCCAGCGGTGTTCCGCCAGCCGGGGTCCATGCTCTATGCCGACAATTGCCGCGCCCTGCAGGAGGCGGCGGCACGGGGGGAAACGCGGCTCGTGGCCTGGACGCGGGGGAGTTATCCCGGCCGGCCTCTCGACGGGCGGCTGCCGGGCGTGTGCACCATCGGGTTCTGGGATGCGCGGTCGCCGCAGCGCTGGGGTCTGGCGCGGCACTGCAACGAGGGCATCAAGTTCGCCTATCTCGCGCGCGGCACGCTCTCGCTCGAGGTCGATGGGGTGACGCACCAGCTCTCGGCCGGCGACGTGTTCATCATCCGTCCATGGCAACTGCACGCGATCGGCACGCCGCATGTCGATGCCAACCAGCTCGTCTGGATGCTGCTCGACGTGAACATGCGACGGCCGACGGACCGCTGGCGCTGGCCGCGGTGGTTGCTCTGGTCTGACGCCGACGTGCAGCGGCTGCACGACTACCTGGCATTGAACGATCGTTCGGTGCTGCGCGCCTCGCCGGCGCTTGCCCAGGCCTTCCTCGGCATCCGCGCCGTGCTGGAACGACAGACGCCCGAGAACGGCGAGGCGCGGATGATGGTGGCGGGCAACGCGATGTTGCTTGCCCTGCTCGACGCGCTGGACGCCGCCCCGCCGCCGCTCGACGCGGACGCGGCGACGACGCGGCGGACCGTGGACCTGTTCCTCTCGCGGCTGCCGCTGGCGCTGGAGCAGCCCTGGCGGCTCGAGGACATGGCGCGCGAATGTGGGCTGTCGCGCACGCGCTTTGCGCATTACTGCCGCCTGATCACCAACGCGACGCCGGCGCAGCACCTGCGGCGGCTGCGGCTGAACAAGGCGGCGCTGCTGATCCGCGAAGACCAGGCTCGCAGCGTGACGGAGATCGCCTTCGCCTGCGGCTTCGGGTCGAGTCAGCATTTCTCGACAGCATACCGCGCTGAGTTCGGCGTTCCTCCCAGGCAGGGTCGGCGAAGCGCTGCGTCACGACGCGAGGGCTCAGAGGCCCTGGCGGGCGCGGGAGACTGATACTCAACCGACAATGGTTCCGGCTGTGTGGGCCAGACCGCCGGGCTGCGTCGAGACGCCTCGCCCAGGGCTTCGTCAACGTGCCCGTTAGAGTGCGATTGCCATAGACGGAATGGCTTTTTGGATTCCAGCGCGTGCTGATCTCTGGCTCAAGCTCCTGGCTGGGTGGAGGTAAGCAGCCCAACGCGAGCGCTGTCGAGAGATCTGCGGGATCGGGTGGCGGCATCGCTCGGCGAGGGTGCGAGCCGCCGATAGCCGACCCGACAACGGTCCGGTGTTCATCGCCAGGGCGGTGCGCGACTGGATCACGGAGATCGGGGCCAAGACCGCCTACTCCACGCGAGCCGGTGATGACAATGCGATTGGAATCACAGCGGCCGCAGCGCGACCTCCGGGTCCGCCCCCGCGGCGCTGATGAGCGCTCGCGCGACGGGATCGTTCGGCGCGATGCCTTGCTGCACCATGATGAGGTCGGCGAGCGCGGAGCGGTTGGTGGGATCGAACACGAGCGCGACGATCGCCTCCCACACGCCCGCGGCCTTCAGTCGCTCCGCGACCACCGAGAGCGGCACTAGGGCATCGGGCGGCGGGGCGGGCTCGGCGTAAGGCTCGGGCCTCACGCCAGCTGCAAAGAGAGCGTCCCAGACTGGATCGCCTGCAACCGCTTCCGCTGCCAGCGGGGCGCCATCCATCAGCCAGCAGGGACGCGCTGCACCAGCATCGCATCGCCCGCGCGCATGGCGGTGAGCCCGCCGTTCATGGCCCTCGTGCGGGGAGCAGAACGATCAGCGCGATGTGGCCGACGAGGTGGCCAATGGCATGAGCGGTGCCGAGGGGATCTCTGTCGAGTTCGTCGCTGAGGCGTTCGGCGAGTGTCGGCCCGCCGCCTTCGGGGCGCATGACCCATGCCCCGTCCTGCGTGCCGGCGCGGGCGGTGCGGAGCGCGGTGAACGCCAGCAGCGGTGATCATGTGATGATCGGCCGGTGCCGAACTTCGCAACAGGATTGCTTTCGGTTTCGCTTCACTTCGTCCGCGCACAGAGCAACGTGTTGGGCGTGCAGACGGCGGAGAGAGCGATGCGGGCTGATCGGGCGGAGAGGGCGGCGGTGAACCAGCAGCTAAGCCTGGAGGCCGCGGACGTACTGGATCACCTGGAGGAGCTCCTCGTCGCTCACCTCATCGAGGTTGGTCGGGCCGACGCGGATCTCCTGCTTCTCCCGCCAGCCAGCGCGCGCCTTCATCCAGAAGATCGCGGCCGCGACGTTGTTGCCGGATGTCGCCATCTGGAACAGTGACTGCGCCACCTTCGCCGTCGCCTCCACCATGCCGCGATCGAGTTCGCGCCGGAAATGCCTGCGCAGCGGCTTCGGCTCGATGTCGAGGAAGGTGGCGATGTCCTCCTGGGGGATGCCGAAGCCGCTCATCGCACGCACGGTGCGGCGCTGCTCCTCCGTCGGCTCAAACCGTACGCCCTGCATCGGATGCCTCCTCGCTGCGCTGGGTGGTGACGGAGGCGAAGCTCTCGCCCGTGGCCTCCAGCGTCGCCGCCTCGCCGGTGAAGGCCTGCCAGCGCCGCGCATCCTTGCCCGCGGTGGCGGGGCGCTCAGCCCCGCTGACGTGCACGCGACGCGTATCCCGGCCAGGCACCCGGAGGGCTATATCGATCGCCGCCGTCGTCGCCTGTAGCGCCGCTGATGGTACTCTGAAGACCATGGGCGGCTGATTGCGTGCTGGAGAGGCAGGTCCGCCCCGGATCAGCACGGACGGCGTGATCGCCATCACCGGTGATGGACAAGAGCACCCCGCCGCGCAACGCTACATGATCGTTTCAGGAGTGCTGCCATGAACGCCATGCCGCCGACCAACTCGCCGATCATCGCCGCTTTCATCGCGCACACGCCTGGCAGCGCCGAGAACTACGCGGCCGCGCAGCGCCTGTTCCCCGGCGGCGTCACGCACGACTCGCGCTACGTCAGGCCGCATCCGCTCGCGATTGCCCGCGCCGAGGGCGCGCGCAAGTGGGACGTGGATGGCAACGAGTATGTCGACTATGCGGGTGGCCACGGCGCGCTGATCCTCGGCCATGCGCACCCCGCCGTGATGGCACGCGTCGCTGAGCAACTCGCGCGCGGCACGCATTACGGGGCCAACCACGCTCTCGAGAACCGCTGGGCCGAGCTGATCCAGGAGCTGGTGCCGAGTGCGGAGATGGTGCGCTTCACCAGCTCAGGCACCGAGGCGACGCTGATGGCGCTGCGCCTTGCCCGGGCGGCGACGGGGCGCACGAAACTGCTGCGCCTGCGGGGCCATTTCCACGGGTGGCATGACCATATGGCCTTCGGTGTCACCAACCATTTCGATGGCACGCCGACACCGGGCGTGCTCGGCGCGCTGGCCGACAACGTGGTGTTCGTCGATCCGAACGACGAGGCCGGGCTTGTCGCGCTGCTCGACGCCGAGGGGGCGGACATCGCGGCCGCGATCCTCGAACCGACGGGGGCGAGCTACGGTCAGGCGCCGCTGCGCCCCGCCTTCGTGCGCCGCCTGCGGGAGGAGACGGCGCGGCGCGGCATCGTGCTGGTGTTCGACGAGGTCGTCACCGGCTTTCGGGTCGCGCGCGGCGGTGCGCAGGAGGAGCTCGGCATCCGCCCTGACCTGACGACGCTCGCCAAGATCCTCGCCGGCGGCCTGCCAGGCGGGGCGGTGGTCGGCACACGCGACGTGCTCGAGCTGCTCGACCCCGAGCGGGCGGCCGCGCGCGGCGTCGAGAAGGTGCAGCACCAGGGTACCTACAACGCCAATCCGCTCTCTGCGGCAGCCGGCATCGCGACGCTGGAGATCATCCGTGACACCGATGCTGTGGCTCGCTGCCACGCCTATGCCGCACGGCTGCGCGCCGCGCTGAATGACGTGCTGGCCGAGGAGAGCCTGAACTGGGCGGTGTATGGCGCGCACACGGGAATCCATGTGTTCGTCAATCCCAAGGGCCTGGCGATCGGGCCGCGCAACTTCGAGCCGCTTTCGATGGGATATGCCGAGCTGAAGATCCCGCGCGGCAATCAGACCGTGACGAAGCTGCTGCTGGCGATGCGTACCCGCGGTGTCGACTTCGCGCCCTGGCCCGGCGGCCCGGCCTCGGCCGCGCACACCGACGAGGATCTTGACCGAACGGTCGCGGCGTTCCGCGGCGCCATCCGCGCCCTGCGCGAGGAGCGCGAGATCGCCTGACGCTTAAGCCGTGATGTAGCCGAGCGCCCGATCGCGCTCGGCCGCCGCCGCGTCGCGGCTGGCAGGATCGCCGAAGCCGCCGCCGCCCGAGGTCTCGAGCCGCACGATGTCGCCGCGCTTGAGCGCCACGCCGTCGCTTTTCGAGCCGATCGGCGTCTCGATGCCGGCACGGACGCGCGTGAGCCGCCCGAGGCTGCCGGGCTCACCACCGGCGAGCCCGTAGGGCGGAAAGCGGAACCGGTCCATGTTGGCGGTGAACACGCAGGCCGGGCTTTCGACGCGCCACTCGCGCACCAGGCCGAGCCCGCCGCGGAACTTGCCCGCCCCGCCGGAATCCGGCAGCAACCCGTAGCGCGTGATCGAGAGCGGCATGGTCGCCTCGATCATCTCGATCGGAATGTTGGCATTGTTATGCATCCCGAACGACCAGGCGTTGACGCCGTCCTTCCGCGGATGCGCGCCGGTGCCGCCGATCTCGATCTCCACCAGCACCTCGCGGCTGTGGTCCTCGGCGACCGTCTGGAAGGTCGCGACGTAGGATCCGCCGTAATAGGCGGCCGGAATGCGATCGGGGAGCGCCTCGTGCAGGGCGCCGAACAGCACGTTGGCGAGGCGGTGGGTGATCGCGACGCGGTGCGCCACGGGCGCGGGCGCGCGGCAGTTCACAACGCTGCCGGGGCGCGAGATGATCCGCACCGGGCGGTAGCAACCGGCATTGGCCATCACCGAGCCATCCGTCGCCGCGATCACGGCGTAGTAGACGGCGCAGTTCGACATCGCCGGCGTGCAGTTCACCGGCCCTGCCTGCTGGTCGGCGCAGCCCGTGAGATCGACAGTGATCTCGTCGCCCGCGATGGTCACCGCCGCGTGCAGGCGTACCGGCTGGCCGCTGATGCCGTCATCGTCGAGGAAATCCTCGAAGGCGTAGCTGCCGTCCGGCATGGCTGTGATCGCCGCCCGCATCGCCGCCTCGCTCATGTCGAGGATGCGCCCGCAGGCCTCGATCATCGTATCGGCACCGTAACGGGAAGCGAGGCGGTGGATCGCGGCGGCACCAACCTCGAGGCTCGCGAGCTCGCTCTGCAGGTCGCCGAGCATGAGCGCGGGCTTGCGCACGTTCTGACCGATCATCGCCCAGACCGCACGGTTCAGCACCCCGCCCTCGATCAGCTTCACGGGTGGGATGCGCAGCCCTTCCTGAAAGATCTCGGTCGCCGTCGCAGCGTAGCTGCCCGGCGCAAGCCCGCCCATGTCGATGTGATGGCAGAGCGCGCCGACATACCCGACACGCCTTCCGTCATGGAACACAGGCTTGAACACGAGCACGTCGTTCAGGTGCTGCGCGCCGCAATAGGGATCGTTCGTTGCGATCACGTCGTCAGGACCCCATGTCGCGGGGTCGACGAACTCGTCGAGCAGCGTGCGCAGTGCCGCCCCCATGGAGTTCAGATGCTGGGGGATGCGCGCTGACTGTGCGACGTTGTTGCCGTTGGCATCGAACACGGCGGTGGAGTAGTCGAGCAGCTCGCGCACGATCGTGCTGCGGCTGGTGCGCCAGATCGTCACGTCCATCTCGGCCGCCGCGGCGGTCAGGGCGTTGCGGATGACCTCGATCTCGATGGGGCCGAGCGTCCTCACGACACCTCTCCGTTGCTGTCACGCGTTGCGATGAGGGCGCCGGCCGGGCCGAGCCGTGCGCTCCAGCCGCGCCCGATCCAATGCGTGGCGAAGGCCTCCTCGACGATCGCGGGGCCTTCGATGGCGAGCTCCGCCGTCAGCGCGTCGCGGTCCCAGACGGGCAGTTCGCGCCAGGCACCGCCCTCGTATGCCCGGCGCGTGCCCTTGCGCGCAGGGCGTGCCGCCGGCGTCACGGCGCCAGGTTCGGGCTTCTGCAGCCGGCCGATCGCGGTTGCGCGCAGTGTCACGATCTCCACCGGCTCGCCGGGGTTGGCGTAGCTGAAGCGCTGGCGATGGGTGGCGTGGAAGTCGTCGACCAGGCGGGCGAGGGCGGTCTCGTCCGGCGTGGCGATCTCGCCCCACGGGATCAGCAGCTCGAAGGCCTGGCCGTGGTAGCGCATGTCAGCTGCGATCTCGACCCGCCTGTCGGCCGCCGCCACGCCGTCGCGCGCGAGCCGTGCATCGGCCTCCGCGTTGAGGGCCGCGACGGCTTCGGCGATGGCTGGCAGCTGCGCCGGCTCGACGCGCAGCAGGCGCGAGCGGGCGAGATCCTGCGCCAGGTCGGCGAACAGGATGCCGTAGGCCGAGAGCGTTCCGGGATCGCGGGGAAACACGACCTCGCCGATGCCGAGTTCCGCCGCCACGTCGGTGGCGTGCAGCCCGCCCGCGCCGCCGAACGACAGCAGCGCGAAGTCACGCGGATCGAGTCCCTTCTCGAACAGCGACAGCCTGATGGCCGCGCCGAGCCCCGCATTGGTGACGGCGAGGATGCCCTCGGATGCCGCTTCAAGGCCGAGGCCAAGCCGTAGGCCGACGCGTTCGGCGATGGCCGCGCGCGCGGTCGGCATGTCGAGCTGCATCGTGCCGCCGAGGAAATAGTCCGGATCGATGCGGCCGAGCGCGAGATTGGTGTCGGTCACCGTCGGCTCGGTGCCGCCGCGGCCATAGGCAACCGGGCCCGGCGTAGCGCCCGCGCTGCGTGGCCCGACGGTCAGCCGCCCCCCTGCATCGACCGCGGCGATCGAGCCGCCACCGGCACCGATCGTGCGCATCTCCACCATGGGCAGGCGCACCGGGAGCCTGTCGATCTCGCCCTGGGTGATGACAGAGCCGCGGCCGTCACGGATCACCGAGACGTCGAAGCTGGTGCCGCCCATGTCCACCGCGACCAGGTCGGATCGCCCGATCAGGTTCGCGATCCGCGCCGCGGCCAGCACGCCGCCCGAGGGGCCGGAGAGCAGCAGCCGCGCGGGCTGTTCGGCGGCCATGCGCAGGCTGCATACGCCGCCGTTGGACTGAACCAGGAAGATCGCGGGACGGAACCCGTCCTCGCCGATCCGCTTTTCCAGCCTGTCGAGATAGGCGCGCACCACGGGCACGAGCAGCGCGTTCAGCACTGTCGTCGAGCTCCGCTCGTACTCGCGGATCTCGGGCGAGACATCGGCCGAGATCGACACCGGCAGATCGGGCAGCGCCGCGGCGATGTGCGCGGCAACCAGCCGCTCATGCGCCGGATTGGCGTGGCTGTTGAGCAGCGTCACCGCAACGGACTCGGCGCCAAGGGCGGTGATCCGCTCGATCAGCCCCTGCAGCGAAGCCTCGTCGAGCGGCGTGTCCACCGCACCGTCCGCGCGCATCCTCTCGCGCACGCCGAGGCGACGGTCGCGTGAGATCAGCGTCGGCAGCGGATTGGGGGCGAGGCCGTAAATATCGCGCCGCACATGGCGGTTGATCTCCAGCACGTCCTCGAAGCCGGCGGTGGTGACCAGCACGCCGCGGGCGAGGCGCCGTTCCAGCACAGCATTGGTCGCGATCGTGGTGCCGTGCAGAAGCAGCCCGATCTCGGCGAGCGTGAAGCCGAACCGCGCGGCCGCCTCGCCAAGCCCTCGCATCAACCCGATGGAAGGATCGGCTGGTGTGGTCGGCGTTTTCCACGCGTGCACCTGGGCGGTGCGCGCGTCGAATATCTGCAGGTCGGTGAAGGTGCCGCCGATATCGACGGCAACGCGCACGGGACGCAGGACAGGATCGGACGATGACAAGGGTGCGGTCCACGATGACGATGACGGCCTAGTTTGTGACAGGAGCGTCGGAATGAAAACCCGCGCTCTGCGAAAGGGCGCCTTGCCGAAAGCGCCTGAGCAGTGCAACGATCGCCGCCGGGGAGTTACCCGATGCGCCCGTTGGTGCGGGCGTGGCGGTCGATCGTCTGAAACGGGAGGCTAGCATGAGGATGCGCAATCTCTTGGTCGCGGCTGTGGCCGTGCTCCTGCTTCAACCCTTCGGTGCGGCCCAGGCGCAGGAACTGCCGCAGCTCCAGTTCAAGGCGATCGGGCTGAACGGTCCGACCGTGGCATCGATGGTCGATGAGGTGCCGTTCTGGCGCGAGACCATTCCGCGCGCTTCGAATGGCCGGATCACCGTCGACATCACGCCGCTCGACCAGATGGGCATCGACGACCGGACCATGCTGCGCCTGTTGCGCCTTGGCGTGATGGACTTCGCCGGCATGGACATCTCCAAGATGGCCGGTGACGACGCGCGGTTCGAGGGCTGTGACCTCGCCGGGCTGACGCTCGATGCCGACAAGGCGCGCGCCGCATGCGATGCCTGGCGCGCGGTCATTGACCGGCAGATGCAGCGCAACTGGAACGCCAAGCTGCTGGCCTTCGGCGGCAACCCACCTCAGGTGTTCTGGTGCCGCGACGTGGTCAGCGGGCTCGAGGGGCTGCGCGGCAAGAAGGTTCGCGTCTTCAACAATACGATGCGTGACTTCCTGCAGGGCATCGGCGCGACCGCGGTCAGCATGGCGTTCGCCGAAGTGGTGCCGGCGCTGAACAGCGGCGTGGTCGATTGCGCCGTCACCGGCAGCCTGTCGGGCAACACCGCGCGCTGGGCCGAGGTGACCAAGTCGCTCTACCCGATGTCGCTTGGGTGGAGCATCAACATCCTGGCGGTGAACCTCAACACCTGGAACCGCCTCGAGCCGCGCGTGCAGCAGTTCCTCCTCGATCAGGTGAAGGCCTACGAGGACAAGATGTGGCAGACGCTGAAGGCCGCTGACGCGCAGGCCGACAACTGCAACTTTGGCCGCGGCCCATGCACCATGGGCAGGCCCGCCAACATGACTCTGGTGGCGGTGAAGCCCGAGGAGGCCGAGGTGCACAAGCGCCTTGTGGAGGGCGCGGTTCTGGCGAACTGGGCACGCCGCTGCGGTGCCGAGTGCACGCGCGAGTGGAACAATACGGTCGGCAAGGCGCTCGGCCTGACTGCACCGGTTCCTTGATCGTCATGAAGGCCGGTCCGGCGGCAGCGCGCCGGACCGGCGCGCTGCCCTGCCGGTCCGGCGCATGCGGGTGTCCTGCGTGATGAGCGTATTGGCCTTGGTGGCCCGGTCAGGTCTCTGGTTCGGCGGAGGGCTGATCCTGCTCTCCGCCATCCTGATCGGCATCGACGTCTTCCTGCGCAAGGTGTTCGTGATCTCGATCGGCGGTGGTGATGAGCTCGCGGGCTATGCGCTGGCGATCGGCACCGCTTGGGCGCTCGCGGCGACGCTACTCGACCGGGCGCATATCCGGATCGACAGCCTCTACATGCTCCTGCCAGGCAGCATCCGGATCGTTCTTGACCTCGCCGGGCTCGTGCTGCTGGTCGGCTTCTTCGCTCTGGTGTTCTGGCACGGGCTCGGTGTGTTGGAGCAGTCCTGGACGTCGAACTCGCGCAGCCAGTCAGCCCTCGAAACGCCACTGATCGTGCCGCAGGCGATCTGGCTGCTGGGGCTTGCCTTGTTCATCCTTGTCGGTGTGGCGCTGTGCATCGCCGCGTTGGCGCGGCTGGCACGGGGCGACCGGGCCGGCATGGCTGAGCTGATCGGCACGCGCTCCGCGGCGGATGAGGTCGCCGAAGAGGTCCGCGCCATGGAGAGGCGGCGATGACGGCCCCACGGCGATGATCCCCACCACCATCCTGATCCTGCTCGGGTTGCTTGGCGCGGGTATCCCGGTCGCCGCCGCGCTCGGCGTGCTCGCCCTCAGCCTTGGCGAGATGTACGGCCGCTTCCCGCTGCACCTGGCGATGGGCGAGCTTGCGTGGTCGACCTCGAACTCGTTCCTGCTGGTCGCGATCCCGTTCTTCGTGCTGCTCGGCGAGATCCTGCTGCGCTCGGGCGCGGCGGAGCGGATGTACGCGGCACTGGTGCAGTGGCTGCCCTGGCTGCCGGGGGGGCTGATGCACTCGAACATTGCGGCCTGCGCGCTGTTCGCCGCCACCTCCGGCTCGAGTGTCGCCACCGCCGCGACGATCGGCACGGTTGCCATCGGCGAGGTCGAGCGGCGCGGCTACAACGAGCGGCTGTTCCTCGGCACGATTGCCGCCGGCGGCACGCTCGGCATCCTCATTCCGCCTTCGATCAACATGATCGTCTACGGCGTGCTGACCGAAACTTCGATCCCGTCTCTCTACCTCGCAGGGTTGATTCCCGGGGTCGCACTCGCCGTCCTGTTCAGCCTGACGGTCATAATCATCTGCCTGGTGCGCCCGGGGCTGGATGGCGAGCGGATCCCGACGGATTGGGAAGGGCGCATGCGCTCGCTGCCCGATCTGCTGCCACCGTTGTTCATTTTCGTTGCCGTGGTCGGCTCGATCTATGCCGGGCTTGCCACCGCAACGGAGTCGGCAGCGCTCGGTGTGATCGCTGCGCTCGTGGTCGCGGCGGCGAAGCGGCGGCTGACATGGATGGTGCTGCGCGAGTCACTCGAAGGAACGATGCGCACCACCGCGATGATCATGGCGATCCTGATCGCGGCCTACTTCCTGAACTTCGTCATCACCTCGATCGGGCTGACGGCGATCGTCAACCGCTCCATCACCGCTCTCGGGCTTGGGCCGTTCGAGCTCCTGCTTGTCGTGATCGCGTTCTACCTCGTGCTCGGCATGTTCATGGAGACGCTGTCGATGATGGTGGCGACCGTGCCGATCATCGTGCCGGTGCTTGTCCGAGCTGGGTACGATCCTGTCTGGCTCGGCGTGCTGATCGTGCTGCTGATGGAAACGGCGATGATCACGCCGCCGGTCGGGATCAACCTCTACGTCGTCCAGGGGCTGCGCAAGCGCGGCCGGATCGACGACGTCATCATCGGCGCCGCACCCTTCGTGCTGACGCTGCTCGCCATGATCGCGATCCTGGTCATCTGGCCCGACATCGCGCTGTGGCTGCCGCGCACGGCGCGCGGCTAGAGCAGCGCCCGATCTGATCGAACCGGAACCGGTTCGATCAGATCTGGCTAAGCTGCTCTACTCATTGATGTTTCTAGAGCACGTTCCGATCGATTGATTCCAATCGATCGGAACGTGCTCTAGAGCTGCGCCCGATCGGTCCGCAGCCAACCCGGCGGAACGCCGGGCCTACCGTTCGATCACGATGTTGCCGCCGTCATCGAGGCGTGCGTGCCAGCCCGGCAGCACCACGCATGTCGCGTCGTACTCCTCGATGATCACCGGCCCGACCCGGTGCGTGGCCAGATCGGCCCGGCTCAGCACAGGTGTCTCAATCCAGCCGACGTCAGGGCCGAAATAGGCGCGGCGTGGCGGCGGCGCTGCCCCGCTGCGCGCCGGGGTGGTGTGCTCGGGCAGAGCGCCGTGCGCGCGAAGCCCGCGCCCGACGACCTGAATCGACACGAGCTCGACCGGTTCATCCGGGCCGGCGCGGTGACCATAGGTGCGCTCGTGCTCCACGCCGAAGGCCTCGTCGAGGGCGCGTAGCGAAGCAGCGTCGAGCGGCCCGTCGGGAACGGGCACGGTGAGGTCGAAACTCTGGCCGTGGTAGTGCAGCGCCGCCGCGCGCGTGACCTCGGCTGAGGGGCCGGAAAACCCTTCCACGCCGAGCTGGGCGAGCGCCTGGCCGGCGAGCGCGTCCCACGCGGCGTTGAGCTCGGCAAGATCAACCGTCCGCGTCAGGCGGCGGAAGCTGCGTGCGTAATGGTGCTCGGTGTCGGCGTAGAGGAGGCCGAAGGAGGAGAACAGGCCCGGCGAGGGCGGCACGACAACGCGCCGCATGCCGAGTGATTCCGCCATGCCGCAGGCGAATAACGGGCCGTTGCCGCCGAAGGCGAACAGCGCGAAGCCGCGTGGATCGCGCCCGCGCTCGGTCGAGACGGCGCGAATGGCGCGGATCATGTTTGAAGCCGCGATCAGATGCGCCCCATGCGCCGCGCGTGCGAGCTCAAGCCCGAGGGGGCGCGCAACCTTCTGCTCGAACACCTCGGCCGCCCGCGCGGCGTTCAGCGCCACCGCCCCGCCAACGAGGTGGCGTGGATTGATGAAGCCGAGGATCACGTTCGCATCCGTGATCGTCGGCTCGGCGCCGCCACGATCGTAGCAGACCGGCCCTGGCATCGCCCCCGCACTCTCAGGGCCGACCTGAACGCCGCCGGCCGCATTCACGCGCACGAGCGAGCCGCCCCCGGCGCCGACCTCGGCGAGGTCGATCGCGGGCACCTTCAGGAGATAGCCAGCCCCCGTCAGCAGGCGTGACCCGACCATGATGCCAGCGCCAACCGAATACTCGGCCGCGCGCGCGACATGCCCGCCTTCCACGGTCGCTGCCTTCGCGGTGGTGCCGCCCATGTCGAAGGTGATGACGTCGGGCAGGTTCTTCGCCCTCGCGAGCGCCTGCGCGCCGATCACGCCGCCGGCGGGGCCTGACTCGATGATATGCATCGGCTTGGCGGCGGCGGCTTCGGACGCCATCAACCCGCCATTCGACTGCATCAGCAGCAGCCGCGCCGTCACGCCCGCATTGTCGAGGCCTTCGCGCAGCGCGCGGAGGTAACGCGTGACGATCGGCATGACATAGGCGTTGATCACTGTCGTCGAGGTGCGCTCGTACTCCTTGATCTCGGGCTGCACCTCGGAGGAGATCGAGAGTGGCAGGTCGGGGGCGAGGCGGCGCACGATCGAAGCGATCATCGCTTCATGCGCCGGGTTGGCGTAGGCGTGCAGCAGGCACACCGCGATCGCTTCGACGCCGTCGTCGATCAGCGCGCGCACGACCGTTTCCGCCTCTGCCGGATCGAGTGGCCGTTCGATCTGTCCGCGCGCATCGACACGTTCGTCAACGACGCGGCGCAGGTGGCGTTCGACGAGTGGCGGTGGCTTTTCCCACGCCATGTCGTAGAGGCGCGGCATGCGCAGGGTGCGGATTTCCAGCACGTCGCGGAAGCCGCGGGTGGTGATCAGCCCCGTGCGCGCCCCCTTGTGCTCGAGGATGGCGTTTGAGGCCACGGTGGTGCCGTGGCGGATCTCCTCGATCGCGCCGGCCACGATGCCGGTCTCGGCGAAGAGTTCGCTCAGGCCCTCGACGATCGCGCGTGCATAGTCACCCACGCTGGAGGGGATCTTCTTCGTGTGCACGGTGCCGTCCGAGCCGAGCAGCACGATGTCGGTGAAGGTGCCGCCGATGTCGACACCGATGCGCCAGGTGGTTGTCATGCGCGTTACTCCGCGGCCTGGGGCATGGGGTCTGTCCGGAGCACCTTGGGTGGTTCGTGCCAGCCGCGCCGCGCGCGATGTTCCGCCCGCATGCGCGCCGTGGCCGCGACGTCGACCGCACCGGCGGTGATCACGACGCCATAGTCGGCAGCGGCCTTCGTGACCGAAAGCAGCTCGTTGCGCACATCGCGCAGCACCTGTGCGGGATCGCGCTCCAGCGGATCGCCCCAGCCGCCGCCGCCCGCGAGCACGTGGCGGAACACCTCGCCGTGTCGGATCGTCATCGTGACCTTCGAGGGCAGGGGGCGGTTCTCGCTGTCCGGGTTCAGCGTATTCTGGGAGGGCGCGCCTGGGCTGCCACCGTAGAGGCCGAACGGCCGGTGCACGTGCCGGTCGGACCGGACCTGCAACGTTCCTTCCTCCTCGAGGAACCGGTAGTCGCGGCGGAAGGGCACGCCGCCGCGGAACTTGCCGGATCCCGCCTTGTCGGCGACGAACTCGTAGGCGAGGAGCTGGATCGGCTGCTCGACTTCGGTGACCTCGACGGAGTGCGAGGCCATGTTCGCGAACATGTGGCTGTTTCCGTCCAGCCCGTCCGCCCAGGGCCGTGCGCCCCAGGCGCCGCAGGTGAAGTCGACATAGATGAAGGGCTGGCGCGTGGCGTCCCACCCGCCGATCGAGATGCCGGTGTTGCCGCCGTCGCCGGCGGCGAACACGCGCTCGGGCAGCATCATGGCGAGCGCGCCGAACATGCAGTCGGTCATGCGGAAGCCGGTCAGCCCGCGCGCTGCACAGGCAGCGGGCAGCACGCCGTTGCCCACCGTGCCGGGAGGGCAGATCACCTCGATCGCGCGGAAAACGCCCTCGTTGTTCGGAATGCCCCCCGGCAGCACCGAGCGAATGGCGGTGTAGGACGCAGCCTTGGTGAAGGAGAGGGTGTTGTTGATCGCGCCCTTCACCTGCGGGTTCGTACCGGTCCAATCCACCACCATGTGTCCGCCGCGTTTCCTGAGCGTGACGAAAAGGCGGATCGGCTTGCCGACATCGACGCCATCATCGTCGATCCAGTCCTCGAACGACCATTCGCCGTCCGGCAGGTCGGCCAGCGCGGCGCGCGTCAGCCGCTCGGCGTAGTCGATCACCTCCTCCATGTAGAAGGCGGTGGTATCGGCACCGTATCGGCCGACCAGGTCGGCGAGCTGGGTCTCGGCGATGTGACAGGCGGCGAGTTGTGCGCGCAGGTCACCGAACAGCCGCACGGGCAGGCGCACGTTCTTCTCGATGATCGCCATCAGCGTCTCGTTGCGCACGCCGCGGTCGTAGAGCTTGAGCGGCGGAATCCGCAGCCCCTCGGCGTAGATCTCGGTGGAGTCCGACGCGTTCGAGCCAGCGACGCGGCCGCCCACATCGGTGTGGTGGCAGACGGTGGCGGCGAAGGCCAGCCGCCTGCCGTCGACGTACAACGGCTTGAACACGAAGATGTCCGGAAGATGCATGCCGCCGTCGAAGGGGTCGTTCAGCGCGTAGACGTCGCCCTCGTTCATCGTGTCGCCGAAGTGCCGCATGATGCTGTCGAGCGCAGTCGGGATCGAGCCGAGATGCCCGGGCAGCGTCAGCCCCTGCGCCACGAGGCGGCCGTTCGCGTCCGCGATGGCGGTCGAGTAGTCCATGTTGTCCTTCAGGACGCCCGAATAGGTCGTGCGGAACACCGTCAGTGCCATCTCGTCGGCAATCGAGAAGATCGCGTTCCGGAACAGCTCGAAGGCGATCGGATCGTGGCTTGTGGACATCGCGTGCGGTGCCTCTCGTGCGGTCGTTGCGCGAGTGTCGACGCTATATCCAGTTGCCGCAAGGCGGTTGCGGATTGACCGATCGCCGACGCGGCATCAGCATCCGCGCATGATGCCGGATGCTGAAGCCGCGCTGCTGCGGCATGTGCTCGAGACACCCGAGGCCGCAATCCCCGCGGCCGCGCGCGCTGCAGCCCGTGTGTTCATGCTCGATACGCTCGCGGTTGGCGTGGCGGGCACCGCGCATGACGACCAGCCTGGCGTGCTCGCGGCAGCCCGCTGCTGGGGCGAGGGCACGGCGGCCGCGGTGTGGGGCGATACCGTGCGCCTGCCGGCCGCGCAGGCCGCCTTCGTGAACGCCTTCCAGGCGCATGCGCTGGAGTTCGACGCGATCCATGAAGCCGCGATCGTGCATGCCGTGACGCCGACGCTTGCCGCGGCACTTGCCGAAGCGGAACGGCTCGGCGGCGTCAGCGGCACGCGGCTCGTCTCCGCCGTCGTGTTCGGCCTCGACCTTGCCTGCACCATCGGTGCGGCCGCGCGTGGGCCAATGCGCTTCTTCCGCCCGGCCACCGCGGGGATGTTCGGCGCCTATGGTGCTGTGGCGCGGCTGCGCGGCTTCGATCTCGCGCGCGGTGCTGGCGGAGCGGGGCTGCTGCTTGGCCAGATCCCCGGAACGATGCAGGCCCATCACGAAGGCGGGATGGCGCTTGCGGTGCAGATGGGCTTCGCCGCTGCCGCCGGGATCCGCGCCGCTGACCTGGTCGACGCCGGCGCACGCGGGCCGTCAGCGTGGCTGACCGGCGCGTCGGGCTTCCTGCCGATGACCGAGCCCGCCCATGATCTCGCCCCTGGCCTCGCCGGGCTCGGGCGGAGCTGGCAGGTCGAGGCGGTGTCGCACAAGCCATTCCCCTCGGGGCGGCTGACGCATCCGGTGATCGACGGGTTGCAGCGCCTGTTGGGGCACGAAGCGATCGTTCCCGAAACGATCCGCGAGATCAGGCTCCATCTGCCACCGCTTGCGATGCGCCTCGTCGGCCGCCCCTTGCGCGGTGACCTGACGCCGAACTACGCCCGCCTCTGCCTGCCCTTCGTTGCTGCGACCACGCTTCGCTTCGGCACTGTCACGCTCGCTGACTTTACCCCCGCGCGCTTGGCCGACCCCGAGACGCTCGCGCTCGCCGCCAGGGTGACGATGGTGGAAGTCGACAACCCTGACCCCAACGCCGTGGTGCCTCAGACGATCGAGGTCGTGCATGGCCCGACGGCGCGGGTAACGGTCACGCACACGCTCGGCAGCCCCGCCAATCCGCTGACGAGCGAGGCGCGTGTCGACAAAGCGGCGGCGTGCCTTGCTGCCGGGCGGAACCCCCGCGCGGATGCCGCCGCCCTCGTCGCCGCCGTTGAGGCGCTCGACGATGCACCCAATCTTGCAGGCTTGATGCGCGCGGTGTGAGGGCCGCCGCGCACGGCGGCCCTCATGCGGTTGTTCAGGCGCTTTCGGAGTGGCGGGTGAGGGAGAACTCGCGGAAGCCGAGGATCTCGGCTGCGGTCAGTTCGCCATCGGCGGTCCTGACGATGAGGCCGCGCAGAGCGTGACCATCTCCGCTGCCGCTGAGGAGCTGTCCATGAACCACAGGCCCGGCTGCGTCGGCAGCTCGGCCTTGTCGATCACGCCATCGACCAAGCACTTCTTCCCGATCTTCTGGATGTTGCCGAGCGCTTTCTCCTCGATCGTGGTGAGCCCACCCTCGATGTTGCCCTTGGTCGGCTGGCTCTCGGAGAGGTCGGAGCTCCGTCGTGTCGCCGAACACCAGCGTGTTGCCGTTCTCCCAGAGCTTGTCGAACGCATTGCCGACGGTGGGGCAGGAAGCGAGGCCCGACCAAAGACGGGGGCAGGTGCAAGCAGGCCGGAAACTCCACCCTCCGGCGCTCCAACGAACGGGCTCGGAGCACACAGAAATCTCATCCGTTCGTTTGGCGTTCCAATCCGACCCGATGCAGGCGCCTCAACCCACCTTCAAGATGCGTCCGGATCGCAGCTTCCGCCGCATCGCCGTCACCTTCACGGAAGGCCGCCAGTATCTTCTCGTGCTCCAACAGCACCTCCTCGGCCGGTGACCCGTCAGTCGAACGGGTGATATAGAGACGCGACTGGAGCAGGATCGGATGCAGATTTGCATAGATTGCGATCGTCGCCGGATTGCCGGAACTCGTTACGATCGCCCGGTGGAAGCGCGAGTCCTCCTGGATGAAGCGCCTATACTCGCGATAGCGCGTGCCGAGCTTCTTGGTGCGGGCCATCGCGTCGAACGCGCTTTCCATTGCCTTCAGCACGTCCGGCAGCCGCTTCGGTGCACCGACGCATCCGCAGTGTCCCTCGACCAGGATGCGGAACCTGAGCAGGCCGCGCAGATACTCTGGGTCGGGAGGCGGCGCCACCGAGTAGCCCGCATAGACCTCGGAGACGACTAGCTTCTCGCTCTCCAGCCTCGCCAGCGCCTCGCGGACCGGTGACGAGGACACGGCGAGCTCGCGGCAGAGGAAGTCCATCGTGAGCCGCTCGCCTGGCGCGAGGGTCTGATCGAGGATGCGCTCCTTGATGTCCTCATAGACACGCTCGGCGATCGTCGTCCTCGGCACCGATCTGCTGCCGGGGCGGACCACGCGCCGCTTCTGCTCTGTGTTGCCCCCCATTGATCCCCGCGTTCCCTGTCTGGGGCGCTGCCGATGACTGAAGGAAACCCATCCATCGCGAGTGTGTCAATGCCAGCTTGCCAAGGATCGTACATTATGCACAATTCACTGCCAAGCTCAGTGCGCAATCGTTCAATGGACTGAAACAGAATGAAAAATCATGGGTTGGCAGGGGATAAACGTCACTTGTTGTTGCGCCATCGAGTCTTTTCTCCAGGGATTTTCCGATGAGGGTCCACCTGCTCGGCGACACTGCCCGGCAGGCCGATCGGCTGCGCACCCTGCTCGGCGAGGAATTCGTCGTGACGGCACTGCCGCGCGAGGCGGCATCGAGCCCGGCGCATGATTCCGAGATCGCGTCCGACGATGTCGTCATCGCGCTGCGGTTCTCGAGAAGCGGCGGCGCGGCGCCGCGCTTCCGGCTGCTGCATGCGCCGGGCGCTGGCCTCGACGGCATCTCGATGGATCAGCTCGCGCCCGAGACAGCCGTGTGCAACGTGTTCGAGCACGAGGCGCCGATCGCCGAGTTCGTGCTGTGGGCCATGCTGCGCTGGGAAATCCGGCCAGAGGCCATGCGCTTCACCGCCGAGACCTGGGCGGACGCCTACCGGACGCGCGCGCCGCATGGCGAGCTTCTCGGCAAGACCGTCGGCATCATCGGCTTCGGTCGGATCGGCCAGGCGGTGGCGCAGCGCGCGCGAGCCTTCGGCATGCGCGTTGCGACGCTCGACCGTTCGCCTGGCGCGGCCGGCGCGCTCGCCGACCTCCTGGTCCCCCGCACCGAATTGCCGGCCCTGCTCGGCGCGAGTGATTATGTGGTGATCTGCGCACCGCTTACGCCCGATACCACCGGCATGGTCGGCGCGGCGGAGTTTCGCGCGATGAAGCCGACGGGCGTGCTGATCAACATCGCGCGGGCGGAGATCGTCCAGGAGGAGGATCTCTACGTCGCGCTGCGCGACGGCGTGATCGGCGGCGCCTATCTCGATGTCTGGTACGCCTATCCCAACGGCACGGAGGACCGCCCACCGCCCTCCCGCTTTCCGTTCCTTGATCTCCCGAATGTCGTCGCCACGCCGCACTCCTCGGCATGGACGACCGCGCTGCCCGGGCGCCGCTACCGCGTCATCGCCGAGAACATCCGGCGCCTGCGCGACGGGCTTCCCCTTCTGAACGTCGTGCGTGCCGCGCGGTCTCCGCGGGCAGTGGAGGCGACATGAGCGTGACCCATCCGATCCGCATCACGGGAATCGAAACGCGCGTGGTGAACGCGCAGATGCGCAACTGGCTCTTCGTCAAGGTTCTGACCGACCAGGACGGGCTGTGGGGCTGGGGCGAGGCGAGCCTCAACTGGAAGACGCGCGCGGTGGTCGGCGCGATCGAGGACCTCTCGCCGCTCGTGGTCGGCCGCGACCCGCGCGACATCGAGCAGATCGTCCGAGTGCTCAACAAGCACAGCTACTACCGTCTCGGCATCATCGGCGCGACGGCGATCTCGGGCATCGAGCACGCGCTGTGGGACATCTTCGGCAAGAGCGTCGGGCTCCCGGTGTGGCGCCTGATCGGTGGCCAGGTGCGCGACAAGGTTCGCCTCTACACCCATCTCGGCCTCGGCGACATGAAGTCCGTCTACGAGACGTTCGACGAAGGCGCTCTCAGGGAACTCGCGCTCAGGGTCGTCGCCAAAGGCTATGACGCGATGAAGGTCGTGTTCATTCCCTACACGCACTATACGGCCGACCTTCCCTCGCGCCGACACGTGGGCCGGATGATGCGGGTGTTGCGCGAGACCGTGGGCGATGCCGTCGACATCATGATCGACTTCCACGGCAGGCCCGCCTCCATCTCGGCGGCGCTGCAGTTCATCGACGAGGTTTCGCCCTACGCGCCGATGTTCTGCGAGGAGCCCGTCCAGCCTGGCGACACGGAGGCCATGCGGATGGTGACCGAGCGGGCCGGCTGCCCGATTGCCTCGGGCGAGAGGCTCGTAGGCTTCAAGGAGTTCGAGCCGCTGTTCCAGGCCAAGGCGCTGCATATCGTTCAGCCCGACCTCAACCACACCGGTGGAATCCTCGAGGGCAAGCGCATCGCCGCCGCCGCGGAGCAGGCCTTAATGGGCGTCGCGCCGCACAACCCGAACGGGCCGATCGCTGGTGCCGCGGCGCTGCACTTCGCGGTCTCCACGCCGAACTTCGTGATCCAGGAGGAGATGAGCGGGGCCGTGCCCTGGTACGACGACGTCGTTCGCACGCCGATGCGGCGCAGCGGAAGCTTCTGGGAGGTGCCTACGGCGCCCGGCCTCGGCGTCGACATCAATGAGACCGAGGCAGCCAAGCATCCCTTCGAGCAGGAGGTCATCCACACCAGCAATGCCGTCCTGCCCGACGGCACCGTCGTGGACTGGTGAGCGTGATGGCAGGGCAATCGGTCACGACGCGTCACGGCTTTCTCGCTCGCGCCAGCTTCGGTCGGGCACGCGCCTTCAGCCTTCCCGGTGGCGTCTACAACGCCACCCCGCCGCGGATCGAGTTCGGCGCCGGCGCGCTCGAGGAGATCGCGCGCGTTCTCGCCGACGTCGGCGCGAAGAGCGCGCTGGTGGTCTCAACGCCCGGGCGGGCAGGACTTGCCGAGCGCGTCGCCACGCTGCTCGGCCCGGCCTGCGCCGGAATCCTCCCCGAGGCGATCTCCCAGGTCCCGATCGAGTCAGCGCACAGGGGACAGGAACTGTTTCGGCGGAGCGGGGCTGAGGCAATCGTCAGCGTTGGCGGCGGTGCCTCGATCGGGCTCGGCAAGGGCATCGCGCTCGGGGTCAAGGCACCGGTCATCGCGATCCCGACCACCTACTCGGGTTCGGAGATGACCGGCTTCTGCGGCATCACCATCGACGGGGTGAAGCGCATGCATGTGAACCTCGCGATGCTCGCAAGCTGCGTCATCTACGATCCGACGCTCAGCATCACGCTGCCGCCGGAGGTTTCGGCGGCGAGCGCCTTCAATGCCCTCGCCCACTGCGTCGATGTGGTCTATGTGCCGACAGCGAGCCCGCTCGTCATCGCCGCGGCCCATGAAGGTGCGAAGGCGATCGCCGGGGCACTGCCGCGCGTGATCGCCGCGCCCGATGACCTCGACGCTCGCGCCGATCTTCTCTACGGCGGCATGCTGGGTGGCGCCGCGCTGACCGGTGGCTTCGCGCTCCAGCACGGGCTTGCACACACGCTCGGCGGAAGCTTCGGCGTCGCGCACGGCCACTCGCACGCCATCATTCTCCCGCATGTCGCCGCGTACAACGCGCGGTTCGCGCCTGACCAGCTCGGCCGCCTGGCGGCCGATCTCGGCGGCACCGAGCTTGGAGCGATCCTGTTCGACCTGCTCGCAGCCGTCGGGCTTCCCACCTCGCTGCGCGCCGTCGGGCTCGACGACAGCATCATCGACCGCGCCATCGCGATCACGCTCGAGACCGACAACGGCCTCAATCCGGGGCCAGTCACGGAGTCCGGCCTGCGCGCGATCCTCGAGGCGGCGCTGGACGGTCGCCGGCCCGGAGCGGTGGCGTGATTGTCGAACGGCTCATCTGCCTCGTCTGGATCCTCATCGGCGGCGCGGCTGCGTCGATGGCCTGGTCGATGCGGCTCTTTGGTTCCCACGGGCCCGACAGCGGCCTGTTTCCCTTCGTCGCCGCGCTGCTGCTTGGCCTCTGCGGCGTGGCGCTGCTTCTGTCGCCCCGCCACCATGCCCGCACCATCGGCTGGCCGCCGCGTACAGGCGTCATCCGGATCGGCGGCGTGATCGTCGGCCTCGCCGTGATGACGCTGGCGCTTCCCCACGCCGGCTTCGCCGCGTCCGGCTTCGTCACCATGCTGATCCTGCTCAGGGCGGTGGAACGCGCCGGCTGGGTCCAGACGCTTCTGCTCGCGAGCGTCTCGGTTGCTGCCGTGATGCTGCTGTTCGGCCTGCTGCTCGGCATGCCGTTGCCGCGGGGCCCGTGGGGCGTCTGACATGGACGCGTTCAGCGGTCTTCTGCTTGGCTTCCAGATCATCCTCACGCCGCAGAACCTCATCCTCTGCCTGGTAGGAAGCGTGGTCGGGACGTTGATCGGCGTGCTTCCCGGCATCGGGCCGCTGGCTGCGCTCGCGCTCCTGCTTCCAGTGACCTTCACGCTGCCGCCCGTTGCTGGCATCGTCATGCTCGCCGCGATCTTCTATGGCGCCATGTACGGTGGCTCGACCACCTCGATCCTGCTCAACATGCCGGGAGAGGCAGCCTCCGTCGTCACCTGCCGCGACGGATACCAGATGGCGCGCCAGGGCAGGGCGGGGCCCGCCCTCGGGATCGCCGCGATCGGTTCGTTCATCGCCGGAACGCTCAGCGTGCTGGCCTTGTCGTTCTTCGCCCCCGTCCTCGGCGGCTTCGCGCTGCGCTTCGGGCCGCCGGAGAACTTCGCGCTGATGGTGCTCGGCCTTATCAGCACCCTCTTCATGATCTCTGGCTCGACGCTCAAGGGCCTGATCATGATCACGCTCGGCTTCCTCCTCGCCACGATCGGGATCGATGTGGTGAACGGGCAGGAGCGCTTCACCTTCGGAACGATCAACCTGACGGGCGGCATTGACATCCTTCCGCTGGTGATCGGGCTCTACGGCATCTCCGAGATCCTGACGAATGTCGAGCGCGCGATGTCGACATCGCTCGTCACCAGCCGCATCGGCAGCGTCTTTCCCACGCGGGCCGACTGGCGCGTCTCGCTGATGCCGATCCTGCGTGGCAGCGGCCTCGGCTTCCTGCTCGGTCTCATCCCCGGCGGGGGCCCGATCACCGCGGCATTCATGTCGTATGCGCTCGAGCAACGGCTATCGCCGCATCCAGAACGATTCGGTACCGGCACGATAGAGGGTGTGGCGGGACCAGAGAGCGCGAACAACGCCGCCGTCGGCGGCGGCATGGTGCCGGTCCTGTCCCTCGGCATTCCCGGTACGCCGGTCACGGCGCTGCTGCTCGGCGCACTCGTCATCCAGGGGATCCAGCCCGGGCCGCTCTTCATGGTGAACCACCCGGACCTGTTCTGGGGGATCGTTGCCAGCATGTATATCGGCAACCTGTTCCTGCTCATCCTGAACCTGCCGCTCGTGGGGCTCTGGGTGCAGTTGCTGAGGGTGCCGTATCGCTACCTCTTCCCGGTGGTGCTGCTGCTCAGTGTCGTCGGCACCTACTCGGCGAACAAGAACACCTTCGACTTGTGGGTGATGCTCGGCTTCGGCGTGATCGGCTGGTTCCTCCGCAAGTTCGAGTACGATTTCGCCCCCTTCATCATCGCGTTCATCCTTGCGCCGCTGATGGAACAGTCGCTCCGCCAAGCGCTCGTGATGTCGCGCGACGGCCCGATGATCTTCCTGCACCGGCCGATCACGGCCGTGCTCCTTGCTGTCAGCGCCGTCCTGGTGGCGTTGATCGTCGTCAAACCCAGAAGATTCATACCAGGTGGAGGAGATGTCTGATGCTGACACGACGCATGCTGTCCATCGCCGCCGGCGGTCTCGCCGCGGCGGCGGGCTTTCCGGCGGGCCTGGCGTCCGCGCAGGACGCGAGGCCCGATCTCGCTCGCCTCAAGCCGGCGGGATTTCCATCGCAGCCGATGGAGATGACTGTCGTCTACCCCGCCGGCGGTGGCGCGGATCTGACCGCCCGCCTGCTCGCGCGAACGATGGAGCAGATCAGCGGCGACCGGATTCTCGTCAACAACCGGACTGGCGGAGCGGGCATGGTCGGGCATGCCTGGCTCGCCACCCAGGCGCCGGCCGACGGACACGTGATGGGCATGCTCGTCAACCTCGTCTGGGGCGACGCGATGCTGCGTGCCCAGGGCCGGTGGAACTATACCGATCTTGAGCCGATCGGATACATCAACAGTGATCCGATGATCTGGGCGGTGACGACGGATGGTCCGTTCAAGGACATGCCGCTCGCCAGGATCGCCGAGGCGGCGAAGGAGAAGCCCAACACATTCCGGGTAGCGACCGTTCCCGGAAGCATGTGGGACTACCTGATCGAGCAGGTGGAGCAGAACACGGGTGCCCGCTTCCTCAAGGTGCCGTTCCAGAGCGGCGGCGCCGGCACCACAGCCCTGATCGGCAACAATGTCGACATCGCGCCCGCCTTCTTCGCCGAGCTTCGGCCGCACATCGCTTCGGGCAGGGTACGCCTCGCGGCGATCGCGGCTGCCCAGCGCGTCCGTCACCTGCCCGATCTGCCGACCTTCAACGAGGCACTCGGCGGCACTGGATACGAATGGACCCTGATACGCTTCGTCGTCGTTCCGAAGAACGTGCCCGCCGACCGCAAGGCCTATCTCTCGGCCCTTGTCCGACAGGCGATGCGCGATGGCGCGCTGGTCGAGGAATACACGAAGATGGGCGTTCACTTCGACCCTGCGCTGCGCGATGCCGCCGACCCCGCGGCCGCGCTCAACGCGGAAGCGGAGAAGGAGCGGGAGTTCTATCGCCGCACCGGCCGGCTTCGCTGAGTCCCCGTTGCTGGGCGGCCGGTGTGGCCGCCCAGCCGTCCTCAGGAGCACAGCATGATGTCGCCCCTCTCCCCCGACGGCCTGCGCGCGCTGCTGCGCGCGCCCGCACTCCTCTCCTTCCCGCTGACTGACTTCGATGCCGACGGGGCGTTCCATCGCGGTCGGTTCGAAGAGCGGGTCGTGTGGCAGCAGTCCTTCGCGCCGCAGGCGCTCTTCATCGCCGGCGTGGCCGGCGAGTACTTCTCGCTCGACGAGGCGGAGGAGAAGGCAGTGCTCGAGGCCGCCCTTGCGGTCCGTCGGCCCGGCGTGCCGATGATCGCGGCTGCCGGCAAGGGAACGCGCGAGGCGATCGCGGCCGCCCGGATGGCAGAGCGCGCTGGCGCCGACGGGATCCTGCTGTTGCCGCCCTACCTGATCGAGACGTCGCAGCGGGGAATCACGGCACACATCAGGGCCGTCTGCGCAGCGACGGGGCTCGGCGTCATCGTCTACAGCCGCGGCAACGCGCGGCTGACGGCCGATACGCTCGCGCACCTATGCGATGCCTGCCCGAACCTCGTGGCGTTCAAGGATGGCACGATGGACATCGAGCAACTCTGGGCCATCCGCACCCGCCTCGGCGACAGGGTCGCGATCGTCAACGGCATGCCCACGGCCGAGATCTATGCCCCCGCCTATCGCGGCCTCGGCGTGGAGGCGTACTCGTCGGCGGTGTTCAACTTCCTGCCTGCCTATGCGCTCGACTATTTCCACGCGGTCCGCGCGGGCGACCTCGCCGCGCTCGAACGCATGATGGCGGAGTTCTACGAGCCCTATGGCCGGCTGCGCGGGCGACAGGCCGGATATGCCGTCAGCATCGTCAAGGCCGGTGCGACGGTGATCGGCCGCAGCGCCGGGCCGGTTCGGCCGCCGCTTTCGGAACTGACGGAGGAGGAGCAACGTGAACTCGCGGCCCTGATCGGGCGGGTGGTGCAGCCGACTGCACTGGCACGGCCGCTCCACGGCCAGGTGGCGTGAGGTGACGGCCATGTCTGACGACATCCGGATCGTGACTGTCTCGGCAAGCTCCCAGGTCTCCGAAGCCGACCGGGGGCAGGTGATCGTATCCGGCTCCTATGGCGGCGAGTACAATGCCTTTCACGCCGCGAAATGGGGTATCCGCGGCGTGGTGCTGTGCGACGCGGGGATCGGCAAGGACGATGCCGGCATCCGCGGCCTTTCCTACCTCGATGGTGTCGGTGTGCCGGCGGCCTGCGCGGATGTCTGGACCTGCCACATCGCCGATGGGGAGCACATGCTCGCGCATGGCGTGATCTCCTTCGTCAACAAGGCCGCAAGGGCTCTCGGCTGCGCCAAGGGCATGACGGTCCGCGCCTGCGCCGAGGCGATGAAGGCCGGCCCGCCGCAGGCGGTCGAGCTTCCACCGATCGCAGGCGGCAAGCGGTACACGATCCGCGATGTTCCGGGAGAGCCGAAGGTGATCTGTCTCGATGCCGCGCCGATGCTCACGTTGGAGGACGCCGGAGCGATCGCGGTCACGGGGTCGCACGCGGCCCTCTTTCATGGCCGGCCGGACGGGCTGATCGCGCCGGCGGTGGCGGCGGTATTCTTCAGCGATGGCGGCGTCGGCCTCGACGCGGCCGGCATCCGACGGCTCCGGCTGCTCGACGAGCGGAACATCCCGGCCGGCACGGCGGCGGCGGCGAGTGCGCCGATCGGTGATTCGCGGCGGATCTACCAGGAAGGCGTGCTGTCCTATGTGAACCGGTCGGCTGAGGAGCTCGGCGCCGCCACGGGCATTCCGGTGAGCGTTTTCATCACCATGCTGCTCGAGAGAGCGCGAGGCGGGACCTCATGAGGGCAGCCGACGCGATCAACATCGCCGACCTGAAGGCGCTCGCGCGCCGGCGGTTGCCGCGCATCCTCTTTGATGTGATCGAATCAGGCGTCGAGGACGAGCGCGGACTCGCGCGCAATGAAGCCGCGTTCCGCGACTTCCGCATCCTCCCGCGGTATCTCGTCGATGTCAGGACGCGCGACCCTCGCGTCACCCTTTTCGGCCGGCGCTACGCCCAGCCCTTCGGCATCGCCCCGACCGGCTTCGCGGGGCTGTTCCGCCGCGGTGCGGATGCGATGCTCGCGCGCGCGGCGGCAGCGGCCGGCGTGCCGTTCATCCTCTCGGGCGCCTGCGTGGCGAAGCTCGAGGACGTCGCCGCGGCAGCACCCGGCACGATCTGGTATCACCTCTATGCCGCGAAGGATCCGCGCATCAGCGAGGACCTCATCCGTCGCGCCGCCGCTTCCGGCATCGAGCACCTCGTGCTGACCGTCGACAATCCAGTGTATCCCAAGCGCGAGCGCGACATGCGCAACGGCTTCTCGCAGCCCCTGAAGCTGCGGCCCTCGGTGCTCGCCGAGGCGCTGCTGCATCCGGGTTGGATCATCGAGTACCTGCGTGGTGGGGGGCTGCCGTCGATGGAGACCTGGGCGCACTACGCGCCGCAGGGGGCAACGCCCGGCGAGGTCGGTGCATTCTTCCGGACCCAAAGCCCGTCGGTGCAGACCTGGCACGATCTCGACTGGCTACGCTCCCTCTGGGCTGGTCGTCTCATCATCAAGGGCATCCAGCACCCCGACGACGCGCGGCAGGCCGTTGCCGCCGGTGTGGACGGCATCATCGTGTCGAATCACGGCGGCAAGGCGTTCGACCCACTTCCCTCGCCGATCGAGACACTGCCCGCCGTGCGTGCTGCCGTTCCTCCGTCGACTCCCGTCATGCTCGACAGCGGCGTGACGCGCGGCACGGACATCGTCATCGCGCACTGCCTCGGCGCCGACTTCGTGTTCACCGGCCGCGCGCCGCTCTACGGAGTGATCGCGGATGGCGAGGCGGGTGCGGCGCGGGCGATCGCCATCCTGGCCGACGAGATCGACCGCGCGCTTGCGCTGATGGGGTGCCCCGAGGCGGCCGAACTCAGCCGGGCCTTCCTGTTGCCACACGGCGACGATGCACGACGCGATCCCGCGCCGCGCGTCGCCGCGCATCGCGAGGACGCGCGCCCTACCGTTCACGCCGCGCGCCCGGGGGCGAAGGAGGACTGAACGATGGCACCCATTTCCGAGAGCGCGCTTCCGCTGCGGCCGACGTTGACGCTCGCGGTCGCGGAGCGAGCGATCGCAGCCGCCACGGTCGAGGCCGAGCGCCAGGGCGTTCGCGTGACGATCGCCGTGGTCGATGACGGCGGCCACATCGTGTCGTTGAGGCGGATGGACGGTGTCCACACCGGAACGGTGGACGTGGCGATTGCCAAGGCGCGAACCGCGGCGGGATTCCGCCGCCCGTCGCGGCTTCTCGCGCAGGGGCTTGCCGCTGGCGCGACCGCGCTGCTCGCCCTGCCAGGCTGTCTCCCGATCGAGGGCGGCGTCCCGCTCTGCGTCAGCGATCAGGTGATCGGTGCGGTCGGCGTCAGCGGCGCGGCGCCGACGATCGACGACGCCATTGCCGAGGCGGGCAATGCGGCGCTCCTTGCTGCATCTTAACCCTGGGATTGTGCGGTCGCCTCGTCGTGCGGAATGCTCACCACTACCGCCGACGCCGGCAAAAGCCATCCTGTAACGATTGTTGCAAAAAGGTATGATGCACTCGCGTGCGAACTGTTTCGGCGTCAGTGTCAGGATTTCGTCCTCGCGGTAGATCGTGCTGCCGTACGCGGCGGTGGCCACCGCGAGTCGTCGGTTTCCCAGTCCTGGCATTGGCGCTTTCCGCGTCGCTGCGATGCGTGGTCGCGCGTCTTGCGGAGGTAACGGCCAGCGGCAGCGCATCGCCGATCCGGGCATCAGCACGGCATCACGCTTGGCCGGGGCCGGTAGCTTCCCCGGATCACGTCGCCGCGCCGCCTGCGCGCGATAGGTCGACGGGGCCATCGGCAGCACCTTGCAGATCGGCTCGACCCCATAGACCTCGCGATGATCATCGATGAAGCCGATCATGGGGTGAACCGGCGGTCGAGCTCCGCCTGGGCGAAATAGGCCGACGCCTTGCGCAGGATCTCGTTCGCCTGCCGCAACTCGCGGTTCTCTCGCTCCAAGGCCTTGAGCCGGGCCGCCATCTCCGTCGTCGGCCCCGGCCTGCGGCCCGTGTCGCGCTCCGCCTGTTTCACCTATTCGTTCAGCGTCTGGCCCGTGCAACCGATCTTGGCCGCGATCGACAGGATCGTCGCCCAGCGCGACGGGTGCTGCGCCTCATGCTCCAGCACCATCCGCACCGCCCGTTCGCGAACCTCAGGTGAGAACTTGTTCGTCGTCTTGCTCGTCATCGCTCCAGCCTCTCAGGAGTTGGAGCCTCCGACAAACCCGGGGCGGTTCAGACCGAGGCACGCGCTCAGCTCACGGCGATGGGCAGCCTCGAGGGGCTCACGGCCGAAGGTTCTCAGTTTCATCGCAAGTAGCGTGCCTTCCCAAGGCGGGAACTCTCGCTCGGTCAGTCTGCTACGAGCAAGAGTTCGATGTTGGGGTAGACGATGGGATAATGCGTCTAAGGGAAATCCTAATCTGTTGATATGGTGATACATTCATCGTTCAGCTTGGCGGAGGGGGTGCGTCGGGGTTCGAATCGTCTCCACTTTCGGCGCGGAATTCCGTGCGACATCGAGAAATGCGCCCCCTCCGCTGCATCTGTGTCGGCGAGAGCAGGAACGGATCGCACATGACTCACCTCTGACCCGCTCCGTCACACACCACGAGAAAGCATGGGTCCTGCGCCTAACATGCCGGCCCACTCGCACCAGTTAGCGTTGCCTGAAGCATCGGCCTTAGCGCATTGAACCCCCTTTCCCATCGGTCCCAACTATGGGTGCTCCGGATCCCAGTGCGTGTTGCGCCATTCGTCTGTTCCTTCACCATGCGCCTGAGGGATAGACTCCCGATCGCCTGTTCAACCAGCGTACCGTCCGGAACGTTTCCGCGTCGAAGGCAGGCGCCAACATACTTCACTAGGGTATCGAAGCATGGCACCTCATTTCTTGTGCCCATAATGCCATCGTTACAGAAGCCCTGGCGATAGACGGCAGCAGCGACGTTGTCGTCGAAGCAATAGTCGCCTGCATAGCTGAACCACTCCGGATGAACCACGACCACCGCGTAATCCGACAGTTTCAGCGAACGCTCAATATCCTCCTTAACACTGTACAGTTTTTCTCCGCTGTTCAGCGCGAGGCAACTGCGCGATGTCCGCACCATGAATTCGGCCGCAAGTCGCTCGGTGCGGTCGATCTGGCCGCACATTTCCTCGGCCTGCTGCATCAGCCATGTTACGAAATACCAGATTTCCTTAGCCTCGACCTGCTTGTTGTCACGTTTCAACTTTCTCCATTGACGCTCGCCAAACCGAGCCGCCCGGACCAGTTCCTCGGGATGGAATAGGAAGCGTGACCTAGCGTGCAGTAAATCAAGCAACGTCTCCCATGCCTCGGCGCCGGCTTCGTTCGAATTTGTAATCCACCGCAGTTGGGACCAAGTGAATTGCTCGCCCAGTCGCCCCACACGTTCCTGGATTTGGGTGAAGCGTTTGCGGCTATCCGTCGACAGGTCATCACCGGCAGCATGGACTGCCCTGCCGAGTTGCCATTGGATTTCGTGCCGACGGCCCGGGTCCAGCACTGCTGCGAAGTCGAAGCGCGAAGCGCTGTCCCCTGCGGATTGCTCAAGGAAGCCGGCAAGGGCAGTGGCTGCATCCGCATGCCGCTTCGCCCTCTCGTGTGCCTTGTTCGGTAAGGCAGCGCGCCGGCTAAGGAAGTATTCTCCGATCCCACTGGCGAATTCGAGCAGACGGCTGTCGCCGAAGTCGACTTCCTGCAGCGTCCGCAACATGGCGCGGCATGGCTCAGGCTCGCCGCCCAGTATCGTTAGTGCAGCATCGGAGGTGAAGCCGTGGCGGAAGACCGACAGCTTTGCCGCGGCGGCGGCCAAGTCGGCATCGCCGAGGTCTTCTGGCGCCAGCGTCCGAAAATAGGAGTCTGCCGCCTCCTCGACCACGATGACGCGGAGGCGTCCAAGGTAATGCGCCACGCACCTATTGGAGGATGGCCTGAGATAGTCGCTGTCCTCTTGCCAGCGCGACCAGATCTGGTGCTCTAGCGAATGCAACCGCAGTCGCCCGGCAGGCCCGGTGGCAAACTCCGGCAATTCGGTCCGGATGGGGGCGATGATAACCAGCACGTCCGGTGGGAGCACTCGCTCTGGACTCTGCGGGGTCATGTCATTCAGCCGCTCGGCCAGGATACGTGCCGGAACTTCCTTTGAGACGGTGAAGGCGAAGTTCCGGAAGCTTTCCTGGTCGGCACCGAGGACCGGCCAGACCAGTTGCCAAAACCGGTCAGGCAATTCGTTCTCATAGCTGCGGACGAAGGCGAAGTGCCCGATCCGCTCGCCTTCCTCCTGGAGCCAGCGACCCGCAGCATGATCGTAGGTAATGCGATCGGGATCGTTTGCCATCATCTTATTCAGCCGGTACAGCGCCTGGGCGACGCTGGTCGCACGTACATTGCTTAGCCTCAGGATTGGCACATCGGAGTACCTGAGCGCATCAAAAGCTTGCTGGATTTCGGCACGCTCGTCCTCAGCGACTCTCCAAGGTTCCTTGTCGATGGTACCGAACCGTGCGGCCAAGTCCGGTGCGCGGATGAAACGGTGGCGCCGGGCTTCCTGGCCGAAGGCAAGCTGGGCGTATTCTTCGAGCCTGGCCCCAGGTACGACTTCGAGATGCTCATCGAACCCTTTTTCGGCGGTTCCACTCGGCACGATGATCCGGTCGATGGTGTGCTTGCGCTTTACCCAGCGAATCTTGCTTAGGGTGAGGCGGCGAAACTCGTGATCATTGGGCGCCAGAATCCAACGGTCCTCGCCGTTCCACTGAGAGCCGTTAGGGATTCGCCCGCCAAGGCCGCCTGTGGCGGAGACCGTCTTGAGGCCGGGCGAACCGATGAAGCGGGAATAGACTTCAAGCGCAAGTAAACTCTGCAGGCTGGACTGCTCAAGCCGGATCCCAACCGGTAGCAGCGCGGCGAAGGGCTTGAGGACTGCCGCGGCGGCGCTGAAGTCGAACCGGACCGAGGCTCGGCGCAGTTGCCGCTTTACATGCAAATCGCGGGTAGCGAATGTCTTGAGCCAGAGTCGCTTCGCAGCCAGTACCGAATCGTCGATGAAGCCCCGGACCTCCTCGCCGATGGCGATACTGCCCTCGCCCTCGATGGCGATGGAGTTTTCAGGATCGCCATAGGTCCAATAATGCACATCGATGGCCACTGGCAGTGCGAAGGCGAAATCCTGCGCCTGGGGCACCACGAACAGAGGCCAAGCATAGGCACGTTGCAGTAAGGCGTTTTCCACCATGGCCCAGCGGCCCGGCAGCCTGCTCTCTCGCATAGCGGCGATGGCGGCGATGGCGCCCAATCCGACCGGGCTGGCCTGCAAGGCACGCATTAGTCGTTCGAGACTATCCTGGTGGTCAGTCCAGCGGTCGGCACGGCGAGTTACTCTGAGTTCAGCCTGCGCCAGCCGGGCGATCATGTGCGGGCTGTGCAGGCCACCGCCGAGGCAATGCGCTACCAGCCGTGCGCCAGCTATCAGCGACTTGTTGTCTTGCCAGGAGATGTTCTTAAACGCCCACTCCCAGTTCGGCCGATGGTGGTACCAGAAAGGAATTGCACGCTCTGGCAATTCGCATAGGGCGGCCAACGCCGGTGGCGGCAGCTGTTGTAGCGTCACCTGATACGGCACGGGGTGCGGCAACCCTTCGTCAGGTGCCAGCCTATCGCGGAACACAGCAGCCTGGAATTCGCGCTTCGCCGGAGGCCCGGTTTCTTCCAGAAAGCGGAGCAGCAGCGCTCCGAACGCCAGCTGCTGACCGGCGAGCCAGCTCCTCAAGCGTGCAAGCGGCGCCAACGCTTCGCGTTCAGCCTCAGCCCCAGGCGGCATCGTCTGGTTTCCCGAGGCAGAACTGCACCGCAGCCCCAACGCCGAGTCGCGGCACCAGGAAGCCGTGCTGCACATCAGGCGTGAGTTCCAGCGTGAACTGCTCGTCGTTCAGTCGAAGCCAGGTCAGGCTCAAGCTTTGCTGCTCCGGCCTCAGATACACCGCTCCGCCCTGACACCACAGCACGGCCTTGTGGCCAGCGGCATCCTTGATGGCGCCAATCGCTTCGCCCCCGGCCGGCACCCGCAGACTCTCGAAGTCGGGCGCGACATCCCCCGTCGTTGGGGGTGCGCCGATCGTTGCTGCAAGTGCCAAGCCGGCCGTACGGTACAACTCGATGTTGTCGTTAACCGGCTGTGAGTCAGCACGCGCCTTGTCCTCCTCAGACGCCTTGTCCGCCGCGTCCTCGTCGTCCAGGTTGCTGTCGTACTCGGCCAGCCTTTCGTCCTCGTACAGCTCGTCGTCGTCCAGAGGGGCGTCGAGCACCTGTTCCGCGAACGCGGCCGCTAGGCGAGCGAACGCCTCATCCCAGCTTTCCTCGCCCGATCCCTCGCCCGCGGCATCACCTGCGGGCGGCGGCACGGCCGAAGGGCTAAGGGCGGTCACCTTCGTGCCGATGGCGGGCGGCAGCCGCTCGTAAGCGGCCAGGCTTGTATTGAGCAAGTCAATAAGCTTCCGGTCCGTCGTCATCCGACGTCTCCTTGGCGTGCTCTAAGCGCGCCTTGCCTGCGCTTGGGAGCGGCTTTGGCCGCCTCAAGGGCATTGTTCACGAACTGTAGCCAAAGCTCGTCCAGTGGCGGCATGTCTTCGCCCTTCTTGCGGCGCTCCTCATATTCGCCCTTAAGCTCCTGCATCCTTGCAAGCAGCATGCTGCAAACGTTCTCAAGCGCGCGCTTGGCGACCTTAACCGCTTTGTTGATGAGCTTCTTCTTGGGGTCGGCATCAGCCCAACCCAACTTCTTTGCGATGTCATCTTGCGGCCAGCGGGTAAAGGCGATCTCGGTCGAGTCGTCGCTTTCCCTTTTCGCAACGATCTCATCCAGCAACACCGGATTAGCACGAACGCATTCCAGCACGTCACGGGCATAGGCGGCGCGGTCCTGGATGCGAAGGCTTGCCAGTTCAAAGAGCGCGTTCGTCAGTTCCTTGGTCTTGTTACTGCGCTCCTTCGCTTCGAATTCGGCCAACGGCTTCGGCGCATCGTCCTTCCGATCGCCGGTCAGATCATCAAGGTCCTGGTCACCTACGTCGAGCACGACGGCGCCAAATGCGACCTGGTGCAAAGCGGCCTGCAGCTTGGCCACTCCATTCCGTGCTCCGCCGATCTGACCATCGAGCCACATCGCGAAGGAGTCGCTGGACAACATCATTAGGGCAAGCGCCACGTCGGCTTCATACGAAATGTTGCGCCCGTCTCGCAGGCGAAGCTCTTCGCACTGCCCACGCAGCTGGCCGACTAGGTTTTGCTCCGTGGCCGCATTTCTGTCCTGGGCCGCGCGCTCCCGCGCAGCTTGCAGCGCGGCAGCCGCATCGCCGAAAGCGCCGCGGAACAATTTGTTGCTCGTCGCATTAACGGGATCCAGCAGGACGGCGGCGACGTGGAAGGCATTGACCGGCCCGCTATCATCCCGGGCCAAGCGCTCCGCCGCGATCAAGACCGCCTCCATTCGCCGCCCGGGCCTGTATTCACGCTGCCTTCCACGATGTCCGTGGTTGCGGCTTGTGTCGCTTTCCGCGCGCCTCGCAAACAGTCTGTTAGCGTAAATCCGACGAAGCGCCTTGACGATCGCTGCCCGTTCGCTCGCACTCAGAACCTCGCGCCCATCGCATGGAAAGTAGCGCTTAGCCGGCACCAGTAATCGGCTCGTGATGATGTCTTGGGCGCGGTCGTTGCCATTCTCGTTCTCGAGCGCGCCTAACCTAGTCCGGAACGCCACGTACAGTGCGTGAGCGCCTCTGTGGTCCAGTCGCGCATACAGCGCCAGCCCCGCCCAATCCTTGCGGAGTTGTCCCACCAGCGTCGCCACGGGCATGCTCGGCACCGGCACGAGAACCGTCTCTTCCGGCGGCGCCAGTAGGCCGATCAGCATGCTCGACACCCGCTGGGTGTCGATATCAGGGAAGTCCATCGCGAGCTTGGCCAATAGGAGCTGAGAAGCGTCTGCGCGCTGAGCCTCGTCAAATGCCGCATACCCCGCCTGAAGGCATGCGAGCGCCCGGTTCCGCCGACCCCTCCTGCTACTGTCGCCGTCCGGCATACGCCTCCTCCACTGGATGACCGCCCCTTCAAATCCGGAGCAGCGGCGGCGATTGTTGCCGTTCTCCGCCCTGCTGGCGCTCTCATGAATCAAAATTCATTATTCTCAGAACAGCAAGTCCCCGCGCACGCGCGCCGCTCGTCTCTTGCAACGGCGGGAGCGACGAGATGCAACACGATGATGGGGCCCGCGTGGGCGAGGCAGGATGGCAGCAGGCGCACGCGGTGCAGGCTGAGGCGCCAGTTCTGGTCCGCGAGCGCCGGCCGGGCGACCACGTGGCGCCGGATGGGTGGTGGGCATTCCAGACCGTTCGGGTCGCGGGTGAACTCCTCTGGCTCCGCCGCTTCGGCGGAACGCGCCTCGCGGAGGCCACGGGCGACGCGCTGCTGGGTCCCTGGCACCCGCCGCGCTAGGGCGAAGGGCCGAGCGCCCGTAAGGGGCGTCACCTGATTATCTGGATTGTGTCCCCGGCGCTCGCTGATGAGGCGTGCCTCGCGGCCGCCAGCTACGCGGGTGATCCCAGCCAGGGGGCTCCCAGAAGGCGCGCGCCGCCGGGCGAACAATCTGTCAGCGCCGCCCTTCGCAAACGGCAATTCCCTCAGCAGCCGCACCGGCCAATGGGCGAGGACGGGATCCGCCCTCCTCGAGACTGCGAAACCCAGCAGCCGACCCACGCGGAGGAAGAGGTGAGCACCTGGAACCACACGAATAGGCTGCGCCTCTCGCTAGCCACGAACAGCGGCGTGGCTCGCTGATGGCCTACCCCTTTTCCGAGCGGGCCGTGCGGCCGCGCGCAAGGCGACCTGCCTTTCCCGAGTCCTCGCGAAGCAAGGCCTTCCGCCGTCGCTTCTGGCCGGACGCCACCGCCGCGGACTGGAGCGACTGGCGGTGGCAACTGCAGCATCGCATCCGTGACCTGCCCACGCTGGAGAAGTTCATCTGCCTGTCCGATGACGAGCGGCGCGCCATCGCCCGCCACACCGGTCCGCTCCCGCTCGGCATCACGCCCTACTACGTCTCGCTCATCAGCGAGAATGACGCCACGCAGCCGCTGCGGCGCACGCACATTCCGGTGAACGGCGAATACCTGCGCACCACCGGCGAGGCCTACGATCCGCTGGGCGAGGACCACGACACCGTGGTGCCCGGCTTGGTGCACCGCTATCCCGACCGCGTGCTGTTCCTGGCCACCGGCTTCTGCAGCACGTACTGCCGCTACTGCACGAGGAGCCGCATGGTGGGCGGTAGCGGCGAATACACCTTTAGCGTGCCGCAGTGGCAACGTGCCATCGACTACATCGCCGCCAACCCGCAGATCCGCGACGTGCTGCTCTCGGGTGGCGACCCGCTGACCATCGCCACCGACAAGCTGGAATGGCTGCTATCCCGCCTGCGCGCCATCTCGCACGTGGAGTTCCTCCGCATCGGCACGAAGGTGCCCGTGGTGCTGCCCCAGCGCATCACGCGCGACCTGACGCGCATGCTGCGCCGCTATCACCCCTTGTGGATGAGCATCCACCTCGCGCACCCCGACGAGCTGACACTCGAGGTCGCGGAAAGCACCGCGCGCCTTGCTGATGCCGGTATTCCGTTGCACGCGCAAACCGTGCTGCTGAAGGGCATCAACGACGACCTCTCGGTGATGAAGCAGCTGATGCACGGCATGCTGAAATGCAGGATCCGGCCGTACTACCTTTACGCGTGCGACCCGATCTCGGGCTCGACCCATTTTCGGACCACGGTCGAGAAGGGACTGGAGATCATCGCCGGCCTGCGCGGCCACACGACCGGCTACGCAACTCCGACGTTCGTGGTCGATGCGCCCGGGGGGGGAGGCAAGGTCCCGCTCCTTCCCAACTTCGTTGTCGGACGCGACGGCGACGATCTGCTGCTGCGCAATTTTGAGGGCGGCATCTATCGGTACCCAGACCCGGGCGGGAGGCTGGGTTCGGAGCGGCCCGCGTCAGGCGCTCACCCGGCCACCACAAACGCGCATGGCGAGGAGCTCCCCTGATGGAAGCGCTTGCGGAACAACTGCGCGCCCTGGCATCGACGAATTGGGTGTATGCGGTGCTCTTCGTGGTGGCGATGGCGGAGGCGATCGTCATCACGAGCTTCGCGATCTCCGGCACGATCGGCTTTGTCGCGGTGGGCGCCCTCGTCGCACACGGCCTTCTCCATCCGATGTGGTCCGGTCTGGCCATCTATGCCGGGACGCTCGCCGGTGACCTCATCAGCTTCCTGCTCGCGGGCGCGCTGCAGCGCGTGGGGTTTGTCGCAACGGCCTTGGGGCGCCTCGCCCCGCTTCGAGAACCGCTGGCTGCAGCGCCAGCACGGTTCATCATCGCCGGTCACTTCACGCCATATATTCGCGCGCTGCTGCCGGTGCTCGCGGCCGGAGTCGTGCCGCTTCGCACATACATCGCCATTGAACTGGTCGCGGCGTTGCTGGGCACGGCTTTCTTCCTGTCGATCGGCTATCTCGGCGCGCATATGCTTGCGCACATCGCGGTCGAGACGGTGTTGGCGGGTGTGGGTGTGGTCGCCGGCCTCATGCTCGTTGCCCTCTGGATCAAGGCGCAGCGGCCGTTCTGTCCACGCGCGCCGGGCAACGGCGCAATGCGGCGACCCGCGATGCGTGCCAGCTGGTTTTTCATCTGGTACCTGCCCTGGCAGGCCGTCAGGTGGATTGAATGTCACCTCCGCGGGACGCCTTCTCGCCGCCTTCGTCGGTCCCTCGCTTCCAGCTTCCCCGACATCCGTGCCGGCGACATTCTCGTCGTTCGCCTTCACGCGCCCGCGCCGTGGGGGCGTTGGGCCCACAGCGCGATCGCGACGAGCGCTAGCACGTTCGCCCATGGCTTTGCGTCAGAAGTGGAAGCGCACAGCCTTGAAGCGTTGCCCGTGCGATACGCAATCGCTCATCTGCGCGTGCGCTGCAACGACGTCACAGCCGATCAGGCGGCGCAGTTCGCCCAGGCATGCATCGGAATGCCCGTCTCGATCCGCGCCCGGCGGAGCGACACGCATCGCTTCTCGTGCGCGTCGCTCGTGACGCACGCATATCGCAAGGCTGGTCTGGAACTGGTCGACGAAGGCATCGCACGGATCGTGCCCGACGATCTGTTCACCTCGCCGGCCGTCGAACTGGTCCGGATCGTTCACACGGAGAGGGTCAGCCCGCACACGCGGCGCTACGTCTTCGAAGCCAGGAGGGAGGGATAGCCCATGAACTTCATCTTGCAGCCGGTGGGCCAAGAAGACGATCCGCGATCGTTCCTCGACTGCCGCGCCGCTCCAAGCCCGTTCGCGATTTCTGAGGATCAGGTGGAGTGGTTCCGCCAGCTGGGCGGCCCGTTGCTCGCGTTCTACCGCGCGAAGAACAAGCTCTACTACGAAAGCGTGGCGGGGCGGCAACCGGCTTGGGTCGCGCAGTACCTCGACAACGGAAAGCCGGAATCTCTCGTCAGCATTGGTCGGGCGAAGGTGTTCCGCGAGCAGCTGCCCGCAGTGATTCGCCCCGACGTGCTTCTCACTGGAGACGGCTACGCGATCTGTGAGCTCGACTCTGTCCCCGGAGGTTTCGGTCTCGCAGCGCGCATGGCGAACTACTATCGCGCGCACGGTCACCGCCTTGCGGGGGACCTCAGCATCGAGGATGGGTTCCTTGGCGCTACCGTCGGGCGGGCGAGCACGAAGGTGAGGCTCGCCATCGTCGTCTCCGACGAGTCGGCGGACTATTTCAACGAGATGGCTTGGCTCGCGCGCCGCCTCACCGACCTGGGTCACGAGGTGGTCGCGATTCGTCCGCGAGATCTGCGATACACGGATGAGGAACTCCTTCTCGTCGATGGTGAGCGTCGTTTGCCCATCGACGTAGTCTACCGATTCATGGAGCTGTTCGACTTGCCGAACGTCTCCAAGTCGGAACTGCTGCTCTTCCTCGCCAAGGGGAAGCGTGTTGCGATAACGCCACCTCCGAAGGCGTTCCTCGAAGAGAAACTCTGGTTCGCCCTCTTCCATCACCCTGCGCTGCAACCTTACTGGCACGGGGAACTCTCCCAGGAGGATTGGGATCTCCTCCAGCACGCGATTCCTCGGACCTGGATCGTCGACCCGACCCCGCTTCCCCCGCACGCCATCATCCCGGGCCTCGCTGCAGACGGCCGGGCTGTCCAGTCTTGGGATGACGTCGCGAACGTTAGCAAGCGCGGTCGCAACCTCGTGCTTAAGCCGTCGGGCTTCTCCGAACAGGCTTGGGGAAGCCGCGGCGTGGTGATCGGACACGATACGTCATCAGTAGAATGGGTTACCGCCATCAATCGTGCACTCGGGGACTTCCCGAGGACAAGCTGGGTGCTCCAGGAATTCAGGGCGCCTGTTCGCCAAGTAGTCAACGCGTTCGATCACGTCGGCAGGAACGTCATCCCACTTGAGGGGCGTGCCCGTCTGACGCCATATTTTTTCATCGAAGGTGACAAGGCGCGGCTCTCGACGATCCTCGCGACGATCTGCCCGATCGACAAGAAGAAGATTCATGGCATGGGGGACGCCGTGATGACGGTCTGCTCCTGGTAGGGTTCTCGACGCGTTAGACGCATTGTGACGGATGGCGCGCAAAACGAGTGCCTTCTCCACTCCGACTGGGTGAATATCGCGCTGGGCCGCGATCACGCGCGCTCAGCGGTTTAACCACACGTGGCGATCGAGCAAGAAGGTCATAGAGCCGTAGCGCCTATACCGCTATCTGCCCGTCGAAGGCGATGATGCTGACCTGCGCGAAGGCGACGGTCCGCAATGAGGCATTCGTCTTCGCACGAGTCCCCAGAACGCAGAAAGGCCGGCCCAGGGGTTTCCTGGGCGGGCCGATGCGTGATGATGGAGTGCCGGGCTTACGGCGGCCGTAGCACCACCTCCGGATCCGCCCCTGCCGCGCTGATGAGCGCGCGTGCCACGGGATCGTTCGGCGCGATGCCTTGCTGCACCATGATGAGGTCGGCGAGTGCAGAGCGGTTCGCAGGATCGAACACCAGCGCGACGATCGCCTCCCAGGCGCCGGCGGCCTTCAGTCGTTCGGCGACCACCGAGAGCGGCACGAGCGCGTCGGGTGGCGGCGCGGGCTCGGCATAGGGCTCTGGCGTCACGCCCGCGGCGACAAGCGCGTCCCACACGGGGTCGCCCTGGACCGCCTCCGCCGCAACAGGTGCCCCGTCCATCCCGCTGAGCACGAGCACTGAGCGCCGCTCCGGATCGCCCCAGCGCGCGACGACGCTCATGGCCGTATCTCGGCGGCTGGCTGGAATCACGATCGGATTGCCGGCGCACGAAGATCGCAATGTCATTGCTCGTTCTTCCGCTTCACTTCGTCCCCGCACAGAGCGACGTGTTGGCCACGTTGAGGGTGGAGAGAGCGATGCGGGTTGATCGGGCGGAGAGGGCGGCGGTGACCCAGCAGCGCAGCCTGGAGGCGTTCCTTGCGGCGAAGGCGGCATTCGACGCGCAGATGGCGGAGCTTCAGGCGATGAGCGCGGAGCATTTCGGTGCCGACCCCGAGGCGGTGCTGTGGGGCGAGGCGGCGAGCCTCGCCGATTGGACCCGACGGCTGCGCGAGGTGACGGACGCCTACCACCGGCGCAGCGAATTCGCACACGGCTGAGCCAGGCGGTGCGCAGCGTCCGCATCGCGCCCCGGGTTCGGGGCTTGGGCTCGTAGGAGCCCGGTGGTCGGGCTCCGCGACGAGGAGCCCTGATGATGACGACCCTTTCCGACACCCACCTGATGGTCCTGAGCGCAGCAGCAGCGCGCGACGACCGGCTTGTGACCAAGACCAGGCGCCTGCCTGGCGCGTCGCTGCAGCGCGTGTGCGAGGCGCTGGCCAAGCGCGGCCTGCTGGCGCTGGCCGAGGTGGAGGCGCGTGATCCCGATGTCCTCACCCTCGAGACGGAGGAGGGGTGGCGCGGCTTCGCGATCACGGCAGCGGGGCTGGAGGCCATCGGTATCGGGGAGGAGGTCGACGACCGCTCGCGCGACGAGCGGCTGGGCGTCGATCCTGCGCTGATCGCCGGGCCGGAGAACCCCGAGCCTGAGTCGGAGGCGCCCAATAGCATTGCCATGCCTCACAGCGAGACCGTGGATGCGGTCGAGGCGTTGGCAGCCAACCACGCGGCGGTCGGAGCCGGAGGCCCCTCAGCGGCCGTCTGTGGGGCGCGGCGTGGGTGGCCTGCGCGTGGCTGCCGAGGCGGTGGTCGCGGCCTGGGAGGGCGGCAGCGACCTGGCTCCGGCGATGGAAGCCTTGAAGGCGCTCCTTGCGCCCGCCACCAAGGCTCCCCGCGGGCCTCGAACCGGCACCAAGAACGAGGCGGTGCTGACGCTTCTGCGCCGCGAGGATGGGGCGAGCATCGCGCAGATCATCGAGGCCACCGGCTGGGCGCCGCACACGGTGCGGGGGTACCTGGCCGGGCTGAAGAAGCGGGGCCTGAGCGTCGAGGTGATCGAGCGCGTGCGCCAGGTCGGGCCCAACAAGCAGGGCGCAAAGGGCTCCTACTCGATTTACAGGATCGCAGGTTGATGCGACGGAACGACGCCCGGCCGCGCTACGCGGTCGGGCTGACCCGCGTCTCGACGGCTGAGCAGGGCCAGAGCGGCCTCGGCCTGGAGGCGCAGAGCGAGAGCAACAGGCGGTTCGTCGCGAGCCAGGGCTGGGTGTTGGTGGCGGAGTACACGGACGTCGCCTCCGGCAAGGACGACCGGCGGCCAGGCTTCCAGGCGGCACTGGCGCGCTGCCGGCAGCTCGGCGCCGTGCTGGTTGCAGCCCGCCTCGACCGCATCACGCGGCGGGCGCACACGCTGTCGCAGCTGCTGGAGGAGGGCGTCGCGATCCGTGCCGCCGACATGCCTGGCGCGGATGACCTGATGATGCGCGTCTACGCGGCGATGGCGCAGAAGGAGCGGGAGCTGATCAGCGAGCGCACACGTGCGGCGCTGGCCGCGGCGAAGGCGCGGGGGAAGCGTCTCGGTGGGGATCGCGGCTACCGGCCAGCCTCAGGGCCCGATGCGCTAGCCGCCGCCGACGTCAGGCGCGACGAAGCCGACCGCACGGCGCACCGCATCCTGCTCGAGATCGAGGCGCTGCGGGCGGATGGCGTCGAGGGCCTCGCGGAACTAGCCCGCGCACTGACCGACCGTGCCATCCCGACGCCGCGGGGTGGCGCCACCTGGACGCATACGACGATTACGCGACTGCTGGCTCGAGCACGTCTCTGAGCATCTCCCGCCGCAGCGCGTTCAGGGCTCGTTGCGAACTGCCAGCACCACCAGTTGAACAGCCAATGAGCCCGTGCGCAGGATCGGCCTCGTCATCACCAACGATGCGAAGCGCGACCTCGCCACGCCGGGGCCAAGCAACGGTCACGCGCGAGCCGAAGCCGATCTCGTCGGGATCAGCAGGTGGTGCGGTGATGCGCGCAGCCTCGAGGCGGGCTGCCCAGTAACGACGCTCACGCCGAAGGCGCTCTGCCTCCGTGTGCTCAAGCGTCTCACGCTGATCGGCAAGGCGACGGTCGATTGCCTCAAGGGCAGCGACGATCAGCGCATGGCCGCCCGCGGTCACTGGATTGGGACCAGGCGGGACCGGGATCTCGGGCAGCCGTTCTGGTACCTCGCCGTCGGGCTCTCGGACGAATGCCTTGTTCATCCCATCGATATCGCGCGCGCTGCCGGCACCTTCAATCCGCTCCATCGCATCTGTTCGTCACCGAGCAACGGTCGTTGGTTGGTGTTGAACGGGGTCAGGTGGAGGGTGGTTGCTGCTCCGTGGTGAGTTGCGCCGCTTCGGCCGCCAGTTCCTCGCCCTCGGCGATCGCGTCGCGGACGTGCTGGATCACCTGGAGGAGCTCCTCGTCGCTCACCTCATCGAGGTTGGTCGGGCCGACGCGGATCTCCTGCTTCTCCCGCCAGCCAGCCCTGGCTTTCATCCAAAAAATCGCGGCCGCGACGTTGTTGCCGGATGTCGCCATCTGGAACAGCGACTGCGCCACCTTCGCCGTTGCCTCGACCATGCCGCGATCGAGCTCCCGCCGAAAATGCTTGCGCAGCGTCTTCGGCTCGATGTCGAGGAAGGTGGCGATGTCCTCCTGGGGGATGCCGAAGCCGCTCATCGCACGCACGGTGCGGCGCTGCTCCTCCGTCGGCTCAAACCGTACGCCCTGCATCGGTGGCCTCCTCTGCTCGCTTCCGCTGGATCGTCTCGAACGTCTCGCCCGTGGCCTCGAGCGTCGCCGCCTCGCCGGTGAAGGCCTGCCAGCGCAACACCGCGACGTCGACGTAGGCGGGCGAGAGCTCAATCGCGTGGCAGGCGCGGGCGGTGGTCTCGGCGGCGATGAGCGTGGTGCCGGAGCCAGAGAAAGGCTCGTAGACCGCCTGGCCAGGGGCGCTGTTGTTCTGGATCGGTCGGCGCATGCACTCGACCGGCTTCTGCGTGCCATGCACCGTCGCCGCATCCTGGTCACGGCTCGGGATCGACCAGAGCGTCGTCTGGCGCCGATCGCCCTGCCAGTGGCCCTGGCCGCGCACGGCGTACCAGCATGGCTCGTGCTGCCAATGGTAGTGGCCGCGGCCGAGCACCAACCTCTCCTTCGCCCAGATGATCTGGGCCCTGATCTCGAAGCCCGAGGCGAGCAGGCTCTCGGCGACGGTCGTGGCGTGCAGCGCGCCGTGCCAGATGTAGGCGACGTCGCCGGGGAACAGCGCCCAGGCCTCGCGCCAGTCTGCGCGGTGGTCGTTCTCGACGGCCCCGACCCGCTTCGTGGTGCTGACCCCTGCGCGGTTGCGCCAGGCTGGGTCGTAAGCGACGCCGTAGGGCGGGTCTGTGACCATGAGGTGGGGCCGCACGCCGGCGAGCACGGCCTCGACCACCGCAGGGTCGGTACAGTCACCACAGGCCAACCTGTGCCGTCCCAGGCGCCACACGTCGCCCACGCGGCTCGTCGGCACCGCAGGGGCCTCCGGCACGTCGTCGGGGTCGGTGAGGCCGCTGGTGGGCTCGGTGAGCAGCGCTGCGAGCTCACCGTCGTCGAAGCCGATGAGGCCGAGGTCGAATCCCTCGGCGTGAAGCTCACCGAGCTCGAGCCGCAGCATCGCGTCGTCCCAGCCGGCGTTCAGCGCGAGCTTGTTGTCGGCAAGGACGTAGGCGCGCCGCTGGGCGGGACTGAGATGGCTCAGCTCGATCACCGGCACCTCGGTCATGCCGAGCATCCGCGCCGCGAGCAGCCGACCGTGCCCCGCGATCACGCCGCGCTCGCCGTCGACCAGGAGCGGACTTGTGAAGCCGAACTCGCGGATCGACGCTGCGATCTGGGCGACCTGCGCGTCGCTGTGCGTCCGCGCGTTCCTGGCGTACGGGACCAATTCCGCCACCAGGGCCTTTTTGTAAGCGGGGAAGGGGGAGAGCGCGCTCATCGAGGACCTCCTGCGTGGAGGTGCGGTCGAGCGAGGTCTGGTGGGTTTGGTGGCTTTCGAGGGGCTAATCCCACCCCCCAATAAGAAATGTCATTCTCTCTCTGACACTTTCCTACATCAGGGGAAAAGAGGGGGGTCAAAGGCACCAAAGGCACCACGGTCATCTGTTGCACTCCTTTGCTGCGTTCGGATCGACGACAAGACGCCAGCGCTGGATGCCGACGGAGATGTTCGCACGCTGCAGGCGCCTGCCGTTGACAACGCGCCCTTCGTTGGCAGCCAGCCATTTGCCGAGCCGCCTGCTGTTGATTGCACCGCTCTCGCCCGCGACGGTGAGCAACGCCTCGCGAAGGTCAGGAGCGGTACTCTGAGCGCTGTCGCCCCCGCCCGCTGCACGCTCAATGACCGCGCGCACCGAGACGGCCTCGACGCCAAACGCCTGTTGCCATTGGGACGTCACTGAGAGCAGCGCATCGAGCTTTGGATCACGCGCGCGCGCCGCTTCCATCGTCGTGACTGGGTCTGCGCGGCCGAGCCAGAGCAGGGCGCCGCGCACCCAACCGCTCCAGGCCTCGAATGACCCGAGCGGCTCTGGCGCGCCGGGCCTCCCGGCAACGTGGTAGGCCCGCAGCACGGTCAATGCGGCTCCGACGTAACTGCCACGATCTGCTCGCGCGAGATCGAGAGGGTTGATCTCGAAGCGCCGCAGTTCTGGACGCTCCTCGCCCGGATCGAGCGTGCAGAGCAGCGACCGGCGGGTGAGGTCGCCAAGCAGCGCCAGGTTGTTGCCGGTGGCAGCGACGAAGGCCGCGGCAGGAAGCTCAGAGGCTTCCGAGCGGCCAAGGATGCGCACCCTGACCATCGGCTGGGTCAACATCGAACAGAGCAGATCGCCGCCGAGCGGGGCCTCACAGTTGTCGATGGCAATGACGAGGTCGCCCGCGAGCAAGAGGGCGCCCAGGCGCTTTTCGAGTTCCTCCTCAGACTTCCCCTGCGCCATCACGCTCGCCTCTCGGCCAGTGGCGATGACGCTGGCGAGATCCACGAGCAGGGACTTTCCAGATCCGGCGGTCGGCGCCGTGAAGGCATGGAGCGGCGCGGTCGGCAGCGCGCGCCGGATACACGCCGTCATGATCGCCGAGAGGGCCACGGCACGGCTCGCCGCGTCGATGAACGGGAACGTGCCGATCAGCTCCTCGAGGAGGAGGAGTGAGCGGACGGCATCATCCATCGACGGTGCCGAACGAATCGTCGGAAAGCTCGTCGCGCCGGGCTCGTAAAGGAGGCCCGTGCTGCCGTCGTAGCCTGGGCGATCGAGGATGGTTCCGTCGGCACGCAGTGTCGGGGCGGTGATGATCCCGCTGAGCACCGGCAGCTGCCAGAGCCCGACACGATCGCGGTAGGTCTGCGCGACGATCGGGGGAGCGTCGATCCGGACCCAGCGGTTTGCGCGTTTGTCGAGCTTCTCCCACGAGGCGGCTTTGGTCATGGCCTCGGCGATCGCATGGTCGCCGACCGGGACGATGCGCTGCGCCGAAACCGTCCTGCCACCATTGATCGCCACCGGCACCTGACCGGGCCGGACGATCATGCCACCATGCTGGTAGAGCCCCACGCTGCTCTCGATCAGCGCCGTCTCAGCCAGGTCCACGATCGTCGGTAGGTCGCCGGGTTCGTAGCGGATCAACGGTCGACCAACCTCGCCAAGGAAATCCGGATTGATGAGGTCGTCGACGCTGAGCCAGCGCTGCTCGAGCATCTGCTTCAGGAACAGCAGCCGGTCCCGACCAGTGCAGTGATTGTGCATGCAGTGGATGACGAAGCCCTTAGTGCCGCTCTGGCTGGCGTTCACGACGAAGGTCGAGCGGTCCTGGCCGGGCTCGGTGTGGGCTGCCTCGTTCGGGCAACGGATGTGGTGCTTGCAGCCGTCGGCGACGTAGCTGACCAGTGCGGCGGGATGCCGTGCTCGCAGCGCCGCGGCGATCTCGAAGCGACGCCCGTAGGTGCGGGCCCACGCAGCAAGATCGAAAACCTCGCGGCTCGCGGGCTCTGTGACCGTCAGGTCAGCGGGCGCGGCGACGGCGCTGCGGCCGGTCGGATGCGTGACTCGCGCCAGCGGCGTCGGCGCAGCGGGAAGGGCGAACAGATCGCAAGGCGCGCCTTCGAGCACTGCCGTCTCCGGCTCAGGCCCGTCCTGCGGCCGCCGCGGCAGGAAGAAGAGCCGCGAGGTGTCGGTGCAGGACTGGTCGTGGTCGAGGCCGAGCTCTGCAGCGAGCGCTTCGATGCGTTCCTTCCAGCCGTCGTTGGCGTCGTCCTGGCTCGCATAGTTGTCGGCACGCCACGGTCGCAGCAGCGGAATGGCGATGCGGAACTTCGGGCAGGGTGCATGCTCGAGGACGACGTGCTCGTCGGTCTGCCCGACGACCTTCGCGCCCTGGGCGACGGCGGCGCGGTAGCCCTTCTCCTGAATGAGGAAGGCTTCTGCGGTGCTGTCGGGATCACGATGCCGCGCCGCGAACTTCTCGAACGCGTCGCGCTTGACCTTGGTGCGCGTGGTGCCGTGCGAGTGCGTCGAGGAGATGATCGCGGCCCAGCCACGCCTGACGATCGCCGCCCTGATCTCGTCCAGCGTCGTGCCCTGGTCGGAGTCGAGGAACGCGACGTCGATCTGCGTCGCCTGGGCCTTCTTCCGGTCCGGCCCAGTGAACACCGCCGGCACGATGCATGTGCCTTCCTTCTGACCAAACGGGTGCTCGGTCAGGAGCGTCGAAAGCGCGGGCCATGTCAGGGCCCGGACGTCGTTCCACGCGCTCGTCTGGTCATACACGCCGAACGTGAAGCCGTAGACGCCGCCACCGTCGAGATCGCTGTAGGGCATGTCGCTCGCCATGCCCAAACCATGTCACGGAGAGGCGGCGCGCCGCGCGTGCCGAGAAACCGCTAAACCCGTGGAATTGATTTCTACGGTTTTACGGCTTTTCCGACGCTTCCTCCCGAGCCGCTTGCTCGTAGATCCTCTGCAAATGGTCCTCGATCGTTGCGAAAGCCGGAGCCTGCTTGCCAACGTGCTGACGTTGGAACAGTTCGCGGAGAGCGGTTGCCTCAGCCTTGTTTGCAGCGTGACGCGTATGCAAGCGAAGCCTGGCGATCTTCACCAAGTCGCCGAATGGAAATGGGGGGCGCCCTCTTCGCCGAGAGCCGCTGGCCTCAGGTCTCGCTTCCATTTCCTGCTGGGCCGAAAGCTCGTTGGTGCTCACTGGCTTTTCCGTCGGGCGATCCGTCGTCACCGCTTCGAAGGCAACCGTCCTTGCTGCGTCGGGATGCTGCAAGTGGATGCGTACGGCGTCGTAACTCCCGGCGGTGCCCCAGACAACGTTGCGGAAGAAGTCGAACTTGAAGCGAGTCGCCCAGACCCCTGGGATCAGAACGCGATCTGTCGTGCCCATGGGGCGTCGCGGCACGCCCGTCATGAAGCACTCCTCGCTCTGCAAACGCATCTGGACGTCGTGTTGGATGGCGGCCCAGGCCCTATCGAGGAGTCCATGCCGATCCTTTCGCTGGCTCAGGGAGAGGTAGCGAGCGTGTTCGTCGTTCATGGCCTTGAGAGCTTCGGGCTTCTCCAGGTCACGCAACTCAGTCCTCGTGAACAGCTGTTCTGCCTGCAGCAGCTGCGTCAGGACGTCGCGACTGCAAATCTCTCGGAGGGCCTGAGCCAGGGTCATCGCATCATCGGGCCGATCCGTCTGATCATTCATGCCAATGCAATCCCGTACCTTGCGCTCTGTCGGCAAGCGATGCTCGCTGATCATGCCGAGAGGCGCTGCCAATGAGCGGTCGAGTCGGTCAAGCAACATCCACTCTGCCACCCCATCTGCGCGAGGTCTGCGAGATCCTCGCGCGCGGGATCGTGCGGCAGCGGCGCCGCAGCATCGCCGAGATCGACGACGGGGTCGGGGGCAGGGGAGAGACGTCGCTACACTTCACCGCCCACCCGAGTGGTCATGCGAACCCCAGAGAGACAGAGGACGCATGACCAGGAAGAAGACCGCCGCCGCGCCGACGTTCGTCGCGCCGAGCATCCCCGCCGCCGATGTGCTGGGCCGGCTTGCCGCGCTGAAGACCACGGCCACGCCTGAGCTGAAGCAGCAATGGCGCGCGCTCTTCGGCACCGAGCCGCCGCCCTACAACCGGCGCTTCCTGGAAAGCCGGTTGGCCTACCGCATCCAGGAGCTCGCCTATGGAGGCCTGAAGCCCGAGACGATCGAGCGGCTCGAGGCTCTGGGCCGGCAGTTCGATGGCGGCAAGGTCACCGTGCGGCGGATGCGCGGTGACGATCGGCCGATCGCCGGCACGCAGCTGATCCGCGAGTACCAGGGCGTCGAGTACGTCGTCACCGTCACGCGCGCCGGCTACGAGTACCAGGGGCGACCCTACCAGTCGCTCTCGGCCATCGCCCGCGCCATCACCGGCACGCGCTGGAACGGGCGCGCCTTCTTCGGGCTGCGCCCGAGCCGGAGCGCCGCATGAAGCGCGACGCGAAGACCAGCGGCGACATGCCGGCGACCGTGCGCAAGCTGCGCTGTGCGATCTACACACGGAAGTCGAGCGAGGAAGGCCTCGACATGGAGTTCAACTCCCTCGATGCGCAACGCGAGGCCTGTGAGGCCTATGTCGCCTCGCAGCGCTCCGAGGGCTGGGCGCTGGTGCGCAACCGCTACGACGACGGGGGGATCTCGGGCGGCACCCTCGAACGTCCCGCGCTCAAGCGCCTCATCGCTGACATCCAGGAAGGCCTCGTCGACGTCGTGGTCGTCTACAAGATCGACCGCCTCAGCCGATCGCTGCTGGACTTCAGCAAGCTGGTCGAGGTGTTCGACGCGAACGAGGTGACCTTCGTCTCGGTGACGCAGTCCTTCAACACGACGACCAGCATGGGCCGGCTGACGCTGAACATCCTGCTCAGCTTTGCCCAGTTCGAAAGAGAGGTCATCGGCGAGCGCATCCGCGACAAATTCGCCGCCTCACGCAAGCGCGGGATGTGGATGGGGGGCTTTGTGCCGCTCGGCTACGACGTGCGCGACCGCAAGCTGGTGATCAACGACGCTGAGGCCGCGCTGGTGCGGCGCATCTTCCAGGGTTTTGCGGAGATGGAGTCCTGCACGCGGCTGGTGCAGGCGCTGCGCGCCGAGGGCGCGACGTCGAAACGTGGCCGCGCGCTCACGAAGAGCGACGTCTATCGGATCCTGACCAACCGCGTGTATCTCGGCGAGGCCGTGCACAAGGGCACGTCCTATCCCGGCGAGCACGACGCCATCGTCAGCCAGGCGCAGTGGGACGCGGCGCATGCCATGCTGCAGGTGAACCCGCGGGTCCGCGTCAACCGCACGCGCAACGCCACCGCGCCACTGCTGCGCGGCCTCGTCTTCGACAGCGACGGACGGGCAATGTCGCCGAGCCACAGCCGCGGCAGGGGCGGGCGGATGTACCGCTACTACGTCAGCCAGGCGGTGCTGCAGGGCGGGGGCACGGAGCGGCCGGAGATCGCGCGCGTGCCGGCCGGGGAAATCGAGGGCGGCGTGCTGGCTCAGGTCCGCGCCCTGCTGCGGCAGCCCGAGATCGTGGTCGGCACCTGGCAGGCTGCACGTGGCGCGACGGACGCGAGCGAGCAGGAGGTGCGCACCGCTCTGGAACGCATCGAGCCTCTCTGGGACGAGCTGTTCCACGCCGAGCAGGCGCGCATCGTGCGGCTGCTAGTCGAGCGAGTCGACGTCCTGGCGAGCGGCGCCGCCGTGCGGCTGCGGCTGGATGGGCTCGGGAGCCTGGTGCGTGAACTGGCCGCCAAGACCGGCAGCACGGGGAGGGCGGCCGCATGAGCGACGCGCCGCAGACGCTCACCGTCGTCATCCCGCTCTCGGTGAAAAAGCGCGGTGGCCGCAAGGCGATCATCACGCCCAACGTCTTGGCGATCGAGCGCCGCCAGGACATCACGCTGATCAAGGCCGTGGCCCGCGCGTTCCGCTGGCGGTGGATGCTGGAAGAGGGGCGCTTCGCGACGCTCACCGAGCTCGCGGACGCGGAGAAGATCAACCGCTCCTACGTCTGCCGCGTGCTGCGGCTGACGCTGCTGGCGCCGGACATCGTCGAGGCGATCCTGAACGGGCGGCAGCCGGAGGGGATGACGCTGCCGGGGCTGATGGAGCCACCTTCTGCGATATGGCGCGAACAACGCGATAGGCTGGCCGGCCGAGCGCTGGAGGCAGCCGCGCGTCAGCAGAACGATCTCCACCGGGAGCATCATTTAGTTGGTTGATCAGGCAAGCTCAGAGAGCGGACGTACTCCCAGCAATCCTGCTTCTTTGCCCACTCGGACACCATGCGGCCCGCAGCTGACACCTGCAACGCTTCGTCTACCTGCTTCGCCCAAGCCGCTGCCACCGCGACTACCTGTGGCGTCGCGGCTTGCTCTGCCCAGATCTTATCGAGATCGATCTGTGCACGCAGCCGCTCCGACAGAAGCGCCACCGTGTAGACCGTTACGTTTGCCTGGAAGGCGGGAACCAGCGGCCTCACGAGCTTCTGGACAGTCCGGAAAATGATAACCTGTGCAACCATACGCTTGTAGTCAGCTGCGCTGGAAATCGGCCACCGCGCCGCGCCTTCCTCCTCGTCAAGCAGCTGGCTGAACCTCTCAAAGTTCTTCTGAAGGCCGAAACTGGCAATCTGCGGAAACCCGGCCCAAGTCATGAGGCACTTTGCCAACTCGGTCTTATTGAACTTCTTCGATGGCGGGAACTCCGCCTTCAGCTTCTTCAAGCGAGGCCCCGTATCGCCTTTCCGGGCCAACATGACGTTGTAGCTACCCGCCGCTCGTTCGTAGAACCAGCGCGTCGTGCCATCAGGGCAAAAGGTCGACTGCGACAATTGCTCGAGCTGGCGGTGAAACGGGCGATTGGCCGAGAGGTCGGAGACCTTCACCGCACTCTGACTGTTCGCGAAACGCGAGACGTTGGACACCAACACCTCCCGCGCTGCCTCGCCGTCCTCGCCCACAGTGCCGAGAATGATGATCTTCGCTGGAACGCGGACCGAGCGCAGGTCAGTGTCCGGAGCCTTCCTTTTGGTAAAGTAGATCGACGCCGTCGTCTGGCCGCCGTTCACGATCTGAACGCCGCGCAGCCACGCGATGCCGGGTCCGCCATCAGCCGTAGTCTCATACCCGGCATCATCGGCGATCATCACCACGCCGTTGTTGAACGCCATGAAGTGCTCGGGGCTGGTCCGGAGCGTGTCACGGATGCCGCGGTTCACCTTGTTCGTCGTACTTAAGAAAGAACGGACATTTGCTTCCAGCAGGCGCGCGCCAAACTTCTCATAGGTCGCCCGCAGTGCTTCGCCTGGGAGCACGGCGAGTGCGACGCTGTAAACGGTGTCCTGACCGGGAATAAGCACACATGGCAGGGGCGCGCCCGACAGGGACTTGAAGTCGAGCACCATCTCGTCCCGCGGCTTCCCCTCGGACAGGTGACGATACAGGCGCTCGATATCCATAACCTCCAGGCGCACTGTTTTCCCGTTCACCTCGCGGCTCTTGAAGCTCTTCGACTTCGCGACGCGATCGGTCAGCACGTGGATGGTGATGTGGTCCAGCTTTGAGAAGATCATCTCGATGATCTGCGCGAGCTCGTGTGCCTCGTTTGCCTCGTCAATCCGGCTCGCGAGACGCCCCTCAGCGCACTTTGCCAGGAAGGCAACGCACCGGCCCGCCGCCTGCGTTGTCTCGCTGTCTGGGATGGGTGCAACACTGTTCTTTCCGTCGTAGAGGCTTACGAACAGATCCAACTGTTCGTCGTCTCGACTAACCGCGTAGCCGCTCAGCCTGAGCTCGGCACGATCTACGCGTGCCGCGTAATGGCAGACCATCGGATCAGAAGTCATGCCAATTTCCGCCATGTGGTCCATGACGAGCTCGGCAAAAACCATCTCGCTGTACGGCGGAGCATTGCCCTCCGCCATGCGCTCGCGGATATCGATCTGGAGCTGCTGCAGGAAATCCTCAAGCGTCATTTCAGGCCTGCCGCCTCCAGGATGGTCGCAAGCGAGGTTGTCGGAAGTGGATGCATGTCCAGGTCAATCACGTACCGCGCTGACACCACGCCACTCGGCACCGACGCAGAAGTCAGGAGCGGGAAATCGGCGCGCACATCGATCCAGCGTAGGTCAGATACGATCAGACGCCGCGCATATTGGTCGGCGAACGCGTCGATATAGCCGGCGCGGAGCAGACGAGCGGAGAAGGCTTGAACGGCTTCGCTACCACGCATCGTCAGCAACGCTCGCAACTGCGCGACACGCTGCGGCAGCGTCAATCCGGCACTCGAGGCTGCCAACCGCGCAGCGGCAAGGTAGATTGGCGACCTGATCGAGACGTCCAACTGCTCCAGGGATCCGATCGTGGCCCTGAAGCCGGTGGCCGAAGTTGTCGCCTTGGCTTCCATGGCTCCTAAAGGAAGCATGAAGTCGTGGAGGCCGCGGAGTGGGCCCTGCCACATGTCCACGACCGCTGCGGCGTCCGGAAGTGCTGCCAACAGCTGTTCGAGCACGACGAGCTCGCCGTGCAGTCCGATCTCCTCATCTTCGCTTAGGATACCGGCGCGCGGATACGACATGAAGTCCTGCCAAGCGCGGATACGAGCGAGGAGGACATTCACGACAGTCTGCTCGTCCTCATCAAGCGCGTCCGCAAGCACGGCGATGAGATCCTGCGCCATCGCCTCGAACAGGTCCGTCCTCGCACCCTGCTTTCGCGTCAACGCCAAAAGCAGGAGGTTCGGGTGACTAGGATGCCGGGTCGCCTCGACGGAAAAGCCCCTGCCGGCCGGCAGCCGGCTCGGAAGTGGCAGACGGGCATGGCGGAAACCAATAAGCAATGCCTCGAGATCATCCGGCTTCTGGCGCCCGGCCAGAATGGCTACCTCGCCAAGTTGCACCAAGTGAACGGTCCGCCAGCCGGATGCGCCTGCATCGCCGGCCAGAGCCCGCCAAGCCTCTCCCAGCCGCACCGCGTCACTCCGAGGAGCCATATTCCTGTTCCCAGAGCACGTTGTTGACCTTGTACTCCACCTTCACGCCCGACCGGCTGCCCGGAAAGCTTATGCCGAGGCCAACGATCCCCTCCACATCGGCCGGGAACTCGACACCAGTCTCTTTGGGATCGAGTACATACAACAGAAGCAATCCGAGCTCGGATTTCGATTGGACGTCATGAGCACCGAAACCGCGCACTCGCCTTATCGCGATTCCGTTGGGCGAGTCAGGCTCACCCGACTGATTGCGGCCCGCGTCTGCTTTCCACGCCGCTTTTGTCAGGTCGAGTGCTGCAGCCCAAGCGTCGGCGTCTAGGTCAATGGCTTCATCTCGGGGAGCAAGAAGTCGCCCGATCGAGAACCGGTCCGCCGTGAACGTGCGGTGGGTGCGCTTCGGCATCTTCACCGCGAGGCCTTGCCCGAGATCGATCACACTCCGCTCACCACCACCGAGAACGGCAACGGTCCAGGACGTCAACTCACCACCCTTGGACATCGACTCAATGAACTCGGCAAGAAGACGTGCGTCTGTCTTGTAGGCATCGCGATGGGTCTTGTATGCGGCGAGGAATGCTGTGATCCGGTCTGCCGGAACAGCCTGCCAGAGAGCTCCTTCCCATTGGTGCCTTACTCCAGGCCGGACGCGCTCGATCCTTGGTGCCTCGTCCGGTGCCCCGTTGGCGTCAACCAAACTTCGTAGCGCCTTCAGATTGCCTCGCAGCACTCCAGGGTCGCGATGGAAGGCCACCGTCTCGACCACCTGCCCGCTGAAGGACAGCATGAGGGTCTTCGCCGACCGCATCTTGAGACGCGATGTGACCATCAGCACCGCATGTGACTGGACCTTCAGGCCGTAGTCGCGCGGCGTCCCGCCGCTGGCCTGCATGAGATCGAACTCCTCCCTCAGTTCCTCGGATGCATCGGCGATATGCCCGAACCAGTCGATGAGATCGGACGTGGTGTAGAGGCGGCAGAGATCGAGGTATCCGGGCCTGTAGCCGAACCAGCGCCCCATCTGCATCAGCGTGTCGTACATGCGCGAGGCTCGGAGGAAGTAGCTCGTGCAGAGCCCTTCGAGGGTAAGGCCCCTCGCAAGCTTGTCTCCGCCAATCGCGATGACCTTGAGGCCCGTCGCGGCATTATCGACGTAGTCCAGCGCGTCCTTCGCCGTGCCGTTGATCATCCGGACCTCGATGTCCGATGCGATATCAGGCAGGACTTCCGCGATCTGCTCCCAACTCACCGGCCGGATCGACGGATCCTCGACACGCGTCCGGACTGCCTCTGTAGCCGGGACGAAATCCTCCACCCAGAGCTTCCGGAGGTCGTCGACCAAGCGTGCGCTGTCGATGCGACGCTGAAGGCGCTGTGTTATGCCGCCCATCAGGTCAGCGACCTGCCGATGCACTTCGGTCTGTACGGCGTTGAACCGAGTGACGTGGACCAGCATCGAGCAGTGTCGATTGCCCTGGCCTCGGACGCTTCGCGCTGCGCAGGCCAGCAGGAACGAAAGGATTGCCGTCCTGAGCGAAGCCGGCACCCGGTCAGCAGTGACTGCGGGGGGGCTGTGAGTGCTCTTGTGACCCTGTGGCATCCATCCGCCGCCACCGGCGGCGTCCTGGTGATCGGCCACAACCCTGACCAGAGGGAGGCCGCCATCACGTCCGTTCGTGCTGCGGAGACCGAATATGCGCGCAGGGCCGACGTAGGTCGAAGGCGCCGCAAGATTGACGATGAACGCGCTCGGGAACAGGTCCGGCCCTTCCTCGCGAGTGGCACCTCGTTCGTGAATGAAGATGTTTGCAAAAGGCGTCGCCGTGTATCCGACGTAGGCTGATCGCGTGAACGAGTGCAGCAGTCTCCGGATGAGCTTGTTGATCTCGGTCGGGGAGTGGTTCTCGTCCGGCCTCCCCTGCTCATCGAAGACCTGCTCGCCGGTGTCGACCGACGCATGGTCAGCTTCGTCGTCGATAAGCAGGAGCGGCAGCTTCGTCACAAGCCTGCGGCCTGTCTCCTGATCCCTCGAGTCGGCGACATGGTTCCTGACCCAGGCAAGGAGGCGCGTGAGGACCGTCTTGTTCTTCTTGACCACGAAAAGCCATGGCCGCTGTTCGGGGCTTATGCCGAGGTTCCGCGCAATGGCAGTCGAGAAGTCGCCGTTGTTGGTTCGGTTGGTCACGTAGTTTGGCCGGATCGTGGGATCCCCGTCGATCTCGCTGACGCCGATCGGTGCGGTGTCGCCGGCCAGGGGAGCTGTAGCGTATCCCAGGAAGCCCTCATCAAGGCGCATCTGGGTCTGCGCACGCAGGTTGTTGTGAAGCCCGGCGAGGACGATGATGATCTTGTAGCCGGCATCCGCCGCCTTGCAGATCAGCCCGGTGTAGTTGCCCGTCTTCCCCGACTGCACATGGCCGACCACGAGCCCGCGGCGATCCCAGTCACCCTCACGCCGGGGATCCTCAAGCAGCCCGAGTATGCCGTCAGTCGATCGGTCAAGAGCGTCGATGGCATCAAGCGGAAGGTCGCGCTCAAGCCACTCTCGGTATCTCTGCCAGAGACGCCAATCCTTCTTCCGCGCAGCCTCCAGCCAAGCGACATGTCCGGCATCGTTCTTCAGCGTTCCGTCACGGCCGATCCACATAGAGAAGCGGCGGATGAGTTCCTCCGTGACCGCTGCCCGATCAAGGTCTTCGCCCCATGACGGTTTCATCCTGAGAACGAGGTCGATCTGATCGGCGATCAGCGCCGGCCCGATCCTGCTCCGGTCAGTCTCCTCCAGCAGGAGCTCCTGCACGAACTTGACCACCTTCTGCGCGTGCGTTTCCGGCTTTGCGTTCATTCGCGCTCAGGCCTCATTGGCAGGAATGTCAGGAAGTGCAGCGACGAGGTCCGGGTAGCCGTCGAACGGTTCGGATAGGAGCAGCCGCTCCCGGGCTTCGGCAGGGCTGAGGCCACGGCGCCGGACGAGGCTCCGGTACATCACGTCGAGAACCTGACGGACCTCTGCAGGTGGCGATGCGGTGAAGCCCGTGCGCGGCGTCTCCTTCGCTTCTGCCGTGTCGAGCCAGATCCTCTGCACGGGGACCGTCTCCTCGACCACACGGAGCATCGCCCGGACGAGTGACGTCAGGTCGCCTGCCTGGTGGAGCACGGCAGCCACGGCGGGGTGCGTCTCGTCGATCCGATAGCGCACGCCATCTGCCGTATGCTGGGCGGTCCAGGCCTGGACGATCGGCTGCCCCGTCCGTCTGGCAATCACACGCCCGCGCCATGCGAAGACCCGTCGCGCACGTTCGCGCGTGTCCTCCGCGAGTGCCGTGAGCCGGGGGCGGACCTCTACCGGTGGACGGGCTGTCGATTTGCGGACGTCGATCTTCCAGGCTGCATCGGCGTCGGAGCCGATCTCGACCCGGATGCGTGCGAGGCGGTGGGCTTCCTCCTTGGTCCATGCCCGCCCCCGTCCAAGGCCGAGCCATGTGCCGCCGAGGAGCAGCCGCTCCTGACGATAAACGTAGAAGCCCTGCTGTGCGGTCCAGCCATCAGCCCCGCCTCCGGCAGCGAAGGCACGCAAATCAAGGCGGTCCTTGTGCGGCAGTACATGGGCCTGGACGACGATCGCCCCTGCCGAACTCGGGATGCGCTCCACGGGAGAAGACCATGTGTCCCGATGATCCTTCAGGAAGGGATCCCATGGCTCCACGCGACGCCCGTTCAGGCTGATCCTGAAGCGTGGGCGTACACCCTCGATATAGCGATGGAAGACCATCGCGAGATGGCGCTCCACCCGGTCGATCAGGTCGAGCATGTCCTGCTCGCGGAAGCCCGAGGTGACGATCCGGTCCATTACCTCCCACACCACCAAGGTCCCCGTCCCTTCCGTCGGCAGAGCGGCCAGCAGCTGTTCCGATCCGGGTGCTGTTCCCTCGATGAGTTCCCATTCGTGCCCACCGTTCCCAGCAATCTCGTCCAGGTCCCAGCGGAGGCAGGACACTGACGCAGCCTGTCGGCTCGCGACCGTCAGACGGCGGCATTGCGAGAACGAAGCGGTCTTCAGACCAATGCCGAAGCGTCCGAGGTCACCAGGGGCGCGGGGGTCGAGCGGATTGCGGTCGCCTAGGCGCATGGCACGCTCGAGGTCCGCAGCGTCCATTCCGCGACCATCGTCGACGATGGTTACATACGACGACGGACCTGCCCAGACGAACTCGATGTCGACTTTTGACGCTGCTGCCGCAACACTGTTGTCGATAATGTCCGCCAGGGCCGAGGATGTCGAATAGCCGAGGCCACGAAGGGCTTCGATCATCGCTGTCGCCTTTGGCGGCGCCAAGATTCTCCGGGGTGGGCGGTTGCCCGTCATGGTACGAGGTTCACGAATTGACGGTTCGGCAGCAGTCGCGGCAGGCGCTTCAGAGCCTTGGTCTCGATTTGCCTGATCCGCTCGCGCGTGACGCTGTAGAACCGCCCCACCTCCTCGAGCGTCAACGGATTGCCGTCCGTCAGCCCGAAGCGCAGATCGATTATGCGGGCCTGACGTGCATCCAGTCTGCGGAGGCTGGCGGCGACAAGCCGTCGCAGGTCATGGTGCAGCAAGGCCGTCAGGGGCGTTGCCTCGTCAACGAGGGGGGCAGGAAGCACAGCCTCCTCGTCAAGCAGGCTCCGCATATCGTCGAAAGAGACACCCTCGAGATCTGCGGCCAGGGCGCGTTGGACTGGCACAACGTCGGCCTCCAGCGAGGCCGCAAGCTCTTCCGTTGTCGGCTCCACCCCGGTCTTGGCCCGCAAAGCTTCTGAAACACGTTTCGCCTTAGCGATCCGCTCCAGCATATGCACCGGCACGCGGACCGTGCGCCCCTGGTCCTGCACGTAGCGGCTTATCGACTGCCGGATCCACCATGTCGCGTATGTGCTGAAGCGGAAGCCGCGGTCGGGATCGAAGCGGTCTATGGCCCGCAGCAGTCCGATCTGACCCTCTTGCACGAGATCGAGGAACGGCACAGCGGGACGGGCATAGCGGCGAGCCAGCCAGACCACGCGCTTCAGATTAGCCTCGACGATCGCCTGTCGCGCGTTGACGTAGCGCTGGAAGACATCGTTGAGGCCTGCCGGTCCAGTCGGCTGCTGTGCCTCGAAAGCTGGCCGCCGCAGCACAGCAAGTTCGTGGCCGATTTCATCCGAGCGCCGGATGCTGGCGCGCAGGCCTTCACGGCGACACGTTTCATGCTGACCCAGACATGCCTCGGTCAGCTCCAGAATACGGCGAGGCGTGAGTCGAGCAGCAGCCAGAAGTTCCTGCGCCGCACCTCGCTGAAGGAGTGTCCTCGCGGTCGCACGGAGATGCGTTGCCAGGGCATATGTTGCCGGAGTTCCTGCATCGCCCGGGAAGTCGGCGAAGGCCCTCTCTCCGGGTTCTGCCTGGGCGTCCTGATCAGGATCCGATGCGTCCGCCTCGTCCTGGTCGTCTGCACCCCAGCCAGCCTCCGAAATGTCCCGCGGAAGCACGGACCGGGCATCAAGCTGATCCGCCCAACTCTCGAAAATGGCTGCCGTCAGAGGGTTGGAGGCAGCAGCTCTCCGCAGGAAGGCCAGCGACGCAGCGAGTTCGCGGAAAAGGCGCGTCTCCGTCGCCTTGGAGAGAACTGGCGCGCCCGCCGCGGTGTCTAGCAGAACACGCTCTGCATCGGGCGATCCGCCCCAGATCTCGGTCAGGCGGTCCGCTGCTGCTGCGACCTCGTATGCGGCCCCGATCGTCTGCAGGTCATCGCCCTCGACAACGGCCATGCGTGCCCAGTCGATGGCATGCTCGTTTTCCACGAGGATCCCGAGGTCCTCCAGCAGGATCTCAAGCGCCGCGACAAAGCGGTTTCCCCGTTCCCCGTCGACTAGGCTTTCACGCAGTGCATCGAGTTCCTCGGCAAGGATGCAGCCCTCGCGAAGACCGGCCAATATTAGGTCGGTGACTGCGCGAAAGCCGTCAGATCCCTGCTTGAACGCGTCCGCCCAGTCCGGTGCCGTGTCAGGGAGGTCGATGTGCGTGTCGGTCCAGTCGGCGGCCGGCAGCTCAGCCGCATGCCGGCTGACTGCCTTCTCGCGGTCTGCCGCCGCAGCGGCGATCTCCACCCCGGAAGACGTCAGGTCAGGCTCAGGTTCAGGCTCCCATTGTGCCTCGCCTTGCCCGCTCGAGACCGTATCTGTCGCTAGGGTGTCGGCTCCGATCGGCGCGCCCATCGCGTCCGAAGAACCGTCCTCAGCCTTCCTGCGAGCGAGTGCCGCACCAGGCGACATGAGAAGGTCAGTAGACTCGACGGACGGCGCGGGTGTAGGCACCAAGCCAGACGCAGTGTGGACCTCATGCTGCTGTGCATTCGGCTCTTGCGGGGAAAGGGCAGCAGGGATCGACTTCCCTTCGCCGTCATCCCCGACAACTGAATACCTCTTAGCGGGGGCCGGCGCACTTGGCCAACATTGGTGCTCCAGAAGAGTGAGGACCTGGAGGTGGCCTTTCGCCCGCGCAAGCGCGACGGCGTCATTACCGTTCAGGTCACGGAGGGTGGTGTCAGCGCCAGCCTGCAGCAGTACCCGACAGACATCGACGTGACCGCGCATGGCTGCCAGCATGAGTGGCGTGCGTCCCTGGGCGTCGCGACCGTCAAGCGGCGCGCCGCGTTTGAGATTCGTCACGACTGCAGCCACAACACCCGAGGCTAAGGCCAGACGGAAAAGCGTCCCCAGACTAGGCGACGCGCTCAAGCCGCGTTCCCCCGGGACCGATTCGCTCTAGGTGTTGAGAAGCGGTACGAAATGACAAGGCGACAAGAACCCCTCTCGTTTAATCTAATGCGGATTAACGTCGTCTCCTGTGGCTAGAAGTTCAAGCCCGCAGGGAGGGGCAGAGGGTGCCGAGAAAGCAGCCGGTCGCCAATAGGGGCGCCTCGCAGTCGACACACGTACGGCCCCCCCAATGCAACAGCATGCGTCGACACAGGGGCGATATCATGTCCCCGGAGAAGCGCAGCGCCGTCATGGCAAAGATTAGGGGGCGCGATACGGGCCCCGAGCGGATCGTCGCCGGCCTGCTCCGCGATGCAGGCCTGACCTTCGAGAGTCATGCCCGAGACCTGCCTGGCAGGCCTGACTTTGTGTTTCGCGATCAGCGAATTGCCGTCTTCGTCGATGGCGACTTCTGGCACGGCTGGCGTTTCCCGGTGTGGCGCGACAAGTTGTCGGTAGCCTGGGAGGCCAAGATCGAAGCAACAAGGGTCAGAGACGCCAGAAACTTTCGGCGCCTCAGGCGATCCGGATGGCGAGTCATCCGCATCTGGGAACACCAGCTTGCGCGCGACCCCGAGGGCAGTTTGGCTCGGGTGACAACGGCGTTAAAAGGTTCGCGCTGACACCCGGTCTTTCGCGAACGTTCGCTCGGGCTCGCACTGCTTCGCTCGGCCTGTTACGAATTGTCTGTGATGGCGATTCGCGGCATTGATCTGTTTTGCGGTGGTGGCGGGAGCTCCTGGGGTGCCCGCGCTGCAGGTGTCGAAATGGTGGGGGCCGTCGATGCGTGGGGCATGGCGGCGGCGACCTACCGTCGTAACTTCCCCAACGCGCGGGTCGTTCAAACGCGTCTAAACCGCCGATCGGACAGAGCCCTCCTCGGCGACCTCGGCCATGTCGACCTTGTCCTGGCGTCCCCTGAGTGCACCAGCCACACGCCAGCGCGCGGTGCGCGAGTTAAGGATGAAGCAAGCCGGGCAACTGCGTTCCATGTACTCAAGTTCATAAGGAACCTGAGTCCGCGCTGGGCGGTAATCGAAAATGTAATTCAAATGCGTTCGTGGGAGCGATATACCAACTTCCTTGCAGCGCTCAAAGAGCATATGCATGTAACGGAGCATGTGCTCGATGCTCAGGACTTTGGTGTCCCGCAGACCCGTCGTCGAATTTTTCTAATGTGCAGTAAAGATGAGCCGCCTGAGCGTCCCAGACCGCTGGCAGATCGCCGTCGGACTGTCACCGACATCCTTGCTCCCACTGGAACCTATAAGACCCGCCCGTTGTTTGATGGCGGTCTGGCAGAACCGACTATCGCACGCGCTAGGCGTGCAATCGAGACGCTTGGACGTGAGATCCCTTTCCTGATCGTCTACTACAGTAGCGATGGAGCAGGGGGTTGGCAGCCGCTCGATCGACCAATTCGCACTCTGACAACCCTTGATCGGTTCGGCCTTGTCGAATGGATTGGCGGCGAGCCTCGCATGCGAATGCTGCAGGTGGACGAACTACAGCGCGCGATGGGCTTTAGTGATGACTACGTCCTCGATCAGGGTACTAGACGAGACAAGATAAAGATGCTGGGGAACGGCGTTTGTCCGCCTGTTATGCAGAGCGTTGTGAGTGCATTGATAGGTTCGGCGACCACTTACGCATCGCGTACTTCTGACGCGCTGGATCACAGGATGGGCGCAGGGTTTCCGGTGATCCAAACTCCGGACGTCTCAGGCATCCTACCAGCGATATAGTTGGACACTAGATCGGACCACCCACTCTATGCGCTCTCCTGGGGTACGCGAAGAAATCGCTTCCAGGCCTGCGACACGCAAGCCATGGTTTGTCCATGTCGTCAGGACCTGAACGATCTAGTGAGTGTCGCTGGGTAGTTGTCACATCCGATGGGCGATACGTGTCCCTTGGTCGGCACAGCGACCCGAGCGAAGAGGAGATCACTGCTGCCGAGCAGGCCTTGCGCTCGCAGAATTTGAGCGGCTGGCTTGCTATCATGAAGGGCAGCCCCTGGATCGGGGACCCGCCTCACCTGCTGGAAGTCAGACCGCTAGCTTGCCCATCCACAACCTTCACGGATGCGGCGGCCGCTTGCGTTGCAGCAATTATGGCCAATCGGGCGGAGGTCTCGCGCTGAAGTGCGGTTTGCTGCCGCCACCTTGGGCATCCAACCTAACCTGCGAAACACCGCAAATCAGCTCGCCCGCAAGCTACTGATTTCGCAGCCTTTTGTCCGATGTACTCGATCGCGCTGGTCAACAGGTTCGGAGAGAGCGGGCCGCCGGAGAGCCGCGTTTTGCCGGTGCACGGAAGGGGCGGTCACTGTAACCCGACAGATGGTTCTTCCTTGGAAAGGATGTGGGATCGGCCGTTCACCGCCGGGATGGCGCGGGGGCGTAACGACAACACATTGATTGCGCGAAAAAAACCGGGTCTCGCGTGCAATGGGAGATGTATCGCAGTAGCGCAGCGCTGACAGATGGTCCTTCCCATGGCGGCAGGAATACGCCCAGAAGACACCGCTAAACCGTTGAAATGCTGTCGCTAGGTAGCACCCAATGCGGTCGCCATGTGCGACCTGTGCCACCTTCCACGAAACCGGCCTCAGACAAGGCTCTGAGCCGCTAATGACTACCCTTGTGCTCCACAAAAGGTGGCACAGAGACAGTGTTCCTAACCGACGATATCGTTGCGATCAAGCGTAGCTGGTGCTGCCCGCCAACCGAAACACTCGGCCTAGTACAGTAACTGGCACCGTGAGCAGCCTATGCGCGGAAGTCTTGCCTGGCTCGCCAACAAGAAGACCGTCAGGATCCAGCTGTAGCCACCGCACGAACACCTCCGCGCCCTGCGCAAATACGAAGATCGAGCCCTCCGGCCGGACCTCCGTTTGAGCTGTGTCGATGAAGATGTCAGCCAGCTCTACGCCAGGGAGCACCAGGCTGAGCCCGCGCGCATCGGCCACTGCCAAAGTGGCTACATCCAAATTCTGCGCCTCACGAGCTGCATCAGCAGAGAGAGCGACGACTTCGCCAGTTCGCCTCAGTGCCGGGGGTGACAGAGACGCGAGCTCCAGCGCGACCCTAGGAACTAGCAGGATATCTGATCCTGGAAGCAGCTGACGTGTGAGCTGCTGCTCGCTCTCTTTGGGGCCCTCCCCAGTCGCCAGCCAGTGAAGATTGACATCGGCCGCGCGAGCTAACCCAACGATCGCGGGGAGCGCAGGCTTGGATTTGCCGTCTCGATACCCGGCCACCTGGTCCTCTGACACGCCGGCAGCTATCGCGGCGGACCGCACTCCTCCGATGGTCGCAATGACCTCCTTCATGCGCGCCTTCCAGCCAGCGTCTGGACGCCAGAGAACCTTAGAAGCGCCGTGTGCCGTATTTTTGCGGTCCATGCCGTTGCGTGTGCCGTAAATCTACGGCATACTCCTTCACAGGGTCACTTTGTGAGGGAAGGCTATATGCGGCCGGCACTGGCGGCAATCGGCGCGGACTGGGGTGCGGAAGAACTTCGGTACGCCCTCCACAAGAAAGGGCTGAGTTGGAAGGCCGTGAGCCGTCACGCCGGCCTTCGTGGTGGCAATGCCCGGAAGGTTTGCGACCTGCCCTGGCCTCGCGTCGAACTCGTGGTGGCCGAGCTGTTGGAAATGCGGCCGGAGGAGATCTGGCCTGAGCGCTGGGCGAGGCGCGCCAAGCGGCAGCGCATGCGCGAGGCGGCCTGATGCCGCTCAAGGGAACAGTCAGGACACTGACATCCGATGTTCGGCGCTTGCTGGATCTCTTGGTCATCGATCCACAACCGACCATCGACGACATCGTCAGTACGATCTCAGCTGTTGGCGGACAGGTTAGTCGAAGCGCGGTCGGGCGCTATCGGAAGCGCTTCGAAGACGAATTTGGCAAAGGCGTAGAGGCGGAGTTTCGGCGCCGGCTCCTGCTCGCGGAAGAGCTTCGCCGCAATCCCAAGCCGCGCGTCCGGATCAAGGCGGGGCGGGGCTGATGGAAGCTCAGCATTCACCTGCAAGTGCACAAGCTGCCAGCGATAGGCAAGCAGTCTGGATCGGTGAGTTCGATCGGACTGAATGGACAGCTGCAGAGCTCGTAGACCTCCGCCTTGAAGGCTTCCCGTCCACCGCGTTCACGATGCGGCGCTGGCTTCAGCGTGCAGGCTGCCTCGCAGAGGAGCGGCGCGCCAATGGCGGTGTCACGCTCTTCTGGAACCTCCACAGCTTCCCCCAGGCGCTTCGCCTGGCCATCGCTGCACGGCTGGCCGAGGTGCTTCGCGGCCGCTCTGTCGAGCAGCAGGACAAGGCTGACACCGCCGACGCGTGCGAGGACCTCAAGGCTCTCTCACAGCTCCCTGACGCCGCGAACCGTCGCGCGGTCGCACGCCTCACGGCGGTCCGTGCCTGGCAGGCGTGGCGTGAAACCACCGGCATGCGCGGCTCACGCGGTGCCGCGCGGTTTGCGGAAGCTTGGCAGGCCGGTGCGATCGCATCACCCGAATGGGTGAAGTCGGCGCTGCCGGCGTTCTGTGTGCGTTCCCTGATGGACTGGGAGCGAACGTTCGATGCTCGCGGCGCTTCCGCCCTCGGCGGGGACTACAAGGCGCGCGAGCACACGATCGACGCCAACCCGGCGATGATGGCCCGCGCTGAAGCGACCATCGCCGAGTTTCCGCACATCAACGGCGAGAAGCTCCGCTGGTCTCTGGCTGCCAAGTTCGGAGACGACGCGACGCCGAGCGTGCGCTCGGTCCAGCGCTGGCTGGCGGCATGGAAGCAGCAGAACCGTCGCCTGCACGCCTCGATCGTCAACCCCGATGCCCATAAGGCCAGGTTCAGGCCCGCATTCGGGAGTGCGTCAGAGGGCATCACCCGCCTCAACCAGGTGTGGGAGTTCGACGACACGCCCTCCGACATCATTCTGGCAGACGGTCAGCGCTACGCCGTGATCGGCATGATCGACGTCTGGTCGCGCCGGTTGATGCTGCAGGTGCATCGATCATCGACGAGCCACGGCATCAGCCTGCTGATGCGCCGGGCGCTGCTCACCTTCGGTGTGCCCGAGACGGTCCGCACCGACAACGGCGCGGCCTATGTCTCGCGCCACATCACCGAGGTGCTGAAGCGGCTCGACGTCACGCATGACATCCTTCCGCCGTTCAGCCCGGAGCGGAAGCCGTTCATCGAACGCGCGCTCAAGACCTTCGCCTATGACCTGGTGGAAGTGCTGCCGGGCTTCGTCGGCCACAGCGTTGCAGAGGCGCAGGCCCTGCGTGCCAGGCAGACCTTCGCGCAGCGGCTTTTCGGCCGCGGTGACGCGGTTGAGCTTCGCATGTCGGCTGCTGACTTCCAGGCATTCTGCGACGACTGGACCGAGGGCTACCACGGCCGCTCGCACGGCACGCTCCGCACCACTCCCGCCCTGCGGGCCGCGCAGTGGGCTGGCCGCATCCGCACGATCACGGACGAGCGGGCGCTCGACGTACTCCTGGCACCCCTGGCTGGCGGCGATGGCCGACGCACGGTCACGAAGAAGGGCATCCGGGTCGAGAACGGGCTCTTCATCGCGCCCCAGCTGGGCGACCTAGTCGGCGAGACGGTGGAGTGCCGCCAGGACCCGGCCGACGCTGGCCGCGTCTACGTGTTCGACGATGCCGGCCGCTTCGTATGCATCGCCGAGGATCCTGATCGCACCGGCGTGTCGCGCGACGAGATCGCGGCAGCCGCTCGCGCGCATGCTCAGAAGCGGCTGAAGGACCATCGCGCCGAGCTACGCGACCGTCGCCGCACTGAGCTGCCAGACCCCGACACGCTGGCGCGCGACATCATCACCGCGCGCATCGCTGCCGCTCCGAAGGTCCTGGTCTTCCCCCGCCCAGCAGAGATGCACGCGAGCGAGGGCCTGGAGCAGTCAGGCAGGGCTTCGCGGGCGGAGGAAGCGCCGGTGGCGCCGGCGCGCACCCCAGCAGACGAGCGGCGAGATGCACAGCTCGTCGCCCTGGCATCGCGGAGGCGTGCGGAGGAGGCGCGGGATCCGCGCGCCGAGCGCAACGCCCGCGTCGCGCGCGGCCTGGCGGCCTGGGACGCCCTGAACGGCGGCGCAGCGATCCCTGAGACGGAGCGCGCCTGGTTCGAGGCTTACGAGACGACCACGGAGTTCCTGAGTGCCCTGTCCCTCGCGCGCGGCATCGACATCCGCCGGGGGCACTACCGCTCGCGCGCAACCCCTCGTGCCTCTTCCCCCAACGCCAGCTGATCCGGAGACGTGATGACCGCAGAGATTGTCGATTTCCAGCCTGCAGGCACCGCAACCATCGCGGCGCTTCGCAACGTCAGCCTCTTCGCCGAGGGCCTATCCGCAGCGACGGCCAGGTCGATGCACCTCCCTGGCCTTGTCGTCTTCCACGGCCCGTCAGGCTACGGAAAGACGTTCGCTGCGACCTATGCCGCGAACGTCCACCGCGCGCACTACGTGGAGGCTCGCAGCTCCTGGACGAAGCGCGCGCTATGCCGCGCGATCCTGCATGAGATGGGCATCGAACCCGCCCAGCGCGTCTACGAGATGACGTCCCAGATCGCGGACGCGCTGCTCGCCTCGGGCCGCCCCCTCATCCTCGACGAGGCCGATCATGTGCTGGCTGCCGGCGCGATCGAGATTGTCCGCGACATCCACGAGAGCAGCGGAGCGGCGATCGCGCTGATCGGCGAGGAGCGGCTCCCAGCCAAGCTCCGCGCGGTGGAGCGCGTGCATAACCGGGTGCTGCGATGGGTCGCCGCGATGCCTGTCGACCTTCACGACACGCGGCAGCTTGCACGGCTCTACTGCACAGGTCTCACGCTCGCAGACGATCTCCTTGAGGCGGTGGTCGATGCGGCGAAGGGCGGCGCGCGCCGGGTCTGCATCAACCTGGACCTGATCCGCGATGCCGCGCGCGCGGAGCAGCCTTCGGCGATCGACGCCGCCTGGTGGGCGGGACGCCCGCTCTACACGGGCCAGGTGCAGCCGCGCGATGACGCCTGGTCGGCTTCCAAGCGAGGTGCGCGCTGATGGCGCGAGGCGTGAAGCCCGTCGTGCGTCGCGCGGCAGAGGTGGTCATGACCGGCCGCCCTGCGATCTGGGCCGCGATCAGGAAGCTGTCGGAGACACCTGGCGCTCCGATGACGCGCACCAGGATCGGCCAGGTCAGCTACGTGCCCGTGCGCACTGTGAGCAGCTACGTGGCCGCGCTCGAGGCGGCCGGCATCCTATCGCGCAGCGATGCCAAGGGACCCGGAGGCGGCGCCACGTGGGTCCTGGTGCGAGACGTCGGGCCGACGCCGCCTCGGCTGTTGCGTGACGGCACCGAGCCGAAGCTCGGCAGCGGTCGCGACCGCCTCTGGCGCACGATGAAGATGCTGAAGATGTTCACGCCGCGCGACCTTGCCGTCGCGGCAAGCATCGATGGCGGCGTCGTCTCGGAGCACGAGGCCGACACCTACGTGAAGTTCTTGGTCCGTGCTGGCTATCTCCGCGTCCAGGTCCCCGCGAAGCCTGGACGCAAGGGCGTGACGGCGACCTACCGGTTCGTGAAGAACACCGGGCCTGAGGCGCCTCAGGTCACGCGCTTGAAGGCAGTCTTCGACCCGAACCTGAAGCAGATCACTTGGCATGCCGGAGCGCCGGAACTGGGAGGCGCAGCATGAGCGGCTCGCGGAACCAGGACGCTGCGCGCGCCGCGTGGGGTGCCGCCACCCCAGACTGGATCGATGTGCTCGCGACGGCATGCGACGCGACAAGCCAGACGGCTGTAGCGCAGCGGCTCGGCATCTCCGGCAGTGCGGTCAATGCCGCGCTCCGAAACCGTTACCCAGCAGAGACGGTCCGCATCGAGCAGCGCGTCCGCGGCGTGCTGATGCGCGCGACCGTTGCATGCCCTGTGCTCGGAGAGCTCGCCTCGGATCTCTGCCTCGAGTGGCAGGGAAAGGCCGAGACGTTCCAGGACACCGGCCAGCTCCGCCGCCGGATGTTCGCTGCCTGCAGGCGGTGCGCTCGATCTCGGTTCCCCAAGGAGACAGTGAATGGTCAGTGAGCAGCTCTTGCACCTCGCGTCCTGGTGCAGGTCGTACCGCGAGCGCGGCGTGAAGGACGTCGACCAGGCCTTCCGCACGATCGAAGCGATCGCCCGCGATCTGGTGGAAGACGTCCGCCACCTCGAGCGCCAGGTCGTCCCGATCGGGGCCCGGCGGCAAGTCGTTCCGGATGGTGTGGTCGACCTCGAGGCGCTGCGTCGGCTCCGCAGCGGAGGTGCGCTGTGAGCAAACCCGGCCCTGGTCACAACAGCGCCGCGAACGCGGAGAAGGCGTTGCGCGGCCTCGCATCGCGCATCGAGCAGCTCGATGAAGAGATTTCGGGCCTGAATGCCGAGAAGAGCGACGCCTACAAGGAAGCCAAGCGCCTGGGCTTCCCGCCCGACGCGCTGCGCGGTGCCCTCAAGTACCGCAAGGATCCCGAGAAGGCCGACGAGAAGACGGCCGAGATGGAGCGGGTTCTCGAGGTTCTCGGCCGCGCTCAGGGAGATGGCACGCCGCGTGCTACGCGCGTGCACGCACGAGGCGGCGGCGGCGATGAGTGATCGTCAGGGCTCAGGGCTTCACGTCCGCATCGTCACCATCGCGCACGTGGTTCGCGTGGTCAGCGAGGCCTACGGCGTCTCTCCGCTCGATGTTCTCGGCAAGCGACGTGGCGACGGGATCATGGAGCCGCGCCAGGTCGCTATGTTCCTCGCTCGGCATTGCACGCTGCAGAGCTTCCCTCAGATCGCCCGGGCCATGCACCGCGACCACACGACGGTGATGCACGGTGTGGAGCGCGTGCGCGAGCGGATCGCAGCCGAGCCCTCATTCGCAACGCGCGTCGCGGGGATCGAAGCGCAGGTCCTGAGCCTGGCTGATCAGCAGGTGAGAGAGGCCGCATCGAAACCAGCACCAGTCGCCGCGCAAGTCGACGCGTGGCGCGGCGGCGTGGCCGATCAGGCGACGGTCCGACGCTGGGGGATGGACCACGGCGTGCGGATCAACGCGGTTGGGCCGCTCACCGAGATCGACATGGCGCTGGTGAACAACCGACGGCGGCTGCTCGACCTCGCCCCCTTCATCCTTGCAACGACGGGAGCATGCTGATGGCGGAGATGTGGTGTGACGCGAAGGGCGAGCTGGCGGTCGGCGCGCGGCGCCCCTTGCCCAGCCACTTCATCATCGCCGGCCCTGGTGCCTTGCTGAGGCGTGCGATCGAGAGCCTTGCGCGGCTCGCCTACGACGGTCGGACGTGGCTCGTTCCCGGAGTTCCCGAGGCGGCATCGAAAGCCGAGGCGATGGCGGCGCTCCAGCAGTTCCGCGAGCGCGTGACGAAGCACATCGACCGCGAAGTCGCGGCCCGCAAGGAGGCGCGCTGATGCCGGAGCCACTCGCAGGCGGCGATGCGGCCGGCCTCGATTTCGGACGTCGCGTCGTCCCGATCGCTGAGCAGATCGCGTGCGTCACGCGCGAGATCGAGATGCGCCGCCGCGTCTACCCACGATGGGTACAGGACGGCCGCATGAAGCCAACCAAGGCGCAGGCGGAAATCGAGGCCATGGAAGCCGTCCTGGCGACACTGAAGGGAGCGCTCTGATGGCTTTCGCCTACTGCATGCCGAACGGCGTCATACGCCTCGGCTGGCACATGCCCGCCGGCGCGCAGCTGATCGTGCAGCACGGCGATCTCTTCACCCTCAGCGCTGCGCTCACCCGGCACGCGAAGGTCTCTGACGACAGGGAGACGTACCTGCTGCCGATCGCTGCTGGCGAGACGCCGGCGGCCGCGATCGCGAAGTTCCGAGACCGGATCAAGAACCACATCAGCCTCGCCGCAGCGCGGGGGAAGGAGGGGTTGTGAGCAAGCGCATGAAGTCTCGCGCGGTCGACGTGCCGGTGCCGCGCGACGCGAATGAGGCCAACGAGTGGCTCAAGCAGATCGGCGATCTCGTGCGATCGGCCGAGCTGGTGCAGGCCGCGCTGGATGAGCAGGTCGCCGCTCTGAAGGCGAAGGCTGAAGCCGAGGCCGCACCGATCGATGCGGCGATCGCGGCGATGACGAAGGGCCTGCAGGTGTGGGCCGAGGCGAACCGCGAGGCGTTGTGCGCGGGCGGCCGGAAGACTGTCGCCATGTCGGCTGGCGAGATCGGCTGGCGCCTGCGGCCACCGAGCGTGCGCATCGCAAGCATCGGCGCGGTGATGGAGACGCTGAAGTCCCTCGGCCTCGCGCGCTTCATCCGCACGAAGGAGGAGATCGACAAGCAGGCCCTCCTCGCCGAGCCGGAAGTCGCCGCGAAGGTGCCCGGCGTCACTGTCGGCAGCGTCGGCGAGGACTTCTTCGTCCAGCCGGTCGCCCTGCCGCTGTCAGGCGGTGGCGCGTGATGTCGTTCAGGGCATGGCAGCGCCGGCGTCGGCTTCGGCAGATCCGCCGCATGCTGCTGACGTTGCCGCTCGAGCTTCGCGTCGTCGCGCTGGCGATCGTGCGAGCGACGCCGAAATGATCAGCAGGGCGATCCTGCGCCGCGAGATCAGGCGGGAGGTTGCGCGGTTGCTCGCCGCACAGCCGATGCCCGCTGTCGCGGCCCGCCCTGTCAAAGAGATCGCGGGGCCTGCTGCGCCGATCGTGCCGTTGAAGGCACAGTATCGGCCACCGGCACCGCGCACCAAGCACACCGGGGCATTTCCGGGTGGCGCAGAGGGGTCACGCTCCGGCGTCGACGCCTCGCCGCGGGACGTCGCAGCATACCAAGGGAACCTGTCCGAGCCGGCGGCCGCCAGTCCGCCGAGCAGGATCAACGCTGGCCCCGGCACCTCGCAGACCACCGCGCAGGTGAGCATTCCGGCCAAGGCTCCCAATCCCGCACCTCCTCTTCCAGTTCCACCGGCGATGCCGGGTGGACGCGCCGATCAGGCGACGATCCGACGCTGGGGTCTGGATCACGGCGTGCGCATCAACGCGATGGGTCCGCTGACCGATCATGACATCCGGCTGGTGAACAACCGTCGCAGGATGCTCGACCTCACGCAGTTCATCCTCGTGCCGGACGGCCAGGCATGACCGCGTTCGCCACCGTCCCGCTGCGCATCCGCCCGAGCCTCGGCGAGATCGAGCGCGTGATCGTTGAGCTTGAGGAAGGCGCAGCGGCGTCGCGCGAGCTCGACGCACGTGTATTCGCGGCTCTGGGCTGGCGTGTCACGCGGCAGGGCTGCGAGCTGCGCCAGGCCTGGACCGCACTCAGCCCTCTGTCCCGCACGCCGCTGCCGCTGCCGCGCGCGTCGAAGAGGATCGACTGCGCGCGCCAGGTGGTGCCGCACGGATGGGATTGGTCTGCCGGCCAGCGCGGCGGGAACGCGCAAGCCTGGTGCCATAACCGGCGCCGCGAAGGCGACCCTGCGCTGCTGTGGTTCGAGGCGCTGGCGAGCACCCCTGCGCTCGCGCTGCTCCGCTGCTCGCTTCACGCCCACCGCGCCGAATGGATCGCGGCAATGACGCCGATCGAGCCGCAGCTCCAGTGCGCATGCGGCTGGCAAGGCCCGGCCTCGGCACTGCGCGCGGGCTCGCGCTGCCCCGACTGCGAGAGGCACATCTGATGGCGCGCCAGATCCCCCTGTTCGGCGCTTCAGGGCAGCTGAAGGGGCCGCTTAAGGCCGGCTTCGATCGTCTATGGGCTGCCTATCCGCCGCGCCGCCCGAACCCCCGTGCTCACGCCGAGGCCGCGTTCCGCCTCGTGTGTCGCGAGCACGATCCGGCGCGGATCGCCGAGGCCGGCGAGGCCTTCGCCGCCGAGATCCGCACGATGAAGATCGACCCGATGTACGTGCCGCACCTCGCCACGTGGCTGCGGCAGAGTCGGTTCCTCGATTACGCTCCGTTCACCACTGTGACGGCATCTGACGCGTCAATTTCAGAGTTAGATCAGGTGAACCATCCATGGTGGCCAGCCTTCCAGGCACGGGGCATCAGCGCCGCAGAGTTCCGGAGCTGGATCGCGCCGCTGAGCGTCGTCTCCCTCACCGAAGGCCGCAGCGCGCTTCTGGTGGCTGGAACCCGCTTCCGGGCAGACTGGGTGCGGCAGCACTACCGCGGCCCTCTCGCGCGCGCCTTGGGCGTCCAGACCGTCGACGTGGTCGACCAGGTGCAGCCGTGAGCATTCCCGCCCGCCTCGCGGGCGCGATCCACGCCTGCCGCAAGCGCGTCGCTGGGCTCGATGATGACGTCGCCTGGCGCGGCTTCCTGGAGGCAACGACGGGCAAGGCGAGCCTGCGCGCGATGGACGGCCGCGAGCTCGGCCGCGTGCTCGATGCCCTGCACAAGCGCGGCGCACCGCGCACGCCAGGAAAGGGTGCCGGGCAGCGCAGCCTGCCGTCAGATCCGCTCTCGAAGAAGATCCGCGCGCTGTGGCTCGCGCTTGCCGATGCCGGCGCGATCGAGAACCCATCCGAGCAGTCGCTGGACGCGTTCGTAAAGCGGCAGACCGGCATCGACAGCCTTCGCTGGGCTGATGGGCCTGCGAAGGTGCGGGTCGTCGAGGCGCTCAAGGGCTGGGCGCGGCGCGTCGGCGCCGTCGTGTTCGACTGATGCGCCCACCCGAACGCCTCTGGCTCCCCGCGCTGCTGCGCGACGTCGCCGACGCGTTTGGCGAGGATGTCGCACTGACGCTGGCGCGCGGCTGGGGCGGGCAGTATGTCCGGCTCCCCTCGGAGGCGGATCCCGATCATCCGATCGCGCGCCAGCTCGGCGTGAAGGTGCTGCGGTTCCTGATCGAGCGGCACGACAAGCTGGAGCGGATCGTCGTCCCGAAGGGCCCACGCGACGACGCCCGCCTTCGGCGTCGCATGGTCGCCGAGATGACGGCCGCGGGGCGGACGGTGAATGAGATCGCGGCCGCGACGGGGCTCCACGTGCGAACAGTGCATGCGGTGAAGGCGAAGCTGCGCGATGATCGCCAGCGCGAATTGTTCAACGACAGGAGAGCAGGATGAGGATCGCAGCGACCATTGTAGCCGGGCTACTGCTGGCGGGGTGCGCGAGCACCGTTGACGATATCCGAACGCTCGAGCCGGCAGATGAAGTCCGGTTGGCAGCGCCCTATGACGTCGTGGCGACGTGCCTCGCTGACGTTCAGATGCGTCGTATGCAGGTTGTGAAACTAGATCGACCACGGGAGCAGCGTGCGACCATCACGATGTTTTTCGAGACTAGCATTAGCCGCCAGCCAATAGCCGAGACGGAGGTGACTGCTTCTGAGCCCGAGAATTCGATCGCGCGCCTAAGGATCCCGGGCAGCATCTGGGGCAAGCCGAAAGCGCCAGTGCAGTTCTTTCGCGAGGATCTCGCCGCCTGCGGCTACACGGCGTGACCTGGCTGCTAACCATCTGGCTGTGCACTCACCCCGGTCCGTCCGGGTTCTGCTCTGTCGCGGAGCAGCGGGCCTTCGCCACGCGGGCTGAGTGCCTTCGGGCTCGATCTGCAGCGCGCCGACATGACCCGCAAGCCATAGCATCTTGCGCCCTGCGGCGCGGGTCCGAGCGGCCAAGTTAGCCGATCCAGCCAGTCCTCGAGCTCCTGCGATCGGTGTAGCGACTCGACCAGGCCAATCGGTATCGTGTGCCGAGTGCAACATCCCAGCCGCAGGAGCTGATTATGCCGAAAGGCAAGAACGAAACGACATCCCCCCGCGTTGCCACCCTGGCGTCGAAGCAGTTGTCGAGCAGCTCGACGTCAAAGGCAGCGAAGTCCGTCGCTGCCTCGGCGCTCACTCAGGCGTCGAACAAGCCGAAGGGCAAGGGAAAGTAGTCACGGCGCCCCCGTTCAACTCGAGCGGGGCAATTCGGCGGATGCAGCGCGTCGGGATATGGATGATTCCCGACGCCTGCATATCCTGCTCGTCGCCGAGATCAGCGACATTCGGCGCCAGAGCCTTGGTGTCCGTCCCATCATGCAGCAGGAAGCCTACTGACAGGCACACGCAGGCATCGTTCGGGCTGTAATCGGTCACCCGCAGCCACCCGGAGAGCGGCTGCCGGCTGTCTTCCCATTCGATCAGGACGAGCGGCGGGTGTTCCATGACAGCGATCCTACCATAGGACGCTGTTCCATAGCTGCGGTGTCGTTGCTTTCCACACCAGAACCGGACGCAGCCACAACGGGCTGACTCGCTTCAGCCTAATCGGTCCGTCGGTCCGTCGTCATGGTGCCTCCCATACCGCTGATGCGCAAGCACCCACGCAGGAGGTCTCCATGAACACCACCAAGCCCGTCTCGGGTGATGATCTGCCGTCCGGCGGCGACGCCTCGATCGGCACCGGCGCCGAGCAGCGTCCCGCGGGCACGCCGGCGCCCGGCGCCAAGCCCTACATCCCAGGTCCACAGGTCACCGGCGACGCGCCGCTCGACGGCACGCCCAACTCGCCGACAAGCCCGGCGAACACTACGCCTCCCGACGCGGGCTGACCCGTGCCGGCGACAGACAGCGCTGCCATGACGGCGGAAGCCGCGTGGCAGCGCGCGGCTTCTGACTTCAATGACGCGCGCGCCGCCCGAGCTGGCGCTCTCGATGCGCTTGCGATGGCCGTGCAGCAGCTGAAGGCAGCTGACCTCGTCTCCGATGTCGCGGGCCAGGAGGGGGCGGTGCTGGCCGGGGGCATCGTTCTCGTCAGTCTGCATCACAGCGTCGGCAAGGCTTGGAACAGGGTGCAGGAGGCACATCGCGAGATGCTTGTGGCCGCAGCGCGCATGGATGAACTCGCGACCGATGCCGGCAAGCCGCTCACGGTGCGCCGGTGATGTTCGAGATCCTCCAGAAGTTCCAGGGCCTCTTCGCCTTGGCCGTTAGCCTCTTCATCGCCGTCGCTGGCTGGGCCTTCCGTACGCAGGTGCAGAAGATGCTTGAGGGGCGCGCGAGCGTGCAGCAGGTCAGCGCGGTTGCTGACCAGGTTCGGCACGTGGACCAGCGCGTAGTGGCAATAGAAGCCCGCCTGGACACGCTGCCCACGGCCGATCAGATCACATCGATCAGCCTGTCGATCGAGGCCCTGCGCGGCGACGTTAAGGTGGCCAACGCTCAGCTTGTCGGCACGCGCGATCTGCTGACGTCGCACATGCGCAAGGTCGAGCTGATCGACGAGTACATGAAGCGGAGCGGGTCGTGAGCAGCTACACCGAAGCCGTCGCCGCCGATCGTCGCCTGTCGCTGCTGATCCTGATCGAGGGAGCGCCAGGTGCGACGGCCAACGAGGCACTGCTTCAGAGCGCGCTCGACGGCTTTGGCCACATGGCATCGTCCGACCAGGTGCGCGTTGACCTCGCCTGGCTCGCCGAGCAGGGGCTTGTGACGACGCGAGACACGGCAGGCCTCGTGGTCGCGACGCTGACGGAGCGCGGCGGCGATGTGGCCCTCGGACGAGCCACCGTGCCGGGCGTGAAGCGCCGCAGGCCGGGAACCTGACCTGATGCCCCGGAGCCGCAGCACAGTCGCGAAGCTCGACCCCCGCATTCGCGAGGCGGTCGACGCGGCGATCAGGGAAGGCCGTGCGACGATCGACGAGCTCGTCGCGCTGATCGCGGCTCACGGCGGTACGGCAAGCCGTAGTGCGGTGGGCCGATATCGCAAGGACTTCGAGGACAGCCTGGCGCGTTACCGCGAGGCGCAGGAGGTCGCGGGCCGCTGGGTGTCGCAGTTCCAAGCGGATCCTGATGGCGACGTCGGCAGGCTGCTGGCCGAGATGCTGAAGACGCTCGCTTTCACCAGCATGGCCGACAAGACATCCGCCGATCCGAAGGACATCCACTACCTCGCCCGCGCGGTGAAGGATCTCGTCGGCGTCGACCAGGTGAAGGCGCAGATCGAGGCGCGGCTGCGCGCTGAGACGAAGCAGCGTGCTGATGCGGCGGTTGAGGCAGTCGAAGCCCTGGGGCGCGAGAAGGGCCTCTCGGCCGACACGGTCGACACGATCAAGGCGCGCATCTTCGGGGTCGCGGCGTGAGTGGCGATCAGGTCGGCGGCTTGAGCGTGTTGGTCTCTCGAGAAGGCGTGAAGGTGCTGATCACGCCACAGGCCGGACAGCCGGTTTCGGCTCTGATGTCTGCAGACCAGGCTCTCGACATGGCACAGGCGCTGGTCGCGGCCGCGCAAACGGCACGGCGCCTGAGCCACGGTCCGGACGTCGTCGGTCATGGATGAAGCGGCGGTCCAGGCTTCCGGGAGCGATGCCGCGCAGTTCAGCCAGGTCCTCGGCACCTGGATGCGCCAGTCGATCGACGGCGTTCGCCAGCGCCGGCTCTCAGACTTCCTCGCCTTCTACGACATGCGTGACCTGCATCGGCATGTCATCACCACCGAAAAGGATCTGTGCGCGTGAACCAGAACGACCGACTTCGGAAGGCCGCGGAGTGGGCTGACTTCCTGGAGCTGCCGGCGGACTTGGAACTCGGAGAGGGCAGTCAGCCTCGTGTGGCCATCGCCCAGCTGCTGCGCGACTTCGCGACTGACCCTGGCGTATCGCACGAACCACCGCAGATCACCGGCTACCGCTCCTTCGCTGCGGAGGAGGTCGCGCTGATCAACGAGATCAAGGCGCACGCCGAGGCGACGCGCGAGCTCGTTGAGCGTGTGAAGAACTTCTGCGTGCCGCTTGAGGAGGGCAGCTCGGCTGTCCTCCTGTCACCTGACCCTCGCTGGTTGGCGGAGGCGCGCACCGATCTTCAGAAGGGCTTCATGTGCCTTGTGCGCTCGATCGCGAAGCCGGAGACGTTCTGACCCGTGTTGCAGCAGGGCGCGCTTCCGCCCGTCTTCCTCCGCTACCAGCAGGAGCTGATGGCGGCGGTGTCGGCGCATGCCGTCACCGTCGTCGAGAAGAGCCGGCGCACAGGCTACTCGTGGGCTGCGGGTGCCATCGCAGCGCTGACTGCCGGTGCGACGCGATCTGCAGGCGGCCAGGATGTGCTCTACATGGGCTACAACCTGGAGATGGCCCGCGAGTTCATCGACTACGTCGCGGACTGGGCGCGCCAGCTGTCGCCGGCCGCTGTCGAAGTCGCTGAGTTCCTGTTCACCGATCCTGAGAGCCCTGAGCGCGAGATCAAGGCGTTCCGGATCGAGTTCGCCTCCGGCCACAAGGTGGTGGCGCTGCCGTCCGTGCCGCGGGCGTTGCGCGGCATGCAGGGCCTGGTGATCATCGACGAGGCGGCGTTCCATGACGATCTCGACGAGCTGCTCAAGGCGGCGTTCGCGCTGCTGATCTGGGGCGGCCGCGTCCTCATCATCTCGACGCACGATGGTGACGCGAACCCGTTCAACGTGCTCGTCAACGATATCCGCGCGGGCCGCAAGCCGTACCACCTTCTCCGCTGCACCTTCGACGACGCGTTGGCCGACGGCCTGTACCAGCGCATCTGCATGGTGAAGGGCGAGAGCTGGACGGCGGAGGGCGAGCAGGCGTGGCGAGATAGCATCATCGCCTTCTACGGCTCCGCCGCTGACGAGGAGCTGTTCTGCATTCCTTCGTCTGGCAGCGGCACCTGGCTCTCGGCAGCGCTCATCGAGGCGCGCTCGGCCTCCGACATCCCGGTGCTGCGCTGGGAGTGCGCGAAGGACTTCGTGCTGCTGCCCGAGACGCAGCGGCGGATCGAGGTGCTGGCCTGGTGCATCGCGCGTCTGCTGCCTGAGCTAGAGAAGCTCGACGCGGGCACGCCCCATTGCTTGGGCTGGGACTTCGGCCGCTACCACGACCTCTCGGTGCTCTGGCCCCTCGCGATCGAGACGAACCTGAAGCGACGCACGCCCTTCGTGATCGAGCTGCGCAACGTGCCCTCTGAGGAGCAGGAGTGGATCCTCAGGTACGTGATTGAGCGTCTGCCGCGCTTCCGCAGCGGGAAGATGGATGCCGGCGGCCAGGGGTTCACCACGGCCGAGAACACCATGAAGACGTTCGGCCCCGCCCGCATCGAGATGGTGACCTTCTCCGAGGCTTGGTACCGCGAGCACATGCCGCCGCTGAAGGCAGCGTTCGAGGACGATCTGGTCGTGGTGCCGCGGGATCGTGAGATCGTCGACGATCTTCGCCTGGTCCGCCTCGTGCGCGGCATCGCGCGTGTCCCTGACCTTCGGACTGGCGCCAAGGGCAAGACGCGGCACGGTGACAGCGCGATTGCCTTGGCGCTGGCCTACGCGGCATCGCGAAGCGACGTCGTGCCGATGGAGCATCAGACGACAGGCAAGCAGCGCATGGCCAGTGGGCTGCAGGACTTCATCGGAGGCTGACGATGGCGCGCCTTCCCACCGAACTGCGGAACGAGATCGCGACGATCGCGACAGATCCAAACCGCATGCTGTTCGGCAATCGCATCGCCCATGAGGACGCGACACTCACCAGCCGTGGTGCGGGCAAGGGGCTCTGGCTCTACGACGAGCTGGAGCGTGATGACCAGGTCGCGACCGTGCTGCAGAAGCGGCGCCTCGCGCTGATCGGGCGTCGCTGGGAAGTCGAGCCTGGTGCGGATGATGATGCCCGAGCCGCGGCCGCGGCCGAGCTGGTCTCGCGTGCCTTCGGCAACCGTGGCCTCGAGCGCCTGGTGCATGACCTGCTTGACGCTGTGATGAAGGGCGTCTCGATCGTCGAGGTGATCTGGGCAGCAACGTCGCAGGGCATCCTGCCGGCGGCGCTGAAGCACCGAGACCCGCGCCGCTTCACCTTCGTCGCTGAGGTCGACGCCGCAGGCGTGCTCCAGCCCTCACTGCGCATGCTGACGCGCAGCTCGCCGCTCGATGGCATCAGGCTGCCAGCACGGAAGATGATCGTTCACCGCTTCGGCGGACGCTACGATAACCCCTGGGGCCTCGGCCTCGGCCACAGCCTGTTCTGGCCGGTGTTCTTCAAGCGGCAGGGCGTCGCTTTCTGGCTCGGTGGGCTGGAGAAGTTCGGCCAGCCCACCGCTCTCGGCAAGTATCCCTCCGGCACGCCTGAGAGCGAACAACAGAAGCTCCTCGAGGCGCTGCAGGCGATCGCCACCGATGCGGGCGTGACCGTGCCCGAAGGCATGGTGATCGAGCTGATCGAGGCGAAGCGCAGCGGCTCCTTCGACAGCTACGAGAAGCTCGCCCGCTATATGGACGAGGCCATCAGCAAGGTCGTGCTCGGCGAGACGCTGACCACGAGCAACGGCACCGGTGGATCCCGAGCGCTCGGCGATGTGCAGAACGAGGTTCGGCTTGAGATCACGAAGGCCGACGCGGACCTGTTGTCGCAGACGCTGAATGACAGCCTGGTGCGCTGGATCGTCGACGTGAACATGCCAGGCGCGCCGATGCCGCGCCTGTGGTGGGACGTGTCGGAGCCGAAGGACCTGGCTGCGCAGGCAGAGCGCGACACCAAGGTCTATGCGCTCGGGTTCAGGCCAACGCTCGACTATGTGACCGAGACCTATGGTGAGGGCTGGGAGCCGCGGGTTGAAGCCGCGCCGCCGGCGCCTGGCCAGGACAATGACCTGGCGCGCCTCTTCGCCGAGGCGGGCCGTGCTGCCCGCCAGCGATCGACGCTGCCGGCCGAAGGGGCCGATCGCGATACCGCTGACGATCTGACCGACCAGCTCGGCACGATGCTCAGCACCGGGTCGGATCCTCTGATGGCTGCGATCGACGCGCTCGTCGCGCGGGCCACCACGCTGCAGGACGTCGCTGATGGCCTGGTCGCGCTCGTGCCGGAGATCTCCGACGATCGCCTGGCGCAGCTGATGGCACAGGCCCTGCTCGTGGCTGGCCTATCCGGTCGATCCGATATCGCTGACCAGGTGTGATGCATGGCGATCGCTCCACAGCCAGGCGCGGTACCGTTCGATGAGGCGATCAGGTTCTTCCGCGACAAGCTGAACATCGGCACCGATGGCTGGCGTGACCTCTCGGCCGAGGCCTACACGACATCCTTCGCCGTCGCCGGCGTGCGGAATATGGAGGCGCTGCAGGCAATCCGCTCGGCGATCGACGGCGCGATCACCAACGGCACGACGCTTGACGATTTCCGCCGCGAGCTGCGCGACATCATGGCGCGCACTGGCCTGGAGCTGCGCGGCAAGTTCGGTTGGAGGTCGCGCGTGATCTTCGAGACGAACCTCCGCACGGCCTATGCGGCGGGCAAGTGGGCGCAGATCGAACGGCTGAAGAGCGCGCGGCCCTACGTCCGCTATGTCGCAGTGCTCGACAACCGCACGCGGCCGCAGCATCGCGCCTGGCACGGCACGGTGCTGCCGGTCGATCACCCCTTCTGGGATACGCACTTCCCACCGAACGGCTGGGGCTGCCGCTGCACGGTGCAGAGCCTCTCGCAGCGTGACCTCACGCGGTTCGGCTTCACCATCACCGATCCCGCTCCACCGAGCGGGACGGCGCCGCGGTCGATCCGCGGCCGCGACGGCAACAGGATCGTAGAGCTGCCGCCTGGGATCGATGAGGGCTGGGCACACAACGTCGGCAAGGCCGAACGAGCAGCGCGTGGTGGTGGGCCACTGCCGGGCTGGTCAGCGCCGCTCACACCTCAGGACATCACGCCGCCGGCGGGCCTGGCTGCAACCTCGCTGGCAGATGCGGCAGCCATCGGCTCCAGGGCGCGCGATGCAGCGCGGCGCCTGCACGACGCGCTGCTGCAGGTCGATGCAGATCTCGGCGCGGCCTCTGCCGCCAGGTGGGGCGCTGATGTTCGTGCGGCCGCTGCGGCTGACTTCATGTTGTGGGCGGCCGCCACGCTCCAGCGCGGCCAGGCGCGCGGCGAGCTTCGGGTGCTGGCCGCGCTGAAGCAGCCCGAGATCGCTGCGGTCACAGCCGCCGGGCGGCCGCCGGCGACGGCAGCGATCTGGATCCGGGACGAGGAGCTGATCCACCTCGTGAGGTCGACCAAGGCCGAGCGTGGCCAGGCCATCTCGCAGGCGATGGTCCTCCGGCTGCCGGATCTGATCGACCAGCCCGACGCGGTTCTGCTCGACCTGGAGGGAGGCGAGCTGCTGTTCGTGTTCACTCCCGGCCGCCCGGAGGATGCGCGGCTCGGGAAGATCGTGGTCCGCAGCGGCCTGACGCGCCGCCGGCAGGAGCGGGGCACTCGGCGCCTCGTCGACGGCTCAGGTGTGGTGACGGCCGGCCTGGTCGAGCTGCGCGTCCTGACGGACACGAACCGGTATCGGGTGATCTCCGGGTCTCTGTGAGTGCGGTGGCCGGGGTAGTGCGGTCCCCGCTACCTCTCGGACAGTCCCTTGCGGGAGCGCCCGACGCCTACCGTCTCGGCGTTGCCGGCCACCTGCGAACGATACTCGATGCTGCCCCATCATGCACGCTCGCAGGCGGCGAGGCCGTAGGAAGCCCATACAGTGGCCTGTGGCGGTTTCTGGCCCCGAGCTACCACCCAGGGCCTAGACCCCCTTCAGCGGCTTTCAGACCGGGTATTAGCGTCGATGTTTTTCGTCACCGTCGGCTGCACCCACGGGTGGCCTGGCCTCGCCGGGGTGCTAGGCTGCGCAAAACTGGAGAAAGTGCCATGGCTGACGAGCTTCCTGACCTCTTTCACTTCGACAACACACGTCCAAACTTTGAAGCGTTCGCGCGAGAGAACGGGTTCCGCTATTGGCTTGCGTCTGACTTGGCACAAGCTCTGGGGCTACCTGGTGCTCACAGCCTGAAGAAAGCAATTGAACGTGCTTCGCAGGCGCTGCTTCGTCTCGATGTGCCTGTCGTCGAGAACTTCGACACAGTGATCGGCGAGGACGGAACGAAGGATTGGCGGCTGTCTCGCTTCGCTTGCTACCTCACTGTGATGAATGCGGATCCGAGCAAGAAGGCGGTAGCGCAAGCGCAAACGTGGTTCGCGGTGCTCGCAGAAGCTTGGCGCCTCGCAGCGGTTGAAGCAGACAGCGTCGAACGGCTCGCGATCCGAGGCGAGGTTAGCGAGCGCGAGCGCGCACTCTCGCACACGGCGCATCAACATGGCGTAGAGAGCTACCAGCTCTTTCAGAACGCCGGATATCGGGGCCTCTACAACATGAACATCAGCGAGCTTCGCAAGCGGCGAACGCTGCCCGAGGGACGGTCGCTGTTGGACTTTATGGGCAAGACGGAGCTCGCCGCGAACCTGTTTCGCATCACGCAAACTGACGAGAAGATCAGGCAGGAAGGCATCAAGGGACAACGACCACTCGAGCGCGCGGCTGAAGGTGTAGGCCGCCGTGTTCGGCAGGCAATCCTCGACATCAGCAGCACTAGGCCGGAGGACCTGCCAATCACCTATGACATCAAGGACGTGCAGAAGGAGCTGAAGCAGGTCCGTCGTGACCTGACGAAGCTCGACAAACCAAAGAAGCCGCCTCGCAAGTAGCGTTCGAACTGAGCGACTTAGCGAGGAACGCAGGCATCTGCGAGCACACGTAGCAGGCTGAAAGACGTCAGCCTGAGTTGCCCGCGGGAGCACCCCTACGGTGCCCCCGATGACGACGAACCGCAACACCGATCCCACCACGGCACCCATCGAGGTGTTCCGGTCAGGCCGGCACACCGATGCTGCCGGCCGCACCGTGGCGTTCACCGATGC
>NZ_JALHPR010000001.1 GCF_022842375.1 Elioraea sp. | reverse complement strand
GCGCCCACACACGAGCCTGAACGGGCTTACGCCCGCAGCCTTTGCAACCCGCCCCACGCAGGGGCATAGACAGAACAGACCCTGCTTATGAACGAGGGCAGCCTGGGGGCAGGGTCAATCGCGCCCGGCAAGCCAATGCAGAACGGCTTCGTCGAGAGCTTCAACGGCCGCATGCGCGATGATTTGTTGAACGAGACGCTGTTCTTCGTTCTCGACGACGCCCGCGCCAAAATCGCGGCCTTGGTCGCCGACCAGAACGGCCAGCGTCCGCATTCGACGCTGGGCTACCTCACACCCGCGGCCTACGCCGCCACTCTCACCGCGCCACATGGCGGACAACACGCCAGAGGTCTAACTGCCCTGGATAAAAAGACAACTGCAGGTCCGCGGAAGCATAGATAGCGTTAGCGGTCGTTAGTCACAGTCTCGCGAGTCACGGCTGAAAAATGTTCGAAGGCGAGTCGCGCTTTAGGCTTTCTCCAAGCTCCTTTCCCAAATGCGCGGCCTCTGACGTTCGACCAACCATTACACGACGGAGACAAAAACTCCCGTCCTCGGTTGCGACCAGACCGGTCAAGCGCAACTGGCCATCTGCCTGAATGAACGCATAGGAGCCAACTGGAGTACGGCATGACCCATCGAGGGCATCGAGAAGTGCCCGCTCGGCGAGCGAAACAATCCTTGCTGCAGGATCTTCGATCGCAGACAGCAGTTCACAAAGTTCGACGTCCTCCTCGCGTACCGTGATGCCCACAATCCCTTGCCCAGCGGATGGCACCATCGTTTCCGGCGACAATGCGACGTCCACCAAATGCTCGAGGCCGAGGCGCCTGAGTCCAGCAACTGCCAACAGCGTCGCGTCGACCGTTCCATCGCTGACCTTTCTTAGGCGCGTCTGGACGTTCCCGCGCAACATTTCAACGCGCAGATCGGGACGTGCAGCAAGGAGTTGCGACTGCCGTCGCACTGACGAAGTACCAATAAGCGCACCGTGCGGCAGTGCGCCGTATGGATCGTTGACACTTGGTGCCCCACAGCGCGGCCCAAGTACAAGTGCGTCGCGCTCATCCTCTCTTGGAAGGCAACACGCAAGAACTAGACCGGGAGGAAGCTTTGTCTCGAGATCCTTCATGCAGTGCACGGCAAAGTCTACACGACCATCAAGAAGGGCCTCGTGGATCTCCTTTGCGAACAGACCCTTGCCGCCAATTTCTGCCAGCCGCCGGTCCTGAATCAGATCGCCGGAGGTGGCGATTGCGTGCTCCTCGAACGCCTTCGCGGCGCAAAGCACCGGGCATATGTTCGTTATCATTCCGAGAAAGGCACGAGTCTGCACAAGCGCGAGCGGGCTACCGCGCGTGCCGACGCGCAAGGGCAGCGCGCGTGCGTGCGAGCGGACGCGCCGCCCGCCAGGCAGTTCAGAGATGACGCGTGCGGAAGCTGCTCCACCGCGACCGAAGCCGCTCTCTGACATCGTGCTCAACGCCGTTTCCCCATCATGCTCATTGCGTCCCAGCCAAACACCCACCCGCGCCTCATGCCGAGGCGAGCCCCGTGAGGTGGGCGAGGTTCTTGAAGAAGATGCGCACATGCGCGATAGGCCGCGCCTTCACCAGTTCCTTGTTCATGTAGGCATCCCACGTCAGTGTCTGGACATCGCGGTCGTTACAAATGCGGACAAATCTCTCGCGCCGGTCGTCATTCCCGTACCAGTACGTCTGCATGATGCCGAGTATCCAGAACACTGGCCCATGCACGCGCATGAAGCGTCGCCGTGCCTGGCGGAGCGCACGCGCATCACCCGAGCGCAGGAACTCCTCGGTCGCATCGGCAGCGAGCCTGCCACCGAGCATAGCGTAGTAGATTCCCTCGCCGGAGGCTGGCGCGACCACGCCGGCGGCATCCCCTGCAAGCAGCACGTTGCGACCGTCGTCCCAGCGCCCCAGCGGCTTCAGCGGGATCGGCGCACCCTCGCGACGGATTGTCTCGGCATTGTCGAGGCCAGTGATGCTGCGCAGATCACCCACGGCGCCGCGCAGCGAAAACCCCTTGTGTGCGGAGCCTGTTCCGATGCTCATCGTCTGCCCGTGCGGAAATATCCACGAGTAGAAATCGGGCGACATCCTCCCGTTGTAGTAGACGTCGCAGCGCGTCGGATCATAGCTGGCGTCGAACGTCTCCGGCGTACGGACGATCTCGTGATAGGCAAACACGAAGGGCATACGGTCAGCGCCCTTGACACATTGGCGCGCGACCGCCGACAGCGCGCCGTCGGCGCCGATCACGGTCCGTGCCCGTACGGCCTCGACCGGCGCATCGGGGGCTGCGCCCTTAGGGCGGTAGTGAACCGTCGAGGTCCCGCCGTCGCCCTTCAGCACGCGCTCAAAAGTACCGCTGACGCGTTGGGCGCCATTGATCGCCGCACGCCGCCTCAGCCACTCATCGAACACGTCGCGGTCGACCATGCCGACATAGCCACCCTCGATCGGCATATCCACACAACGGTTCTTCGGTGAAATGATACGCGCACCGGCGATTCGAGCGACCAGCAGGTCATGCGGGATGCCGAAATCGTCGACGAGTTTCGGCGGAATCGCACCGCCGCACGGCTTAATTCGCCCGGCCTTGTCGAGCAGCAGCACCGAATGTCCTCGCCGTGCGAGGTCATTCGCCGCAGTTGCGCCCGAGGGGCCTCCGCCGATCACCGCGACATCGAAGATCTCGTTGCCTGCCATCCCTACGACTTCCCTACTCATCCGCCCACCGCCTGCTTGCCCGGAGGAAATGTGCCGAAAGTCACTGCCGAACGCCGCTGCCAGGCACCGATCCGCAGCGCGAGCAGTCCGGCGATGCCGAATAGCAGTGCATCGGCAAGGAACACCGCGGCATAGGCGGACGCCGTTTCGGCGAGCGCCAGGCGTGCAAGATCCAGCGCCACGGCGCCAGCAAGGCTGCCAAGGCCGAACGCGATGGCCTGTGCCGCACCCCACATGCCCATCCGAACACCTTCGCGCCTTTCGCGCCCCTTGCCGACCATCAGCATCATTGAGGCAATGGCGGCAGCGGCGAATACGCCGTTCGCGAGGCCAAGCACGAAGAAGGAGGCACCGAGCGGCCAGCCGGGCCCGACTTGGCTTGCGACCACTAGCATGAGCATCGCTAGCGTGGCTGCAGCGCAGCCCCCGATCGTCCAGCCGCGCATGGTGCCGAAGCGCGTGCGGGAGGCGAAGATGCCGACCATCGCAATCACGATCATCCCCGCGAGTACCCCGCCATGCTGGATCGAGGCGAGCGATGTCGTCTCGCCAAGCGACAGGCCGAAGACCTGTCCAGCGAAGGGTTCGAGCACAAGGTCCTGCGCGCTGTACGCGAGCATGGAGACGAACACGAATACGGTGAAGCGCCGTGAATCAGGCTCGGCCCACACCTCACCCAGGGCTTGGCGAAACGGTGTCCTGGGGCCTGCCTGAACGAGAGCGTTGCGGAGCGGAACCTGACGGGCTTCGATCCCCCAGACTGCAATAACTGCCAACAGGAATGCGAGAGCCGAAACGCCGGAGGCAACAACGATCAGCCGCTGGCCCGAATAGGGATCGAGAAGCCGGCCAGCGATCGCGGTCGTGACCACGAAACCCGCAATCATCATGATCCAGACGATCGAGGCGGCAGCGGGACGGCGACGCTCGGCAACCACAGCTGCCAGCAGCACGAGCAGCGATGTTCCTGCAGCGCCAACGCCAATGCCGATCAGCAGGAAGGCGGCGATCGCGAGCATCAGCCCGAGCGTCGGCGCGCTTGCCATCAGTGCAGTCGCCGCAGCAGCACCAATGCCGCCGATCGCAAGAACCGCCATGCCGCCGATAATCCACGGCGTGCGCTGCCCACCCATGTCGCTGCCATAGCCCATCCGCGGGCGCAGTATCTGCACCGCATAGTGAACAGCCACGAGCACACCGGGCAGCGTGGCAGGCAGCGCAAGTTCGACCACCATGACGCGATTGATTGCCGAAGTGGTGAGCACGACGATCGCGCCAAGCGCCGTCTGCACGAGGCCGAGGCGGAAGATCCCGAGCCAGCCCAGCCCTTCGCCGGTTCCGATCGCGGCGCTCATCCAACCACCGGTCGGATCGCGAGGGCGGCGACGAGCATGCCAATGACGTAGAGCGTCGTTCCTGTCGCATTGTACCAAGGCGCGAGCTTCCGTGGATCTCGCAGAAGCTTACTCATCAGAACAAGCTGTAGAGCAATCAACGCGGCAATAACGCAAGCGTGAAGAGGCGCGTCGCGCAGGAGCAACAGCCCAACAACGAGGAACTGCGGAAGCGCCATGACCCAACAGGCAAGCCGAGCGGCCCTCTCGATGCCAAGCTTCACGGGCAGAGAGCCGATCCCGAGTGCTCGATCACCTTCGACTGCCTTGAAGTCGTTCAGCGTCATGATACCGTGTGCGCCGATGCTGTAGAGAACGGCGACCACCAACACGATAGGAGATGGCGCACCCCCAATCATGACGGCCGCGCCGGTTATCCACGGCAGCCCTTCGTAGCAGGCGCCACAGACCGCACTAGACCACCAGCCGTTCCGCTTCAGCCGAATTGGCGGCGCGCTGTACGCCCATGCAAGCGCCAGCCCAGCGACAGTTGCCCACAACCCCCATGTTCCCAATTGAGCCGCAACAACGAGCGAAAGCGCGCTCATGGCGATTGCAATCCAGAGCCCCCATCTTCCTGGGATGCGGCCAGACGGGATTGGACGGTTCGGTTCATTGATCGCATCGACGTGCCGATCGAACCAGTCGTTAACTGCTTGGCTTGTTCCACACACGAGGGGTCCAGCGAGCAGGACACCAAGAGCAAAAAACCCGAGCTTATCGCCCGGCGAGATTCCGGATGAGACAACTCCACAGCCGAAGGCCCACATCGGTGCGAACCATGTGATAGGCTTCAGTAATTCGAGTGCAGCAGCTGGCGACGCGCCCCGTCGGGGTCCGGAAATGTCGACGAGGGCGATCATTCCGCTCCTCCGCATCAGACCGACTCGGAGCTAGACGAGAGGTCGCCCAGTCCGTAGCGCCGTAACTTCACATAGAGGCTCTGGCGCGAGAGACCGAGCATCTCCGCTGCTGACGCGCGGTTGTCGTTCGTCAGTTCGAGCGCCGCTTCGATACAGAGGCGCTCAATCACGTCCGTCGCTTCCCGAACGAGATCCTTCAGCGGCACGCGGCCGATCAACTCAGAAAGTTGCTGCATTGAACGGGGCATTTCGCGCCGCGCTCCAAGCTCGGCAGAGACTCGCGGACCGACATCGCGAATTGCAAAGCCGAAACAAGGCTTGCCCCCGTTCATGACGGAGACAGCTGAGATCTCGACTTCCGCTTGTGCGCCGTACTCACCGCGAAGAGTGCTTGGAAAGAGGCGCACAGGGCCACGCTCACGAAGGTTGGCGAGCAGTACCTCGAGGTCCACACCTGGCCGACCAAGCCAACGCTCAAGCGGTTCACCGCGGGCCTGCTCCTCGGTCGCCAGTTGGGTCATCTCAAGGAACGCACTATTCGCGGTAACAATTCGCCCGTCCTGACCTGTGACGACGAACCCATCAGGTGCGCTTTCGATGAGCTTGAGCAATTTCGATTTTGGCCGATTTGATGCCTCAATCCCCTCGGCAGCGGCAACTGGCGTAAGGCGCACCAAGAAAAACGTATTGTTATCTTGGCGGAACATAGATGCTGAAACATCGACAGTACGGCCATCGGCCGCAAGTTCGGCCCTCACGTCGTCAGCGCGCCCGGCGGCACGCACGCCCGCAAGCAGCAGATCAACCGCGCGCTGACCTTCCAGGGTGAAAATGTCCACAAATGACTGGCCGATCTCTGGGCGAGAAACACCGCCAAACAATAGCTCATTTGCTGGGTTGATCTCAACAATACGCCCTTGATCAGCATCTACGACAAGCACCGGTTCAGACGACATACGAAAAAGAAGTCGATACCGTGTTTCAGCATACCGAAGTCGAGTGTAGTCACGTTCGAGGGATGCCTGAGCGTCAACCAACCGCTGTTGCAGAGCGGCGATCGGACGAAGATCACGACCGAATGCAACGATCCGACGATCCGAGCCGACACAAACGGTAGAATAAAGTATCGGTAGCGTTCCACCACGCGGAGAGATCTGGTTCACATGGCGCCATGCTGGGCCATGACGGTCAGCATTGGGCGCCAACATATCGACGATCTTCGCGCGGCTATCGACTGCTACGGTTTCAACCCATCGGCGACCCAGCCACGCGCTTGCATCCCCCACCTCGCGGGCGACTTCATCAGTATTGCAAGCAACGTCGAGAACCGTTCCGTCTGCACCAATCACGAGCGCGATATCTGCTGCGGCTGAAACGAGCATCGCAGCCGCCTCAGCATCGAGATCTCCTAGTGCCGTCCTGGGGGCCCTGAAACTCATACTGTGCCGCCTTGCCCTTCATATCGGAATCTCCGCCGACAAGCGGCTTCCGAACTCGCGAACATTTCTCGGTCCAGATCCACGCTGATCAGCCCTCTCGCCGCGCCATCATGAACAGGCCCTCTACTTGCGTGGCTGCGTGGCGCGCGTCACTGGCACACGCGTCGGCACCCACCCTGATCGCGAGATCGGGATCAGCAGCGAAAGGAGCCCCCCCAACGATCACGCGGATACGCCTATTCTGCGAAGCTCGCCTAGCCGCGCGAATGAAAGAGCCAAGAGTGTTGATCCGGGCGCTGCAACTCTCAGAAATTCCGAGCACGGCATACCAATGCGTGCCGAGACACTGGACAACATCGCCCTCGATTGCAGACGTGAGACACGTTACGTTCCACCCCGCTCGTCTCAGAAAGGCACTCACCAAGTCGACCGCAAAGGAATGCGGATCACCCGGTCGAGGCATCAAAAGCATTTGTCGGGCCGGATCCAGGCGCGCACCATCACCACAGAATGCGCGGTCAAACTCGTGCAGCAACCGCCTCAAAGCGAGAACTCCAATTGTTACGTCCGCGAAGCTTATCTGATCGTTATGCCAGAGTTGACCGAGATAGCGCACTGCACCTGACACAAGATCCAGATAGAGATTCTCAAGTGTGTGCCCATCAGCCTGAAGCTGCCGCATCAGACTGGCACCACCATTGACGTCGCTTGCAAGCGCAAGCTCTGCAAGCAGGACGACACAGTCGGCAGCGTCCGCATAATCGGTCGGCACATGCACGCGGCGATGGGTCATCACCAGAAGCGGCGTGACGCGACCCTCAACGGCTCCCACGAGTGATTGCAGAGTAACGCCGGGCCGAGACGAGCGCCGGCCGATCAGTGTCGTCAGCGTCGGACTTTGTGCCGCGCATGACTGGGAGCGGTCACCAAACACTGGGTCAGAGTTTGGGGCCCGCGCAGTGACTGCCGTGCCAAGGTCTAGTTCAGCACCCTGCGAGCGATCACACTCCTCCTGGTGACATCCACTCTGTGAGGCCGGACTGGTGCTGAGGAGAGATGCATCCATTGTGACGACGTCCGTCGGGTTTTCCTGCTGTCACATTCCCGCCGCCGGTCGCCCGCTGTCAAGTTAGATTTACGTCAATGCCGCTTGACACTCTGTCCGCTCGACAACTAGCCTTCTGATCATGCACGCCGGTTCGTACGGCAGGACACGGTACGAACCAATTGCCTCAACGACGCCGATAGGCAGGAAAGCCGACATGGCCATCAAGTTGATTGATAATCTTCGGCCAAACTGCGGACTGCGCGAGTTGCCACCTGCGAGGCACATCGCACGAGTGTGGTGGTAGACGCATGCCGAGCCAGAAAGGAGCCTGTCAAGTCATGCTGACAGAACGCGCCGTCAAGCGAATTGTCGACTCGGTCGACTGCAGCCCATGGGCTTCGACTGCAGGTCGTACCACGCTCCACAGCTACAGTCGGCTACGTCCCGAACAGCATCGGCAGCCGCTGTATTCACCTGAAGAGCGCCGCCGCCGAGACGCGTCACGCTGGACCTTCGTGCAGGGTGTTCTCGCACCGCTCCAGTTCGCGGTATTTCTCGTCAGTCTTGGACTGGTCGTGAACTACCTTTCGACTGGCAATGGCCTCTCGGCTGCGACAGCCTCTATCGTAGTGAAGACACTCGTTTTGTACACGATCATGGTCACAGGTTCTCTGTGGGAGCACGACGTCTACGGGAAATACCTCTTTGCGCGCCCGTTCTTCTGGGAAGACGTGTTCAGCATGCTCGTTCTGGCGCTGCACACCCTTTACCTTGTTGTCGCCGCAGCAGCGATCGGATCGCCGCAAACACAGATGCTGATCGCGCTCGCAGCCTATGCCGCCTATGTGGTGAACGCGGTACAGTTTGTTCTCAAGCTCCGCGCAGCCAGGCGCGATGAGGCTCTGACAGGCGCGATGAGCGCCGGGCGTGAAGGCCGCAGCCCAGGCTTCGCCCAGTGAATGACGTCTCGCCACATCGTTCGGCGCGCGCTTCAGGCGGCAGCACCTGCGTGTCAGTAGAGACTAGCGCATCTGCGTACAGGTCGATCGTTCATGAGCGCGGGCAGCGCGAAGTGTTCTGCGGGCTGACAGGCATCATCTGGCTGCATCGCAAGATCCAGGATGCTTTCTTCCTCATCGTCGGCTCGCGGACATGCGCACACCTGATGCAGTCTGCTGCCGGCGTCATGATCTTTGCCGAGCCACGCTTCGCAACCGCGATCATCGATGAGCGTGATCTTGCCGGCCTCGCCGACGCGAACGACGAGCTTGATCGCGTGGTGACGACACTCATCGCGAGGCGGCCGGATATCCGCCTGCTGTTCCTTGTCGGTTCCTGCCCGTCCGAGGTGATTAAGCTCGATCTCTCCCGCGCTGCCGCGCGACTCGATGGCCAGCTATCGCCCGGCGTTCGCGTCCTGAACTACTCGGGTAGTGGGATCGAAACGACCTTCACTCAGGGCGAGGACGCCTGCCTCGCCGCCATCGTTCCCGAGATGGGAACTGCGCCGACAGACGAAGCCGCGCTGCTCATTGTGGGCACTCTGTCGGAGTCGGTCGAGGATCAGTTCCGGCGGATCTTCGATGCGATCGGCGTCGGGACTGTCGCCTTCCTGCCGCCGCGTCGTGCAGCTGACATCCCCTCCGTCGGTCATGGCACACGGTTCCTGCTCGCGCAGCCCTTCCTTGCGGAGACCGCGCGCGTCCTAGAGGCGCGCGGGGCAAAGCGGCTGGCCGCCCCGTTCCCCCTCGGCATCGAGGGAACGACCGGCTGGCTCCGTGCCGCGGCCGAAGCCTACGATGTTCCTGCAGCAGTGTTTGAGGACGCGATCGCCGCGCCCCGCCGCCGCGCCGAAACTGCACTTGCCGCGCACCGCGCGCAGCTTTCTGGCCGGAGCATCTTCTTTTTCCCCGACAGTCAGCTCGAGATCCCACTCGCGCGATTCTGCCATAACGAACTTGGAATGACGCCGGTCGAAATCGGCACGCCATATCTGCACCGTGAGCATCTTGCCGAGGAGCTTGCCCTTCTGCCGCCAGGGATGCGCATCACCGAAGGCCAGCATGTTGAGCACCAGCTCGACCGCTGCCGCGCCGCACGGCCCGACATCGCTGTGTGCGGCCTAGGCCTCGCCAATCCGCTTGAAGCGGAAGGGGTGACGACGAAGTGGTCGATCGAGCTCGTGTTTACGCCGATCCAGGGCTTCGACCAGGCCGGTGACCTAGCGGGGCTGTTCGCCCGCCCGCTCGCGCGGCGCGACAGGCTGGGAGTGTAGGCCGATGCACCTCGCCGTCTGGACCTACGAGGGACCGCCTCATGTCGGCGCGATGCGCATCGCCGCGGCGATGCGCGACGTGCACTACGTGCTGCACGCGCCGCAGGGCGACACCTACGCAGACCTACTGTTCACGATGATCGAGCGCTCCAAGAAGCGCCCGCCGGTCACCTACACGACTTTCCAGGCACGCGACCTCGGCGGCGATACCGCCGACCTTTTCAGGGCGGCAGTGCAGGACGCGCACGCTCGTTTCCGCCCCGCAGCCATGCTGGTCGGGTCATCCTGCACGGCCGAGCTGATACAGGACGATCCAGGCGGGCTCGCGGAAGGCATGGGGCTTCCGATCCCCGTCGTTCCGCTCGAGCTCCCAGCCTATCAGCGCAAGGAAAATTGGGGTGCGGCGGAGACGTTCTACCGCCTCGTCCGCACCTTCGCCGGCCCAACCGCACCTGCACCCGGCACGGTCCGGCCGCAGCGCGCGATTGGTGTGAGACCGAGCTGCAATCTGCTTGGCCCCGCCGCGCTTGGCTTTCGCCATCGGGACGATGTGACCGAGATAACCTCGCTGCTTGCCCGCATGGGCGTCGAGGTGAACGTGGTCGCACCCCTCGGTGCAAGCCCGGCCGATCTCGCGCGGCTCGGCGAGGCCGACATGAACATCGTGCTTTACCCGGAGATCGCTGGCGTTGCAGCGACATGGCTGCAGCGCATGTTTGGCCACACCACGATCCGCACCATTCCGATCGGCGTCATCGCCACGCGCGCCTTCATCACCGAGGTTGCAGAGGCAGCCGGGCTTGATGCATCGGCGCTGCTTGCGGCAGAGGAGAGCCGGCTGCCGTGGTACTCCCGCTCGGTCGACAGCACGTACCTCACCGGCAAGCGCGTGTTCGTGTTCGGCGATGCGACCCATGCGATCGCCGCTGCGCGCGTCGCCACTCGGGAACTTGGCTTCACCGTCGTTGGTCTCGGCACCTATTCGCGCGAATTCGGCCGTGAGATTCGCGAGGCTGCAGCCGAGTTCGGCGTCGAGCCGCTGATCACCGACGATTATCTCGAGGTCGAGGCAAAGGTCGCCGAACTGCAGCCGGAACTGGTGCTCGGCACGCAGATGGAGCGCCACATCGCCAAGCGCCTAGCAATCCCATGCGCGGTGATCTCGGCCCCTGTGCATGTCCAGGATTTCCCCGCGCGCTACTCGCCGCAGATGGGATTCGAAGGTGCGAACGTGCTGTTCGACACCTGGGTGCACCCGCTGATGATGGGCCTGGAGGAGCATCTCCTCGGCATGTTCCGTGACGATTTCGAGTTCCATGATGGTGCGGCGCCGTCGCATCTCGGTCACCCGCCAACCCAGCGCACTGCAGGGATGGCAGCGGCCGGCAAGCCCGACGTCGTAGAGGCGCCTTCCGCGCTGCCCTCCTCAGCGGCCACGGTCGCGGGGCCCGCGCCATGGACAGCGGAGGCCGAGAAGGAACTCGGCCGCATTCCCTTCTTCGTCCGCGGCAAGGCTCGCCGCAACACTGAACGCTTTGCGGCCGAACGTCGGCTTGCGAGCATCACCGTAGAGACCCTGTATGACGCCAAAGCGCACTTCTCCCGCTGACGCGACGCCGGTGCGCGTCGTGATCGTGACAATGGACAGCCACTTCGGTGGCGCCGTCACGGCTGCGCGCGAGATACTGCGGCGTGACCTGCCTCGTCTCGAACTCGTGCTGCACGCTGCCGACGAGTTCGCCGCCGACGATGACGCGCTTGCCCACTGCCTCGCCGACATCGCGTCTGCCAACATAGTCATCGCCGGCATGCTGTTCATGGAGGATCACATCAAGCTCGTGCAGTCCGCGCTGGAGGCGCGCCGGGCCTCGTGCGACGCACTGGTATGCTGCCTCTCCGCGCCCGAGATCGTTCGCCTGACGCGCCTCGGTCGGTTCGACATGACGGCGGAGGCAACCGGAATCGTTGGCCTGCTGAAGCGCCTCCGCGGCAAGAGCAAGGGTGGCGCGCAGGCTGCGAGCGGCAGGGGCCAGATGAAAATGCTGCGGGAACTGCCGCGGCTGCTCCGCTTCATTCCGGGCACCGCACAGGACGTGCGCGCCTATTTTCTCACCCTGCAGTATTGGCTCGCTGGCTCGGCCGAGAACATCGCCGGCATGGTTGCAATGCTCGTCAACCGCTACGCAACGGGGCCACGCAAGGCGCTTGCTGGCGCCCTGCGTGTCGCGCCGCCCGTGCACTATCCCGATGTCGGACTCTACCATCCCCGCGCCACGGGACGCGTGGCAGAACGGCTCGAGGCACTGCCCCGTCCGGGCGCACGGGGCACTGTCGGGCTTTTGCTGTTGCGCTCTTACGTGCTCGCCAACAATGCGCGGCACTATGACGGCGTGATCGCCGCACTCGAGGCGCAAGGTTTAAACGTAATCCCCGCCTTCGCCTCGGGGCTCGACGCGCGACCTGCGATCGAGCAGTTCTTCATGCGTAACGGCAATCCCGCGGTCGATGCGGTCGTGTCGCTCACCGGCTTCTCGCTCGTCGGCGGCCCAGCCTATAACGATGCAAGAGCGGCCGAGGAGATCCTGGCCAGGCTCGACGTTCCCTACGTCACAGCGCACCCGCTCGAGTTCCAGACCATGCGCCAGTGGAATGCCGATCAGCGTGGCCTGCTCCCCGTCGAGGCGACAATGATGGTCGCCATCCCAGAGCTCGATGGAGGCATCTGGCCGATGACCTTCGGCGGACGGTGCGGCGCAGCGGCAACGGGTGAGAAATGCCCCGGCTGCGACGGCATTGCCTGTGCTCGTGACATGGTGCCGCATCTCGAACGCTCAGCGACGCTCGCTGCCCGCGTCGCGCGCCTAGTCGCACTTCGCAAGGCAGAACACGCCGAGCGGCGCATCGCGATCGTCCTGTTCAATTTCCCGCCCAATGCCGGCACGACCGGCACCGCTGCCTATCTGGGCGTGTTCGCCTCGCTGCTCAACACGCTCAAGGCCATGCGCGCCGAGGGCTACACCGTCGAGGTGCCGGAGAGTGTCGATGCGCTGCGCACGATGATCCTCGACGGCAACCGGGAACGTTTCGGCACGGTGGCGAATGTCGGGGCACGCGTCACGGCCGACCATCACGTACGCCGCACGCCCTGGCTCGATGAGATCGAGAAGGCCTGGGGCCCCGCCCCCGGCCGGCACAACACAGACGGGCGCGACATCTTCATTCTTGGGATCCAGCTTGGCAACGTCTTCGTCGGCGTGCAGCCGGGCTTCGGTTACGAAGGCGACCCGATGCGCCTGCTGTTTGAGCATGGCTTCGCGCCGACGCATGCCTTCGCCGCCTTCTATCGATGGCTCCGCGAGGATTTCAGCGCCGATGCAGTGCTGCACTTCGGTACCCATGGCGCGCTGGAGTTCATGCCAGGCAAGCAGGTCGGCGTCTCGGCCCAGTGCTGGCCCGACAGGCTGATTGACGCTCTGCCGAACTTCTACCTCTATGCCTCGAACAATCCATCCGAAGGCATGATCGCCAAGCGCCGTGCCGGCGCGACGCTGGTCAGCTACCTGACGCCGCCGGTCTCCGCGGCGGGACTCTATCGCGGCCTCCTCGAGCTCAAGGCGTCGCTTGACCGCTGGCGCGCGCTCGAGCCCGACGCCGATCACGGCCAGCGCGATGCGCTCGCAGGCATGATCCAGGCGCAGGCCGCTGCGGTCGACCTCGCCACGACTGAGCCGGTCTGGGGGGGGCAGGCGTCGGAGAAGATCACCGCCCTCGGCAGGGCGCTGCTGGAGCTCGAATACACGCTGATCCCGCATGGCCTGCACGTCATCGGCGAGCCGCCGAGCCACGCGCAGCGGGCCGAGATGCTCGATGCGGCCGGCATCATGGACGCCGTAGATCGCGCTCGCCTCGATGCCCTCCTTGGCATCGACCACGAACTGCCAAGCCTGCTCCGCGCGCTTGACGGTCGCTACATCCGTCCCGCCCCTGGTGGCGATCTCCTGCGTAGCATGGATGTGCTGCCTACGGGGCGGAACATCCATGGCTTCGATCCCTTCAAGCTTCCCTCCGCCTTCGCGGTGCAGGATGGCGCGCGCCAAGCGCAACGGCTGCTCGACCGCCACGCGGACGAGGGGAACGCGCTGCCCGAAACGGTTGCGATGGTTCTCTGGGGCACCGACAACCTCAAGACGGAGGGTGGCCCGATCGCGCAGGCGCTGGCGCTCATGGGAGCAAGACCGCGGCTCGACAGTTATGGTCGCGTCGTCGGCGCGTCGCTCATTCCGCTGGGCGAGTTGGGCCGGCCGCGCATAGACGTGGTGATCACGACCTCGGGCATCTTCCGCGACCTCCTGCCGCTTCAGATGAAACTTCTCGCTGAAGCCGCCCTGCTCGCCGCGACGGCAGACGAGCCGGCGGAGATGAACTTCATCCGCCGCCACGCGCTCGCGCACATGGCGAAGCATGGCGGAACGATCGAAGATGCGAGCCTCCGCGTGTTCGGCAACACCGACGGCGCCTATGGTGCGAACGTGAACTTCCTGGTTGGCGAGAGTGCCTGGAATGACGAGGACGAACTGGCCGAGGCCTTTGTCAAGCGCAAGGGCTTCGCCTTCGGCGTCGACGGCAGGCCATCACGGAACGACAAAGTGCTCGGCGATATCCTGGCGACCGTCGACATCACCTACCAGAACCTCGACAGCATCGAGGTCGGTGTCACGACGGTCGACCACTACTTCGATACGCTGGGCGGCATCAGCCGCGCGGTGCGCCGCGCCCGCGGCGGCACGGCCTCGGCGGTCTACATCGGCGACCAGACGCGCGGCGATGGCAAGGTTCGCACCATTGCAGAGCAGGTCGCGCTTGAGGCGCGCACGCGCGTGCTGAACCCGAAATGGTACGAAGGCCTGCTCAAGCATGGCTTCGAGGGCGTGCGCGAGATCGAGGCGCATGTGACGAACACGATGGGCTGGTCGGCCACCACAGGCGAGGTTGCGCCTTGGGTCTACCAGAACCTGGCCCAGACCTACATGCTCGATACCGAGATGCGCGAGCGCCTTGCCGCGCTGAACCCAACTGCCTCAGCGAAGATCGCCAACCGGCTGATCGAAGCGCATGAGCGCCGCTACTGGAGCCCTGACCCCGAGATGCTCGATGCGCTGCGGCGCGCAGGCGAGGACCTTGAGGATCGAATGGAAGGCATCACAATGGGAGTGCCCGCATGACCGTCGTGACGCCACCGCGACCTGCAGAACCCGCTTTCTCCCGCCCTGATCTCGCGCGCGCCGCGCTCCGCGGCCGGGGCGACGGCGATGGCAGCGTCCAGGTCCATGCCGACAGCGCCTTCAAGATCGAAGGGGCGAAGGTGTTCGCTGTCTACGGCAAGGGGGGGATCGGCAAGAGCACGACCTCGTCAAACCTGTCCGTCGCCTTCTCCAAGCTTGGCCGCCGCGTGCTCCAGATCGGCTGCGATCCAAAGCATGACAGCACCTTCACGCTTACCAAGCGGCTCATCCCGACCGTCATCGACGTTCTCGAATCGGTGCAGTTCCATGCAGAGGAACTGCGTCCGGAGGATTTCGTCGTCGAAGGCTACAACGGCGTGCTCTGCGTCGAGGCAGGCGGCCCGCCTGCGGGCACGGGCTGCGGCGGCTACGTCGTCGGTCAAACGGTGAAGCTCCTGAAGGAGCATCACCTGCTCGAGGAGACCGATGTCGTCATCTTCGACGTGCTGGGCGATGTCGTATGCGGCGGATTCGCTGCCCCATTGCTCCATGCCGACCGCGGATTGATCGTTGCGGCGAACGACTTCGACAGCATCTTCGCGATGAACCGTATCGTCGCGGCGATCGCGGCGAAGGCGAAGAACTACGGCGTCCGGCTCGGCGGCGTAATCGCCAACCGCTCCGCGGGCATCGACCAGATCGAGAGGTACAATGCCGCCACTGGCCTGAAGACGCTGGCGCACTTCCCGGACCTCGACATCATCCGCCGCTCGCGGCTGAAGAAGACGACGCTGTTCGAGATGGAGGCCTCGCCCGAGCTCGAGCGGGTGCAGCACGAGTATCTCCGTCTCGCTGCGTCTCTCTGGGCCGGCACCGATCCGATCGAGGCAGGCCCGCTGAAGGACCGAGAGATCTTTGACCTCCTCGGATTTGACTGATGCAGACCACGACCTACCAGCAACGCCGGGGCCAACTCCTCACCTATTTCGACCGCACGGCAGTCGAGTCCTGGAAGCGGCTGACCTCGGATGTGCCCGTCAGCGGCATCCGGGCGACGGTGCGCGCAGGCCGCGACACGATGCGTGCGACGCTGCTCTCCTGGCTTCCCGATGATCTGTCGGGCGTGCGGATCCTCGATGCCGGCTGCGGCACTGGTGCCTTCGCGATCGCTGTCGCTGCACGCGGAGCAGACGTGATAGCGATCGATCTCTCGCCGACGTTGGTCGCGATTGCGCGCGAGCGGGCCGAGGATCATCGCGGCCCTGGCACCGTGATGTTTCGTTCGGGCGACATGCTGGATCCTGGCCTCGGCAGTTTCGACCATGTCGTCGCGATGGACAGCCTGATCCATTATCGCGCCCCGGATGTCGTGGCCGCGCTGTCGGGGCTGGCAGCGCGGACGCGCCACAGCATCGTCTTCACGTTTGCCCCGCGAACGCCGGCCCTAACGGTGATGCACACCGTCGGGCGCCTTTTCCCGCGAAGCGACCGCGCGCCCGCGATCGAGCCCGTGGGCGCTGCGCACCTCGGCAGCCTGATCGGCGCTGATGCGGCCTTCGCAGAATGGCGGCAGGGCAGGACGCAGCGTGTCGCACGCGGCTTCTACACGTCACAGGCCAAGGAACTCCGGCGCGAGTTCGTGCGCGGATGAATGCGATCAGCGACAGTCTGGTGCGCGGTTGGCGTCGCCTTGGCACGCGGTTCCTGCCTTTCGCCGACGTGGCGACGCCCGACCTGCCGCTGCCGCGCCTCTTCCGGCTGTCGCTGTTCCAGGTGTCGGTAGGCATGTCGGCGGTGCTGCTGATCGGCACGCTGAACCGGGTGATGATCGTCGAACTCGGCGTTCCCGCCTCTGTCGTTGGGCTCATGGTCGCCCTACCCGTCGTGTTTGCCCCGTTCCGTGCACTGATCGGTTTCCGGTCGGATACGCATCGTTCCGTGCTCGGCTGGCGTCGCCTGCCCTATATTTGGTTCGGCAGCCTGCTGCAGTTCGGCGGGCTCGCCATCATGCCCTTCGCGCTGCTGCTCCTCTCCGGCGATACGGAATGGCCACCGATCTTCGGCCAAGTTGCCGCGGCGCTGGCGTTCCTGCTCGTCGGCGCGGGTTTGCACACGGTACAGACAGTCGGTCTTGCACTTGCGACCGACCTCGCCGCAGAGGAGACACAGCCGCGCGTAGTCGCGATGATGTCGGTCATGCTCCTCGCAGGGATGGTTGTCTCGGCCCTGCTGTTCGGCGCATTGCTCGCTGATTTCAGCCACCTCAGGCTGATCCAGGTGATCCAGGGGGCCGCGGTGGTGACGATGGCGCTGAACTGCATCGCGCTCTGGAAGCAGGAGCCGCGCAGCCCCGCGCGTTCGGACAATCATGTTCCGCAGCCCAGCTTTTCCGAGAGCTGGGCGGCACTGCGGCAGGGTGGTCGGTGGAACCGCAGGCTGCTTGCGGTCGGCCTTGGCTCAGCAGCGTTCAGTATGCAGGACGTGTTGCTCGAACCCTATGGCGGGCAGGTTCTTGCGATGCCGGTCAGCGGCACAACGCTTCTAACGGCGCTTTTCGCGGGTGGCGGCATTGGAGGCCTCAGCTTCGCTGCCAAAGCGCTGCAAGGTGGCTGGGACGAGCATCGCGTTGCGGCGTATGGCGCACTCACCGGCGTGTTTGCCTTCGCTGCCGTCATCCTCGCCGCCCCGCTGGGCTCCGTGCTGCTGTTCGCCGGCGCAACTGCGCTGATCGGGTTCGGCAGCGGGCTGTTCGTTGCCGGAACGCTGATCGCCTGCATGCGCTTCGCGGGCAAGGGCCACGCCGGCCTTGCACTTGGTGCCTGGGGCGCTGTGCAGGCGACCGCTGCGGGTGCTGCGATCGCGGCCGGGAGCGTGATCCGCGATACGGTCGGCAGTGCAGCGACCGCAGGTGCGTTTGGCTCGGCGCTCGACGTGGTCGCGACCGGATATGGCGCCGTCTACCTTATCGAGATCCTTCTTCTTTTCCTGACCCTGGCCGTGATCGGCCCGCTTGTGCGCCATGCGGGCGCGCCACTGTCCGTGCCCCTGCTCGGACATCGTCGTGCCGACGTTGTCGAGCCAACACCAAGCCTGGCGAGGTAACCATGCCATCCACCGGTATCACTACCCACTTCGACATAGCGTTCGTCAGCCTCTATGCGTTCTGGATCTTTTTCGCCGGTCTGGTGTTCTACCTTCACCGGGAGAGCAAGCGCGAAGGCTACCCGCTGCTGACCGACCGACCGGACAGGATCAAGGTCGTGGGCTTCCCGAGCATGCCGTCGCCCAAGACGTTCCGTACGTCGGACGGGCACAACATCACCGTGCCGCGCGTCGGCGAGGTCGAGCCGCCGATCAACGGCGCGGTCGCGTCATCGAAGGTGTTCGGCTCGCCGCTGGTGCCAACGGGCAACCCAATGGTCGATGCCGTCGGCCCGGCATCCTACGTGCATCGCGCTGATGTGCCTGACCTCACCTTCGACGACGGCGTGCCCAAGATCGTGCCGCTGCGCGCCGCTCCCGGTTGGAGTCTTGCGGACGAGGATCCGAACCCCGTCGGCATGAAAGTCATCGGCGCTGACGGCGAGGTTGCCGGTACGTGCAGCGATGCGTGGATCGACATCTCCGAGGTGGTCGTCCGCTACCTCGAAGTCGATACTGGCCAGCGACGTGTACTCGTGCCGATGACGCTCGTACGGATCGAGGGCAACCGTCGCTTGGTGAAGGTCGTGTCAGTGCTGGCGAGGCACTTCGCCGAAGCACCGGGGCTTGCCAATTCGAACCAGGTCACGCTCCGCGAGGAAGACAGGATCTGTGCATACTTCGCTTCCGGCCACATGTACGCAACACCGCAGCGCCAGGAACCACTGGTCTGACGAGCGGGTCCAGAGGAGGAGTGCCAATGCGGGAGCACGATTTCGAGCCCGTCCCCGGTCTGCCTGAGGCACTGCCGGAGGGTGAGACAATCCTGTGGCAGGGGGCGCCGCAACACGGGCCCCTCGCTCGCAAGGCGCTGCACGTGCGCAGCATCGCCTTTTACTTCGCGGCCCTTGCCGCTTGGCGTGGAACCGCGCTCGCTCTCGATGGCGCGTCCGCCACAGAAATCCTGCTTGGTGCGGGGCTACTGGTCGTGCTCGGTGCCATTGCAATTGCGCCGCTCGCATTGTTCGCCTGGGCTTCGGCGCGCAGCACGATCTACACCATCACCAATCGCCGGGTCGTCATCCGTGCCGGCGTCGCACTGCCGACATCGGTGAACGTGCCCTTCGCCGCGATTCAGGCCGCGGGGCTCAAACTGCACGGCGAGGGTATTGGCGATATCGCGCTGCGCTTGGTGCCTGACCAGAAGATCGCATATCTTTTCCTCTGGCCGCATGTGCGGCCCTGGCACTTCTCGCGCCCCGAGCCGACGCTGCGCTGCGTCGCCGATGCCGAGGCGGTTGCCCAGGTGTTGGGCCGCGCCCTAGCGGGCGCAGCCTCCTTACCGGTGCGGCCGTTCGCGGAGACAACGCCGCCGCGGAGCGAAGCTCACGGCACCGCTGCGGCCGCGGCCTGAAGACAAACGCCAGGAGGACGGGATGGACGCACGACACGACACGCGAACGAGGGCAGAGGGAGCAACGCAACGGCGCGGCTTCATCCGCTCACCCGTCACCTTCGCAGTTGCGGCGATGGCTCTGGTCGTCGGCGGTGTTGCGATCGCCCAATCCTTCGGTGTCGATCCTTTGCGCCCCTCCGGCACCCCTGCGGTCACGCGCGACCTCCACTTCGAGGATACGCCGCACGGCGCGATCCGCATCAGCGATGCCCGCACCGGTCAGACGGTGACCGACCTCGCACCGGGTGCCGGCGGCTTTGTCCGCGCCACGCTCCGTGGCTTCGCGCGCGAACGTCGCGCGGCGGACGCTCCCGGCCCCGAGAGCCCATTCCGCCTGACCGCGTGGAGTGATGGGCGACTGACGCTTGAGGACCCGGCAACCGGCCGGTTCGTCGACATCGGCGCCTTCGGGCCAAGCCAAGTCGAGAGCTTCACCACCATCCTCATTGCCCAGGGAGGCATCCCGCGATGATCGATTGGCTGCTGGGGCGCCGCACCGTCGAGATCCTCTGCGATCTCGACCTTGAACAGACAGGCGAGAGCCTGCACGCCTATGCGATCCCGGTCGACATTGAGGTCGGTCCGGGCGACGAACTCGTGATGCACGGCGCGCCGGCCGGCGTGCCCTTCGGCGAGCGCGCGACGATGCGGGTGCGCGCGACGCTGCGCCGCGCCGGCTGGTACGACCGCTCGGTGGTCCATCTTGGGGCGATCTTTGCGCTCACCGAACTGTACAATGTCGGCTTCGAGGATATCGAGCTTCCAGAGGTGGCAAGATGAATGCGCTTACCCCCGTCAAGGCGACGAACGAAAGCACGCGGATCGCGCTGCAGGATACCGTTCTGACGCCGCGCTTTTACACGACCGACTTCGCCGCGATGGACCGGCTCGATATCAGCTCTGTGCGCAAGGACTGGGACAGCCTGATGGCTGAGTTCAGGGCAGACTTGAACAAGGGCCACTTCGTCCGCTCGCCGGCATTCGACGATTTCAAGCTCGAACATCTTCCGCCCGCGCTGCGTAAGGAGTTCATGGAGTTCCTGGTGAGCTCGGTCACGGCGGAGTTCTCGGGCTGCGTGCTCTATGCCGAGATCAAGAAGCGCATCAAGAACCCCGATGTTCAAGAGCTCTTCGCTGTGATGGCACGCGACGAGGCCCGTCATGCAGGCTTTATCAATGAGACCTTAAAGGGCCTCGGTATTGGCGTAGATCTCGGATTTCTCACAAAAGCAAAGAAATATACCTACTTCCAGCCCAAGTTCATCTTCTACGCCACGTACTTGTCAGAGAAGATCGGCTACGCGCGGTACATCACAATCTTTCGTCAGTTCGAGCGCAATCCGGAAAACCGCTTCCACCCGATTTTTCAGTGGTTTGAGCAATGGTGCAACGACGAGTTCCGTCACGGGGAGGCGTTTGCACTCCTCATGCGTGCGAACCCGTCTCTGCTCGAGGGATTGAATAAGTACTGGGTGAAGTTTTTTCAGCTCGCTGTCTATGCGACAATGTATGTGCGTGACCATGCCCGGCCCGAGTTCCACAAGGCGCTCGGCATGGACGCTACGAGCTACGACATGCAGGTGTTCCGCATCACCGCGGAGATCAGCAAGCAGGTTTTCCCCGTCACGCTCGACATCGACCATCCGGGCTTCCATCGCGGCCTCGAGAAGCTGCGGCGGGTCACCGAAGCCATGTACGAGGCTAGGCACCAGAAGGGCATCGGCGGCGCGCTCAGGCGCTTCGGCCTCAAGGCATCGGCAGCATCGGCCTTCATCAGGCTCTACCTCCTGCCGGGCAAGCACGCCGCCCTGCCGGCGGAGATTCGCATGAGCCCGGCTTGGTGATGTGCTGGGCGCGGATGAGAGCACGCGGGTGAGGGCATTGGCACGATGATGGAACTGCTTCTGCCCGCACTCTTCACTGTGTTCGCTTGGTGGTTCTCCACGGGTGCAATTCTCTATCTCGATGGCCTCCCGCCCCGAACGTTCCGCTTGAGCCTTGCGGGTGCCAGCCTGCTTGCACTGCTTGCACTCTGGGGCCTTGTTGCGACGTCCGGCGATGGCTCCGTCACTGGCACGTATCTCGCCTTCGTCTGCGCGCTAATGGTCTGGGCCTGGCAGGAAATGGCGTTCCTAATGGGCCTCGTCACCGGCCCGCGCCGGACCCACAGCAGACCTGGCGCGTCAGGCTTACGCCGCTTCGCCGATGCCCTGATGGCAATCCTGCACCATGAGCTTGCGATCGTCGGCGGTGCAGCACTCGTCATTGCCGCAACGTGGGGGGGTGAGAACCTCGTTGGCCTCTGGACCTACCTCCTGCTCTGGGTCATGCGGCTTTCTGCGAAACTGAACCTGTTCCTCGGTGTACCGAACCTCGCAGAGGAGTTCCTGCCCGACCATCTCACATATCTGCAGAGCTACTTCCGCCGTCGCCCGATGAACCTGCTACTACCGTTCTCAGTGACCGGAGGCACGATCGGCACGGTACTGCTTTTCCAGGCAGCGACGGCAGACGGCGCCTCGGCGGCCGACATCGCGGGCTTCACCTTTCTCGCCACCATGCTCGCGCTTGCGGTGATCGAGCACTGGTTTCTCGTGCTGCCCATCCCCTCCGTCCTGCTCTGGGCCTGGAGCCTGCGCGCAGATTCGCACGGCGAGGCGCCCCGAGCATGGACGGCCTCGATGCACGGGCCGTATGATCCAAATGGGTTGCGCGACGTGCTCGATGCTGCTCGCCAGGGCGAGTTCGGCGACGTCGAGAACATCAGCGGCAGCGTGCGCGCCGCCGGTGGATGGGTCGAGTTCTACGCCACGGCCGGCGGTGCGACGATCACCGCCTGTACGCCGCCTGCCTCAGCGGAAGCGCGTGTGACAGCTGTCGGCCGGCGGATCGACCATGACCGGCTGCTCGCGGCACTCGCCGCCTGCGCCCGCCCCTCCCCCGCCCCGACAGCAGCGGGATGACCACCAGCATGATCACGACATCCGGGCCAAGGCCGCAGCACCGCGGCAGGACAAGCCAGACGAAGCGGCACCAGAAGGGTACGGAGGCGACATGAACTACGAGGCATTCTTCCGCCGACATCTTGACGGCCTCCGGAACGAAGGGCGATACCGCGTCTTCGCCGACATCGAGCGACATGCCGGCGCATTCCCGCGAGCGACCCTGCACACGCCCGAGGGGTCCCGCGAGGTCACAGTCTGGTGCAGCAACGACTATCTGGGCATGGGCCAGAACACAGAGGTCCTCGCCGCAATGCACGAGGCACTCGATCGCTCCGGTGCGGGTGCGGGCGGCACACGTAACATTGGTGGTACGAACCACTATCACGTGCGGCTGGAGACCGAGCTTGCCGACCTCCACGGCAAAGAGGGCGCACTGATATTCAACTCGGGCTACATGTCGAACTGGGCGAGTCTGACCACGCTTGCAGCCCGAATCCCCGGCTGCGTCGTCTTCTCCGACGAGGGCAACCACGCCTCGATGATCGAGGGCATCCGTCATTCGCGGGCGGAGCGGCGCATTTTTGCCCACAACGACCCCGAGGATCTACGCCGCAAGCTCGCTGAGTTCCCGATCCAGACGCCGAAGCTCGTCGCCTTCGAGAGCGTCTACTCGATGGACGGCGACATTGCCCCGATTGCAGAGCTCTGCGACGTGGCCGATGAGCACAACGCCATGACCTATCTCGACGAGGTGCACGCGGTCGGCCTCTATGGCCCGCGTGGCGGCGGCATCTCCGAACGCGATGGCCTGGCTGACAGGCTGACGGTCATCGAAGGAACCCTCGGCAAGGCCTTCGGCGTACTCGGCGGCTATATCGCTGCCTCCACGCCGCTGTGCGACTTCGTCCGCAGCAACGCGTCGGGCTTCATCTTCACCACAGCGATTCCCCCGCACGTTGCAGCAGGGGCGATCGCCTCGATCGCGCACTTGAAGCGCAGTAGCAGCGAGCGGGTGCAGATGCACGAGCGCGTGGCAACGGTCCGCCGCCGGCTCGACGCCATCGGCGTGCCGCATCTTGCCAATCCGAGCCACATCATTCCCGTCATGGTCGGCGATGCTGCAGCCTGCAAGCGTATTAGCGATATCCTGCTCAATGCCTACGGGGTCTATGTTCAGCCGATCAACTACCCAACCGTTCCGCGAGGAACTGAGCGGCTTCGCATCACCCCATCACCCCTGCACTCCGATGCTGACATCGAACACCTGATCGGGGCCCTGTCGGCAATTTGGTCAGAGTTGAGGCTGCGTCGTGCAGCATGACGATGCAACCACCTCCTCCGGAAGCCGCGTGCAACGTGCGCCAGTGACTGGCCGTATCCTTTTTCCGTTTTCGGCCATCGTCGGGCAAGACGAAATGAAACTTGCTTTGCTCATCGCCGCGGTCGATGCAACGCTTGGTGGTGTGCTGGTGTTTGGTGACCGCGGCACTGGAAAGTCCACCGCTGTGCGTGCTCTGGCCGCCCTACTTCCCGAGATGAAGGTTGTTGTTGGCTGTTCCTACGCATGCGGGCCCGAATCAACGCAGGGTCTCTGCGACAACTGCCGCGATGGCAGCACGAAGCTGAAGACAGCGCTCGTTCCAGTTCCTGTTGTTGACCTGCCTCTCGGGGCAACAGAGGATCGCGTCGTCGGCGCTCTCGATATCGAACGCGCTCTTGCCCAGGGAGTGAAGGCCTTCGAGCCCGGACTGCTGGCACGTGCGCATCGTGGATTTCTCTACATTGACGAGGTCAACCTCCTTGAGGATCACATCGTCGATCTGCTCCTCGACGTTGCCGCCTCGGGTGAGAATGTTGTCGAGCGCGAAGGCATCTCAATCCGCCATCCTGCGCGCTTTGTTCTCGTCGGCTCCGGCAATCCAGAAGAAGGAGAGTTGCGTCCGCAGCTTCTCGATCGTTTCGGTCTATCCGTTGAGGTAACAACCCCTTCAGACCTCGTGTCCCGGATCGAGGTCGTACGTCGCCGCGACTCCTTCGAACGGGACCCAACAGGCTTTACGCACGCGTGGGCGCCTGAGGAAGCCAAGTTGCGGAAACGGATCGTTGCCGCGCGGAAGCGCCTTCCAGGAACCGTGGTTTCAGACTCTACGATCGAGTACGCCGCAAAGCTTTGTATGGCACTCGGGACTGATGGGTTGCGCGGCGAACTTACGCTTGTTCGTGCTGCACGTGCGCTTGCGGCCTTCGACAGCATTGCGGAAGTCGGGCTCGCTGAACTTCGACGGGTCGCGCACCCGGCGCTACGTCACAGGCTACGACGCAACGTCCTCGATGAGACGGTATCGGACGTCCGTGTCTCCCGAGCGATCACAGAGGCGTTCGGCCCATGAGGCGCCGATGCAGTGGATTGGCCTCTTGAACGCACCCCCCGCCGGCGACTGGGCCGACGCCCTGCTCGCCATCAGTCTGTTCGCCGTCGATCCGATCGGCCTCAAGGGCATCATCATCCGCTCCGCACCGGGGCCGGTGCGCGATCGGTTGCTTGCGAACGTTCGTCGCCTGCTTCCGCCTAGCGACTCTTTCCGGAAGCTCCCTCCTGGCGTCGTCGACGGACGCCTGCTTGGCGGCCTTGACTTGGCGGCTACACTGAAAACAGGAAGGCCCGTCGCTGAACGCGGCCTGCTCGCGGAATCACACGGCGGCGTCATTCTTCTTCCGATGGCGGAACGAATTTCGTCCGGTCTCGCCGCGCGATTGGGCGCGGTGCTCGACCGTGGCGAGGTGGTTGCCGAGCGGGACGGAATTGCGATCCGTGAAGCAGCTTCACTCGGCATGGTGCTCCTTGACGAGGGTGCTACAGATGAGGAGCACCCTCCCCGCGCCCTTTCCGAGCGAATTGGATTTTCCATCTGCCTTGATGGAACACCGCTTGGGGCAACGACGCCTTCCGATGTCACCGCAGATGACCTACGCGCTGCCCGCGCGATTTATCCCCTGGTCGCTACCCCGGATGGGTTGATTGAAGCGCTTTGCGAGACCTCGCTTGCACTGGGCATCGCCTCGCTGCGCGCACCATTGCTCGCGCTGAATGCCGCGCGAGCGGCAGCTGCACTTGCCGGCAGGCCGACGGTTTCGGACGAGGACGCCGCAGCTGCCGCCCGTCTCATTCTCGGACACCGCGCTACACGCCTGCCTTCATCGAACAGCGAGGATCAGCAACCAACTGAGCAGAAACAGGACAGCGGAGATGTACCGCCCCCACCAGAGGGCAGCGAGACTGATGAGACCCGGCAACCCGACTCGAAAGAGCTCGCGGACCTCCTGCTCGCAGCAGCCGCAGCGGCGCTGCCTCCCGGGCTCCTCGCGGGGCTGGCTCTCGGAAAATCGGTACGGCAGGCGTCATCCGCCGGCAAAGCCGGCGTGACCCGTTTCTCGGCTCGCAGGGGAGCCCCCATTGGGGCACGTCCCGGCACACTCGATGGCGGAGCGCGACTTGCTTTGCTCGACACGCTACGAGCGGCTGCCCCGTGGCAGCGGCTCAGATATCGCGAAGGCGGCCCTCAGATCATGGTGAGGCGCCAGGACTTTCGCGTTAAGCGCTTCCGCGAGCGGAGCGAAACAACGACAATCTTCGTCGTCGACGCATCAGGCTCCTCGGCGATGAATCGCCTGGCGGAAGCCAAGGGCGCCGTCGAGCTCCTGCTCGCCGAATGCTATGTGCGACGTGATCGCGTCGCGCTGATCTCATTCCGAGGCCGTGCGGCCGAGTTGCTTTTGCCGCCGACGAATTCGCTCGTCCGTGCACGAAGAAGTCTCGCCGCGCTTCCTGGCGGGGGCGGCACCCCGATTGCGGCAGCATTGGACGCAGCGCGGGCGTTAGCCGATGCCGTGTTGCGCCGGGGCGGTACCCCGCTCCTTGTACTTCTGACGGACGGACGTGCCAACGTTGCACGTGACGGTACCGGCGGCCGCGAGACAGCTGAAGCGGACGCACTCGCCGCCGCCCGCCCAGTCTCACTCATGCGCATCGCGTCCGTGCTGCTCGACACATCGCCGCGACCGCAGGTACAGGCCAGCCGGCTCGCTGCTGCTTTAGGCGCGCGCTATGTGCCGCTCCCCTCCGCTGATGCAGCCGCACTCTCACGCGCTGTTAGATCAGCTCAGCCGGCCGTAGGCGGCCGCGCCGCCTGATTGAGCCGGGCTGATCATGCAGAACCGTCCACATTGGCCGCGCGACGGGCAGCAGTGGCCGAACCGCGAAGCTAGCCAATTCGTACGTGCAGCGGGTTTCCGCTGGCATGTCCAAATTGCTGGGAACGGCCCAGCTGTACTGCTGCTGCACGGCACCGGGGCGGCAACGCATTCCTGGCGTAGTCTTTTGCCGCTGCTTTCCGAACGATACACTGTTGTGGCACCTGATCTGCCCGGCCACGGCTTCACGGATACGCCGCCCGCAAGAGCGCTGTCGTTGCCGGGGATGGCGGCAGCAGTCGATGCACTTCTTCGCGAGCTTTCAATCGAACCAACCCTAGCAGCGGGCCACTCCGCTGGAGCGGCAGTACTGGCCGTTATGGCGCTGGACGGCATGATCGTTCCGCGTGCCCTTGTCAGCCTCAACGGCGCCCTCCTTCCGCTGCGTGGCGGCCCGGGCGATCTCTTCATCTTTTCTGCCCTCGCACGGATGCTGGTTTCGCTTCCACTCGTTCCATTGATAATCGCTCGTCGCGCGGGGGACAGACGGGCGGTCGAGCGACTGCTGCGCGGCACAGGATCAACGATTGATTCGGCTGGCGTGGATGCTTACGCAATGGTCGTTCGACATCCCGGGCACGTGGCGGCAGCACTGGGCATGATGGCCGCCTGGGACCTCCATCCGCTTGCCCGCGCGCTGCCACGGCTCCAGATTCCGCTGACCCTGGTCGTCGGTGAGAATGATCTCACGATCCCGCCGTCGGATGCACAGCGCGTACGCGCACTCATCCCAACAGCGAAGTTCTTCAGCTTGCCCCACCTTGGCCATCTGGCGCACGAGGAAGATGGACCTGCGATCGCCGCGATCATCGACGACGCAGGAATGGCGACAAAGCCAAGCACTGCCGATTCCTTCTGAATCGCTCCCACTCATCGCAATCCAAAAGAAAACGGGCGGCGCATAGCGACCGCCCGCAAATGAGAGCGCCGTAAGCCTGCTAGGTGCTTGATCCCAGGTTTTGATGGTGCACCCATTTCCCCGGTATCGAAAGACGCGCATGGGCTAAGTGTGGCTTGTTGCGCGCGGCCTGGTCTCGCGCACCGCAAGCAGCCGCCGGGGCGGCCGATGGCGGCAAGGATGCGCCGCGCCACTGCCCGCAAATCGGCCGTGCGCTCGGTCGTCGAGCACCTCTTTGCCCGGCAGAAGGGGCCAATGGCGCTGGTAGTGCGCACCATCGGGATTGCCAGGGCCTCGTTCTTCGCCGAGCGATAGGCTGTGGCCGGCTGGTCGAACAGACCATGCAGCTTAGCATGACGGTCTCCGCGGTCGCCCGGCTCCACGGCGTCTCCCCCCAGTCTGCAGTTCCAGGGCAGGCGCCGCGTGGCCGAGGGCGGGCACTAGGCTGTCAGGGCCGACGAAGAGGTCGTCCTCGTCAGCCGCGTTCGGAAGCTCGAGAACCGCGTCCGCGAACTTGAGCGCCCGCTCGGCCGCAAGACCATAGAGACCGAGATCCTGCGCAAGACCCTGGAGCAGACACGCCCAAAAAAACCTGCGCTGCGCTTGCCGTCGCCGCCACGCGATGGGTCCCGGTGAAAGCCGTGGCCGGCACGATCGGCGTCGCCCGGTCCAACCTGGCCGACCGACGCGCGCCCGACCTGCGGCTATCGCCGTGTCATGACGACGATCAACCGCGCCATCCGCACGCACGAGGGCAACGTCGCCGCCGCGGTCTCGAACCAGCGCGGAGCGTCGGACGGCTCCGAAATCCCCGGCTGGAACGGCGAGGTCGTCCGCGTCGCCTTTGCCATCGACACCCACGGCCGCGAGATCATCGCCTGGGTCGCCACATCCGGCGGCGGCATCTCCGGCGAGATGATCCGCGACATGATGCTCGACTGCGTCGAGCGCCGCTTCGATGCCATCCGCGCCCCGCAGCCCGTCAGTGGCTCGCTGAGTCGAAGGCAACGCCCGAAGGGCGGTAAAACGGCTCCGCCTACACCGCCGCAGAGACGACCGACTTCGCCGCCGCGCTGAACCTGGTTCCGTGCTTCACGCGGGTCCGGAGCCCCGAAAGCAACGGCGTCTGCGAGGCTTTCGTCAAAACCCTGAAGCGCGACTATGCCCGCCTGAACCCCACGCCGGACGCAATCTCCGTCCTGCAGCAGACCCCCGCCTAGTTCGAGGATTACAACACCATCCACCCCCACAGCGGCTTGCGCATGCGCTCGCCCCGTGAGTTCATCGCCCTGCAGTCAGCTAACCAAGCCGCATGTCCGGTTTGATGGGGGCAGCTCCATTCACGATGCGCTGCCGTGACGATGGGATCGGGCACCCCTTCACCACGATCAACCATCCCTGGACCATCGCCCAGGTCGACCAGATGAACCACACCATCAGGGATGCCACCGCAAAACGCTTCCGCTGCGACAGCCACGATCAGCTGCGACGACAGCTCGACGACTTCATCGCCGCCTACAACTCCGGCAAACACCTCAAGCGCCTACTAGGCCTCACACCCTACAAATGCATCTGCAGGATGTGGGCAAATGAGCCCGAACGCTTCATTCTCAATCCGCTCCACCAGATGCCACGACTAAACACCTAGTATCCAGCGACGCGCGGCAGCCAGAGCGCGATGTCGGGGAAGGCGATGATCAGCACGATGCCGAGGGCGAGCATCGCCATGTAGGGGATCGCCGCCATGTTCACTTCCGACAGCGGCGCGCCGGTGATCGCCTTGATAACCACGAGGTTGAGAGCCACCGGCGGCGATATCAGCGCAAGCTCGAGATTGAGCGTCAGCAGCACGCCATACCACACCTTGTCGATCGCGAGCGCATCGAGCACGGGCAGGATCGCGGGCGTCGTCAGCAGGATGATCGAGAAGCTCTCGAGGATCAGCCCGAGCAGGAACAGCAGAACGCCCATGGCCAGCAGGAAGCCGGTGCGCCCGAGGCCGAGATTGACAACGAGCTGCGTCAACTCCTGCGGAGCGTTGAGCTTCGTCAGCATGTAGCCGTAGAGCGACGCGCCGATGATGATCATGAACAGCATCGCCGCGGTGCGTGTCGCCTCCGACACGCCGTCCCACAGCGCCGCGAGGCTCATCTGCCGGTAGACGAAGGCGGCGAGCAGCAGTGCCCAGAGGGCGCCCGTGCCGGCCGCCTCGGTCGGCGTGAAGATGCCGAAGTAGATGCCGCCCAGCACGAAGGGCGGCAGGGTCAGCGCCCACAGGCTCTTGCGCAGCGCCCCGCCCATCTCGGCCAGAGAGGCGCGCGGCAGCGGGCGCGCGATGCCGTCATCGCCCACCGCCTTCGGCCGCCCCTCGGTCACGACCGAATAGAGGGCGAACATCGCCGCCATCATCAGCCCAGGGATCACGCCAGCGGCGAACAGCGCGCCGACCGAGGCCTCCGTCACGTAGGCGTACAGCACCATCGGCGCCGAGGGCGGGATGAGGATGCCCAGCGTGCCGCCGCCGGCGACGACGCCGAACGCGCCCTTCCGCGACACGCCGTAGCGCAGCATCTGCGGGATCGCGACCTTGCCGATGGTCAGCGCCGTCGCGACCGATGAGCCGGAGATGGCCGCGAACACCGTGCAGGCAGCGACCGTCGCGACACAGACGCCGCCACGGACGTGCCGAAGCATGGTGTGGGCGGTGTGGAACAGGTCATCGACCACGCGGCCGCGCACCATGAAATGCGCCATCAGCATGAACAGAGGCACGGCGACGAGCAGGTAGCTGTCGAGCTTGCCGAACACGAACTCGCCAAGCGTCGCGATGTTGCCCTCGGTGCCCCAGAGGACGCCGAGCGAGAGCAGCACCATTGCGGCGAACATCGGCACGCCGAGATAGAGCAGCACGAGAAGCCCCGCGAGGGTGGCGAGGAAGGTCATCGCGGCGGCACCGTCACTCGGTCGCGGCTGGCGTGTCGTCGCGAGGCGCGGCCCCGCGCGGCTCGCCGCCCGCAAGCAGCACGATGAGTTGCGCCACCGAGACGAGGAGCAGGAGCGCCGCACCGGCCGGGATCAGGAGATGCAGCCACCAGAGCGGCACGGCCTCAATGTTGGTGGCGATCCCGATCATCTTCGTGAACGTGACGGTCTCGATGCCTTCGCGCAGCAGGATCGCCGCGACCGCCACGACCGAGATAACGCCGAGGATCCGTGCGCCCCGGCGCAGAGGGCCGCGGAACCGGTTGGTCAGCACCTCGACGCCGATATGCTCCTCGCGCCGCTGCGTCTCGGCCGCAGCGAGCATGACGAGGCCAACGACGAGCCATGCCGCGGCATGGTCGATCCATGGCTGTGGCTGGCCGAGGAAGTAGCGATAGCCGACCGAGGCGCAGACGAGCACGAAGCAGATGAGGCCCGAGACCGCACCGACCGCCGCCGCGGTGCGGCTGACAAGCGCGGCCAGGCTTTCGATCAGGCGGACAGCGTGCAGCATCGGGCCTCCGGCACGCCACGCGCCCATCCCAGCCTGACCGGTCTTCAGGCCAAGAGGGCGCCGAGCAGGTCGAGGATGCGGCCAGCCCCATCCGGCGCGGCGCGGCGGAAGGCCTCGATCACCGGCGGCTGCATGGCCGCACGCCAGGTGGCCTGCTCCTCCGGCGTCTGGACGTGGATGGTCATGCCCTTGGCGCGAAGCTCGCCGACAGCGGCAGACGCCGTCGCCTCCGTCGCCGTGACCGCCTCCGTCTCGGCCTTCTTGAGGCTGGCCTCGAGGGCAGCGCGAGCGGGGGCGGCCAGACCGTCCCAGAAGCGAGGGTTCACATAGACCTGGGTGAACACGCCGAAGAACGGCGTGACGGTACCGAATTTCTGCACCTCGTAGAAGCGGCGGCTGACGGCGGCCGACACGTCCGTCAGGCCTGCATCGAGAACGCCAGACTGTAGCGCGCCGACGACTTCCGGTGCAGGAGTCGCTGCAGGGGCGGCGCCCACGGCGCGAAGCCCTGTGTCGATCAGCGGGTTGATGCCGCGGATCTTGAGACCCTGGAAGTCGGCGAGTTGGATGATCGGCTTCCGGCCCGATGTGAAGATCGAGGTGCGCGTGGTGAAGAGCCACGCGACCGACCGCACCGCACGCCGCGCGGTGGCGGCATCGAGGAACTGCGCGGCTTCCGAGCCCGGGAACTTCCTGATCCGCTCAAGCTCGGTGAACAGGAACGGGATCGTCGGCGCGCTCATCTCGGGGATGGTGTTTCCCCAGGTGAAGTTGGTGGCAACGGCCGCCTCGAAGGCACCGCGCGCGACGCCCGGGAAGTTCTCGGCCACCTTGGCGAGCTGCTCTGCCGGGAACACCTGCGCGGTAATGCCGGCGTTCTTGGCGTTCAGTTCCTCGGCGAAGGCGGCGAGCACCCTCGCGATGTGGTGGCCTGGCGGGTACTGGTGCGACAGCCGCATTTGCGCCGGCTGCGCCCGCAGCGTGGCGGGCGCCGCGAGGGCGAAGGGGGCCGCGATCGAGGTGGCGAGAATGGTCCGGCGTGTTGCGCGCATGATGTGTTCCTCCCGGGTGGTCGCCGAGGCTTACGGCGGGCAGCGCCCATGGTCAACGGGAAGGGGGCCGACGGCGTGCGGGTGGCGTGGTGGGCGCGACAGGGATCGAACCTGTGACCCCCACCGTGTCAAGGTGGTGCTCTCCCGCTGAGCTACGCGCCCGCCGGCGCCCGCTATAGCTTCGCCGGCTCCAGCGTGCAAGCACACCCGATCGGCGAGCCCTGCGATCGGGCGGGATGACAGCGCCCCATCATGGATGCTTTCATCAGTGCCGATGGATCTGCCCCTCCCAGCCGAGCAGCACCGGACCCTGAGCCCCGAGCGGCCCTATGCCGTGCTCGCGCCCATGGCGCAGGCGGCACCGCTCGTTTTCGCCTCGGCGCATTCGGGGCGGAGCTATCCCGCGGAGTTCATCGCCGCGGCGAGACTCGACCCGCACGCGCTCCGCCGCAGCGAGGACAGTTTCGTCGAGGAACTGTTCGAGGCCGCTCCCCGGCAGGGCTGCCCGCTGATCCACGCCCTCTTCCCCCGCGCCTTCTGCGACGCCAACCGCGAGCCGTGGGAGCTTGACCCAGCGATGTTCGACGATGCGCTGCCCGGCTACGTCAACGCGGCGAGCCCGCGCGTCGGCGCCGGCCTCGGCACCATCGCCCGCGTGGTCGCGACCGGCGAGACGATCTACCGCCGCAAGCTTTCATTCGCCGAGGCAGAGGCGCGCATCGCGGCCTGCTGGCAGCCCTACCACGACGCGTTGGCCGCCCTGATCGCGGCGACTCGCGAGCGTTTCGGCGCCTGCCTCCTGATCGACTGCCACTCCATGCCTGCCCTGCCAGGCCAGGCGCGGCACCGCCAGCCTGACATCGTGCTGGGCGATGCGCATGGCACGGCGGCCTCGCCGCTGGCGATGCGGCGGATCGAGGATCGGCTGCTCGATGCCGGCTTCACCGTGCGCCGGAACGACCCCTACGCGGGCGGCTTCGTCACCCGCCACTACGGCCGCCCACGCGATGGCGTGCATGCCGTGCAGATCGAGATCGCGCGCAGCCTTTACATGGACGAGGAGCGTATCGCGCGGAACGGCGGGTTCGCCCCGCTCCGCGTCCGCCTCGAGGCGGTAATCACCGCTCTCGCGGCCGAGGACTGGTCGATGCTCCGACGAGGCTGACCCGGGCGACATGCCCGCACCAAGCCTCGCCGATCAACCAGCCCTTCCGGACCAGACGCCCATGAACACCGAGATGACGCCCCCCCTCGCCGGCACGCTGACGCTGCGGCCGTCGACCGATGCCGACGTGGCACCAGCGCACGCGATCTACCGCCACCACGTGATGACCGGGCTTGCCAGCTTCGAGGACGATCCGCCGAACCTCGAGGAGTTTTCCGGGCGCCGCGCCGCGGTGCTGGCGGCCGGCATGCCCTGGCTCGTCGCCGTCGACGGGTCCGACAGGGTGCTCGGCTACGCCTATCTCGCGCTCTACCGGCCGCGCAGCGCCTATCGCTACACGGTGGAGGACAGCGTCTATGTGGCCCCTGGCCAGGGCGGGCGGGGAATCGGCCGGCAGTTGATCGCCGCGCTGGTCGCGCATGCCGCCACGCTCGGCTATCGCCAGATGGTCGCGGTGATCGGTGACAGCGGCAATGCTGGCTCGATCGGGGCCCACAGGGCGTGCGGCTTCCGCGAGGTCGGGCGCGTGGAGGCGATCGGCTTCAAGTTCGGCCGCTGGGTCGACAGCGTGCTGATGCAGCGCGCGCTTGGCGAGGGCGCGGCGGGCGTTCCCGCCGGCCCGCCGGCACATCGGCGCGGAACGCCCTGAGCCTGAACAAAAAAATGGCCACCCGCGAGGGTGGCCAAGTTTAGGGAGGAAACGTCCAAGAAAGACAGCACTGCCGCCGTAGCGGCCGTGCTGCGCTGCACAATGTATTCAGCGCCCACATGAACCACAAGGTCTTTTTGCACTGCAGCAAACGCATGGGGCACTGAGCGGTCTGCATGGGTCAGTGGAGTTGTCGTTCCGGCGTTCACGCGCCGGCCGGGTGCGGCGCCTCCTGGCACGGCGGTTGCGTTGGCCAGGGCATGAACACGCTCCGCACCCTTTCCTCCGCCCTTCTCGCACTGCTCGCGGTCGCAGGCGACGCCGCCGCCAACCCGTCCGCCCGTCCGGCGCAGGACGAGGACCAATCACGGTTGTGCCGCGCTGCCATCCGCACGGCGGAGCGGACGCACGGCATCCCCCAGGCGCTGCTTTCGGCGATCGGCCGCGTCGAGAGCGGCAGGCGTGACCCGGCAAGCGGCAATTTCGGCCCCTGGCCGTGGACCATCAATGCCGAGGGACGTGGGCAGTTCTTCCCCACCAAGGCAGAGGCGATCGCCACCGTCCGGCAGCTCCAGGCGGAGGGCATGCGCTCGATCGATGTCGGGTGCATGCAGATCAACCTCCGCCACCACCCGAATGCCTTCGCCAATCTCGACGATGCGTTCGACCCGGCGAAGAATGCCGACTATGCCGCGCGCTTCCTCTCCTCCCTCCAGGAGACATCGAAGAACTGGCTGCAGGCGGCGGCGAACTACCACTCGCACACGCCGGAATTCGGCACCGCCTACCAGCGCCGGGTGATGGCGGCGTGGCCTGACGAGCAGCGAATCGCAAACGACGAGTTCCGCCAGGCACAGCTGGCCGCCTGGGCAGCCAGGCCAGCGGCACACTCCGGAGGGCCGGGCAGGGTGTTGCCCAATGGTGGGATGGGGCGGATGCAGCAGGCCGCGCTCGGCCGTGGCCTCGATGCCTACCGCGCCGCGCCGATCCCGCCTGCCTTCGCACCACCCGCCCCGGCACGGAGTGCAACGAGCCAGGGCGTCGGGGGCCAAGGCGTCACTGCATTGCGAAGAAGCCCTTGAGTTGCTCCTTGGCCTTGTGCGTCAATCCGGGCTCGGGACGATCCCCGACGACGCTCGGAGCACACCCCCCATGCGCATGATCCTTGCCGCCGCCCTTTTCGTCACCGTCGCGCTGCCGGCCCTGGCCGGCCCGTGCAACGAGGCGCCGCCGCCGGCGCCGACCACCTCGTCGCTGCCGATCATCACGACCCTCGTCTGATCAGCCGGCAAACTCCGCCCTGATGCGATCGCCGTGCTGGCCGATGGCCGGCACGGCGCCGTAGCTGCGAATCCCCTCGGCCCAGCGCGCGGGCGGGGCGGCATAAGCCACCTCGCCGCCGGGTGTCGCGACGGTGATGCGGCGAAGTGCCGGGTGCTTAGCGAAATCCGCCACCTCGTTCACGAAGCCGAAGGCCGTTCCGGCAGCATTCAGCCGCGCGGTGATGCCGGCACGGTCGAGACTGCCGAACACCCGGCCCACCTCGTCCTCCAGGGCCGGGCGGTTCCTCACCCTCAGCACGTTGGTGGCAAAGAGCGGGTTGGAGGCGAAGCCCTCGTCCAGCATCACACCGCGGCAGAAATTCACCCATTCGCGCTCGTTCTGGATGCTAATCAGCACCTGCCCGCCATCGGCGAGGCGGAACACGCCATAGGGCGCGATCGAGGGGTGGGCGAGGCCGACGCGCGGCGGCGCCCTGCCCGTTCCCTCGTAGGTGAGCAGCGGCACGTTCATCCAGTCAGCCATGCCATCGAACAGCGAGACGGCGATGCCCGTGCCCTTCCCCGTGATGCCGCGCTGGATCAGCGCCTCGAGCACGGCCGCATAGCCGCCCATGCCGCAGGCGATGTCGCACACCGAGGCGCCGACGCGGCCAGGCCCTTCCGGACGGCCGCTGACGGCGGCGAGCGCGGTTTCCGCCTGGACCAGAAGATCATAGGCCTTCATCGACGCGTATTCGCCGTCCTCGCCGTAGCCGGAGATGTCGACCGTGATCAGGCGGGGGTATCTCTCGCGCAGCGCGGCTGAGCCGAAGCCCGCGCGTGCCGCGGCCCCTGGCGCGAGGTTCTGGATGAACACGTCGGCGCGGGCGAGGATGCGGTGCAGCAGCGCTGCGTCATCGCGGTTCTTGATGTCGGCGACGAGGCTTTCCTTGCCGCGGTTGAGCCAGACGAAGTAGCTCGACATGCCCTTCGCATAATCATCGTAGCCGCGCGCGAAATCGCCTTCCGCGCGTTCGACCTTGATCACGCGTGCGCCTGCGTCGGCGAGCTTGCAGGACAGGAACGGTGCGGCCACCGCCTGTTCCAGAGTCAGAACGGTGAGCCCCGCGAGCGGTGTCATCGGTGTCCTTCTGCGTCAGTACGACCGCGGCAATCCGAGTACGTGTTCCGCGATGTAGGAGAGCACGAGGTTGGTCGAGATCGGTGCGACCTGATACAGGCGCGTCTCGCGGAATTTCCGTTCGATGTCGTATTCTTCCGCGAAGCCGAAGCCGCCATGGGTCTGCACGCAGGCCTCCGCCGCGGCCCATGAGGCTTCGGCGGCGAGCATCTTCGCCATGTTCGCCTCGGCGCCGCAGTTGATCCCCGCCTCGAACTTCTCGCACGCGTCCTTGACCATCAACTCCGCCGCGCGCCACTGCGCATAGGCGCGCGCGATCGGGAACTGCACGCCCTGGTTCTGCCCGATGGGCCGGTTGAACACGTTCCGGTCCTTGGCGTAGGAGACCGAGCGTTCGGTGAACCATTTCGCATCGCCGATGCATTCCGCGGCGATCAGGATGCGCTCGGCGTTCATGCCGTCGAGGATGTAGCGGAAGCCGCGGCCCTCGACGCCGAGCAGGTTCTCGGCCGGGATCTCCATGTTGTCGAAGAACACCTCGCACGAATTGTGGTTCATCATCGTGCGGATGGGGCGGATGGTGAGGCCCTTCCCGAGCACCGCCTTCATGTCGACGATGAAGGTGGAAAGCCCCTCGGTCTTCTTCGCCACTTGGTCGCGCGCCGTGGTGCGGGCAAGCAGCAACATCAGGTCGGAATGTTCCGCGCGCGACGTCCACACCTTCTGGCCGTTGACGATGTAGCGATCGCCTTCCTTCCGCGCCGTCGTGCGCAGCGAGGTGGTGTCGGTGCCCGAGGTCGGCTCGGTCACCCCAAAGGCCTGCAGGCGCAGGCGGCCGGCGGCGATCTCGGGCAGGTACTTCGCCTTCTGCTCGGGCGAGCCGTGCCGGAGGATCGTTCCCATGATGTACATCTGCGCGTGGCAGGCAGCCCCGTTGCCGCCCTGGGCCTGGATCTCCTCCAGGATCGCGGCGGCACCCGAGAGCGGCAGGCCCGCGCCGCCATACTCCTCCGGGATCAGCGCGGCGAGATAGCCGGCCTCGGTCAGCGCCGTGACGAACGCCGTCGGATAGCCGCGCTCGGCGTCGAGCTTCCGCCAGTACTCGCCCGGGAACTGCGCGCAGAGCTTGGCGACCTCGCCGCGCAGGTCAGCCCAGGTGTCGTCACGCAGCAGCGTCTGGTCCATCGGAAGATCCTCCCCGTCCGGCATTAGGGCGCGATGGCGCGGGAGGCAAGGGTGCCACTCAGACGAATACGAGGGCCAGGGATGCGACGAGCAGCAGCGCCATCGTGACGTTGAAGGCGCGAAGCTTCGCCGGCGTGCGCAGCAGGCTCGCCGCCCCGCGGCCGACGAGCGCCCAGAAGCCGAGGGTGGGTGGTGCCACGGCAAGGAAGGCGCCGGCGATCAGCAGCGTCTCGCCCAGCACGTTGCCGCCAGGGGTGGAGAAGGCGGGAATGGCCGCAAGCGCCATCATCCAGGCCTTCGGGTTCACCCACTGGAATGCCGCCGCACCAAGGAAGCCGAGCGGAGGCTTCGCCTCTCCATCCCCCGGCGCGCCGGATCGCGCGATCTTCCATGCCAGCCACAAGAGCCAGGCCGAACCGATCCATTTCAGCGCCAGATGCAGCATCGGGCTCGCAGCGAACGGCCCGGCAAGGCCGAGGCCGACCAGCAGGACCATGGCGGGAAATCCGATCGAGATGCCCGCCATGTGCGGCAGCGTTGCCCGCACGCCGTGATTGGCGGCCGACGCCGCGACCATGATCACGTTCGGCCCCGGCGTGACCGACGAGGCGAAGGCGAAGGCGAGCAGGGCCCACATGACGTCGGGAACCATCATCTACCCAGTATCGGTCAGCGGCACTGACCTTGTCGCCCCATGGCCGGCCAAGGCGGCGCATGCGAGCCTTGCACCCCCCGCATGAATGGCCGGAGCCGCGCCGATGCGCATCGCGATGTTCAGCACCAAGCCTTATGACCAGCGCAGCTTCGAGGAGCGCGGCAGCAGCCACGACATCGCCTGGCTCGAGCCACGCCTCTCGGCCGAAACCGTCTCGCTCGCGCAGGGCTTCGAGGCTGTGTGCCTGTTCGTGAACGACGATGCGCGCGCCGAGGTGATCGCGGCCCTTGCCGCGGGCGGGACGAGGCTCATCGCGCTGCGCTGCGCCGGCTTCAACAATGTCGATCTCGCCGCGGCCGAGGCGCATGGCATGGCCGTGGTGCGCGTGCCCGCCTACTCGCCGCACGCGGTGGCGGAGTTCACGATCGGGCTGCTGCTCGCGCTCGTGCGGCGGATCCACAAGGCGTACACCCGCACGCGAGAGAGCAATTTCGCGCTCGACGGGCTGCTGGGCTTCGACCTGCATGGCCGTACCGTCGGCGTGATCGGCACGGGGCGGATCGGGGCGATCGTCGCACGCATCCTCCAGGCAGGCTTCGGCTGCCGCGTGCTTGCCTACGACATCCACCACGATGCGGCCCTCGAAGCCATCGGCGTGCGCTACGCCCCCGTCGAGGAGATCGTGGCGGAATGCGACATCATCTCCCTCCACTGCCCGCTGACGCCACAGACGCATCATCTCCTGAATGCGCGGAGCGTCGCGCGGCTGAGGCCGGGAACCATCGTTGTGAACACCTCGCGCGGCGCGCTGATCGACACCGAGGCGGCGATCGAGGCGCTGAAGACCGGCCAGCTCGGCGGGCTCGCGATCGATGTCTACGAGCAGGAGGCGGACGTGTTCTTCGAGGACCTTTCCGCCGAAATCATCCAGGACGACACCCTGCAGCGGCTGATGATGTTCCCCAACGTGCTGGTCACCGGCCACCAGGCCTTCTTCACGCGCGAGGCGCTGGCCGCGATCGCCGAGGTCACGCTCGGCAACATCGACGACTACGCAGCCGGAAGGCCGCTCGCGAACGCGGTGAAGCCAGCTGCGGTAAAGGCCTAGGCTACACCGCGCGCGGGTTGCGGATCAGCCGCCCCGCCCGCTCGCGCGTGGAGCCGATCTCGTCGCCCCAGCGATACGATTCCACGCCGTTCACCCACACGCGCTCGATGCCCTGCGAGGGCCTGATCGGGTCCTCGAAGGTCGCGCTGTCGATCACGGTCGCAGCGTCGAACAGAACCAGGTCGGCATGGTGGCCGGGGCGGATCACGCCACGGTCGGGGATGCCGAACACCTCCGCCGTCAGCCCCGTCATCTTCCGCACGGCATCCTCGAGGGTGATGAGGCCGAGGTCGCGCGCGTAGTGGCCGAGCACGCGCGGGAAGGTGCCCCAGAGGCGCGGATGCGGGAAACTGTCATGCGGAAGCCCGTCGGAGCCGATCATCGAGCGCGGATGGGCGATGATGCGCCGCACGTCCTCCTCGTTCATCTGGAAGTACACCGCGCCCGCCGGCAGAAGCTTCGCCGCCGCCTCGGCCCTGGTCATGCCCCACTCGGCCGCGACGTCGGCAAGGTCGCGACCCTGCATCTCGGGGTGCGGCACCGACCAGGTGACGACAACGCGAACCTCGTCGCGCAGCCGTTCCGGCATCAGCACGGTGGACGACGCGGGGTACGGGTAAACGTCGATCGCCACCTTCTGCGTCGCCGCCGCGGCATCGACCCGCGCGAGCGTCTCGGTGCTGCGGCCCCAATTGGCGGGGCCGGTGCACTTGAAGTGGCTGATGATGACCTTCACGTCGGCGCCCTGGCCGATGCGCAGCGTCTCCTCGATGCTGTCGATCACGCCGTCGCCCTCGTCGCGCATGTGCGTGGCATAGAGCCCGCCGCGCGCGCCCAGTGCCTGCGAGACCGCGATCACCTCGTCGGTCGGGGCCGCGATCGCTGGCGGATACCAGAGGCCGGTGGACATGCCCCAGGCGCCCTCGGCGAGCGCCTGGTCCAGCACCACGCGCATCCGCTCCGCTTCCGCATCGGTCGCCGCCCGGGTGAGCTCGCCATCGCCCATCTCGCGCACGCGCAGTGTTGTATGGCCGATGAAGGCGATGGCGTTGACGACGGGACGGTCACGGTCCAGCGCCGCGGCGTAGGCGCCGAAGCTGTCATGCCGCCACCAGCTCTCGTCGCCCAGCAGGTCGAGCGGCGCCGGCGGGCGCGTGTCGCGCGTCAGCGGCGAGAGGGAAACGCCGCAATTGCCGGCCACGACCGTCGTGACACCCTGGCTCAGCTTGCAGTGCATGCACTCGGCACCGCAGAGCAGCGCGCGATCGTCATGCGTGTGCGCGTCGATGAAGCCGGGGGCGAGCACCTTGCCGGTGCCGTCGATCTCCGTGTCCGCCGTCGTGGCGGAACAGTCACCCACCGACACGATGCGGTCGCCCGTCACCGCCACGTCGCCGGTGAAGCGGGGCGCACCGGTGCCGTCGATGATCGTCGCGTTGCGGATGATCGTGTCGCAGCGGAAGACTGTGGCCATCCAGTGGCTCCTTGTGGTTCGCTAACACGCTAATTGAACAGCATCCCGTGGAGGGCGGCATGGTCATCGCGGTCGCGGTCAAGAACTCGTTTTTCACCTATTTCTCCGTCGATGGCGAGACGGCAAAGCATCGCGAGGCGATCCAGGACTGGAACGCAGAGGGCATCAGCATGCGGATCCAGGGACCGCTGCCGCCAGCGGCCGACCCCGATGCCAAGAACCCCTATAACGGCTTCGGCAAGCGGCACCTGATCGTCACCGAGGGCGGCAAGCACGACGGCAGCGCCACCGACAAGGCAAAGGCGCTTGCGAACAAGCGGGCTGAGAACCCGGCCCAGAAGCGGCAGCAGGCGATGACCAAGTGGATCAACGCAGCGATCAAGCCGAGTGACTTCGACATGAAGACAGAGACCGGGCGGAACGCCTTCAAGGCTGCGAAGGAAGTGAAGCAGAGCGAGATCGCACCGTTCTACAAAACGGATCCCTACGGTCCGAAAACAGTCACGACGACAGTGCTGATCCTCGACGGGCTGACTCGGGCGGACGTCGCCAGCGCCTTCGCCAAGGCGATCAACGCGAAAGGACCTTGGGCTTCAGGAAACACGAAGCAGGTGCCATTCAATCTCGGCGCAGGAACTTGCTTCGAAGTCGCGAAGAATGGCACCACGACGCCCAAGAACGGCATGAACGTGCTCGTGCATTTCGATGGCGTGCTTCACCACATCTACCACTTCAACGGTGCATTCTGACCTGCTCTAGCCTTGTGCCTAGCCGAGCGGGGGACGCTTTCCGGACGACGCCACACTCGGTATCGTTGTGGCGCCAGGGCGGGTAACGTCCGGCGATCCCGAGGAGGAGTGTCCCCCCCCATGACCAAAGCGTTCCCCACGCTGCACCGCCGTGCGGCGCTGGCCGGCACCGGCCTCGCGCTCGTGCTTGGCGGCGGAGCGGCCGCGCAGCCCGCGACCGTCGCCGCAACCACGCCGGTCGCCGCACCCGATGTTATCCGCGGCTTCTCCAAGGCGCGGCTCGCCCGCATCCGCCCCGTCATGGAGGCGGAGGCCGCGCGCAATTCCTTCCCCGGCGCGGTGACGCTGATCGCGCGCCAGGGCGAGATCATCCACCACGAGGCGCACGGCCATCTCGACGCGGCCAAGACCAGGCCGATGACGACGGATGCGATCTTCCTCCAGGCCTCGATGACCAAGCCGATCGTCTCGACGCTGGCGATGATGATGGTCGAGCAGGGACGCGTGAAGCTCGACGACCCGATCCACACCTACCTGCCCGAGCTCGCCGAGCTGAAGGTCGAGGTCCGCCGGCCGGGGGCGGAGCCGGAATTCGTGCCACCCACGCGGCAGCCCACCATCCATGACCTGCTGCGCCATTCCGCTGGCTTCGTCTACGCCAATGCGGCCTCCCCCTCCCCCGGCATCCGCGCTGCGTACGGGCGGGCCGACATCGAGGCACGCAACGGGCCGGTGACGACGGCCGCGATGCTGCAGGCGCTCGGCACCATTCCCCTGGCGTTCCAGCCTGGCACGACATTCCACTACTCGATCGCAACCGACGTGCTGGGGCTGGCCCTCGAGCGCGCCGCCGGCATGCGGCTCGACCGCCTGCTCGCCCGCGACCTCACCGGCCCCCTCGGCATGGCTGAGACCACCTGGTTCGTCCCGGAAGCCAAGCGCGCACGCATTGCCGAGGCGCCGACCACCGACCCGCAGACCGCGCCGATGTGGCAGAGCTACCGCATCATGCAGGACCCGGGCGATGCCTCCTACTTCAAGGGCGGCGCTGGCCTCGTCTCGACCTCCACCGACTATCTCCGCTACGCGCAGATGATCGCCAATGGCGGCGTGTTCGAGGGCACGCGCTATCTGTCGCCCGCCACCGTGCGGTTCATGCTGTCGAACCACATCACCGGCATGGCGGGAACGCCTGCTGCCTCGACGGGCCCCGGCTACGGCTTCGGGCTCGGCTTCGGCGTCAGGCTCGCCGATGGCGTCGGCACGGCGCCGGGCAGCCCGAACGATGCGATGTGGGCAGGTGCCTGGGGCACGAGCTTCACGATCGACCGGTCGGAGGGGCTCGTCGCGATCCTGATGGCGCAGGGGCCATCGAGCCGCTTCCGCACGCGGATGATCTTCAAGAACCTCGTCTACGGCGCGATGACGGACAGCCTGCGCGGCTGAAAAATGGGTGGGCCGGCTGGCGCGAGAGCGTCAGCCGGTCCAGCCATACCGCGCCTTCGCCTCGCCGGGCGTGATCAGCCCATCGGCCACGTCGCGGGCGATGAGCTCAGGGTCACGCTCCTTCGGGTCGCCCATCCCGCCGCCGCCTGGCAGCAGCAGCAGCAACCGCTCCCCCTCCGGAATGATCTGGAACCCCTTGGTGCGCAGCGTCGTGCCGGAGGTGAGGGAGACGACACCCGCAGCCCCATCGCCGCCGCCCTTCCGGCCGCGCGGGGCATTCGCTACGCGGTCGAAGATTGCGTTCACGGCGAACTCGGCCTCGCCCTTGGTGCCGATCTCCATCACCTGGCCGAAGCCGCCGCGCGTGCGGCCCGCCCCCGCGCTGTCGGGGCGGAGCTCCTTCTTCCAGAACACCACCGGGGCGACGTTCTCGGTCGCCTCCACCGGCATAGTGCGCACGCCGGAGGGGAAGGCGATGCCGGAGAGCCCGTCGCGCGTGGCGCGCGCACCGGTGCCGCCGGAGTTGAACGTGATGATCTCGAAATCATCCACCCTGGCCTTCTGGCCCGACACCTGAGTGCCGCCGCGGAGCGGCGGGTTCCAGAGGCATGACGAGCCTTCGGCCGCCACGCGGTCCGGCACGGCCTGCACGAGGCAGCCCATCATCAGGTCGGGCAGCAGCTGGCCGGTCACGTGCCGCACCGCCACGGGATACGGGCGCGGGGCGTTGAGGATGCAGCCCTCCGGAATCGCCATCCGGAATGGCTGGAGCGAGGCCCAGTTGTTCGGGATCTCGGGGGCCACCACGACCTTGATGCCGAAGCATGAATACGCGCGGCAATAGGCCGGCGGCACATTGATCGCCCGCGTCGAGAGGCCAGACGTGCCGGTGAAGTCGACCACGATCTCGCTGTCGCCGATCGTCATCGCGGCCGCGAGCGTCACGGGCGCCTCATAGCCGTCCGACTGGATGGCGGCGCTGTAGGTGCCCTTCGGCAGCTTCGCGATCTCTGCCTCGGTGGCGCGGAGGGAGGCCTCGAAGATCGCCTCGGCCAGGGGGTCGAGCCCTTCCATGCCGAACTCCTCCATCATCTCGACGAGCCGCTTCGCCCCCGCATCGTTGCAGGCGCAGAGCGAATAGATGTCGCCCTCGAGCTCGACCGGCGTGCGGGAGCCTGCGCGGATGAAGTCGAAGAACGTCTCGTTCGGATGGCCTTCCTCGAAGCACTTCACGATGGGGATGTAGAGCCCCTCCTCGAACACCGACCGGCCCTCGGGCCCCATGCCGAGGCCGCCGATGTCGATGATGTGCGCGGTGTTCGCGAACAGGCCGACGATGCGCCCATCCTTGAAGGCGGGGGTGACGACCGTGAGGTCGTGCAGGTGGCCTGTGCCGAGCCAGGGGTCGTTGGTGATGTAGTGGTCACCGGGCTTCATCGTCTCGGCCGGAAACTTGGCGAGGAAGTGCGCCACGCTCTCCATCATCGAGTTCACGTGGCCTGGCGTGCCCGTCACGGCCTGGGCGAGCATGCGGCCCTTGAGGTCGAACACGCCGGCGGAAAGGTCGCCCGCCTCGCGCACGGTGGTTGAGAACGCCGTGCGGATCATCGTCTGCGCCTGCTCCTCCACGACGGCGATCAGGCGGTTCCACATGATCTGCGTCTGGATCTTCGCGAGCGCGGAGAGCTGGTCATTGGCCATCTGGTGCATCGTTCCGCTCCTCAGGCGTTGCCGCGGGTGAGGCGAATATAGCCCATGCCGTCGATCCGCGCCGACCAGCCGGGGCCGATGAGCGTCGAGGTCTCGTCCTCCGCGATGATCGCGGGGCCTGCGAAGCTGCTGCCTGGGGACAGCGACGCGCGGTCATACACCGCCCACTCGGCCACGGTGCCGGTGGCTGTGTCGCGCACGGCCTGGTGCCGCACGGGCGACGCGGGCTGGGCCGCCGGCGCCGTGGGGGCCGCGGTGACGGGCTCGGGCAGGGTCGCGACCGTGACGGCGAAGGAGAGGATCTCGACATCCGACCCCGGAACGGGGCGGTCATAGAACGAGGCGTAGAGGCGGTCATACTCGGCCCGGATCAGCCCGACATCGGCCGCCGTCAGCACGCGCGCCGGGATGGGTACCGCGATCTCGTGTCCCTGCCCGACATAGCGCATGTAGGCGAGGCGATGCTCCTCCGTCTCGCGCCCAGCGGCGCCAACGGCGACGACGTCGGACGCCTCCCTGCTCATCGCCGCAAGCAGCGTGTTGACGGCAGCGACATCGAAGCTCGAGAAGCGCTGGTAGAGGCTCTTCACCACCTCGTAGCCGACGGGCGCGCGCAGGAAGCCGATCGCGGAACCGACACCTGCGCCGGAGGGAACGAGCACCGAGGTGATGCCGATCTTCTCCGCCACGCGATAGCCATGCACCGGCCCGCCGCCGCCGAACGCGACCAGCGTGCGGCCGCCGAGGTTCTTGCCGCTCTCGATCGCATGCACGCGTGCGGCATTGGCCATGTTCTCATCGACCATCTCGACGACACCGAGCGCTGCCATCTCCGGCGGCAGGCCAAGCGGCTCTCCCACCGCGCGCGTCAGCGCATCGCCTGCCGCATCGGGGTAGAGCTTCAGGTAGCCGCCGGCGAAGTGTGCAGGATCGTAACGGCCGAGCGTGAGGTTGGCATCCGTCACCGCCGGCATCAGCCCGCCACGGCCGTAGCAGGCAGGCCCCGGGTCGGCCCCAGCACTCTCGGGACCGACGGCGATGCGGCCCATGCTGTCGACATGTGCCAGGCTGCCGCCGCCCGCACCGATCTCGACCATCTCGATCACGGGGATCCGCAGGGGCAGGCCAGAGCCCTTCTTGAAGCGGCCGACGCGCGCCACCTCGAAGGTACGCGAAGCCTGCGGGCGGTAATGGTCGATCAGGCACACCTTCGCGGTCGTTCCGCCCATGTCGTAGGACAGCACGTCGGTGATGCCGACCTCGCGCGCGATGTGGGCGGCGAAGATCGCCCCGCCAGCAGGCCCGCTCTCGACCAGGCGGATGGGATAGCGGCAGGCGGTGTCGACCGTCGTCAGCCCACCGCCCGAGAGCATCAGGAACAAGGGGGCGGTGAGGCCCGCGTCGTGCAGCCCGCTCTCGAGCTTGCGCAGGTAGCGGCTCATCAGCGGCTGGACGTAGGCGTTGGCGACCGTGGTCGAGAACCGCTCCCACTCGCGCATCTCGGGCGAGACCTCCGAGGAGAGGCTGACGGGAACGCCCGGAAGCTCGGCCTCCAGGATCTCGCGCACGCGCCGCTCATGCGCGCCGTTGACGAAGGCGTGCAGGAAGCCGACGGCGATGGCCTCGATCTTCTCCTGTTTCAGGAGCGGCACGAGCGCGCGCACGGCGGCCTCGTCGAGCGGCTTCAGCACCGCGCCGGTGTTGTCGAGGCGCTCCGGCACCGGAAGCCGCAGGCGCCGCGGTACCAGCGGCTCCGGCAGCACGATCTGGAGGTCATACTGGTCGTAGCGCGCTTCGTTGCCGAGGGCGAGGACGTCACGGAACCCTTCGGTGGTGATGAGCGCGGTGCGGGCGCCCTTCCGCTCGATCAGCGCATTCGTCGCGAGCGTGGTGCCGTGGATGACGAGGCCGACATCGCCCGGCGTCAGCCCGGCATCCTTCAGGATGGTGGCCACGCCTTCGAGAACACCCTTCTCGGGGGCCGACGGCGTGGTAAGCACCTTCGCTGTCCACCGCCGCGTACCCTGCTCGAGTGCCAGGTCGGTGAATGTGCCGCCGATGTCGACGGCGAGACGTGCGCTGCCCATCAGCCCGCCGCTCCCGCTGCCCAGGTCGTGACCACAGCACAGGCCTGCGCGAAATCCTCCATCCGCATTTCCTCATCGGGGTTGTGGCTACCGTTCTGGTTCCGCACGAACACCATGCCCGCCGGAACGCCGGCATTGGCAAACGCAGCGGCATCATGCCCGCCGCCTGATGGCATCACCTTGTGCGCGATGCCGAGCGACGTCGCGGCGCGAACCAGGCCTGCCTGGATGTGGGCGTTCATCGGCGCAGGCTGCGAGCCCCCCTCGGCACCGAGCTCGAAACTCACGCCGCGTCGTGCGGAGATCTCCGGCACCAACGTGTGCAGGGCCGCGAACAGCTTATCGACGTTGCGCATGTCGACCGAGCGGACATCGAGCTGGAACACCGCCTCGCCCGGGATCTTGGTGAAGCCAGCCTCCGCCGTGGTGGCCAGCACGCAGAAGGTGCAGACCATCTCCCGACGCTCGGCATCGAGCCGCGCCCACGCCTCATCAAGCCTATAGGCGAATTCCGCAAGCGCGATCGCGGCGTCGTGGCGGTAGCGGCGCGGCGTGCCACCGGAATGATCGTACTTGCCGAGCACGCGGGCCGCGCGCAGGCGGCGCGAGCCGGGAATGCCGGTGACGATGCCGACAGGAATCTCCAGCGCATCGAGCACGGGCCCCTGCTCGATGTGCAGTTCCAGGAACGCCGCGACATTGTGCGGCCCGAGCACGGCGGTGCCGACGCGCGCGGCAGCAGGGTCGAACCCTTCCTCGGCCATATGATCAGCCAAGGAGCGGCCGCTGTCCTGCCGCCTGATGTCGAGTTCCTCGGGCTTCAGGCGGCCGAGCGCGCCGCGGCTGCCGGGATAGGAGGTGGGGAACCAGGCACCGGCCTCCTCGGCGCGGATGGCCATCACCGTCACGTCACGGCCAGGCACGAAGCCCGCACGCTTCATGCCGGCAACGGCCGAGAGCCCGGCAAGCACGCCCGCCGCGCCATCGAAGTTCCCCCCTCGCGGCACGCTGTCGAGATGGCTACCGATCAGCACCGCGGGAGCGGAACGATCCGTCCCCGGAAGCGTGAGATAGAGGTTGCCGACATGGTCGGTGCGCGGTGAGAGGCCGAGGCGCTCGCCCTCCTCGCGCACGAGGGAATGGGCAATGCGCTCGCCAGGGCCGAAGGCCTCGCGCGTGATGCCGACGCCGTCATGCGTGCGGGCGCGCAGCACGTCGAACAGCCGCGCGGCCAAGTCGATGTCAGGCGTGAGGTTGGGGAGCATGCGGGTCCGATCTCAATGCGTTGCAGCGAGGGTGGTGAGGATGCGCGCGGCTTCGGCGAAATCATCCAACTCCATCGCCTCGTCTGGGTTGTGGCTGCCGTTCTGGTTGCGGATGAAAAGCATCGCGGCCGGCACGCCGGCCTCGTGGAAGGCCAGCGCATCGTGCCCACCACCGGAGGGCATCTCGTGGCAGGCGATGAACCGCGCGGAGGCGCAATCACGCAGCCGTTGCACCAGCGCATTGTCCAGGAACCCAGGCCGTGGCCCCGTGTCTGCGCCGAGCGTGACGGTGACGCCGAACTTCGCCTCGGCCTCGCCCGCCAGGTCGTCGAGCGCGAGCCGCATGCGCGCAAGGGCCGGCAGGTCGACGCCACGGATATCGAGGGTGAAGCGCGCCTCGCCGGGCACGCGGCTCCATGTTGCCATGCCCGGATCGACGCCGATGACGCCGAAGGTCGCCATGATGCGGTGACCCTCGGCGTCGAGCCTGTCCCACGCCGCGTTGATGCCCGCGATGATCTGCGCGAGGGCGGCGACCGCATCGCGGCGTGCACGCTTCGGCGCGCCGCCGACATGGGCGTACGCGCCCGTGATGCGCCCCTGGCGGAAGCGATAGCCGCCGCTGATCGCGGGTACGATCGCCACCGCACGATCAACCTCGATCAGCTCGGGCCCCTGCTCGATATGCGCCTCGACGAAGCCGGCGATGCGGTCCGGGTCGAGATGCCGCCGGCCAGCGGCAATCGCATCGGGGTCGAAACCAAGCGCGCGCATGTGCTCGGCGAGCGTCCGGCCGGTGTCGGAGCGGGTCAGGGACAGCGCGTCGGCCGGCAAGCGGCCGAGTGCCGCCTTCGCACCGGGGAAGGAGACGGGGAACCACACCGTCTCCTCCGCTCGCGTCATCATCACCGTGACATCCCCGCGCGGGCGGTGGTTCGCCTTCACGAGTCCCGAGAGTGCCGCGAGGCCAGCGAGCACGCCCGCCGCACCATCGTAGTTGCCGCCATGAGCGATGCTGTCGAGATGGCTGCCGATGATCAGCGTCTTCGCATCTGCATCGCTGCCGGCGAGCGTGGCGTAGGTGTTGCCGGCGAAGTCGCGGCTCACTGCAAGCCCGGCCTCCCGCGCAGCCTCGATCGCGAGCGTGTGCGCACGCTCCTCACCCGGGCCATATGCATCGCGCGTCACGCCCGGCGGGTCGAGGCTCGCCTCGCGCAGCGACGCGAACAGCGCCGCGGCGAGCGCAAGATCGGGGTCAAGGCGCGCGGCGTCCTTCACCGTGCCCTCAGAGCCCCCGCACGATGCCGCCGTCGCACCGCACGATGCTGCCGGTGATGTAGGAGGCGCGGGCCGACGCAAGGAAGGTGGCGACGGCGCCATACTCCTCCGGCGTGCCGATCCTGCCGGCGGGGATGGTCGCCGCGCGCTTGGCCAGCGCCTCCTCGAAGGTGATGCCCTCCTTCTTCGCCTGGAAGCCCGCCGTGTCCTTCGTCCGGTCGGTCAGGATCGAGCCGGGGGCGAGGATGTTGCACGTCACGCCATCGGCCGCGACCTCGTTGGCGAGCGTCTTGTTCCAGCCCACGATCGATGCGCGCAGCGTGTTCGACAGCACCATGTTCGGCAGCGGCTGCACCATGCCCGAGGAGCCGACGGTGATGATCCGCCCCCATTTTTGCGCGCGCATGGCAGGCAGCAGGCGCATCGCGAGGCGGATGGGGGCCACCACCATCTTCGCGAACTGCTCCTTCAGCGCCGCGAGGTCGAGGTCGACCGCGGGGCCGACTGGCGGGCCGCCATGGTTGAGGATGACGATGTCCACCCCGCCCATGCGCAACGTCGCCTCGTCGGCCAGCGCGTCCATCCCCGCCTCGTTGGCGACGTCGGCGGCGATGGCGTGCGCGGGCGCGCCGCTGGTGGCGGAGAGCGTGGCGGCCAGCGCCTCGAGGGCGGCGAGGTCGCGGCTCGCGAGCGTCAGCGTCGCCCCCTCGGCCGCCAGCCCCTCGGCCACCGCGCGGCCGAGCCCCTTCGACGCGCCCATGACCAGCGCGCGCTTTCCCTTGAGTCCGAGATCCATGCAACCCTCCGCGGTGAAGCCCGGCATCCTAGGGGGTATGGCCGCCGCGGCAAGCCCACGGGCTTGCGCCCGGCGCCAAGTTGGGGAAGAAGGCCCCCCACGTCGCATGCCGGGGAGACCAGGGACGATGGATCGCACGAAGACGCCGCGCCTTGCGCTGACCCGCCTGTTCCCGCCCGACGTGATGGCACGCGCGCGACGCGACTATGCCGTCGTCGCCGAGAACACCGACGACGTGCCGGTCGACGGGCCACGCGTCCTCGCCATGGCGGCGGAGGCCGATGCCATCCTCTGCGCTGCCGGCGACCCGATGGGAGAGGCAACGATCGTAGCCCTCCCCGCCAGCGTGCGGGCGATCGCCACCTTCTCCGTCGGCACCGACCATCTCGCGCTCGCTGCCGCCAAGGCGCGCGGCATTGCGGTCACGAACACGCCCGACGTGCTGACGGAGGCGACGGCCGAGACGACCATGCTGCTGCTCCTCGGCGCCGCGCGCCGGGCGGCGGAGGGCGAGCGCATGGTACGCGAAGGGCGCTGGACCGGCTGGACGCCGACTCAGCTGATGGGCCTGCAGGTCAGTGGCAAGAAACTCGGCATCCTCGGCATGGGGCGCATCGGGCGCGCGGTCGCGCGCATGGCGCACGGCTTCCTCATGGAGGTGCACTACCACAACCGCACCCGCCTCGCGCCGGAGCTCGAGCAGGGCGCGATCTACCACAGCGATGCGTCGTCGATGCTGTCTGCGATCGACATGCTTGCGTTGACGGCACCTGGCGGGGCTTCGCTCGCCAATTGGCTCAACGCGGAGCGCATCAGCCTGATGCGCGAAGGTGTGGTGGTGGTGAATTCAGGCCGCGGCAGCCTGGTGGATGACAATGCGCTGATCGCGGCGTTGCACACCGGCCACGTGGCGGCAGCAGGGCTCGACGTGTTCGCCAACGAACCGCGCCTCGATCCGCGCTATCGGGAGTGCGTCAACACCTTTCTGCTGCCCCATCTTGGCAGTGCGACGGTGGAGGCGCGCAACGCGATGGGCTTCCGCGCGCTCGACAACCTCGACGCCGTGTTCGCGGGGAAAGAGCCGCCTGACCGCGTTGCGTAGCTGAGGGTCACCGCGCGCGGATGGCGGCGAGGAAGCGCTCGACCTCCTCGGTCAGCTTCGTTGCCTCGTCGGTCAAGGCATGCGCCGAGGAGAGAACCTGCGCTGCCTGGTCACCCGCCTGCTCGACCGAGGAGCTGACCGCCCCGATGTTGCTGCTCACCTCGTTCGTGCCGGCCGCTGCCTGCTGCACGCCGCGCGCGATCTCGTGCGTCGCTGCCCCCTGCTCCTCCACGGCAGCGGCGATGCCGGCGGCGATCTCGTTCATGCGCGAGATTGTCGTGCCGATGCCGCGGATGGCCGACACCGCCTGCTCGGTCGCCTGCTGCATCGCACCGATCTGCGCCCCGATCTCCTCCGTCGCCTTCGCGGTCTGCCCGGCCAGGTTCTTCACCTCTGAGGCCACGACAGCGAAGCCCTTGCCTGCCTCTCCCGCACGCGCAGCCTCGATCGTTGCGTTCAACGCAAGCAGGTTCGTCTGCCCGGCGATGTCGCCGATCAGCTTCACGACGTCGCCGATGCGCATCGCCGCGGCAGACAGGCCAGCCACCGTGCTGTCTGTCGCCCGCGCCTCGCCGGCGGCCTGCGACGCGATCCGCGCACTCTCTGCCACCTGGCGGCTGATCTCCTGCACCGAGGCGGCAAGCTCCTCGGCGGAGGCAGCGACGGTCTGAACATTGCTGGAAGCCTGGTCGGTCGCCGCTGCCACGGCGGCCGCGCGCTTGCCGGTGTCAGAGGCGATCTCGCTCATCACCTCGGCAGCGGCCTTCATCCCCGACGCGCCTTCGCCGACACCGCGCGCGACACGCCCGACGGAGGCCTCGAAGCTGTCGGCGAGCTTGACCTGCTCGGTGACGAGGTTCCACACCAGCATGGTGCCGACATAGGCGCCGCTGGCGTCGCGCAATGCATTGATCCGGAGGTCCATCGTTTCGTCAGCGAGGCGGATCCGCGCCCGGTGCGGCAGACGCGAGGGATCGTTGAGAAGGCGGTGCTGGTGCGACGGGTTACGGTGGAAGATGTCGATGCTCTGCCCGACCAGCGCGTCGACCTTCGCCGGCAGAAGGTGCTCCACGGAGGCCAGCACACGGCGCGTCTCGGCGTTCATGTAGCCGATGCGGAACCCGTCGCGCGGATCGGCGATCATCACCGCGACGGGCAACTGCTCGAGCATCTGGCCCTGGGCGAACGCCTTCTCGACGGTGCCGCGCAGCACAGCGACCGCGTTCTGAATCTGCCCGAACTCGTCGCGCCGCGCGGTCTCGGCGAGCGCAAAGCCCGTGTCGCCGCCGGCGATGCGCTGCAACTGCTCGGTGATGCGCGACACGGGACGTCCGACGATGATCGAGGTGAGCACCGCGATGCCGATGAGCAGTGCCGCGATCGCGCCGGCAGCCACGAGCACCGTGTTCCGCGCGATGCCCATCACCTCGACCATGTGCTGGCCCGCGGCCCGCGCCTCGCCAACATAGGCGGCGGCGACAGCGGAGACGCTCTCCTCCACCGCATTCATGGCGGATACCGTCGCACTGCGGTCATGATCGGCCAGCTCGCCCGTGAGCGTGCCGAGACGGACCGCGGCCTGGAAGAGCTGGTCGAGCGCCTGGCTCGTCTCCTCGAGCTCGCCCTTCATCCTCGCGTTCACGTCGACGCCAAGTGCGCCGCGCATATGTGTCCGCCCGGTCGCTGCGGCGCGGCGCACGCGCTGCATCTGCCCCGCGTCGGCGGTCGCGAGATAGCGGAGCGCGGCAATCCGCGCATCCGACGCGGCACCGTTGACCGAGATGAGCCTGCTGCGCAGCTCCTCGATCTTCACATCGTCGAGACCTTCGAGGTCGATCGCGGCGAAGGTGCCCTCGAAGCGCATGTCGAAGGCCTGGCCGAGTGGAAAGAACGCGTCGTCACGCGTGGCGATCAGGCGTGCGCGCAACTCCGCAGCCTTGCCGATGGCGGCATCGAGGCTGCGCAGGGCTGCAGCGAAGCCCTTCACCTGGCTCCGATCGGCGTCATGCGTCTCGTGCGTCGACACGGCCTCGACCTCGGTGATGGCCGAGCTTGCGATGCGCGAGACCTCGGCGCGGATTGCCATGACCTCCTGGCTCGTCTGGGCCGCAAAGAGGGCCCGGTTGTGCGCCGGCAGTGCGGCAGCCGTCATGGCCGCCGCGCGCACCCGCCGCTCCATCTCGATGTCGGCCTGCTCATGGACGTGGCTGTCACCGATCTCGCCGAGCTGGCCGATCACGGCGCTGACAAGGCCGCCCAGGAGCAGAAGTGGGGCGAGCGCAAGAAGTGCGAGTTTCGCCGCGAGCGACAGGTTACGGAGAAGAGACATCGTGAGCCCTCCGGGGTTCTGCCCTGGCATCGGCGATCGTGGGAGTGTGGCGCGGGCGGTTTAACTCGCCGTGAAGGGCGGGGCGGCGCGCGTTGCCCTCGGGCTCGGTTCCGCCTAAGGCCTCCCCTGCACCGCTCGCGGACACGGGGGACCATCCGATGTTGTTCGACTGCGCCTCGCTCTCGCCCGAGAACACCTACAAGCTCCTGGTCTCCACCATCGTGCCGCGGCCGATCGCGTGGGTGACGACGCTCGACGCCGAAGGCCGCCCGAACGCTGCGCCCTACAGTTTCTTCAATGCGATGAGCGGCTCGCCGCCCGTCCTCTGCATCGGCATCGGGCCGAAGCGCGAGGGACTCAAGGACACGGGCGAGAACATCCGCCGCTCCGGCCAGTTCGTGGTGAACCTCGTGCCCGAGAGCGCGGCAGCGGCGATGAACGTCACCGCGATCGACTTTCCCCCTGGCGTCGATGAGCTGCTGGAGGCCGGGCTGACGGCTGTGCCCTCGACCCATGTGGGCCCGCCTCGAATCGCCGAGAGCCCGGTGGCGATGGAGTGCGAGAGGATCGCGGTGGTCGAGGTCGGGCACGGGCGCGCCGTCGTGCTCGGCCGCGTGCTCGCCTTCCACATCGACGATGCCTGCGTACTCGACCCGGTGAAGTGCTACGTCGATACGCCGAAGCTCGGGCTGATCGGGCGCATGCACGGCGCCGGCGGCTATCTCCGCACCTCTGACAGGTTCGAGATGCCGCGCATCGCGCTCGCCGACTGGCAGGACAAGCGCGCGGCGGACTGACGCAGGCGGGAGGCCTCCGCCCCCCTTCTGGTGCCCCCCTGGTACCGGGCGCGGTTCTGCGGCATGGTTGCGCAAATGCGAACCATTCTCATGTCTCCGACATGGCTCTGAGCACCACCGCAGTTCTTCGCCGTGGCGGCGGCATTGGCCTGTCGCTGCCGTCCGGCTGGACGATCGCTGCCCTTGCCGCGGCGCTTGCCGTCGCGGCACCGCTGATCGCCGTGCTCGCCGGGGCCTTCGCGCCGGCTGGCCCCGTCTGGCGACAGATGGCCGAGACGGTGCTGGGGGAGTTCATCCTGAACTCGGTGCTGCTCGCTGCCGGCACAGCGGCGATCGCGATCGTGGTCGGTGCCGGCACGGCATGGCTCGTCACCATGCACGCCTTCCCCGGCCGCACCGCGTTCGAGGTCGCGCTGCTGCTGCCGCTGGCGATGCCGGCCTACCTGATCGGCTATGTCTATACCGACCTGCTCGACGTGATGGGGCCGGTGCAGGTGGCCCTGCGCGGGGCCTTCGGCTGGCGCTTCGGCGACTACTCTTTCCCTGAGATCCGCACGCTGCCGGGCGCGATCCTGATGTTCGGGCTTGTGCTATACCCCTATGTCTATCTGCTCTGCCGCGCGGCGTTCCTCGAACAGTCGGTCTGCCTGACGGAGGTGGCGCGCACCCTCGGATGCTCCCGCTGGGGGATGATCCGCCGCGTGGCGCTGCCACTGGCCCGCCCCGCGATCGCCGCGGGCGCCGCGCTCGCGGTGATGGAGGCACTGGCCGATTTCGGCACGGTGCAGCATTTCGCCGTGCGCAGCTTCACCACCGGCATCTACCAGGCTTGGTTCCACATGGGTGACCGCACGGCGGCGCAGCAGCTCGCCGCCTGCCTGATGGGCGTCGTCGCCACGCTGCTGCTGCTCGAGCGCGCCGCGCGCGGGCCGCGGCGGTTCTTCAACACCTCGTCGAAGCACCAGGCGCTGGTGTGCGAGCCCCTCAGCGGCGCGTCCGCCACCTGTGCCGTCCTTGCCTGCGCGCTGCCCATCCTGTTCGGCTTCGCGCTGCCGGCCCTCCGCCTCGTCGTGCTCGCGACGGAGAGCGGCGACACGGCGGAGCGTGTCCTGCCCTATGCCACGCACAGCGTCATTCTCGCGGGCCTTGCCGCTGCCGTGGCGGTGGCCGTCGCGATCGTCATCGCCTACGGCGCCCGGCTCAGGCGAACGCACCTGATGCGGGGCGCTGTCACCGTCGCCTCGCTCGGCTATGCGGTGCCGGGCTCTGTCATCGCCGTCGGTGTGCTGGTGCCGTTCGGGCTGTTCGACAACACGCTCGATGCCTGGATGCGCGCACGCTTTGGAATCTCAACGGGCCTGCTGCTCTCGGGCACGATCGCGGCGCTGGTGTTCGCCTATGTCGTGCGGTTCCTCGCCGTCGCGTTGTCCACGGTCGAGGCGGGGCTCGCGCGGATCAGGCCATCGGTCGAGGATGCCGCCCGCGTGCTCGGCCGGGGCCCTGGCGGAACGCTCGTCGCCGTGCACGCGCCGCTGATCCGCGGCAGCCTGCTGTCGGCCGCGCTGCTCGTCTTCGTCGACACGATGAAGGAGCTGCCCGCGACACTGATTGTCCGCCCCTTTGATTTCGATACGCTGGCGGTGCGTGTCTACAACCTTGCCTCCGACGAGAAGCTCGCCCAGGCCTCGACGGCAGCCCTCGTCATCGTTGTCGCCGGGCTAATCCCGGTGATGATCCTCGCCCGCGCGATGCGGCGGACGGGTCACTGACCAGGGTCAGTCCTCGCGCCAGGCGGGGAACGGATCCGGCAGGCGCGCCCAGGCGCGCGGTCCCCTTGCGAACGCCGCCTCGCTCAGAAGGCACGCATCGAGGGCGCGGCGAAGCGCTGCCTCGTCCATGTCGATGCCGATGAACACGAGTTCCTGCCGCCTGTCGCCGTAGCGCTCGTCCCACAGCTTGACGATGCCTGCCCGCCAGCCCTCGTCATCGGGCCAGCGATCAGGCTCCACCGCACTCCACCAGAACCCCGCCGCCTCATGGCGGCCGACTCGCCCGGCCAGCTGCCATGAGCCGGCCCAGGGCATGCGTGTCGCCAGCCAGAAGAACCCCTTCGCGCGCACCACGCCGGCGAGATCGCCCTCGATGAACGCCTTGAACTGTGCCGGGTGGAACGGACGCCGTGCGCTGTAGACGAAGCTCCTGATGCCGAATTCCTCGCTTTCGGGCAGGTGATGCCCGGCCAGCGCCTGCGACCAGCCGGCAGCCTGCGCAGCACGCGAAAAGTCGAAGCGACCCGTGCCGAGCACGGACGCGAGCGGCACCGTCCCGTGCACGGCCTCGATGATCGCAGCACCTGGGTTGAACGTGCGCAGCAGGGCAGCGAGCCGACCGCGTTCCTCCTCCGTCACGAGATCGGCCTTGTTGACGACGATCACGTCGGCGAACTCCACCTGCTCGATCAGCAGGTCGACGAGCAGCCGCCTGTCGCCCTCCCCCGCCGTCTCGCCGCGCGCGGAAAGCGTGTCGGCAGAGGCGTAGTCGCTGATGAAGGCGGCAGCGTCGACCACCGTCACCATCGTGTCGAGGCGCGCGATATCCGCAAGGCTGCTGCCCTCGGCGTCACGAAAATCGAACGTGGCAGCGACGGGCATGGGCTCGCTGATGCCGGTGCTCTCGATCAGAAGCGCATCGAACCGGCCCGCCTCGGCAAGCCGCCGCACCTCGACCAGCAGGTCCTCGCGCAGCGTGCAGCAGATGCAGCCGTTCGACATCTCGACCAGCGCTTCCTCGGTGCGCGAGAGGGCGGCACCGTCGCGCACCAGCGCCGCGTCGATGTTCACTTCCGACATGTCGTTCACGATCACGGCCACGCGCAGTCCTTCGCGGTTGGCGAGGATGTGGTTGAGCAGCGTCGTCTTGCCCGCGCCGAGGAAGCCCGAAAGCACGGTCACGGGCAGGCGCGTGTCGCGCCCAGCGGACGCGTTTGGGTCCGCGCGCGTTTCGGTGAGAACAACCATGGCCTACTCCGTTTGTTATAGTATAACATAGCATCATGCAGACCCTTCAGGAAGCTCCCTCACTCGCTCCCGCGCGCCAGGCGCCGCCGCCACGGGCAGTGCGTGTCACCACGGCGGCAGGGCTCGCCGTCGTGCGCGGCCAGGGCGTGAACCTCGCCCTATGGCACCGCCCTGCCCCGTCGGCTGCGCGGCGCGAGGCAGCGCGGCTGCTCGCCCGCGCGCCCTTCTGCGTCACGGTGGAAGGACGGCCAGGGACGCTCGGCGCCGCCCTTTCTCCCGAAGCCCCCCTGCTTGCGGCCGACATCGCGCGGCTTGCCGCCGCCTTCGCCGCCATGACCGGCACCATCACGGTGCATGGCCGGCTTGAGGCGTTGACCGACGAAGGCTGCCGGCTGTTCCACGCGGATGCGGTCGGGCTCCGGCTTCTCTGCACCTATGCGGGTGCCGGGACCGAATGGGTTCCCGAGCATGGCATCGTGCGTGGCGGGCTTCGTCGTGGCGACAATGCTGCCGTAGTGCCCGACAGGCGACTCGCGCGCCGGCTCGCACCCTTCACTGTCGGCGTGTTCAAGGGCGATGCGTTCCCGGGCAACGCGGGGCGCGGCCTCGTGCACCGCTCATCGCCAGGCAGCGTGCGGGCGCCTCGCCTCCTGCTCTGCCTCGACGAGCCTGGGCGCTTCTGAGGCCTAAAAAAGAAGGCCCCGCATTTCTGCGGGGCCAGGAGGGAACGGAGCGATTGGGGCGCAAGTGGCGCAAGGACGGCGCCCGGCGTCCTGGAGCGGCCTGCACGAACGAGGGGAAGGGCAGGCCGCCCAAGCGCTGAGGCTTAGATGGTCAATGCAGCGTCGGCAGCATCTCCACCTCGCCGAGACGGTGACCTGCAGCGCTGAGGCCCTCCGCCGTCACCGCGAGCAACGCGACGGCGCGCGGCACCGCGGCCGGATCGAACCAGCCGGAGAGCATCCGCTGCGCCCGCCATGGCGCACCGTGCTGCAGCGCCGCGATGGCGTCGATCAACCCTTCCTCGTCGCCCGACAGCGTCCTGTCATGCAGGTGCCGGAAATCCGGTGGGCCACGGCCGACGGCACCGAGCAGCGACAGCACCGCGGCGAACGCGCCATAGGCCTCCTGTGTCACGCCGCCACAGCGGAACACCGTGCAGGGTGAGGGGGCGAGATCGGTCTCGCCGGCACCCAGGCCGCGCATGGCCAGGTTCCTGGCGGCCCAGCTTCGCGCGGCACACAGCACGAGCTGCGCACCAAGGCAGAGATCGGCGACATCAGGATGCACGAGGGCCTGGCTTGGCACACGTGTCGCTGGCTTGGGCGTCATCACGTCCTCTTGCATATGATAATCATTCGCAATTACCGGGTAGGAAAAAGGGCGTAGCCACCGCCGCGCCCCCATCCGCACTCCGTTCCGGTCAGCGCCAGCCGGCGCGCTGCATCAGCGTCAGCGCCTCGGCGCCGTTCTTGGCGTAGGCGACGGCGTTCAGCTGGTCCTCCTTGAACCGGCCCCACGCGGCAACGACAGGGTGGACGTTCACCTCGTCCACCACCGGGTACTCGAAGTTGCCATTGGCGAACATTTCCTGCGCCGCCACCGACGTCAGGTACTCGATGAACGCGACGGCGGCGTTCCTGTTCGGTGCAGTGCGTACGACGCCGGCGCCAGATACGTTCACATGCGTGCCGCGGTCGCCCTGGTTCGGGAATATCACCCGCACCGCATCGGCCACTGCCTTCTCCTCGGGCTTCGAGGACGCGGCGAGCCGGCCGAGATAATAGGTGTTGCTGATCGCGATGCGGCACTGGCCGGCAGCGACGGCCTGGATCTGGGGTGTGTCGCCGCCCTGCGGCGGCCGTCCCATGTTCGCGACGACGCCCTTGGCCCAGGCCTCCGTCCCAGCGGCACCATTGGCAGCGAGCATCGCGCCGGCGAGGGAGACATTGTAGACGTGGCCCGCAGCGCGCACGCAGATCGTTCCCTTCAGCGCCGGGTTCGCGAGATCCTCGTAGCGGGCGAGCGGCACCGGCGGCGTCCAGTCACGCGCGACGATCAGGATACGCGCGCGCTTGGAAATGCCGAACCACAGGCCATCGGGATCGCGCAGATGCGCCGGGATGCGGGCCTCGAGAACCTGGCTGCGCACTGGCTGCAGCAACTCCGCCGCACGCGCACGCTCGAGCCTGGCGGCATCGACCGTCATCAGGACATCGGCCGGGCTGTTGGCGCCCTCGCTACGGATGCGCTCGATCAGCTGGTCGGCATCGCCCTCGATCAGGCGGACGCGAATGCCGGTGGCCTGGGTAAACCCGTCATAGAGCGCGCGGTCGGTGTCGTAATGGCGGGAGGAGTAAATGTTGACCACACGCTCCTGCGCCCCCGCCTGGCCCATCGCGAAGGCGGGCGCGAGAAGCGCGGCGGCCCCTGTGGCGACGAGCAGCGCGCGCCGCCCGGACCCGCCCGTGGAATCAGGACGAGGCCCGCGGGGGCGCGTGGCGAGATTGGCGATCAGGCCGGCGACGATGGGGGTGGAGCGCTTCATCTTGGTCCATCCGTTCTGTTGCAACTCATTCTCATCCGCGACCCTAGTGCGACTGAGAACGCTTCGCAAGTGCGATTCCGCCCCTGCCCGGGATCGATCCACCCCCCTACACTCCCCAGTCCATTCAGTGACGCAATCGACCGGGAAGAGAACGCCAGCCATGACCGATCCGCACACACGCCCGACGCTCGTCTGCCCCCCCGGGTCGGTCGAGTGCCATAGCCACATCTATGATCCCGCCCGCTTCCCCTACGTGATGCCCGAGCTCGGCGAGGCGCCGCATGACTGGCGGGCCTTCCAGGCGATGCTCGACCGGCTCGGCTTCGACCGCACCGCCATCGTCCAGGCCGGCGCCTACGGCACCGACAACACCTGCACCCTCGAGGCGGTGGCGAAGATCGGGCTCGACCGTGCCCGTGCGGTGGTGGTCACGAAGCCTGACGAGACCGAGGCCGGCTTCCGCGCGCTGCATGTGCAAGGGGCACGCGGCTTGAGGTTCTTCTTCGGCTCACCCTTCCTCACGATGGCGGACGTGAAGCCGATGGCAGCCCGCGTCGCGCCCTTGGGCTGGCACATCATCATGCAGGACCCCAACGGCCTGACGTTTCCCGCGTGGGAGGAAGCCGTCACCGGCCTTCCCTGCCCCGTGGTGATCGACCATCTCGGTCGTGTTCCGCCCGGGCCGGGTGCCATGGCGGCGGCGACGCACCCGCAGTTCCAGGCCCTGCTGCGGCTGATCGAGAAGGGGCATGTCTACGTGAAGCTCTCGGGCTTCTACTACGCATCCGCCACCGGCTTTCCGTACCAGGACGTCGAGCAGCGCGTGCGCGCGCTGGTCGAGGCGCGGCCCGACAGGCTGCTCTACGGTGCCAACTGGCCGCACCCGAAGATGCAACCGAAGCCCGACGATGCGAAGGAACTCGACCTGCTGCTCGACTGGGTGCCGGACGGGAAGATCCGCGACATGATCCTCCGCGACAACCCCACGCGCCTCTACTTCGCGGATTGACGGATCCGAGGCGGCACCATTCCGGCGCCGCCTCGTTCCACCACCGTTCAGGCCTTGTTCAGGCCGCGCAGGAAGCCGGTGCGCGACTTCAGCGCCGGCATCAGCAGGCCATGGTCGCTGCCCGACAGGATGAACTGCATGCCCATCGCGACATAGGCGCGCGCGTTCTCCTCGTCATACACGCCGCCCATGCCGGGGAACTTGCCGTGCGCACGGCAGCCCGCGATCACCGCCTCGTAGGCTGCCTTCACCCTCGGATGGCCGAGCTGGCCCGGGATGCCCATCTCGGCCGTGAGGTCGGAGGTACCGATCAGCAGCACGTCGACGCCAGGGACGGCAGCGATCGACGCCGCGTTCTCGACCGCGAGCGGCGTCTCGATCATCACGATCGTCAGCAGCTGGTCGTTCAGCGTCGCCATCAGCTCGCCGGCGGGCATCGCGGCGAAGCGCGCCTGCGCCGGCGGGCCGCCGAGGCTGCGGTGACCGACCGGGGGGTACTTGCAGGCGGCAACGACTTCGCGCGCCTCCTCGGCGGTATCGATGTGGGGGATCACCACGCCCATCGCGCCGTTGTCGAGCACGCGCGGCGCCTGGTCGAGCGCTCCCTTGCAGACACGGATGATCGGGGTGCAACCGGTCGGCAGCGCGGCAAGCGCGATCTGCGTCGCCTGGTCCTCGCTGAAGGCGCCGTGCTCGGCGTCGATGAACAGCCAGTCGAACCCAGCCGCCTCGCCGAGCATGCCGGTCGCTGATGTCCGCAGGTGATGCACGCCCAAGCCCAGCGCGAGTCCGCCTGCCTTCATGCGGTCCTTGGCGTGGTTGGCAATGATGCTCATCGGCGCGTGTCCTTCCCTGGTTGCGGGCGAACGAAGCCACGCGCGTGGCCCCACGTCAACGCGACGGCAGGCGATAGCGCAACCCGAGGCTGATGATGTTCGAGCCGTCCTCGACGCCGTTGATCGCACCGAAGACGCCGCTGCGGTGGTGGTAGCGGAGGACGACCGCGTATTGCTCGTACTGTGGCAACGAGAACGAGATCTCGGGCGAAAAATAATGGAGCACGCTCGACGTGTTCTGCTCGGGCTGCGCCGGCGTTCCGGCCTCAGCCTCGGGCAGGCTCGAGATCCAGTTCAGCCCCGTGCTGAGCGCGACGGTGGTGCGGAGCCTCTCGCGCCACGGAAATCCGTCGAACCTGACATAGAAGGCGCCCCAGAGTTCGACGCTGTTTGTCTCACCGAGACGCCCGGCAATGCCCAGTTCCGGCTCGAGCGTGAACCATCGCCAGAACCGCGCGATCTCGTAGGATCCCGCGAGGCCGACGAGCGTGTCAGACCCCCAGGTGCCATTCCATGGTTGGAGTACGGTTTCGCTGAACGGAACATCATCGATCGACACACCGGTGAACATCGTCATGGCTGCGCGGCGGCCTGCCCCAGAGTCATGTTGAGTGGTTATGGGCGCACGCGGGTCATTCCGCGGCGCAGCGCCAGCAGAAGCGGCACTGCGACCGGCCTGCAACCGCAGTGGATTGGTGCCCGGCGCACGCGGGATCGCCTCCATGACGGTTCCGTCGATCATGACCGAAGGGCTCCGCGGTACATGGGCCCCCGCCCCGCTCGCCGCGACAAGGGCAGCACACACGAGTGTCGCAGTTGTTCCGCAGGGGCGGCGCCCAACGCTCCAAGCCAATAAGGTCCCCTCCCAGGCCCATCCGCGGAAAATGCCCCGAAGCGTCCGAGCAGCATTTGCTGTTGTATAACAGACGGGTCGCGTCCATCCGTTGACCTAGGACAAGCGCCTGCGTACATGCCCCTGCCGGCGATGAGCCCCATTGAACCTATGCGCGTTGGATCAGCGCCATCACCGCCTCAATGCTGTCAGCCTCCACCGACGGCTTGTCGGTGCGGATGCGCGCAATGCGGGGAAAGCGCAGTGCCACGCCGGAACGGTGGCGTGAAGAGAGCTGGGCTGCATCGAACGCAACCTCAAGCACCAGCGCCTTCTCGACCTCGCGCACCGGGCCGAAACGACCCGTCGTGTTGTTGCGGATCCAACGATCGAGCCAGACAAGTTCCTGGTCGGTGAAGCCGGAATAGGCCTTGCCGACGGGGACGAGCTCATCGCCGCGCCAGACGCCGAAGGTATAGTCGCTATAGAATGACGAGCGCTTGCCGTGGCCGCGCTGGGCGTACATCAGCACCGCGTCGAGGGTGAGTGGATCGCGCTTCCATTTAAACCACGGCCCCTTGGGCCTTCCCGCGAGATAGGGGCTGTCGGCCCGCTTCAGCATCAGCCCCTCGATGCCCGCCTCGCGCGCCCCGGCGCGGATGGCGGTGAGTTCCTCCCAGGTCGCGAAGGGAACGAGCGGCGACAGGTCCATCCGCTGTGGCGTGAAGCGGGCGAGCCATGCCGCGAGCCGTTGCTGCCGCGCATCGAACGGAAGCGCGCGGATGTCTTCCCCCGCCTCGAACAGCATGTCGTAGAGACGCACATGGGCGGGATGGTCACGCAGCAGCTTCGGCCCCGGCGTCTTGCGGTTCAGCCGCCGCTGCAGCTCGGAAAACGGCGCGACGACACCCTCGCGCAGCACAAGCAGTTCGCCATCGAGCACGGCGGCGAGGCCAGTCATCGCCGTGACGATCTCGGGAAACGCCCCGCTGATGTCCTCACCGCCGCGGGACCAGAGCTTGGCGCCGGCGAGCGTGGCAACGCACTGCACGCGGATGCCGTCCCACTTCCACTCCGCCCGGAAGGCGGCGGGGTCGAGGGTGGCAAGCTCCGCCTCGTCCAGCGGGTTGGCGAGCATGGGCGGGCGGAACACTGGCGCATCGGCGCTGCGGGGCTGCGGTCCCTTCCCGCCGAGCCAGAGGAACAGCGCGCGATAGGGCGGGGCGACGGCTGGCCACGCCTCCTCGATCTCCGCCACGTCGATATCGTATCGTTCCGCCAGCGCCACCTTCACCAGCCGCGCCGAGACGCCAACCCGCATGCCGCCCGTGATGAGCTTCAGCAACGCGAAGCGCGAGGACGGATCGAGTGTGTCGAGCCAGCCTGCGACGATGCTGGGAAGATCGACCTTGCGCGCCGTCGCCAGCGTCTCTGCCACGGTCGCAAGCGTGGGTGCTGCCTCGTTCACGCCTTCCCGTACCGACTGTTTTTGGGGCCACATGAGCGAGACCGTTTCGGCCAGGTCGCCGACGAAATCGTAGGAGAGGGCGAACAGCACGGGATCGGTTCGTTCCGCCGCCAGCGCGCGGATCAGCCCTGCCTTGGCGGCATCGAACGAGAGCTCGCCCGTCAGCGCCGCAAGGCCGATGCCGCGATCGGGGTCAGGCTCCGTCGCGATCCAGTCCTTGATCAGCGCGAGCTTCGTCGTGCGCGACGGCGTGAGCACGAGGCGCTCGAGCAGCTCCGCGAAAGATTTCATGAAGCGCCTTCGGCGGGTTCGGCGACGCCCTCGTCCTCGTCACCACGTCCGATGAGCGACAGGGCGCGGCCCCTGATGCCGCGCAGGCCCGCCGCGTGGATCAGCGCCTCCTCCGCGCCATGCGTCACCCACACCTCGGGGGCGCCGACGGCATCGAGCGTGGCGTTCAGCTCATCCCAATCCGCATGGTCGGAGATCACCAGCGGGAGTTCCACGCCACGGCTCTTCGCGCGCTGCCGCACCCGCATCCAGCCCGAGGCGAGCGCGACGACGGGGTCGGACAGCCGCCGTGCCCAGCGGTCCTGGATCGCGCCTGGCGGGGCGATGACGACCGCGCCCTTCAGCGCCTCGCGGTTGGCCACCGTCGCTGGCCTGAGGTCACCGAGCGTGATGCCGAACGACGCATAGATGTCGTTCATCGGCGCCAGCGCGCCATGGACGAAGATCGGCGCGTCGTAGCCGGCCTCGCGGAGCAGCGCGATCACACGCTGCGTCTTGCCGAGCGCGTAGGCGCCGATGATATGCGTGCGGTCGGGGAACACGCGGAGCGACGCGAGCAGCCGCGCGATCTCGCCATCCGCCGGCGGATGACGGAACACCGGCAGGCCAAACGTCGCTTCCGTCACGAACACGTCACAGCGCACCGGCTCGAACGCCGCGCAGGTCGGGTCGCGCCGCGTCTTGTAGTCGCCACTGATCACGGCGCGCGACCCGTGCCAGTCGAGCACGACCTGCGCAGAGCCAAGCACGTGGCCCGCGGGGCGAAGCGTGACGGCAACGCCGTTCGCCACGATGGTCTGGCCGTAGGCCAGCGCCTGCTGGCTCTCCCCCGCCCTCCCCTCGCCGAGGCGCCGCGTCATGATGGCAAGCGTCTCGGCGGTGGCCAGCACCGCGCGGTGGCCGGGCCGCGCATGGTCGCTGTGGCCGTGCGTGATCACGGCACGGTCGACCGCGCGCAGGGGGTCGATGAAGAATTGGCCGGGCTCGCACCAGAGCCCGGCCTCGGTCACCTTCAGCCAGGTGTCGGGATGCGGCGGCATGGCGTGCCCCCGCCGGCCACCCTCAGAGCTGGACGCCCTTCGTCAGTGCCCCATCGATCACGAGGTTGGTACCGGTTGTGAAAGAGGATGCGGGGCTGGCGAGGAAGACGACGCCGCGGGCGATCTCCTCAGGCCTGGCCATCCGGCCCGTCGGGTTCAGCGCCAGCGCCTCCTTGAACAGGCCAGCGTTGTTGTTCTCGATCCACTGCCAGATGCCGCCGTCGAAATAGGTGTTGCCGGGCGACACCGCGTTGGCGCGGATGCCCTTGCCGGCAAGGCGGTACGCCAAGCCCTGCGCGTAGTGCACGAGGGCCGCCTTGAACGCGCCATAGGCAGGGCCGGTGAAATCGATCTCGCGGCCCGACACCGACGAGATCACGGTGATCGAGGCGGCCTTCGATGTTTCGAGGTGCGGCATCGCGGCGTTGACCACGCGCACCGTGTGCATCATGTCGGTATCGAAACCCTTGCGCCACGCCTCCTCGTCATCGGCGACGGCGAGCGCGGAGACGTTCGCCACCACCATGTCGATGCCGCCCAGCGCGGCGGCGGACGCAGCCACCCAGGCTTCGAGCGCCGCCTTGTCGGCGACATCCACAGCCTGGCCGAACGCTGTGACACCCTTGGCGCCAAGTGCGGCGACCGTCTCCTCCACCTCGCCCTTGGTGCGGGCGCAGATCGAGACATGGGCGCCTTCCGCGGCGAACAGCTCGGCGCAGCGACGGCCGATTCCCTTCGAGCCGCCGGTGACGATCGCGCGCAATCCCTTGAGGCCGAGATCCATCGGTGTGTCTCCTAAACGAGGTAGGCTTTGAGCATCGAGGCGCCGAGCGTGTACTTGGGATCGACCATGTTGCCGACGCGCATCGCACCGGCCTGCGTGCAGAGGAAATAGGCCTCCGATTCCTCGAAGCCGTAATCCTCCACCATCCAGCGGATCAGGTCGCGATAGGCCATGCGGGCTGCATCCTCCATCGGCCGCGCGCTGCCCACCGCCATGATGAAGCGCTCATTCTCGAGCCGCACGCCGGGGATCGACCATCCCTTGATGAGATCGACCTGGATCGTGACATGCGCCGGCATCTCGACCGCCACGCCGCAGAGCTCGCCATCACCCTGCCGCGCGTGGCAATCGCCGAGATAGAGCAGCGCGCCCACGTGATGCACCGGGAAGTACGCGACAGCACCGGGGGCGATGTCCGGCAGGTCCATGTTGCCGCCCCAGTAGTCGGGCTGCAGCGAACTCACCGCCTCGATCTCGGGGCTGACGCCAAGCGTGCCGATGAAGGGCTCATAGGGCAGCGTGATGCGGTCGCTGAACCGCACGCCGGAGGTCGTCACTTCCATCTTCTTCACGCGCTCGGGCAGCGGCTTGTTCAGCATCGCCGTGGTGGCCGTGGCGACGAGGCCGCCGAATTCCGGGATCAGCGCGGTGGTGCCGACGGGCTGCTTCCCGCGCGGCAGGATCGAGAGGATGGAAACGGCAAGCACATCGCCCTTCACAGCGCCCTCGACCACGATGGGCCCGTTCTGCGGGTTCAGGAACGGCATGCGCAGCAGCGCCGTGGGGCTGTCGCTCTCACTCCTGATCTTGCCCTCGAACGCGTCGTGCGTCTCGACCTCCACCACGTCACCAGGCCGGATGTGCAGCACTGGCTTTGCGTAGGGGCCGTAGACATAGCGGTACTCGCCCTGCTGCGCCTCGGTCAGCGTGTGTGTCGCCCCGCGCACGCCGCGTGCGACCGCCTTGCGGCCCATGAATGAGTGTTCGAGCCAGGTCATCGCGCACCCCATCTCGTTGGATTCCGTTTTGGCGGTGGAGATTACAAGCCCACCGCAGTGCGGCAAGGTTGCGCCGGCCAGCCGCCCTCCCGCCGCGCCTGTCCAGGGTCAATCCCGAGACAACGTTGCAGTTTCTGGGCGCCGTGATCCCACCCGCGTGGTGTCTCGTCCGGACGGCACAATCCGTGTTGACGGTTCCGTCAAGGCTGAGCCACTCTTCAATCAAAGGCGGATTGATAACCGCACCGCGATGCGTCTCCGACCGCGCCGACAAAACAGGGATGTAGGGTCCAATGGCCACGTCATGACACGAACCCGGCGAGACGCGAATCCCAGTGATGCCGAGATCGTTCGGTACCGGGCGGGTGAGGACGATGAGGCCCAGCTGAGGCCGGACGGTCCGCGCCGCCGCGGTGTGGTGCATCATCTCGGGCTCGAGTCGCGCGGTGCCGCGCGACGACATCGGGCCGACCTGATCACCAGTGTTTTCGAGACAGCCATCGTGCCGGAAATGGCGCGGCGCCATGGCAGGGACGGCGAACAGCCCGATCCGATCGCGGTTGGCAACCCCATCACTCCCGAGGACCGCGCTCGGCTGACCATGCTCGCACGCGACAACGACCTCGCGGGCTGTATCGCGGCGGTCGATGCACTCGTCTCGCGCGGCATCTCCTTCACCGATATCTGCCTCGACGCCCTTGGCCACGCCGCCGCTGAGCTCGGCCAGATGTGGACGGATGACCGCTGCAGTTTCGTTGAGGTGACCGCAGGTCTCGGCATACTCCATCTCTTGCTCGAACGGCTGTCGGCCTCGTTCCTGGCCAACATTCCCGTGCGCAACGCCTCACGCCGGATCCTGCTGGCCAGCCTCTCGGGCGAACAGCACAGTCTCGGCCTTACCATCCTTGGCGACCTTTTCCGTCAGTCAGGCTGGGACGTGACGATGGAGCTTGCCGCCGCGCAGGCAGACATTTCGGCCACCGTGCGGAACGGCTGGTTTGCCATCGTCGGGCTTTCGGTCGCAGCCGATGAGCGTACGCCGCTGCTGGCCGGCACGATCGATGAGATCCGCAAGGCATCCGTGAACCCCTATGTCGGCGTCATGGTGGGCGGACAGGCGCTGCTGCAGCATCCCGAGCTGGCCGAGCGCATCGGCGCTGACATCTCGGCGTGCAATGCCGCCGAGGCAGTGCTGCGGGCCGAGGGGCTCAGGCTGCTGCTCGACCACGGCACCGAGCGTCGGCTTCCCGCCGCCGGGGTTTGATTCGCCCGGGCTGCCGGCCAGCCGAACTCCGCGCCACGCTGGCTGGTCAGCAGGCAGGTGCCGGCCGGACATCATCGATGATACGTTTCCCGGCGTGGCCATCGCGCATTCATCATCCCCGCCAGTGCTGGAACCACCGGCACTGCCGCGAGGCCTTGCCGCCTGGTTCGCCGCAAGGCGCTGGGCGCCGCACCCGCACCAACTGGCGATGCTCGCGGCAGCAAGGGCTGGCCGCTCGGCCCTCCTGATCGCCCCGACGGGGGCTGGCAAGACCCTCGCGGGCTTCCTCGGATCCCTGGCCGATCTTGCCGAACGACCATCGGCCGCGCTTCACACGCTCTACATCTCGCCGCTGAAGGCGCTGGCCACCGACATCGCGCGCAACCTCACCGCCCCGATCGCCGGCATGGGGCTTCCCATCACGGTCGAGACGCGAACCGGCGACACGGGGGCCGAGGCGCGCAAGCGCCAGCGCGCGAAGCCGCCGCACATCCTGCTGACCACGCCTGAAAGCCTCGCCGTGCTGCTCTCGGCGCCCGACGCCACAGCCATGTTCCAGGGGCTCGCCGCGGTCGTCGTCGATGAGATCCACGCGCTGGCCGGCACCAAGCGGGGCGACCAGCTTGCCCTCTGCCTCGCGCGGCTGGCCACGATCGCACCCGCCGCGCGGCGAGTCGGCCTTTCCGCCACCGTGCCGCACCGCGCCCCGCTCATCGCCTTCCTCTCGGCAGGCGGCCGGGCCGATGCCGATGACGTCTCCGTGATCGAGGCGCCCGGAGGAGCGGATGCCTCGGTGCGCATGGTGCTGCCCGAGGGCCCGCTTCCCTGGTCCGGCCACATGGGCCTTCTCGCCACGCCCGACATCTACCGCCTGGTGCGTGACGCCGGCACGTCGATCGTGTTCGTCAACACCCGCGCGCAGGCAGAGCTCGTATTCCAGGCGCTGTGGCGGCTGAACGACGACGGGCTGGCCATCGCGCTCCACCACGGCTCCCTCGCCCGCGAGCAGCGTGAACGCGTGGAAGCCGCGATGGCCGCGGGGAAACTCAAGGCGGTCGTCGCCACCTCCTCGCTCGACCTTGGGATTGACTGGGGCAATGTCGATCTCGTCATCCAGGTCGGCGCGCCGAAGGGCGTGTCGCGCCTGCTGCAGCGCATCGGCCGTGCCAACCATCGCTGGAACGAGGCATCGCGCGCCGTGCTCGTTCCGGCCAACCGGTTCGAGGTGCTGGAATGCCGTGCGGCCGTCGAGGGCGTCGCGGCGCATGACCTCGATGGCGATGCGCCGCCGCCAGGCGGTCTCGACGTGCTGGCCCAGCACATCCTCGGCATGGCCTGCGCCGGGCCCTTCACCGCCGATGATCTCTATGCCGAGGTGACGCGTGCGGCGCCCTACGCCGCGCTGCCGCGGCGGGATTTCGACGACGTGCTGCGCTACGTCGCCGATGGCGGCTACGCACTGTCGGCCTATGAGCGGCACCGCAAGCTGTTCCGCGATTCGGAGGGCCGCTACCACGCGGCCTCGGAGGCGGTGATGCGCCGGCACCGCATGAACATCGGCACGATCGTCGAGGCGCCGCTGTTGAAGGTGAAGCTCGGCCGCGGCTTCGGCGGCATGCAGCTCGGCGAGATCGAGGAATACTTCGTCTCGATGCTGAACCCCGGCGACACGTTCCTGTTCGCCGGCCGCGTGCTGCGCTTCGACCGGCTGCGCGAGACCACGGTGGAATGCAGCCCGGCTCAGGGCCAGGACCCGAAGGTGCCGGCCTATGCCGGCGGCCGCCTGCCGCTCACCACCTATCTCGCCGATCGCGTCCGCGCGATCCTGGAACGGCCGGAGAGCTGGGACGAGCTGCCGGAGAACGTCGCCGAGTGGCTGCGGCTCCAGAAATCCCGCTCACGCTTGCCGGGCCGGAACGATCTTCTGGTCGAGACGTTCCCGCGCGGTGGCAAGTGGTTCCTGGTCGCCTATTGCTTCGAGGGCCGCAACGCGCACCAGACGCTCGGCATGCTGCTGACGCGGCGGATGGAGCGCGCGGGCTTCGGCCCGCTCGGCTTCGTCGCGACCGACTATGTCGTCGCGGTCTGGTCGGCTCATCAGCCGCTGCGCGTGGCGGAGCTGTTCGGCGAGGACATGCTTGGCGATGACCTGGAGGAGTGGATGGCGGAAAGCTCCATGCTCCGCCGCACCTTCCGCACGGTGGCGGTGATCGCCGGCCTGATCGACCGGCACGTGCCGGGGGCGGAGAAGAACCGACGCCAGGTGACGATCAACACCGACCTTGTCTACGACGTGCTGCGCAAGCATGAGCCCGATCACGTGCTGCTCCGCGCCACCCGGGCCGATGCGGCGCGCGGCCTCGTCGATGTCGGGCGCATCGCGGGGCTGCTCGCGCGCGCGAAGGGGCGCGTGGTGCACATGGCGTTGTCGCGCGTCTCGCCGCTTGCCGTTCCCGTTCTGCTCGAGATCGGCCGCGAGAGCGTGCGTGCCGGCGAAGGGGAGGAGGCGCTGCTCGCCGAGGCCGAGGAGGCGGCGCTGGTCGCGGAAGCGATGGGGGAGGCAGAGTCTCCTCCGGCACCACAGCAGCGCGTTCATCCGGTTCATCGCGCGAATTTTCGACGCGGCGCGCGGCCAAGTGGCAGCGCAGTCGGCAACCAGGGCCGTTCGACGCTCGGCACCATCCGGGGGCGACGCCAGGGTGAGCTTTCGCTCGACGAATGACGGCAGCCCCGATCCACATCGCGGGCGAGCGGCTGATGCTCGACCCAGATGGCGTCCTCTGGTGGCCCGCGCGCAAGCTTCTGGCGGTCGCCGATCTGCATCTCGAGAAGGGCTCCTCGCTCGCCGCGCGCGGGGCGCTGCTGCCACCCTATGACAGCCGCGCGACGCTCGACCGGCTGGTGCCCCTCATCCGCCGCTACCGGCCGGAGCGGATCGTGGCCCTCGGCGACTCGTTCCATGACCGGCACGGTGCCGCGCGCCTCGCCGCGGCCGAAGCCGATCGGCTGCGCGCAATCGCGGAGGGGGCGGAACTCATCTGGGTGCTTGGCAACCACGACCCGGCCCCGCCCGCTGGGTTTCCGGGCGCGGTGGCAACCGAGTGGCTTGAGGGGCCGATCGCCTTTCGCCACGAGGGCGGCGGGGCAACGCCCGAGATCTGCGGCCACCACCACCCCAAGGCCTGGGTGCCGACGCGGGGCAAGGCCGTCTCACGGCCCTGCTTCGTGGCTGATGCGCGGCGGCTGATGCTGCCGGCCTTCGGCGCCTATACCGGCGGGCTCGACGTGCGTGACCAGGCGATCGCGGGCCTGTTCCCCCGCGGCGCGCGCGTGTTCCTGCAGGGCCGTGGGCGGCTCTACAGCTTCACGCTCGGGCAGGTGCGGCAGGCAGCGGAAGTGGGATCGTAAGGCACGCGTCCTGCCGGATCCCAGGCTAGAACTCGACGGGAACGCCCTTGGCGTTGGCCAGGGCGTAGATGGCGTCGAAGGTCGCCGGCGTGTCCCATGGGGCGTCTGGCGGTTCGCCGCGGAATTCCCGGTAGGCGCGCTCGACATTCATGTAGAGCCGTGCCGGAGCCTTCCAGTCGCCATAGGGGCCGAAATCGATCCTCTTGGCAGCATCCAGCACAGAAAGACCGTCCTCGAAACAGCGCCGCGATTGCTCAAGGACGTACTGGAGATAGGCTTTCATCTCGATCACGCCCTCGACGCCGCAGACGGGGCCGTGACCAGGCACGATGGCGTCCGGCTTCAGATCGATGAGCAGGTCGAGGCAGGCGAACCACTTCGCGTAACTGCCCGTCCAGCCCATCGGCGTGCAGCGGCGGAACAGCACGTCGCCGGCAAAGACCACCCGCTCCTTCGGCACGTGGACGATGGTGTCGCCGCACTGGTGGCAGGGTCCAACATGCCTCAGGTGCACATGCATGCCGTTCAGGTCCAAGTCGTGATGCGTGTCGAATACCGTTGTCGGCAGTACGAGTTCGACACCGGTCAGGTCATAATCCTCCGCCAACTGTCGCCCGGCCGCCACGACGCCTGGGCGGACTGCCGCGATCTTCTCGCAGGTCAGCGGGTTCCGGACGCTCGCCAGCAAGTGACGTGTCTCCTCGGGATCCGCGACACGCTTCATGCGTTCGGGGACTGAACTGTGGGCGATGATTTCCGCACCCGCGAAGAGCTGGTTGCCCCAGACATGGTCGCCGTCCTCATGCGTGTTGATCACGCGCTTCGGCATGCCAGGCCATACACGGCTGAACAGCGCGATCATCCCGCGCGCGTGGGGAAGGTCAGACTGCGTGTCGATCACGACGCCCCCGCCCAGATTGATGAGGCCGGAATTGGCATCGCAGACGCGGTTCTTCTCGTTGAGGACCGCGAAGCAATTGTCGCTGACCTGCTGCATCTTCATCAGGGCGGATCCTTCCATCCCTGCGGGATCCCCCCGCCTCGAAAGCCCAGGCCACCAACAAAACCCAGGACTGAACGCTTGAGCACGGTCCGATCGATTGGAATCAATCGATCGGAAAGTCGTGCTCTGGAAACATCGATGGGTAGAGCAGCTTGACTCGATCTGACGGAACCGAAGCCGGTTCAATCGGATCGGGCGCTGCTCTGGCGTGCCATCAGCGCAGCAAGCGCCTGGGCTGCGGGCGCTGGTTCGGCTTCCATCCCCGCACGCACGCCTGCATGATCCGCCGCCGGGCGGTTTTGGCTGAGCTTCGCCGTACCCTCGAGCGTGGCAAGGGTGAGCCGGAAGCCAATGATCGCCTTCATCATGCCCGCCAGGAAATCAGCCGGCGCATCATCGACCGCCCACGGATGTTCGCGCCCTGCTTCCTGCACATCCGTCAGCTGCGTCACGATGGCGTGCAGCGCGCCCGGCTCCGTCACCGGCTCAATCACGCCGCGGGCCTGGACGGCGACGTAGTTCCAGGTCGGCACGACCTTTCCGTGCTCGCGCTTGGAGGCGTACCAGGACGGCGAGACGTACGCCGAAGGCCCGACGAACACCGCCAGCCCAGGCATGCCGGGGGCGAGCAGGCGCGCAAGCGGGTTGGCGCGGGCCAGATGGCCGATCAGCTGATCCCCATCAAGCACGAGGGGCAGGTGGGCGGCGACCGGCCCCTCGGCGCCATTCACCACCAGCGTGGCGAAGCGAAGCTTGGCGATCAGGCCTTCAAGCGCCGAGCGCTCGCTGATTCGGAATGAAGGGGGGGCATACATGCATCAAGCTTGCGGCGCGGGCCGCTCCATTGTCCACTGCCTTACGGGAGAGTCTGGGCGGCGACCATCGCAGGCCACTGCATGAGCGTGCAGCGGGCTGGCAAAGCGGTGCGAACCCCCATATCGATTGTTTTGTTGTGGGCGCCACGGCCTGAGACCGGGCAGGGTCGCCTCGCGGTACAGGAAGACGAGGCGAACGGGGCATGGCAGCGCCCACCGGGGCACCGGTGATCTGGTGGATCAGGCAGGATGTGCGCTTGACCGACAACGCGGCCCTCGCGGCCGCGATCGCGTCAGGCCGCCCTGTCGTTCCCGTGTTCGTCCTCGACGATGCCGCCGCCGACACCTGGGCACCGGGCGGCGCCTCGCGCTGGTGGCTTCACCACAGCCTCGCCTCGCTTGCCAGTGACCTTGCCGCGCGAGGCTCGCGCCTGATCCTCCGCCGCGGCGCGTCGCAATCGATCATCCCGGCACTCGCCGCCGAGATCGGCGCATCCGCCGTGCATGCGGGGCGGATGTATGAGCCCTGGGCGCGGGCGCGCGACAAGGCCGTCGCCGCAGCGCTGGCCGGGAATGGCCTGGCGATCGAGGGCGCGCGCACCGCCCTCCTGTTCGAGCCGTGGGAAGTTCGCACCAAGACCGGCGGGCCCTACGGCGTCTACACACCCTTCAGTCGCGCCTGCTTCGCCGCCCCATCCCCGGCGCAGCCGAAGCCGGCCCCTGCCCGCGTCCCCGCCCCAGCCAGTTTCCCCGCCTCCGACCAGCTGGACGCATGGGGCCTCCTCCCCACCCGGCCCGACTGGGCGGGCGGGCTGCGCAACACCTGGCAACCGGGAGAGGCAGGAGCAGCATCGCGGCTCAAGGCGTTCCTCGACCATGCCCTCGCCGGCTATGACGATCTCCGCAACCGACCCGACATCGCGGGTACGTCGGGCCTGTCGCCACACCTGCACTGGGGCGAGATCTCGCCCGCCGCGGTCTGGCACGCGGCCGAGGCTGCCGGCGCGCCGCGCGGGCCCGGGACGGAGACCTTCCTGAAGGAACTGCTCTGGCGCGAGTTCAGCCACCACCTGCTGTGGCATCGCCCCGAGATGCCGGACGAGGCGCTGAAGCCAGCCTTCACAGCCTTTCCATGGCGGCACGATGCCGCCGGGCTGCGTGCCTGGCAGCGCGGCATGACGGGCTATCCGATCGTCGATGCCGGCATGCGGCAGCTCTGGCAGACGGGCTGGATGCACAACCGCGTGCGGATGATCACTGCCTCCTTCCTCGTCAAGCACCTGCTGTTGCCGTGGCAGGAGGGAGAGGCCTGGTTCTGGGACACGCTGGTCGATGCCGACCTCGCGGCCAACAGCGCCTCGTGGCAGTGGGTTGCAGGCTCGGGCGCCGATGCCGCGCCCTATTTCCGCATCTTCAACCCGGTGCTGCAGGGCGAGAAGTTCGACCCAGACGGCGCCTATGTGCGCCGCTTCGTGCCCGAACTCGCACGCCTGCCGGCAGCCCTGATCCACCGCCCGTGGGAAGCCTCGCCCCTGATCCTCCGCGAGGCGGGCGTGACCCTCGGGCGGACCTACCCCGCCCCGATCGTCGAGCATGGCATGGCGCGCGCCCGTGCGCTCGCCGCACTCGCGACGATCTCCGCCAACAAGGGAGCAGCCTGAATGGATGGCATGGTGCGCCCCGGGCGTCGCTCGGTCGCAGTCATCGGCGCCGGCATCTCGGGCCTCTCGGCGGCCTGGCTCCTGCGCACCGGCGCCGACGTGACGCTCTACGAGGCCGAACCACGGCTCGGCGGGCATGCCGATACCCAGGTGATCCAACTCGCCGGCGCGGAGGTCGCGGTCGATACCGGCTTCATCGTCTACAACACGCTGAACTACCACCACCTGACGGGGCTGTTCGATCATCTCGGTGTCGAGACGGAAAACTCCGACATGAGCTTCGGCGTGTCGATCGGCGGCGGCGTGCTGGAATATGCCGGCGGATCGTTCCCGCAGCTGTTCGTTCAGAAGCGGAACATCGCCCGGCCGCGCTTCCTGATGATGCTGCGCGACATCGTCCGCTTCTACCGCGAGGCGCCGCGCCTGCTCGACACCGACCACCATCCGAGCCTCGGTGACTATCTTGCGCGCAACGGCTACGGCCAGGGCTTCATCGACGATCACATCCTGCCGATGGGTGCGGCGATCTGGTCGGGCTCCGTCACGGCGATGCAGGATTTTCCGGCGCGCAGCTTCATCCGCTTCTTCATCAATCATGGGCTGCTCAGGCTGACCGACCGGCCGCAGTGGCGCACCGTCACCGGCGGGTCGCGCCGCTACGTCGCGCGCATCGAGGCAACCCTCGGGTCGGGCGTGCGCAAGGGTGTCGCGGTCGCTGCCATCAGCCGTGACGCTGGCGGTGTCACCGTCACGCTGGCCGATGGGGCCGCGTCGCGGCATGACGCCGTGGTGCTGGCGACGCATGGCGACGAGGCGCTCCGGCTGCTCGCCGATCCGTCGGAGGATGAGCGCCGCGTGCTCGGCGCCGTGCGCACCCAGGCCAACCGCATGGTGCTGCACACCGATGCATCGCTGATGCCGAGGCGGCGCGGCGCTTGGTCATCCTGGAACTACCTCGCGCGCGACGGGGCGGACCATGGCCGCGAGGTCGCTCTTACCTACTGGATGAACCGGCTGCAGAACCTGGTCACGAGCGAGCCGCTGCTCGTGACGCTGAACCCGCTGGCGGAGCCCGATCCGCGCCGCGTGCTGCTCGAGAAAACCTACCGCCATCCTTGCTACGATGCAGCGATGATCGCGGCGCAGACAGCACTTCCAGCGCTCCAGGGCGTGCGGAACACCTGGTTCTGTGGTGCCTGGACCGGCTATGGGTTCCATGAGGACGGCATCGCCTCCGCCGTCGCGGTCGCGCGTGGTTTCGGCGTAGCACCCCCCTGGCAGGCTGCAAGCACGACCGAGCTCGCCGCATGAGCGGCACCGATGACGAACCGGCCCTGCTGTACCGCATGCGCGTGATGCATGCGCGGCACCAGCCGTTCCACCACCGTTTCGAATACCGCATCTGGACGCTGCTGCTCGACATCGACCGCATCGAGGAAGTGGCCGCCCGCTCGCGCCTGTTCGCCGCGGAACGTCGCGGAATCGTGTCGTTCCGTGCACGTGATCATGCCGCGCGTGACGGTACCCCCATCCGCCCCTGGGTGGAGCGTGTGCTGGCCGATCACGGCCTCGCCGAATGCAGTGCGCGCATCCGGCTTCTCGCAATGCCGCGGGTCGCAGGAATCGTGTTCAATCCGATCTCGATCTATTTCTGCGACAGGGCGGATGGCTCGCCGGGGGCCGTGCTCTACGAGGTGAAGAACACCTTCGGCGACCAGCATGGCTACCTCGTGCGCCTTGCCGGCGACGCGCCCTGGCAGCACGGGGCCGACAAGGTGATGCACGTCTCGCCCTTCATCGGGATGGCGGCGCATTACGCCTTCACCCTCTCTCGCCCCGCCGACAGGCTGGCCATCGCCATCGAGGAGACCGATGGCGAGGGGGAGAAACTGCTCACCGCCACCATGGCTGGCCGCGGCGTGCCGATGACCGACCGCACGCTTGCCGCAGCCCTCGCCGCCATGCCCTTCGTCACGGCCAAGACCATCGCCGCCATCCACTGGCAGGCGCTGAAGCTGTGGCGCAAGGGCGCGACATTCCATTCCCGCCCCGCCCCACCCGACAAGCCGGTGTCGGCAGCAGCCTGACGGAACAGAACTGATGCACGGGACAGACACCACCCTCCCCGCCACGCGCGCGCTGCCGCGCGACCGGCGCTTCCGCCTTGCCCTGAAGCTCGCCGGGCTGATCCGCGCGGGGCACCTGATGCTCACCCTGCCCGACGGCTCTATGCACCGCTTCGGGGGGCATCACGATGGACCGGAAGCGCAGGTGACGCTGCTCAGGCCGCGCGCGATCCGCCGCTTCGCGCTCGGCGGCAGCCTCGGCTGGGCGGAAGCCTATCTCGACGGCGACTGGTCGAGCCCCGACATCCGCGCGGTGATGGCGCTTGCCACCGCCAACGAGGCGGAGTGGGACGAGGTGTTGCGGGGCAGCATGCTGGTGCGCACGCTCTCGCGCATCTTCCACGCGGTCCGGCCGAACACACGGCGCGGGGCCAAGCGCAACATCGCCGCGCACTACGACCTCGGCAACGCGTTCTACGGCACCTGGCTTGACCGGACGATGACCTACTCCGCGGCAGAGTTCGCCGCGCCCGACGAGGCGCTCGAGGAAGCGCAGGCGCGCAAGGTACGGAACCTGCTGACAGCGATCGACCTCCGCCCGGGACAGCGGCTGCTCGAGATCGGCTGCGGCTGGGGCTACCTCGCCGAGATCGCGGCGCGCGAATACGGCGCCTCCGTCGTGGCACTCACGCTCTCGCGCGAACAGCATGCCCATGCCGTCACCCGCATCGCCGCGGCAGGCCTGTCGGACCGCGTGGAGATCAGGCTGCAGGACTACCGCGATGTGCCGGAGCGGTTCGACAGGATCGCCTCGGTCGAGATGTTCGAGGCGGTGGGCGAGGCCTACTGGCCGGCCTTCTTCACGACGCTGCGCGAACGGCTGGCTCCCGGCGGGCAGGCAGGGCTGCAGATCATCACGATCGCGGACAGGTTCTTCCCGGTCTATCGCTCCTCGGCCGACTTCGTCCAGCGCTACGTGTTCCCCGGCGGCATGTTGCCATCGCCCACGCGGCTGCGCGAGGAGGTGGCACGCGCCGGCTTCACCTGGCAGTCGGAGACGTGGTTCGGTCCTTCCTACGCGGAAACGCTCCGACTCTGGAACGAACGCTTCCAGGAAGCGTGGCCGCAGATCTCGCCGCGCGGCTACGACGATCGCTTCAAGCGCCTCTGGGAATACTACCTCGCCTATTGCGAGACGGGCTTCCGCGCCGGCTGGACCGATGTCGGCCGCATCGTGCTGACGCGGCCCTGACGCCATGAGCATGGCGCTGCCGCGGCGCCTGCCCGTGCGCACGCTGGGGGCCTACGCCGCACCAGCGTTTCCGCTCGCCATCCTCGGCCTGCCGCTGAACGTCTACCTGCCCAGTTTCTGGGGCGAGACGATGGGGCTTGGGCTGACCACCGTCGGGCTCGTGCTGCTCGCCACGCGCCTGTTCGATGTCGTGACCGATCCTCTCGTGGGCATGCTGAGCGACCGCAGCTCCGGCCGGTTCGGCCGCCGCCGCCCGTGGGTCGCGGCAGCACTGCCGATCGCGGCCCCCGCCGTCTGGTTCCTGTTCGTGCCGCCCGCGGGCGCTGGCGCGGTGCATCTCTTCGTCACCGCGAGCCTCGTCTATCTCGGGTGGACGATGCTCAACATCGCCCATACCGCCTGGGGGGCGGAACTGTCGGGCGACTATCACCAGCGCACGCGGGTGAATGCCTGGCGGGAGGCGGCGACGCTCGGCGGCATTGTCGCCTCGGCGCTGATCCCGGCCCTCGCACCGGGGGGCATCGCCGATGACCTCCGCGCGCTTGCCTTCGTCACGCTCGGGCTTGCCATCCCCGCACTCGCGCTGCTGTTCGCGATCGTGCCGGATGCGCGTCACCCCGCGCGGACGGCCCCGTTCGGCCTCCGCGCCACGCTCGCGCCCCTGTTCGCCAACGCGCCGTTCCGGCGGTTGCTGTCGGCCTGGGTGCTGAACGGGATGGCGAACGGGCTGCCGGCGGCGCTGTTCCTTCTCGTGGTGACGCACCTGCTCGCGGCCGAGGACAAGGCAGGGCCGCTGCTGCTCGCCTATTTCCTGGCCGGCATCATCGCCGTGCCCGGCTGGACGCGGCTTGCCGCGCGCATCGGCAAGCACCGCGCCTGGTGCGCGGCGATGCTCTGGGCAAGCCTCGTCTTCGCCTTCGTGCCGCTGCTGGGGCCGGGCGACTGGATGCTGTTCCTTGTCATCTCGACCCTGTCCGGTGCGGCACTTGGGGCCGATCTCGCCCTGCCGCCCGCCATCCAGGCCGATGTGGTCGACCTCGACACCCTCGAGACCGGCGAGGGCCGCGCGGGCCTCCTGTTCGCGGTCTCGTCGATGGCGCAGAAGCTCGGCAATGCACTCGCCGTCGGGCTCGGCCTGCCACTTCTTGAGGGCCTCGGCTTTTCATCCGCGGGCGGCGAGGTGCGCGGGCTTGCCGCCCTCGTTGGCCTCTATTGCGCGGCGCCGGTCGTGCTGAAGCTCGCCGCCGTCTCGCTGATGTGGCGCTTCCCGCTCGATGCCGCCGCACAGGCGCACCTGCGTGAACAGCTCGAGGCAGCGCGGTGAGGCTCAGGCTCCCGCCAGGCTTCGCCGGCGTGCGCGTGGTGGGTGACGTGCATGGCGAGGCGCGGGCCTTCGAGGCGGCGGTGGAAGGTGCGGCAGAGCGGCGCCTCTTCACCGTGCAGCTCGGCGACCTGACCGATCATGGGCCCGATGCGCCCGCCGTGCTCGCGATGATGTTCGGCCTGATCGATCGCGGTGCGGGGCTGTTCCTCCTCGGTAATCATGACCACAAGCTCCGTCGCGCCCTCTCAGGCCAAGCGATGCGGGTTGACGAGGACGGGCTCGGCGCCACGCTGGCACAGCTCAAGGCGCACCCGGATGGCGAGGCGCTGGCCGCGCGCGCGATCGCCGAGATCGCACGCGCGCCGGCCTGGGTCGGCTTCGGGCCAGTGACGCTGTTCGTCCATGGTGGGTTCCATCCCTCCATGCTCGCGTCGCCGCCGCCTGCCGATGCGGGAACGCAGAGGCCGGAGGGGGCCATCGCGCGCGCGCTGTTCGGCCAGACGGCACGCGGTGCCGTCACCGCCGCGGGCTATCCCGTGCGTGTCCTCGGCTGGGTGGATGCGATCCCCGCGGGGCTCACGGTCTATTGCGGGCACGACACGCGCTCGACCGATGGGCGGCCCCATATCAGGCGGGGCAAGGCCGGCGGCAGGGCCGTGTTCATGGACACCGGTGCCGGCAAGGGCGGGCACCTCTCCTGGTGCGATCTCGGTGTGGACGGAGAGGAAGCGACATGATGGCGTGGCGAAGGTGGCGTGGCATCGCGGCATTCATGGTGGTGCTGCTGGCGGCAGGATGCGGGGGCGGGATGAAGATCGAGGATTTCGCGCAAGGCAAACCCGAGCTGAGGCTCGAGCAGTACTTCGCCGGCAAGACGCGCGCGGCGGGGTTGTTCGAGGATCGTTTCGGCACCGTTCGCCGCACCTTCGTCGTCGACATCGACGGCACGTGGGACGGTACGACGCTGACGCTGGACGAGGACTTCCTCTACAACGACGGCGAGAAGCAGCGCCGCATCTGGCGGCTGACGAAAACCGGCGACCGCACCTGGGAAGGCCGGGCTGACGACGTGATCGGCGTCGCCACCGGCCGCGAGGCGGGCAACGCCTTCCAGTTCGGCTATCGCATCAACCTCAAGGTCGGCGAGAGCACCTGGGAGGTGCGGTTCGACGACTGGATGTTCCGCATCGACGAGGACGTGGTGCTGAACACCGCCCGCGTCTATCGCTGGGGCATCTGGATCGGCACGGTGCAACTCGCCTTCCGCCGCGCGTGATGCGGGGTCCGCTCTCGCTCACCACGATCGCCGCGCGGCCAGATCTCGCGCCGATCGTCGCGCGCTGGATCTGGGAGGAGTGGGGCAGGCCGAAGGGCCGATTGATCGAGCGCACGGAGGCCCGCGTCGCCTCTCGCACCGCACAGCTCGGGCTCGAGCAGTGCTTCGTGGTGCTGGAGGGCGATACGCCCGCCGGCACCGCGAGCTTCGTCGCCGAGGACAGCGACAGCCGGCCCGACCTCTCGCCCTGGCTCGCCTCGGTGTTCGTCGATCCCGCGTTCCGGGGGCGCGGGCATGCGCGCGTCCTGGTGACGGCCGTCGAGAGTGCGGCGCGGAGTGCGGGCGTGCCCACGCTCTGGCTGTTCACCGAGACGGCCGCCCCGCTCTACGCCTCACTCGGCTGGCAGGCGGCGGGAGCGATCGTCGAACAGGGACGCCCGCAGCAGTTGATGCGCCGCGATCTGGGGCAGGCACCATAAGCCGCGCCAGCCGCACCGCCACGTTGACCTCAATCAATGCGTCATTCGCGTACGCGCATGATCCTCGCCGAAACGAACGGCCATGACCAGGCGAGGAGCCACGATGATGTGGCAATTGTTGCACATTCTGCTCCTGGGATGCGTGCTGCCCGTCGCGGTCGGGACGGTATCGCGTCCAGCTTCCGCAGCGCCGGTGCTCCTCGGGTCGCTCTTGGAGGATCCCGCCGCCTATCTCGAAGCCAGCGGCGTCCGCCTGCTCAACTGGCAGTTGATCGAGAATACATCTGTTGGTGTTGGTGCGGCTGAACTCTACCACGTGGAAGTCGCAATGTCCGGCGTCGCTACAGCCGGCGTGGCGGTCACATACTCGCCGGACGCATCCAATTGGGAGTTCGTCCCGACAGTTTCGACATCGCAACCAGCATTGCGCACGGTCCAGCTGAACAGGCTCACCCGCTTCTCCTATCTCATGGCCGTGACCGACGATGCTGTGATCGACGGCCTCCAGGCGAATGTCGTTCGCGCGGAGGCCTATTTCCTCCAGCCGCCTGTGATCGTGACGTCACGACCGGAATTTCTCACCTTCATCACGGTTTCGACCCAGATCACCGACTATGCGGGCGAGCCCATCGATGTCGGATCGATCTTTCGTGAAGGCGCCCCGAATGACCAAGCGCGCTACGCAACAAGTGCGCACGTCCCGAACCTGCGCTTCTTCACCGTCACAACGACGGTAGACGTCGGCAGTTCAGCCTTGAGCTATCTGGGCACTGTCCGGTCCAACACGATCGCACAAATCAGCGAGACGGACTTCGTGCAGAAGTTCGTGCTCGTTTCCGAACCCCCTGCATGGATGCTCATGGCACTGCCGCTCGCGACGCTCCTTGTCATCGGGGCGCGCAGCGGACGGCGCGCTAGATCGTGATCCGTTTGGACGGATCATGGTCTCGCCATTGCTTGCGAGCAATTTCATCCGCTTACGGATCGCTTCGCGAGTCTACGAATGCGGATATTGCTCTAGCACGCGACTGCGCACGGCAGCCTGAATGCCACGCTCAACGTCAGCCACGCACGCAGCGTTGCGCACCATCCCGTAGCTGCCTTCGCGGCACCGAAGTCGAGCGTCGCGGCATCGAAGGGACGATCGCGTCGACCGGTGCGGGGTGGCCGACGAACATGATCTCGATCGGGTCGCGCGCGTCGACGAAGACGCGTCAGCTGCCGGCCACGCGGCGGGCGACCATGCGGATCACGGCGCCCAGCACCGGCAGCCGGGCATAGACCTGGCTGCCGCTGTCCCAATGGTCGATATGCGCGGTCACGAGCCCGTCGCCGCGGAGGTGGATCTCGCTCATCCCGATGATCGTCTCGGCCTGGCCGCCAGGGCCCCAGGAGAAGGTCCACCGCAGGTAGCCGGCCTCGATGCCGAAGGCGCGGTCGGTCACGGTGAAGCGCGGGTCGGGCACGCGGCTGAACATGTGGGTGATGACGCGCCTGAGCCCGTCGCGCCCGTGCACCACCTGGAACGGATCGCTGAAGCGTATGTCGGGGGCGGCGAGCGAAAGCAGCGCCTCGACCGTGCCGGGCCGCAACGCCTCCCATGCGTCACCCCAGGCTGCCAGGGCGCCGGCGCGCGGGTTGAGCATGGTGGTCGCGGCCATGGCGTCAGCGCTTGCCCGTCGTGCGGCCGACGAGGGGGAAGTAGAGCGCGTAGGGAAGCAGCCTCATGGTTTTCAGGATATACGCGAAGCGGCGCGGGAAGCACACCTCGAACCCGCCGCGCGCCAAGCCCTGCACCACGCGTTGTGACGCATCCTCGACCGACATGAGGAACGGCATGGGGAAGTCATTCCTGTCGGTCAGCGGCGTCTTCACGAAGCCGGGGTTGACCACGTTCATCATCACGCCGGCGTGGTCGAGGTCGAACTTGAGGCTCTCGCTCATGGCGATCAGCGCTGCCTTGGTCGCGGAATAGGCGATGGCGCGCGGCAGGCCGCGATAGCCGGCGACGGAGGAGACGATCGCGATCTGCCCCGATTGCCGCGCGATCATCGCCGGCATCACCGCGGCGAGTGCGTTCGCCGTGCCGATCAGGTTCACGTTCACCTGGGCCGAGAAGGCCGCGAGGTCGAACCGCTCGGCGCTGTCGGTCATGTAGGTGCCGGCGTTGAGCAGGGCGAGCGCGATCGGGCGCCCGGCTTCCGTCTGCGCGGTGTGAACGGCAGCGTCGATCGCCTGCGCATCCGTCACGTCGGCCGGTGCGGCGATGATCTTTCCCGCAGGGCCCTCGGCCGCGAGCTTTGCCAGTTCCTCGGCACGGCGGGCGGTCACAACCACCGTCCAGCCAGCGCGGGCAAGGTCGAGTGCCACCTGCCGCCCGATGCCGGAGGACGCACCGGTGACCCACGCGAGGCCGTCAGCCGGCTTGGCGGGGCGCGGCCTGGAAGAGCCCGGACTGTTCATGCCGCGCGCTCGGCCAGGCGCGGTGCCACGCTATCGAGGAACTCCCTCGCCTGCCGGCGCATCGCCGTCACCTTCTCGGGCGCCATGCGGTCCATCGTGCGGTACATCTGCGCCATGCGGGGGTTGCCTTCGAAGCGGGTGCGGTGGCGGGCGAGGAAATCCCAATACAGTGAATTGAACGGGCAGGCGCGCGGCCCTGTTGCGTCAGCCACGGTGTAGCGGCAGGTGCCGCAATGATCGCTCATCCTGTCGATGTACTTGCCTGAGGCGGCGTAGGGCTTTGACGCCATGATGCCACCATCGGCGTGGATCGCCATGCCATGGGTGTTGGGCAGTTCCACCCACTCGAATGCATCGGCATAGACGGCGAGATACCACTCGTTGATCGCCGCCGGGTCGATGCCGGCAAGCAGCGCGAAATTGCCCGTCACCATCAGCCGCTGGATGTGGTGCGCGTAGGCGAGGTCGCGCGTCTGGCCGATCGCCTGGTCCATGCATGCCATGCCGCTGTCACCCGACCAGTAGAAGTCCGGCAGCGCACGGTCGGCGCCGAGTGCGTTGAGGCTCGCGTAGCCCGGCATCTTCAGCCAGTAGAGGCCGCGGACGTATTCGCGCCAGCCGATGATCTGGCGGATGAAGCCCTCGACCGCGTTCAGCGGCGCATGCCCCGCACGCCACGCGGCCTCCGCGCGGCGGCATGCCTCCAGAGGGTCAAGCAGGCCGATATTGAGGCTCGTGCTGATCAGCGCGTGGAACAACGTCGGCTCGCCCGTCGCCATCGCGTCCTGGTAGTCGCCGAAGCGCGGCAGGCGCTCGCGCACGAAGGCGTCGAGCGCGGCCTCGGCCTCCGCTGGCGTGACGGGGAAGGAGAAGCCCTCGAGCGTGCCGAAATTGCTGGGGAACCGCCGGGCGACGAGGGCGAGCACCTCGCGCGTGATCGCATCCGGCGCGAAGCGCAGGGGTGCCGGGATGCGCTCGCCCTTCGGCAGGCGCTTGCGGTTCTCGGCATCAAGGTTCCACTGCCCGCCAACTGGCTCGCCGCCGTCCATCAGCAGGCCGGTGCGGCGGCGCATCTCGCGGTAGAAGAACTCCATCCGCAGCACCTTCTGCCCCTCCGCCCAGCGGGCGAAATCGGCGATGCTCGCCACGAACCGCGTGTCGGGGCGGACCTCCACCGGAACGTCGCCGCCCCACCCGCGCATGGCCTCGCGCACCCGCCACTCGCCGGGCTCGGTCGCGACGATGCGGGCGGGTGCGTGGCGTGCGACGGCGCGCGCCACCTCGCCCGTGAGCGTGCCGGTGTTGTCGGCGTCATCCAGCGTGACGTAGTCGACCGCGATGCCCTCCTCCCGCAGCGTTGCGGCGAAGTGGCGCATGGCGGAGAGGACGAGCGCGATCTTCTTCGGGTGGTGCGGCACATAGGTGCACTCGCCCATCACCTCGGCCATCAGCACGCGGTCGCGCGCGGGGTCGATGCCGGCAAGCGCTGAGAGGCCGCGCGCCAGCTGGTCTCCCAGCACGACGCGCAACACACCGGCCTCGCTCATGCGGTGCGCGTGTAGGCGATGACGGAGCCGTCGCTGCGGGGAAAGCGCAGCGCCGACCAGGCGCCGGCGCGGTCGTACCAGATGTCGAGCGTGAGATCGCCGGCGATGCGCCAGCGCTGCGCCGGTGTCGGGCGGCCGGCAACAGGGATCGTTTCCTCGCCCAACTGCTCCAGCGACGTGGTGAGAAGCCTGCCGCCCTGGGTGTCGATCTTCTGGCCGCGGAGGAAGGCGCCGTGCCAGTAGCTGGTCGAGATCGCCTCGATCGGCGCGACATAGGTGCCGGCTTCCGTGCCCTCGACGGCGATGCCAGCCCCGTTCGCGCGCGCCTTCACGGCGAGCGGGGTGCCGTTGTTGTCGGTCGTGGCATCGATCGCGAGCAGCCTGTCGCCGCGCCAGACCTCGGTGTTGCGGTGGGTGTAGCGGAACGCGGTGATGCCGATGAAGCGGACCGCGAAATCGATCGCGATGGCCACGCGCACATCGGCACCGTCACGCGTGAAGGTGAGCACGTGCGTGCCGATCTGGCTGTCATTGCGCGTCACCGTGAATGCGATCCTGTCGCCCGGCGGGATCGCGGCAAGGCTGCCGCGCGCGGCAACGATGGCAGGCGCGGCAAGCAGAATGGACCTGCGATGCAGCATGCGTGAGCCCTCCCTCCCTATCCCTTTGTCCGCAGGCTCGACCGCCCGCCATCGACGGCAAACACCTGGCCGGTGATCCACCCGGCCGCAGGGCTTAGCAGGAACCTTGCCAGCGCCGCTGCATCCTCCGCCTCGCCGAGGCGCGGGATCGGATGCTGGGCCGCGATCGCCTTGGCCATGGCCTCGTTGCCGGCCAACGGTGCAGCTATGGCGGTCCGCGTCAGGCTGGGTGCGATGCAGTTCACCCGGACCGAGGGCGCGAGCTCGGCCGCGAGCGCCACCGTCAGCCCCTCGACCGCTGCCTTGGCCGGCCCGATCACGCTGTGGTTGGCAAACCCTGACCGCGCCGCAACGGACGAGAACAGCACGACCGAGCCCTGCCCTGCCTTCAGCGCAGGCTCGGCCGCCGCGATGGCTTCGGCGGCGGCAACGACGTTGAGGCGATAGGCGGAGAGATGGTCCTCCACCGTCGCGCGCTTCGCTGGCTTCAGCACGATCGATCCGATCGCGAAGACGAGCCCGGCAAGCGCCCCGCCATGCGTGGCGGATGCCTCCGTCACGGCCTGGGCGATGGCACCGGGGGCGAGAACGTCACACACCGTCGCGGGCGCGCCGAGCCGGGCCGCGAGGGCACCGAGCCGCCCGGCATCGCGCCCCGCGAGGTGGACCGGCACGCCGGATGCGGCAAGCCCCTCGGCGATCGCACCGCCGATCCCGCCCGTTGCACCGAACACCAGAACCGCACCCGACATGATCACCCCTTACCGACAGATCGTTGACAGATGGTAGGGACCGGCAGGCCTGCTTCAACCGCCCACGGAAGCGTGACCCCCATACGAACAGGTATGGGCCCGCGGCGAGGGATGGGCGGCAGGCTCGCACCGTGCGATGGTCGAGTAACAACGACCCGATGATCAGGACCACGACGCCAGCCCATGCGACAGCTCCTGCTGCTGCGCCACGCGAAATCCTCCTGGGACGACCCGAGGACGCCGGATCATCAGCGGCCGCTCGATGCGCGCGGCCAGCATGACGCTGTCGCGATGGGCGCGGCGATGCGCAAGCTCGGCCTCGCACCCGACATCGTCCTCGTCTCCACCGCCCGCCGCACCCGCGAGACGCTGGCCGCGATCGAGCCGATCGAAGGCTCGCCGCTGGTCGATGAGCATGAGGCGCTCTACCTCGCCCCGGCGGAAGCGATGCTCGGCATGCTCCACGCCGTGCCCGAAACCGCGCGCAGTGTGCTGCTGATCGGGCACAATCCCGGGCTGCACAACCTGGCACTCACCCTGGTCGGTCCGGCCGGCCTCGCCAAGGGCGGCCGCGATGCCGAGACGCTGGGCGAACGCTATCCCACCGGCGCGCTCGCCGAGTTCGCGATCGCCGCCCCCTGGTGGGGGATCGAGGCGGGGGCAGGCAGGCTCGTTCGCTTCCTCTGCCCGCGTGATCTGTCGCCCGACATCCAACCCGACATCCTGGGCCACTGAGGCCAGGCATGGCCGACATCACGATCGAGCTTGTGCTTGCGCCCGAAGCAGCGCGGCACTTGTTTCGCCACGCGCGGCCCGGTGGGGGACCAGCAGCGAAGCCACGGCATGCAGCGGTGGAGCAGGTGCTGTCCTGCGCGGCAGACGGCGCTCTCGGCAAGGCAGGGCTTGCGCTCGTGGTCGAGAAGCGCCGGCGTGGCGCCGTGCAGCGCCTCGTCCGCTGCATGCCCGCGGACAGCGAGATCTGGTACCCGGGCGCGCCGATGCCGGTGCTCGCCGAAACCACGCTGCCCGACCTCCAGCCCGACCTTGGCGCCTTCGCCGACCTGCTCGGGCGCGATGCCGGCGTCGTGCCGCAGCCGCTCGCTGCCTTCTCGGGCAGGCGGAGCACGCTGGCGGCTGGCGAGGCTGGCCCCGCGCTGTCGCTGCTGTCCGGCACGCTCAGGGCGGTGACGGCGGAACAGCCGATCGCTCGGCTCTGCATCACCGGCGAGAGGGCTGCGGTGTTCGCCACCGCCGAGCGGCTTGCCGCCATGCTGCCGCTCTCGCTGCCTGCCACCAGCCTCGTGGAGGTGGCGCGCGGGCTGGCGCGCGGCCTCCCTCCACGCCCGCTCCGGCAGGGGGCGCCCGCGATCGCGCCGACGGCTGCGGTGGCGGAGGCATTCTCCGCCATCGTCTCGCACCTCGCACTCGCCATGCTCGCCCACGCACCGGCCGCGCTCGCAGGAGAGACGCCGGAGGGCGTGCACCAGATGCGCGTGGCGCTGCGGCGCCTCCGCTCCGCGCTCTCGCTGTTCCGCGACCATGCCGGGCCTCCGGGCACACTGGCATCGTCCGGGCTGAAGGCACTCGCGAGCCGCCTTGGCCCCGCGCGTGACTGGGACGTGTTCATCGGCGGCCGCCTCGCCGCAGTGCGCGCTGCCTTCCCGCGTGACGAGCGGATCGGGGCGCTGGCGGCTGACGCGACGGCGGCGCGCGAGGCAGCCTACGCCAGGCTGCGCGAGGCGCTCGACACCCCCGGCTTCCGATTGCTGTCGCTCTCCCTCGCCGCGCTCGCCCAAGGTGAGCGCGAGGCGCCGGAGCCGGCTTCCGCGTTCGCAGCCAAGGCCCTGCAGAAGCGGCTCAAGCGTGTGCTGCGCCATGGCGAGGATCTCGCGGGGCTTCCGGTCGAGGCGCTGCACGCGCTCAGGCTCGATGCCAAGCGGCTGCGCTATGCGGCTGAGATGTTCGGCCAGTTGTTCTCGCCGAAAAAGGCGCGTCGCTTCCTCCGCGCGCTCGCCGCCGTGCAGGAGGAGCTTGGCCACATCAACGACGCCGCCGTTGCCGCCACGCTGCTCGGCCACCTCGCGGAACCGCATGAGGCCCGTGCCTTCGCGGTCGGCGTGGTCGAGGGCTGGATCGCGGCGAAATCCGACGGTGCGCGCGAGGCCGCGTTCAAGGCCTGGGACAAGTTCCTCGAGCGCGAGACCTTCTGGGACTAGCGCTCAGGCGATCAGCCCGTCGTAGAGAAGCTTCAGGCCCGTCACGAACAGGAGCGCGAAGACGATCCTGTAGAACAGCGCATCGGTCACCCGCCGCGACAGCCAGAGGCCGAGGAACACGCCGATCGGGGCGGTCGGCAGAAGCAGGGCGGAGGTGGCGAGATTGGTTACGTTCAGCTGGCCGAGCCAGGCGTAGGGCACGAGCTTCACGTAGTTCACCATCGCGAAGAACATCACCGTCGTGGCGTTGAGCAGCGCGCGCGTATAGCGCCGCGGCAGGAGATACATCGCCAGCGGCGGCCCCCCGGCATGGGCGAGCGTCGAGGTGAAGCCGGAGGCGAGCGAGGCAGCGAAGGCGGCTGGCCGGTTCTCCCCCGGCGGTTCCCCTGCCGCCATCCCCCGCGCGAGCCAGGCCTTGCCCCAGGCATGCAGGGTGAACAGCACCGCCACGGCGCCGATCAGCGTCTTGACCGCGCGGTCTGAGAGTTCGCCGAACGCAAAGGCGCCGAGCGCGATGCCGACGAGCGCGCCGGGCGCGAGGATCAGCATGAGCCGGCGGTTCCATTCACGCCGGTAGGCCCAGATGCCGACGATGTCCATCGCGCAGAGGATGGGGAGCACGATGCCGGCTGCCTGGCCGGCTGGGATGGTCAGCGCCAACGCCGGCACGGCCAGGTTGCCGCCGCCCGAGGCGAAGCCGCCCTTGCTGATGCCGGTGACCAGCAGCGTCGGGATCGCGAGCGCGTAGAACCAGGGCTCGGCGATCGGCCCGGGAAAACCCGCGGCAAGGCTTGCAAGCAGCGACATCGCGGATGCTTCTGACGAGGGCAGGGAGTGGCGTGTATGGCACGCGTCGGCTGGTTCGTCCCGCAGTGGCGCGGATCAGGCACTCCAGGGCAGCGTGCCGGGCGGCAGGCGGCGGGCGAGAAGGCTTGCGGCCCCCATCAGCCCGAGCACGAGCGCGAGCCCGACGACGGACACGGCAGCGGCCTGCCCCACCGCGCCGCCGTCATGCAGCCCGAACACGACGACGCCGAGCGTCTGGCTGCCCGCGGCATAGAGCAGGATCGAGACGGTGATCTCGTTGAGCGCCGCCAGCGCGACAAGGATGCCCGCGGCAGCGGCCGAGGGGGCGAGCAGTGGCAGCGCGATCGTGATCAGCCTGCGCAACGGTCCTGCGCCGGCCAGCCGCGCTGCTTCCTCGAGCGCCGGGTCCAGCCGCGCGGCGGAACCTGCGATGGGCTTCAGTGCGAGCGACTGGAAGCGGGCGAGATAGGCGATCAGGATCAGCCCGAGCCCGCCATACAGGGACACGCCGATCAGCGGCAGCGGGCGGAGATGCACGAGGATCACCGCCACGCCAAGGCACACGCCGGGCAGCGCATAGGGCAGGTCGATCATCGCGCGCACCACGCCGGCAAGCCTGACGCGCACCATCGCGAGGGCGAGGCCGACGAGGACCACTGCCGCGGCGGCAGAAAGGGCAAGGCTGTTGCGGAACGCCAGCGCGGTATTCTGCTGCACGAACAAGACAGTCTCGAGGTTGCGCAGCGTCACCGTGGCCAGCGTCAACGGAACGCCGATCGCCGGGACAAGAGCGGTGGCGACGAGGGAGGCAAGCGGCAGCGCCAGCACGGCGGCGAGATAGAACACGAGGGCGGCGAACACCGCCCAGCGCCAGGGCCCGAGGGCGAGCTTCGGGGCAGGTGCCGTCGCACCGGCCGTGATGAAGCGCCGCGACCGCCGCCCTGCCCGCGCCTCGGCCCAGAGCGCGGCCGCGGCGAGGGCGGCGAGCAGCAGCGACAGGAGTGCGGCTTCCGACAATCCCGCAGGCCCGAGCCCGGCAAGCCGTTGCCAGATCAGCACGGTGAGCAGCGTGTGGTTGGCCGGGATGCCGAGCAGCGCGGCGATGCCGAAATTGCCGATCGCGGCGACGAAGGCGAGCGCCAGCGCACCGGCCAGCGCCGGCACCAGCAGCGGCAGCACGACGCCCTGCAGCACTGCACCCCGCCCGGCACCCGCCAGCCGCGCCGCCTCGACGAGCCCTGCGGGAAAACGCCTGAGGGCGGCCATCAGCGGCAGGAACACGAGCGGCGCATGCTGCACGCCGAGCAGCAGCGCGATGCCGCCAGGCCCGTAGAGCGGGTGCCGCGCACCGAGCGGCGGGGCGAGGCCGATGGCGTTCAGCAGCGTCGATGACGGCCCGAGCGCGCTGATCCAGGACAGCGCCGCGATCTGGGGCGGGATCAGCATCGGCACGACGAAGAGAAAGGTGAGCATGCGCCGCGCAGGAATCCGGCAAAGCCCGAGCGCGAGTGCCGCCGCCGTGCCGATCAGGGCCGAGAGCGCCGTCGCGGCGGAGGCGACGATGAGCGTGCGCCACGCCGCGCGCCACACCCGCGGATCGGAAAAGACGCGGAGTGCCAGGTCAGGCGGCGCGCCGGGCAGCGAGGGCGCGACGCCCTCGAGCGCGAGCCGCGCCATCGGCAGCACCGAGATGGCGAGGATCCAGGAAAGCAGGAGGGGGAGGAGAAGCCTCTCCCCGGCCGTGCGGCCCATCCGGCGCGCGAACGCCTAATGGCCCATCATGATGGCGAACCGGCGCTGCACGTCCTCCGCCTCGGCCAGCGCGCGCTTGGGGTCGAGCGGCATGACGCGGATCGTCTCCGGATCGGGAAAGCCCGCGGGCGGCGCGATGGCCGGGTCGGCCGGCAGGAAGCCCTGGCGCGCGGCAAGCTCCTGCCCCTCGCGCGACAGCAGGAACGCGACGAAGGCCTTCGCCGCCGCCTCGTTGCGCGTGCCCGCAAGGATCGCCACCGGCTCGGTGATGGCGGAGACGCCTTCGGCCGGGAACACGAACTGCACCGGCGCGCCCTTCGCCGCCTCGCGGATCGGCAGGTAGTCGATGATCATGCCGAACGCCTTCTCTCCGCCGGCGACCGACTGCATCACTGCCCCGTTGCCGCCGCGCACGGAGAGCCCGTTGGCGGCCACGCGCTGCAGATACCCCCACCCAAGCGCAGGGTTCTGCACGATCGCGTAGAGGTGGATCAGCGCCGCCCCGGAGACGCTGGGCGAGGGCATGGTGGCGAGCCCGCGCGCGCGCGGATCGGCGAGGTCGGCCCAAGCGGTGATGGGCATCGGCGCGCGGGCGTTGCGCGCGATGCCGGTGGTGATGAGCTTGGTGCCCCAGTAGAAGCCATCGGCATCGACATGCGCCGCCGGCACGCCGCCGCGCGGCGCATCGGCCCAGCGCAGCAAGCGGTTTTCGGCCTTCAGCGTTTCCATCGTCAGGCTGTCGGCGATCAGCAGCAGGTCGGCCCGCGGGCTGCCAGCCGCGAACTCCGCGCGCAGCCGGGGGATCAGCGCGCTCGTCCCGCCCCTCACCCATTCGACCGCGACGCCCGGATGGCGCGCGCGGAATGCATCGACCGTCCCTTGCGCGTCGGCATCGAGTTGGCTCGTGTAGAGGACGAGGCGGCCGGAGACGGATTGAGTAAGCGGCTGGGACGTCCCTTGGGCCTGAACGCCCTGCGGCATGAGGCCGAGCAGCGAAGCGGCAAGTGCCGCGGCAAGCGGGCGACGCGGATACGACGTCATCGATGAGGTCCTTTGGTCGGGGCGGGGCGTTGCAACGCTTCTCTAGCGGTGCAAGGGATGGTGGGGCAGAGGGGAAGCGTGAAGAATGCATGACACACGGCATTACCTGAGCGGGTTTGCTGCGTTCGTCATGGCAGGTCTGATCGGAGGGGGAAGCGGCATGGCGTTCGACTTGCAGGGCCATCGCGGGGCGCGGGGGCTGGCACCGGAGAACACGCTCGAAGGCTTTGCGAAGGCACTCTCGCTCGGCGTCACCACGCTCGAGATGGATACCGGCATGACGGCCGACGGCGTCGTCGTCGTCATGCACGACCTGTCGCTCAACCCGGACATCACCCGCCTGCCCAACGGCGCCTGGCTCGCGGGGCCGGGCCCTTCCATCCGCTCGCTCACCCTCGCGGAGCTCCAGGCCCACGATGTCGGGCGGATCCGCCCCGGAACACGCTATGCCGCGACCTTCCCCGACCAGGTGCCGGCCGACGGCGCGCGGGTGCCAACGCTCGATGCCGTGCTCACGCTCGCCAACGCCGCGAGCCACACGGTGCGGTTCAACATCGAGACCAAGGTGTCCCCGCTACAGCAGGGCCTGACCGTCGCACCCGAGGTGCTAGCCGCGGGCGTAGCCGATGCGCTCGCCCGTGCGGGGCTGACGGAACGGGCCGTGGTGCAGAGCTTCGACTGGCGGTCGCTCGACTGGCTGAAGCAGCATCGCCCGGAGGTCGTGCGCAGCTACCTGACCTCTCAGACCCCGGGCTTCGACACGGTGTCCTCCCGCGACGGTCGCCCCTCGCCCTGGCTCGGCGGGCGGGACGCCGCGGCCTACGGCAATTCCGCGCCGAGGCTCGTCGCTGCCGCCGGCGGCAACGTGTGGTCACCCAACCATCGCGACGTGACGGAGGCGAGCCTGGCGGAGGCGCGGCTGCTCGGCCTCACGGTGGTGCCCTGGACGGTCAATGACGTGCCGACGATGGAGCGGCTGATCGGCTGGGGAATCGATGGCATCATCACCGACAGGCCAGACCTGCTGCGTGGCGTCCTGGCAACGAGGGGGATCGCCCCTCCCCCACCCTCCCCCGCCCCTTGACGGGGAGGGGTATCCTTCACGATCAAAGGCTTCCGTCGAAGAAGTTGTTGGATGCCGATAGCCGCGACATGAGGGATCGCATGCCCGGCTTATCGTAGCCCTTCTCCTCCGTCAGCGCGCCCATCGGGCAGAAGAACTCGTGCGCATGGGGCACCTGCCCGGTGACGAAGTGGTCGTATTGCCGATCCTTCAGGCCGTAGAGCACCCGCATGTCGCGCACTGGAAGGGTGAGCGGGGCGACCGGTTCGTCCTTCAGGATGCCGGTCAGGCGCCAGCGCGGTGTCGGATCCTCGGGCGAGACGGGGCCGGTGAGCCACGGCAGCGGGCAGATCGCCAGCAGCGAGTGCGTCGACGGCGCGAAGCGGGAACGCTTATCGAGCAGGTTCTGGAACGAGGAGCAGGCCTCGATCGCGACGACGTCGCACCATGGCTCAGCTGCCGTACCGCCGAACTGGAGCCACATCCCGTCAGGCAGGGTGCGGAGCCGGTCGGTGCCCGGGATCTTGAGGAAGGGCGAGGCCGGCGATTGGTGTTCCGATGGTCTCGCACGGAGGGTCGGGACGGGGCCGTTCCCCCGCGGCGCCAGGCCAGGAAGGACCTGGGGCCACTTTCGCAACTGCTGCCGAACCAACGCGTCAAGTTTCGCGTGTCGCTCCATGAGTCAAGGCTCCCTGTCTGCGACGCATGCCATGATGTGAATCCTGGGGACAACCCTGGGGAAAATTCAAGCGCAAATTTCAACCTGGAATAGAATTAACGCACTATGGCGCATGCAGTGAGTCAGATGAGAGCTGACGGGACACTCACGGAGAGCGCGCATGCAGCCGCGTGAGTCGCGTCTCATGGGACGAAGACGGACGGTGACTTTGATTCAAGATCAGCGATCTACCGTCATGACCTGATACGGGCCCACGCGGCGCCCGATCGGCTGCGGGACGCCTTGGGCCCGATCACGGCGGCGTGGGTGAATGACGATGCACGTGCAGCGTCGATATCGATTCAACCCTAGCGCGATCTGTCTGTGGATAAACAAAAGGGCGCGCCCGGCTTGGCGCGCCCTTCCGTAGAAGCCGGGCGCTCAGCCGCGGTCAGCGAGCGCGCTGACATCACGCTGCGGCGCGCCGGTGTAGAGCTGCCGCGGCCGGCCGATGCGCTGCGTCGGGTCCTCGACCATCTCCTTCCACTGGCTGATCCAGCCTGTGGTGCGCGCGACCGCGAACAGCACGGTGAACATGCTGGTGGGGATGCCCATCGCCTTCAGGATGATGCCCGAATAGAAGTCGACGTTCGGGTAGAGCTTGCGGGCAACGAAGTACTCGTCATGCGTGGCGATGTTCTCGAGCTCAATGGCGAGGTCGAGCAGCGGCTCGTCCTTGATGCCGAGCTCGCGCAGCACCTCGTGGCAGGTCTGCTGCATGATCTTCGCGCGCGGGTCGAAGTTCTTGTACACGCGGTGGCCGAAGCCCATCAGCCGGACGTGGCTGTCCTTGTCCTTCACCTTGGCGATGAAGTCGGGGATGTTCTTCACATGGCCGATCTCGGCCAGCATCTTCAGCACCGCCTCGTTCGCGCCGCCATGCGCCGGGCCCCAGAGGCTGGCGATGCCGGCGGCGATGCAGGCGAACGGGTTGGCGCCAGTCGACCCGGCGAGGCGGACCGTCGAGGTCGAGGCGTTCTGCTCATGGTCGGCGTGCAGGATCAGGATGCGATCCATCGCACGCGCGAGAACCGGGCTCACCTGGTACGGCTCCGCCGGCACGGCGTTCATCATGTAGAGGAAGTTCTCGGCGTAGCCGAGGTCGTTCCGCGGATACATGAAGGGCTGGCCGATCGAGTACTTGTAGGCCCAGGCGGCGATCGTCGGCACCTTGGCGATCAGGCGGAATGCGCTGATCGTCCGGTGCGTCTCGTCGGTGATGTCGAGGCTGTCGTGGTAGAACGCGCTCATCGCGCCGACCACCGCCGTCATCACCGCCATCGGGTGGGCGTCGCGGCGGAACCCGTCATAGAACCGGCGAAGCTGCTCGTGGATCATGGTGTGGCGCGTGACACCCGTGTCGAACTCGGCCATCTCGGCCTTGGTCGGCAGGTCGCCGTTCAGCAGCAGGTACGCCACCTCGAGGAAGCTGCACTTCTCGGCCAGCTGCTCGATCGGGTAGCCGCGATGGAGCAGGATGCCGGCATCGCCGTCGATGTAGGTGATCTTGCTGTCGGTCGCCGCCGTGCCGCCGTAGCCGAGGTCGTAGGTGAAGAGGCCGAGCTCCGGGTAGACCTTGCGGATATCGACGACCGAGGGCCCGATCGTGCCGGGGATCACCGGCAGGGTGATCGACTTCCCGGTGCCATCCAGCGTCAGCGTCGCGCTGCCTGGCTGATTATGGCCATGCTGCGCATCGGGGAGTTTGGCCTCTGCCCCTGGCTTGGACATCTCGTTCATGGCCTTTCTCCCCTACCCTCTGGACCCGCGCTGCCCCTCGCCGCGCAGGTTGTGCCAAACGGCCGATATCGGCGGCCTCGACGGAAGCCTCGCACGGACCGGTAAACGCAATGCACCATACGCCCCGCACGCCCGGGCACGCAACGTGCGGCAGTGCAGCATTGCTGCGGCGTCAGTTGGCTCTGCGCCAGCTTTCCGGCGTGTCGAATCGCCCTTCCCAGAGGCCGTTGCGCGCCGAGCGTGCCTGCGCTTCCGCCACGCCATAGCGCGAGGGGCCGCGCCTGCCCTCGGCGAGCGCAAGCGCCCAGCCCGAGGCGACCATCGCCTCGGCGAGGTCCAACCCATCCGCATGACAGATGCCCACCGCACGCCCATACCGGTCGCGCCCGGTGACGCCGCAGGCAACGCCGCGGCGCCGCACCAGCGTGAACAGGTGACGGGCAGCCGCCTCGCCGCAATCGAAACGCGAACCGTTTGCCCGCTGGCAGACTTGGCCGCGCTCAGGCGCGTCGAGGCCGGCGAGCCGCACCGTCGCATCTCCAAGCTTCAGCGTATCGCCATCGACGACGCGCACATCGGTCGCGCGCACCACGATCTCGCGCGGCAGCGGCGCCTCTGCCTCAGGCTTGGATGGCGGCTCCGGCGCCAGGCCAAACCAGGCGGCAAGGGCGGCACCGGTGAAGCTCGCGAACGCAGCCGCGATCCAGCCGCCACGGCCGCCGCGCGCGCGGGCGCCGCTCCCGATTGACGGTTTCCGCGCGAACAGCCGCCTGCCGCCTTGCGCGTGCCCGCCCCGTGCGCCTCTCACCGGCCCCGCCCCAAACCCCATCGCCCCCGTGCCGTTTTGGCCCCATCCTGGCGTGGCCAATCGACACGAGAGGTGCTAGCCCGCGCGTCGCGCTGGAGCAAGGCGAAGGGGTCGGGCCATGCAGCAACCTGGAGGCGAGCAATTGGGGCCGGTGGCGATCATCGGGACCGGGCTGATCGGCGCCGGCTGGGCGGCGCTGCTGCTGTCGCGCGGCATCGCCGTGCGTGCGTGGGACCCCTCGCCCGGCTTCCGCGACCGGCTCGTCGCCGCGATCGGCGCACGCGCCCCGGCGCTCGCCGCCCTCGGCGGCGCGCCTGACCTCGCGCTGCTCACCTGCCACGACACGCTCGAGGGCGCCGTCGCCCCGGCCCGCTTCGTGCAGGAGAACGCGCCCGACACCGAGACCGCGAAGCGCCCCCTCTTCGCCGCGCTCGATGCCGCGACGCCACGGCAGACGGTGATCGCGTCATCGACGAGCGCGCTGATCCTCACCCCGCTGGTGTCCGATCTCGCGGGGGCGGATCGTTTCATCCTCGGCCATCCCATCAACCCCGCCGATCTCATGCCGCTCGTCGAAGTTTCGGGAGGCGAACGAACCGCTCCCGAGACGATCGCCGCTGCCGTCGCGTTCTACCGCGCGATCGGAAAGCGCCCCGTCGTGCTCAGGCGCGAGATCGCGGGCCACATCGCCGGCCGCCTCGCCGCCGCGCTCTACCGCGAGGCGGTCGCGCTGGTCGAGGACGGCATCGCCGATGCAGCGACCGTGGACGAAGCGCTCTCGGCCTCGATGGGCCTGCGCTGGGCAGCGACGGGGGTTCACCTCTCCTACCATCTCGGCGGCGGCCCGGGCGGGCTTGCGCACTATCTCGACCATCTCGGCCCGGCGCAGGAGCGGCGCTGGGCCAGCATGCGCACGCCGCGCCTCGATGCCGCGCTGAAGGCGAGGCTGGTCGCGGGCGTCGATGCCATCGCTGGCGGAAAATCGATCGCTGAGCTCGAGGCAGGGCGCGACGCGCGCCTCGTGGCCCTTCTCCGCGCGCTCGGGAGCACGTCCAATGGCTGAACCAATCATCGGCATCCTGGGCGGCATGGGGCCGCTGGCTGGGGCGGATTTCCTCGCGCGCCTGACGCTCGCGACGGAGGCCGCGCGCGACCAGGACCATCTCCGCGCCGTGCTCTGGTCGGACCCCACCGTGCCTGACCGCACGGCGGCCGCACTCGCGGGCGGCCCCTCGCCGCTGCCGGCGATGCTCGCCGGCGTGCGCGTGCTCGAACAGGCCGGTGCCGGGTGCCTCGCCATCCCCTGCAACACCGCCCATCTCTGGGCAGACGGGATCACCGCGGCGACGCGCCTGCCGCTGATCCACATCGTCGACGCTGCCGCTGCGGCACTCGCGGCACGGGGCATCGGGGGCGGAACGATCGGGCTGATGGGAACGGCAGCGACGCTGCGCCTCGGCCTCTACCAGGACCGGCTCGCCGCGCACGGCTATGCCTGCCTGGTGCCGACGGAGGCCGAGATGGCCGAGGCTGTGAGCCCGGCGATCGCACGCGTCAAGGCGAATGACCTCGCAGGTGCCGCGGCGCCGCTGCTCGGCGTGGCGACGGCGCTGGCGGGGCGTGGCGCGGCGGCGGTCGTCCTCGGCTGCACCGAGATCCCGCTGGCCCTGCGCGGGCCTGACGCGGAAGCCTCAGGCCTGATGCTGGTCGACACGATCGACGCGCTCGCCCGCGCCGTGCTCGCGTGGGCGAGACCTGGCTAGACCAGCAGAAGGATCAGCAGCGCTGCGGCGAGCGAGACGAAGGCGAAGGCGTTCAGCGCCGTGACGGTGCGCGCGGGGAGCGCATCGATCACCCGGTCGAGCAGCAGGCGCGAGCGGCTGGCGCGCAGCACCACCTTGCGCTGGCGTGGCTGGCGGTCGGCGCGTGAGGTGATGGTCTGTGTCATCGATGGTCCCCTCGGCTTGGCCGGCACACGGCGCGCCCGGCGGCGGGGAGCATCAGGCATCGATACGTCGGAAACGGACGCAGCAGGAGAGGCGAGCAGCCTCAGTCACATGCGCAGCCCGGCGTGGGAGCAGCGTCGCGGCGCACGACGTGATGGTCGATCCATTCCGCGACGAGCCGCCGAGCCTCGCTGACGGAGGCCTCCGGGTGGTGGATGCGATAGAGCGTCGTGCAGGCGCCGAAGGCGGCCATGTCGTCCGTCCCGTGCGCGCGCAGATCCTTGTAGGCCGTGACGACAGCCCGTTCGCAACGCCGCGTGATCTGGCCGAAGTCCCGTCCCATCAGGCAAACCCCGCTCGGCCCGGTGGGCCGCCCTGTTCCCGCACGCACCGCTCCGGCGCGTCGTCAAATGCGAGTCACTCGCAACTGACGCCGATAGTTATAGGCACGATTCAACGACCGTTCAATCGTCATCACGGCCTGACACTCCCGGCATGGCGGGCCGGGCACCCTCACCCTTGCGCGATCACCTCGGCGATCGCCCGGCCCACATCCACCGTTCCCGCCTGCCCGCCCATGTCGCGCGTCCGCGGGCCCCGCTCCAGCACCGTCTCGATCGCAGCGACAATCGCATCCGCCGCGGCCTTTTCACCCAGATGCTCGAGCATCATTGCACCCGACCAGATCTGCCCGATCGGGTTGGCCACCCACTTGCCGGCGATGTCGGGCGCCGAGCCGTGCACCGGCTCGAACATCGAGGGGTGCGCCTTCTCCGGGTTGATGTTGGCCGAGGGCGCGATGCCGATCGAGCCCGCCACGGCAGGCCCGAGGTCGGACAGGATATCGCCGAAGAGGTTGGAGCCGACGACAACGTCGAACCAGTCGGGGTGCTGCACGAAATGGGCGCAGAGGATGTCGATGTGGAACTGCTCGGTCTTGACGCCGGGGTAGCGCGCGGCGGCGGCGGCGAAGCGCTCATCCCAGTAGGGCATGGTGAAGGTGATGCCGTTCGACTTGGTGGCCGACGTGACCAGCCTGCGCGGCCGCGTCTCGGCGAGCCTGAACGCATAGTCGATGATGCGATCGCATCCGATGCGGCTGAACACGCTCTGCTGCGTCACGAACTCGCGCTCGGTGCCGGTGAACATCCGGCCGCCGGAGGAGGAGTATTCGCCCTCGGTGTTCTCGCGCACGACGATGAAGTCGATGTCGGCGGGAGTGCGGTTGGCCAGCGGCGTCCTGGCCCCAGGCATGAGCCGGCAGGGGCGGATGTTCGCGTACTGGTCGAAACCGCGGCGGATCGGGATGAGAAGGCCCCAGAGCGAGACGTGGTCAGGCACGCCGGGCCAGCCGACGGCGCCGAGGAAGATCGAGTCGCTCTCGGCCAGCAGGTCGAGGCCATTCTCGGGCATCATCGCGCCGGTCTTGGTGTAGCGGTCGCACGACCAGTCGTACTCGGTGCAGGCGAGCGAGAAGCCGAAGCGACGGCCAGCCGCCTCGAGCACGCGCAACCCCTCCGGCACGACCTCGCGACCGATGCCGTCACCCGGGATCACGGCGATCCTGTGCGTGCGTTCGGCCATTGCAGCGTCCCCCATGTTGCCATTCCGTCAAGGCGGGGCGGACCATAGGCGGCGGGAACGGTTCGTCAATCGCCAGCCCGCGCTGTCGCGGGCTGGCGCTGGACGGAAGTGGGGGTCAGCGGCGCTTGGGCGTCCGCTTCGCCGCCGCCGGCTTGCGCGTGGCCGGCTTGGCCTTGGCTGCCCGTGCGCGCGGCGTGGCGCTGCGCATCACGGAGGCCTGGTGCACCGGCATCGCGCGGCGGACGGCACGCTCGGTGACCTCGCCGGCCGCTTCGACCATCTCCGTAACCGCTGCCGCTGGCCCGCTCGCGCCTTTGGTGGACGGCATGGTCCATGCCGCGCTCCAGAACCGCATGGCTTCGCGGTTGAAGGCGTCGAAGCCTGCCGCCTGCATCCGGGAGAGCTCGGCAGTCCAGAAGCCGCGGACGGTTCCCGCCATCGTGTTGGCGAGGCTGAGCCACTGGCTCATGAAGGGATTGCTCATGAAGAGCCGTTGCATGGTCTTTGGGTCGATTGCTGTGTATGTCATGGAGGAGAAATGGTGCGCCGCAGCATGAATTGCGACCAAGCAGTCGCACCCTGCTGATCACAACCCCGATACTGTCGTTGCGCGGGCGGGGTCAGTCCTCCACCGGTGGAACATTCGCCACCAGCCACCGGGCGATGCCCGCCACCGCGGCATCATCATGCTGCTGCCCCATCACCTGCACGCCCACAGGCAGGCCCCCCACTGCCATCAGCGGCACGGTGACGACGGGCGCGCCGAGGATCGAGCTCATCGCGTTGTAGGAGGGATCGCCGGTGGTGTGGCTGATCGTGCCGCGCGTGCCGGCCTCGGTGCCGAGCTTCGGGGCGGGGCCGAGGGCGGCGGGCGCGATGAAGCCGTCGGTCACGGGCGAGAGAGCCGCGAGCCTTGCCCGCGCCTCCGTCCGCCGGCGCAACAGGTCACGATAGGCATCGAGCGTGATCGACCGGCCGAGCACCAGGCGCGCGCGAAGGCTGTCGCTGATCCCGTCAGGGTGCTGCGCGATCATGTTCTCGACCGACCAGCGCATCTCGTACGCGCACATCTCCGTCGAGAGGTTCATGCTGTCGGCCACCGCCGCCTCGAGCGCATCGAGGGCGGGATTCTCGCCCGGGTGGATCACCGCGACGCCCGCTGCGCGCAGCGCCTCGAGCACGCGCGCGAAGGCGGCCTTCGTCGGCGCATCCGTCAGCTTCCAGCCCTCGCCGTGCAGCACGGCGAGCGTCGCTGGCTTGCGCGGCTCAGGCGGCGCTGCCGGGCCGAACAGGCCGGGGTAGCCAGGGTCGCCACCCGCGCGCCGCGCGATCTCGGCGGCGACAAGCCACATGTCCTCGGCCACCCCGGCATGCACGCCGACCGTGGAGTGCGACAGCCCCTGCCTCTCCCCACGGTTCAGCGCGCCCTGCGTCGGCTTCAGCGCCCAGTTGCCGCAGAAGCTCGCGGGACGGATGACGGAGCCGACCACCTGCGTGCCGATCGCCACCGGCACCATCCGTGCGCCGACCGCCGCACCCGAGCCGGAGGAGGAGCCGCCTGGCGTGCGCGAGGCGTCGAAGGGGTTCGTCGTCGGCCCCGGATGGCTCATGCCAAGCTCAGTCGTGACGGTCTTGCCAAGGACTAGCGCGCCCGCCTGCCGCAGTGCCTGGACGAGGGCGCTGTCACGCTTGGGGTGATTGTCCTTGAACAGGGGCGAGCCCATGCGGGTTGGCATGTCGTGCGTCTCGATCAGGTCCTTGATGCCGATGGGCATGCCGTCGATCGGCGAGAGTGGCATTCCGGCCCTCCACCGCGCGGTGGAGGCATCCGCCGCCTCGCGCGCACCCGCCTCGTTCAGCGCCACCCAGGCCTGCACCCGCGGCTCGCGCGCGACGATCGTGGCGAGGCACCGCTCGAGATAGTCGCGCGGGCTGTCGGTGCCTGTTGCGAACACCTCTGTCGCATCGTGGAAGGTGAGTGGGCGGAAGCTGCCCGGGCTGTAGCTCTCGCGCATCGGTGCATCGGTCATCGTCGTGCCCCTCCCGTTGATAAGGCCAGTGTGCCGTGCCTCGCCGGATCAGACCACACCGCGTGCGCGGATTTCCCCGGCCACGCGGGACGCTTCGTCGAGCCGGGCGCGCTCTGCTCCCTCCAGCGTATCGGCCAAGGGTGCGGCAAGCCCGGCAGCGACCAGGCTCGCATGGAACCGCGCATGGCGCGGGCCAGCGAGGCCTGGTGGCGACCAGAAGAACACCGGCGCCTCGCTCATGCAGGCTTCCGACAGCATCGAGACGCTGTCGCCTGTCACCACGATCGCGTCGGCCGCACCCAGCAGCCCGGCATAGGGGTTCTCTCCCGCCTTGCCGAAGCGGTGCAGCAGGTGCGGCACGGCATCGAGCCCGGCGGCCAGCGCCTCCTCGGCCAGCGTTCCGGTGCGGCGGCTGGTGGTCGCAAGAACCGATCCACCCGCCGCGAGCGCGAGGCCAGCCACGCGCGTCGCGAGGTCGCGCGCCAGCGCGGGGTCGAGCCCCTCGGCTCGGACAGGGCCGCCGACGAGGAGCGCTACGCGCGGCCTTGGCAGTTCGGCAATGCGCGGGGCAAGGCGCGCAGCGGCTTCGGCGAGCACGCTGGGCGTCATCCGGTGCGGCGCGCCGATCACCTGGAGGATGTTCGCCGTCGTGGCCGGCGCGTCATGCACCGGGATCACGAGGAGGTCGAACCGATCCGGCGCGATGCCAGGCCGCATCACGTGCACCAGCCGCGCGCCGGATCGTCGCTTGAGCCAGAGTGCGACGGGTGCGGCGCGCCGCCCAGCGGCGATGACAAGCTTCGGCCAGGGCGGGGCGAGCGCGGCCCGCGCCTCCGCCGTGAGCCCCGTCAGCGAGCCCCAGGGCAGCAGGTTCGGCAGGCGCGACAGCGCGGTCCAGCCGAGGGGCTTGACGGCGAAGGGCTCGCCCAGCCGCTCGGCGATGCCAAGCGCCTGCGCCGCCGTTCCCGCACGAGGGTCTGCCAGCACCCACACCGCTTCACGCGCGGCTTCGGTTGTGAAGCTCTCCATGCAAGGCTAGGTAGGGAAAGACAAGTAATCAGCTGACACCAAGACTTGGGAGCCTCCACCGCATGTCGGATCGCCACGCCACCGTCTGGGACCGCGACGCAGCACTCATCGCCGCCCGAATCCTGCTCGACATCAAGGCGGTCAACTTCAGGCCGGAGGAGCCCTACACCTTTACCTCCGGCTGGAAGTCACCCGTCTACATCGATTGCCGCAAGATCATCTACTTCCCCCGCGCGCGCGCCAAGATCTGCGATCTCGCGGTGGAAAAGATCGGCCGGCATGTCGGCTACGAGACGTTCGACGTGGTGGCGGGCGGCGAGACGGCCGGCATCCCCTTCGCAGCCTGGATCGCCGACCGGATGCTGACCCCGATGGTCTACGTGCGGAAAAAGCCCAAGGGCTTCGGCCGCAACGCGTTGATCGAGGGCGATGCGCCGGAGGGGCAGCGCACGCTGCTGGTCGAGGACCTGACGACGGATGGGCAGAGCAAGATCCGCTTCGCCCAGGGGCTGCGCGATGCCGGTGCCATCGTGAACCACACCTTCGTGGTGTTCTACTACGGCGTGTTCCCCGGCTCGTTCGAGACGCTGAAGGCGATGGATGTCAGCCTCCACCACCTCTGCACCTGGTGGGATGTTCTCGAGGTCTGCCGCACCAACCCCTATTTCAGCGACAGCGCGCTCGCCGAGGTGCGGAAGTTCCTCGATGACCCGGTGACGTGGTCGACCTCCCGCGGCGGCATCGGCTCCACCGCCGAGGCGAAGGCGGAAGGATGAGGCGCGCGGCCCTCGCCGTCTTCGCCGCATGCCTGGCCACGGCGCCGGCAGCGGCGCAGCCGCGCGAGGCGCCCGCGCCTTCATCCGCGCAGCCGCGCGAGGCGCCCGCTTCTTCATCGGCGCAACCGCGCGATCAACTGACGATCGGCATCACGCAGTTTCCCTCGACGTTCCATCCCGCCATCGAGAACATGGCGGCGAAAAGCTACATCCTCGGCCTCGCCCGCCGGCCCATGACCGTCTACGACGCCGACTGGCAGCTCACCTGCATGCTCTGCGTCCGCCTGCCGACGATCGAGAACGGCGATGCGGTGCCCGAGACTGCGCCGAACGGCAACCCGGGCATCCGCGTCACGTATCGCATCCGTGACGATGCCACCTGGGGCGACGGAGCCCCCGTCACCGCCGATGACCTCGTGTTCTCGTGGACGGCAGGGCGTGAACCCACCACCGGCATGGGCCCTGCCGAGTTCTACCGCTCGCTGCACCGCATCGAGGTGATCGACGCGCGCACGCTGACGCTGCATTTCGACAAGCTCACCTTCGCCTACAACGCGATCAACGATTTCCATCCCCTGCCTGCGCGGCTCGAGAAGCCGGTATGGGAGGCCGATCCGCGCGGCTACCGCACGCGCACCCTGTACGATCGGGAAACGACAAATCCCGGCCTCTGGAACGGCCCCTATCGCGTCACGGGCGTGCAGGCCGGTGCCTCCGTCACGCTCGAGCGCAACCCTGCCTGGAGGGGTGCCGCCCCCGCCTTCCGCCGCATCGTCGTGCGCACGATCGAGAACACCACGGCGCTGGAAGCTGCCCTTCTCGCGGGCCAGATCGACATGATCGGCGGCGAGCTCGGGCTGGCACTCGACCAGGCGCTGGCGCTCGAGAAGCGGGCAGCCAACCGCTTCCGCTTCCACTACCAGCCGGGGCTGATCTACGAGCATCTCGACGTCAACCTCGACATCCCGGCGTTGCAGGACGTGCGCGTGCGTCGCGCGCTGTCGGCGGCGATCGACCGCAGGCAGATCGTCGACCGCCTCTTCGAGGGGCGGCAGCCGGTCGCGCGCAGCTTCGTCAACCCGCTCGACTGGATGGCGGACGAGAGCGTGACGGCGCCGGAGTTCGACCTCGCCCTCGCACGCCGCCTGCTCGACGAGGCCGGCTGGCGGCCGGGGCCCGACGGCATCCGCCGCAACGCCACCGGCGAGCGCCTGTCGCTCGAGCTCATGACCACCGCCGGCAACCGCTCGCGCGAACTCGTGCAGCAGGTGCTGCAGGGCATGTGGCGGCAGGCCGGAATCGAGGTGCGCATCCGTAACGAACCGCCGCGGGTGTTCTTCGGCGAAACCGTCTCGCGCCGCCGCTTCCAGGGGCTCGCGCTGTTCGCGTGGATTTCCTCGCCCGAGAACGTTCCGCGCACGATCCTGCACTCCTCCGAAATCCCGCGCGAGGAAACAAACTGGTCGGGCCAGAACTACACCGGCTTCCGCAACGCCGAGATGGACGAGCTGATCGAGCGCATCCCCCTCACGCTGGAGAAGGAGGAGCGCCGGCCGATGTGGCGCCGCGTGCAGGAGATCTACACGTCCGAGCTTCCCGTGCTGCCACTCTTCTTCCGCTCCGACGCGCATGTCTGGCCGCGCTGGCTCGACGGCGTTCGCCCGACGGGCCATCTCGCGCCATCGACACTCTGGGTCGAGCAGTGGCGGGCCACGCAGTAGGGCCGGTATGCTGCGGCTGATCGGCGGGCGGCTCGTCCAGGCCGCGATCACGCTCGCCATCCTCTCCTTCGCGACGTTCCTGCTGATCGGGCTGATGCCCGGCGACCCGATCGACCTCGCCATCGCCGGCGACCCCCGGCTCGGGGCTGAGGATGCCGCGCGGATGCGCGCGCTGCATGGGCTCGACCAGCCCTTGCTCGCGCGCTACTGGGCCTGGGCGACCGGCGCACTCCAGGGCGAGTTCGGATTCTCGCGCCTGTTCGCGAAACCCGCCGCCGAGGTGCTTGGCGATGCGCTCATCGCCTCGCTCGCGCTGCTCCTGCCGGCGACGTTCCTGTCGGCCGGCATCGGCATCACGCTCGGGGTGCTGGCCGCGCGCAAGCCGCGCTCGGCGCTCGACTACACCGTGAACGTGATCGCCTTCGCGGGGGTGTCGCTGCCGTCGTTCTGGCTCGGAATCCTTCTCGTCATCCTGTTCGCCGTCACGCTCGGCTGGCTGCCGGCTGGCGGACCGCCGGATGCGCCGGGGATCATCCCCTGGCTGCGCCATCTCGCGCTGCCCATGCTCACGCTGACCGTGCTCGGCCTCGCCGGCTACGCGCGGCAGACGCGGGCGGCGATGATCGAGGCGCTCGGCGATCCGTGGATCCGCACGGCATTGGCGAAGGGAGCAAGCGAGCGGCGCATCGTTCTCGGCCACGCCTTCCCCAACGCGGCGGTGCCCATCGTCACCGTCGCGGCGCTCGATTTCGCGACGCTGGTGTCTGGCGCACTCGTCACGGAGGCGGTGTTCGCCTGGCCTGGCATGGGCAAGACGATCTACGACGCGATCCTCGGCAACGACTACAATCTCGCCCTTCTTGCCCTGCTGCTCTCGGCGGCCGTGACGCTTGCCGCGAGCCTCGCGGCCGACATCGCGCAGCTCGCGATCGATCCCAGGGTCAGGGCGTGAGCGTGCGCGCATGAACGGGCGGGCGTGGCAGCGGTTCCGGGGCCATCACGCGGCCGTCGCGTCGGTGTTCCTGCTCGCGCTGATCGCTGCCGCGGCACTTGCCGCACCGCTGGTTGCCGCGGCACTGGGGCATGACCCGTTCATGCCCGATCTGTTCAAGCGCTACGAACCCGCCTCTGCCGCGCACCCGCTCGGCACGGACGAGCTGGGGCGCGACCTGCTGCTGCGGCTGCTCTACGGCGCGCGGGTGTCGCTTGCGGTGGGCCTCGTCGCGGCGCTGGTATCGGCGATCATCGGTACTGCCGTCGGACTCGCGGCGGCGTGGTTCGGCGGCGCGCTGGATGCCGCGCTGATGCGTCTGGCGGATGGGCTGCTCGCCCTTCCCTCGCTGCCACTGCTGATCGTTCTCGCCGCGGTCGATCCGGCCCGCCTCGGCCTGCCGCGCGGAGCGATGTGGTTCGACCTCGCGCGCATCGTGCTGATCATCGCGGTGTTCGGCTGGGTGAAGGTCGCGCGGCTGGCCCGTGCCTCGGCACTCTCGATCCTGCGGCGCGACTATGCCCGCGCGGCGGTGGCCCTCGGCGCCTCGGGCGGGCGCGTGCTGTGGCGGCACGTGGCCCCCAACCTCGCCGCCCATGTGACGGTGGCGAGCACGCAGACGGTGGGTGCCGTCATCCTGCTCGAAAGCGTGCTGTCGTTCCTGGGCCTCGGCATCCAGCCGCCGCTGCCCTCCTGGGGCAACATGCTGGCCGGCGCGCAGGAGCTCGTGTTCGCCGCCCCGATGGCCGCCGTGTGGCCGGGGATGATGATCTTCGCGACCGTGGTCGCGACCAATTTCATCGGCGATGGCCTGGCCGACGCGCTTGACCCGCGCGCGGAGATGGTACGGGCGTAAGGCTGGTTGCGGCTGTCACGAAACCTTCGCGGAGACCGTGCGCGCCAGCCGCTAGATATCCACGGCCGTTGCGGCCAACGCAGCGCATCCGATGGAGCGATCGATGAGCAACACCACCGTCACCCTGCATGACGCAGGCGAGGGCGACGAACCCGTTTGCAACACTTCCGGCAACCCGACCTTCGGCGACATCATCGAGGCGCATCTCTCGCGCCGTGGCGCCCTGCTCGGCGGGCTGACGGCCGCCGTCGGCGCGATGCTGGTCCAGCCAGGCCCGGCCGCGGCGCAGGGGACCACGCCGGCTGCCTCGTCAGAGCCGATGCTTGGCTTCAGCGCCGTGCCGACCGCGGAAGGTGACCGGATCGTGGTGCCGCAGGGCTACACCGCGCGCGTGATCGCAGCGTGGGGCGAGCCGATCACGGGCAGCTTCCCGCGCTTCAGCGCCAGCGCCAGCGGCGCCGACCAGGGCATGCAAGTCGGCCAGCACCATGACGGGATGCACTTCTTCCCGATCGAGGGCCGCTCTCCCGACCGGGGCAGCTCGACCGACGGGCTGCTCGTGCTGAACCACGAGTATGTCGAGCCGCGCTTCCTCCACGCCGCCCGCTATGCCGGGCAACGGCTCGGCGGCTCCGCCGTCGTGATCGCGAACGACAAGCGCGAGACGGACGAGGTGCTGAAGGAGATCAACGCCCACGGCGTCAGCGTCGTCCGCATCGCACGCCAGGCCGATGGCACCTGGGCGGTCCAGCGCGATGCGCGCAACCGCCGCATCACCGGCCAGACGCCGATGGAGATCGCCGGCCCCGTGCGCGGCACCGACTTCCTGCGCACGAAGTACAGCCCCGAGGGCACCCGCACGCGCGGCACACTGAACAATTGCGCGCATGGCGTGACGCCCTGGAATACCTACCTCACCTGCGAGGAGAACTGGGCCGGCTATTTCCGCAACGGCACCACCTCAGGCGACCGTCCCACCCTGCCGCGCGAGCAGGCACGCTACGGCGTCTCCACCCGCCGCGGCCGCTATGCGTGGGAGCTCGCCACCTCCGGCGCCGACGAGTTCGTCCGCTTCGACGCGACGCCCACCGGCGCCAACGCGACGGCCGACTACCGCAATGAGCCGAACGGCTTCGGTTGGGTGGTCGAGATCGACCCGTTCAACCCGGAGAGCGTTCCGGTGAAGCGCACCCATCTCGGCCGCTTCGCGCATGAGGGCGTCGTCTTCGGCCCGGCACGCGAGGGCCGCCCCGTCGTCGCGTATTCGGGCGACGACGCGATGTTCGAGTACATCTACAAGTTCGTCTCCGCCCGCCCCTACACGGCAGCGACGGCGAATGGCAGCCTGCTCGATGAAGGCACGCTCTATGCCGCCAAGTTCAACGATGACGGCACGGGTGAGTGGCTTGCACTCGCCCCCGGCCAGAACGGGCTGACGGCGGCTGACGGGTTCGGCACGCTCGCCGAAATCCTCGTCAACACGCGTGCCGCCGCCGACAAGGCGGGCGCGACGAAGATGGACCGGCCCGAGTGGGGTGCCGTCGATCCGCGCAGCGGCGAGGTCTACTTCACGCTGACCAACAACACCCGCCGCACCGCGGAGCAGGCGGACCGCGCCAACCCGCGCGGGCGCAGCCAGTTCGGCCACATCATCCGCTGGCGCGAGGCGAATGACGACCACGCAGCGACGCGCTTTGCCTGGAACATCTTTGTCCTCGCCGGCCCCGAGGCCGACAGCCGCACTTCGGCTGGCCGCGCGCTCGGCACCGACAGCATCTTCGCCTGCCCCGATGGCCTCTGGTTCGATGCCGCAGGCCGGATGTGGATCCAGACCGACATCGGCGAGAGCCAGCAGAACAAGGGCGACCTCGCCGTGTTCGGCAACAACCAGATGCTCGCCGCCGACCCGACCACGGGCGAGATCCGCCGCTTCCTGACCGGCCCGGTCGGCCAGGAAATCACCGGCGTCATCACCACGCCGGACCGGCGGACGATGTTCGTCAACGTCCAGCACCCGGGTGCGACAACGACGTCTGACGATTTCGCCGCCGGCAAGCCCAACAGCCTCTGGCCGGATGGCGAGGGCGTGCCGCGCTCGGCCACGATCGTCATCACCAAGAACGACGGTGGCATCATCGGCACCTGAGGCGACGCCCCTCGCAACGCCTGGAAGGGCCCCGCCGCGCGCCGGGGCCCTTCTGCGTTCAGCCGCCGAAAGGCCCGCCCCTGTCGCGTGAGAGCGCGATCACGGTCGAGCGTGGCGGGCGGTTCGGGTCGAGGTCCGGCCAGCGCGTGGCGGGCCGCGTGAAATCCGCCCCCTGCTCGAAGCCAGGGGTGCGCACGGCGGTGATGAGCGTGGACCCATCGGGCGTGAGCGCGACGCCGCCCATCCGCGCCCCGCGCGGGGCGGCGTAGATGGCCTGAACCACGCCTCGCTGCGCGCCAGAGGCGGTGCCGCAGACGAACACGCCATCGGCGATGTTGGTCGCACGCTGCAGCCCCGGCGTCGCGTTGCCCTGCGCTGTGCCGATCCAGAGCCGCCCGCGCTGGTCGACCGCGAGCGATTCAGGTGCGGCCAGCCAGGCACGCGTGCCTGGGCCGTAGCGCGCCGTCGTCGCAGGTGCCGCGAGATCGCCGCCGAGGATCAGCACGGTTGCCTCGGCCTCCGCCGCCGCATGGTCGCCACCCGCTGGCGTGATTTCCGCCACGTGGCCCCAGGTGTTGACCGCGCGCGGGTTGACGATGTTGGTCCGCGCAGCACCGCGCGAGGGGTTGCCGCGGCAGGCGAGGAACACGCGGCCATCGGGGTGGACCGCCAGCCCCGCCGGCGCGTCGAACACAGACCCGCCTGCTGCCGTGGCGGCGGCGCGAAGGTCGAGCAGCGCCTCGGGTGTCGAGGGCAGAGCCCGCCACTCGATGCGCCGTGGCCCGACGCCGGCGACCGAGAGCGTGCCCTCGTCGAGCAGCCCGTCATTCGCCGCACGGTCGGTCGCATCAACGGGGCGGGCGGAGACGAAGCGGTAGAGATATCCGTCAGCCCGCCCCTCGCTCATGTAGACGACGAGCCTGCCATCGGCCGCGAGTGCCGTCGCGAGTCCGGAACGGGGGAAGCGGCCGAGTGCCGTGCGCTTGGAAGGCACGTAGGTCGGCTCCAGCGGGTCGAGCTCGACCACCCAGCCGAAGCGCATCTCCTCGTTCGGATCGGCGAAACGGCCGCCGAGCGACCGCCAGCGCGAGAGCGCAGGTGCTGCATCGCCCTCGCCGAGCAGCATGGTGCGCCAGGGCGTCGGGGTCCCTGCGGTGGGTGCGATGATGCCGCGCACGGCGGCCCCTGCCGGGTCCTCGGCGGTTCGCTGGCGGACATGACCGGCAAGCGGGCCGCCGACGCGGCAGAGCGTGGTCGCCGTCAGCCGCCGTTGCTGGAAGCCGCCGCGTGCGATCACCCAGCGTCCACCCTGCGCGACGAGGTTGATCACCGAGGCGCCGACGGAGGCGATCTCCACCTCCGGCATGCTGCGCATCGCGGGGAACATCATCGCGGGCTCGGCGTCCGGGTGCGCGACGACGAGGACGAGGCGGGCGACGCCATCGGCCGCCGGAGGGGGCGAGACGATGCCGACCGTGACGGCATCCCACGCGAACTGCCCGCGCGCGGCAGCCTCGCCCGGCACGTCCGGGTTCCAGGGCGGGGCGTCGAACGCCACCGCATCGCCCCAGCGGATCAGCACGTCGCGGTGATAGCCGCGCGCGACGCGGTCATCGAGCGCGATCTCCTGCGTCACGTCGATCACGTCGGACAGGCGCGACTGCGCCGAGGCGGGCACGGCCGCGAGCGCAGCGGCGCCGGCGAGCAGCGTGCGTCGGGTGGTGATGATCATGCCGCCCCCTTCAGGTGGTTTCCGTCACCGGCGGCTCGTGCACGCGAACCGGTGGCGCCGTCTCCTCATACCGCACGATCTCGACGAGACAGGATTGCGCGACCGGCCCCTGGCCGAGCCTTGATGTACCTTCATCGCGCGTGAGCACGTTCGGGTTGCCATGCACGCAGAGGGAGCCAGGCTCGCCCGGCACCGCCGGGTCCATCCATGCACCTGTGGCCATGGCGACGACGCCGGGCAGGATCCCCTCGCTCACCACCACGCCGGCGAGGCAGGCGCCGCGATCGTTGAACACGCGCACGATGTCGCCGGCAGCAAGCCCGCGTGCGGCGGCGTCCTCAGGCCCGATCAGGATCGGCTCGCGCCCCGCCACCTTGGAGGCGAGGCTGACGCGCCCCTGGTCGAGCTGGCTGTGCAGGCGCGTGGCAGGCTGGAACGAGAGCAGGTGAAGCGGGAAGCGGCCGGCCTCCGGCGCGCCAAGCCACTCCTTCGGTGCGAACCACACCGGATGATCCGGGCAATCGTCATAGCCGAAGCCGCCGATCGTTCCGCTCACGAGTTCGACCTTGCCTGACGGCGTATTCAGCGGGTTCGCTTCCGGATCGTTCCGGAAGTCCTCGAACAGCACGAAGGGCTTCTCGGGTGCGGGAAACTCGACATGGCCCGCTGCCCAGAACGCATCGAAATCCGGCGTCTCGATGCCCGCCCGCGTCCAGGCAGCACGCGCCTGGCCGTAGAGGTGGCGCAGCCACGCGCTCTCGTCGCGCTGTTCGGTGAAGGCGTGGCGCACGCCAAGCGCATCGGCGATGTCGGCGAAGATCGCAAAATCATCCCGCGCCTGGCCCTGTGGTGCCACGGCCTGCTTCATCGCCATCACGTGCCGGTCGCGGCTCGAGGCGCCGATGTCGTTGCGCTCGAGTGTCGTTGTCGCCGGCAGGACGATGTCGGCGTGCCGGGCGAGGGTGGTCCACCACGGCTCGTTGACGACGATCGTCTCCGCCTTCGCCCAGGCGCGGAGCAGCCGGTTGAGGTCCTGGTGGTGGTGGAACGGGTTGCCGCCCGCCCAGTAGATCAGCTTCGTGTCGGGATAGGTGATCCACCGTCCGTTGTAGTCGCAACCGCCGCCTGGCTGCTCGAGCATGTCCGTCACGCGCGCGACGGGGATGAACAGGCCGACGGGGTTGCGCCCGGCGTTGAGCTGCGGCACTGGCAGGTCGATCCGCGGATTGCCGACGCCGTTGATCGAGCCGTAGCCGAAGGTGAAGCCCGTGCCTGGGCGGCCGATGCCGCCGGTGATGGCCGCAAGTGCCACCGTCATCCAGTAGGGCTGCTCGCCCCAGTCCTGCCGCTGGATCGACCAGGCCGAGGTGATCATCGTCGGGTTCGCCGCCATCGCGGCGGCGAGGCCGGCGATCGTTTCCGCATCAATGCCCGTGACCGGGGCGGCCCAGGCGGGTGTTTTCGCCACGCCGTCAGCCTCGCCCAAGATGTAGGCGCGCAACTTCTCCCACCCGACGCAGTGGGTGGCGAGGAAGGCGCGGTCCTCGCGCCCGGCGGCGACGATCGCGTGTGCCAGCGCCAGCATCAGCGCCGTGTCGGTGCCGGGGCGGATCGGCAGCCACTCCGCGCCCAGCCAGTCAGGCGTGTCCTGCCTGAGCGGCGAGATGTTGACGATGCGCAAGCCAGAGGCCGCCGCCTGGCGCAGCCAGTGGCGATACTGTCCCTCGCCCGCCCCGCCGGCGCAGACCTCGCCATTCTTCAGCGGCAGCCCGCCGAAGCAGACCATGAGTTTCGCGTTGTCGATGATCGAGGGCCAATCGGTCGCCGGCCCCTGGATGCAGTCATTCGTGCCGACGATGTGGGGCATCAGCGTCATGCCCGCGGCGTAGCTGTAGTTCGTCACCTGCCCGGTGAAGCCGCCGGCGACGTTCAGCATGCGGTGGAGTTGCGTGCGCGCATGGTGGAACCGCCCGGCCGAGGCCCAGCCATAGGAGCCGCCGAAGATGCTCGCATTGCCGTGATCCTGCCGGACGCGGCCAATCTCGCCGGCAACCAGCCTGATCGCCTCGTCCCAGCTCACCGGCACGAAAGCCTCGCCGCCGCGCATCGCCCCGGCGCGCTCGCCGCGCAGCCAGCCGGCGCGCACATAGGGCCGGTCGATCCGCGTGCGGGAGTGGACGATGTCGGGGACGCTGTCGATCAGCGTTCCGGGGTGCCTGTCGCCGGCGAAGGGGCGGACGGCGGTGACCTGCCCGTCCTCGACGAGGGCATCGAAGGCGCCCCAGTGGCTCGCATGCGGGATCGCGGTGACGGTCATGGCCTGGTCCTTCGTTCCACCCCTGCGCAGCGGGGGGCCCTCGCCCTTTGGCCAAGGGTGTTACACCGGGACGGAGCGCTCGGCCAACCTTCTGCGCAACCGCGATCAGGCGAGGCGATAGCGGCGCAGCCCGATCGGCCTTCGGTTCGCGATCGCCTCGGGGGCACTGCCAGCCATCACGCGCACCATGTCGCGCTGCACAAGGGGGGAAAGCCTGCCGTAGAAATGCCCGGCCATGTCCCCCTCCCCCGTGATCACAGCACCGACATCGACAGTCGAGAGCGCTGGACCCGGCAGGGGATCATCGGGCCCGGCTCGGCCGAGCCGCAGGCCGGCAAAACGGACAGCCTCGCTCGCCTTCAGCGCACCATCGGTCTCGCTGCTGTAGACGACGACGTGGCGCGCGAGGGCAAGCAGCGGGCGAAGCGCGCCGCCCTTGGCGAAGGCGTTCTTCTCGATATCAGCGCCCGTGCTCAGCACCGTGTCGAGCAGCCAGCCAGCTTGGCTCCCCGCCTGCACGTACCCAGGGCGCATAGCGGCAAGCGCGGCGGCGAGCACCTGGTGCCCCAGGCTCTGCACCACGAGGTGGATCCGCACCGGCCGCGGCGGCGGGCCAGGCCGCTTCGCCTTGGCATGGCGAAGTGCGGCCGCCCGCGCACGATCGGCCACGAAGGCGGAGAAGCGGGCGAGGAACCGATGAAGGCCAACGCCCGACATCGCCGCATCCCCGGCATCCGACCAGTAGGCCTTGGCGGTCAGCGCACCGTCGGACGGCCAGGTGAAGGCGATCGGCACGAGCGGCAGCAGGCGCGCATCATCCGCGATCGCTGCCTGCACGGCGATGTTGTGGGCCACCTGGGCGGTCACCGCGAGGGCTTCGTCGAAGCTCGTCTGGTAGCCATGCACGTAGACTAGGATGTCGGCCCGCGCGTTGCCGGCCTTGTCGAGCAACCTGTCCTCGATGCTGCTCAGCAGCGCGGTGCTTCCAAGCGCGAGGTGATCGGGGTCGGCAAGCTCCTCCCTGTACACGGCGAGTGAGACGCGCGTCGGCCGGTCGAGGGCAGGAATGCCGGCGGCAAAACCGGTGAAGCTGGCGCTGCCGTAGCGGAGCTCCTTCGGGCCTTGCGGGCCGAAGCCTTCGCCGAAGCCGGTCGGCGCCTTGGCAGGGCCGGTCGGGTTGCGGTTGGTGCAGAAATGGATCGACAGATCGCCTGCCTGCTCGCTCGCTGGTCCCTTGCCCATGGCCTCGCGCCTTTTCCTGCCCTTGGCGAAGGCTCACGGAGGGCGGGGGCGGCGTCTGTGCGCAGGCGCACAGCATCGCATTCACGCAGGGCGGCCTTTCGTTCCGCGCGGGGTTCCGGGCGGCGTCGCACAGGCCTAAGGTGGTCCATCCGACGAAGGAGAGCCCCATGACCCCGCCGCCGATCGGCAACAGCGCCGCAGCCCGCGACATCGCCGCAGTGCTCCACCCCTACACTGACCTGAAGGCGCACCAGGAGAACGGCCCGCTCGTGATCGCACGCGGCAAGGGCGTGCGCGTATTCGATGAGAACGGCAAGGCCTACATCGAGACCGTGGCGGGCCTCTGGTGCGCCGCACTCGGCTTCGACAACGAGCGGCTGGTGCAGGCCGCCGTGCGGCAGATGCGGGAGCTGCCCTTCTACCACGCCTTCACCGGCCGCTCGCACGAGCCGATGATCCGGCTGGCCGAGATGCTGCTCGAGCGTGCGCCCGCTGCGAATGGCGGGCGGATGAGCAAGGTGTTCTTCGCCAATTCCGGTTCGGAAGCGAACGATACCGCAATCAAGATGATCTGGTATGCCAACAATGCCTGGGGGCGGCCGCAGAAGAAGAAGATCATCGGCCGCGTGCGCGGCTATCACGGCATCACGATCGCCTCTGGCTCGGCCACCGGCCAAGTGGCGAACCACAAGGCGTTCGACCTGCCACTCCCCGGCTTCTTCCACACGATGTGCCCTTCCTACTACCACGCCGGCCTGCCGGGCGAGAGCGAGGAGGCGTTCAGCCAGCGCTGCGCCGATGAGCTCGAGAAGCTGATCCTCGCCGAGGGGCCGGACACGATCGCGGCGATGTTCGCCGAACCCATCCAGGGGGCCGGCGGCGTGGTCGTTCCGCCGAAGGGCTATTTCGCCGCGATCCAGAAGGTGCTGCGCAAGTACGACATCCTGCTCGTCGCCGACGAGGTGATCACGGGCTTCGCGCGCACCGGCAACTACTGGGGCAGCCAGACCTACGACATGGAGCCCGACATCCTCGTCTGCGCCAAGGCGCTCTCCTCCTCCTACCTCCCGATCAGCGCGGTGATGGTGAACCAGCGCGTGTTCGACGGGCTGGCGGCGAAAAGCCACGAGATCGGCACGTTCGGCCACGGCTTCACCTATTCCGGCCACCCGGTTCCGGCCGCGGTCGCGATCGAGACGCTGACGATCTATGACGAGATCGACATCGTCGGCCATGTTCGCGAAGTGGGCGCGCATTTCCAGGCCGAACTTCGCCGCCGCTTCCAGGACCATCCGCTGATCGGCGAGGTCCGCGGCATCGGGCTGATCGGCGCGGTGGAGCTGATCGAGGACAAGGCAGCGCGGAAGAACTTCGATCCCTCGCGCAAGGCCGGCCCGAAGCTGGTGAAGCTCGCGGAGGCGAACGGGCTGATCTGCCGTGCGATGGTGCTCGACAGCATCGGGTTCAGCCCGCCGCTGATCATCACCAAGGAGGAGATCAACGAGATGCTCGACCTGTTCGAGAAGACCGTCGACGACCTCGCCGTCCAGCTCCGCCGCGAGGCCATCGCGCCCGTCGCGTAGCGCTGATGCGCGCCGCGCCGGCAGCGGCGAAGCCGCGCGAGGCGCGCTCTTTCAACGCCTCAGCGGCGAAGCCGCGCGAGGTGCGTTCTTTCAAGCCTTCGCCGGCAGCGGCGAAGCCGCGCGAGGCCCGCTCTTTCAACGCCTCAGCGGCGTAGCCGGGCGAGGCGCGTTCTTTCAAGCCTTCGGCGGCAGCGGCAGGCAGGCCGCTGCCGTCGCGACCGCGAGGCGGTAGAGGCGGAACGCGGCGATGCCGGCGCCGGGAACGGCGGCGGCAAGGTCGCGCACCACCGGCGTCGCCCCGACGAACCCCTCCGCCGCCGTCTGCGCGATCAGGTCGGCGCCCGCCGTGGTGGCGGCGATCGAGATGGTCCGCCGCATCAGCCGCGCGGTGCCGAACAGCCCGGGCCTGAGCCCGTGCAGCGTTGCCACCTCACGCACCACGCGCAGGCCACGCCACAGCGCGATCACTCCATCGAGCCCAGGCGAGGGAGAGAGGGCGACGATCGCGCCCCCCTGGACCGCGGCGCGGCGGCCGATGCGGGCCGCCTCACCCGCGAGCGGCGCGGCGACGCCGGCGCGGAGATGAGCCGCGATCTCGGCGACGGAGCCAGCAGCGCTGATGGCCGGTATGACGCGGTCAGCCTCAGGCACGCGGCGCGCCACGCTGCGCACCCATGCAAGAGCACGCGAGCGCGTCTCCTCGATCGGTGCGGCAGGATCGGCGAGCAGCGCGGCAAGCCCATCGACGGTGCCGAGCGAGGCGAGCCCCCGCACCTCGCGCAGCATCGCAGCGCCCAGCAGCGCCGCACCCGTCCCGGCAGCGGCGAGCGAGAGCCAGCCGAGCAGCGGCGAGGTCGCGAACTGGTCTGCCACCACCGAGGCGAGCCCGAAGCCCGCCCAGGTGGCGAGCAGCACCGCGATCCCTGACGCTGCGAGCCCGAGCGTGCCCATTCCCGCGCGCGGCACCGAGAGATCAGCCGGCGCCCAGGGAACGGCGACAGCACCCTTGCCGCCCTCCTCGACGAGCAGAGCGGGCGTGCGCAGCGCATCGCTCGTGCGCGTCGGCGGCGGCTCAGCGGCGCTGTCATCAGCAAAGCCGGGTCGGCGCGGTGGGTCGGCGCTCATGCGAGGGCATCCCCGATCAGGTCGGCGAGAAGCGTGTCGAGCCCGAGATGCGGCACGCCGAGGCGCGCATCGGGCGCGAGCAGGGCCGGGCGGAACCCCTCGAAGCGGAACGGCGGGCCGGCCCAGAAGGTTGCGCCTGGCCGTTGCGGCGGGACGTGGCCTGGATCGAAGCTGCGGCGCCCGCCTTCGCCGAGGGGAATGCCCGAGACGGCGGCGATCTCCGCCCCGCCGCGCTTGACCGCCGTGTCCTCGGTCGCGCGGAGCGCGGCGATGGCGTGAACGCTTCGCCCCTCCCCCGATGCGGCATCGCCAACCAGATCGCGCAGCAGGGAGGCGAGTGCGGGGCGGGTCGCCGCAGGCACATGGTCGGCCTTCGTGGCGGCGAAGGCGAGATGCGTCGGCTGCGCCTGCCCAAGCAGGCGCGCGAGCAACCCGTCACGGCGGAGCACCTTCGCGATGGCGCCGATCGCACGCGCCGTGTCCTCGAACGCCGCTTCGCCGGCGTGCAACGCGCCAAGCACGTCGACCAGAACCACCTGGCGGTCGAACCGGTCGAGCTTGCCGCGAAACTCGGTCTGCTCCATGTCGACGAGGTAGGCGGCGTGGCGGTCGGCCAGCAGCGCGCCGAGCGTTCCGGGGGCAGGACGGTCGCCCGCGTCCGGCAGCGGGAAGAAGTAGAGAACCGGCGCCTCGCCGCGCGGCCCCGGGTTCAGCGCACGCCCAGGCTGGAGCCAGCGGAGGCCGTGGTCGCGCAAGGCGAGCAGCGCGTCGCGGTAGAGGCCCCAGCCGCGGCGGGCCACCGCTTCGTCGCCCGGGTCGGACGCGCGCACGCCGGAGAGCCAGGCGAGGAACTGCGCCGCCTCCCCCGCGCGCATCGGGTGGGCGAGAGAGGCCATGGTCTCGCGCGACCAGTCGGCGTAGCCCTGGCCGAGCATCGGCAGGTCGAGCAGCCATTCGCCGGGATAGTCGAGCACCTCGAGCGTCACGCGGCGCGGGCCTGCGAGGCGGCTGAACGCCCCGGCACGGTCGAGCGTGAGGGTGAGCGCGATGCGCGAGAGATCGGTCGTGCGGTCGGGCCAGGCGGGCTCGCGCCCGGCCAGGCGGTCGAGCTTCGGCGTCAGGTCGAAATGCGGAAGCGTCGAGGAGCCAGAGGGAGCGACCGTCACCTGCCGCAGCCGCCCGACATCGCCGATCCGCCGCGCGAGGGCGGGGAGCGTGTCGAGCCGGCGGCCCATCGCCAGCAGGTTGGCGATCATCGAGACGATGAACACCGTCTTGCCCGCTCGCGACAGGCCGGTGACGGCGAGGCGGATCGTCGTCTCGTTCAGCGTATCGTCGGCTGTGCGAAGGCCGCTCTCGATCAGCGAGCGGAGATAGGCGACGGGATCGGCGAGGGGCAATGCCCGGCCTATCTGACCCGCGCGATGCAGAAATCCACGATGCCGGAGAGCGCGCGACGCTCGGCGCAATCGGGGAAGGCGGCGAGTGCGGCGCGCGCACGCTCGCCATACGCCTCGGCGCGGCGGATGGATTCCGCCAGCGCGCCGCAGCGTGCCATCAGCCGCATCGCGGTGGCGAGGTCATCGTCGTTCTGCTCCTGCGCCTCGATCACGCGGCGCCAGAACACCCGCTCCTCCTCGTCGCCGGCGGCGTAGGCGAGCAGGACGGGAAGCGTCACCTTCCCCTCGCGGAAATCGTCACCCACGGTCTTGCCGAGTCGCGCCTGCTCGGCGCCGTAGTCGAGCACGTCATCGACCACCTGGAAGGCGATGCCGAGGTTGAGGCCGTATTCCTCGAGTGCCCGCTCCTCCTCCGGCCCGCGATCAGCCACCACGGCGCCGATCCGGGTGGCGGCGGCGAAGAGCGCGGCGGTCTTGCAGCGGATGACCTCGAGATACTGCGCCTCGGTGGTCGCCAGGTCGTTCTGGGTGACAAGCTGCAGCACCTCACCCTCGGCGATCGTGCTCGAGGCGGCGGAAAGGATGGCGAGAACGGCGAGCGACCCATCCTCGACCATCAGCTCGAAGCTGCGGCTGAACAGGAAATCACCCACCAGCACCGAGGCCTTGTTGCCGAACACGGCGTTGGCCGAGGCGAGGCCGCGGCGCAGCGTGCTTTCGTCAACCACATCGTCATGCAGCAGCGTGGCGGTGTGGATGAACTCGACGCAGGCGGCGAGATTGATGTGCCGCGCCCCGCTGTAGCCGGAGAGCCTCGCCGCAGCGAGCGTGAGCATGGGGCGGATTCGCTTGCCGCCGGCGGCGACCAGGTGGGCAGCGAGACGTGGGATCAGCTCGACCGGGCTGTGCATCCGCGCCACGATCACGCGATTGCAGGTCTCCAGGTCGTCACCGACGAGGTTGGAGAGGACGGTGAGCGCATCCTCGGTGACGGATCCTGGCACGGATCCTGGCACGGATCCTGGCACGGATCCTGGCACGGATCCTGGCACTGTTCCCGGGGCCTGGGGCGCGCGCAGGGGCGGCATGGCCCGCTCTGCGCCCGGCATCTCCTCTGCAGTCGTCTGCTCGGCCAAGGCCCGCACGCGGCTCTCCGGATTGCTTGACCATCCCCTGGTCCAGGTCAGGATATTGGCCGGCGGAAAACCGGGTCAAGGCAAGTGGCGCGATGCATGAGCTCCTGCGCACCAATGATGTCGTCCGCTTGAGCTATCTTCGGGCGGTCCTGGCCGATGCCGGCATCCCCACAATCGTGCTCGACCAGCACATGAGCGTGCTCGAAGGCAGTGCCGGGGCGATTCCCCGCCGGCTGATGGTGGCGGAGGAGGACGAGCGGGCGGCGCGCGCGCTGGTCGCTGCCGCCGAGGCCGATCTCGGCCCAGCGGCGTGAGTGCCACGAGAGAGCCGACTCGGCTGCTCGGCGGCCGCGTGCTGCTCGACCAGCGCGAGGCGGGGCTGCGCGCGACGATCGACCCCGTGCTGCTGGCCGCCTTCGTGCCGGCACGGCCTGGAGAGGCGGTCCTGGAGGCTGGAGCGGGGGTCGGGACAGCGTCGCTCTGCCTTCTCGCGCGGGTTTCCGGCGCGCGCGCGGTGGCGGTGGAGCGTGACGCGGCGCAGGCAGCGGCAGCAGAGGCGAACGCGGCACTGAACGGCTGGAGCATGCGACTGGGCGTGATCGCCGGCGACATAGCAGCCCGGGGCACCGCCCATGCAGCCGCGGCGCTGGGGCCGTTCGCCCATGCGATGGCCAATCCGCCCTGGTTCTCCGAGGGCAGCCTGCCCGATGCGCCACCAAGGCGGGCGGCCAAGCACGCGGAGGCTGCGGCCACGCTGGGGCCCTGGGTGTCATTCCTCGCCCGCAGGGTTGAGCAGGGCGGGACGGTGACGCTCGCGCTCACACCGGCACACCTCCCCGACGCCCTCGCAGCCCTCGCTGCCGCGCGACTCGGGTCGGCCACCCTGCTGCCGCTCTGGCCGCGGGCAGGGCTGCCTGCGAAGCGGCTTCTGCTCGCGGGCCGGAAGGGCGGGCGGGGGGCGTGCCGCATCCTGCCAGGCCTCGTGCTTCACCGCGCCGACGGCGCGTTCACCGACGAGGCAGAAGCGGTGCTCCGGCACGCCGGCACGCTCCCGCCAACGTGACCCGGCCAGGAGCGTGCAGCGGTGCGCGATGCCCGATCGAAGGCGGATTCGTGGCGGGGGCGGACATGGTCCCGCCATGGGGTGGGCGGAGACTCGGCAGGGCTGGATCAGCGCCGCGGGGATCGTCCCGGCGGCAGACCAGGGAGCGGACGATGCCGGACCGTCGCGTGACCACACCACTCGCTGCTTTGCTGCTGGGCGGCGGGCTCGCGCTCGCGCCGACGGCAGCAGAAGCTGATCGTGACCGCGGCCGCCACGGCGGATGGCATGGGCACCAGCGTGGCCATGGGCCCGGCTGGGGACACGGGCCGAGTTGGGGGCATGGCGGCGGCTGGGGCTATCGCCCGCCGGCGGTCATCATCTTGCCACCGCGCGCCTATCGCCCGCCGCCGGTCATTGTCATCCCCGGCTACGCGGTGCCCTACGGCCATGGCTACGGGCAGGGTTGGGGCTATGGCCCCCACGGCGGCGGCGGGGCTGAGTTCGGCGTGCGCATCCCGTTCCGCTGACTGGAGCGCACGGCGCGGCGGCTCAGTCGTCGCGCGCCTCGGGGTGGCGGAGGTGCCAGAGCCGCTCATGCGCGGCGACCAGGCTCTCCATGTTCTTCCGCCGGTTCGTGTCGGGAGAGAGCGGGCGGCGCGTCAGCATCATCTCGAGGATGTGCAGCAGTTGCTCGCCAACCTCGAAATCGCCCTGGTCGCACGCGTGGTGGAACGCAATCAGGATCTTGTCCGACAGGCGGCGGCTGTAGCGCGGCGGGTGCCGTACCCCTTCCCGCGCCGGATGTTCAAGTTCAGCATCGTCGACACCCATGACATCCCTCTCCGGCCGCGAACGCCACCACGCTCGCCCCAAGCCCTGCCTTCACGAAGCATGAGACTAGCGCGGAATCACCACGCAACTGAACCCCTCACCGCAGCCGCGTGACGGGACCGTGATGCCGCAGCGCAGCATCACGCTCGCAGCATCACGCCCAGCACACTGCGGCAACGCGGTCAGGCGAGCGCGATCGCCCCGCTCGGCTGCTTGTCGGTGAAGGTGGCATCCGCGAACGCCTCCTCCCACGTGCCGACGGTCGAGGCCTTGGAATACTCGGTCGCGCGGTTCTCGAAGAAGTTCGTGTGCTCGATGCCGTTCAGCATCTCGTCGAGCCACGGCAGCGGATTCTTCGCGACGTGGTACATCGGCTCGAGGCCGAGCTGCACGAGGCGCCGATCGGCGATGAAGCGGATGTACTGCTTCACCGAGGGCGCATCGAGCCCCTCGACGCCGCCGAGCTCGAAGGCGAGGTCGATGAACGCATCCTCGTGCTCGACGATCGTTGCGCAGATGAGATAGATTTCGCGGCGGAGTTCGTCCGTCCAGATCTCGGGGTTCTCCTGCACGAAGGTGCGGAACAGGCGGATCACGCTGAGGCAATGCAGCGTCTCGTCACGCACCGACCAGGAGACGATCTGGCCCATCCCCTTCATCTTGTTGAAGCGGGGGAAGTTCATGAGGATGGCGAAGGAGGCGAAGAGCTGCAGCCCCTCGGTGAAGGCGCCGAAGGCGGCGAGCGTCTTGGCGATCTCGGGTTTGCTGTCGACCCGGAAGGTCTGCATGTAGTCGTACTTGTCCTTCATCTCCTTGTAGCGGAGGAAGGCCTGGTACTCGAGTTCCGGCATGCCGATGGTGTCGAGCAGGTGGCTGTAGGCGGCGATGTGCACCGTCTCGATGTTGGAAAACGCCGAGAGCATCATCAGCACTTCGGTGGGTTTGAACACCTGGCTGTAGTGCTTCATGTAGCAGTTGTTCACCTCGACATCGGCCTGGGTGAAGAACCGGAAGATCTGCGACAGCAGGTTGCGCTCACCGGCGGAAAGGTTCTTGTGCCAATCCTTCACGTCATCGGCGAGCGGCACTTCCTCGGGTAGCCAGTGGATGCGCTGCTGCGTCAACCACGCGTCATAGGCCCAGGGGTAGCGGAAGGGCTTGTAGACAGGGTTCTCGGTGAGCAGGTCGAACCGCACCGGCAGCTCGTCGGGCGAGTGCCCACCGTTGCGGTGCCCGTTCGTTCCGTTCGGGTGTCCATCAGCCATCGCTCGTCTCCCGTCATGATCCGCAGGTGACGCGGGGGCCAGACGGCCCCCGCTCACGCATCCCCATGCCATCGCCACCCAGCCTGACTGGCTGCCTCACTGGCAGGCGAGGCATTCCTCGTAGTCCGTCGTTTCGCCGGTCTTCGCTGCTGCCGCCACCAGCGGGAGCGGCACCGCGATGTCGTTGGCCACGCCCGGCACCGGCGCGCGCACGGTGCCGATCGACATCTCCGCCTTCTCGCTCACCGTGTCGGCGCGCTGGATGGAGAGCGAGCGGCAGTAGTAGAGGCTCTTCACGCCCTTCTTCCAGGCCTGGTAGTGGATCTGGTGCAGGTCGCGCTTATGCGCGTTGGCGGGCAGGAACACGTTCACGCTCTGGCTCTGGCAGATGAAGGGCGTACGGTCCGCCGCATGCTCGATCACCCAGCGCTGGTCGAGCTCGTAGGCCGTGCGGAACACCGCCTTCTCGTGCTCGTCGAGGCAGTCGAGATGCTGCACCGAGCCCTTGTTCACCGTGATCGACGTCCAGGTGTCCTCGTCGTCGCGGCCCTTCGACGCGAGCAGCTTCTGGAGGTCGCGGTTGCGCACCACGAAGCTGCCCGACAGCGTCTTCTGGATGAACACGTTCGCAGCGATCGGCTCGATCCCCGGGCTGGCGTTGCCTGCGATCACCGAGATCGAGGCGGTCGGCGCGATCGCGATCTTGTTCGAGAAGCGCTCCATGATGCCGTAGTCGGCGGCATCGGGGCATGCGCCACGCTCCTCGGCCAGCGTCCGCGAGGCAGCGTCGCACTGCGCCTTGATGTGCCGGAAGATGCGCTTGTTCCACACCTTCGCGATCACGCCCTCGAACGGCACCATCTTCTGCTGCAGGAACGAGTGGAACCCCATGACGCCGAGGCCCACGCTGCGCTCGCGCATCGCGGAATAGCGCGCGCGCTCCATCCCCTCCGGCGCACGGTCGATGAAGTCCTGCAGCACGTTGTCGAGGAACCGCATGATATCCTCGATGAAACGTGGCTCGTTCTCCCACGCATCCCACGTCTCGAGGTTGAGGGAGGAGAGGCAGCACACCGCCGTACGCTGCTTTCCGTCCTTGTCGAGGCCCGTCGGCAGCGTGATCTCGCTGCAGAGGTTGGACGTCTTCACCTCGAGGCCGGCGAGCTTCTGGTGCTCGGGGCGCGCGTTGTTCACATGGTCGGAGAACACGAGATAGGGCTCGCCCGTCTCGATCCGCGCGGTGAGGATGCGGATCCAGAGCGCGCGGGCAGAGACGGTGCGCACCACCGCCCCGTCCTTCGGGCTGGTGAGCGCCCACGGCTCATCGGCCTCCACCGCCCGCATGAAGGCATCGGGCACCAGGACGCCGTGATGCAGGTTCAGCGCCTTGCGGTTCGGATCACCGCCGGTCGGCCGGCGGATCTCGACGAACTCCTCGATCTCCGGGTGGCTCAGCGGCAGGTACACGGCCGCAGAGCCGCGGCGGAGAGAACCCTGGCTGATCGCGAGCGTGAGGCTGTCCATCACCCGGATGAAGGGGATGACGCCGGAGGTCTTGCCGTTATGGCCGACACGCTCGCCGATCGAGCGCAGGTTGCCCCAGTAGCTGCCGATGCCGCCGCCCTTCGAGGCGAGCCACACATTCTCGTTCCAGAGCCCGACAATGCCGTCGAGGCTGTCGGTCGCCTCGTTCAGGAAGCAGGAGATCGGCAGGCCGCGCGTCGTTCCGCCATTGGACAGAACCGGTGTCGCGGGCATGAACCAGAGCTGCGACATCGCATCGTACAGGCGCTGCGCATGGCCGGCATCGTCGGCGTAGTAGGAGGCTACGCGGGCGAACAGGTCCTGGTAGCCCTCGCCCGGCATCAGGTAGCGGTCATCGAGCGTGGCACGGCCAAAATCCGTCAACAATGCATCGCGCGAACGATCGACGCGCACGGGGTGCCGGCCGGGCAGTTGCACCGTGTCGAGGTTCACAACGTCAAGCGTCATCGTGTCCGGCACGCCACCCTCCCGATCCGCATTGCCGATCCGCCCGGCACGCCATGGCGAGCATGCAGAGGCTGAGCCTCCACATCAAGATGTAGCGCCAAGTGACGGCGCGAAACACGAAATACGGTGTCGCGCCTGTCACCCGGTTGCCACAGCCGCTTGGCCAAGCCACCCTATGTTCCTGCTATGTTCGCAGGGATCGGGCCGGTCCGCCAGCGCCGCGTGTGTCATAGGCGGCGACTCCGCCTTCCGCCATGCCGCCGACAGCACCATGCCCGCGATCCACGTTTTCCCCATCATTAGCCGGCGGCTTCATCGCGTTATCCCCGCTGCTCACCCAATCCACAGGGGGCCAGCACCGGCCGGTTGCGCACACCCACCGACACGACGCTCGCACTGCTGAACGAGACGACGTTCCTCGCACGGCGAATGCGCGAGGATGCCGGTGCCGAACGTGCCGCGATCTCGCCATCGCGAACCGGGCGGGTGAACTGAACACCGCCCGCCTGTCCCGGTTGATGACACGCCGCGGTGCGGCTGAGCTCGCCTGGCGCCGCCTCGTCGAACTCAGCCCGGCTGGCACGGCAGCGCCGGAGACGCGGGCGGCCTTCGCGGCCACCAGCGATCTCTATTTCGGTGGCTTCATCCCAGTGCGCGACAGGGTGCTCGCCGCCGCAGCGGGAGGTTCCCCGCCGCCGATCGCCTTCGCGAGATGGCAGGCCCTCGATGACCGCACCGGGGAACACCAGGCCGGCGCTTCCACGCACCGTACGCGAGGACGACGACGTTGGCGTGATCGTCCGCGCCGTCGGTGCGCAGGGCGAACAGACTGCTGCAAGGCTGGCGGAGGAAGCAGATCGGCAGCGCGTCGCGGCGGAGCAGATCGAACGCGTCAAGCGGCTTGAAGCGTTCGTCGCACAGCAGGCGGGGATCGTCCGCGCCCGGATCAGCGACTTTCGCAAGGACGTTCGTGCTGCCGAGAGCATGACCTGCCGTCGCTGCCCATGGCCCGGCGCTATCCGTCGCGGGGAAACACCACCCGCGTCAGGATAGCGTCGGCATCAGCGGCGGGGCGCGCTGCGGCAGCGCATACTGCTGCACGGATCACGCCGCGCGACGGAGCATGCCCATCAACCCATAGACGCCCATCGTCGCGCCCACCGCACCGGCGGCGAAGATGAGCGCGATGAGCACCCAATCGATCGGCCCGCCGATATCGCGGAAGCCGGAATTCGTCACCGCCTGCATGACAAGGACGGCGGCGACACCGCCGACAAGCCCAGCCCCCTCGGCCCAGAGCAGGCGCCGCGACACCACGCCACGGTCGCGAAGCAGCACGACGGCGAGCAGCACCGTCGCTGCAACGGCAAGCGCTGCGATCACCCACAGCCACGGCCCCAGCATCTCCTGGAACACCGCGACGAAGGTGCCGATATCGAGTTCCTTCATGGTCCCCTCCCCCTACGCCAGGCCGCGCAGCATCGCGAGATAGGTCGGCTTCAGCCCGACCTCCTTCATGATCCAGCTCACCCACAATTCCTCGAGCGGCGCGATCACGCCGGGGAATGACGGGACGAGATTGTCGTCGTAGTCGAACTCGACCAGCATCGCGCGGCCGACGCGCGTGATCATCGGGCACGAGGTGTAGCCGTTGTAGCGCTCGGTGCTCTCGCGCCCCTCGATGTCGGCGACGAGATGATCGACGGCAACGGGCACCTGCCACTTCACCGAGGCGGCCGTCTTGCCCTTCGGCACGCCGGCGACGTCACCCACCGCGAACACGTTGGCGTAGCGGCGATGGCGCAGCGTCGCGCGATCGACCTCGGCCCAGCCATCCGCGGCAAACGGCCCCTGCTGCCAGCGGAGCGGCGAGTTGCGCACCACCTCTGGCGCGCGCATCGGCGGCACCACATTGATGAAATCGTATCGTATCGGCACCATTCCGGAGGCTGTCCTGAACGTGGCCGTCCGCGCGCCCGGGTCGATCGCCGCGAGCTCATGCTCGTGGTTCACCGTGATGCCGCGGTCGCGATACAGCATGCGGAGCTTTTCCGCGACGATCGGCACGCTGAACAGCACCTTGTTGTGCGCGTTGTAGATGAGCTCCGCCTTGCCGCGGTTGCCGCGGCGCCGCAGCGTATCGTCGGTCAGGAACGCGTATTTCAGCGGCGCGCCGGCGCATTTCATCTCGGTCGAGGGCCGGCAGAACAGCGCGGTGCCGCCACGGTCGGCGAAGGCCGACATCGCGCGCCAGGTCGCCGCCGCAGCCTCCGGCCCGGCATAGACGGAGCCAAGGCCATCGCGGCCGATGCGCGCGATATCCATGCCCGCGATGGCGGCGTAGTCGAGCGAGAGGCCGGTGGCGAGGATCAGGAAATCATAGTCGAGGCGCTGGCCACCGGCGGTCGTCACGCGGCGCGCCTCGGGGTCGATCTCCACCGCCCTGTCCTCGACCAACCGCACGCTGGGGCTGACGAAGTCTGCGGTCCGGCTGACAGCGTAGGCCGCCGGCTTCAGCCCGGCCGCAACCAGGGTGAAGCCAGGCTGGTAGTAATGCGCCTTCCTGGCATCGACGAGGGTGATGGTCGCCCCATCAAGGCGCTGCGCCAGTCGCGAGGCCATCGAGAGCCCGGCAGCGCCAGCCCCGAGGATGACGATGCGCGCCCGCGTCGCGACGGAGGCGCGCGTCGGGGCGAGCGTCGCCGTGGCCGCGAGCGCCGATGCCGCGGCAAGGAAGAAGCGGCGGCCGGGCATGCCCTGCCGTACTGGTGCTGGCAACATGATCCTCCCTTCCGGCCGTTGCGTCCGGCCAATAACACTTCATATTCGAAGTTATGAACTTATGAATGGAACCACGATCTTTCATTGATTCACATCAATGGGTGTTCAGCGCGCTCAGCCGGGGGTGGAGGCAAGCGTGACGGCAACCTGGGCGGCGATCACCTTCGCGATCGTCATCGAGGGGAAGATCGTTGCGTAGCCGACATCGACGCGGTCAGACTGCAGGCGCCGCGCGCCATAGGCCGGGATGGCCGGGTTGCCTGTCGCCCCCGCCATGACGCCGATCAGCGAATCGTAGGGCACCTTCAGCACGAGCAGCCCGATGAGGAGCACGACGCCGACATTGGCGCTGAGCACCAGCGCGGCGGCGAGCAGGATCGGCACGCCCGATCGCGCCACCTCGTCGACGAAGGGCCTGCCCGCTCCCATTGCGACGGCGGCGAGGAACACCGTCAGCCCGAAATTGCGCAGCACCAGGTTGGCCGTCATCGGCATGCGCCAGCCGATCGGGCCGGTGCGGCCGAGCGCGCCGAGGATCAGCGCCACGATCAGCGGCCCGCCGGCGACGCCGAGCGTGAACACCCCAACGCCCGGCAGCGGGCTCGGCACGACGCCGAGCGCAAGGCCAAGCACCATGCCGAACCCGACCGAGACGTAGGAGAACTCCGCGTTGCCGCGGATCGAATCGCCGAAATGCGCACGCACCTCTGCCAGCTTCGCCGCCGGTGCAAGAACCACCACGCGGTCGCCCGCCTCGAGCATCAGGTCAGGCTCGGCGATCAATTCCGCGTCGCCACGACGCACATGCGTGATGCGCATCGGAAAGCCGGGCGAAGGCAACTCGGCGATCATGCGGCCGAGCAGGCCTGGCTTGGAGACGAACACGCGGACGATGTCGAGGTCGCGCCTGTCCTTGGCGATGCGCTGCGGATCGGCCGTGCCCAGCAACGCGATGGCCGCGTCGAGTGCTGCGGGAAGGCCCAGCAGCAGAAGCGCGTCATCCTCCTCCAGCGTCAGCGCTGGTTCGGCCAGCATGTTCATGTGGTCGCGCCTGAGGCCGCTGATGCTCACGCCAGCGGGGAGCGAGGCAGCGACGGCAGCGATGTTGCGGCCGATCATGCCGGGCTGCGTGACCGTCACCTCGGCGAAGCGCAGCGCCGCCGCGGGGTTCGCGATCACGGGCTTCAGCCAGGCGGTGACGAAGTGGATCGCGAGGATCGGCCCGATCACGCCGATCGGATAGGCCACCGAATAGCCGATCGCGGGGTCCTTGCTGCCGGCCGCGGCGAGCGCTGCCTGGAGTGCCGCGGTGGATGTGCCCGCCCCGGCGAACAGGCCGACCGAGATCGGCACGGAAAGCCCGAGCAGACTGCCCGCCTGGACCGCGACGAGGAGGGACGCAAGGACGGCCGCGAGCGCGAGTGCGTTCCACACAAGCCCGGGACCCGCGAGCCCGGCGAAGAACTGCCTGCCGTACTGGATGCCGACGCCGTAGAGGAACATCAGCAGGCCCAGCGTGCTGACCATCCCCGGCGGAGCCGCGCGCGGCGCAAGCGCGCCGACGAACAGCCCTGCGAACAGCACCGCGCCGACGCCGAGCGAGAAGCCGCGGACCGAGACCTGCCCGAGTGCGTAGCCCACCCCGATGACCAGGAACAGCGCAAGCAGGGGCTGCGCCTCGAGAAAGGCCGCGATCACGGTCGTTTCGCCTCCACGGCATGATGCCGCGCGCCGAGCCTGCGCCCCGGCCTGGCCGCCCCGCAAGCGCCGCGCGTCAGACGACCTGGTTCTTCAGCTCCTTTTCGCCACGCTGCAGCCGCCCGAGATTCTCCATCAGCAGGTCGAGCACGTTGTCCTCGTAGGACCGCGTCTCGCCGCCCGTGTGCGGTGTGATCAGCACGTTCGGCATCGACCACAGCGGGCTTTCCGGCGGCAACGGCTCCGGCTCCGTGACGTCGAGCGCGGCGCCCGCGATCCGCCCCGCCTGAAGGGCCACGACGAGCGCGCCGGTGTCGACCACCTTGCCGCGGGCGGCATTGACGAGGATGGCAGAAGGCTTCATCAGGCCAAGCGCCGCGGCGCCGATCAGTCCCGTCGTTTCGGGCGTCAGCGGGCAGGTCAGCGCCACCACATCGGCGCGCGGCAGCAGCGATGGCAGCGCGGCGAGGCCATGCACCTCGTCAGCCCCCTCCCCGCCCGAAGCGGGGTTGCCGCGGATGCCGATGACGGTCATGTCGAAGGCCTTGGCCAGACGCGCGAGGCGCCCGCCAATGCGGCCAAGCCCCACCACCAGCATCGTCTTGCCGCCGAGCTCGTCCTCGCGCTGGCCAAGGTCGCCGATCATGCCGCGCCAGAACGGCTTGCCCTGGTTGTCGCGCGCCTCGGGGATGCGGCGATACATCGCCAGCACCAGCGCCATCGCATGATCCGACACAGCGCGCGCATTCGCCCCCTGTGCCGAGGCGAGCCGGATGCCGTGCGCGGCGAACACCGCCTTGTCGTACTGGTCGACGCCGGCGCTGATCGACTGCACGAAGCGGAGCTTCTTCGCATCCGGCGCGAGCGCGTTGTTCCAGAAGCCGGAGACGACGAGGACGTCGAGCTCGCCAACGCGCGCGGCAAGCTCCTCGCGCGAGCGGAGCTCGATGAAGGGCAGCCCGGTGTTCCGCAGCGGGAACCGCTCGCCGAAGCGATAGGCGATGTGGGCGAAGCCGATCAGCGGGTTTTTCGGGAAATCGCTCATCACCTGGCCTCCACGCCGAACGGATCGTCAACGGAATGGGCGGGCGCGGTGAACCATGCAGCGCCCTTCTCCGTCACATGGATGTGGTCCTCGAGCCTGATGCCGCACTCGCCATACACGGCGAGTGTCGGCTCGATCGAGCCGCACATGCCGACATCGAGCGGCAGCGCGTTGCCCTTCACGAAATAGGGCTCCTCGTGCCCGTCCATCCCGACACCGTGACCGACGCGATGCGGCAGCCCGGGCGTCTTGTAGCCAGGCCCGAAGCCTGCCGCGACGATCACGCCGCGCGCGGCATCGTCAAGCGCGCCGCAGGCAACACCCGGGCGCGCTGCGGCAAAGCCTGCCGCCTGGCTCTCCTTCACCGTGTTCCAGAGGAAACGCTGGCGCTCAGTCGGTTCGCCGAACACGTAGGAGCGGGTGATGTCGGAACGGTAGTTGTGCAGCGACGCGCCGCAATCGATCAGCACCATGTCGCCTGCCTTGAGCGTCTGCGGATACGGCACGCCGTGCGGATAGGCGGATGCTTCGCCGAACAGCACGATGTTGAACGGGCAGCCGCCATCGAAGCCCGCCTTGCGATGGGCGGCATCGACGAAGGCCTGCACCGCCGTCGTGGCGATCCCCTCGTGCAGGATGCGCGCCGCGGCGGCGTGGATGTCGACCGTGGTCTTCATCGCCTGGGTGATGAGTGCGATCTCGTGCCCGGTCTTGCGCTGACGGAGGAACGAGGCGATCGAGGCCGACCTGCCGTAGCGGTAATCGGCCCCGCCCGTCTCGCGGATGCCGTGCGCGATGAAAGCGTGCGCGAGATCATCGATCGCGATGCCGCCAGAGGTGATCTGGAGCGACCGCAGCGTGTCGTAGAAGAGCGCGAAGGGGTCCTCGTCCTCCTCCCACCCGCGCACCGGGGCGGGGATGGGTTGCATCGCGCGGATGCGCTCGGCCTCGAATTCGGGGCAGATGAAGGTGATCTCGCCGCGGCGCGGCAGGATCGCGCCCACCATGCGCTCCGACTGGCCGTGGCGAAGGCCGGTGAAGTAGGCAAGGTTCGTGGTGCCGTCGAGCCACATCGCCTCGACGCCCTGCTCCTCCATCACCACGCGCGCGGCAGCGACCCGGCGGGCAATCTCCTCCGCCCCGATCGGTGGCACGGCATCGCGCATGGAGGTAATCGCCGCTAGTTCCGCCTCTGCGGTGCTGCCGCCGACGCCGATCGTCATGGTGTGATTGTCCCCGGTCCGTGTATCCCGCGCTCGGGACGCAGGCTGCTACACCCCGCGCCCGCGGTCCAGACCAGGACAGCTACACGGCGCGCGCGTGGCGGCGGGCCCCGGAGTCCTGCCGGGAGTCGAGCCGATGGTCGAACAGCGCGGCGACCGTGCGCAGGAAGGCGCGGCCGCGCGGCAGCACCGCGATGCGCCAGCCCTCGCGCACGACAAGCCCGTCGGCGGCCATCGCATCGACCTGCGGCAGGATGCCGGCAAAGCGGCTGGCCGGGACCTTCCATGCGCGGCAGACCGCCCCGACATCGACGGCAAGGTCGCACATCACCCGCTCGATCAGCGCCGCACGCAGGCGATCCTCGTCATCCAGCGCCGTGCCGCGCGCGATCGCGAGGCGGCCGGCGGTCACGGCATTGCGCCAGGCAGGGATGCCCGCCTCGTTCTGCGCATAGCCATCGGGCAGTGCGGTGATCGCCGAGGCGCCAAGGCCGAGCAGAACGGGGGCAGCATCATCGGTGTAGCCCTGGAAGTTGCGGCGCAGCGTTCCCGCTTCCTGCGCACGGCTGAGCGGATCGTCGGGCTTGGCAAAGTGGTCAAGGCCGATCGCGGCATAGCCGGCCGTGTCGAACACGCGGGAGGCTGCGTGGAACTGAGCGAGCCGTGCGGCGGCGTCGGGCAGCGTCGCGTCGTCGATCATGCGCATGTTGCGCTTCATCCACGGCACATGCGCATAGCCGAACAGCGCCACGCGATCAGGCGCGAACTTCAGCGCCTCGCGAGCGGTCAGCGCCACCGAGAACTCGTCCTGGTGCGGCAGGCCGTACATGAGGTCGAGGTTGATCGCCTCGATCCGCGCGCCGCGCAGCCGCGCGATCGCGTCCGCCACCATCGCGAGTGGCTGAACGCGGTTGACGGACTTCTGCACTTCCGGGTTGAAATCCTGCACGCCAAGGGAGGTGCGCGTCACCCCGCTCGCGGCCAGCGCGGCGATCATCGGCCGCGTCAGCGTGCGCGGATCGAGCTCGACCGCGATCTCGGCATCGGGGGCAAGGTCGAACAGCCGGCGGATTGCGGCATCGACACGGCCCCAGTGCGTGGGCCCCAGGATGGAGGGCGTGCCGCCGCCCCAGTGGATGCGCGTGACGCGCATGCGGGCGGGCAGGCGAGCGGCCAGGAGCTCGGCTTCGGCGATCAGGTCGCGGGCATAGGCCTCCACCGGCGCCATGGTGTTGGCCACCATGGTATTGCAGCCGCAGTACCAGCACATGCGCTTGCAGAAAGGCACGTGGAGATAGAGCGAGACCGGAGCGCCTGGGTCGAGGCGCGCGAGCCATGATCCGACCGTATCGGCATCGATCCCCGGGTGGAACGAGACTGCCGTCGGGTAGCTGGTGTAGCGGGGAACGCGGCCGTCCCAGCGCGCGATCAGGTCAGTCCAGGGAACCGTGGCTTGCATGGCGAAAAGCTTCGACCCGCGCCAGCGGCGGATGCATTGCGCCAGATCAATTCGCGAATGCGAACGAATCACGCAGCGGGTGCGACCAACCCCTCGGCGGCTGCCTCTGCCCGGAACGACGCGGCGATATGGCGGGCGAGCGCATCGGCAAGCGGCTGGCGCGCAGTGGGGGCGACAGCGAGCGCGATCGAGAAGCCGGGCAGCGGCGGCAGGCCTTCCGCAGGGCCGAGGATGCGCAGGCCTGGGGGCAGCGTACAGGGCGTGTTGACCGAGATGGCAAGGCCGGCGAGCACGGCGGAATGCTGCCCAGCCTGGCTGTTTGAGAGATAGGCCACGCGGTAGCGGCGCCCGGCCTCGTCAAGCGCACGCTCCGCGCTCCGCCGCCACGTGCATGCGCCGTGGCCGAGCGCGAGCGGCAGCGGATCGCGCTTGTGCAGGTCGGGATGGTCGCGAGAGCCGACCCAGAGAAGCGGCCCCTGCCATACCACTTCCGCGCGCGGCGGCGCACAGCCGACCGAGATGAGCGAGAGGTCGATGTCGCCGGCCTCGAGCTGTCCGGCGAGGTTCTCGGACGGCTCGCACACCACCAGCATCTCGACATCCGGGTGGGTCGCGGCGAAACGCGCCATGATGTCGGGGAGATAGCGCGTGGCATAGTCGTCAGGCGCGCCGATGCGGACGGTGCCGGTCAGCCGCGGCGCGCGGAAGGCAGCGACGATCTCGTCGGTCATGCCGACCACGCCGCGGGCGCGGGCGAGCAGGAACTGGCCATGCTCGGTCAACTCGGTCCGCCGCCCTGCCTTGCGGAAAAGCGGTTTGCCGAGCAGCTCCTCGAGGCGTCGCATCTGCATCGAGACGGCCGATTGCGTGCGGCCGACGACGGTTGCGGCATGGGTAAAGCTGCGCCCCTCGGCGATCAGCACGAAGCTGCGCAGCAGGTCGGTGTCCAGGCCGGTCGGTGCGTTCATGAGGTGGGTGGGTGCGTTCATCTGGCCCTCCGTTGGCCCTCCGTTGGCCTTCCGTTCGCCTTCTGGCACCGATGATGTTTCATGATCGACCAAATCACATCAATGCATTTCTGTGATGGGTTGGGAGTGTGCAGAGTGCATGGCGCGGCGGCATCAGGCCCCCGCGAACCAGACCAGAGAGGAATCCGGACCATGTCCGCCCCCACCATCGCCACCAGGACCACTCAAGCCGGATTCGCGGGCGGTGCCCAGCCCGCGCCGGTCTCGCTGTGGACGGTCATGCGCCGGATGTGGGTCGCGGTGACGACGCGACACGAGCTCGCCTCGCTCGACGAGCGCATGCTGCACGACCTTGGCCTGTCGAAAGCGGACGTTTTCCGCGAGGTCGGACGCGCCCCGTGGGACACGGCCCCGGTGCGGCGCGGCGACAGGATGCTCTGACGCGCGAAGGGGGCGGCGGCTCCCCGTTGCCAGCCGCCCCCGGAGCGCGATCCACCCCCCCGGCTGGATCGCGCTCCATGACAGGCCTCCCCAGGCCCCTGAAGTCATTAATAAGATAAACCTCGTCAAATCATCCCGAATGACGGTTGTTTACCGCAACCCACGCGCGACCACAAGCGTGAATCGCCGTAATAACGATCATTCTCTGTTTTTTGGACGCGTTGGACCAGCACTACAATCTTTGGTTGCCTCCGCCCCTGAGTGCGAGCCAGTCAAAGGCCGCCAGCGCATGCGCCTTGGCGATGTGCAGGAACTCGGCCACCGTCACGTGCTCGTCAGCCCGCCCCATGCTCACCGGCGAGGGGCCATAGAGGTAGGCCGGCACGCCCGCATAGCGCCAATATCGGCTGTCCGATCCGCCGAGGCTCGAGCACGGCACTGGGCGCGGCGCGCCGAGGTCATGCTCCACCACATCGGCGAGGATGCGCACCATCGGGTCGTCCGGCGGGGCGAGCGACGGCGGGTAAGAGTGTGTCTCCGTCACCACCCATGACGCCTCGGGGAAGCCGCCGAGGATGCGCGCCACGTTCGCCTCAACGGCAGCGCGCGTCAGGCCCCAGGGGTAGCGGATATCGCATTCGAGCTCACACAGGTCGGGCAGCTGGTTCACCTTCCGCCCGCCGCGGATCACGCCGGCGTTGAACGCGATCTGCCGCACCCACCGGCTTGCCCCCTGCCCGAGCCCCGCGTCATGGGCGGCGATCGTCGCAGGATCGTCCAGCGCGCGGGCCACCGCGTCGGGTAGTGGCGGTGCGAAGCCGTGCAGCGCATCGAGGGCCTGGACAATCGCGGCTGCGATCTTGATCGCGCTCGGCGACAGGTGGGGATAGCCGCCGTGCCCGCCGGGGGTACGCACCGTCACGGTGAAGCGCAGCGTGCCCTTCTCCATGAAGCGGATGTTGTTGATGCCCGAAGGCTCGCCGTTCAGCAGCACGTCGCCCCTGATCGCCTCGCCCATCGTCTCGAACAGCCACTTCGTGCCGAGCGCACCGCCCGTCTGCTCGTCGCTCACCGCCGTCAGCGTCACGCGGCCGGGGAGGACATCGCGGAACCGGTGCAGCGCGGCGAAGGCGATGCTGCTCGCCGCCGTGCCGGTCTTCATGTCGGCCGCGCCACGGCCGTAGAGCCGCCCTTCGCGGAGTTCGCCCGACCAGCCATCGGCGTCGTTCGGCGGGAACACGTCGATATGGCCGTTGAACACGAGATGCCCGCCCTCGCCTTCACCCCGGCCATCGAACGCAGCGACGAGGTTGGGCAGCTCAGGCCGCGCGGCATGGATGCGTGCCGGGCACCCCTCGACGTCGAGGAACGCCGCCAGCACCGCCGCCGCTGGCCGCGTGTCGCCGGGCGGGTTTGCCGATGGCGCCCGCAGCAGCCGTTGCAGCAGCGCGACCTGCGCACCCTCCGTCGCGCGCAGATGCGCGATCAGCGCCAGCCGCGCCGCAGCGATCCCATCGCGTTGCCCCATCACCGGTCCCCCGTGTTGCATGCGGGTGAGGCTAGGCCGATGCTCTCCTTCCGTCACGCCACCGGAACCGAGCCGCCATGACCCTGATCGCCCCGCGCCCGCCGCAGCCGAACCATGCGCCGTCGGAGCGCGACCTCCGGGAGGACCTTGCCGCCGCCTACCGGCTGATCGCGAGATTCGGGATGGACGACCTGATCTACACCCATCTCTCCGCCCGCCTGCCGGGGGACGGGGAGCCGCGCTTCCTCATCAACCCCTACGGCATGCTGTTCTCCGAGATCACCGCCTCGTCCCTCGTCGTGATCGATGTCGAGGGCAACCCGATCGGCGAGCAGGCGTGGCCGGTGAATCCCGCCGGCTTCGTCATTCATTCCGCGATCCACATGGGCCGCGACGATGCCCATTGCGTGATGCACACCCACACGCTCGCCGGCATGGCGGTCGCGGCGACGGAGGATGGCATCCTGCCGCTGAACCAGATCAGCATGGAGTTCCACGGCCGGGTCGCCGTGCACGACTACGAAGGGATCGCGGCCGACGACAATCTTGACGAGCGTGGGCGGCTCGTGCGTGACCTTGGCGCGCTCAACTGCGCTCTGCTGCGCAACCACGGGCTGCTGACGGTCGGCGAGACGGTCGCCGAGGCCTTCTACTATATGTACTATCTGGAGATGGCCTGCCGCATCCAGGTGGCGGCTACCGGCATGAGCCGCCCGCTCTCGCTGCCGCCCGCCGCCGTCGTGGCGCGCACGCGCGACCAGTTCAGCGGTGGTTCCGACAAGGGATGGCGCCCGTGGGCGGCACTCCGCCGCCTGCTCGACCGCGAGGACCCCTCCTACCGCGACTGAGGATGCGCAGGCATAGTGCACCAGCCAGCCGCCATGGCCACTCAACCGGGGAAGGAGACATGATGACAGCCCACGATCCTGCGCTGCTCGCCGCACTCGCCAAGATCGATACGCCGACGATCTGCAACGCGCTCGAGGAGCTGGTCTCGCCGCGCCAGCTGATCCGCTTCACGACGAAGCCGTTCGTGACCAATGACAGCCCCGATGCGATCTTCATCGGCTATGCCCGCACCGCGATGATCCGCGCCGAGGCGCCGCCCTCGATGAGCCCGGCCGAGCGCAAGGCGCTCCGCCTCCGCTATTACGAGCATGTCGCGACCGCCACGCCTGGCCCGAACGTCTCGGTGATCCAGGACATCGACAGCACGCCCGGCACCGGCGCCTTCTGGGGCGAGGTGCAGACCACGGTGCACAAGGGGCTCGGCGTCGCGGGCTGCGTCACCAACGGCTCGATCCGCGACCTCTCGATGATGGCGCGGCCCTTCCCGATGATCGCCGGCATGCTGAACCCGAGCCACGCCTTCGTGCATGTCGTCGCCGTCGGCGTGACGGTGAGCATCCACGGCATGACCGTGCATGACGGCGAGCTCGTGCACGCCGACCGTCACGGCGCCTGCGTGATCCCGCACGACGTAGCCGCGAAGATCCCGGCCGTGAACGACCTGCTGACGCGCCGCGAGGCGGTGATCCTCGGTGCCGCCCGCAAGGCCGATTTCAGCATCGACGTGCTGCGCGAGGCGCTGTCGAAGGCCGAAGAGATCCACTGACGCGAAACGGCCGGGCGGGTAACGCCGCCCGGCCGCGATCACGCCGCCTCAGTAGGGGCCGGTGCCCTTGGCCGGGCCTGCCGTGCCCTTCGTCGCCGCCACCGCCGCCTTTGCCGCGTTCACGAGCAGGGCCGTGTCGGCCAGCACCGTGGCGAACTGGAAGCCCATCTCGAACATCCGGCGCGCACCCTCGGGGCTCGAGGTGTGCGTGCCCGGAACGATGCCGTGCTTCTTGGCCGTCTCGCAGATCTTCCGCATCGTCGCGAGCGTCTTCTCGCTCGTCGGGTCGCCGACCGGGCCCTCGCCGAGGGCGAGGCCAAGGTCAGCCGGCCCGACATAGATCGCGTCGAGCCCCGGCGTCGACATGATCGCGTCGAGGTTGTCGAGGGCCGGTGCGGTCTCGATCATCGCGAAGGTGACGATCGTGTCGTTGGCGTGCTTGGCGTAGTCGGAGCCGGCGTACCAGTTCGCGCGCGTCGGGCCGAAGCTGCGGTAGCCGTGCGGCGGGTAGCGGCAGGCCTGCACGAAGCGCTCGCACTCGGCACGGTCATTGATCATCGGGCAGATGATGCCGTAGGCGCCGCTGTCGAGCAGTTTCATGATGATGCCGGGCTCGTTCCAGGGAACGCGGGCGAGCGGCACGATGTCGGATGTGCTGATTGCCTGCAGGATCGGCAGTGCGGTGTCGTAGTGCACCAGCCCGTGCTGGAGATCGACCGTCAGGCTGTCCCAGCCGCCCTGGACCATCGCCTCGGCGGCCGCGCCGGACGGGATGCCGCACCACCCGTTCACCACCGTTCCGCCGGCCTTCCAGATCTCACGAAGCTTGTTGGCGCGCACTGCCCATCCTCCGGTTGTCTTGACCGCGCAGCGGATGCCGCGCCGTGCCGCATCTGAGCGCATCGGCGCGCGACGGCCAAGCCGGCACGAAACATGGCAGTGGTTTCATGGTGCCCGTTGCGTTGCTTCGCAGTGCAACGTTACAGTCCACCACCAGCCCCGGCTGAATCCTTGTTGCAATGCAACAAGCGAGGCACGGGAAACGACGGCAGAAACCCGGATACGGGACGCAAGCAGGGGAGAAACAGGATGACCAACGCGACACTATCGCGCCGTTCCGCGCTCAAGGCGGGGATCGGCGGCGTCGCGGCCTCGGCGCTGGCAGCGCCGGCCGTGCATGGCCAGCCGCGCACCACCATCCGATGCGGCTTCTGGGATCACTGGGTTCCCGCCGGCAACGGCGCGCTGCGCGAGCTCTGCGCGGCCTGGGGCCAGCGCGAGCGCGTCGACGTGCAGGTCGACTTCATCACCTCGGTCGGCCGGCAGAACGAGCTCACGATCGCTGCGCAGGCGCAGAGCAAGTCGGGCCACGACATCCTCTCCTTCCCGACCTGGTTCCCCGCCGCCTATGCCGACCAGCTTGTCCCGATGGACGACGTGATGGGCAGGCTCGCCGCCAAGTACGGCGCAGTGACGCAGGCCGCCGAGTACCTGGCCAAGCGCGACGGCAAGTGGGTTGCCGTGCCGGCCGTGTCCGGCACGCAGATGAAGCCCTGCCTCGGGCGCATCGACCTGCTGAAGCAGCATGCCGGGTTCGACCCGCGCGAGATGTGGCCGGCGGCCGACCGTGCCGGGCCGGGGGCCGATGGCTGGAACTGGGATGCCTTCCTCGCGGCCGCCGAGAAGTGCCACGCCGCAGGCGTTCCCTTCGGCCTGCCCATGGGCAGCTTCTCCGATGCGGTCGACTGGGTGGGCGCGCTGTTCGCCTCGTTCGGCGCCAACATGCTGGACGAGCGTGGCCGCCCCACGGTCAGCGGCAACCAGAAGCTGCGCGCGGCAGTCGAGTACATGGCGAGGCTCGCGCGCTTCCTGCCGAACGATGTGTGGGCATGGGATGACGCCTCGAACAACCGCGCCATCCAGGGCGGTCGCTCGGCGCTGATCTTCAACCCGCCCTCGGCCTGGGCGGTGGCGCGGCGCGACAACATGGCGGGCCACGACCAGCAATGGACCTTCCCGATGCCGTCGGGGCCGGAGGGGCGGTTCACGCCGTACCTGCCGTATTTCTGGGGCATCTGGAACTTCAGCCGGAATGTCGGGCCGTCGAAGGCGCTGATCGAGTTCCTCTCCGAGCGCGAGTCGGCCGATAAGCAGACGACGATCAGCAACGGCTACGACATTCCGCCCTTCGCCAGCATGAACGACTTCGCGGTGTGGCAGAACGAGGGGCCGCCGACGGGCGTGGTCTACAACTACCCGATCAAGCCGCACCACAACGCCAGGACCTCGGTGGCCTTCGCGCCCGCGCCTCCGGAGATCGCGGTGCAGGCCTACACGCAGGGCCTGAACACCGGGTTGATCGCGCGCATCGCCCAGGGCGGGCAGACGGTCGACCAGGCGCTCGGCTGGGCCGAGCGCGAGCTGCGCAATTTCGCGCGCGGCTGACGGTCGCGCGGTCGAGGCACGGTTGGGCGCCGGCGGAGCGTGTTCCGCCGGCGCCCGCATCCCTGGAGGGCGTGATGGCACCTGACGGAACTGCCAGGCCGGCGCTTTCCACGCGGCCGGCGATCAAGGGGCGCTCGCCTGGCGTCTCCTCGCTGGAGCGCCTGGCGCGACGGCGGTCGTCCATCGCGTTCCTCATGACGCTGCCGCTGATCCTCGTGATCGCGGGCCTCGTCGCCTACCCAGCCGCCTGGGCGATCTACCTTTCGACGCTGAACCGCCGGATGACGGCGAATATCGGGTTCGAGAACTACCTGATCCTGCTCGATTCCGAAACGTTCCGGATGATCATCTGGCAGTCCTGCTTCTTCGCCCTCACGGCCGTGTTCCTGAAGGCGCTGATCGGCTTCTGGCTGGCCCACATGCTGCACAACATCCCCACCAAGGGGCAGCGCAAGTGGCGCGGCATGCTGCTGATCCCGTGGGTGATCCCGCCGGCGCTGTCGACCCTCGGCTGGTGGTGGATGTTCGACCCGTCCTACTCGTCGATCAACTGGATCATCAACGTCTTCGGCTTCCCCTCGATCCCCTGGCTCGGCACGCCGTGGTGGGCGCGCATCGCCGTCATCACCGTGAACGTGTGGTATGGCGCGCCATTCTTCATGATCATGTACCTCGCCGCGCTGAAGAGCGTTCCCGAACAGCTCTACGAGGCCGCCGCGATCGATGGCGCGACGTCATGGCAGAGGCTGCGCTTCATCACGCTGCCGATGATGCAGAACATCATCTCGATCACCGTGCTGTTCAGCCTGATCGTGACCTTCGCCAACTACGACATCGTGCGCGTGCTCACCAATGGCGGCCCGCGCGACACCACCCACCTCTTCGCGACCTACGCGTTCCAGGTGGGCATCCTCTCCGCGAACCTGCCGCGCGGCGCGGCGGTGTCGCTGTTCATGCTGCCGATCCTCGCCGTCGCTGCCTACTTCATCCTGCGTGGCGTGACGCGGCGCACCAAGGAGATCGCCTGACATGGCCGACGCAGCGGCGAACCGCGACTTCCCGCGCGCCTACACCAAGGCGGGCAGCCTGCATAGCGAACGGCTCTGGGCACTGCGCGTCTCCTACGTCTCGCTGGCCATCGCCTCGCTGATCTTCCTCGCCCCGCCCTTCTACATGCTCATCACGAGCCTGAAGACGAACACCGAGATGGCCGACCAGACGCTGAGCCCCTGGCTGGTCCGCGACCCCACGCTCGAGCACTACGCCGCCATCCTTGGCAACCCGATCTTCCTGACGTTCTTCAGGAACAGCATCGTGGTGACGCTGCTCGTCGTCGCGATCACGATGGTGATCTCGGTGCTGGCCGCCTTCGCGCTTTCCCGCATGCGGTTCTGGGGCAGCCAGGCGCTGGCCACCGGCGTGTTCCTGACCTACCTGGTGCCCGACACGCTGCTGTTCATCCCGCTCTACCAGATCGTCGGCGGGCTCGGCCTGCTCAACTCGATCTGGGGCCTGGTGCTGGTCTACCCGACGCTGACGGTGCCGTTCTGCACCTGGATCATGATCGGCTACTTCGCGTCCATCCCGAAGGAGCTCGACGAGGCGGCGCTGATCGATGGTGCGACCTGGCCGCAGATGCTGATCAAGATCTTCATCCCCGTGGCCCTGCCCGGCATCATCGCCGCGACCATCTTCGCCTTCACCGTCTCCTGGGCCGCCTTCGTGTATCCGACCGCGTTCATCACGCGGCCCGACCAGATGCCGTTGACGATCGGCATCGTCAGCCAGCTGGTACGCGGCGACACCTTCGCCTGGGGGCAGATCATGTCGGGCGCGCTGATCGCGGCGCTGCCGCCGGTGATCGTCTATGTGTTCCTGATGGACTACTACATTGCCGGGCTGACCGCCGGCGCGACGAAAGGATAGGGCTCGCCCATGGCGCAGGTATCGCTCCGCAGGATCGTCAAGGAATACGAGGGCCAGGTCCAGGCGGTGAAGGGCATCGACCTCGACATCGAGGACGAGGAGTTCGTCGTCCTCGTCGGCCCCTCGGGCTGCGGCAAGTCGACGACGCTGCGCATGATCGCAGGGCTCGAGGAGATCACCTCGGGCGAGATCGCGATCGGCGGCGAGGTGGTGAACGACATCCCGCCGCGCGACCGCGACATTGCCATGGTGTTCCAGAACTACGCGCTCTACCCGCACATGAGCGTCTACGACAACATCAGCTTCGGCTTGAAGCTTCGCAAGTTCTCGCGCGAGGAGATCAAGCGGCGGGTGGACAATGCCGCCCGCATCCTCGGCATCGGCGAACTGCTCGAGCGCAAGCCGAAGGCGCTCTCGGGCGGGCAGCGCCAGCGCGTGGCAATGGGCCGCGCCATCGTGCGCGACCCCAAGGTATTCCTGTTCGACGAGCCGCTCTCAAACCTCGACGCAAAGCTCCGCGTGCAGATGCGCACCGAGATCAAGCAGGTGCACCAGACGGTGCGCACCACCACCGTCTACGTCACGCATGACCAGGTCGAGGCGATGACGCTGGCCGACCGCGTGGTGGTGATGAATCACGGCATCATCGAACAGGTGGGCCCGCCGAACGAGCTCTACCGCAACCCCGCCACCATCTTCGTCGCAGGCTTCATCGGCAGCCCCGCGATGAACATGATCCCAGCCACGCTCACGCAGGCCGCCGGCGCGCTGAGCGTGCAGCTCGGCGACGGACTGTCCGTTCCGGTGCCGGAGGAGCGAACGGCGCGCTACGCCCCGCATGCGAACAAGGACCTACTGTTCGGCATCCGCCCCGAGCACCTGACGGAAGCGACCCGCATCGACAAGCAGAACCTCGCCCCGCTGACCGTGAAGCTCGACGTGATCGAGCCGATGGGGATGGAAACGCTGGTGCATTTCCACATCAACGGCACGAGCGTGTGCGGCCGCGTCGACCCTGCCGCCGGTGCCGTCGCCGGCACGATGATGCCGCTCGCCGCGCACATGGAGCACATGCACCTGATCGACAAGACATCCGGGAAGGTTCTCTGACCATGGCCGGACGGCTCGACGGAAAGGTCGCCTGGGTCACCGGCGCGGGCAGCGGCATCGGCCGCGCGGCCGCTGTCGCACTCGCGGCGGAAGGGGCAAAGGTCGCACTCACCGGCCGCCGCACCGCCCCACTCGAGGAGACGGCCGCGATGATCGGCGGCGGGCCCTTCGTCGCTGCCGCCGACCTGACTGATGCCGCGCAGGTCGCCACGGCACGCGATGCCGTGCTCGCGGCCTTCGGGCGGCTCGATATCGTCGTCAGTAATGCCGGGCTCAACGCGCCGGAGCGACGCTGGGCCGTGCTCACGCCCGCAACGATCTCGGCGCTGGTCGATGGCAACCTGAAGGCGCCGGCCTATGTGGCGCAGGCAGCACTGCCGGCCTTGCGCGCATCGCAGGGCATCATCGTCCACATCGCCTCCTGGGCGGGGCGGTTCATCGGGCACGTGTCGGGCCCCACCTATGTCGCGGCCAAGCACGGGCTCGTCGCGCTCTCCCACACGCTGAACATGGAGGAATGCGGCCACGGCGTCCGCTCGACCGTGATCGAGCCTGGCGAGGTGAACACCCCGATCATGGACCTTCGCCCCGTGAAGCTGCCGCCGGAGGTGCGCGCCCGGATGCTGCAGCCAGAGGACGTTGCCGCGGCGGTGCTGTTTGCCGTGACGATGCCCCCGCACGCCTGCATCAACGAGATCCTGATCAGCCCGACCGCCAACCGCGGCTACCTCGCCGAGATGGCCCGCGCGGCGCAAGGCTGAAGGGCCCGCCTGCGGGGTTGACCTCCCCGGCGCTCCGCGCTTGCTTCTGACCGGTTCCACCATCGGGAAAATTCCATGCTCATCACCGTCGCCGAGCTCAAGAGCTTCGTCGCAACGATCTTTGCCAAGGCCGGAACGTCGGAGGCGGAAGCCGCGCGCATCGCCGGCTACCTCGTCGAGGCCAACCTCGTCGGCCATGACAGCCACGGCGTGGTGCGCGTGCCGCGCTACATCCAATGGCTGAACGAAGGCAAGGTGCTGGCCGACGTGACGCCGGAAACGGTCGTCGACACGCCCGTCCTCGCGGTCGTCGACGGCAAGTTCGGCTTCGGACAGACGGTGACGCCCATCGCGGTGCAGCTCGGCATCGACAAGGCCAAGGCCATGGGGCTCTCGGCCGTGGCGCTCCGCAACAGCGGCCATCTCGGCCGGGCCGGCGACTGGGCGGAGATGGCGGCAGCGGCCGGGCTGATCTCGATCCACTACGTCAACGTCCAGGGCTCGCTGCTCGTGGCCCCGTTCGGCGGCGTCGACCGCAGGCTGTCCACCGCCCCCTATGCAATGGGCGTTCCGCTCCCGAACCGTCCGCTCATCCTCGATTTCGCGACGAGCCACGTCGCGGAAGGCAAGGTGCTGGTGGCCAGCCGCGGCGGCAAGAAGCTGCCGCCCGATGCGCTCATCCGCCCCGACGGCACCTTCTCCGGCGACCCGGTGACGCTCTACGGCGAGAACCCCGATCGCAACCCCGAGAATGGCGAGGGGGCGATCCGCGCCTTCGGCCTGCACAAGGGCTCCGGCCTCGCCTTCATGTGCGAGATCCTCGGCGGCGCGCTCACCGGCAACGGCACCTGCGGCCCGCGCGACGGCGCGCGCGGGCGCATCACCAACGGCATGATGAGCTTCTACATCCGCCCCGATGTGCTCGGCTCCGTCGAGGAGATGGCGGAGCGGGCAGAGCGTTACATCGCGTTCTACAAGTCATCCCGCCCGGCCGAACCCGGTGGCGAGATCCTGATCCCCGGCGAGGTCGAGAACCGCTCCCGCGCCGAGCGTGGGGCGAAGGGTGTTCCGCTGCCGGATGATACCTGGGGAAGCATCGTCGCCACGGCGCGCGAGGTCGGCATCGCCGACGCTGGTATCCCGAAGGCCGCCTGAGGCCAACCGAGATGCTGCGTCACACGGGCGGCGTCGATCATTGCATCGTCCTGGTGAACGACCTCGCCGCCGCGCGCGAGGGGTGGGAGCGCCTGGGCTTCCGCACCTCGCCGCGCGGCGTTCACTCGGCCCTCATGGGAACCGCCAACCACACCATCATGCTGGCCGATGACTATATCGAGCTGCTGGGCACCGTCTCGGAGACGGAGCAGAACCTGAAATGGCGCGAGCGGCTGACGGGCCCCGGCGAAGGCCTCGTCGCGATCGCGCTGCGCGCCTTCGATGCCGCTGCCTCGCGCGCCGAGCTTGCCGCACGCGGGGCTGATCCGCTGCCATTGCTGCATTTCGGGCGGGCCGTTGCCATGCCCGGTGCCGGCGCGATCGAGGCGCGGTTCGATGTGTTCCACCTCCGGAACGAGACCGCCCCCGGGCTCCGCCTGTTCTTCTGCCGCCACCTCACGCCGGGTGCGACCTGGCCGCCAGGCCTGACGGATCATCCCAACGGTGCCGTGGCGCTCGAGCGCTTCACCGTGCTGGCCGACGATCCAGCAGGGGCGGCCGAGGCAACCGCGCGGCTGCTCGATCGCACGGTCGTCGCGGGCGATGATGGTCTCGCGGTCGAGACGGGCCGTGCGCAGCTCGTCTTCGCCGACGCTGCCGGCCGCCCGCCGGGCATTGCCGCGATCGCCGTGCGCGTGCGTGACCTTGACGTGGCAGCCGCGGCACTTGCCGCCGGCGGGATCGACGCGACGCGACGCGACGATGCACTTGATGTCGCCCCAGCAGCGACGAACGGCGCGGCACTCAGCTTCATCAGGGCTTAAGCCACCACGTTCACGACGCCATTGCTGCCGGTGAGCTGGCCGCTCGTCGCGTTGCCGGCCCACGCGACCTGCTTCGGCCCTTCGACGCGCACGGAGGGCGTCCGCCCCGAACCGCGGATCACATTGGCCGAGACGCTGACAAGCGCATCCTCGGTCACGCGCAGCGACACGGTCGCGGCATTGCCGGGGCTGTCGAGCGGACCCCAATGCTCGACCACGTTGCCGGTGACGAGGGCCTGGCGGAACCGCGGCGGATCGCCCTCGGTCTTGATGCCCTCGCGCACCTCGACCAGCGTATCGACCGAGGGCCCCCGCACCCGGTTGTCGGTGATCGCGACACTCGCAGCCCAGAGCTGGTCGTTCGCCGGCGGGAAGCCCTGTGCCGCGAGCGGAATGACGACGATGGCGCGATGCGGCTTCGCACGCTCGTCGCTCAGGATCTTCAGGCCCTCGTCGGTGCGCGCAGGGTTGCTCCAGCTCACGTCGTTGCCGTGCACCGTCACGCGCGGGGCCGCGAGCGAGATCGCCTGGGCGATGCGCGCCCGCTCACCGGTCAGAGGCCAGCCCGTGTCGTGGATCGCGTTGTGCTCGATCACGACCTCGGTGCTGTCGACCAGCGCTTCCTTCTCCACCGCATGGTCCATCGCAGCGAAGGATAGGGCGACTGCGCTCGTGGCATCGACCCCACAGCGCACGAGCGTGTTGCCCGACACCGCGAGCCTGCCGCCCGCCACCTTGCCGGAATGCAGGCCGAGGATGCCCTGCTGCGCGCTTGCCGCGATCACGTTGCCGAGGATGGCGACGCGCGTGACATCGACCGTCATCACGCCGATGCGGCAGCCGAAGGCGCCGTTGCCGTCGATGCGCACGCCCTCGCCGCCGATCGCAATGACGCCGGCATGCGCGCCGACAGCGACGTTGCCCGCGACGAGCCCTGCCTCGCACCCGTTGAGCGCGACCGCATAGGCCCTGCCCGAGACCATGTTGCCGATGATCTCGACGCCGCTCGATGCCGCGCCACCGAGGCCGGAGGCGATGCCGAAGCTCAACGCTTCCGCCCCCTCGCCTTTCGATGCGACGACGATATCGTTGCCGGTGACGAGCCGTGCCCCCTGCCCTGCGAGAACGCCGCCATAGGGCCCCGTGCGCCAGGCCATCACGTTCTCGGAGACGGTCGCGTTCTGCGCCGCGGCGATGATGGCAAACGGGATCCTGTCGAGGCCTGTGCCGACCGTCGTCGACACGCCTGTCGTGGCATTAGTCGCGCCCGTCGTCGTTGCCGTCCCGGCGGATGTGCCGGCAGCATTCGTGATGGGCCCGGTGCCCGTTCCCGCGGTGAGCCGCGACATCGCCGCCGTGACATGCTCCGAGACGTCGATCGCGAGGCCGGGAGGGAGCGACGAGACGCGCGTCGTTCCCACCGTGCGGGAGACGCGCATAGCCTCCGCCGAAATCTCGGCACGCTCGCGCGAGACCACTACGGCATCGCGTCCTGCCAGCGTCCCGCTCGGCGGGGCCGTCGGCGGCGCAGCGACTGCGGGCGTGTCCGCCTCCTCCTCAGCGGCCGGTCCGCTGCGCAGCACGATGTTGTCGGCGATCAGCGCAAGCGTGGTGCCGAGGCTCTTGCCGCCCATCTGCTCGGTGCCGGCGAGAATCCCGATGCGATAGCCGATCGCCGTGTTCCCGGTGACGCGCAGCGCACCGCCGCACGCGAGAACGACGACAGCGGCGAACCCGGCATCGGATGCAGGCAGCCGCGCATCGAGGCGCGCCGTGCCCGCCTCGTCGGACGGATCGGCGATGAACACACAGTCATGCACGGCAAGATCAGCCGTCTCGCCCTCTGCCCTCACGCCGATCAGCAGCCGCTCGACGATCGAGGCCTCGATCGTCACGTCACGCCCTTCGGTGAACACCGCGGCGACGCCACCGCCGAAATCCTGCACCAGGAACCGGCAATGCGAGACATGCACCCGTTGCGCGGAGGCATCGATCATCAGCAGCCCGCCCTCCGTCTTGCGCTCGACCAGGCTGCCCAGCTGGAACACGATGCCGGAGATCGTGACATCGGTGACGGCGGCGCGCTGCGCGGCGGCCCCGCCGATGCGCAGATGCGGCACCTCGCCGGCACGCGTCAGCACGGCCGCCCCCGGCGCCTCGGCGTGCAACGACACGCGCGAGCGGCGGATCATCAGCGCGGCGCGCAGCGGATGGACGCCGGCCTTGAGGCAGACGCAGCCGCCCTCCTGCGGCAGGCTGTCGATCGCTGACTGGATGTCCTCTCCCGGCCGCACCACCACCGTGCAGCATCCCTCGCCGCCCTGGGGGGTGAGCGGCGGCCAGAGCGTGCGGCAATCGGATGGCTCGTCATTGCCGCTGACATTGGCGACCGCCGCTAGCTGCGCGACATGGTGGATCGGCCCATGCGGGGGTGCCGCGCTCAGCTCCTCGACGGAGGCATCGGCCGTGCGCGCGGCGAATACCCACCAATCGCCGGCGCGGAATTGCGCGCCCGCGCCATCGAGCGTGAAGTCGACCTCAACGCCTTCCTCGAGCGCAATCATCCCGCCGGCCACGCTCATCAGCCCGTTCGCGTCGAGGCTGTTGCGTGGGGCTGCCTGGTCCCAGCGGATGATCCGGGTGCGGCGCGCGGCGAGCGCGGCCGCAGTTGCGCCGAACGCGCGCCCGCCCGTTTCCGGAATGACGCGATCGAGAACGACGGCGAACCCGTCCTGCCCCGCCTCCTCGAGCGGCGGCTCCGCCACCTGCGCCATCGCCCCGCTCTCGCCGTTCAGGAACCTGTGCTCGTCGGTGATCTCCACCCAGTCACCGGCAGCGATCCGCAAGGCGGGGTCACGCCCGATGCGAGCGACTGTGAGGATGCTCACCTCCTTCGACCCACGCATTTCCTTCCGCATGCCGAGGACGGGCGAGCGGATCGATGCATTGTCGCGCGAGAACTTGAACCGCGCGGCGGACGTTGCGCCCCCGGCATGGACCTCGACGCGATAGAGGCGATTCTCGAGCCCGCGATACCCTGTCTTCGGCGCGATCAGGCATGGGTCCTCCGGCGCGGGAGGGGCGACCGCCCGCGTCGTGAGTCTGGCCGGTGAGGCGGCATCGAGCGGTGCCCCGCAGGCAGCCTGGCGTGCGGCCGCAACACGCACCTGCCACACCGTCTGCAGCCGTGCTGCCGTGTCGACGCCGCCCAGGGCAACATCGAGGAGAGAGGGGTCCTCGACCCACGTCACCTCGCGCTGCCACACGTCGAGGAACACGTTCGCCCCGCCGCCGGTGGGAAGCGCCAGCGGATCGGGCAGGAAGGGCTGCTTCAGGTAGCTGATCGGCTTGCCGTCCTCGGCGAAGGCCTCGGCGAGGAGGCCCTCCACGTACATTCGCCCCGGCTGGATGGAGAGGTCGCGTGGCGGCCCCGCAATGATGCCGATGCGGAATGCCTGGTCGGTCGAGAAGCGGCTGACGGCAGCGCGGCCGAACGTGTCGCGCGCCTGGCGGCGGATCCGCTCCTGCACGATCTCCGCCTGCTCGTTCCAGTCGGCGTCGACCTGGACGCGGCCCTGCTGCATCAGCACGGCGGCGAAACGCTTGCGCGGATCGTGCGTCTGGCGTGAGTAGTCGCCGGCCATGGCCTCTCTCCTCCGGTCCCGTCCTTGCGGCGCGTGTGCGCCGCGGCGGCCGTTACGTTACGAACACGACACCGGGCTCGAGGCCCAGCGGCAGGTATTCCTCTAGCCGCCGCATCAGGTTGGCGAGGCGCTGCGGCTCCTTCAGGTGGCACGTCACGCCCATCGCAGACCCATCCTCCGCCCCCTCGGCGATGCCCGTGGGGCAGGCGCGGCCGAGCTGCGCATAGGCAGGCTGGCCGTATCGGACGGCGGCAAACACCGGCTGCATGCGAAGCCGCGCGCGCGCTGCCGCTGTCGCACGCTGCGCCGCCGTCAATGCTGCCCCCTTGGCCTCCTCGGCTTCGGCGATCGCATCCGCCTCGGCGAGGTCTGGCTGGCACCGCACGCGGCGCGGTGTCGCACTGCCCTCGCCGGTATAGCTGAACCGCACGCAGCCCTCGCCGCGGCGGGCAATGCGGACGGTGCCACGCACGATGGACGTATCGAGCATCGGCAGGCGGATCGCGCGCACGTCGCCGAACACGGTCGTGCGTTCGATGACGAGCGACGGTGCCTCGCCGTTGGTTCCAGGCCCGGTGATCGCAGCGGTGTTCACCCCATCGACGATGCTGTCGAGGATGACGAGCTGCCGCGCATGCGCAGGCACGCGGAGGGGACCGATGATGGAGAACGCACACTCGACCGAGAGGCCGGTATTGCGCGGGTTCGCCGCCGTGCCGCCCGCGACGGTGAGCGACGGCTCCACCGGTCCGGCTGGCGGCGGCGAGAGCGGGCCGGTACCGGCGATCACGCGCCCCGGCACCAGCGTGCAGTGAATGAACCTCAGCCGCCTCAACGTGCCGGTGAGCGAGACCGCGCCCTCGATCAGCAGGCCCGACAGCGTCACCATGCTTTCGGGATGGTCGCCGGTGATGGCGAGCGGCTGGTCGAGCCGGAGATGCGGCCGGGCACGGTCGGCCGCCTCGATCGCGAGGATGCCGCGGCGGCCCGTGACGGGATCGGGATCGGCCGGTTCGATCGCGAGCGCGCCGGCAGTCGTCTCGTGATAGGAACGACTGTCGTCGACGCGGATCACCGCGTCCGGCTTTCCATCCGCCGCCCACGCCGTCAGCGCCGCGCGCAGCGTGTCGTGGCCGCCCGCACCCACGCGGTAACGCCGGAGGCCGAGGTCACTCCGCAGCCGCCACGCCGCGCGGCCATAGGGGCCGCTGCCGAGATCGGCCACCGACGCCTGCACAATGCCGACCCGCAGCGCCCGTGCCGAGAGCGACGCGCCGAGTGCGATGCGGCCCGTGCGGACGTCGAGGCCGACGAGATCGCCTGACGGCCTCGCCCAGGGATCAAGCGTCACGCACCGCACGCGGTGCGCGGGGATCACGTCCTCCGTCCCATCCGGCCGCACCAGCGTGATCGAGACCGACGTCTCGCCCCCGCCAGCGCCAAAGGGACCGAACAGCGCGCTCACCGGTGCCGAAGCGGCGCGCGCGGCGACGAGGTCGTCATGCAGCAGCCCGGGCCGGATCGGGCCCGGAACGTGCAGCTCCGTCGCCTGGCCGGCCTCGTCATCCTCGCGGCGCTGTCGGAGGAACAGCGGCGCGTCCTGCCCGAGCGGCGATGCGCGCCAGCGCCAATCGGCCGGGCTCGCCTCCGCCCGCGCCGCGACACCGTCGAGCGGCTGCGGCCTCAAGCGCCAGAGAAAGAAGCCGACCTTGGGAATGCCGTGCCGCCCGTCGAACGTGCCGAAGGGGCGCACATCGACGGTGCGCGTCGCTCCATCGAAGGGGCCCTGGATGCGTTCGGCCACGCGCGTGTGGCGCAGATCGGTCCATCCACCCGCCTCCGGGCGCACGTGGTTGCGGATCGCCTGCGTCCAGCCGAGCGTGACGAAGAACTCGACGAGCCGCGTGGGCCAGCCGGTGACGTCGCGCGCCAGTTCCTCCAGCATCGGCGCCGTGCCCTTGCGGCGACGGTAGTAGATCGTCTTGGCCACATCGGGGCGCGCACGGGCGGCGATGCCGGGCATGAGCCGCGCGACCCCCGCAGCAGCGACCGCGCCCGCGAGGTCGGGAAACAGCGTGTGCCACAACGGCGGCTCCGGCTGCGCCGAGGAATCGAATAGCGGCGACGTGCCGACGAGATCGCCGATATAGGGCACCGCCCATGGATCGCATGTCTCGACGAACAGGCCGTCATGGAGGCGATGGACGTCGTTCTCGAGAACGGCCGCCTGCTCCTCCAGCACGCCGAGCAGGGCGCGGAGCTGCCCGCCCGTCTCGGCATCGCGCTGCCGCCAGAAGGCGGGCAGCTGGCGATAGAGCCTGCCTTCGGCCGCATCCGTCGTCATGCGATGCCTCCCGTCGCTGCGAGAACGATGTCGCGCGCCTCGGCAAAGGCCTGCTCTGCCGGAACGATGCGGGGACGCACCGTTCCGAACAGCTCGGCAAGGATCGGGTCAGCCCCCGTGCCGGCGGAGGGGCGCGCGGGGAAGAGGCGGAGATGCGGCTGGAGGCTGCCGGGCGCGAGATCGCGCGCCTTTCGCCCGGCCGCACTGAACCCCGCCATGAAGCGGAACCCGAGCGTGTCGAGATCGAGGCCCGCGACGCCTGGCACCGCCATGACGGCCAAGTCGATGTCGCTCCGGTGCAACGGCTCGCCAAGGCCCATGCGGGTGAAGGAGAGGCGCTCATGCAGCGCCGCGCGCACGGCGGCGAGCACCTCCTCGCGCACGAAGCCATCGGCGACGAAGAGCGTGCCGGAGAGGCGCAGCGGCACGCGCAGCGCAGCCCCGAGCATCAGCCGCCGCGTGGTGTCGCGCGCGGCATCGAGCAGGCCACGCAGGGTCGCGAGCGTCGTGTCAGGCAGCACTGCCCCGTCAGGCCCCGCGACGGTGAGGAACACGGCGCGCTCGATGCCGCTCCACACCCAGTCGGCGCGCGCCTTGGCGGCAAGCCCCGTCTCGACGGCGAGAACCGCAAGGTCAGCCAGGCTGACCGCCCTGCCGAAGCTCCGCACCTTCGCGGGCGCTGCGGTGCGCACGTCATCGGCGCTCTCGGGATCGGCGGCACCCGACGCGGCAAGCGGGTTCGCACCATCGCGCAGGCCCGCGGGGCGGGTGAGCAGGATGGAGAGCTGCCCCGCGCGCACGTTGCCGGCAAGGCCGAGCCCGGTGCGATAGCGCACGCGCACATTGCCGCGCCCTGAGGGCAGCCGTGCGCCGTTCACGCCATCGCCGAAGCGAACGGTCGTCTTGCCGCCCTCCGCCTCCTCGAGAACGCAGATCCGCTCGGCCGGCCCCCGGCCATGGAGCGTGTCGACGACGGGCCACGCCTCGCCATCGACCAGGACGGTGATCTCCGGCTTGCCGCGGATCATTGCGGGATCGGCACGCCGCGTCACCGGCGCCTTGCGCAGGGCGAAGCGCTGGAACGGGCGGGCCGCGTTGCCGTCGCCGAGGATTTCCTCGGCCTGCGTCTCACCCTGGCCTGCAAGTGCGACGTTGCCCTGCATCTCGGCCGTCGCGGCCGCGAGCGGCTTCGGCAGCGGTGGCGTGAAGTCGATCGCCAGCAGCGCGCGGCCGCCGCCGTCGCTGAGCGGGATGGCGGCAGAGCCGGTGACGGTCGCGGTGTGTGTCGTCGTGCCATCGCTCAGCACGATGCGGCGCTTTGCCGGAATGCTTCCCAGCACAGGCAGCGGCACGGTGACGCGACTGCCCGCGATGGTTGCCGGATAATCGTGGCGCCGCGCGGCGATGAACGGCTGCGACACCTGCCAGAACCGCACCGTTCGCCGATCGGTGACCGCACCGAGGCCGGGGGAGAGGATGGTCCAGTCACGCCAGGTACCGGCGATGTTGCTGCGTGCCCGCAACGTTCCGTCTGCCCAGCGTGCGGTGACAACCTCGCGCCCGCCGCCGAAGGCGAGAACCGGATCACCCGCGACGGCGCCGCCAAGGTCGATCGGCGCAGCGGCACCGCCGAAGCTGAGGCGCAGCAGCTTCACCGCCCCCTCGCCGTCACGCCAGGCGAAGGAGTAACCGGATGGAGTCGGCAGCAAGGCAGGGCGGCCGCGCGCACCCTCGGTGCCCGGAAGCGCCAGCCAGCCCGACCATTGGCCGGGAATGCCGAGGGCAAGCCGCAGCGCACTGTCCGCCGCCGTGCGTGCGACGACGACGAACACCGAGCCAAACGTGCCGATCGCGACATCGGGCGCCATCTCGAGCTCCGCGAGCCGCCGCCAGTTGCTCGGCGTGCCATCGGCGCCGACGAAGATCGACCAGATCGACCGGTCGGCCCCGCGCGTGACGGCGCAGGCGGTGCCGGCGATGTTCGCGGGGATGCCGGGGCCAGCAGGGATCGCGGCGGCAACGACGGGGCCCGTGACGATGCCGCGCAGGCTCTGCCAGCCACCCCACGTGATCGTGCCGAGGCCGGAGGCCGACGCGTGCAGCAGAACATCGCCGTCGCCACGCGCGAAGGCGCGCAGCGTTGCGGGAGCAGAGGCGACGACGGCAGGATCGTCCACCACTCCCGGGGCTGCGATGCGCGTCCAGGCCTGCGTGATGAAGCCGGCCGAGTGCAGGTGCATCAGGGCGCCCTCGGTGCGGGCGACGACATCGAGGCGCGTGAGCGTCGACACGAGTTGCGGGTCACCGATGATGGCGCCAGAGGGCGTGGCGCCGATCTGGACGTCGAGCGCCTCCGTCCAGCGCTCGGCAGCAACGCCTGGTGCGTTGGAGGAGCTCGACAGCGGCACGCCCGTGGTGGCGCGGAACACGACATCGACGCGCTGGTCAGCCTGCACCTGCATCGTCGGCCGGCCAAGCGCGGTGGCGGCGACCTTCATCGTCGTCACCGTATCGGTGATGCCGCCGAAGGTCGCAGTCTCCTCGGCGACGGAGGTGGCGACGACGGCGTTGACGCGCCCGCCCAGCGCCTTGGCGATGAAGGCAGCGCCCGGCTTCACGCCGTCGATCTTGCCATCGAGCGGATAGGTTGCATCGCCGGAGGGGAGGGTGAGATTTTCCTTCACCGCCTCCCACCCGGGTGATTTCGTCCAGGCATTGCCCGACTTCACGCCAGGGTCGTAGACCATGCGTTCTTCAGGCTGGTTGTGGCCGAACAGCTTGAAGCTGCGCTCGACCTTCGCGAGCTGCGCGCCGGCCGGCATCGGTGCCTGCATCGGCGGCGTCCAGCCGAGGCCGCGCGCCGGCCCCTCGCCGGAGACACGTTCTGCCGTCTTCTCCTCCAGCGCACCGGCCCAGAAGGCGAGCAGCGCATCGCCTGCCGCAAGCTTCGCCGGTGCAGTCGGGATGGCGGCGGAGCGGCTGCCCGAGGCGAACGGATCGTAGGCAAAAGGAACGCCGCGCACCTCGAGCCGGTTGAGCGCTGCCTCGCCCGCCACCTCCTCGATCAGCTCGAAGACCTGCGGCACTTCGTCCTGGCCCGGCACGCTCATCAGCTTGAGGCCAGGGCGGAGCGCGACGGCTGCGTCCTTCTCCAGCGTGAAGGCGACGAGTGCCTCGGCCGCAAGCCCGGCGAAGGGCTTGTAGTCGAGCAGGCGGGTCAGACGCCGCACACTGTCGCGCGAGACGGCCGTGCGCAGATAGGCCTCGTTGGCGATACGTTCCTGGTAGAAGGTCAACACATCGGCCATCGCGGCCCAGAGCTCGATCAGCGTGATGGCGTGATCATCGCCCTCGCGTGTGGAGAGCGCGGGAAGGGCCACCGTCAGGTCGCGCAGCGCGGCGGCGCGGAAGCCTGCGAAGCTGCCGCTGCGCCAGGCAATGGCGGGCAGCGAGGGGCGGTTCCAGATCGTGGCTGGTGCCTGCGGCGCATCACTGGCGTTGCAGCCGCAGAAGCCAGGATCGGTCAGGCGTGGATCGGCTGCCATGGCTCAGCCCTCTCCATCAATCTCGATGATGAGCACGCCGTTCTCCGGCCGCGATGCATCCGCATCGAGCCGCGGCAACTCCCACAACCCGAAGCGCATGAAGCCGGTGGCAAGTTCCCCTGCCGGCGATGCCCAGTAGCGATGGAACGCCCGCACGATGCAGGAGGAAACACCTGGAATGCCGGCAACCGTCGCGATGATGCGCGAGAGCTGCACCGTATCGCCGAACCGTGCGGTGCGGATGTTGAACAGCCCGCCGCGCCCGACCAGCGCCTCGCGCACCACCGGCACGACGGCGGAGCGGAAATGCCCGGGTGCGACGCAGAGGCCGATGCGCAGCATGATCGGCACGTACTGCCCCGCCCTCACCGCGAGGTCGCGGCCGGCAAGCCGCCAGCGGTTCAGCATCGCCGCGCGCGAGGCAGCGAAGCCCTCGGCGAGCGCTGCACCACCACCAGGCAGTGCGATGAGATCGGCCGGGTCTGATGGGTGAAGGGCGACGAACACGGTGTGCCAGCTTCCGGTCCAGCGGATCGCTGCACGCGCGGCGGCGATGCCGGGAAGCGACAGGGCGGCACGCTCCCAATCCGATTCCGTCACGGCGCGGTACTGCACCGCATGCATGGCCGCGGGCGCATTGCCGCGCACCGCAGCGAGTGCCTCTGGCTCGGTACCATCACGGGCTGCGATCGGCTGCCACACGGCGGTGACGCCTGGGAACGGGGGCGGCGGGGCGGAGGGGTTCGCGGGGTCGATCATCGCGGCCGCATCGGGCCGCGCGACATGCACGAGAGAGCCCGCCCCAATGTTCCCCGCGCCGCCGTTGCCGATGCGGAACCGGGCCACCACAGCGGCATCCCCAGGCAGCCGGCGGCCGAACGCGTCATCGCCAAAGCGGAGGATCGCTGTCCCTGCGTCATCCACCTCGGCCACGAAATGCGTGTCGAACGGATCGCTGCCCAGCAGGTCAGGCACCGCGCGCCATATGGCCGGTTCCTCGGCCGGCGTGTCGACCACCAGCACGACGGCGGCCTTCGCCGCCGCCGCCGGCATTGCCAACACGTGGCGCGAGGCCACCGCCCTGCCGTCGGCCGCGAACACGGCATCGTCGTCCATCGCCTGCATCGTCAAGGGCGCGGCGGGAAGGGTGAGCGTTGTCGTGCGCCCGCGCGTCACGGCCTGGCCGAGCGTTCCGTCATCGGAACGGGCAACGATGGTGCGGCCATGATCGACCGGCACGACGTTGCCGCGCGCCTGGCCGGCATGCGGCACCGCGGCACCCGTCAGGTCACGGCCGGTGATCGTGAGCGGAAAGCCGGGCGCCTCAGCCTTGTCCCAGCTCACGCGCAGCAGCGGCATCACCGGATCGCCACCGGCGGTGACGCGCCGCGGCGCCGGGCCGGCGGGCAGCAGATCGGCCGTCGCGGTGAAGGCAGGGTCGGTGCTGTCGGCAAGCGCGGTGATGCGGACAGCAACGCGGCGGGCAGGATCGGCGTCAGGCGCGGCGCCGGTCTCAGGCCCCTTCGCTTCCCACAGCACGATCCAGTCACCAACGGCCAGCGGGGGACGGATGATCGTGCCGTCATCCTGCACGGCGTAGAGGAACGCCGCCGTCGCCGCCTTCGGCAGGCAGCATGCGCGGCCGCCGAAATCATGCAGCCAGAGGCGGTTCAGGTCAGGGTCGCACAGCGTGCGTGCCGTCGCCTCGAACACCGTGACGCCGGCGAGCGCAGGGTCGCCCTCATGATCGAGCGTGATCGTGTCGGGGATCAGCGGCCCAGGGGCTGCCGCCTCGCCGCGCAGCGGCGCGGTGATGCGCGTCATCGCCTGCGTCTCTGCCGGAACCGTTCCGGGCCCGGACACATCAAGCTGGATGAAGCCCCAGCCATTGCGCCCGTCATGCATCCGGTAGTCCACGAGTCTCGCGTGGCGCCGACCGGAGATGCGCATCCGCGCCGTCTCGATCGAGGCTTCCGTGCCGGCCGCATCCTGCATCCACGCCAGCCTGTCGCCCTCAGCAGCGAAGAGTTCGACGAGCACCGCGGCAGGTTCCGCCGGGTGCGTCTCGGTCCATCGCGGGTTCCGTGCGCGGGCGAGGTCGAGCAGCATCGCGCGGAAGCTCTCGAAATCCCGCGCCATGTAGTCGAGCGCCGGCACCTCTCCCTCGGGCGGATCGCACACGGGCGCGACACGACAGTCGAGGTCGGATGGGCAGCCCGCCTTGAAGTTGATCGCCGCCGAGCCGAGCACGCCGTCGATGCCGTGCGAGGCGGGGTCGCGCACCACCAGGCGATAGGCGGAGAAATCGCCAGCCTCGGTGACGAAGACGCGCAAGCTCGTTCCGCTGCCGGCCTCGGTCCCGGTGATGCCGATGCCGACGACGCGCGCTCCCCCCTCGATCAGCAGGTCGGACGGCGTCAGCGTCGGCGGTGCCTTCAGGAACACCGCCTCGAGCACATGCCTGCGGCCGGGGGCGGCAAGCGGCGCATGGCGATACTCGACGAAGTCCAGCCCGTTCAGCGTCGGGTGGGCGCGGATGATTGCGCGGCGCTCGTCCTCGCCGCAGGCGGGAATGGCGGCGTCGACGCTCATGACCCACCCGCCGGCATGGTGAACGTTTCCGCCCGCGTCTCCGCCGTGCCGCGCGGGGCATACACAACCGTCACGATCAGCGAACTGTCCTCGACCACGGCGGTGACGCGCTGGACGCTCACCCAATCCTCGAGCCAGCGCATCAGCGCACCCTGCACCATCTGCTGCGTCGCGGCAGCGAGCGCATCGGACGCCGGCTGGAACAGGAGTTCGCGCAGCCCGCATCCGAAATCGGGCCGCATCGGCCGCTCGCCAGGGGCGGTGAACAGCACCTGCTCGATCATCTCGCGGATATGCCGCTCGCGCCCGACGGTGGCGGCACGGCCGCGCGCATCCGGCTGGAAGGGATAGGAGAGATAGGCTGTGGCCGGCATCGCCCTACTCCGCCGTGAGGTTCGGGTGGCGATAGACATCGTTCGCACTCGTATCGACATCGATCTCGAACGATTGCTTGCGCGCGACGAGGTGCTTCACCACCCCACGGCCGATGGCGCAGAAGAAGCGCCTGCGCTCGCGCACCGCCTCCTCGTTGCCGTTGGACAGCGTCGGCAGGCCGTCGGCGAGGAGCAACGCGTTCAGCTCTTCCTCGATCGCGAGTGCGATCGAATCGCCAATGTTGTCGGGCGTGCCGCCCTTGAGCTTGCCCATCGCCCACTACTCCAGGAACACTTTGGTCGACAGCATGCTCGGCGGCGGGATCGGGAACACCGGCATGGGTGGGGCCGGCGTCACGGGCAGCACGCCTGCGGCCGTCTCGCCCGGGTGCATATGCGATTGCAGCATCGCCACGAGCTGCCCGAGATAGGCGACCAGCAGGTCGCCCTTCACGTGCGGGTGCGGTGCCGCGACCGACCCGTGCTTAACGAACGGTGCCTCCGACACGACGTTGAGCGCGCCCTTGATCGTGACCGTCGCCGTCGGAACGCTGAGCTCGACCATGTGCAGCTTCATGCCGTCGGACAGCGTCACGGTCTGGGCCATGTCGTCCATCATCACGGTCAGCCCCGTCTCGGTGCGCCAGATGCGCGTCGTCAACGGCTGCGCGGGCCCGCCTGCCGGCTGCACCGGGATCGTTCCGGTGGGCCACCAGCCGCCCGTCCAGATCGGCATCGAAGGGTCGCCCGCCTCGAACTCGATCCACACGCTCGCGCCCACGGGCGGGATGGAGAAGAAGCCCGAGAGCGGCCCCGCGTAGGGTACGCATGGGCTTGCCCAGCCAGACGGGATCTCGCCGAGCACGGCGGGCACCATCGCCTGGATGCGGCCCTGCTGCATCGGGTCGATCGTGTTCAACACCGTGCCGCGATACTTGCCGTAGAAGCGATCGCGTGCCTCGCCGCCGGCCTGTGCGGCCATCTCGTCGATCGTGATGGGCATCGTTCCCCCTCCCCTCAGATCGCGCCAAGCGGATCGATGAAGATCTCGGCCCCTGTCAGGCCAAGCGCATTGCGCGTCGCGGTGAAGCTCTGCGTCCACGCACCGGTGGAGATGCTGTGGCTGACGCGCGTGACGTACCAGACGCCGCTATACGCACGCCCGGCACCGCGCACGAGAACCGGCAGGCCAGGCCTGAGCACCCGGCCGTACTTCACCGCGTCGACCGTACCCGTGCCGGTCAGCGCCCGCGATGACCGGTCGACAATCGCCTGGTTCTGGCGGAACAGCTCAGCCGGGTTCGCCGCATCGCGTGCCGTGGGGCGGCTGATGCGCGGGGGGATGACGCGAAACAGCGTCGGCTCGAGCCCCTCCGGCGGCAGCAGGGGTGCCACCGCGGGAGCAGGGATCGGTACCCCCGAGCGTGGATCGGCTTCCGCCGAGACGGCAGAGGTCGGCTGCAGCGTGTCGTAGGTGACGTCGAAATCGACGAGGTTGGTCGCCGTGCCGAAATCGACGCTGAGCACCCCCTGCGGCGGCACTGTCGTGAGCGGGGGATGGAAATGCCCGGCATCGAGCCCGGTGATCGGATCGGGCTGGAGGTAGCACTCGTAGCCGAGCGCGCGAGCCATCTCGCGCAGCATCCGGCCGTCGGTGCCGCGCTGGATCGTCGTCGTGTCGGCGATGGTGCGCGTCGGCGGGGTGGGCAGCGGCAGCGGCGTGATGGCGTAGCGGCCGAGGATGGTGGTGGCGATCGTCGCCGGGTCCATGTTCGGGTGCGGCATCGGCTGTTCGACGAGGTTCATCAGCGTCGCCGTCGCATCCATCGCGACCACCTCGGCCGTCGTGCCGCTCGCCGCACCGCGGCCGGTCTGGCGCACCTCTCGCACATAGCCGTTGATCAGCGTCTCGGGCAGCGGCGGGCCGGAGGAGACGGAGACGGTGATCGGTACCAGCGGGCGGAACACGTCCGCCACCGGCGGGTCCCAGTCCCCCATGAAGTTGCGCGAGAGGTTGAAGCGCAGCCGCAGCACCGAGGCGGCATCGACCGAGGTCTCGACCTCGATGCCCTCGAGCGCCGACATGAACGGGGGCAGCAGCGGCGCGAAGGCCGCACGCACCATGAAGAAGGGCTGCCCGAATGACGGCATCGGCTACACCCCCGGCCCAGGGACGGCGATCACAGTGCCAGGCTCCGCCACCAGCGCATCAGGGTCGAGCGAGAGCCCCGCATCGGCGATGCGCCACCAGAGGCGGCCATCGCGCATCGTCGCGTAGGCGACACGATCGAGCCGCTCATCCTGCCGCACGGTGAAGAGCGTGGCACCGCCGGCGGGCGGGATGATGCGCAGCGTCTTGTAGCGGATCGTGCGGCCATCCTCCGCGACATGCGTCGCATCCGGCACGGCCTCGTAGCGGCTTCCGCGTTCGAACATCGCTTCCCCCTAGATCGATGCGGACGCGCCGAGCGAGGCGACGTTCGAGACGAGGTTCATCGCTGCCAGCACCTCCTTCTGCGTGAATGCCGCCATGTAGACCCAGTACGCAGGACTCGTCGGATCGAGTTCGCGGTAGGTCAGCACGCGCATCGAGAGTTCCGCCCGCGCGAGCGTCGGGTTCAGGCCCGGGTCGAAGGCCTGTTCCGTGATCGAGACGGATTGCACGCGAACCGGCAGCACGCGCGCAGGTCCCCAGACGAACAGGGCAAGCGGCACCGGCTCGCCACCGATGAACGCACCGCCGGCGAGTGCCAGCGCCTGGTTGGCGATCACGAGCGGCAATGGCGGGTAGAGCAGCCCCTCCAGCATCGCGAGCGCCGGGTGGAGGCCCACCGCGGCGGTCAGCCCATCGCCCTTCTCCAGCTGGTCGGCCGCATCGATCTCGACGGAGAGGCTGATGGTTTCCTCTGGCGGCCCATCCGCGCGCATCGCGTCGCCACGGCCGACGCCACCTTCCGCCGTCCGCGGCGTGAGGCTGCGCGTGAGCGTTTCGGGATTGTACTGGAAGATCACGACCGATGGCACGAGGTCAGGGAAGGCATAGGCGACGAGCGCCCCCTTCAGCACGCGTGGCGCGGTGGACAGGCCCGTCATGGGGTCCACCCTGCGCGAGGAACGACAGGCTCCCAAACATAACCGAACGGCCCGCCGCCATAGGGGACGGCGCAGGTCGTCGGGCAGTTCGGCCGGTTGCCGCCGCTCGCATACGCTGTCGCGCCGCCGTCATAGGTGGCGACGGCCCAGCGCGTCGGCGGCTCCGGATCATCGCGGTCGAGCCGCTTGTAGGCCTGGACCATGAGCGTGGTCGCGTCACGCGAGAACACCGCAGGCGGCAACAGGCAGTTCCCGAGGTCGCCGCTGCCGGCAAGCCAATCATGACACTCGCGCATCATGATCCCGTACGTCCCATAGTTCGCCGTGCCTGACACCCAGCACTCGTTGCCAATCTGTACCGTCGTGGCACAGGTCGTCGGCGTCTCGTGAACGCGGTCGCCGAGCGATGCTGCCGGATCCGGGGTCGGCGGCTGCCCACATGCGGGGCTGAATGGCGGGTCACGGAGATACGCCGCCGAGCCAAGGAAGAGGCCGAGCGTATCGAATGCATCGCGGTTCAGGTTCAGGCCGAGCCCCATCAGGACAGCCTGACCGCCCATCACCACGTTGCCGGTCTCGGCAATATGCCGCAGGCCGGCTCCCACCGTGGAGGGGCTGATCGCGCCACTCCCCACGATGACCGGGTTCACGAGGCGTGTGCAGGCGGCACATTTCTGGTCGGGGGGCAGCGGGCGGAAGCCGCGCTGCACCCGGCCCCAGACCTCGCTCGTCTGCGTCGTCACGTCAGGCCCGCAGATGGAGCCGATCGGCGGGAGGATGCCCAGCTCCTCGGCGGCTCGTTCGCGTTCCGCAATCCGGTCGGCCGTCTCGCGCCGCGACTCTGTCGCCTCCTCGCGAACACCGCCCGCGGCAAGCACCCGGTCAACGGCATCCGCGACGGATGCGCCCGCGCCAGTCACGACGCGCCCTGCCTCGCGTCCGAGCGCGGCCAGGTCCTCCGGCAACGAGGCGACGCGGTCGATACCGGCCTCGACCAGGCGAATGAGCGCGAGAAGGGCACTCGCATCCGTCACGACGGTGAACGCGAGGGCCTGGATGATCGCCCGCGCCACCACCAGCACGGCCTGCCAGAGAAGCATTGCCGCAGCGTCTGCCGCACGCGCCAACTCCGACCCGATCGCCGCGACCGCCTGATCGACCAGGGCGACGAGCTCGGCGAGGTAAGCGTCGGCCAGCTGCTCTCCCCGGGCAAGACGTTCTGCGGCATCCGCGAGCGCTTCCGCCGCCTCCTGCTCGACATCGCCGGCTGTCGGCAGCGCGATGTCCCTGCCAGCACCGCCATCGTCACGCCGCAGGACGCCCGGGTCTGCAAGGCGCTGCGGTGCGGCGGTCAGCCCCGACAGGACCCGTGCGGCAACCCACTCGGCATCGACCTCGGCAGCATCGTTCGCCGCGCCCAGCGTCCAGGGCGATGACGCGTATGGCGCGGGCGCGGGTGCGAGGGCTGCGGCGGCGCGCATCGTCAGCTCCCCCTGCACAGTTTGGGATCACCCGGCTGGGCGAAGCACGAGGCCTCGCAGCTGCGCGGCAGGTCCTCGCCGAACTGGCCGCGCACGACGTGGATGATCTCATGCAGGATGGTGGAGGCGAGTGGCCCACACGTGCCGGCAGCGAGCGCCGCGGTGCCGACGGTGAAGATATTCGCCGGGATCGAGAAGCCGGTCGCCTCTGCGCACGCACCGGGCGTCTGGAGCGCGGCGCTGTCGGCGCAGTGGAAGTCGAGGCCGTGCTTCTTGAGGTTTGCCTGGATAGCCCCGCGCGGCTTCGGCGCGATGCACTTGGCCGTGAAGATGGCATCGAGCGCCGATGTCACGGCCGTCCGCATCGTGGCGAAGGAGAAGCCTGCCGTCGTCTCGCAGTCAGACCGGATCAGCACGGTCACGCCATGGGCTGAGAAACTGCGGTTGCGCGGTGCGGGCGCCGGCTGCCTCCGCAGCGTCGGCGCCCCGCCTTCGGCAACGACGTGGGCGAGCTCGTGCGCGAGCAGGTGCCGCCCCGCGCCCGTCCCGGGGCGATAGGCGCCCTCGGCGAACACGATGTCGCGGCCAAGCGCGAAGGCCCGCGCGCTGACGCTGCGCGCCGCACGATCGGCACGCCCGCCCGTGTGCAGCCTCACGCCGGAGAGATCAGCCGCCATGCCGGCGCCGAAGAACCCAGCATCGTTGGCCGCGAGCGGCTTGCCCGGCTCGGCGAGTGCCGCACCCACCGCACCTGCCGCGTCGGGGGAGACCGCACCGCCATCGCCTCGCCGCGACAGCCTCTCCTCTCGCTCGCACGCGTCGCAGGTCCGCCTGAGCGTGGGGCCCGCGAGGACCCGCGCGGCCACCGCATCTGCGTCCGCCTCCGCCGCATCGTTCGCGGCGCCAATGCGGAACGGCATCGGTGCCGGCGCGGCAGCGTGGCTCGGACCATCTCGGACAGCGAGGCTTCTCATGGCTTCCGCTCCTCACCACCGCCGAACACACCCGGCACCAGCTTGGCGAGATCGATGGTGACGAGGACACCGAGGTTCGGCCGCGTGTCCTTCGGCCCCACGGGCTCGGGCAGCGATCGCATCGGCGTCATCATCTCGCCATCGGGGGAGCGGATCGGGAACGGCCCCGTCATGAAAGGCCCCTGCCCAAGCCCCCCCGTGACGGACAGCCCCGGAATGATCCCCACCTTTGCCTTCAGTGCGGTGAGCGTCCAATTCTCGCCTGTCGGATCAACACTCCACCCAGCATCGATGGAGAGGCTCGTGATCGGCCACGTCGAATCCTCGGGCCTGAGTGCATCGAGCAGCCGCGTGCCATCGAAGCCGAGCTTGAAGGTGAGCGGCCCGTCCTTCGCCTCCGGGAGCTTGTAGGCGAAGGAGGTGAGCGGCCAGCCGGGGATCAGCTCGGTCGGTGCGAGAAGGTTCAACCCCGACAGCGTCTTCCGCCCCGCAGGGTCGCCGAGCATCGCACCGACGCCGAGCAGGTACGTTCCGGCACCAAAACTTGTGACCGCCGCCTGCTCGGTTGGGCTGAGCTGGTCCCAGCGCCGCTCGGCCTCCTGCTTCGCAGGCTCGATGATCTTCTTCTTCACCTTCTCCTGCTTCGCCGCTTCGGCAGCGACGATCTTCAGGCTCTCGATAATGACGTCGGGCTTCTCCTTCGCTTTCTCCGGCTCCTTTCCGCCTGCGGGCGGCTCGCGGCGAAGCACGCCGCGCGCCTGCGCGACATGGGCGAGCTCATGCGCGAGAAGCCGCCTGCCCTCGCCCGTCGCCGGCCTGTACTCGCCGTGGCCGAACACGAGGTGATCGCCGAGCGCGAAGGCACGCGCGCCGACGCTTTGCGCCGCCCGCGCCGCCGCGCCATCGCTGTGGACGCGCACGGCGGACAGGTCATGCCCCATGCGTTCGCCGAAGAATGCCGCGTCAGCCGCGGCGAGCGTCTCGCCAGGCCGCGACAGCGCGGCGTTGACCGAGGCTGCTGCCCTTGGCGAGACGGCCCCGCCATCGGCGCTGCGCGACAGCGTCTCCTCCTGCTCGCACGCGGCGCAACGTCGCCGGAGCGTCGGCGCCGCGAGTACGCGATCAGCGACGGAATCAGCCTCCGCCTCGGCATGATCGTTCGTGGCCCCGATGCGGAAGCCCACCGCCACGGGGGAGGCTTGCATCGGCGCGTCTGTCGCGCGTGCCATTGCCCTCATCGCGCGCGCCCCCGGGCTGCCCGCCCGACGGCCGAGGCGGCGTCGGAGAGTGTCGCGTCATGGCGCAGCGGCGGCTGCGTACGCGTCTGCTGCTCGCCCTGCTCGCGGGCAAAGGCGGCGCCGATCGCGCTCCTCACCTGCTCGGCCGATGGTGCGGGGCCGGCGAGCCCTGTGATCCGCACGCGGCGGATGGTAAGCGGGGATGTGCGATCGTCGCTCATCGTGGCACCCCGCCGGCCAGGCGTCCGAGCTTGGCAAGCTCGCGCCGCGCTGCGGCCTGCATGTGGCGCGTGGCGATCGGCGCCCCTTCTGCCGCGGCCATCGCCGCACCGTTCAGCGCCACGGTGCGGATCGCCCCGCCAGGCAGGTCGAGCCGCGCGAGCGCATCGAGATCGAGTTCGCCGCGCGGTGCCTTCGGCGGCACGTGCCGCTCCCAGATCGCGCGGCGCGCCGCCTCGTCCGGGAACGGCAGGTCGACGGCGTAGCGGATGCGCCTGAGGAAGGCCTGGTCGAGATTGCCGCGAAGGTTCGTCGCCAGCACCGAGAGGCCCCGGTAGCCCTCCATCCGCTGCAGCAGGTAGCCGACCTCGACATTGGCGTAGCGGTCGTGGCTGTCCTTCACCTCGCTGCGCTTGCCGAACAGCGCATCCGCCTCGTCGAAGAACAGAACCGCGCCGCCTGCCTCTGCGGCATCGAACACGCGGCGGAGATTCTTCTCCGTCTCGCCAATCCATTTCGAGACGACTCCGGAAAGATCGATCCGGAAGAGATCGAGCCCCAGCTCGCCGGCCAGGACCTCGGCCGCCAGAGTCTTGCCCGTGCCGGACGGCCCGGCGAGCAGCAGTGCGATGCCCTCGCCCCGTCCGCCGTCATGCGCGAAGCCCCAGTCGCCATCGACGATGTCGCGCACCCGCGCCGCCGCCGCCACCTCGCGCAGGGCTGCAACCGCATCGGGTGGCAGCACGAGATCGGACCATCTCGCGCGTGGCACGATGCGCTGGCCGAGGGATGCGAGCAGCGGCGACGCCTCGTCGCGCGCGCGCCCCCAGAGCCGCTCCGCCCCGCCGCCGCCGGCAGCGGCCCGCGCCAGCGCCTCGGGGGCGAGGGAAAACTGCGCGGCCAGCCTCTGCGCATCGCGCCGTGAGAGCCGGGGCACGGCGCTCCGCCACATCGCCGTGCGATGCGCGAGATCGGCGGACGGGAGCGCATGCTGCACGACGCTCGGGGGCAGGCCAGCGGCGCTGCGTGCGAGGATGAGCAGCGTGCCGCAGGGGTGTTCGATGAGACGCTGCCGCAGCACTTCGTCAAGGTCACTGCAAAGGTCGAGAACGAAGGCGAGGCGCGACAGCACGCCCTCACGTGCCGCAAGGGCCAGCGCGGCATCGCGCGCCGAAGGCTCCGCCGGAAGCCGTGCCGGATCGAGCCGCACGGCAACGCGGCCGGCAAGCGATGCTGCCTCGGCGGCGGCGATGCTGCCGCCTGCCTCGGGCGATCCGATCAGCGCGGCGACATTCCCCTCACCGAGCGAAGCAGCCGCGCTGCGGGCGATTGCGCGAAGCGATGGCGGCAGGCCCTGTCGCGACAGCGGCGCGATGAATGAGGCTTCGGGGTCGAGCCGGTCGAGTCCGAGCAGGAAATCGCGCACACGTGCGCTGAGCCGCATGGGCGCAGAGGCAAGCGGTGCGGCACCGTCGATCTCGATCAGGCGCAGAGCGCTGAGCGTTGCCGAGGGTGCGAAGGCGAGCAGCGCCGACGGTGTCGTGTGCCCCGCAAGTGCCGCCGCGAGTCCCGGCGTCGGGCGCCCTGCGCTTCCCACGCGGGCGAGCAGCGCGGCCACCTCGGCATCGGCTTCAGCCGCGAGGCATAGCAGCATCGCATCGGCCTCGAAACCGCTGAGCCCGCAGCGGTCGGCAAGCGCCTGGCGCGCCGGCACGTGCCCGCTTGCCGCCAGCGCAGCAGCGGCCTCTGCCTCGGCGAGGTCGATTGCCCTCTGCCGCTCGGCAACAGCGTCTGACGCTGCGCGGTCAGGCGAGACGCGGGCGGCGAGCGCAAGTTTGATCCGCTCGATGCCGAGCGCGAGATGCCGGTCGTTCCAGCCCTGCCAGCCTGTCGGCTGGCCAACACCCTGCCAAGCCGGAAGCGGTGAGACGGGCGCGTTCATGATGGCAGCGCCACGGCGTCGGCGCTGTCGGCGCCGTTCACGCGCACGCGCACCGGCTGGCCCGCCGCATCGGCGGCGGCAAGGCCGAGATCGGCAAGCCGCACCTGTATGGACGCAGGCGTGGCAGCCGCCGTTCCGAGGGGCGGGTCGATCACGGCGGCTACCGCGTCACCCACCGTCACGAGCGTCGCCGCACCTGGTGCGAACAGCCGCTCACCCGTCACCGAGACACGCGCGGAAAGGCCCCCGCCCGCTGGCAGGACCGCGGCGGACGTGACGCGCGGGATCAGCATCAGCACGGTGGTATCGGAGAGGTGCCGCGGCGCCGGCGGATCGGCGAGGTCGGCGATCGGCAGCCCCTTTCCCTCACCGCCGCCGACGCCTTCCGGCGTGCGTTCCACGATGACACGGAGTGCGAGCACGCCAGGCTGAAGCGCTGCATCGTCAGGGATCGCGGGCGTAATGATCGTTCCGGTCGCATCGGGTGCCACCACCACGGGCGCGAGATCGCCGAACTGGACGAGCGTGCGCAGGCCGGTGACGTTGCGCCCCTCGATCGTCACGGCATCGCCGATGCGCACGCGACGCTCGCCTGGCACGCCGGTGCGCCAGGCATCGCCGATGATCGGCGGCGCGAAGGGCTGGAGGTGGATGCGCCGCTCAGTGACCGGAAGCGGTGCAGGGCGGCGGTCGCGCGCGGCGAGCTCCACCACCGAGACGCTGATGAGTGCGCCGCGGCGCAGCGGGCTCGTGTTCAGCGCCGACCAGATCTGCGTGAGCTCGCCCAACTCGGCGCGACGCAGGGTGATGGTCAGCCGCTCGGTCTGGCCGAGCAAGGCCAGGTCCATCACCGGTGCCCCCAGCGGCGCATCGACCACGCCGGTGCGGCGGACGCGCATCGCAGGCGTGATCACCGCATGCTCATGCAACGTCGCGAGTGCATCGGCGAGGGCTGCCTGTGCCTCGAGCTCCGCCCCAGGGGCGACTTCGTCGGCGGCGTGCGTGGTCAGCAGGTAGGTGAGGTCGAGCGCGAGCGGGGTGCGCACCGGCACGCGGCCCTGGAGGTCGGGCCGAGGTGCCAGGTTCATCAGATGCGGGCTCGGCGAGAGATGCAGCAGGTAGAGATTGACGCGCAGCCCAGCAGCTTCCGACGGCGTCACGTCTGGCGGCGAGAGGGTGACGGCGAGCCCATCCTGCGCCATGCGGTCGAGCAGCAGCGTACGCAACGTGCGCGAGGCACCGGCGAGGGGGAGATGCCCCGCCATCGCCTACCAGGGCCTGTCGCGACCGCTGCGCATCGCGGCGTAGCGGGTGAAGCTTCTGTCGGGCGCCGGGCGCGGGGCCGGGACCGCCCGTTGCGGCGGTGCAGCGATCACCACCTCGACCGTGCCGATGCTGATCGGCGGCGGTGCCGGTGGGGGCGGCGCTGCCTCGGCGGCAGGCGCGGGTCGCATGGTTGCAGGCTCCGGCATCACGCGCTGCGGCAGGACCGCAGGCGCAGCGGTGTCGCGCGGCGCGAGGGCAGCGACAGGTGCGGAGGCCGGCGTGGCTACCTCGCCGCTATCGATCGCGATCGACACGGGTGCGTCAGCCGCCCTGACCGGGCTGCGCAATGGCACCGACGGCGCGGAGGCCGCAGGGAGAGCAACCGGCACCGCGGCGGCCTGTGGCCGTGCGTCGGAGCCCGCTGGCAATGCAGTAGCACGACCCGGCGTCGTCGCGAGCGGCGGCTGCACAGGCGTGGCGGATGCGGGCAACGAAGACGGCAGGGGCAGTTCGATCGCCACGCTTGAGGGCGGCGCTGTCGCGCGTGGATGGAGCGGGTGCCGGGTCGGCTGCGGCGCGGCCATCGCCGGCGGTGCGGCCGCTGCGCGGCGAAGCGATGGCGGCGGCGGCGCGGAGGGAAGGGTCGCGCGCAGCATCGCCGTCCCGATCGCGGCTGGCGCATCGATCGCAGGCTGCGCGGTCTCCGGCATGGCACGTGGTGTCCGCGACGCCGGGGCTGCCGCGCGCGCGATCAGTCCGGCGAGGCGTGCGATACTCATGCCGCACCCAGTGCAGCGGCGTAGGCCTTGCGGCGGCGGCGCGGCATCGCGAGGATTGACGCCTCCTCCCAGCCCGTGCGCGCGGCGATCGCCAGCACCTCGGCAAACAACGCGTCCTCCTGGCCAGCAAGCTCGGCAAGCAGAAATCCGGCGGGATCGAGCACGGCCGACAGCGCCGCACCACAGGACGGACAGGCGCAGGCGAGCACCGTCTCCGCGTTCGGATCGAGGGCGAGCAGATGCGACGCAGCAGCATCGGCCACCGCGTCAGGCAGGTCGGCGATGGGCACGTCACGCCCCCCAGCGTCTGTCGCCGAGACGCAGCGCGTGAGCAGCGCCCGTGCCGCTGCCAGCGGATCGCCCACAGCACCCGCTGCCAGGACATCGGCCACGCGCGGGGCCCGGCAGGTGAGCACGATGCCGGCCGCCACGATCACCGCTTCGACGGATGCGGCCGGAGCGACGAGGTCACGCGCATCGAGGTCCAGCGACAGAACCTCGCCGCAGGCGGAGCAGGTGAGCGATGTGCGCAGCGGACCATCGAGGCTCGCCGAGCGAAGCCTGAGTGCCAGCGCCTGCGCCTCGCCGACCGTGAGGGACGATGCGTCGGGCAGCGCCGCACCCTCCTCCCGCGCCGCGCGTTCCAGCAGACTGGTGACCAAGCCGAGGACGGGTGCACCGTTCGCCGCCTCGGCAGCGATCGCGGCCTCGTCCTCGCCGGTCAATGCGCGGATGGCGATCGCCATGCCGCCCTCCGGTCAGTTCGGCTCGTTGAAGCTCGGCTCCGCCGGCTCGGCGACAGCGTAGTCACGCTCCCAGCCCTCGTTCTCGAGCCGGATCATCTGGATCGCGACGGCGTTGGCGTTCGCATCGAGGTCCGGCAGCGCGGTGAACTCAGCCACCCAGCAGCGATAGACCTTGTAGGAGATCGCAAGCTGGCCCGCCTCGTTCATCAGGTCGATGATGATGTCCTTGCGGAAATCGCGCAGCGACGTCTCGGCGCCGAGGCCAGAGCCGAAATTCCACACCTTGTTGGCCCAGCGCTCGAACTCGGCATCGTGCGTCACGCCGCGCTCGAGCGTGATCGGCTCGTACTTGGCCCGTCCAGGCGATTTCCGCGAGAGCGACGGGTCACCGCCCTCGCGATGCTCGACCACCTCGATCGAGCGCTTGAGCGACGACACCTTCGAGATGCCGGCGACGTAGCGGCCATCCCATCGCACACGGAACTTGAAGTTCTTGTAGGGGTCGAAGCGCTGTGGGTTGACGGTGAACTGGGCCATGGCGGCGTTTCCTCTGCTGGCGATCGTGAGCGGGGGCGATGAACCCTCAGGTCTCGATCTGGCCTGCCATCTGCTGGATGCGGATGATGACGAACTCTGCCGGCTTCAGCGGCGCGAAGCCGACCACGACGTTGACGACGCCGCGGTTGATGTCGTCCTGCGTCGTCGTCTCCCGGTCGCACTTCACGAAATAGGCCTCGCGCGGCGTCGTTCCCTGGAAGGCGCCCTGGCGGAACAGGTTCTGCATGAAGGCGCCGAGGTTGAGCCTGATCTGCGCCCAGAGCGGCTCGTCATTCGGCTCGAACACCACCCATTTCGTTCCCCGATAGAGGCTTTCCTCGAGGAACAGCGTGAACCGCCGCACCGGCACATACTTGAAGTCGGAAGCCAGCGCATCGGCGCCCTCGAGCGTGCGACTTCCCCAGGCAACGGTGCCGTAGACGGGGAAGGTGCGCAGGCAGTTGACGCCGAGCGGGTTCAGCACGCCGTTCTGCATGTCGGTCAACAGGTAGTCGAGGCTGTCGACGTTCCGCAGCCGCGCATCGGTTCCCGCCGGCGCCTTCCACACGCCACGCGCACTGTCGGTGCGCGCATAGAGGCCAGCGACGGTGCCGGACGCACCGATCGCGCGCGGGCGGTTGGCGTTGAGCGGATCGGGCACGCGTGTGCGGGGAAAGTACACCGCGGCATTGCGGTGGCGCAGAACCTCGTTGGCGGTGAGCCAGGCCTGCGCGCGCTCGAGATCGTTCGTCGCCTCAGGCACGTCGATCAGCAGCATCGCGCGGCGGCGCTCGCAATAGGTCGTCGCCTCGGCATAGACGGCGCGCATCGAGGTGTCGGTGAGGTCGGCCGCCCGGGGCAGGCAGAGGATGTTGAAGAGATCGACATCCTCGAGCGCGTAGAGGCCCGTCTTCTGCAGCTCGTTGCCGGTCAACGCGGCATCGGGAACCGGCAACGTGCCGTCCTGCCCACCGGCAAGCCGCCAGAAGGCATCGGCCACCGTCGCTGCCTGGGCGTTGGCGAGCCGGAGGCCATCGGTGCCCGCGCCTGCCGCAGCACCATCGAACACGAACCGCGTGGTGGGATCGAAACCGACGCTGAACCGGCCAGGCACGACATGCAGGCGGAACGGCGTCGTGCCGCCATTGCCGAGCAGCTTGACCGAGACGCCGGCGAGGATGTCGCGATCGGCTGTCGCCACCGTCGTGCCGCGTGCTGCATTGCGGATTGCGGCCTCGAGCAGCGAGCGCACCTCCGTCCAGGCTGCGTTGGCGGCCTTGGTGATCGTCAGCGTCTGGGCGTTCGCGGCGGGGCGGCCGACGAGGTTCACCGTCATCGTCAGCGTCGTCGCCGGACCGCTGGCTAGCCCGGTGAGCTCACCGCCCAGCGTGCCGTTGGCGGCAGGCCGCTGCGGCGGTTCGGCGAGTGCCGCGAGGCTGTCACGGTCGAGCTGGACGATGCGCGAGCCTTCGTTCACCACGTCGATCGCCGACCCGGGAAGGCCTGGCCGCATCGTCAGGTTCCGGAACGTCTCGGTGCGCGCGACCGTCCTGCGTCCGTCACGGTCGACGATCTCGCTGACCGTCATGTTGAACTGCGTCGTCGGGCTCAGGCAGTCATAGTCGATGTCGATGTAGAGGTTGTTGCCCCAGAACCCGGGGTCGCTCGCCCGCTTCCCGCGCACGCGGCGGCCCGCCGTCGCGCGCACCACCTGGAAGGCGCCGCCATCGTTCAGCACGGCGGTCGCGGCGACGGCGTTCTCGGCCGGGACGGCACTGCCGGTGCGCGCGACGCGGACGATCCACGCCTCCGATCCGCCATTCTCGAAGAACTGCCGCACGGCGTACGAACCTGGGCTGTCGCGATGCTGGCCGCCGAACTCGCGCGAGAAATCGGCCATGCCGAACACCTGCACGGCAACGTCCTGCGGCCCGCGGGGGAACCCGTCGACGAAGGCCCCGACGGATGTCGAGACACCGACGATGGTGCGGACGCCGGAGGCGATCTCCTCGATATAGACGCCGGGATAAGTGGGGCGGACGGGCATCGATCCTCTCCTCCGCAGCCTGGGTCACCGTTGGACGGGCCGAGGCGCCGCACGATGGTTGCGGGACGAGGAAATCACAACGCTTACGACACGATTGCCGCGCGCGGCTGCCCTTCCCCTCCCGTGCCACGCGGGTTCGTCGCGTTGGCGGAGCGGAGCCTAAGCCTGCACGCGGTCAAGTTGCAACACCGGTTTGTTCTCTCGTCGGTCTCATTCTGCAACCGGGCCGTTACAGATGCGTTTGAATCACTGCCCTGGTGCCACGTGGTTCACACTTCCGCGACCACGCCGCCACGCTGCCTGCCGGCTGGCGCGCGACCGCCCGGGGCGTGCGGTTGGACAGCACCGCCCTGGGTCACTATATATCGAGATATACAGAGGACGTCGGAAGCAGGGCAGACCCACCATGATCGACCCGTTCGGCCGGTCCATCAGCTATCTCCGCGTATCGGTGACGGACCGCTGCGACCTCCGCTGCGTCTACTGCATGGCGGAGGACATGACCTTCCTGCCCAAGGCCGACCTCCTCAGCCTGGAGGAGCTCGACCGGCTCTGCGGTGTCTTCATCGGCCTCGGGGTGCGCAAGATCCGGTTGACCGGGGGTGAGCCTCTCGTCCGACGCGATGTCATGGCGCTCTTCCGCAACCTGGGCGCGAGGCTGGGGTCGGGGCTGGACGAACTCACCGTCACCACCAACGGCACCCAGCTTGGCCGCTACGCCGAGGACCTGCGGGCGGCCGGCGTGCGCCGCATCAATGTCAGCCTCGATACGCTCGATGCCGCGAAGTTCGCCGCCGCCACCCGCTGGGGCAAGATCGACAAGACGCTGGACGGCATCTTCGCCGCAAAGGCAGCAGGGCTTGCCATCAAGATCAACGCCGTCGCGCTCAAGGGCTTCAACGAGGACGAGTTCGACAGCATGGTGGCCTGGTGCGGCGAGCATGGCTTCGACCTCTGCCTGATCGAGACCATGCCGCTCGGCGAGATCGACGGCGACAGGACCGACCAGTACCTCCCGCTCAGCCGCGTGCGCGAGCGCCTCTCCCGCACCTGGACGTTGACGGACACCGACTATGCCACCGGCGGCCCGGCCCGCTACGTGCGCGTCGAGGAAACGGGCCAGCGGATCGGCTTCATCACGCCGTTGACCCACAATTTCTGCGAAAGCTGCAACCGCGTGCGGCTCACCTGCACCGGCACGCTCTACATGTGCCTCGGCCAGGAGGATGCCGCGGACCTGCGCGCCCCGCTCCGCCGGCCCGGGGCGACCGACGAGGACGTGGCCGAGGCGGTGCGGGCGGCGATCGCGCGGAAGCCAAAGGGCCATGACTTCGTGATCGACCGCCGCGGCGCCGCCCCCGCCCTCTCCCGCCACATGAGCGTCACGGGCGGCTGAGCGCCCTTTCGCCCCCGGGCTGACGAGGGGGCGTCTTGCCGCTACACTGCGGCCCATGATGGACATGCGCATCCCCGGGCTGCCTGATTGGGCCAACCTCGTCATCGTCGTGCTCGGGCTCATGATCGCGCTCGCCTGGGTGCTCATGCCGTTCTCGGTGTTCGGCGTGAAGGGCAGGATCGAGGCCGTGGAAGCCCGCCTCGAGGTGATCCACGAGGAGATCCGCCAGCTCAACCTCCGCATTGCCCAGGCCGGCTGGCGCTCCGGCCCCGATTTCGCCATGCCCGCTGAAGCGCCGACGCTGCGCCGCCCCGGCCCCGTGCCGCCTGAGCCGCAGATGGCCCCGCCCATCCCCCCGCCGCCCGTGGTGCCGGAGCGCAGCGTGCGGCCCATGCCCGCCCCGCCGCACCCAGCCGGGCGCCCAGAGCCTGGGATGCGCGCCGAACCGACGCTGCCGCTGCCCAACCGCGCCGAGCCAAAGCTCTCCTGGCCGCCGCGGGGCTGACGCGCGCCCACCCCTCCGAAGGACAATGCCATGCGCGTGACCGTGGTGCAGATGAACCCGGGCTCCGACAAGGCCGCCAACATCGCCCAGGCCGGGGCGCTCGCCGAGGCCGCGATCGCAGCCGATCGGCCGGACTTGATCGCGCTTCCCGAGATCTGGACGTGCCTGGGCGGCGACCGCGAGACCAAGTTCGCCGCGGCAGAGGCACTGCCCGCGCCCGGGTCGAACGAGGCGCCGGGCGAGGCCTACGCCTTCCTGCAGGACCTGGCGCGGCGGCACCGCATCACCGTCCATGGCGGGTCGATCGGGGAGGCGGCGGGCGAGAAGCTCTACAACACCACCGTGGCGTTCGACGGCGAGGGGCGCGAGATCGCGCGCTACCGCAAGATCCACCTGTTCGACATCGTCGGCCCCGACGGCACCGGCTATCGCGAGAGTGCCACCTATGGCCGCGGCGAGGACATCGTCACCTACGAGGCGGGTGGCATGACCGTCGGCTGTGCGATCTGCTACGACGTGCGCTTCCCTGAGCTGTTCCTCTCGCTCAGGAAGAAGGGGGCGGAACTGATCATGCTGCCGGCCGCCTTCACCCTTCAGACCGGCAAGGACCATTGGGAGACGCTGATCCGCGCGCGCGCGATCGAGACGCAGTGCTGGTTCGCCGCCCCTGCCACCTGGGGCCAGCACATGGAGAAGGCGGGACCGCGCATGACCTACGGTCACTCCCTGGTGGCCGACCCGTGGGGCCATGTCGTGGCGAAGGTGTCTGACGGCACGGGCTTCGCCACCGCGCGGATCGACCGTGGCCGCACCGCCAAGGTGCGCGCCGACATGCCCGTGCTTGACCATCGCGTGCTGTGACAGCGCGCGCACAACGGTACGACTGGCGGTCCGCGGGACCAAGCGCCCGAATGGGCGCCGCGGCTCATGCCGCGAAGCCAGGGGCCGCGGATGCGGCCCGCCCGGCGCCTGAGGGGCACGAAGGTGTAACCTTCGTGCACGCGGGATGAGCATTGCCTTCCTCGCGGCCGACACCGATGTCGCGCGCGCCGCGCGGGCACAGCTGATCGCGCTCTACGGCGAGGCCGATGCCGATACGGCGGAGACCCTCGTGGCGCTCGGCGGCGATGGCTTCATGCTCGAGACGCAGCACCGCTATCTCGGCCGCAACCGGCCGATCTACGGCATGAATTGCGGCTCGGTCGGGTTCCTGATGAACGAGTACCGCGAGGATGCGCTTCCGGAACGGATCGCCGCCGCGCAGCCATCCGTGCTGCACCCCTTGCGCATGCACGCGACGACGGTGACAGGCGGTGCGGCTGAGGCACTCGCGATCAACGAGGTATCGCTGCTGCGCGAGCAGCGCCAGGCGGCGAAGATCCGCATCAGCGTCGATGGCACGGTGCGGCTGGAGGAACTGATCTGCGACGGGGTGCTCGTCTCCACCCCCGCAGGATCGACCGCCTACAACCTTTCCGCCCACGGCCCCATCGTGCCATTGACCGCGAACCTCCTGCCGCTGACGCCGATCAGCGCCTTCCGCCCACGCCGGTGGCGTGGCGCGCTGCTGCCTGGCGCGTCCGACGTGCTGTTCGAGGTGCTGGAGCCCGAGAAGCGGCCCGTCGCGGCGGTGGCCGACTATACCGAGGTGCGCGACGTACTGACGGTGCGCGTGCGCGAGGATCGCACGGTGTCGCTGATGCTGCTGTTCGATCCTGACCATTCGCTGTCCGAACGGATCATCGCCGAACAGTTCACGGCGTAGCCGCCATTCGTCGGGCGCGCGGCCGCCGGCCAACCCCACGCGCGCCTCCCGCAAGCTTTAGGCTTATGGTTCACACCCTTCATCGGCGAGCAGCGCGGCGACCTCCTCCTCCGCCACGTCGCGGCTGACGAACGCGGCACCGATGCCGCGGGCGAGGATGAAGGTGAGCCGGCCCGCCTCCGCCTTCTTGTCCTTCCGCATGTGACCGATGAGGCGCGCGGCGGAGAAGCGGCGGTTCAGCATGCCGAGATCGGCCGGCAAACCGACGGCGGCGAGATGCGCGCGCACCCGCGCCACATCATCGGGCGCGCAGAAGCCGAGCCGTGCCGAGAGCGCGAACGCAAGGCCGAGGCCGACCGACACCGCCTCGCCATGCAGCAACCGCGCGCCGTCATAGCCGACCTCGGCCTCGAGGGCGTGGCCGAAAGTGTGGCCGAGGTTGAGCAGCGCGCGGCCGCCATCGGCGCGCGTCTCGCGCTCGTCATCGGCCACCACGCGCGCCTTTGCCGCACAGCAGCTGCGCACGGCTTCCGCGATCGTCTCCGCGTCGCCGGCGAGCAGCGCCTCGCCATGCGCCTCGCACCAGGCGAAGAACGCTGCGTCGTCGATCAGCCCGTACTTCACGATCTCGGCGTAGCCAGCGCGACGCTCGCGCATCGGCAGCGTCGCCAGCACCGACGTGTCGCAGAGCACCAGGTTCGGCTGATGGAAGGCACCAACCAGGTTCTTTCCAGCCGGCAGGTTCACGCCCGTCTTGCCGCCGACGGAACTGTCGACCTGTGCGAGCAGGCTGGTCGGGATCTGCACGAAGGGCAGACCACGAAGTGCAACCGCTGCCGCGAAGCCGGCAAGATCACCCACGACGCCGCCGCCGAAGGCGACGATCCCCGTGCGGCGGTCGATTCCAGCCTCGGTCATGCGGCCGAGCAGGTCGGATAGCGCCACCATGCTCTTGGACTGCTCGCCAGCCGGAACGGTCAGCATCGTGTGGGCCACGCCCGTGTCGTCGAAGGCCTTGGCGAGCGCGGCGCCATGCAGGCCCGCGACCGTCTCGTCGGCGATCACGATGACGCGGCGGCGCGGCAGCACGGCAGCGGCCAGCGCACCCGCGCGCGCGATCAGCCCAGGGCCGATCAGGATGTCGTAGGCGCGTTCCGCCAGCGCGACATGCACCTTCAATGGCGGCGACCAGGCGGCGATCGCGGCAGCGACCCGGCTTGTCGTTCCCTCTGCCGGCTCGTCGGCGCAGTCGACCACGATGTCAGCCTCCGCGTAGGTGGGGTACCGCCGCTGCGCGAGCTCGCCCAGCACCACGGCGGGGTCCTTGCCGGTGAGCAGCGGGCGATCGGTCCGGCCGGAGACGCGGCGGACGAGAACGGGCAGCGGCACGCGCAGCCACACCGAGAGCGCCCTGGCGCGCACCAGCGCGCGGGTCTCGTTGTCCATGAAGGCGCCCCCGCCGGTGGCGAGCACGAGCGGCCCGTCGGCCAGCAGGCGGGCGATCACCCTGCGCTCGCCGTCGCGGAAGGCCTTCTCGCCGAGGCGCGAGAAGATCTCGGCGACGCTCATGCCGGCGGCCGCCTCGATCTCATGGTCGGCGTCGACGAAGGGAAGGCCGAGGCGCGCGGCGAGGCGGCGGCCAATGGCGGTCTTGCCGGCCCCCATCAGGCCGACGAGGACGATCGCAGGCCCGCTCGCCGCCACCGCGCCGCCACCACGGCGCGCGCGCGCCTCGCTTCGCGCCGCTTCGTCATGCGGGCGATGATGGGTAGAGTGGGGGGGCGGCGATTCGGGAAACATGGCGTCGATCATCCTGCCGCAACGCTACCATGCGTGCACGCTGCGGGCACCGGTCGATGGCTTCGCAGCCTCATGGGAAGGAAATGATGGGCCGCCTCGCACTCATCCTCATCGCAGCGCTGCTCGGCCTTGCCGCCGCGGGCGCGGTGATGGTCGGGCTGTTCCCGCCGGAGCCGCGCCAGGCGCCGGTCGAGCGCGTGCTGCCGGCCGAGCGGTTCGGCACGCGCTGACGGCCCCCGGGGATGGCGATGGACCGCCACGCCGAAGCCTTCCTCGAGATGCTCAGCGCCGAGCGTGGGGCCGCGCGCAACACGCTTGCCGCCTACGCGGCCGATCTCAACGACGCGGAGGCCTTCCTCGCCGCGCGCGGCCTCGCCCTGTCGGGCGCTGATGCCGCAGCGCTCCGGGCCTATCTCGAGAGCCTCGCCGCTGCCGGCCTGTCGCCGCGCACGGCCGCCCGGCGGCTCTCCGCGCTCAGGCAGTTCCACCTGTTCCTGTACCGCGAGCGCATCCGCGCCGACGACCCGACGGCCGAGCTCGACCGGCCGAAGCTCGGCCGACGCCTGCCGCGCATTCTCAGCGTCGCCGAGGTCGGAAGCCTGATCGAGGCCGCAGCCGCCGCCCCTCCGCCAGAGGGCACGCGCGATGCGGCGCTGGTCGAACTGCTCTACGGCAGCGGGCTGCGTGCGTCGGAGGTGATCGCGCTGCCGCGCGCCGCCTTCCGCGAGGGGGCGGGCTCGTTGCTCGTGCGCGGCAAGGGGGGAAAGGAACGCCTCGTGCCGCTTGGTCGGCACGCCCGCGCCGCCGTTGCCGCGCTGCTCGCCTCAGGGGCCGGGAAGCCGCCATCGCGGTGGCTGTTCCCCGCCCGCGGCGCCTCGGGGCACCTGACACGCCAGAGCCTCGGCAACATCGTCAAGCGTGCGGCGGTCGCGGCCGGCATCGACCCTGCCCGCGTGTCGCCGCACGTGCTGCGCCATGCCTTCGCCACCCACCTTCTCGATGGCGGCGCGGACCTGCGCGCGCTGCAGACCATGCTCGGCCACGCCGACGTCGCGACCACCGAGGTCTACACGCATGTCAGCGCAGGCAGGTTGGCTGCGACCGTCGCGGCCCATCACCCGATGGCACGCTCCACCAAGGGCAAGGCCCGCTTGCGCACGCGTCCCTAGTGTACTCTCTGGTCGAGTGTGCTAACGCGCTCCGCCATGCGCCATTTCCTGGACTTCGAGAAGCCGATTGCCGAGATCGAGGGGAAGATCGAGGAGCTCCGCCACCTCCCCGAAAGCCCTGACGTCGATATCGCCGAGGAGGTCGAACGCCTCTCGGAAAAGGTCGACCGTCTGATCCGCACGACCTACGCCAAGCTCACGCCCTGGCAGAAGACACAGGTCGCACGCCATCCCGCGCGCCCGCATGCCGCCGACATGGTGGCGGGGCTCGTGACCGATTTCGTGCCGCTGGCCGGTGACCGCGCCTTCGCCGACGACCGCGCGATCATCGCGGGCCTTGGCCGATTCGCGGGCAGCGCTGTGGCGGTGCTGGGCACCGAGAAGGGCGCGGATACGGAAGCCCGCGTGGCGCATAATTTCGGGATGGCGCGACCCGAGGGCTATCGCAAGGCGCGGCGCGTGATCGAGCTTGCCGGGCGATTCGGGTTGCCGGTCCTCAGCTTCGTCGACACCCCTGGCGCCTACCCCGGCATCGACGCGGAAGCCCGGGGCCAGGCAGAGGCGATCGCCCGCGCCATCGAGGCCTGCCTCGCCGCCCCCGTTCCCATCGTCTCGGCCGTGATCGGCGAGGGCGGGTCGGGCGGGGCGATCGCGCTCGCCGCGGCCGACCATGTGATGATGTTCGAGCATGCGATCTACAGCGTAATCAGCCCCGAGGGTTGCGCCTCCATCCTCTGGCGCGACGCGGCACTCGCCGAGACGGCGGCCGAGGCGCTGAAGCTCACCGCCGACGACTTGAAGAAGCTCGGGCTCATCGACAGCATCGTGCCGGAGCCGCTTGGCGGCGCGCACCGTGATCCCCAAGCGGCGATCGCGGGGCTCGGCAAAGCGATGGGCGCGGCGCTCGCGTCCGTCGCCGGGCAGCCCGGACCGCGGCTCATCACACGGCGGCGGGAGAAGTTCCTGGCCATGGGCCGCGCCGCGCCGGCGGCCTGAGGGCCGTGCGGCTCGTCTCCGCCTCGCTCAGCCTGATCGGGCTCGCGGCCGCAGGCCTCCTCTGGTGGCTCCTCGCCGGGCTGATCGGCGAGCCGCGTGGGGCGGCGAACATGGCCATGCGGCTCGGCCTCGGCCTTGCCGCGCTGCTGCCGGCGCTGATCGTTCTGGCAGCGATGATCCTCGCGCACATGCTGCTGCGCTTCGCCTCGGGCGCGTTCGACCCCCTGGCCGGGCGTGACGGCAGGCTGCTCGCGGTGAACCAGCGGGTGATCGGCAACACGATCGAGCAGATGGCGCTGTTCGCCCCTGCGCTGCTCGCCTGGGCAGCCGGGGCCGGGCCGGGCGAGATGCGCTGGGTGATCGCGCTCGGGCCCGTGTTCGCTGCGGCGCGGCTGGCGTTCTGGGCCGGCTACCTCATCGACCCGATGGCGCGTGCGGCTGGCATGGCGCCGAGCTTCGTCGCAAGCCTTGTTGCGATCGGTGCGGCCGCACTCGCCTGGGCCGGGTAGCGCCTACTCCACCTGGCCGCCGCAGAACACCGACAGCGCGCGGACGTGCAGCCCCTGCCCACCAAGTCCCGGCGGATAGGTGCCGACGGCGACAGAGACCGCCGCCGCGCCGCGATCGCGGCAGCTGCCGCGCACCGGGTCGGTCAACGGCCGCCCGGGCGGCAACACGGTGCGCGACCCGCGCGGATCGGCACCCGGCACGATCGCGAATCCGCCGTCGGGCGCGATGCCGGCAAGCGCCGCGCACTGCACCTGCAGCTGGTCGACCGCTGTGCCCGACGGAACGCGTACGACGGTGGCGCGGAAGCCGGAGACCATTGCCGTCGTCGGGCAGAGCATCGTCGTCGCCTCTCCAGCGGTTGTTCCCGCCGCCGCGAGCCAGGCGGCGCTGTCGGCCCGCCAGCGGCACTGGCCGGAATCGCAGATCGGCGGCGCGCAGGCGAGCTCGACACCGTTCAGGAGCGGGCCGGAAGAGGTCCTGAGGCCGACCATCACGCGCCCATCCGGGCATCGCAGCGCGCCGATGAAGCTGAACCGCCCCGACCCGCCGCCGGCCTGTGCGGTTTCCTGCTCGCCGGCACGCGGGCGGCTGACAAGGTCCTGCGCGACGACGGGCAGGGAGAGGAGGCAGAGCAGCACGCCAACGAGCCGGAATGCGAAACGGTGCATGCCCGGCATGATAGCCCAGGCGTCAGGCCTCGCGCAGCATGTAGACAGCCCCGCCACCATAGCCGTGCAGGGCAGCTTCGGCGGGCGCGAAGCCCTGCCGCGCCCAGAGCGGTGCGGTCCCGTGCACGGCGACGAGGGAGAGGCGCGCGAGCCCCTCCGCCCGCGCAAGGGCGACGAGCAGGGCGACGGCGCCCCCGGGCAGCCTTTGTCCGCGCACGCGCGGGTGCAGCGCGAGATCGTGCAGGTGGAGACAATCCGCACCCGCCGGCAGCGCGCCAAGCGTTTCGCCGAGATGCGGCGGCTCGCCCCGTCGCGCCGGGTGCGCCACGGCATAGCCGGCGAGCCCCTCCTGATCGGTCACGACGAGGCAGCCTCGGGGGAACAGCGCCAGCCGCTCGACAAACAGCGCCTCGCCCTCCGGCGGCAGCGGCGCATGGCAGAGCACCTCGAGCGCGGCGACGGCGGGGAGGTGAGCTGTCGTCATCGGGCGCCACCGCGGCGTCGGCATGACCGTGATCATGGCAGCCAGCGACCGATGCGAGGCATGGTCCAGGCCATGCGGCAGCGGCGAGGAGCTTCGGCGTGAAACAGGGCAGGCGATGGGTGATCTGTGGTGGCGCGTGTGCCTGCCTCGGCCTCGCGGTGCAGGGCGCGGGCGCCGCTGCCGTGTCCGATCCCCGGGGGCGGTTCCGCCTGGACATGGTCGGCAGCTTCCGCGAGACGATGCGGGAGGGGGCGCGTGCGGCCCGGATCTCCGCGGCAGCACTTCCCGCGCGCGGCGTCTGGGCCGTCGGGCCGACGGAGGACCTCGCCGGCGAACTCACCATCCTCGATGGCACGTCGCTCGTGGCCACCCTTGAGCATCGCCGCGTCAGGGTGGTGGAGGACAGGAACGCCCGCGCGCCCTTCCTCGTCTGGGCGGAGGTGCGCGGCTGGACGCAGCGCCCGCTTCCGGCGCTGGCCGATCAGCGCGCGCTCGAGGCGCATCTCGGGACGATCGCGGCGGCTGAGGGCTTGGACCCCGACGGCCCCTTCCCGTTCCTGTTGACTGGCCGGCCGACGGAGGTTGCGTGGCACGTCCTCGGCGGTCCGGCACGGCCCCCAGGGAATAGCGCGGGGCATGGCGGGGGGCATGGGGGACCGCACGGCACGGGCCAGCCACTCCTGGCCGACCGGGCCATGACGCTCGTCGGCTTCTACTCCCGCCGGCATGAAGACGTGTTCACCCACCGGGGCGAGTTCTCGCATCTCCACCTGGTCACGGACGACCGGGCACTCTCCGGCCACGTCGATGCTCTCATCCCCGGCACAGGTTTGACGCTGCATCTTCCTGCCTGAGCGCGGCGAGCGTGATCCGCTGTCCGGCACGGAGGATGGCCCCCTCGCGCTCAAGCGCGGCGAGCGTACGGTAGAATGCGGCTGGGGTGAGCCCGATCGCCTCGGCAAAGCCTGCGAGCGGCCCAGCGATCATGGCGACGGGCGGCTCACCGACTGCGTCGAGCGCCAGGGCGGCAAGCACGCGCCGCCGCGCCGGGCGCATCGCTCGCAGCGCAAGCCGCGTGCGCAGCCGGTGGATGCGCGATGCCATGGCCGCCACAAGCATCGTGGCGAAGGCCGGGTTTGCGGCCATCGCGTCACGCACTGTCGCTGCGGCGATCACGCGCACCTGTCCCGCCTCTGCGGCGGCGACCTCGCATCCGTAATGCGGCTGGGCCAGGGCACCTTCGGCCACAAGGTCGCCGATGCCGAGATGATCGATGACGAGCAGTGACCCATCGGGGAGATGGCGGCGAAGCACGAGGCGGCCGGACGCCACCTCGGCGACATCCCGTGCCGCCTCGCCCTCCCGGAACAGCACCTCGCCCTGGGAGAGCCGCCTGGTCCGCCCGCCGAGCGTGGCGAGCAGCCCGTTCACACCTTGCCGTGGCAGTGCTTGTACTTCTTGCCTGACCCGCAGGGGCAGGCCGCGTTGCGCGGCGTGCGGTGCCACGTCGACGGGTCGGCCGCATCGACCGCATCGGCCCGGCGCGCGGCCGGCCGCTCGATCACGCCAGCGTCCGTCCCGCCACCCATCTCCCCGGCGAAGGCAGGGTCGACGCGCGTCTCGATCATCTCGGGCGCGAAGGCCGGCGGCGGCGCGGGCGGGGCAAGCTCGACGCGGGCAAGCAGGCTCGTCGTCCGCTCGCGGAACTCGCCGAGCATGCGGTTGAAGAGGTTGAACGCCTCGGTCTTGTACTCGTTCAGCGGATCGCGCTGTCCGTAGGCGCGCAAGCCGATGCCCTGGCGGAGATGGTCGAGGGCGAGCAGATGCTCTTTCCACACCTGGTCGAGCACCTGCAGCAGCACCGACTTCTCGACATAGCGCAGCAGGTCGGGCCCGAAATCGGCTGCCTTCTTCGCCATCAGCGCGTTGACCTCGCGGGTGATGCGCTCGCTCACGCCCTCGTCGTCGATGCCTTCCTCGGCTGCCCATTCCTTCACGGGCAGGTCGAGCCCGAACAGGCGGAGGATCTCCTCGTGCAGCGCGGCGGTGTCCCACTGCTCCGGCATCGCGTTCTGGGGGATGGTGCGCGCGACGAGGTCGCCGATGACCTCCTCGCGCATCTCGGCGACGGTCGCGGCGACATCCTCGGCCTTCATGAACTCCTTCCGCTGCGCGTACACCTCGCGCCGCTGGTCGTTCATGACGTTGTCGTACTTCAGCAGGTTCTTGCGCGTGTCGAAGTTGCGCGCCTCGACCTTCTTCTGCGCCTTCTCGAGCGCCTTGTTGATCCACGCGTGGACGATCGCCTCGCCTTCCTTCAGGCCGAGCTTCTGCAGCATCCCGCCCATGCGGTCGGAGCCGAAGATGCGCATCAGGTCGTCCTCGAGCGAGAGGAAGAACTTCGATCCGCCCGGGTCGCCCTGCCGGCCTGAGCGGCCGCGCAACTGGTTGTCGATTCGCCGGCTCTCGTGCCGCTCGGTGCCGATGACGTAGAGGCCGCCGGCTGCCTTCACCACCTCGCGCGCGGCAGCGACCTCCTCGCGGATCGCGGCAATCCGCGCCTCCTTCTCGGGGCCTTCCTCCATCGTGCCGAGCTCGAGCCCGATGCGCATGTCGGCATTGCCGCCGAGCTGGATGTCGGTGCCGCGGCCGGCCATGTTGGTCGCGACCGTGACGGTGCCGGGCCTGCCGGCCTGGGCGATGATGGGCGCCTCCTGCTCGTGGAAGCGGGCATTGAGCACGTTGTGCGGAATGTTCCGCTCTCGGAGCAGGGTCGCGACGAGCTCGCTCTTCTCGATCGAGGTGGTGCCCATCAGCACGGGCTGGCCGCGCTTGATCGCATCCTCGATCAGCGTGCAGACGGCGTCGTACTTCTCGCGGGCGGAACGATACACCTCGTCATCGGCATCCTTGCGCGCCACGGGAACGTTGGTGGGGATCTCCGTCACCTCGAGCTTGTAGATCTCGGCGAACTCGTCGGCCTCGGTCGCGGCCGTACCGGTCATGCCGGCGAGCTTGGGGTAGAGGCGGAAATAGTTCTGGAAGGTGATGGAGGCGAGCGTCTGGTTCTCCTGCTGGACCGGCACGCCCTCCTTCGCCTCGAGCGCCTGATGCAGCCCTTCGGAGTAGCGGCGACCCTCCATCATCCGGCCCGTGAACTCGTCGATGATGACGATCTTCTGCACGTTGTCGCGCGGATCGCGCCTGACGACGTAGTCCACGTCGAGGCGGTAGAGGGTGTGTGCGCGAACGCTCTGGTTCAGGTGGTGGACGACGGAGATGTTGGCGATGTCGTAGAGGTTGCCCTCCTTCACCACGGCCGCCTCGCGCAGCATCTCCTCGACACGCTCGCTCCCCGCTTCGGTGAGCGAGACGGTGCGCATCTTCTCGTCCTTCTCGTAGGTGGACGGATCCTCCACGAGCACGCGCACGACGGCATCGACCTGGCGGTAGAGCTCGGAGCTGTCATCGGCAGGGCCCGAGATGATCAGCGGCGTGCGTGCCTCGTCGATCAGGATGCTGTCGACCTCGTCGACGATCGCGAAGTTGAAGTCCCGCTGGCACATGTCCTCGACGCGGTACTTCATGTTGTCGCGGAGGTAGTCGAATCCGAACTCGTTGTTGGTGCCGTAGGTGATGTCCGCCGCATAGGCGGCGCGCCGCTCCTCATCCGTCATCCCGTGCACGATGGTGCCGACGGTGAGCCCGAGGAAGCCGTAGACGCGGCCCATCCAGGCGGCGTCGCGCTTGGCGAGGTAGTCGTTTACGGTGACGACGTGAACGCCCTTGCCCGCGAGAGCGTTGAGATAGGCGGGCAGGGTCGCGACCAGCGTCTTGCCCTCGCCGGTCTTCATCTCGGCGATGCGGCCCTCGTGCAGCACGATGCCGCCGATCATCTGCACGTCGAAATGCCGCTGGCCGAGCACGCGGCTGGCCGCCTCCCGCACCGCCGCGAAGGCCTCGGGCAGGAGAGCGTCGAGTGTCTCGCCCTTTTCCAGGCGGGCACGGAACTCCACCGTCTTGGCGGCGAGGCCCTCGTCGGTGAGCGCCTTCATCGCAGGCTCATGTGCGGCGATCGCCGGCACGCGCTTGCGATAGGCCTTCAGCATCCGGTCGTTCGTGGTGCCCAGGATGGCGCGGGCGAGGCGGTTCAGCATCGGTCGATCGGGTCCTGCTGCGGTCCTGTCGCATGGGCCGGGAGGAATGGCGCCGTTGCCGTTCCTGCCTCGGGTCCGGCACGGCCGCCTGAGGATCACTGGTGACGATCTCTGGGCGGATGGCCGGACTGGTACGGGGGTCATATGGGACCGCACCTGCCACCCCGTCAATCACGCCCCCGGGAAATGGCCCCTCGCCCCCCCCAGGGGCGCCCTTGGGGGCTTGCCGGGCCTTGCTTGTGGCGGGCGCGTGGCTGGGCCATCATCCGCCCCCCGGGCAGCACCGAGCCGCCCGGCCGCGCGAAGGGTTCCAGATGCCTCGTCTCGATGCTCGCTCCGCCGTCATCCTGGCGGGGCTTCTGCTCGCCGGAAGCCCTGCTTCGGCCCAGGTCCTTGCCCAGATCCAGCCCGTCAACCCGGCCGCCGACCCCGTGGTCGCGCGGATCGACGGCACGCCGATCCTGCTGTCGGAGGTCGAGGAGGCAGCACGCGCCCTGCCCGAGCAATTCCGCGCGATGCCGCCGATGATGCTGTTTCCGCTGCTGATCGACCAGATGATCAGCCAGCGCGTGCTGGCTGATGCCGCGCGGAAGGCGAACCTGCAGAACAGCCCCGAGGTGCGCGCCCGCGTGCGCCAGGCCGAGGAGGAGGCGCTGCAGCAGGCCTTTCTCGCGCGTGAGATCGGGCCGCTGATGTCCGAGGAGGCGCTGCGCGCCCGCTACCAGCGCGACATCGCGAGCCAGCCCGCTGAAGCGCAGGTGCGCGCGCGTCACATCCTCGTGCAGACCGAGACGGATGCGCGGGGTGTGATCACCGCGCTGCAGGGCGGGGCCGATTTTGCCACCCTCGCGCGGGAGCGTTCGCGCGGCCCAGGTGCTGCGGAAGGCGGCGATCTCGGCTTCTTCAAGAAGGAGGAGATGCCGGACGCCTTCGCCGAAGCCGCCTTCGCGCTCCAGCCCGGCCAGATCACCACCACCCCCGTGCGCACCCAGTTCGGCTGGCACGTGATCAAGGTCGAGGAACGTCGCGAGGAGCCGCGCCCCTCCTTCGAGGAGGCAGAGGAAGGCATCCGCCGCAGCGTGATCGAGGAGGCAGCGACCAGCGTGGTGGACAAGCTGCGCGCCGCCGCCACCGTGCAGCGCTTCAACATCGATGGCTCGCCGATGGCAACCCCGCCCGCCGCACCGACGCCCGCGCCCCGCTGACGGAACCCCCCCATGGCCCTCACTGTCTCTCCCCTCGCCCTCCCGCTGCCCGCACTGCCGCCGGTCGCCGGGGTTCGCCTCGGCGCGATGGCGGCGGGCATCCGCTATGTCGGGCGCGATGATCTCGTGATGGCGGAATTCGCGCCCGGCACAACGGTGGCCGGCGTGTTCACCACCAACAAATGCCCGGGCGCGCCGGTGGATTGGTGCCGTGCGGCATTGAAGGGCGGAAAGGCACGCGCGGTCGTCATCAATGCCGGCAATGCCAATGTCTTCACCGGTCGCGCGGGTGCGCAGGCGGCCAAGGCCTCGGCCGAAGCGGCCGCGAAGCTCGTCGGCTGCAGGCCGCGCGAGGTTTTCCTCGCCTCCACAGGCGTGATCGGCCAGGTGCTGCCGGCCGAGAAGCTCACCGCTGCCCTGCCCGGCCTGTACGGCGCCCTGAGCGAGAGCAACTGGGAAGCCGCCGCGCGTGCGATCATGACGACCGACACCTTCCCCAAGGCGGTGACGCGCACCGCCGAGATCGGCGGCGAGACGGTACGCATCACCGGCATCGCCAAGGGCAGCGGCATGGTCGCGCCCGACATGGCGACGATGCTCGCCTTCGTGTTCACCGACGCGAAGCTCCCCGCCGCATTGCTCCAGGCGATGCTGTCCAGGGGTGTCGCGAAGAGCTTCAACTGCACGACGGTGGACAGTGACACCTCCACCTCCGACACGCTGCTGCTGTTCGCCACCGGTGCCGTGAAACATCCCCGTGTACCCGCCGAGGGTGGGGCGATGCTGAAGGGCTTCCGCGCCGCCCTCGATGCCGTGCTGCACGACCTCGCCTTGCTCGTGGTGCGTGATGGCGAGGGCGCCCAGAAGCTGATCAGGATCGACGTCACCGGTGCCGTCAGCGCGAAATCGGCCAAGCGGGTGGCCCTTTCCATCGCGAACTCGCCGCTGGTGAAGACCGCCGTGGCGGGAGAGGACGCGAACTGGGGCCGCATCGTGATGGCCGTCGGCAAGGCCGGCGAGCCCGCCGATCGCGATCGCCTCTCGGTCGCGATGGGCGGGGTGTGGATGGCGCGCGAGGGCACCGTCGTGCCCGGTTATGACGAGACGCCCGTGGTCGCGCACATCAAGGGCCGCGAGGTCGACATCACCGTCGATCTCGGCCTCGGCTCAGGTGCCGCGACGGTGTGGACCTGCGACCTGACCCACGCCTATATCGACATCAATGGCAGCTACCGCAGCTGATCCCGAAACAGGGCTGCTGACGGAGCGGCTGAGGCTTCGCCCGCTTGGCGAGGAGGATGCCGCACCGCTGCACCGGCTGATCAACGACTGGGAAGTCGCGCGCAATCTCGGGCCCGTTCCGTTTCCGTATCAGCTCGAGAACCTCGCCACCTGGATCGGCCGCACTGCCGCCGACCGCGAGGCGGACCGAGCCTTCCATTTCTGCATCACCGGGCGCGAGGAGGAGCATCCCATCGGCGTGATCGGGCTCACGCGCACCGAGCGCGGCACGGGGCGGATCGGCTACTGGGTCGGGCGGCGCTACTGGGGCCATGGCGTTGCCGGCGAGGCGCTCGCGCGCGTCACCTCCTGGGCCCTCGGCACGCTCGGGCTCGACCGGCTGATCGCCTACGTGGCCGATGACAACGCAGCCTCGATGCGGGTTCTCGAGAAGGAAGGGTTCCGCTTCACCCACGAGGCCGAGCACGATTTCGCGTCCCGCGGCGGCGCCTTCCCGGTGCGCTGGTTCGCGCTGACGCGGGCCGACCGCATGGCAGCGTCGGGCCATGGCAGGGCTGCACCTGGGCTCGCGACGCTGGGCGACGAGCGGAAGCTGCTGCTGGTCGCTGCCGTCGCACTGATCGATGGCGATGGCCGCGTGCTGCTCGCCCGCCGCCCAGAGGGCAAGGCGCTGGCGGGCCTCTGGGAGTTCCCGGGCGGCAAGGTTCAGCCAGGCGAGACGCCGGAGGCTGCGCTGATCCGTGAGCTGAAGGAGGAGCTTGGCATCGACGTCTCCGCCTCCTGCCTCGGGCCCTTCACCTTCGCGAGCCACGCCTACGAGAAGTTCCACCTGATGATGCCGCTCTATCTCTGCCGCCGCTGGCAGGGGACGCCCACGCCGCTCGAGGGCCAGGCGCTGGCCTGGGTGCGCCCCAACAAGCTCGCCGACTATCCCATGCCGCCGGCCGATATCCCGCTCGTCGCGATGCTGCGCGACTGGCTGTGACGATCACTGGCTTTGAGGACGATCCGATGACAGACAAGCGCCCCACCGCCTGCCTCCTCGTGATCGGGGACGAGGTTCTCTCCGGCCGCACGCGCGATGCCAACATCCAGTTCCTCGGCCAGCGCCTGGGCGAGCTCGGCATCCCACTCCGCGAGGTGCGCGTGATCCCCGATGACCGCGCGGTGATCGTCGCCACCGTCCGCGACGTGCGCGCCCGCTTCACCTACGTGTTCACCACCGGCGGCATCGGGCCGACGCATGACGACATCACCTCCGAATGCATCGCCGAGGCGTTCGGCGTCGCCTGGGTGGTGCACCCCGAGGCCTATGCCGAGATGGCCGCCGACTATGCAGCGCGTGTCCCGCCCGTGGAGTTCAACGCCGCCCGCCTGCGCATGGCGACGGTCCCGGAGGGGGCGACGCTGATCCGCAACGCCGTGTCGGTGGCACCCGGGTTCCGCATCGGCAACGTCCATGTCATGGCGGGCGTACCGAAGGTGATGCAGGCGATGTTCGAGGCGCTGGCGCCGACGCTCGAGGGCGGCGTTCCGACCGTCAGCCGCTCGGTGCACGCGATCGGCGTGTTCGAGGGCGCGATCGCCGAGCCGCTTGCCGCGATCCAGGCCGAAAGCGAGGGCGTGTCGCTCGGCAGCTATCCGTACTACCGCGCCTCCGGCAATGGCGTCGCGATCGTCGCGCGCGGCGTCGATGCAGCAGCGGTCGAGGCCGCGATCGCCAGGGTTGCCGCCATGTTCAGGGCCGACGGCAAGGAACCGGCGATCGGCGAGCCGACGTAGAGGGCATTCAGCCGCGCATTGGCTCGCCGACCCCGACCAGCTTCGCCAGCCTGACCGCGGTGTGGCCGCGGCAGGTGCGGAGCGAGGGCATCACCAGGATGCAATCGTCATGCGGGGTGCGGATTTCGGCATCGCCGTCGAGCGCGATCAGGGTGTTCCGATCGCGCACCACCTCACCGCCCCTGAAGGCACGGACGAAGCGGAAATCGCTGCTCTCGGCCGTCACGGTCATCGTCACCTGCGCGAACACCGGCGCTGGCGCGTGCTTCTGTGGCGCGAGTGCCGCGGCGCCTGCCTCGCCGATCTGGCCCGTGTGGCGGAGCAGGCCCGCGATCGTGGCGAACAGGGTCTCGACCGTGCCCTCGACCCAGTGCTGCCCCGCCTCGACCAGCACCGCCGCCCGTTTCGTTCCCGGATCGGCGAAGGGGCGGTAGTCGATCAGCCTGCGGCCGCCGACATGGCCCTGGTCACCGACGACCAGCCGCGGCGCGCCGATCGCGAGCGCGAGGCGGCGGGCCTTCTCGGTCGTGCCCGAGAGCAACAGCGGATCGCTGTCCCACAGCATCGAGTGGAGGTCGAGCAGCACGTCCACCGTGTCGATGAGCGGGCGAAGCTCGCGCGCGCGACGAAGTTCCGCACTCTCGCGCGGGCCGTCGAGGACGGCACGGCACCAGACGCGGTTGAGGTCCTCGTCGACATAGCGGCTGGCCGTCGGCTGGCGCAGGTCGAAGCGCACGAAGGCTTCGAGATTGGCGAAGACGAGGGATAGCCGCCCGCGGAGCGGCGTGACGCCCGCCTCGAGCAGGCGCAGGAGCGCGATCGCGCCCGCGTATTCGTTTCCATGCACCATCGAAACGATCGCGGTGTGCGGACCCGGCTGCGCAGCGGCGAAGCTCCAGACGCCGGGTACCCCGACATTGCCCCGAGTCCATGGCCGGAGGTCGGGCGCGACGAGGCCGACAGAAAACCCGGCCGGGCCTGCGTGGTGTGCCGGACGGCCGGCGGTATGGCGGTGGTCAGGCTGCAAGTCGATCGCCCAGGCGAATCAGGAACGCATCGCAGGCGGCGAGTTCGCTTTCGGCGATCCACTCGTCCGGCGTATGGGCCTGGGCGATGTCGCCGGGCCCGCACACGATCGATGCCATGCCAGCCTCCTGGAAAATGCCGCCCTCAGTGCCGTAGCTGACATGCCCGGCATCGTTGGCGCCGGTCAACCCGCGCACGAGATCGGCAAGCGCGTGGCCCCGCGGCAGCGCCATCGGGGCGAGCGCCGGGCGCGTCTCGATGTTGATGGCGGCGGCGGGGTGGACGGCGCGCATCGCGGGAAGCAGCACGGCCTCTGCGTAGGCGCGCACCTCGTCGAGCAGCGCGAAGGCATCGTGGCCGGGGATGTTGCGGTACTCGAACACGAACTCCGCGCGGTGCGGCACGATGTTGAGCGCCGTCCCGCTGTGGAACGTGCCGGTGTGCACCGACGTCCATGGCGGGTCGAAGGCCGGGTCGAAAGGGCCCTCGGCGCGAATCCGCCGTCCCTGCGCATTGAGGAAGGCGACGATGTCGACGCCGATCTCGAGCGCGTTCACCGCGCGGTCTGGGTGCGCGGAGTGGCCGGCCAGCCCCTCGACCGTGCAGAAGGCCGAAACCTTCCCCTTGTGGCCGATGATCGGCTTCATCGACGACGGCTCTCCCACGATCACCATCTCGGGCCGCACCGGCAGCATCGCGAGATCGGCGGCGAGGCGGCGCGCGCCGTGGCAGCCCACCTCCTCGTCATAGGTGATGCAGAGATGGATCGGGCGCTTGAGGTCGCGCGCCTTGAACGCCGGCACGGCGGCGAGGATGGCAGCGACGAAGCCCTTCATGTCGGAGGTGCCGCGGCCGATCAACCGCCCGTTCTCGCGGCGAAGGCGGAAGGGATCGCCCGTCCACGCCTGGCCCGCGACAGGCACGACGTCGACATGCCCCGAGAGTGCGACGCCCGGCCGGTCATCCGGCCCGATCGTGGCGTAGAGGTTCGCCTTCTGGCCCGTCTCGTCATGCGTGATGCGCGAGGCGACGCCGTGGCCGGCCAGGTAGCCGCGGATGAAGTCGATGCAGTCGAGGTTGCTGTTGGCGCTGACCGTGTCGAACGCCACGAGCCGGTCCAGCATCTCGATTGTGGTCGGTGCCTTGGTCATCAACACCCGCCTGATCTCCGGCCAGGGAACGAATCATCGCCAACACGCATAGCTCCGATGAAGTGAGATGATGCCCGGCGGAGTGGCGCGGTCAACCCCGCTGCATCCGAGACCCGCGCCCGCCCCGTCGATAACTATTCGCAACGAAATGCCGTACGTCGCGGAATGGCAGGTGACGCGACAGCGGAGCGGAAGCGCTGCGCGACGAGTGGGTCGGCGAGTGCCGCGGCGATCTCCGCCTCTGTCACCGCGGCAATGACGCGGCGAAAGAAGGGCACCTCCCCACGCGCACGACGGATGAAGAGGCGGTGCAACGCGTCCACCAGCGCCGCGCGGGGCGTGCAGCAGATGCATGCGAGTCCGTGGGCTGGCAGAGATGGCGCCAGGCGTTCGACCGCCACGCCCTCGGCCGCCGCGCCTCCCTCACTGCCGGCGCCAAGGACGTAGGCGTCTCCCGGGCGATGCTCCAGGCCGACAGCGGCGGTTGGAAGCACAACGATGCGCGCATCATCCATCATAATGTGGACATAAGCATATCTTTATGTCATTGACCAGCGATGGATGCCGTCCTCGCCCCCCTCCGCGCCATCGCAGAGCCCACGCGGCTTCGCCTGCTCCCCCTCTGCGCCAACGGGGAATGGTGCGTGAGCGACCTCGTCGAGATCCTCGGCCAGTCGCAGCCGAGGCTCTCCCGCCACCTCAAGCTGCTCTGCGATGCCGGCGTTCTCACCCGCCAGCCCGAAGGGGCGAATGTCTATTTCCGCCTCGCCGCCGACGGACCCGGTGCCGCGATCGCCGCCACCGCTCTCGCAAGCCTCGCCGCCGATGACCCCCTGCTCGCAGCCGATCGCCGCCGCGCGGCCGCCCGCGGGGCCGACCGTGCCCGCGAGGCAATCGCCGCCTTCCGCGACAACCCGGCCGCCTGGGACGAGATGCGCGCCCTCGACCTGCCCGTCAGGGCAATCGAGGAGGCGCTGCTGGCCCGCCTGCCACCAGGCCGGCTCGGCCGTGTGCTCGACATCGGCTGCGGCACGGGGCGGATGATGTCGCTCCTCAGCCCCCGCGCCGACAGCGTTCTCGGCATCGACCTTTCCCGTCGCATGCTCGCACTCGCCCGCTCGCGCATCGGCGGCGAGGGCCTGGCCAACTGCACCGTGCGGCAGGCCGATATGGCGCGCATCCCGGGTGGTGACCAGGCGTTCGACCTCGTGATCCTCTGCATGGTGCTTCACTACGCCGACGATCCTGCCGCGGTGCTGGCCGAAGCGGCCCGCGTCGTTTCCCCGGGCGGGCAGATCGCGGTGATCGACCTTGCCCCGCACGGGCGCGATGACCTGATCCGCCGCCTCGCCCATCGCATCCCAGGCCTCTCCGAAGCCGCCATCGCCCGCCCACTCGCCGCCGCAGGCCTCGCCCTCGCGCCGCCGACCGGCGTTAACGGACCGCTACCTGTTCTCGTCCATGTCGCATCCGCCCCCCTCGCCGTGCCGAGAGCGCGGCGCGAGACGCGCGTCACCCTCGCCCTCTAGGAACACATCACCATGTCACGCCCCCATCTGCTCGACGCGCTCAAGGACCAGGTGCTGCTCTGCGACGGCGGGTTCGGCGCGCGCATCCAGGCGATGACCCTCGACATCGAGCGCGACTACATGGGGAAGGAGAACTGCACCGAGGTGCTGCTGATCTCGCGGCCCGACATCGTGCGCGAGATCCACCACGGCTACTTCGCCGCCGGCGCCGACATGGTGGAGACGAACACCTTCGGCGCGAGCCCGATCACGCTCGCCGAGTTCGGGCTGGAGAGCGAGGCCTTCGCGCTGAACAAGCGCGCCGCCGAGCTTGCGCACGAGGCAGCCGCGATGTTCGCCGATGACCGCCCCCGCTGGGTGATCGGCAGCGTCGGCCCCGGAACGAAGCTGCCCTCCCTCGGCAACATCGACTATGACACGCTCGAAGCCGCGCTCACGCTCCAGGCCGACGGGCTGATCGCCGGCGGGGCCGACGCGATCCTGATCGAGACATGCCAGGACACGCTGCAGATCAAGGCAGCGGTGAACGGCGCCAAGGCCGCCCGTGCCAAGGCCCGCACCGATACGCCGATCTTCGTGCAGGTGACGGTCGAGACCACCGGCACGCTGCTGGTCGGCCCCGACATCGCCGCCGCCGCTGCCGTCGTGCACGCGCTCGACGTTCCCCTGCTCGGCCTCAACTGCGCCACCGGGCCGCAGGAGATGGCCGAACATGTGCGCTGGCTCGCGCAGAACTGGCCGGGCTTCATCTCGGTGCAGCCCAATGCCGGCCTTCCCGAGCTCGTCGATGGCCGCACGCACTACCCGCTCTCGCCCGACGATCTCGCGACGTGGATCGAGCGTTTCGTCGCCGAGGACGGGCTCAACCTCGTCGGCGGCTGCTGCGGCACGCACAACACCCACATCACCGCGCTCGACGCCATGCTCCGCCGCCGCGCCGGTGCGCGGCTGCGCCCCGCCCCGGTCGCGCGGAAGAGCTTCTGGATCCCTTCGGTCGCCAGCCTCTACGGTGCGGTTCCGTTGCGCCAGGAGAACAGCTACTTCTCGATCGGCGAGCGCTGCAACGCCAACGGCTCGAAGAAGTGGCGCGAGCTCCAGGCCGTGAATGACTGGGACGGGTGCGTGGCGATGGGCCGCGAGCAGATCGGCGAAGGCTCCAACAGCCTCGACATCTGCACCGCCTTCGTCGGCCGCGACGAGATGTTCGAGATGACGGAGGTGATCAAGCGCTTCACCTCCTCGGTGAACTCGCCGCTCGTGATCGACAGCACCGAGACGCCGGTGATCGAGGCAGCGCTGAAACTGCATGGTGGCAAGCCGATCATCAACTCGATCAACTTCGAGGAGGGCGAGCGTGCGGCGGCTGACCGCCTGACGCTGGCCAAGAAGTTCGGCGCGGCCGTCATCGCGCTCACCATCGACGAGGTGGGCATGGCCAAGACCGCCGAGGACAAGCTCCGCATCGCCCGCCGTCTCGTCGAATTCGCCTGCGACCGCTACGGCCTGCCGCAATCGGACCTGATGATCGACCCGCTGACCTTCACGGTCGCCACCGGCAACGAGGATGACCGCAAGCTCGGTGCCTGGACGCTCGATGGCATCAGGATGATCCGCGAGGAGTTTCCCGACATCCAGATCATCCTCGGCCTCTCCAACATCAGCTTCGGGCTGAACCCCGCCGCGCGCCACGTGCTGAACTCGGTGTTCCTCGACCATGCCGTGAAGGCGGGCATGACGGGTGCGATCGTGCATGTCTCGAAGATCAAGCCGCTGCACCAGATCCCGCCCGAGGAGGTGAAGGTGGCCGAGGACCTGATCTTCGATCGCCGCACCGAGGGCTACGACCCGCTGCAGGCGCTGCTGGCGATGTTCGCCGAGCGCAAGGCTGCGGATACCGGCAAGAAGAAGCGCGCCGAGACGGTGGAAGGCCGCCTCAAGGACCGCATCGTCGACGGTGACCGCAAGGGCCTCGATGACGAGCTGGCGGACGCGATCTCTGCCGGCCACGCGCCGCTGTCGATCATCAACGACATCCTGCTCGACGGGATGAAGGTGGTGGGCGAGCTGTTCGGCGCAGGGAAAATGCAGCTGCCGTTCGTGCTGCAGAGTGCCGAGACGATGAAGGCGGCCGTTGCGTACCTGGAACCGATGATGGAGCGTGTCGAGGGGCAGCAGAAAGGCACCATCGTGCTCGCCACCGTGAAGGGCGACGTGCACGACATCGGCAAGAACCTCGTCGACATCATCCTGACCAACAACGGCTACCGGGTGGTCAACCTCGGCATCAAGGTCACGCTCGCCGACATGGTGAAGGCGGCGAACGAGAACCGGGCGGATGCCATCGGCATGTCGGGGCTTCTCGTGAAGTCCACCGTGGTGATGCGCGAGAATCTCGAGGAGATGACGCGCCAGGGCCTCGACATTCCCGTCATGCTCGGCGGTGCCGCGCTGACGCGGAACTATGTCGAGCAGGATTGCGTCAACGCCTACGGCGCGGGGCGCGTGGCCTATGCCCGCGATGCGTTCGACGGGCTCCACCTGATGGACAAGGTGGCGACGGGGCAGTTCGACGACTATCTCGCGGCCGTGCAGGCCAAGCGGAAGGGCAAGCCGTCGAACACGCGCCGCACCCTGGGCAAGGCGACGGAGGCAGCGACCGCACCGGTCGATCGCGGCTACGCGGCCGCACGCCGCCGCCGCATCCTCGGCGATGAGCCCGTGCCGCCACCGCCCTTCTGGGGCCCGCGGCTGCTCGAGGCGCCGACCAAGGCCGTGGTGCCCTTCATCAACGAGCGCTCGCTCTACCAGTTCCAGTGGGGCTTCCGGAAACAGGGCCGCCGGCTCGAGGATTTCCTCGGCTGGGCGAAGCAGGAACTCCGCCCCATCCTCAAGCGCATGCTGAAGCTCGCCGAGGACGAGGCCATCCTTCGCCCGCAGGCGCTCTACGGCTACTGGAAGGCGGCCGGCGAGGGCAACGACGTGGTGATCTTCGACCACGACGGCACGACCGAGCTCACCCGCTTCACCCTGCCCCGCCAGGCGAAGGAGGATGGCGAGTGCATCGCCGATTTCTTCCGCGACATCGACGACGGGCCGGAGCGGCGCGACGTGATCGGGCTTCAGGTCGTCACCGTCGGGCAGAAGGCGTCCGACATGGCGCGCGACTGGTTCGAGGCCAACCGCTACCAGGACTATCTCTACCTGCACGGCCTCTCGGTCGAGGTCGCCGAGGCGATGGCGGAGTACGTGCACAAGCGCATCCGCGCCGAGCTCGGGTTCGCTGCCGATGATGACCGCGACCTCGAGAAAATGCTGCAACAGGGCTATCGCGGGAGCCGGTATTCCTTCGGCTACCCCGCCTGCCCGAACCTCGAGGACCAGGAGGCACTGCTGCGCCTGTTGGGTGGCGAGCGGATCGGCGTGAGCCTCTCCGACGAGTGGCAGCTGCACCCCGAGCAGTCCACCTCGGCGATCGTGGTGCATCACCCGCGGGCGAAGTACTTCTCCGTCTGAGGGGCAGCACCCTCACCCTGTCCCTCTCCCGCACGCGGGAGAGGGAACGCGCTGCGACATCTCGCCCCGGGGTTCCCTCTCCCCCTCGGGAGGAGAGGGTCAGGGTAATCGCAGTGCCGGTATGGGGGGGCCCGCCGCCACGCAATGCGCTCATGACAGTCAAACACTTGAACAGGTATTCAAGTGGCTTCGCGCTGGCCGGCCCAGCGTGCTAAGGGGCCGCGGATGACGCGTGCGACCGTCCTTGCCGCCACGAGTCTGGTGGTGGCCCTGATCGTGCTGGGCCTGAAGGGCACTGCCTGGTGGATCACCGGCAGCGTGGCGCTGCTCGCCGATGCGGTGGAGAGCATCGTCAACGTCGTCGCCGCGCTCGCGGCCCTCGGCGCCGTCGTCTACGCGCAGCGCCCGGCGGATGCGAACCATCCCTACGGCCACGCCAAGGCGGAATACTTCTCGGCCGTTCTCGAAGGCGCGCTCATCGTCGTGGCCGCACTCGTCATCCTCCGCGAATCCTGGCTCGCCCTGTTCGACCTCCGCGTACCCGAACAGCCCGGCCTGGGCCTTGCGGTGAACGCGTTCGCCACCGCCATCAACGCCGGCTGGGCAACGGTCCTGATCCGCCGCGGGCGGCAGCTTCGCTCGCCCGCCCTCATGGCCGATGCGCGGCATCTCTTCGCCGATGTCGTCACCTCGATCGGCGTTCTCATCGGTGTCGGCCTCGTCGTGCTGACCGGCCAGCTCTGGCTCGACCCGGCGCTCGCGGCCTTCACGGCCTTCAACATCCTCTGGTCGGGCTGGCGGCTGATGCGCGAGAGTGTGGGCGGGCTGATGGACGAGGCCGTGGGGCCTGAGCTTCTCGCGCGGATCAGGCGCCTGGTCGCGAGCCATGCCGAGGGAGCGCTCGAGGCGCATGACATCCGCACGCGCCATGCCGGCCGCTTCACCTTCATCGAGTTCCATCTCGTGGTTCCGGAGGAGATGCGCGTCGGCACCGCGCATGAGATCTGCGATCGTGTCGAGGAAGCGCTGAAGGCGGAGATCGCCGGCAGTATCGTCACCATCCATGTGGAGCCGCCGCACAAGGCGAAGCACCAGGGTGTCGTGGTCCTGTAGGCTCCGCGCGGCGTGCGCGGCACTCCTGCTCTCGGCCGCGCTTGCCACGGCTGCGCCCGCCAAGGAACCACCCGGGCGCGTGGTGTCGCTGAACCTCTGCGCTGACCAGTTCCTGGTGCTGCTCCTGCCGCCCGCGCGCATCGCCGCGCTGTCACCGCTGGCGACCGACCGCACGTTGTCTGCCGTCGCCGATCGCGCGCGCGACATCCCCCAGGTGCGCCCCTCGGCGGAAGCCGTTCTGCCGCTCGCGCCCGACCTCGCCATCGCCGGCCCCTGGGGCGGGGCGGGCGCTGCGGCGGCACTGGCGCGGCGCGGCGTGCCTGTGCTGCGGCTGGAGCTGGCGGAGGATTTCGCGGCGATCGCCGGGCAGCTTCGCCGCGTCGGCGAGGCCGTTGGCGAAAGCGCGCGCGCCGAGGCGATCGTGGCGGAGATGGACCATGCACTTGCCATCCTCCCGGCACGCGCGCCATCGCCGCCGACGGCACTCGTGTGGCAGGCGCGCGGCTTTGCGCCGGGAACTGGAACGCTGGCCGATGCGGTCCTGCGCGCGGCGGGATATGCCAATGCAGCACCGTTCTCGGGCTATGGCTTCGTGCCGCTCGAACGCCTGCTGGCCGACCCGCCCGCGCTGCTCGTCACCTCGCCACGCGGCGGCCCGCCCTCGCTTGCGACGACGTTGACGCATCACCCGGCGATCGCGAAAAGCGGCATTGCGCGCGCCGAGGTCGAGCCGGCGTGGCTTGCCTGCGGCAGCCCCTACACCGTGCGAGCGGCGAGCATCCTGGCGATGCACCGGTGACGATGGCGCTCTCCATCCTGACGGCGCTTCTTGCTGCGCTGTCGCTCGCGATAGGCCAGGCAGGCTTCGGCATCACCGACCCTGCCATCCTGTGGGAGTTGCGTGCCCCGCGCACGCTGCTGGCCATTCTCGTCGGCGGCGGGCTTGGCCTCTCGGGCGCGGTGCTGCAGGGACTGCTGCGCAATCGCCTCGCCGATCCCGGCCTGCTCGGCGTCACCGGCGGGGCATCGCTCGGCGCTGTGCTGGTCTACTATTACGGGCTCGCAGCGATCCTGCCGCTCGCACTTCCACTCGGCGGGCTCGCGGGGGCTGCATGCGCCGCGGCGCTGATCCTCGCGATGGCGGCACGCACGGGCACGGGCGCCTCGCTGGTGCTCGCCGGCATTGCGGTCGCCTCGCTCACGGGCGCGGCCGTCGCGGTCGCTCTCTCCTTCGCACCGAACCCCTTCGCGCTCGCCGAGATCACGATCTGGCTCCTCGGCAGCCTCGAGGATCGGGGCTGGAACGAAGTCGTGCTCGCGCTGCCCTGCATCGCGGCGGGTTCGGCACTGCTGCTCGGCCTCGGAACGCGGCTCGACGCATTGACGCTCGGCGAGCAGGCGGCGGCCAGCCTTGGCATCGACGTCGCGGGAACGGTGCGCCGTGCGGCAGCGGGGGCGGCACTTGCCGTCGGTGCCGCGGCGGCAATTGCCGGCGGCGTCGGCTTCGTCGGGCTGATCGTGCCGAACCTGCTGCGTGCCCAAGTCGGCGAACGGCCGGGCGCACTGCTGCTGCCCTCGCTGGTCGGCGGTGCGGCACTCGTGCTTGCCGCCGACATCGCCGTGCGGCTGATCCCCTTGCAGCAGGAGATGCGCCTTGGCGTCCTGACAGCGCTGATCGGCGCGCCGCTGCTGCTTCGGCTGGCCATCGCGCATCGGGGCCAGGCGTGATCGCGGCGCACGCCATCGCCGTCACGCGTGGTGGGCAGCGCGTTCTCGATGGCATCGACCTCACAGTCTCACCAGGAACCCTCACGGCACTGGCGGGCCCGAATGGTGCGGGCAAGTCGACGCTGCTTGGCGTTCTCGCTGGCCTCACGACGCCGGATGGCGGCAGCGTGACGCTCGACGGTGCGGCGATCGTGGCGATGGCGCGGGCCGAGCGCGCGCGACGCATCGCCTGGCTCGAACAGGGCGCGCGCGCGGCCTGGGGCCTCTCGGTGCGCGAGATCGCCGCCCTCGGTCGCCTGCCCCATGGCGACGCGGGTGCTGGTGCGATTTCCGCGGCACTTGCCGCCTGCGGGCTCGAGGATTTCGCCGCGCGCCGGATCGACACGCTGTCGGGCGGCGAGGCGCGGCGGGCGATGCTCGCCCGCGTGCTGGCGACCGAAGCCGAGGTGCTGCTGCTCGACGAGCCCACGGCCGATCTCGACCCCGCCCAGGGCTTCGCGCTGATGCGCGTGCTGCGCGCCGAGGCCGCGAAGGGGCGTACGGTGCTCGTCGTGCTGCACGACCTCGATCTTGCTTCGCGCTTCGCCGACCGCATCGTGCTGCTCGCCGATGGCAGGATCGCGGCCGATGGGCTGCCCGGCGCGGTGATGACGCCGGAGGCAGCGGGCCGCGTCTTCGGGGTGCGCATCGGCAGCGATGACCTGCCTCGCGTGCTGCCATGAGGGTCTTCGCGCTCGCCTCGCTCACGATCCACGCGCTCGCTGTGCTCGCGCTCGCACTCTGGGGCACGCCGCGGCCGATCGGCGATGCCGACAGCGAGCCGCCTGGCATCCCGGTCGTGTTCTCCGCCGGCAGCGGCGGCGAGCGCGTCGGCGAGGAGACCTCGGAACCCCCGCCGCGCACGGAGCCGGCGCAGCCCGAGGCACCAGGCCAGCAGCCATCGGAAGCCGTCGCGGCAGAGGCGGAAGCGCCACCACCGGAGCCCCAGACCCCACCGCCCCCGCAACAGCGGCCGGAGCCTTCCCTCGCCCTGCCGCTTCCGCCCCCGCCGCCGCCACCGCCTCCGGAGCCGAGGCAGCCGCGCGAGATGGCCGAACCGCCTTCGCCGCCATCGGCGCAGGGGGCCGCACGCGCTGAAGCGGCAAGCGAGGCGGAGGAGGCGGGGTCCGTGCCGCGCGAAGGCTCCGCCGCCTTCCTGCTCAGCTCCCGCGACGCAACCGTCGGCCGCCGCGTCGATCCCGTCGTGCCGGTCGAGGCGCGGCAGGCGCGGATGCAGGGAACGGTGGTGCTCACCGTCACCATCAGCCCCGAAGGCGTGCCGATGGCAGTGGACGTTTACCGGTCCAGTGGCCACATGCTGCTCGACAGGGCGGCACAGGAAGCGCTCTGGCAATGGCGGTTCGATCCGGCGAGGCGCGGTGGCGTGCCGATCGAGGACAGGATCGCCGTTCCATTCGTCTTCCGCATCGTCAACTGACGCGGCAACAGGGGTTTCAGGCATGGTCAGGCTCGATCGCATCACCACCCGCGGCGGCGACGCCGGGCAGACATCGCTCGGCGATGGCACGCGCGTCAGCAAGGACACGTTGAGGATCGAGGCGATTGGACGCGTCGACGAAGCCAATGCCGCGATCGGGCTGATGCGCCTCGTCACCGCCGCCGGCGACCCAGGCTCGGACCTTGCCACGGCCGATGCGATGCTTGCGTCGATCCAGAACGACCTGTTCGATCTCGGCGCCGATCTCTGCGTCCCGGTCGCTGAGAACGAGGCGGAAGGGGCTGCGCTGCGCATCGTTGCCGCACAGCTGCTGCGACTCGAGGAGGAGGTCGCGCGCATGAATGCCGATCTCCCGCCGCTCCGCTCGTTCGTGCTGCCTGGCGGCACGCCGGCGTCGGCCTGGGCGCATCATGCGCGGACGGTCGCGCGCACAGCCGAACGCGCGACCGTCTCCCTCGCCGCCGCCGAGACGCTCAACCCCGACGCGGTGCGCTACCTCAACCGGCTGTCCGACCACCTCTTCGTGATGGGCCGCTGGCTGAACGGCCGCGGCGGATCGGAAGTGCTGTGGAAGCCGGGCGCGACGCGGTGACCCACGTCGCGCTTTGCGAGGCTCACCACCGCGTGGTGAGGCCGTTCAGATAAGCCTCACCACCGCGTGGTGAAGCCGGCGAACACGCTGCGGCCAGGCTGGACGAAGCCGTTCGCTGGTTCGTAGCGGCTGTTCGTCAGGTTGCGCCCGATTCCGAATACCTCCCAGCCCTGCACGATGCGCCAGCGCGCGGTGAGGTTCAGCGCCACGCCGCCATCGTTCATCTGCGACGTCGAGATCGCGTTGCCCTGGTCGTTGTAGCTCGCGAAGGCGTTCTCGCGCGCCGGGCCGAACACGATGAGCTCAGGCGTGACGACGACGCCATCGACGGGGACGATCCGCACGCTCGCCGCCCCCTGGTGCCGCGGGCGTCGGGCGAGCTGCTGGCCCGTCGTGCCGCTTTCCGCCTGCGTCCAGGTATAGCTGAGCGAGAGCGTCGCCCAGGATGCGGGGGCGAGGGTGAGCGTGTTCTCGACACCCTTGATGTCGGCCGAACCGGCGTTCACCTGGGTGTAGACGGGCGAGAACTGCGTCACGATCAGGTCGGTGATCTCGGTCTGGAAATAGGTCGAGGAAAGGGTGACGAGGCCAAGCGGGCCGGCGGGAATGTCGGCCGCAAGCCCGGCTTCCCAGCCGCTGCTCTTCTCCGGCTTCAGGTTCGGGTTACCGCGATAGCCGAACCCGTCGGTGCCGAAGCGGTCGAACAGCGTCGGCGTGCGGAAGCCTGTGCCGTAGGCAGCACTCGCGCGCACCGGCAGCGGCATGGAGGGCAGGCGCCACACCCCGCCGAGGCGCCAGGTCATCTCGTCCTCGAAATCACGTGGATCGTCGTAGCGCACGCCGCCCACGAGATCGAGGCGATCGAGCACGGTTCCCTGCAGCCCGATGTTGCCGCCCGTGGTGTGCGTGCGGGCATCCACATCCTGGTTGAACGCGCCGAACGCTGAGCGGCTGCGCACGCTCACCTTCGCCTCGTCGCGCGTGTGCTGCACGCCGAACGTCGCGACCGTGGCCGCAATCCCCGGTGCATCGGGAAGGCGCAGGCTGTTGTTCCATTGCAGGTCGGTGCGCCAGGCCTCGTAGCGGTTGTCGTCCGACTGGCGGTTCGGATCGGTGCCATGGGGCAGGTTGCGGAAACGCCGGTCCTCGTTGATGCGCGCGAGCGAGAGGCCGGTGCGCCACTTGCCGTCGAACAGCGCCGTGTTGGCCGAGCCCTGCAGCGCGCCCATCTCGGTTCGGCCGGACTGGTCGGGGTCGTCCACGATCGGGCTGCCGATGTTGTCGAGGCCGAAATCGTTGCGCCGCCAGCGCGCGACGAGGCCAAGCCGCGTGTCCTGGCCGATGGACGCGCCGACATTGGCCGTCACGGCCTGCGCGCTCTGCCCGTCGCGCTCGCCGATCTGCGTGCTGATGCGCGGTGGAACGATGTTTGACCCGCGCGTCGAGACGGAGCCGGCGGCGAGCATGCCGTCGAACGCGCCGGCCTGGCCGCCGGCATAGGCGCTGCCGCGCACCGTGCGCTGCGTGCCGCCGCCAGCTTCCGCCACGCCGTTGAAGGCGCCGGCACCACGACGGGTGATGAGGTTGATCACGCCGCCGATCGCGCCCGAGCCGTACAGGGAGGCGAGCGGCCCGCGCACGACCTCGATCCGCTCGACATCGTCGAGCAGGTCGTCGCCGAAGTTGAACAGCCCGTTCGGCGTCGACGGATCGTTCACCGGAACGCCATCGCGCAGCACCAGCACGTGGTTGCTGTTGGTGCCGCGGACGAACACCGTCGCCGTCTGCCCCGCCGGACCGGTCTGGACGATGCGCAGGCCCGGCACGGTCGAGAGCGCCTCCGCCAGCGTGGCGTAGCCACGTTCCTCGATCGTCTGCCGGTCGATCACGGTGATGCCGGCAGCGACGCGGGCAGGCTCGGTCGGCACGCCGGTGGCCGTCACCACCGTCTCGGGCAGGGTGCGGATCGGCGCCTGGGCGCTGGCGTTGGACGCGAGGGCGGGAAGGCTCAGGGCCGCAATGGCTGCGGCATGGGTGGTGCGCATGGAGGACTCCGCTGTTGCCGGGATCCGGCGGAGCAGATGCGCGCGAACGCGGAACGATCTGATGTCGACATGATTATCCGCCCCCGCGAAACGACAGCCCCAACCGGTTGTCGCCGCATGCGGACAAGTCCGTTACGCCGGTGCACCCCGCCCGACGCGCGCGTACGACCGGTGCCGGCCGGTCTCCTGGCTCGCGAGTGAGGACCCTTTCGGGCCCTGTGCCTCCTGCCGCCTTCCCGGTCGTCGCCCGCGGGCAATGACCAGTGGCGTGTGGCAGGATGCGCCTCGCCTACAGTTGCGGGGGCAGCCGCGGCTTCGGGCATGACCCTGACCGCATTCCCGTTTCAGCCCTTTCGGGCCACCGGCACCATGGATGAGTGTGCAACGCGCAGGCGTGCCGCGCCAGTCCCCGCGATGGATGCGATGTCAGAAGATGAACGCAAGGCCCTGGGCGAGCACCCAGCCGAAGCCGCCGATGATCGACAGCGCGAGGATGGATGCGCCGATGCCGACGACGGCCCCGCCGATAATCGAGCGCGTGTCCTCCTCCATCAGCCCGAAGGCCATGATGGCGCAGGCAAGGCTCGTCGGGCCATTGGTGAGCGGCAGCGGGACGATGACAAGCGAGGACAACCACATCCCGTAGACGCCGATGGCCCTTGCCCCGACGGGCCCGGTGAGCACCGAGGGGCGGGGCCTCACGTAGCGTTCGATCCGCCTGAGCCACGGGTTCGACTTCTCGACGATCATCAGCAGGTCTGACTTCCTCATCGACCGCCGCGTCAGGATGCCAGGCAGCCGCGGCTCAGGCAGGCCGAGGGCGAGTTGCATGCACACGATGAACAGCGGCACGCCGAAGATCGGCGACCAGCCGGGAATGTAGATCGGGATCAGGTTCGGGATCGCGAACAGGATGATGAGCAGACCATAGCCGCGCGTTCCGAAGGCGTGGATCATCTCGCCGAGGCTGATCCGCTCCGCCGGCCAGTCGCGCGCGAGATGCAGCATCAAGTCGGAAACGGGCAGGTGCGCGTAGTGGTCGGTCAGCGAGGCCCCATGATGGGCGGGCCGCGCGTCCGCAGTCGCAATCGCCGTCGGATCAGACGTATCCAGCACCTAAGCCCCCATCCGCCAAGGGTCCTCAGTCGGACCCTTTTCCCTGTCGGCGCCAGGACCTGTCGCGGCGAGCATTGCCGCGCAGCCGGCTTCTGCCGGACCCCGATCACCGGGCGCGACAGTAGCGGCTGCGGATCGCCAGATCAGATTAATTCGCTGTCACGCAAAGCGACCGCAGGTTGCGCCGCGCCGCTTCAGGATCCTGTGAACACGGGCGTACGCTTCTCCATGAAGGCGCGACGGCCCTCCTTGTAGTCGGTGCTGTCGAAGCAGGCGCGGAACACGTCCTGCATCCGCGCCGTGTCACGCTCGGCCGCATCCTTCAGCATCTCGTTGATCGTCACACGTGCGGCGCGGATGGTCAGCGGCGCGTTGTTGGCGATCGTCGTGGCAAGCGTGCCCACCGTCTCCGCCAGCGCCTCGACCGGAACGATGCGGTTGACGAGGCCGATACGCAGCGCCTCCCCGGCATCGTACTGGCGCGCGGTGAACATGATCTCCTTCGCCTGGGCCGGCCCGACGAGGTCGATCAGCCGCTTGAGCCCGGTGGAGTTGTAGGCGAGGCCGAGCTTGGCCGCCGGCACGGCGAAGCGCGAATCATCTGAGGCGATGCGGATGTCGGCGCCGAGTGCGATGGCAAGACCGCCGCCGATGCAGTAGCCGCGGATCATCGCGATGGAGGGCTTGTCCATCGCGGCGAGCGCGGCACGGCCTGCCGCTGTCATCTTCTCGTACTCGGCCTGGGCGTCGGCATCGCCGCGCAGCTTCTCGAACTGGCTGATATCGGCGCCCGACACGAACGCCCTCTCGCCGGCACCGGTGATGACGACGACGCGCACAGCCTCGTCTGCCGCGAAATCGGCGGCGATCTGCTCCACCGCCTGCCACATCTCGACCGAGACGGCGTTGCGCTTCTCCGGCTGGTTGAACACGATCCAGCCAATGCCGCCGCCCTTCCGCGCGATCATCTTCTCGGTCGAGAGACTCAGCGTCACCTGATCCCCGGCCATCGCTGTCTCAGCCATCATGCCCTCGGCCATCTGCTCTCTCCCTGCCCTGCCCGTCGTCCGTCGCCCGTCCTCTATCGACGGAGAGAGAGGGCTTGCCAAGCCCCACGCGCGATGCACAACCCTTCCCACGATGCCGCCGACGCGACGATCCCTCCTGGCCGCCCCTTTCCTGCCCGTGCTTCCGGTGGAGGTCGTGCCGGTCGACCTTGCCCTCGTCCTTGCCGTCGATGTCTCGGCGAGCGTGGATTACGACGAGTTCGGCCTGATGATCGCCGGCTACGCCGCCGCCTTCCGTGACGCCGACCTGGTGGCCCGCGCTACGGCAGGCGCCCAAGGCGCGATCGCGGTCGCGATGCTGTTCTGGGCAGGGCCTGGCGCGCGCGACCTCGCAATTCCCTGGATGCGCATCGCCGACCAGGCGGGGGCAGAGGCCGTCGCCGCCGCGATCGAGGCAGCCCCCCGCACCGTCCGCCCAGGGGCGACGGCACTTGGCGAAGCGTTGCTGGCCGCCGCGGCGCTGGCCATGCGCTCTCCCTGGCCCGCCGCGCGACGGGTGATCGACGTTTCGGGAGACGGGCCGGCCAATGCCGGCATCGTCGCCACCGCCGGGCGTGACGGGGCAGCCACGCTCGGTATCACCGTCAACGCGCTTGCCATCGTGCATGAGGAGCCGGAGCTCGAGGCCTACTACGCGGCCGAAGTCATCACCGGCCCCGGCGCCTTCGTGCAGCGGGCCGAGAACTACGAGGATTTCGCCGAAGCGATCGGCCGCAAGCTCCTGCGCGAGGTCGGCGGGGCGCTGATCGCCTGATGGGCATGAGATTCGCTGATGCAACGGATCAGGCCATCGGAGTGGAAAAAGGCACCGTCCCATGGCATCACGCGGCGATGACACAGCCCCCGCTCCTCCTCATCCCCGGCCCGGTCCAGACCGACCCACGCGTCAAGGCCGCCATGGCCCAGGACATCGCGCCCTGGGACAACGAGACACGCCCCCGCTACGCCAGCCTGCGCGAGCGGGTGCGCGTGATCGCCGGCGGCGTGGAGGGCGAGCATGTCTGCCTGCCGCTGCAGGGCTGCGGGCATTTCATCCTCGAGGCTGCGCTGCGCACCTTTGTGCCGCCCGGGCAGAAGGTGCTCATCCCCAACAACGGCAATTACGGCGTGCGAATGATTCGCCTCGCCGCCGAGGCCGGCCGCGTTCCGGTGGCAATCGACATCCCCGAGGGCGAAGTGGCCACGGGGGCGATGATCGCCCGCGCGCTGGCGGAGGATCCCGCGATCGGCACGGTCAGCGTCGTGCACAGCGAAACGGCGACGGCCCTGGTCAACCCGATGGAGGAGATCGCAGCTTCCGTGAAGGCAGCCGGGCGGCGGCTCATCGTCGATGCCGTCTCGGGTTTCGGCGCCATCCCGTTCGACATGGGCGCGCACCCGGAAGCGGACGCGGTCGTGTTCTCCTCGAACAAGTGCATGGAGGCGATGCCCGGGATCGGCTTCGCCATCGCGCGTGTCGACCGGCTCGAGGCGTGCCGTGGCAACGCGGGAAGCTGGAGCTTCGACCTCGCCGATCTTCTGCACCACGCCCGCACCTTTGGCTGGGGCTCGATCCGCTTCACCCCTGCGATCCAGTCACTCGCGGCGTTCGAGGTTGCCCTCGACATCTTCGAGGCGGAGGGCGGGCAGCAGGCGCGGCTCGCGCGCTACACCGAGAACGCGCGCATCCTGTATGACGGCATGGTGGACCTCGGCCTCACGCCCTGGCTTCCGAAGGACCGGCAGGGGCCGATCATCGTGAACATGCACCAGCCGCCCGACCCGGCCTTCGCGCTCCAGCCCTTCGTCGATGCGCTGAAGCGCCGTGGCTTCCTGATCTCGAACTTCTCGACGACGACGGCACCGACCTTCCGCATCGGCGCGATCGGCCGCCTGTTCCCCGACGACATGCGGCGGGCCGTCACCGCGGTCGCCGAGACGCTGGATGAACTCGGCGTCCGCCGCCTCTCGCGGACCGATATCGCAGCCTGATCGTCCGCCCCGCTGGGTGTTCGCCGGCCCCTTCCCGTTTCGGCGTCGATGCGCAACACTCCGTCCTCCCAGGCGGAGGACAGACCCATGCGCGCCAACTCGCTCCACACCCTCGACCTCGCCCATGTCGTCCACCAGCAGACCGACCTCGACGCGCATGCGCGCGACGGCGCGCTGCTGATCGCGCGCGGCGAAGGCATCCATGTGTGGGACACGGAAGGGCGGAAATACATCGAGGCGATGGCAGGCCTCTGGTGCGCCTCGCTCGGCTTCTCGGAGAAACGGCTGGCCGACGCTGCCTATAAGCAGCTCCTCCAGCTCCCCTACTACCACACCTTCTTCCAGAAGGGGCATGAGCCCTCGGTGCGCCTTGCCGAGAAGCTCGCCGCCCTCGCGCCGGGCGACCTCAATCACGTGCTGTTCCAGTGCTCCGGGTCGGAGGCGAACGACGCCGCGATCAAGGTGATCTGGTACTACAACAACCTGGTCGGCAGACCCGAGAAGAAGAAGCTGATCGGCCGCGTCCGCGGCTATCACGGCAACACGGTCGCCTCCGCCTCGGTGTCGGGCCAGCCGCATATGCATGCGGATTTCGACCTGCCCTTCGGCGGCCGGTTCTTCCATCTCTCGAACCCGAACTACTACCGCGCTCATGAGGCCGGGGAGAGCGAGGAGCAGTTCAGCGCCAGGATGGCGGCTGAGCTCGAGGCCCTGATCGAACGCGAGGGCGCGCACACGATCGCTGCGATGTTCGCCGAGCCGGTGCAGGGCGGCGGTGGCGCCATCACCCCGCCGCGCGGCTATTTCGAGGCGATCCAGCCGATCCTCAAGAAGCACGACATCATGCTGGTGGCCGACGAGGTGATCTGCGGCTTCGGGCGTACCGGCAACCTCTGGGGCACGGACACCTACGGGCTCCAGCCCGACATCCTCACCTGCGCCAAGCAGCTCTCGGCGAGCTACCAGCCGATCAGTGCCACCATCATCTCCGATCGCATCCACGCAGCCCTGATCGAGGGCAGCCGCAAGAACGGCAGCTTCGGCCACGGCTTCACCTATGGCGCGCACCCCGTCGCCTGCGCCGTGGCGCTGGAGACGCTCGCGATCTACGAGGAGCGTGACCTCCTCGGCCACGTGCGGAAGGTTTCGCCCGCGTTCCTGTCCGGCCTCGAACAGTTCCGCGACCATCCGCTGGTGGGCGATGTGCGCGGCATCGGGCTGATCGCGGGTGTGGAAGTGATGGCCGACAAGGCGACGCGCACCCCCTTCCCCGCCGCCCGCAAGGCCGGCCTCGTGGTCCAGCAGGCCTGCCAGGAGCATGGCCTGATCGTGCGCGCGATCGGCGACCGCATCGCCTTCACCCCGCCGCTGATCATGACCGAGGCCGACATCGCCGCGATGTGCGACGCCTTCGGCCGCGGTCTCGACACCGCCTGGGCACAGCTGCGCGCCGACGTCGCCCGCGCCGCTGAGTAGCCGCTTGCGCGACCCTCTCCATCGCGGCACAAGCGCTGCGGAACAGGGAGGAGCGTAACGATGCCCCAGGGGTCTGACCTCGAGATCGCGCGCGCCGCGCGGCTTCGGCCGATCGGCGAGATCGCCGAGACGGCCGGCATCGCGGCGGAGGCGCTCGAGCCCTTCGGCAAGTACAAGGCAAAGGTCGCCCTCGACGCCATCTCCGGCAAGCCGGTGCGCGGCAAGCTCGTTCTCGTCACCGGCATCAACCCGACCCCTGCCGGCGAGGGCAAGACGACCACCACCGTCGGGCTGTCGGATGCCCTGCGGCGGATCGGCGTGCGCGCCATGGCGGCGTTGCGCGAGCCTTCGCTCGGCCCTTGCTTCGGGGTGAAGGGCGGGGCCACGGGCGGCGGCTACGCCCAGGTCGTGCCGATGGAGGACATCAACCTTCATTTCACCGGTGACTTCCACGCGATCACATCGGCCAACAACCTGCTCGCCGCGCTGATCGACAACCACATCTACTGGGGCAACGCGCAAGGCCTCGACAGCCGCCGCATCACCTGGCGGCGGGCGATGGACATGAACGACCGCGCGCTGCGCACGATCACGCAGAGCCTGGGCGGTGTCGCCAACGGCTATCCGCGCGAGGATGGGTTCGACATCACCGTTGCCTCGGAGGTGATGGCGGTGTTCTGCCTCGCCAACGACCTGGCCGACCTCCAGGCGAGGCTCGGGCGCATGATCGTCGGCCAGCGGCGGGATGGTTCCTCCGTCACCGCCGCCGACCTCAAGGCCGATGGCGCGATGGCGGTGCTGCTGCGCGATGCGCTCGCACCCAACCTGGTGCAGACGCTCGAGGGAACGCCTGTCTTCATCCATGGTGGGCCCTTCGCCAACATCGCGCATGGCTGCAACAGCGTGATCGCCACGCGCGCTGCCCTCTCGCTCGCCGATGTCGTCGTGACCGAGGCCGGCTTCGGCTGTGACCTTGGCGCGGAGAAGTTCCTCGACATCAAGTGCCGCCAGGCTGGCCTCGAACCCGGCGCCGGGGTGATCGTTGCCACCGTGCGCGCGCTCAAGATGCACGGCGGCGTCGCCAAGGCCGATCTCGGGCGCGAGGATGTCGCCGCCGTTCGCCGCGGCGTCGTCAACCTCACGCGCCATATCGAGAATCTTTCGGGCTTCGGCATCCCCGTCCTCGTCGGCCTCAACCGGTTCACGACCGACACCGACGCAGAGATCGCGGCGGTGAAGGAGGCTGTCGCTGCAACCGGTGCCGAGGCGCATCTCTGCACCCACTGGTCGGATGGCGGGGCGGGGGCGGAGAGCCTCGCGCGCGCGGTAATGAATCGTCTCGAGACCGGAACGGCCCGCTTCGCCCCGCTCTATCCCGACGCGATGGGCCTGGCCGAGAAGATCCGCACCATCGCCACGCGCATCTACCGGGCTGGTGACGTGGCCATCGCGCCGGCCGCGATGAAGAAGCTCGAAGGGTTCGAGAAGGCAGGCTTCGCCCACCTGCCGATCTGCGTCGCCAAGACGCAGTACAGCTTCTCGGCTGATCCGACGTTGCTCGGCGCGCCTGAGGGCCACACGCTGCCGGTGCGCGAGGTCCGGCTCTCGGCCGGCGCCGGATTCGTCGTCGCACTCGCCGGCGACGTGATGACGATGCCGGGGCTACCCAGGGTGCCGGCGGCGGAGGCGATCAGGCTGAACGACGCGGGCGAGATCGAAGGATTGTTCTGATCGTCACTCGATCGCGGCGGAGCGTGTGCGGGCATAGTCGCACACGGCCGCCGCAAGGTCGCCCATCGCTGCCTGCACGCGTGCGAAGCCTTCGTTGCGCACGTGCATCGCCTCGTTCATGAACAGGTCACGCCTGATCTCGACCTGCAGGCTGTGGCGGCCCCGCGCCGGATCGCCTGAGCGGCGGACGATCTCCGCCCCCTTGTAGGGGTCGTTCACCGCCACCTGGAAGCCAAACCGCTCCAGCGTCTCTTTCACCAGGCGCGTGAAGGCAGGCTCGCACGACGTGCCGTCACGGTCGCCGAGAACGATGTCGGGACGGCGCGTGCCGGCGGCATCCGGCGTCATGCCGTTGGCGACCGATTTCATCGAGTGGCAGTCGACATGCCAGACGGCGCCATGGGCACGATGGGCACGGTCGAGAGCGCCCTTCAGCGCCGCGTGATAGCGCCGCCAATAGCGCGCGATGCGCTTCTCCACCTCGACGACGCTGAGCTTGCGATCGTAGATGAAAAGGCCGGGCGCGATCGCACGGCGGATCAACCCGATGCCGAGCTCGCTCTTCGGCCCGGGCTTCAGCGCCACAGGCCACTCGCCCTCGATCAGCCGCGGGTCGATGTCGTCCGGTGCGCGGTTCACGTCGATATATGACCGCGGAAACAGCGCGGCGAGCAGCACGGCCCCATGGTCCGGGGCCGCGGCAAAGAGCTCGTCGACGAACGCATCCTCGGCGCTGCGGAGTGCGACGACGGGAAGCGCGGCGCCGAAATCCTCCGGGTAGAAGCGCCCTGAATGCGGGCTGTCGAACACCACCGGAACGGTCGGCGCACCGCGGGGAGAATCGTGCCGCACGAGAACCCCGGGAACGATATGCATCATCAGCCGAGTGCTGCTGCGGCAGCGTCAACCGCCGCCTGCCGCTTGGCCTGGCGCGGGGCAGCGGAGGCGCGCGCGGCAGCGACGATCGCAGCATCGGCAGAGCGTGGGTGGCCGGCCGGGAACGGCGGTGCGGGATCGTATTCGAGGCCGAGCTGGATCGCCTTTGCGACATCCTCGCCGGCGATCATGGCAGCGATCCGAAGTCCGAAATCGATCCCTGCCGTCACCCCGCCGCCTGTGACGATGTTGCCATCGACGACCACGCGATCGGCCACCGGAATCGCGCCGAACGCTGCGAGCATGTCGTGGCTCATCCAATGCGTCGTCGCGCGCTTCCCCTTCAGCAGGCCCGCGGCACCTAGCACCAGCGCGCCGGTGCAGACGGAAGTGACGAAGCGGGCCGCTTCGGCCTGGCGGCGAATGAAGGCAAGCGTCTCGGAATCGTCGAGAAGCGGGTTCATCCCCGCCCCGCCAGGAACGCAGATGAGGTCGAGCTGCGGACAGTCGGCGAAAATCGTATCGGGCAGGATGCGCATCCCGCCGCCGGCGCGCACGGGATCGAGACTTTTCCAGACGAGCCGCACCTCAGCACCCGGGATCTTGGTGAACACCTCGTAGGGGCCGGTGAGGTCAAGTTGCGTGATGTCCGGAAACAGGAGCATCCCGATCCGGAACGGCGTGGCGCTCATGCCCTTTCGTTCAGGTGGCAGGCGCTGATCCGCCCTGGCGCGATCTCACGCAAGGCGGGCGCGACCTCGCTGCAGATCGGCATCGCATGCGGGCAGCGCGGATGGAAATGGCAGCCGGGCGGCGGATCGAGCGGCGACGGGATCTCGCCCTTCACGCCCGAGAAGGCGCGCTTGCGACCGGTGATGCGCGGCACCTCCGACAGCAGCGCCTGCGTGTAGGGATGGTTCGGCGAAGAAAAGACCTGCTCCGCCGGCGCGCTTTCCACGACGCGGCCGAGATACATGATCACCACGCGGTCGGACAGGTGCTCGACCACCCCAAGGTCGTGGCTGATGAAGAGGTAGGTGAGGTTCAACTCGCGGCGAAGGTCCATGAACAGGTTCAGGATCTGCGCCTGGATCGACACATCCAGCGCCGCCACGGCCTCGTCGCACACGATGAACTCGGGCTGCACTGCAAGCGCGCGGGCGATGCCGATACGCTGGCGCTGCCCGCCCGAGAACTGGTGCGGATAGCGCCGCTTGAAGGCGGGGTCGAGGCCCGCGCGGCGCATCTGCTGGTCGAGATACGTGTCCAGTTTCGATGCCGGAACGAGCCCGTGCACCACCGGCGCCTCGCCGATGATGTCCTTCACCCGCATGCGCGGATTGAGGCTCGCATAGGGGTCCTGGAAGATCATCTGCACGGCGAGCTTCGCTGCCTTCGCCTCCGCCGGGGGCAGGCTCGCAAGGTCGCGGCCCTTCCACATCACGGTGCCGGAGGAAGGCGGCAAGATGCCCGCCACCATCCGCCCGAGTGTGGACTTGCCGCAGCCGCTCTCGCCGACGAGGCCGACGACCTCGCCCTGGAACACGTCGAGGTCGACATTGTCCACGGCATGCACGACCTCGTCGCGCACATTGGCGCCGAGGCGCTGTGCAAGCCGGCCGGCGAAGTCGAGCGACTTGCGGAACTGCTTGCTGATGCCGCGCAGGCTGATCATCGGCGTGCGCGATCCGTCCGCCTGGTCGGCGAGCACGCCGACCGCGCCTTGCGTCCTGATCTCGGTCGCCTGCACCACGGTCAGGCGACCACGTCGACGAGGTGGGGATGGAAGCAGCGCACCTCGCGGCCGGGCTTGGGCGAGGTGATCGCAGGCTCCACCATGCAGGCCGCATCGGCGCGTGGACAGCGCGTGCGGAAGGCGCAGCCGGGCGGCAGGTTCAGCAGCGACGGCGTCATGCCCGGGATCTGCGTGAGCGGCTGGCCGCGCACGTTCCGGCTCGGCACCGAGCCGATCAGTCCGCGCGTGTAGGGATGCAGCGGCTCGTCGAGCACCTGGTCGACAGCGCCGCGCTCGACGATGCGGCCGGCATACATCACGCAGATCTCGTCGGCGAGGCCGGCGACGACAGAAAGGTCATGCGTGATCCAGATGAGGCTCGTGCCGGTGTCGCGGCAGAGCTTCTGCACCTCGTAGAGGATCTGGCCCTGGATCGTCACGTCGAGCGCCGTCGTCGGTTCGTCGGCGATGATCAGCGCGGGGCTGTGCAGCAAAGCGATCGCGATCGCCACGCGCTGGCGCATGCCGCCGGAGAACTGATGCGGATAGGCCTTCAGCCGCTCATCCGGGCTGGGGATGCCCACCTGCACCAGCACCTCGCGCGCGCGCGCAAGGGCGGCTTTCTCGCTGACCTTCTCGTGCGCGAGAACGGTCTCGGTCATCTGCGTGTCGATGCGCAGGACCGGGTTCAGCGTCATCATCGGGTCCTGGAAGATCATCGCGATGTCGCGGCCGCGGATCTTCCGCCACTCCTGTTCCGGCAGCCCGGTGAGGTTGCGCCCTTTGAAGATGATGTCGCCGGCAACGACGCGCCCCGGCGGATCGACGAGGCCGAGGATCGAGAAGCCGGTGACCGACTTGCCGGAACCGCTCTCGCCGACAAGGCCGAGCACCTTGCCCTGGTCGATCGAGAACGACACGTCGTCAACCGCCTTGAGCACGCCGGCCTTGGTGAAGAAATGCGTGGCAAGCCCGCGCACCTCGAGCGTCGGTGCCATCGCCTATCTCCTGAGGCGCGGATTGAGCACGTCGCGCAGCTGGTCGCCCACCAAGTTGATGACGACGATGGTCACGAGCAGCGCGATGCCGGGATAGAAGCTGATCCAGTACTTGCCCGACAGCATGTACTCGTAGCCATTGGCGATCAGCAGGCCGAGGGAAGGTTCCGTTACCGGAACGCCGAGGCCGAGGAACGACAGCGTCGCCTCCAGTGCGATGGCGCGGGCGATCTGCATCGTGCCGACGACAATGAGCGGCGGCAGGCAGTTCGGCAGCAGGTGGCGGAACACGATGCGCTTGTGCGAGAGGGCGAGGCACGTCGCGGCCTCGATATACTCCCGCCGCCGCTCGACCAGCGCGGTGCCGCGCACCGTGCGCGCGTAGTAGGCCCACTCGACCATCACGATGGCGATGACGACGTTGAGGATGCCCTTGCCGAGGAAGGCGAGGATCATCAGCGCGACGAGGATCGAGGGGAATGAGAGCTGGAGGTCAACCAGCCGCATGATGACGGTATCGGTGCGGCGCCCGAAATAGGCGGCGAGCAGGCCAAGCCCCGTGCCGACGCAGAACGCGATGAAGGCCGAGCCGACGCCGACGATCAGGCTGATGCGAAGCCCGTAGAGGATGCCGCTGAACATGTCGCGGCCCTGGTCATCCGTGCCGAGGATGTAGGTGAAGCCCGCGCCGCCGACGGTGCCGGGCTCCATCCGCCCGTCCATGATGTCGAGCTGGGCGAGGTCGTAGGGGTCCTGCGGCGCGATCCAGGGCGCGAAAAGCGCGGCCAGCACGATGACGGTGAAGCAGAGGAGCGCGCCGACGGAAACCTTGCTCTCGGCGAAGTCGGCGACGAAGCGGCGGAAGGGCGTCTCCTCGCCTCCAGCGACCGGGGCGGCGGCGGCCGAGGGAGCGCTCATGCCTTCTGGTCCTGCAGCCGCACCCGCGGGTCGAGCACGCTGTAGAGAACGTCGACCGTGAAGTTGATGATGATGAACATGAAGACGATGATCATCAGGTAGGCAACGATCACCGGCCGGTCGAGAACGTAGATGCTGTCGATGATCAGCTTGCCCATGCCTGGCCAGGCGAAGATGCTCTCCGTCACCACCGAGAAGGCGATGGTCGAGCCGAACTCGAGCGCGGTGACGGTGACGACTGGAATCAGGATGTTCTTCAACACGTGCACGAAGATCACCCGGCTCGGCGACAGGCCCTTGGCGCGGGCGAACTTGACGTAGTCCATCATGACCGTCTCGCGCACGCCCGCGCGGGTGAGGCGGATGACGAGCGAGACCTTGAACAGCGACAGGTTCAGCGCCGGCATCACGAGGTGGCGGAGGCCCTGGACGGTCAGGAACGACCATTGCACGCCGAGGAACTCGGCCGTCGGGCCGCGCCCCGTACTCGGCAGCCAGCCGAGCTGCACCGCGAACACCATGATCAGCATGAGCCCGACCCAGAAGGTCGGCAGCGAGAAGCCGAGGATCGACGTCGCCATGATGACGCGGCTCGACACCGCATCGGGCCGAAGCCCTGCCCAGAGCCCGAGCGGCAGGCCGATCAGGATCGCGAACACGGTAGCGGCCAGCGCAAGCTCGAGTGTCGCCGGCATCTTCTGCATGATCAGCTTCAGCGCAGGCTCGTTGAACACGAAGCTGCGGCCGAGATCGCCCTTCAGCGCGTTCTGCAGGAAGGTGACGTATTGCAGCCAGAGCGGCCGGTCGAGGCCAAGGGCCGCGATTGCGCGCTCACGCTCGATCTGGTCGGCATCGGGGCTGATCAGGATCTCGACGGGATCGCCGATCGCGTAGACGCCGACGAAGAGGATCAGCGTCATCGCCAGCACGACGAGGCCACTCTGCATCAGCCGCCTGATCAGGTAGACCGTCATCGGCCCTGCATCATCCCCGTTCCTGCCCTCGTCTGGCGCGCCGCGCAAGCGCACCCCACGCGCGCTGGGACTATGCCCAAGCGTGCAGGGTGCGGCAAGGAACGCGGCTCAGCGCGCGGGGGCAACGTCCATTGCGCGGGTGAGTTCGTCGACCCGCGCGGTGTGGGTGTAGGCCCGACGCGTGGCCCACACGTTCTTTTGGATGTGCAGCGGGATGATGCCGACATCCTGCATCGCCACCCGCGTCGCATCCTGCAGCAGCTTCTCGCGCGCGGCATCGTCGACCGTGCCGAGCGCGCGCTCGAGCAATGCATCCATCTCCTTGTTGGAATAGCGGCCGCGGTTCGAGGCGCCGAAGCCTTTCTCGCGATCGAAACTGGCAACGAGGCTGCGCAGCGGGCTCGACGCCTCGCCGGTGGTCGAGCCCCAGCCGACCAGGAACAGGCTGAACTCCTGCCGGCCCGCACGGGCGACGAAGGTGGTCCAGGGGATCGGCTCGACCGCGGTGCGCACGCCGATGCGCGTCCACATCTGCCCCACGGCCTGGATGATGCGCGCGTCGTTCACGTAGCGATCCGACGGCCCGTGCAGCGTGACGCGCAGCCCATTGGGAAAGCCCGCCTCGGCCAGCAGGCGGCGGGCGCCGTCAGGGTCGAAGCGCGGCGCATCGAGGCCTGGAACGTGGCTGTACGTGCCAGCCGGAAGGAACTGGCCGGCGGGGATCGCCGCCCCTTCCATCACGCGATCGACGATGGCCCCACGGTCGATCGCCATCGAGAGCGCGCGCCGGACGCGAACGTCATCAAGCGGGTTCCTCGCCAGTGCCTCACCGTTCGGGCCCGTCACAAAGGGCGTGGCGTCGGTGCGCGACCGGTCGAGATGCAGGTAGATGATGCGCAGGCCCACGATCTCGCTGATCGCGACACGCTGGTCGGTGCGCAGCCGCGAGACATCGGTCGTCGGCACCTGGTCGATCATGTCGACATCGCCGGCAAGAAGGGCGGCGGTGCGTGCGGCATCATTGACGATGATGCGGTAGTTCACGCGCTGCCAGGGCTCGCGCGGGCCCCAATGGGTATCGTTCCGCTCGAGCTCGACACGGTCGCCTGGGGCGTAGCGCACGAAGCGGTAGGGGCCCGTGCCGAAGGCAACCTTGCCGCTGTTGAAATCCTCGGTCGCGGCGTTCTGGTGCGTCTCGCGGTCGAGGATCGCCACCTGGGCAAGATCGGTCGGCAGCAGCGGGTAGACGCTGCGCGTGCGGATGCGCACCGTCGTCGGGTCGACCACCTGCACCTCGGCGACCGCACGGGTGTAGATGCCGAAGCCAGAGGGGCTGTTCGGCACGTTCGGCGCGCGCGAGATGGTGAAGGCGACGTCATCGGCGGTGAAGTCGCTGCCGTTGTGGAACTTCACACCGGGGCGGAGCTTGAACTCCCACGTCGTGTCGTCGATCGCCCGCCAGCTTTCGGCGAGCCCGGGGATCTGCCGCGCGCGCTCGTCGATGTCGACGAGGCTCTCGAACAGGTGCGCTGCCATCGCGTTGTTGGGCGAGAGGTTGTGGAAGTGTGGATCGATCGAGGTGATCGGCGCGCCGACCGCAAGCGTCAATGTCTGCGCACCCGCCCCGTGTCCGGCGACCAGGAGCATCGTCGCCCCCAGGAGGGCGGATTTCAGCCCGCACGAAACAGACCCAGCCATGACACCATCCCCCCATGCCGCTTGAGCGCAGCAACGGGTTATAGCTGTGCCGTGCAAACCCGGCTAGGCTCTCGGGATCGTGAGCGGTGTCGGGAACCCCAGTGCTGACGCCGACTGCCGCGACACGGCGCAGCCGGACGAGGCCGATCTGGCTCGTGCCACTTCCCCGCCTTCGCCGGCCCATCGGGGGCCAGCCACCTCACCTAGGGCGCGGGTGCCCCCGCCACGTCGATCGACCCGCATTTCTTCAACGCCTCGCCCAACAAATCCGTGGCAATGCACCTGTTCGACATGCTTGTCGCGCGCGATGCGTTCGCCCGCATAGGCCCTGCCCCCGCCGTGACGTGGCAGGCCTCGAATGACGGCCTCGCCCGGGATTTCCGGCGTCGCCGATCGGGCAAAACCCGCTGCGGGACGTGCGGGTGCGCCGGGCACTCTCGATCGGCACCAACCGCGAGCCGATCGCCGACCTCATCATGCAGGGAACGGCGATGCCGAACGGCCAGTGGCTGCCCCCGGGCGTATACAGCCGCCAGCGTTGCCGTTCCGGCGTTCGACCCCGATGGTGCGAAGCGCCTGCTGGCTGAAGCAGGCTATCCGCAGGGCTTCCGCATCCACCCTCGCCGCGCCGAATGACCGATACCCCAACGATGCCAAGACGGCGCAGGCGATCGCCGGGATGTGGACGCGCATCGGCCTTCCCACTGCCGTCGAGATGGCGATGGAGGACGTGGCGCTGAGCCCGATCATGCAGCTGGTGAACGCCTGGGCGACGAAGCGAACGCTGGTGTACGAGCCGCGGATGGATGAACGCACCCTCGCGATGAGCGTCCGCCCCGCCCCGTGACGCCGCCGGCGGCGGTATCGGGGGCGCGGCCGAGCCGGTCGCGCCCCTCCACCTCCGGAACACTCGCCCTCAGAGGGCTGACCACGCCTGCTGGCCGTAGATCACGTAGACGCCGCCCGCGCCGGTGCCGCTGACGATGTCCACCCCTGGCGCGCCGACGAGGATGTCGCCGAGGCCGTCGCCGTTCAGGTCGCCGGCATAGGCGATGGCCGTGCCGGCCGCATCGGCTGCCGCCTCGCCGAACAGCTTGAACCCGCCGAGGGCCGCGGCGGCGCTGTCCAGCGAGATGTTGAAGCCGCCGGCGCTGCCGAACACGATGTAGGCCGCGCCCGCGTTCGAGCCGCCGTCGTCGTCGCCGAGCGCACCGATCAGGAGCTCGGCGAAGCCATCGCCGTTCATGTCTGGCGCGACCGAGACGAAGCCGCCGGCCCAGTCGCCTGCCCCCTCGCCGGCGATGCGGAACCCGCCGATGCCCTGCGCGACGTCCGACAGGCGGATGTCGCCGCCCCCGGCACGGCCGTAAACCACATAGGCAGCCCCGGAGGCGCTGCCGTCAGGATCGGCATTGCGGGCACCAACCAGCATGTCGGCGAGCCCATCGCCGTTGAGGTCACCGATGGCCGAGACCGACCAGCCCGCGTTGTCGGCCGCTGCCTCGCCGATGATGCGGAGGCCACCGGTACCAAGCGAACCGAGCTCCACCGTCCCCATGGTGGGCCCGCCATAGACGACGAAAGCAGCACCGTTGTTCGTGCCCCCGGTATCGTCGAACCGCGCGCCGACCAGGATGTCGGCATAGCCATCGCCGTTCACGTCACCGGCGGCTGAGACGGCACCGCCTGCCTGGTCGCCCGCGATCGCGCCACGGATCTCGAACCCGGCGGTGCCGAGCGCGCCGAGCGACACGCCGGCCCCATCCGTCTTGCCGAACACCACATAGGCGCTGCCTGCATTGGTGCCGTTCGCATCGCTCAGGCGGGCGCCGACGATCACGTCGGCGATGCCGTCGCCGTTCACGTCGCCGGCATGGTCGAGCGCGAGGCCCGCGCCGTCGCTCGCGGTCGCACCAGTTATCCGGAACCCGCCATTGCCGAGCGCGACCTGCGCGAGATCAACCGTGCTGCCATCGGCCTTGCCCCAGACGACATAGGCAGCCCCCGCGCTCGAGCCGCCGGCGTCGTGGCCCTCCGCACCGACGAGGATCTCGGCCAGCCCGTCGCCGTTCATGTCCGGCAGGAACGCGATCGCCTCGCCGGCGTTGTCGTTGGTCGCGGCACCGATGATGGTGAAACCGCCCGCACCACCGCCGAACACCACCGTGACGGAGCCTGCATTGCTCCGGCCCGACGGATCGGCGAAGGGAGAGCCGTAGGCGAAGTCCGACACCCCGTCGCCGTTGATGTCGCGCCCACCTGCGAGCGAGGTTCCGGCAGCATCGCCGACCGCGCCGGTGATGCGATATCCACCCTGGCCAAGCGCGATGCCATCGAGGTTCACGGCATAGGGCGGTTCAGGCCTGTCCTCGACCACGAACACGACGGTTGCCGTCGCCGTGTCGCCGTCGGCGTCGCGCACCGTGTAGGTGAACTGGTCGTTGCCGGAGAAGTGCGGCGCCGGGCGATAGACGAATGTCCCGTTCGCCTTGAGCTCGATCGTACCTCCCTGCTCCGTCTGGAAGGTGCCGGCGACGACAGCGAGGCCACCATCGGGGGCGCTGTCGTTGCGCAGCAGGCTGCGGTTGGTCTGCGCCGTCAGCGTCTGGTTCTCGATCGCGGCGAAGGTCTCGCCGACCGCCGTGACGCCGTCATTCGTGCCGTTCACGCGGAGGCTGACCGTCGCCTGGGACGAGAGCGCACCATCCGATGCGGCATAGACGAAGCTGTCATTGCCGAAGAAGTCGGGCCTCGGAACGTAGGTGAAGCTGCCATCGGCATTCAGCGTGAGCGTGCCGTTGGCAGGCCCTCGCACCAGCACGGCGGCCAGCGCGTCGCCGTCGATGTCGCTGTCATTGCTGAGCACGCCCGGACCGGCGACGGTCAGCACGCCATCCTCGAGCAGCGTGAAGCTCTCGCCCACCGCCTCGGGGGTATCGTTCACCGCGCCGACGACGAGGGTGACGGTGACCGGCGCGCTCCCCGCCAGGCCGTCGCGCGCACGATAGGTGAAGCTGTCGGTGCCGTTCCATTCGGCATGCGGCACGTAGGTGAAGGCGCCGTCGGCGCCGAGCGTCAGCGTGCCATGCGCCGGGCCTGACACCAGCTGCGCGGTGAGCGCGTCGCCATCGCTGTCGAGATCGTTGGCGAGGACGCCGGCCAGCGCCTGCACCGAGAGGACGCCATCCTCGGCCAGGGTGTAGAGATCGGCGATGGCGACCGGCGCCTCGTTGACGGGTGTCACGACGATGCGCACCGTCGCGGTGGCCGACTGGTCCTCGCCATCGGTCGCGCGGTAGGTGAAGTTGTCATTGCCGTACCACCCGGCATCCGGCGTGTAGACGAAGGAACCGTCGGCCGAGAGCGTCACAGTTCCGTTCCGGGGGCCGGCGACGAGCAGGGCGGCAAGCGCATCGCCATCGGCATCGCTGTCGTTGGCGAGCACGCCGGCGCCGGAGATGACCAGCACCACGCCTTCATCGGTCGTGTAGCTGTCGTTCACCGCCACGGGGGCGGCGTTGATCTCCGGCACGACGATCGTGACGGTCGCGACGTTGCTCCACGCCTGGCCGTCGCCCGCACGGTAGGTGAAGCTGTCGGTCCCCGCGAAACCCTCGGCAGGCGTGTAGACGAAAGAGCCGTCCTTCGAGAGGGTGAGCGTGCCGAAGGCTGGGCCATCCACGAGCTGCGCGATGAGCTGGTCGCCATCGGGATCGCGGTCGTTGCCGAGCACGCTCATGATCTCGGAGCCGATGGCGCCGAAGGTGATCACGTCGTCGATCGCCTCAGGGGCGAGGTTGGGCGCGACCAGGAAGATCGTACGGTCGGCGAAAACGATCTGCTCCATCCCGACCAGCGTGTCGAAGCCCTCGTTCCCGGCGATGTCGGTGCGCAGGTCGCGCACCGTCCAGCCCTGCTGGGTTTCGCGGATCTCATAGTTCACCCAGAGATCGACATAGATCGCCGTGTCCCAGCCCGGGCCACCGTCGATCCAGTCATTGCCGAAAGCGCCGGTGACCGTGTCGTCGCCCTGGCCGAGGCGGATCGTGTCGGCGCCCGCGCCACCGGTGACGGTGTCGTTGCCGGCCCCTGCATCGATGTCGGTCGTCGTCCAGCGTCCATCGTAGGCGGCGGTGTTGAAGGAAGTGACCGAGTAGTCGGCGGTCGAGGCGGCGATCGTGATCGTGTCGTTACCGTCACCCGTGGCGACCTTGAAATGGTTGGTCCAGCCTGTGCCGTTGCTGTCGACACCGACCCAGACGGTGTCGTCGCCACTGCCTGTCGTCACCTCGCCGCGCTTGGCGCCGTCGACCGTGATGGACTGGCCGAAATCATTGTCGAGATGCACCCAGACATCGACCCAGTTCTTCAGCGTCAGCGCGGTACCCGTGAAGCTGAAGACTTCGGCGTTCTTGATGGTGTTCCAGGCGCGATCGAGCGAGAGGGTCGCTGTCGTTCCATCGGCCGACCAGTCGAGACTCGCGGCAGTTCCCCCTGACGCCGTGTTGCCGTTGACGGTGTTGCCGTTCTGGAAGCGCACGCCGGTGATGTCGATGCTGCCAGCGGCACTGTCGAAGACGTTGAATGTACCCGCCGTCGCGGTATCGGCGTTGCCGCGGCTGTCCTGCGTGGCCCCGCCCGTGGCCGGGCGGTAGGTGAAACCGGTCGCGAAATTCTGCCAGAGCGCATCATGGCTCGCGGCGGCACCGGGGTCCCAGCCAGGATCGCGCGAGGTGCTCGAAAGATTGAAACCAAGGATCGCCATCGGTCTGCTCCCTGCCCGAATTGACGGTCGCAGCCTTGCTGGGAAAAGGTTAACGGCATCCCAAAAGCGTCAATATTCTGCTGCCTTCTATTGTATTCATCACGCATACGACAGACTATTGTCTGCAATTCACTTCCGATTTCGTCGTTTTGAACTTTTGTCATTGTATTCATTGGTGCGTCGCGTTAGGGTTGCATTGGAGGTTTGCCATGCAAGCGATAGCTCCCCTTTCAGGAACGACCGCGATCCAGAAGGGGTCATCACAGGCTGCCCAGAACCAGGCTCTCCAGGTCCAGAGCCAGGCCATGCAGGAAGCCCCTGCGCGCGCCGCCGCTGCGGCACCGCTCGTGAACCCGTCGCTCCGCTTCGACCAGAAGCTCGGCATCGTCGTCGTCGAGTTCTTCAACGACAGCGGCGAGCTGGCCAACAGCGCGCCTTCGCCGCGCCAGCTCAGGGCCTACGAGGCTGGCATGAACATCCGCTCCGGCCCGATGCCGCTGACGCGCGACCTGCCCGCCGGGACGGACGAGGACGGGCTCTCCGTCGTCGCCTGAAACGCAGTCCATGCCGTAGACTCCGTCCACGCCGCCATGGTCGAACCCCTCCCGCGGCAGCGGGTGAGGGCTCGCATCAGACGCGCCTGCCGATCAGCGACAACAACGCGCCCGATCCACCGCCACCGCCGAACAGCGACAGCATCGGGTTGGAGGCCGCCGGCGCGCGCTCACTCTCGGTCTTGATCAGGAACGACTGTACGAGCCGGTCGACTTCCCTCGGATCCTTCAGCTTCTCGAAGTCGACGCGCTTCTCAAGGATGCGCTTCTGCTGGTCGAATTCGAGCAGCCCGAACTTCTCCGGCAGGCCGAGCGCACCGCGCACAACCGAGGTGAGCACCCTGTCGTTCATCAGCTCGACGACGCTGCCGACCCTGCCGATCATCCGCTTGAAGTAGAGCGCCTCGCGCACGCCGGGATTGGCCTCGCCCTGCGACTTCTCGAAGCGGTTCGTGAGCGCGCGGTCGATGATGCGCTCGACCAGCGCCGCGTTGGCGAGGGGGGCGCCCTCGGTCAGCCCGAAGTCGCGGTTGATCTCGCGATACCGCGGATCGATCATCCGGTTGGCGAAGCTGCGCGTGTTGGCCGGGTCGTCGGTCAGCAGCTTGTTGATGATGCCGCGCTTGTCGATCTCGCCTTCGAGCTGGTAGCCCTCGAGGACGAACTGCAACGTGCGGCGGTCCTTCATCAGCTCTTCGACGGAGCCGATCTGCGAGGCACGCTCGCGGAAGCGCTCCACCTCGCGGGTCACGGTCTTCTGCTGCTCGAAGCGGGTCTGCATCTGCTCCCCGCTTCGCTGCAGCACGGCCCATGCCGTCGGTGCGCCGAGACCAAAGAGCATCTGCCTCTCCTCAGGCGGTCGCTGCCAGGCTGCGCGGGGCAGAGGCCGGGGCGCCCGACTTCGCGGCTGCGGGCGTCGCGGCAACAGGGACTGCCGGCGGCTTCGTCTGCGTCTCCAGCGCCTCGATCATGTCGCGGTTCACGGTGATCAGCGCCGAAAGGCTGCGGCCATCCTCGAACATCGCGCGGTTGCTCTCGTTCTGCGCCCAGAGCGAGAGCGAGGCGAGATGCGCCTTCAGCTCCGCCGGCAGCGCGTTGTCAGGCAGCATCAGGTCGGAGAGCAGCATCGACCAGAGCTGGAAGTTCTTGCGCAGCGCCGTCATGCGGGCCAGCACGTCGCCGTCGGTCACGGCGGCGAGCAGCCCGTTGACGTAGCGGAACGCGCGGATCTCGATCTCGCGCGGGCCCTGCGTGACGGCCATCGTTGCGGTGTATCGGGCGACGCTCATGATGCTGTCTCATGCCTTCTGCGGGAGGGAGCTTCGGGGCCGTCAGGCGTGGCGTGGAGGGCGGCGTCGCCGCTGCCCTCCACGCCGGTAGGATCGATCAGCGGAACAGGCTCAGCAGCGACTGGCCCTGCTGGTTGGCGATCGAGAGCGACTGCACGGCCAGCTGCTGCTTGGTCTGCAGCGAGGTGAGCTTCGCACTCTCCTCGGCGAGATCGGCATCGACGAGGGCGCCGAGGCCTTCCTTCACGCTGTCGGTCAGCTGCTTGTTGAACTCGGCGAGGCTCTCGAGCTGGCGGATCGAGGCGCCGAGGGTGGCCAGCGACACGCCCATCGTATCGATCGCCGCATCGACCGCCGCGATCGCGCTGTCGGTGCCGCCGACCTGGGCGTCGGACGCACCTGCCGCGATGGTGATCGAGGAGTTGCCCACGTCGAGGCCGCCGGTGATGGTGATCGCCGTCTGGCCTTCCGTGCCGGCCTCTTCCGAACGGCCGAGCGACACGCCGAAGCCCTCGGCGCGGATCGCGTCCATCAGCTTCTGCAGGCCGACGGTGGCGCTCTCGGCCGCGCTGTCGTACACGACCGCGACGACCTTCACCTGTTCGTTGCCGCCGGTCGCCGTCGTCGCCGTCGTCAGGTCATCCTCGACCTCGACTGAGGTGACGGCCGTGGCGCCGTCGACGAACTCGAAGATCACCTGGCTGCCGTCGTTGCGCTGCAGCGTCACGAGGTCGGCGTTGGCGAAGGCCATCGCGTCATCGAAGGCGATCTCATAAGCCGCCTGGTCCCACGTCAGGCCATCGATGCCGAGTGCCTGGGCGGAGCTGTCGAGCGCATCGGTCGACTGGGTGTTGCCGAGGATGTCTGAGACGACCGTCAGCGAGTTGTCATCGACGTCGTATGTCGCGTTCTCGCCGGCGTTGATCAGCAGGTTCACGCCATTGAACGAGGCGGTCCGCGTGAACGCGTTGATGTTGTTCAGCGAGTTCTGGATCTGCGCGTTGATCGAGTCCTTGTCGAGGCCCTGCTGCTGGCCCTGCGTGACCGTCTGCTTCAGCGTCGCGAGCTCGTTCGAGATCTTGGTCGCCGCGGCCTGCGCCACCTTCAGCGTCGCCTGGCCGAAGTTCAGGCTGTCCTTCACCGCGTCGAGGCCCTTGAGGTCGGCGCGCATGCCCTGCGAGATCGCGAACACGGCGGGGTCGTTGCTCGCCTGGTTCACACGCAGGTTGCTCTCGATGCGCGCCTGCGTCTTGCCCATGTCGCTGTTGATCATGCTCAGGCTGCGGATCGCAGCCATCGCCGTTGCGTTGGTGTTCAGTGACGTCATCGTCGTCCACTCCTTGCGTCATCCGTTTCCGCCGCCCCGCCCGCCCCGTATCCGTCTGAAGGGAGGGGCAACGGTCGGCCGCGCTGTCTTGCGCGACGAACACTTTGCAACGGGCGTGCCACATCATTCTGTATGCGAGACAAACGTGAATGATGGGTTAATGACGTTTTCTCAATGGCTTGGCGGGCAGCAAAAGCCGCGCAGCAGAGCGTCTCGCCCGGCAGGATTTGCCGCACGCGCGACCTGCCCGGCAGAACCTGCCGCCCGGCAGGAAAGGAATGCCTGTGCCGCGCGCGCCATGCCATGGGCAGGATGGGGGAGGCGCTGTCGCCTCCCCCGTCTCCGATCAGCCCCGGAACAGGCTGAGCAGCGCCTGGCCCTGCTGGTTGGCGATCGAGAGTGACTGCACGGCCAGCTGCTGCTTGGTCTGCAGCGAGGTGAGCTTCGCACTCTCCTCGGCGAGATCGGCATCGACCAGCGCACCGAGACCTTCCTTCACGCTGTCGGTCAGCTGCTTGTTGAACTCCGACAGGCTCTCGAGCTGGCGGACGGAGGCGCCGAGCGTGGCGAGCGTCGTGCCCATCAGGTCGATCGCATTGTCGACCGCCGCGATCGCGGTGTCGGTGCCGCCGACCTGGTTGTCGGTCGCACCCGTGGCGATCGTGCTTGCCGAGTTCGCAACGTCCAGGCCGCCGGTGATGGTGATCGCCGTCTGGCCTTCCGTGCCGGCCTCTTCCGAACGGCCGAGCGAGACGCCGAAGCCTTCGGCGCGGACTGCATCCATCAGCTTCTGCAGGCCGACGGTCGCGCTCTCTGCCGCGCTGTCATACACGATCGCGACGACCTTCACCTCTTCGTTGCCGCCCGTCGCCGTCGTCGCGGTCGCGGGGTCATCCTCCACCGCGACCGACGTGACTGCCGTCGCGCCGTCGACGAACTCGAAGATCACCTGCCGGCCATTGGCCTGCTGAAGCGTCACGAGGTCGCCGTTCGCGAACGCCATCGTGTCGTCGAACGCGATCTCGAAGGCGGCCTGGTCCCAGGTCAGCCCGGCGATGCCAAGGCCCTGGGCGGAGCTGTCGGCCGCGGCGGTCGACTGGGTGTTGCCGAGGATGTCGGAGACAACCGTCAGCGAGTTGTCATCGACGCCGTAGGTCGCGTTTTCGGCAGCGTTGATGATCAGGTTCACGCCGTTGAACGTGGCGGTGCGCGTGAACGCGTTGATGTTGTTGATCGCGTTCTCGATCTGCGCGTTGATCGAGTCCTTGTCGAGGCCCTGCTGCTGGCCCTGGGTGACCGTCTGCTTCAGAGTCGCGAGCTCGTTCGAGATCTTGGTCGCGGCGGCCTGTGCCACCTTCAGCGTGGCGGTGCCGAAGTTCAGGCTGTCCTTCACCGCGTCGAGGCCCTTGAGGTCGGCGCGCATGCCCTGCGAGATCGCGAACACGGCGGGGTCGTTGCTCGCCTGGTTCACACGCAGGTTGCTCTCGATGCGCGCCTGCGTCTTGCCCATGTCGGCGTTGATCATGCTGAGGCTGCGGATCGCAGCCATCGCCGTTGCGTTGGTGTTCAGAGAAGTCATCGTCATCCACTCCTTGCGTCATCCGTTTCCGCCGCCCCGCCTCTCCCCTGGCCATGTGGTGGGGGGCAGCGCTCGGCTGCGCATCGTGCGCGGATGTGCGGCTGCAACCCCCGTGCCGCGCCATGCCAAGTCGGCGCACACTATTTTTATCGTGCTTTTTCAGGGCTTTATCGCTTCTCGTCGAGCCTGCTGGAGACGCAGTCAAGCCCGGCAGGGGCGCTGCCGGGCAGGTTTCGCCGATCGAGTTTTCCGGGCGGAAGATCCTGCCGCCGTATGGCGGCAGGAATGGATCAGAGATATCGCGCGAGACTCATGTCTCGGAGATTGCCGATCAGGCGATAGCTCATCTCGAGTTGCGTCTGCAGCAGCTGCAGCCTCGCCGACACCTCGGCGATGTCGACATCTTCGACGGCGCTGATCTGCGTCCGCAGCACCACGGTCACGTCGGCATGCCGCTCCTTCAGCGCGGCGAGCCGTTGCTCGGACACGCCGAGCGTGCCGCGCTCCTCCTCCAGCGTCTTGTGCGCCGACTGGAGCGTGCCGGCGATGCCGGTGAGCAGCTCGTTGAAGGCATCGCCCGCGATGTCGGTCTGGTCGCGGTCGCGGATGCCCTCGCTCAGCGAGCCGAGCATCGAGAGCCCCCGCATGATATCGCGGATGAAGCTCCCCGTGCTCGGCGGCTCGGTGCGCGACACGGTGGCACCATTCTCGTTTGCACGCAGCCCGTAGGTGATGCGCTGGCCGTCATCGGCAGCGATCCAGGTCCGCGGCTCGCCAAGCCCGCCGGCCGGCGACGTGGTGGAGAGGAAGGTCGAGAACGGCGTGGTGCCGGCAGCGTCGGACGCGGCGATCGGCAGCGTATCGGCCAGCACCTGGCTGGCGCTGCGCGGCACGTCCGGCGTCAGCGGATCGGCGTCGTCGTCCCAGGGGAGTGCGAATTGCTGCACCGCTGCCTGGGTCTGCGTGAAATAACCCGACTGGAGGATGTTGTTCGGGTTCGGGATCGGCGCCCGCGTGCTGTCGGTCCCGGCGAACACGTATTCGTCGCCGGCCTGCGTATTCAGCAGCACAGTAATTTCCCTCAGCGCCGCCCGGGCCTGCTCCGCAACCACCTCGACCGAGACGCGGCCCTGCGTAACGGCCGACAGCGCCTTGCTCGCCATCTCCGACGCAAGCTCGCCGATCCGCCCGAGTGCCGGCTGCATGACCTTCAGGCGAAGCTCCGCCATGCCGATCGCCTGGGTGTAGGTCTCGCGCCGGCTCACCTCCGCCCGCAGCGAGATCGACACCGATGCGCCTGGGGCAAGACCGCCATAGGTCTCCGACACACGGCCCGACGAAGCCTGGCGGGTGAGCAGGTCGAGCCTGTCGCGCACCTGGAGGGCGGATGTCAGTGTCCGCCCGATCGTGCCGTAGCTCGAGATCGACTGCGTCATGGCCTCGTTCCCTCTCAGCGCACGCTGTTGAGCAGCGCATCCCACACCGCCTGGACGGTGGTGAGCACGCGTGCGTTCGCCTGGTAGGCGTTCTGGAGCTGCACGAGCAGCGCCATTTCGGTGTCGAGATTGACGCCGACGACATCGGCATAGCGGTTGGCGAGCAGGTCGCGCGTCGAACGCTCGCTCTCGGCCGTCGCCTTTGCCGCGTTGTGCTCCGCCGTCTGCGTCGAGACGAGCGAGGTGGCATAGCTCGAGAGCGTGCCGGTTGCCGGGATCGGCGAGGAGATGGTGCCGTTTGGCCCAAGCCCGTTGGCGAGGAAGGCAGGGTCGTGCGGGCGGCCGAGGCCGATATTGGCGCCGAATGTATAGTCGATGATGCGCTGGACGAGCCCGGTGAACGCCTCGGGCCCGCCCAATGGGTTCGGCGTGAACGGATCGCCATAGGGCGGCTGCACCTCGCGCGTGGCGGGGAAATCAGGGATGCCGGCCGGGATCGCATGGGTGCCGTCGCGCACCAGGCGCGGGTTGTTCTGCACGTGCTGGAACACGCGGATCTCGGTGGAGAAGCCGACATAGCGCGACTGCGGCACCGCGCCGCCTTCCTGCGGCACGTTGCCCGAGGCATCGGTGAAGAGGCGGAGCCCCTGCTGGTCGAAGCGGCGGGCGAGCTTCTGGGCGAATTCGTCAAGCTCCGCTGTGAAGCGCGGCAGCGTCTCGTCGCGCAGCGAGAGCAGCGCGCCAAGCTCGCCGCCGAACTGGCCGCGCGTCATGTCGAAGGGCTGCTCCGGCCGCGAGGGATCGATGAGAAAGACGCCCGGCGTCGAGCCGCCGGCGGGGCCGTAGAACGAGCCCGGGCCGAGTTCAGCGCCGGTGGTGGAGAAGGCATCGCCACGCAAGGGAATGGACAATCCACCGCGGCTGAAGGCGAGCATCTCGCCGTTCTCCTTCAGCACGACACGGATATCGATCATTGTCGAAAGCTGGCCGATGATCGCATCGCGCTTGTCCTCGAGCTCCGCCGTGCCCTGCACCTCGTTCCGGAGCCGCATGATCTCGCGCGACAGCACGCCCGCCTCCGAGAGCAGGCGGTTCGCCTCGCCGACGCCCGCGGCGAGCAGGTCCTGCGATCGGTTCCGCGCCGAGGTGACGGCACTGGCCATCTCGTTGATCCGCGCGGCCAGCGTCTCGGCGTTCTGCACCACCTCGACATGCAGGCTCGCCGAGGTCGGGTCCGCCGTCAGCGAGACGAAGCTCTCCTGCACACGGCCAAGCAGGCCGGCAAGGCTCGACCCGTCCTCCGGGCGCCCGTGCAGGCTCTCGATCGGGGCGAGGATGTCGGTGCGCGTCTGCGCCGCCGCGAAGGTCGCCTCGCGTGCCCAGACGGCGCGCTGCAGCGCCGTGTCGGTGACGCGCTGGACCTGCTCGATGCCGACGCCGATGCCGATGCCGTCTGCTGTGACAGACCGCGTCGGCACCACCTTGCGGGTATAGCCCGGAACCTCGGCATTGCTGACATTGTTCGAGACCGTGCGCAGTTGTGCCGAGATCGCACGCAGGCCCGATGTCGAGATGCCGATTGCGCCGTCGAGTGACACGGGTGCCTCCTGCCCCTAACGCCTGCCGGTCAGCGCTTCATGTTCAGCGTATCCTGCAGCATCTCGTCCGAGGCCGAGACGATGCGGGTGTTTGCCGTGTAGGCGCGCTGGGCGATGATGAGCTTCGAGAACTCTGCCGCCATGTCGACGTTCGACCGCTCGATCGAGCCGATCACGAGCTTGCCGGCACCATCGCGCGAGGGGTCGAGAACGCGCGCCTCGCCGCTCTCCGTCGTGCGCATGAAGCCCTGCCCGTCGACGCGCTCGAGCTTGTCGGCCTCGTTGAACGTCACCACCGGGATGCGGTTGATGACGCGGCTCTGGCCATTGTCGTAGTTGATGGCGACGTCGCCGTTCTCGCGGATCGCGAGCGAGGAGAAGCTGCCCTGCGGCACGCCGTTCTGCTCGAGGCTGCGCACCGCATAGTCGGCGCCGGCAAACTGCGTGACACCGTCGGCCAGCCCGAAGCTGCCGAGGAAGAGGCGCACCGTCTGCGGGCCGGAGCCGTAGTTCAGCTCGACATCGACATAGGCGCGGTCGCCGGTCAGCTGGTTCGCCGGAACTGTCGCGGTGCCGCCGGCAACATTCGCACCGGACAGCGAGGTGATCGTGCCGGCCCGGGTCGGATCACCCGCTGCGCCGAAGCTCACCTGGATATGCGGCGGGATGTTGCCGTTGGCCGTGCGCGTGCCGCCGGTCGTCGCCGTCACGTTGCCGGCAACCTGGATGTCGAGGGGGTTGCCGGTTCCCGGAACGATCTCGAACGTGCCGGCACCTGTGATGCGCGCCGGCCCCGGCGGGCTGGCGTTGAACTGCGTGATCAGCTGGTCGCGGATCGTCGCCTGCGTGTCGGCGCCACCGGCCGTGTAGGTGTAGACTTCGCCGTTCACGGTCACGGCGTAGACGTTTCCTGGCACGGCCGCGCCGATGTCGATGTCGATCGCCGATCCGTTCAGCGTCGCCGTCACGTTGGTCGCACCCGCGATGACCGAGTTCGGCGCGCCCGCCGTCACCGTCAGCGTATCGGCGTCGACGATCGAGGCGGGGTTCGGGTTCAGCGCGGTGTTGATCTGCCCGATCAGCGCATCGCGGATGTCGTTGGCGGTGTCGGCGCCACCGGCGGTGTAGGTGTACTGGTTGCCGTTCACCGTGACGGAATAGTCGGTGCCGGCGACCACGGCGCCGATCGTGACGTTGCTCTCCGCACCCGCCACGTTCCAGCCTGGAATCGGCACGCCGCGCTTGGCGACGAGCGTCAGGATCGAGCCCGAGACGGTGGCGATCGCGGGGCTCTCGCTGTCGGCGTTGATCAACGCGGCGAGCCCGTTGACCACCGAGTTCATCGAGCCCTCGGTGCCGGTCGTCGTGTAGGTCCAGTTCTTGGTGGCGGGGAAGCCGCCCGTGACGCCGTCGAGGCTGATGGTGAAGGCATCGCCCACTTCGCCGACCGTGCCGGTGAAGGTGAAGCTGTCGGTCTGGAACTGCGGCGTCACGTTCGCCTGCACAGAGCTCGCCGTGAGGTTGGCCGTGGTGGCGAGGGTGTAGGGTGTTCCCGTGCTGGTGGCGTTCAGGCGCAGCGTGTCGGCTGCCTGCGCAGTGGCGTTCACGCCGAGCGTCGCCGCGTCGGTGTTGATGCGGCTGATCAGCTGGTTGCGCACGGTCGTCGAGGTGTCGGTGGCGTTGGCGGTGTAGCTGATGACGATGCCGTTGATCGTCACCTGGAAGAACTGGCCGTTGGTGATGGTGGCAGGGATCTCCACGTCATCCTGCTGCTGCACGGGCTGGACGGTATTCTGCACGTTGAAGCTCGACATCGCCTGGTCGTCGAAGCCGGGGATGGAGCTGCCGCCGCCGACGGGGTCGAGCGTCGAGCCTGGTGCGACCACGTCGAGGCGCCAGTTGTTCGAGCCCGCGCGCGTCCACTCGAGCTCGAGCGTGCGCTGCTCGCCGATCGCGTCGTAGATCGCGACCGAGGAGGAGAAGTTGTTGCGCCCCTCGGGCGGGTTCGCGGGCAGGTTCGCCGCCATCGTCACCTCGGAGGTGGCGACGGGGTTCGAGACGAGCTGGCTCACGCGGATCGGCTGCACCGAGGTGCGGTCGACGTCGCGCGTGTTTGCGTCGACGCCCCAGCCCTGCAGGAAGTAGCCGGCGCTGTTCACGAGGAAGCCGTTGCGGTCGAGCGCGAAGTCACCGGCGCGGGTGTAGAACTGGCGCGGATCGAAGGTCGGCAGCCCGTTCACCTCGCCCGAGGGAGAGGCGACGGAGAAGAACCCCTGGCCGGCGACGGCAAGCGCGGTCTTGTTCTCGGTCTGCTCGATCGTGCCCTGGATGGTGTGGGTGAAGTCGGGCCGCGCCACCACGCTGCCTGGCGTGTGCAGGCGCTGCGACGACGAGGTGATGAAGCTCACGAAGCTCGTATCGATCCGCTTGAAGCCGATCGTCTGGCTGTTGGCGACGTTGTCCGAGATATGGCCGAGCGCGCGCGACTGCGCGGTGAGCCCGCCGATCGCCGTGGTCATCGAACCGAAGAGCGACATGGTCTTTCTCCGAACTCCCGCGGCACAGTGCCGCCTGGGTGTTGATCCAATCTGCCCTGCCCCCTCGCGGGGGCCGGGCGCCGGGCCAACACTCAGCAGGGTTCGTGCCAGGAGGGGGAAGCGAGGAGAAAGGCCGGTTTTGGCTGGGCTTCCGGGTGCGCAGGGCGTTGGGGTGCCCGGCAGGGATGCCCTACTCCCGGCAGGGCCTGCCGGGCGGCCGTGTCACGCGGCGGCGCCGGCCTCGCGCGGAAACAGCATCCGGCAGCGGCGCAGCGCCTGGTAGTGACGGCGAAGCGAGAGCAGTTCGGCGATCGCGGCGAGGTCGTCCTGTGACTCCGGGCGTGCGTGGCGCAGCGCGGCCAGTGCTGCATGCACGGCGTCCTCGCTGCCCTGTCCCAGATAGGCGAGCTGGATCGCGTGGTAGAGCCGACGCTCAGGCCCCACGGCCTCCTCGGCGCGCAGCATCTCGCGCCCGCGCAGGAACTGCGCCTCGTTGTGGAGGAAGATCGTTGCGGTACGATCCCCGGAGCCGATGACGGCGCCGTTGACGACAAGCGTCTCGCCAGGCTTCAGCACGACCTTCAGCGGCATCCTGCCAACCCTCGTTTCCATGCGGCGCCCGGCTGTGGCGCATCGCGCGCGGAACACCCAGCAAGCCACATGCCGCGCCAAACGGCTTGTTCCGGCATGCGATCGGCTGCCGCGCCACGCAGCGGTGTGCGGCCCCCGGCAAGTCCTGCCGCGCCCGGCATGTTTTGCCGGGTCGGTTCTGCCGCGCGCGCACAGGCGCATGCGAGTGGGGAGGAACTGCCCGCCACGGCAGGACTTGCCGGGCAGGGCCGGCGCCGTCCGCATCCCAACCCTATGATACAAAACAAAAGTCTCTCTGGCCCAACAGTTGCGGAGGCCGGGGCATGATCACCGCATCGCCCTCCCCACGCTCGGGGCCATCGCCTGCACCGCCCACCCTCTCCCCTGGCGCGGGTAGCGAGGGCGGTTTTGCAAACGCGCTCGTCACCGCGCTGGCGGCAGACGCTGCCGGAACCGATGCTGCCAGCCCAGCCGAAGCCCGTGGGGCAGAGCCCGATGGGCAAGAGGCCGTTGGGCGAGACGCAGTTGGGCCAGACGCAGTTGGGCAGGACGCTGGGGTGGCTGCGCCGGGCGCTGCCGAAACGACGACGGCGCTGGCCCCTACCATGATCGACACCCTGCCGCCCGACGCCACGAACCCAATGGCGGAGGAAGCGGACGCACCCGAGCCCGCCTCCCATCTCGGTGCCGATGGCCTCGTCATCGACGCAGCGCTGCTGCCGGACGGCGCTGTGGCAGTGCCGGCGGAGATCGGGGTGGCCGAGGCACCCGCCGCGCCGATCGTCCCTACGGCCCCGCACCCGCCAGGGATTGGCATGGCGGACCCCGACGCAGCGCCCATACTGGCTCCCGCCCCTCTGCCGGATCACGCGCCAGCAGCCACGCCGCCGCAAGGCGCGCCGCGTGGCGATGCAGCCGCGCCCGCATCTGGCACAGCACCGGTCGCAGGAGCCATGCCGGGGGACGCGGCATCGGCGCCATCGCAAAACGATCCGTCGCAGCAATCGCCCCTTGCCGCTGTACCGGGGGATGCGACCAAGCCGGAACCGCCCGCCACCGCGGCGGCCTCACCACAGGATCCCACGACGGCCCCGCCGCCGGGAACCAGGGCCGCGGCACCCCCTCCCACAGCCGGAGCGGAGACGGCGCGATCCGACGCACAAGCGGCGGAGACGATCGCGCGGAACCCTGCCGCCGCATCCGTCACGGTGCAGGCTGGCACGCAAGGGTCCGCGCCGCGCGCCACCCGCCCCGCCGCGCCCACCCTGACGGGCGCCGTCTCGGCAGCCGGCGTGGTGACGCTGAACGCGATGCCGGAGGCGACGCCAACGACCGTTCCCGGAACATCGCCCGGACCGGCCGATGATGCGCCGGCAGCGCCGCAGGCGAGCATCGCGCTGGCCGGAGAGCCCGAAAGCCTCGCCCCGATCGAGGAGACGGTCGAGGAAGCGGCCGACGCTGCCGCAACGTCCAAGCTGGAGGCCAAGGCCGAGACCAGGGCGGAGGCACGGCATGCGCCCACCCAGGCCTCGAACCAAGCCTCGAACCAGGCCTCGAACCAGGCCGCGAACCAGGCCGCGACCCAGGCGCAGGCCTCGTCTCCGGTCACGACGCAGGGCCTCACCGCAACCGCCCCCGGCCTCTCCACCCCCAATTCGCCATTCGCCCAGGCGCTTGCACAAGGCCAGGTGCAGCGTGGGCCATTGACGCCGCCGGCGCAGCAGATCATGCCCGTTGTCGTCACCCTCGCCGGCGGCATGGGTGCGGATGGGTCATCCGTCACCATCACGCTCGACCCGGTCGAGCTCGGCCGCGTCGCCATCTCGGTGCAACGCGATGCCGAACAGCGCGCGACCGTGCAGGTCGTGGCAGAGCGGCCGGAGACCCTGCTGCTTCTCCTGCGCGACCAGGCAGGGCTCGATCGTGCCCTCGCCCAGGCAGGCGTGGGCCCGGAAGGCCGCTCGCTCAGCTTCGACCTCGCCCCGAACGACCAGCAGCAGCGTGACGGCAGGCCGGAGAACGGCCGATCCGAGCAGGGAGACGGCGGCCGCCGCGGCGCACGCCAGTCATCGCTCGCGGCCGACGCCGCCCCCATCACCTCCGCTGCCCCCACACGCCAGCGTGCCGCGGGCGCGCTCGATTTCGCCGTCTGAGACCGAAGGACAGGTGCCATGACCACGATCGCGAATACGCTCTCGACCGCCGACCGCCAGGGTGTGGCGAAGACCTCGAGCAACCAGATCGCCAGCAATTTCCAGGACTTCCTGAAGCTGCTGACGACGCAGCTACAGAACCAGGACCCGACCGCGCCGCTGGACACCAACCAGTTCACGCAGCAGCTCGTGCAGTTCGCGCAGGTCGAGCAGCAGTTGGCGACCAACGGCAACCTCGAGAACCTGATCAAGCTGCAGAGCACATCGCAGCTGACGGCGCTGACCCCGATGATCGGGCGGACGGTGGAGATCGACGGCAACAAGGCGCCGCTCCAGGATGGAGAGGCGGCTGGCACCTATACGTTCTCCGCCCCCGTGACCGAGAGCGCGATCACCATCTCCAACGCAGCCGGCCGGGTCGTGCGCACGGCCGTCGGCGAGACGGGTGCCGGCACCCACGGCTTCTATTGGGACGGCAAGGACAACAGCGGCAACACGATGCCGAACGGCGTCTACACCATCGCGGTCACCGGCCAGACAGGTTCGAGCACGGCGACGGCGACGACGACGGTCTATGGCCGCGTCACCGGGGCGGAGCGCGCGACGGACGGGACGATCCAGCTTCGGCTGGGCGAGATCACCGTCAGCTCCGACAAGATCAGGACTGTTCTGCCGGACGAGTGAGTTGGAAGCGGCCAGCGGCGCGGCCCCGGCAGTTTCTGCCGGGGCCTTAACCGCCGGGTAATGGCTTGCACGCCACTGTCCCGACCGCGGCAGGACGCCGCGCCGCCAGGATCGCGCGGATGGAGAGGGTCGGATCGTGAACGGGCTGCTGCAGGGACTGCGCACGCTGGGGCCAACGCGGATTGCCGCCCTTGGGATCGTTGCCGCTGGCCTGCTTGGCCTCATCATCTTCCTCGCCGCCCGCGCCGGCCAGCCTCCGATGGCGCTGCTCTACGCCGACCTCGACCTGCGCGACAGCGCAGCCGTCGTCCAGAGCCTCGAGCGCCAGCGCGTTCCCTTCCGCCTCGAAGGCAACGGTGGGCGGATCATGGTGCCGATCGAGCAGGTCGCGCGCATCCGCCTCACCCTCGCGGGCGAAGGCCTGCCCACCGGCGGATCGGTCGGCTACGAGATCTTCGACCGCGGCGACAGCATGACCGCGTCGAGCTTCCAGCAGGGCATCAACCAGGTGCGCGCGCTCGAGGGCGAGCTTGCGCGCACCATCCGCCAGCTCCAGGGCGTGCGCGCGGTGCGGGTGCATCTCGTGCTGCCCAAGCGCGAGCCCTTCGCCCGCCAGCAGGCCGAGGCGCAGGCCTCGATCGTGCTGACCATGACGGGCGCGCAGCGCCTCGACCGCGAGCAGGTGCAGGCCGTCGTCCACCTCGCCGCGGCGGCGGTGCAGGGGCTGAAGACGCAGAACATCTCGGTCGTCGACAGCCGCGGCTCGCTGCTCGCGCGCGGCGGCCAGGCGGTCAACGGCGTCGGCATGGCGATGAACGCCGACGAGGTGCGCCGCGCCCATGAGCTTCGCCTCTCCCGCGCCGTCGAGGAGCTGCTCGAGCGCACGCTCGGCATCGGCCGCGTGCGCGTCGAGGCGACGGTCGACATGGATTTCGACCGCATCACCGAAAGCCGCGAGAGCTTCGACCCCGACCAGCAGGTCGCACGCTCGACCTCCTCTGTGAACGAGAACAGCCGCGGCCAGGATCGCTCGCAGAACGTCACCGTCGGCAACAACCTGCCCAACCCGGAAGCGCAGACCGCAGGCTCGACCAACGAGGACAGCCGGACGGAGGAGACGACGAATTTCGAGATCGGCCGGACGCTCCGCCAGATCGTGCGCGATGCGCCGCAGGTGCGACGCCAGTCGATCGCGGTGCTGGTCGATGGCGCGTTGGCGCGGCCGGCAGAAGGTGGCGCTGCGGCGTGGCGCGCGCGTACGCCGGAGGAGATCGCCCAGATCACCGCCCTGGTGCGCGGCGCGATCGGCTTCGACGAGGCGCGCGGCGACAAGGTCGAGGTGGTGAACCTCCGCTTCGCCGAGCCCGACGCCGGCACGGCGGAGGAGGAGAACCTGTTCGGCCTGCCGATCGGTCGGACCGAGATCGTGCGCATCATCGAGACGGCGGTCTTCGGCATCATCGCCCTGCTGGCCCTCCTGCTTGTCGTCCGCCCCCTGGCGGGACGGGTGCTGGAGCGCGTCAGCCCAGCCGGCGGCGACATGCTCGCGGGCCTTCCCGGCACCTCCGGCCTGCCCGCGTTGACCGGACCCGCGGCAGCGGCAGCGGCAGCGGCGCTGGCGAGCCCGGGCGGCCAGGCGATGATCGCCGGACCCGATGGCGAGATGGCGGTGATGGACGGCGACAACCTGATCAACATGTCGCAGGTGGAAGGACAGATGCGCGCCTCGAGCCTGCGACGCGTCGCCGATCTCGCGGAGAAGCACCCGGAGGAAGCCCTCGGCGTGATCCGCAGCTGGATGGCGCAAGAGAGCTGAGGGGGGCAGGGTCATGGCACGCGCACGCGAGGACTATCGCAGCCTCACCGGCCCCCAGAAAGCCGCGATCCTGATGCTCTCGCTCGGCGAGGAGCCGGCAGGGCGGCTGTTCGCGATGATGCACGAGGACGAGATCAAGGAGATCTCGTCGGCGATGGCGACACTCGGCGTCGTCTCGGCGAACGTGGTCGAGCGGCTCTGCGTCGAGTTCGCCGACCAGATCAGCGCGACCGGGAACCTCCGCGGCAGCTTCGAGAGCGCCGAACGGCTGCTCTCCAAGAGCCTGCCGAAGGACCGCGTGTCGCAGATCATGGAGGAGATCCGCGGTCCTGCCGGCCGCACGATGTGGGACAAGCTCGGCAACGTGAACGAGCAGGTGCTCGCGAACTACCTCAAGAACGAATATCCGCAGACCGTCGCACTCGTGCTCTCGCGCATCCGCGCCGACCATGCCGCCCGCGTGCTCCAGCTCCTGCCCGAGAGCTTCGCGCTCGAGGTGGTGATGCGCATGCTCAGGATGGAGGCGGTGCAGAAGGACGTGATCGAGGGCGTCGAGCGCACGCTCCGCATGGAGTTCATGTCGAACCTCGCGCGCACGCAGCGCCGCGATGCACACGAGATGATGGCCGACATCTTCAACAGCCTCGACCGCGCGGCCGAGAGCCGCTTCCTCTCGGCGCTCGAGGAGCGCAACCGCGAGGCGGCAGAGCGGATCAAGAGCCTCATGTTCACCTTCGAGGACCTCACCCGCGTCGATGGCGCAGGCGTGCAGGTGCTGATGCGGTCGGTGGAGAAGGACAAGCTCGCCCTCGCGCTCAAGGGCGCGTCGGAAAGCATCCGCGACCTCTTCTTCAAGAACCTCTCCGAACGCGCGGGCAAGATGCTGAAGGAAGACATCGCTGGCCTCGGCGCCGTCAGGCTGAAGGACGTTGAGGAGGCGCAGGCCGCCATCGTCGCCGCCGCCAAGGATCTCGCCGGATCCGGCCAGATCCAGATCAGCGACGGCCGCCAGGAAGAGCTGGTGTACTGAGATGACCGCAGCCCCACGCCCGATCGCGCTCTCCGCCCTTGCGAGGCCCGCAGGGTCGCGCACCGACGCGGTTGCCGGCAACCAGCGCCGCTACCTGTTCGAGGACGATTTCGCCACACCGGGCGAACAGGGCCGCGCGCGCGGACGCCTCGCCCAGGCAGCGCCGGAACCGGAGGTGATCGCTCCCTCCTTCACCGCCGACGAGCTTGCCGAGGCGCGTGCCGAAGGCGTTCTCGAAGGGCGTGCCGCCGGGGCCGCCGAAGCCCGCTCGGCCATCGAGGCGCGCATCGCCGGTGCGCTCGAGACGATTGCGGCGAGGCTCGGTGACGCGAAGGCGGAGGCCAGCCGCGCGGCCGAGCGGGCCGCCGGTGCGCTTGCCGCAACAACACTCGACCTTCTTGCCCGCGCGCTGCCAGAGGCCGCGGCACACCATGCCCAGCAGGGATGCGCCGAGCTCGCCAAGGCACTGCTCGATCAGCTCTCCGGCGTCGATCGCATCGTGATCCGCCTGCCGCCGGAGCATGCGAAGTCACTCGCCCCCCGCCTCGCGGCGGCGGCGGAGGCAGCGGATTTCACCGGCAAGCTCGATGTCCTTCCGACCGACGGCATGGTCGCGGGGGAAATGCGGATCAGCTGGCCAGGCGGCGAGGCGCGGCGTGACCCGAAGGTGCTCGAACAGGCAGCGCGCGACGTGCTCGCCCGGCTTGGGCTTGCGATGAGCGAGACGGACGCAGAACAGGAGGTGGGCGATGGCGACTGAGCAGGGGCAAGGCGCGCAGGGGATCGAGCTCGACGATCTCTCCGGCGGCACCGACGTCACGCTTGCCGACGGCGAGCCTGGTGCCGGGCGGCCGGCGCGGGAACTCGAGGCGGTCTACGACATCCCCGTCCAGGTCTCCGCCGTGCTCGGCAAGAGCACGATGCAGGTGAGCCAGCTGCTCAAGCTCGGCCGCGGCGCCGTGGTCGAGCTCGACCGCAAGCTCGGCGAGGCGATCGACATCTACGTGAACAACCGCCTCGTGGCGCGCGGCGAGGTCGTCATGGTCGACGACAATCGCCTCGGCGTGACCATGACGGAAATCGTGAAGGCCGACCGCGGCAACTGAGGCCGCGCATTCGCAGGAGGGACGCAGGATGCGGATCCTGATCATTGGCTCGCTGTCGGCGGAACTGGGACAGGCAGGCCGCATCGCCATCGCGCGAGGTGCCAAGCTGAACCAGGCCGACGATGTCGCCGCGGCGCTCGCGATGCTGCGTGCCGGCACCGGCACCGACCTGGTATTGTGCGACGTCAGGCTCGACGTCGCGACCCTCGTCCGGTCGATGGCGGCCGAGCGCATCGCCACACCGGTGATCGCCTGCGGCGTCGGCAACGATGCCGACCTTGCTGTCGCCGCCATCAGGGCAGGCGCCCGCGAGTATCTCCCCCTCCCGCCTGACGCCGATCTGATCGCCGCGATCCTCGAGGCGGTCGGTTCCGACGGCCACGCGCTGATCCACCGCGACCCGGTGATGAAGGCTGCGATCAAGCGGGCCGAGCAGGTCGCGGCATCGGACGCCTCGGTACTGATCGCGGGCGAGAGCGGAACGGGCAAGGAGGTTCTCGCCCGCCACATCCATCGCAAGAGCCGCCGCGCCGGAGGGGTGTTCGTCGCACTCAACTGTGCCGCGATCCCCGACAACCTGCTCGAGAGCGAATTGTTCGGCCACGAGAAGGGCGCGTTCTCCGGCGCGGTCGCGCGCCGGATCGGCAAGTTCGAGGCAGCGAACGGCGGCACGCTGCTGCTCGACGAGATCTCGGAGATGGATATCCGCCTGCAGGCCAAGCTGCTGCGCGCCATTCAGGAGCGCGAGGTCGATCGCCTGGGCGGGGCTGAACCCGTGAAGGTGAACGTCCGGCTGATCGCGACCACGAACCGCGACCTGATGACGGAGGTCAAGAAGGGCACGTTCCGCGAGGACCTCTATTTCCGCCTCAACGTCATCTCGATGAACGTGCCCTCGCTGCGTGAGCGGCCGGGCGACATCGCGCCGCTGGCGGAATACTTCTCGCGGAAATACGCCGAGGTGAACGGCCTGCCGGGCCGGCAGATCACCACGGCGGCGATGGCGATGCTCGAAGCCCATTCCTGGCGCGGCAACGTGCGCGAGCTCGAGAACACCATCCACCGCGCCGTGCTGCTCGCCCCGGGCGATGTGATCGATGTCGATGCGATCGAGCTCGGCGGCGGCGCGCCTGCGGCAGAGGAAGCCTCGCAGCGCCTGGTTCCCGCGGCGGCCGCAGCCGTGGCCCGCCAGCGCGAAGGCATGCACAACGGCCAGGCGCAGGCACCCGTCGGCGCGCTGGTCGGCCGCACCGTCGCCGATGTCGAGCGTGACCTGATCCTCGAGACGCTCACCCACTGCCTGGGCAACCGCACGCATGCGGCGACCATCCTCGGCATCTCCATCCGCACGCTGCGGAACAAGCTGCGCGACTACTCCTCCGCCGGCGTAAGGGTGCCGCCGCCCGCGCAGGCTGACCGCGTGATGGCCTGAGCGGCCCGAAGACGATGGCCGAGCCGACGGCAGGCACAGAGGCGGGGGCTGGCGGCGGGATGGGAGCACTCGGCGCGCAGATGAGCCGCGCGATCCCGGCACCCGACGTGATGATGGCGATCGGCGTCGCGATGCTGATCGTCATCCTCGTCGTTCCGCTGCCGCACCTGCTGCTCGATTTCGGCCTGGCGCTTTCGATCACTTCCTCGGTGCTGGTGCTGATGACGGCGATGTTCATGCGCCGGCCACTCGACTTCACCTCGTTCCCGACACTGCTGCTCATCACCACGCTGCTCCGCCTCGGCCTCAACCTCGCCTCGACGCGGTTGATCCTCGCGCACGGCCATGAGGGGCCGCAGGCTGCGGGCGCCGTCATCGCTGCCTTCGGCGGGTTCCTGATGGGCGGCGACGTCGTGATCGGCCTGATCGTCTTCGCCATCCTCGTCCTTGTGAACTTCGTGGTGATCACAAAGGGCTCCGGCCGCATCGCCGAAGTCGCGGCGCGGTTCAGCCTCGATGCCATGCCTGGCAAGCAGATGGCGATCGACGCCGATCTCTCCGCCGGGCTGATCGACGAGGCAGGAGCGAGGAAGCGCCGCAAGGAGCTCGAGGAGGAAAGCGCCTTCTTCGGCGCGATGGATGGTGCGGCGAAGTTCGTGAAGGGCGATGCCATCGCCGGCCTGATCATTACCATCATCAACCTGATCGGTGGGCTTGCGATCGGCGTCGCGCGCGAGGGCATGAGCTTCTCCGACGCGATCACCATGTTCTCGCTGCTGACCATCGGCGACGGGCTGGTGAGCCAGATCCCCGCGCTCGTGACATCGACCGCCGCCGGCATCGTCGTCACCAAGGCCGGCGTCGACGGCACGACCGACGAGGCGCTGCTGCGCGAGATCGCCGGCTCGCCCAAGCCGCTCGCGATGGCAGCAGGCGCGGCCGGTGTTCTCGCGCTGATGCCCGGTATCCCGATGCTCCCTTTCCTGGCCATCGCCGGTGCGGCCGGCGCCGCTGCGTGGGCGCGGCGCAATGCCGGCAAGGGGCCCGATGCCGCGCTTCTTGCCGCCGAAGCGGAGGCGATGGCGGCAGCACCGGTGGAAGAGTCGCCGTCAGCCGCGCTCCGCATCGATGCGGTCAGGCTCGAGCTCGGCTACGGATTGCTCGGCCTTGCCACCGCCGAGGGCGGCGCGCGGCTGACCGAGCAGATCCGCGCGCTGCGCCGCGCGCTTGCGACCGAAATGGGGTTCCTGCTGCCGCCCGTACGCATCCAGGACAACGTGCAGCTCCAGCCGTCCACCTACGTCGTGCGCATCAAGGAGCTCGAGGCAGGCCGCGCCGAGGTTCGCCCCGGCATGCTGCTGGCGATGGACCCGACGGGGGCGCCGGTCGCCCTTGCCGGCGAGAAGACGACCGAGCCCGCCTTCGGCATCCCCGCTGCCTGGATCGACGAGACAATGAGCGAGGAGGCCGGGGCGCGCGGCTACACCGTGGTTGACCCGGCTTCCGTGATCACCACGCACCTGACCGAGCTGGTGCGCGACCAGATGGCCGAGCTGCTCTCCTTCGCCGAGACGCAGAAGCTGCTCGACGAGTTGCCGCGCGAGCACCAGAAGCTTGTTTCCGACCTGATCCCCGCGCAGATCGGCACGGCGGGCGTGCAGCGGGTGCTGCAGGCGCTGCTGGGAGAACGCGTCTCGATCCGCGACCTGCCGACGATCCTCGAAGGCATCGCCGATGCGCTCGCGGGCGGCGCACGCGGTGTTGGCGGCATCGTCGCGCAGGTGCGCATCCGCCTTGCGCGCCAGATCAGCGAGCAGCACACGGGGCCGAACGGCTACATCCCCCTCGTCACCCTCTCGCCGGACTGGGAGCGCGCCTTCACCGAGGCGATGACGGGGCCGTCGGAGGACCGCCAGCTCGCCATGGCGCCCTCGAAGCTGACTGACTTCATGACCAAGCTGCGCGATGCGATGGACCGCGCGGCCAATGCCGGCGAGGCGGCGGTGCTGCTCGTAGGCCCCTCCATCCGCCCGCATGTGCGTGCGGTTGTGGAACGTTTCAGGGCTGCGACGACCGTTCTGAGCCAGGCGGAAATCCACCCCCGCGCGCGTATCCGCACGGTCGGGAGCATCTGAGCCATGCGCATCCGCACCTTCCGCGCGCGGACGATGGCAGCGGCCATGTCGGCCGCGCGCGCGGAACTCGGCCCCGATGCGCTGATGCTCGGCTCACGCCGCGTCACCGAGGGTGTCGAGCTCACCGCCGCGGTGGAGCCGGCCGACGACATCGCCCCGCTCGCGCCCCTGGCGCAGGCGGAGGTCTCAGCACCTGTCATCCCGCTCACGCCGGCCGTACTGCATGAGCCGCTTGGCCCGATCGCTGCGGCACTTGCCGCCCACGGGCTGCCGGAGATGTTCCGCAACCATCTCGCCGCCTCGCCCGACCTTGCCGCGACGCTCGCCGGCGCGCTGCGCTTCGAGGGGCTGCCGCTCGGCCCGGGTTCAGCCGTTCTCGTGGTCGGCCCGCCGGGGGCCGGCAAGACGCTCACCGTCGCCAAGCTTGCCACCAGGCTCAGGCTTGCCGGCGGAACACCGCGCGTGATCGCCGCCGATGGCAGGCGTGCGGGTGCGGTCGAACAGCTCGCCGCATTCACGCGGCTCCTCGGCATCGACCTGATCGCTGCCCCCCACCCGGCCACGGTGCTGCGCGCGCTCGCCACCAACCGCGGTACCGCGCCGACGCTCATCGACACCGCTGGCCTCGACCCGTTCGATGCCGGCGAGCGCGAGGAGATCGCCGCCCTCGCCGCTGCCTCGGGTGCCGCGGTGGCACTGACCATCCCGGCCGGGATGGACGCGATGGAGGCCGCCGACATGGCGGAAGCGATGGCCGAGACCGGCGCGCGCCACCTGCTTGCCACACGCCTCGACCTCGCACGCCGCATCGGCGCGATCCCGGCCGCTGCCATCGGCGGCGGGCTTGCAATCGCCGAAGCCGGAACCGGCCCAGGTGCCGCCGACGGGCTCGGCCCGCTCACGGCAGAGGCGCTGGCCGCGCGGCTGCTCAATCCTCCCGCCGCGCGGCTCGCCCGCGCCTCGGCAGCGTGACAGTGGAGACGAAGCGCCCATGACCGCCCACGCCGTTCTCGCCGCGACGACCACGGCACCCGAACAGGGGGCCGCGGGAAGGCTGATCGCCATCGCCTCCGGCAAGGGCGGGGTCGGCAAGACCTGGCTCGCCATCACCCTGTCGCACGCGCTCGCGCAGCGCGGGCGGAACGTCCTGCTCGTCGATGGCGACCTCGGGCTTGCGAATGTCGATGTGCAGATCGGACTCCAGGTCGGGCGCGATCTCTCCGGCCTGCTGAAGGGCGAGCGTGCCGAGGCACTCGCGACACCGGTACCCGATGCCGGGTTCTCCGTGCTGGCCGGCCGCTCGGGCTCGGGCGCGCTCGCGCAGCTGACACCGGAGCAGATCGAGGTGATCCTTGCCGGGCTGGCGGAGGCGAAGGGCTTCGGCACCGTCATCCTCGACATCGGCGCGGGGCTCGATCGTACCGCCCGGCGGCTGGCCTCGGTCGCCGACACGCTGCTGGTCGTCACGACCGAGGAGCCGACCGCGCTGACCGATGCCTATGCCTGCCTGAAGCTCGCCGCCCTCGACCGGCCTGGCGGTGACAGGCGCATCGTCGTGAACATGGCCGGAACGCAGGCCTCCGGCGAACGCACCTGGCTCGGCCTCAGGAAGGCGGCGGAGAACTTCCTGAAGGTGAGCCCGCCGCTGGCCGGCGTGGTCCGTCGCGATGCCCGCGTCTCCGAGGCGATCCGCCGGCAGGTGCCGTTCCTGACGCGGCACCCCGGCGCGGAAGCGGCGTCGGATATCGGACGACTCGCGGCCATCCTGGCGCCCTGAGGCTCAACGCCGCGTCTGGCGGGGCCGGCCCGCCCATGCCATATCGCCCTGATGCACCGCAGCATGAGCGAGGCGCGACCGTGCCGCTGAGCCCCCCATCCCCCCGCGAGAAGCTCCACACCCGCGCCATCGTCATCGACGGCTACCGCCGCGAGGATGGGCTGTTCGACATCGAGGCGCAGCTCGCCGACACGAAAACCTACGCCTTCTCGACGGAGGATCGGGGCGAGGTCACGCCGGGCGTGCCGCTGCACGGCATGCTGATCCGGCTGACCATCGACGAGGACATGACCGTGGTCGCGGCTGAGGCGAACACGGAGTACGGGCCCTTCGCGATGTGCCCTGCCATCACGCCGAATTTCGCGCGGCTCGCGGGCCTGCGCATCGGCCCTGGCTGGACCCGGAAGGTGAAGGAAGTGGTGGGCGGCGTGCAGGGGTGCACCCACCTCGTGGAACTGCTCGGGCCGATGGCGACGGTGGCGTTCCAGACGCTCATCGTCGTGCGCCGCAAGCGACCGGCAGACCCTGCCGCCCCGCCCGCCCTGCTCAACACCTGCCATGCCTACGCGGCGGACAGCCCGATGGTTGCCCGCCGCTGGCCGGAGTACGTGAAGGCGCGTGGCTACTCGGCGGGACCCGACATGAAGGCCGCGACCGCGGTGCGCAGCGCCGATCCGTTGCCCGACGACCGGGAGTGATCGGCGATGCCGTGGCCGGCCGCGATGTGGCCTTCCTCGGTGGTCGCCGCGCGGAAATACTGCAGCACGTAGACACGCATCGCCGAGGTCCGGCCGCCCTTCAGGCCGAGCTTCTCGATGCGCCGGCAGAGCTCGGACGGGCTCGTCCGCTCGCGCCGGCAGATTTCCGACAGCGCGTCCCAGAGCTCGGGCTCGAGACGCATGCTGGTGCGGCCACGCTCGGCCACGATATTGCGGTTGATCAGGGTGCTGCGCGCCATGGGGGGCTCCTCCGTGTGCGCGCAGAGTGGCCGATATCATTTAATGGGACGTTGAAGCGAAAGGGTGATTCGCGTGCGGGTGTTCGCGCCGCGTCACCGCCCCGAGGCGGCTTCCTCCGGCGTCTGAAGCTTCAGGCTCAGCGCGTGCAGGCCCGTGGCGAACTCCGTCGCCAGCGCTGCGTGAACCCTCCGCTGCCGCGCCACCCGCCCCTCGCCGGCGAAGACGGGCGAGATGGCGTGCACGGTGTAGTGCGTCTCCCCTGCCCCGTCCGGGTTGCCGGCATGGCCAGCGTGGCTGGCACTGTCGTCGACCACGGCGATCTCGGCGGGTGCCAGCGCTGCCTCGAGTGCCGCCCTGATGCGCGCGGCGCGATGTTCCGTCATGTCTTGTCCCCCCTGTTGCTTGCCTTGCCACGTCCATGACCCGTGGCCATAACTGACCGATGCGTAACGGCACCGCCCGCACCCATGGTGCACCCCGAAACTCCCGGCTCCGGGCCGATGCCCCGCAAACCGACGATCTCTCGCGCCCCTGCGACAGGCCCGGCTGCGCCGCCCATGGCGGATTCCGTGCCCCGAAATCGCGACGCAGCCTGAACGACTACTACTGGTTCTGCCTCGAGCATGTGCGCGAATACAACCGCGCCTGGGACTACTACAAGGGCATGAGCCCCGGCGAGATCGAGAGCGAGATGCGCCGCGACACGACCTGGCAGCGCCCGACCTGGCCGCTGGGGCGCATCGGCCTCGGGCCGGACGAGCGGGTCGCGGACCCGTTCGGCGTCCTCGGCAACGCCAAGCCTGCTCCGGCCCGCGAGACGACCGAGATCCCGGCGGAGCTTCGTTCCCCCCTCGCCACCCTCGACCTGCCCTGGCCTGTGACGCGCGTCGAGGTCAAGCGCGCGTACAAGGCATTGGCCAAGCGTCACCACCCCGACGCCAACAGCGGCGACAAGGCGGCAGAGGACAAGCTCAAGACCATCAACGCAGCCTATACGACGCTGATCCGCGTGCTTCCCGCAGGCGGATGACGGCCAATCGCCGGGGCGGCCTTCGCAAGCGCCGCAACGGGGTCTAATCTGTTCCACGACGCAGGAAAGCGGACCGCGCATGACGAAGGTGACCCAGTTGGCTGACGCAAGACCGACCTCGGCGATCGACCTCCCAGACACGAAGGTGCGTGTGGGGGATGTCTTCGGCATCGCCTCCGACCTCGAGGTGCCGGCCTTCTCGGTGCGGACCGAGCACGTGCCCGACATCGACGAGGCCTATCGCTTTGACCGCGAGACGACACTCGCGATCCTCGCCGGCTTCGCCCACAACCGTCGCGTGATGGTCCAGGGCTACCACGGCACCGGCAAGTCGACGCATATCGAGCAGGTGGCCGCCCGCCTCAACTGGCCCTGCATCCGCGTGAACCTCGACAGCCACATCAGCCGCATCGACCTGATCGGCAAGGATGCGATCGTGCTGCGCGACGGCAAGCAGATCACCGAGTTCCGCGAGGGCATCCTGCCCTGGGCGCTCCAGCACCCCTGCGCGCTGGTGTTCGACGAGTATGACGCCGGCCGCCCCGACGTGATGTTCGTGATCCAGCGCGTGCTGGAGGTCGAGGGCAAGCTGACGCTGCTTGACCAGAACCGCGTGATCCGCCCGCACCCGGGGTTCCGGCTGTTCGCAACCGCCAACACGGTTGGCCTCGGCGACACGACCGGCCTCTATCACGGCACGCAGCAGATCAACCAGGGCCAGATGGACCGCTGGAACATCGTCGCGACCCTCAACTACCTGCCGCACGAGCAGGAGACCGAGATCGTGACCGCCAAGCTCGCCATCCCCACCAGCGATGCCGCGGCGAAGAAGCGGGTCGCAGCGATGGTGGCGCTGGCCGACCTCACCCGCGCCGGCTTCATCAACGGCGACATCTCGACCGTGATGAGCCCCCGCACCGTGATCACCTGGGCCGAGAACACCAAGATCTTCGATGACATCGCGTTCGCGTTCCGCGTGACCTTCCTGAACAAGTGCGACGAGGCGGAGCGCGCGACGGTGGCCGAGTACTACCAGCGCTGCTTCAACGAGGAGCTGCCGCTCGGGGCCGGTCCGCGCCGCGCGGCGTGATGGGGCGCTGCTGATGGCACAGCCACCGAAACCGGGCGACACGGCCCGCACCGAGGAGTTCCGCCGGGCGACGGCCGGCGCGCTCCGTGCGGTCGCCGAACGCGGCGATGTCGATGTCGCGTTCCAGCCCGGTCCCCCAGGTGTTGCCGGCAAGCGCGCGCGGTTGCCGGTGCCCTCGCGCGCGCTTCCGGCCGCCGAAATGGCGCGGCTGCGCGGCGCGGCCGACGCCATGGCGCTCAAGCTCAAGCTCCATGACGACACGCTGCACGGCAAGCGACTGCCAGCCCGCCGCGAGGCACGCGAGGTGTTCGACCTGCTCGCCCAGGCCCGCGTCGAGGCGCTCGGCTCCCGCGTGATGGCGGGCGTCGCTGCGAACCTGCGGGCGCGGCTGGCCGAGGAATGCGAGGCCGACGGGCTCGACCGCATGACGCGGCGCGAGCAGCTGCCCGTCGCCAAGGCGATCGAGCTGCTGGCCCGCGAGGCGCTGACGGGCGAGGCAACGCCCGATGCGGCGCGCGAGGTGCTCGGCCTCTGGCGTGCCACGCTGCCCGACAAGGCGTTCGTGGCGCTGGAGAGCCTCGCCGGCAATCTCGACGACCAGGACCAGTTCGCCCGCGCCGCGCGCAAGCTGCTCGCCGCACTCGACATGGCCGAAGAGGAAACCGACGCCGAAGCCGAGGCCGAGGAACAGGACGACGAGCAGGGCGAGCAGGAAGAAGGGGCCGACGAGCAGGAGCAGGACAGCGCCGGCTCCGCCGCCGAGGCCGAGAGCATGCCCGGCGCGCGCGAGGAGGAGGCCGAGGGCCAGGCCGAGGCCGCCGACAGCGTCGAGCAGGAGCAGGACGAGGGAGCGGCGGCCGAGGGCGACGACCGCCCAGCCGGCCCGCAGGCGCGCAAGGACCGTGACCTCGGCAACGAGGCGCATCGCTACGAGCCCTATACGCGACAGTTCGACGAGGAGGTCGCGGCCGACGAGCTCTGCGATACCGACGAGCTCACGCGACTTCGCAGCCAGCTCGACCAGCAGCTCCAGCACCTCCAGGGCGTCGTATCCAAGCTCGCGAACAGGCTGCAGCGCCGCCTGCTCGCGCAGCAGTCGCGCAGCTGGGACTTCGACCTCGAGGAAGGGCTGCTCGACGTCTCGCGGCTGGCCCGCATCGTCGCCAACCCGACCCACTCGCTCAGCTACAAGCGCGAGCGCGAGACCGAGTTCCGCGACACGGTGGTGTCGCTGCTGATCGACAATTCCGGCTCGATGCGCGGCCGTCCGATCACGGTCGCGGCGATGTCGGCCGACATCCTCGCCCGCACGCTCGAGCGCTGCGCGGTGAAGGTCGAGATCCTCGGCTTCACGACGCGCGCCTGGAAGGGCGGGCAGAGCCGCGAGCGCTGGGTGCAGGAAGGCAAGAAGCGCAACCCCGGCCGGCTGAACGACCTTCGCCACATCGTCTACAAGGCGGCAGAGCAGCCCTGGCGGCGGGCGCGGCGGAACCTCGGGCTGATGCTCCGCGAGGGGCTGCTCAAGGAGAACATCGACGGCGAGGCGCTGGAATGGGCGTATCGCCGCCTCGCCGCCAGGCCCGAGCACCGCAAGATCCTGATGGTGATCAGCGATGGCGCGCCGGTCGATGACAGCACGCTCTCGGTCAATCCCGGCAACTATCTCGAACGCCATCTGCGCGAGGTGATCCGCCGCATTGAGCGTGACAAGCGCATCGAGGTGACGGCGATCGGCATCGGCCATGACGTCACGCGCTACTATCGCCGCGCCGTCACCATCGTCGATGCCGAGGAGCTTGGCGGCACGATGATGAAGAAGCTCGCCGAGCTGTTCGACGAGGACGCGGCCGAGGCCTGGCACCGCGCCGCGGCCGAGCAGGCAGCGCTGGTCGCCTGAGAAACGGTGGCCTGAACTCTCGCGGTCTCCACCGCCGCGCGCTGTTCGCCGCACCGCTGCTGGCGGTCAGTACGCCTGCCGCGGCGCTCACGCTTCGTGCGCGCCAGCTCCCGTTGTCGGACGAGGCGCCAACGCTCGACCGCCTCGGCCCCCTCCAGTTCCGGGGCGCGCTTGCGCTCGGCGGCGATGACCGGGCCTTCGGCGGGCTGTCCGGCCTGCTCCTCTCGGCCGACGGCACGATCATCGCGATCACCGACCAGGCGCACTGGTTCCGCGGGCGGATCGAGCGTGGCGGCGAAGGCATGCTGACCGGTATCGCGGACCCACGCCTCAGCCCGATCCGCGACAGCAACGGCGCTGCCCTTCGCGCCGGCCGGGCCGGCGATGCTGAGGCGCTGGCGTTGCTGCCCGATGGGCGGCTGCTCGTCGCCTTCGAGCGCTGGCACCGCATCCGCGCCTTCGCCGATCCGGATGCGCCGGGGCTCTACTTTCCCGCACCGCCCGGCATCGCCACGCTCGTCGCCAACGCTGGTCTCGAGACCCTCGCTGTGCTGGCCGATGGCAGGCTGTTTGCGATCGCCGAGGCGGCGGCCGACGACGGCACCTGCCCCGCCTGGCTCGGGAGCGGCGACGGCAGCAGCTGGACGCAGCGCCGCTATCGCCCGGGGCCCGACCTCGTGCCGGTCGACGCAGCAGGACTTCCCGATGGCGGGGCGCTGGTGCTGGAGCGCCGCGTTAGCGTGCTGACGGGCTTCACGAGCCGCATCGCATGGCTGCCACGCGATGCTTTCGCCCGCGACGTGCTGGAGCCGGTTGAGATCGCAGCGATCGCCCCGCCGCTCGCCTCCGACAACTACGAGGCCATCGCGGTGGCGCGGCGCGAGGACGGAGCGCTCGATGTCGCCATCCTGTCGGACGACAATTTCAGCCTGTTCCAGCGCAACATCCTTATGCTGTTCAGGCTCGACCCAGCCGCGCTCACCACCCGATCACGCTGAAGGGACGCCCCGCCTCCGGGCTGCGAACAACGCAAGCAGCGCTGCGCCGAACAGCGCCATCGTTCCTGGCTCGTCGATCACCTCGACGCCGTGCGAGCGGAGGAACCACGCGTTGTCTTCCTGCCCCGTGTGGACATACGCCACCACATCACCATAGCGGCAGGCTTCGTCGTCCGGCCTCAGCGATCCCGTGACCACGCCGCTCAGCATGAAGTCGCTCATTGTCAGCAATGGACCGCCGCTGTCCCCGCCGCAGGGCGAAGCTTCGACCTTGGAAAACGCGACCTCGCCGTCGCGGAAGCGTGTGCCCGGGTCGTCGGCGCCGAGCTGGTCGAAATCGACCAACGTGTAGTTGGGCGACCGGTCGAGGATGTAGGCCGCGTTCACCCCCGCGCGCTTCCTGTTGTCCTGGACTGATCCTCCAGGGCCGCTCTTGCCGTAGCCGACGATGTCGGCCTGGTTGCCGCCGGGCGATGCATAGACTGCGAAGGGTTGGTATGCGTCGGGAACGGCACTGCTCAGTTCGAGCAGGGCGAGATCGTAGCGCTGGTAGACAGAGGTCCCGTCTGCAACATAAAGGGGGTTGAGATAGATCGCGCTCGCCACGATGCCTGGCGCGGTCGGGCGGAACAGGTCGAGGCCGAGGTCGTTGCCATAAAGGAACTTGACCTCCGAGGGAGCGTAGTCGCTCGTCCCGTCAGCTGACCTGTCGAAGCAGTGTGCCGCCGTCAGCACCATCGTCGCACTCACGAGCGAGCCGGTGCAGAGGTTCCCGGCGCCACCCCGCGATGCGAATACGCCGCCGATGCCCGAGTAGCGCGGCTTCATGCCGAGCCCGAGCGCGGCCTCGTCGATCGTCTCCGCCCCGATCATCCCATCATTGAGCACGACCGCCGGCGCCAGGCCGGGGAAAGCAACCACGGCCGCCAGGGCAACCCCGACGACGGCGGCGCGCCGGCATGGCGCGCGCTGACTTTGTCGCACGGACCTTCTCCCATGCGGGCGCGCACCCCCACGGGCACGTCACCGGCATCGGCGAAGCTTTCCTTCGATCCGGGCGCGCTGCATTGATCAGAAGCAATGGCCAAGCGAGCCCACTCAGCCGAGGCTGGCGCCCCACGCCGCCGCTTCCTCGCGCACCCGCCCTGCCGCGATTGCCGCACGCACCGTGTCCATCAGCCGCATCATGAAGCGGATGTTGTGGCGGCTGATCAGCAGCAGGCCGGCGAGCTCGTCGACCTTCAGCAGATGGTGGATATAGGCGCGCGAGAGTCCCGCGGCACAGGCTGGACAGTCACACCCCTCCTCGAGCGGGCGCGGATCGTCGCGGAAGCGGGCGTTGCGGAGGTTCAGGTGATCGCGCCCGGCGGCACCATCGGTGCCGGCCCGAACGAGCGCCCCGCCATGGCGGGCGATGCGCGTCGGGTGCACGCAGTCGAACGTATCGATGCCGGCAGCGACGCCGTTCCAGATATCGGCCACCTGGCCGATGCCGAGCAGGTGGATCGGCCTGTCGGGGCGCAGCAGCGGCGCCTGGAACGCGACGATGCGGTGCATCTCCTCGCGCGTGCCGCCGAGTGAATCGCCGATCGCGTGGCCGAAGAAATCCTCCCCGTTCACGAAATCGGCCGCCGCGCGGCGAAGGTCCTCGTGCACATGCCCGCCGGCGATGCCCACCACCGCCTGCGGTCCCGCGCTGCCCATGCCGCCTGCCGCATCGAAGGCGGCGAGCGAACGCCGTGACCAGCGGAAGGTGCGGGCGAGCGCGCGTTCGACATAGGCACGGTCAGCGTGGAAGGGCGTGCACTCGTCGAGCACCACGACGAGATCGGCCCCGATCGCGGCCTGGACGGAGAGCGAGATCTCGGGCGACAGCCGCTTCACCGCGCCATCGAGATAGGACCGGAACGTCGCCCCTGCCTCCTCGATGCCGATCAGCGTCGCTGCCGGCGTGCCGGAGCGGTTGCCCTTGATCTCGGCTGCCACGCCGCCATGGCCCATCGAGAAGATCTGGAAACCACCGCTGTCGGTCAGCGTCGGGCCGCGCCAGCCCGTCATGGTGGCCAGCCCACCGAGCGAAGCGATGCGTTCGGGACCTGGTGCGAGCAACAGGTGATAGGTGTTGCCGAGCACGACCGAGGCGCCGAGCCTGCGCACATCGTCCATCGTCGCTGCCTTCAGCGCGCCGCGCGTGGCGCAGAGCACGAAGGCAGGCGTGGCGATGGACCCGTGCGGCGTCTCGATCAGCCCGGTCCGCGCACGGCTCGCGCTGTCACGGGCTGTAACGGTGAAGCGATGCGCGGGATAACGCGCGCTCATCGCTTCTCCGGAACCAGGCGGCCGGCGAGGTACATCGCCGGCGTGTCGGCCACCGCAAGCCCTAAGCGCACGAGCCAGGTGCCAAGGATGTAGGTGCGCCACAGAACGTCCCATGGCACGGGGTTCTCGGCGAACACGACGAAGGCGAGGGTCGAGAACAGCACGCTGTCGATCAGCGCGCTCACCGCCGTGCTCGCGGTGTTTCGCAGCCAGAGGGCACGGCCGGCGGTGGCGATCCCGAGCGCGGTGAAGATGCGGATGTCGATGAGTTGGCTGACGAGATAGCTCGTCATCCCTGCCACGAACAGCGCTGGTGCAGGCGTGAACAGCGCCGCGAGGTGGTCATGGAACGGCAGCGCCCAGGCAAGGCCTTCGCCCGCCGTCGCGGCATCGAGCGGGCGGTAGCCGAGGGCGAGCAGCATCAGCACGGTCATGATCAGGTGCGCGGCGAAGCCGAGCCAGACGGCCTGTCGGGCGGCGGCGGGTCCGTAATGCTCGGCGAGGATGTCGGTCGCGAGATAGGTGGCGGCGAACACCACCGTCCCCTCCGCGACAGGCCCGGGCAGCAGCACGAAGGGAACGACCTTCAGCACCTGAAGGTTGGCAGCGATCACGGCCACCGCGATGAAGACGACGAGGCCTGTCCGGCCGAACGCGGCGAGCATCGCGAGAACGGCGCCGAAGGAAGCTGCCGCCATCATCAGCCAGACGACGTCGGGCGGGAGCGCGTTCAGCGCGGCGACAATGGCGGCCGGGGAGAGCGGCAGCACGGCGTCTCAGCCCCTTGACGAAAAAAGGCCCGCCGAAGCGGGCCCATCCCGGCGCTGCCCGGGGCGATGCCCGGGGCAGCATGCCATCAGGCGGCCTTCTTGGCCTTTGCCCGCTCGAGCCGGCGCTTCAGTACCCGCGCCTCGTCGGACAGCCTGCGATCGGGCGTACCGAGCAGCCACGAATCGATGCCGCCATTGTGCTCGATCGTGCGGATGCCGCGCGTGGTCATGCGCATGCGGATCGTGGTGCCGAGCACCTCCGACATCATCGAGGCGACCTGGAGGTTCGGGAGGAACCGCCGGCGCGACTTGTTGTTGGCGTGGCTGACATTGTTGCCAGTCTGCACACCCTTGCCCGTGACGCCGCAGCGACGCGCCATGACACGTATCCTCTTGCACGACCACAAACGAGGCTGGCCCGGGAAGGGCCACCCCCAACGAAGACGCGGCTTCTACCGGCGGGCCGTGGCCGCGTCAAGGCACGCGGGCAGCCACCAGCCATCAGCCTTGCCTCATCACCCCTGGGCCGGCCCCTCGCCCCGAAGTTCGCCATCACGCACCGAGGCGATGGCATTGTTCAGCACCTGGACGATCGCCTCGTCGCTCATCGAGCGCGAGAGCAGGCCGAGAGCGCCGCCGAGCAGCGCCGAGGCGGCCGAGAGGGAGCCGATCTTCTGCTCGATCATGTACTCGATCGCCTTGTCGACGATCGAGCCGGCATGGCTCAGATCGGCAGGCGCATTCCCCTCGGGGTCGAACTGCATGCCCCGTTCTCCTCGGTTGTTGCATCGCTGACATGGGGCCGGACCACCCCCCAATAAACCCCTCAGCCCGCGACCTCTTCGGTCGTCTCCTCCTGCCCGGCGCCCTCCTGCTCAGCTTGCCGGCGCCACATCGCGGCGTAGAGCCCATCCTGGGCCAGGAGCGCCGCGTGGGTGCCACGCTCGGCGATGCGGCCGGCTTCGAGCACGAGGATCTCGTCCGCGTCCACCACCGTCGAGAGCCGGTGCGCGATCACGAGCGTGGTCCGGTCACGGCTGATCTCGCGAAGATTGGCCTGGATCGCCTGCTCGGTCTGGCTGTCGAGCGCCGAGGTTGCCTCGTCGAACAGCAGGATCGGGGGGTTCTTCAGGATCGTGCGTGCGATCGCCACGCGCTGCTTCTCGCCACCCGAGAGCTTGAGGCCGCGCTCGCCGACCCGCGTGGCGTAGCCGTCCGGCGTCGAGACGACGAAGTCGTGAATGCGGGCGAGCTTGGCGGCGTTCTCGACCTCCGCCTCGCTCGCCCCGATCCGGCCGTAGCGGATGTTGTAGGCGATGGTGTCGTTGAACAGCACCGTGTCCTGCGGGACGATGCCGATGGCCGCCCTGAGGCTCGCCTGCGTCACGGCCGCGATGTCCTGCCCATCGATCAGGATCCGCCCCTCCTGCGGGTCGTAGAAGCGGAACAGCAGCCGCGAGATGGTGCTCTTGCCTGCGCCCGACGGCCCGACGATCGCCACCGTGTGCCCCGCCGGCACGGAGAAGGAGACGCCATCGAGGATGCCGCGGTCGGGCCGGTAGGCGAAGCGCACGTTCTCGAACCGCACCTCGCCGGAAGCGACGCCAAGCGGCGGCGCACCCGGCCTGTCCGCCACCTCGCGCGCGACGCCGAGCAGGCGGAACATCGCCTCCATGTCGACCAGGCCCTGCTTGATCTCGCGATAGGCGAAGCCGAGGAAGTTCAGCGGCGCGTAGAGCTGGATCAGGAACACGTTGGCCATCACGAACTGCCCGACCGTGAGCGTTCCAGCGACCACGCCGCTTGCCGCCAGCAGCATCACCGCCGTCAGGCCGCACGCGATGATCGCCGCCTGGCCGAGGTTGAGTGCGTTCAGCGACACCTGGTTCTTCACCGCCGCCCGCTCATAGGCCGCAAGCGCACCATCGAAGCGCTTCGCCTCATGCGCCTCGTTGCCGAAATACTTCACCGTCTCGAAGTTCAGCAGGCTGTCGATCGCCTTGGTGGTCGCTTCCTGGTCGGTCTCGTTCATCTGGCGGCGGAAGCGCACCCGCCACTCGGTGAAGCCGAGCGTGAAGGCGACGTAGAGGGCTAGCGTGACGAACACGATCGCCGCGAACTGGCCCCCGAGCGCGACCCAGAGCACCGCCGTCGCCAGCCCGATCTCAAGCAGGGTGGGCAGCGTCGAGAACAGGGCGAAGCGCAGCACCGTGTCGATGCCCTTGGTGCCCCGCTCGATCGCGCGCGACAGCCCGCCCGTCTGCCGGTCGAGGTGGAAGCGGAGGGAGAGAGCGTGCAGGTGCTGGAACGTCGCATGCCCGACGCGGCGGACAGTGTGCTGCGCGACGGCGGAGAACACCGCGTCGCGCAGTTCCTGGAACAGCGAGGCGGCGAGGCGGAGCAGCCCATAGCCGACCACGAGGGCGAGCGGAACGGCCACGATGGCCCCGCGCCCGTCCGCCGGCGTCAGCGCATCGACGGTCTGCGACAGGATCACCGGCACATAGACGGTCGCGACCTTGGCCAGGATGAGCGAGACGAGAGCGATCACCACCCTGATCCGCAAGCCCGGCTCGCCTGCCGGCCACACATAGGGGAGCAGCGAACGCAACGTCTCGCGATGGCTCCTGGCCGGAAGGGGCCCCGCGGCCGCTCCCGCCCCTGTCCCCTGGCCGGATGGCGCGGTTGCTCCGTGTGCTGCGTTCGGCGGCGCGTGTGGCGGTGTCACGAGACCTCTGGGTCGGGCTGGATCAACCCCTTATGTCGTGTGCCCGCCGAATGCGCAAAGCCCCAGGCAGGCATGGCACCCATGGCGGCAGGGAAAGCCGCTGGAGAGCCCTAGGGCCGAGGCCGGATACGCCGGCGCGGTCAGTGGCAGCGGCACGGGCTGCATGCGAATGTCGCGCCATGCACGACGATATCGCCCCCTATCTCCGCCACATCGACCGCTGCAACGACATCGCCTCGCCGGCGGGGTTCGAGCCGTTCCTGATCGAGGGTCGCCAGGTCGGCTGGCTCGCGCCCGATATCGTGAGCGCGCTGACCTTCCGCCCCGCCGACTTCCATTTCGACCAGCGCGGCGTCTCGATGGCCCGGCGGCTGCGCAGCCCCGGCGCGCGGTCGGACGCGCTGGCCCAGGCCGTCGCGGGTCTGGTCGAGGCAGGGCTGATCCCGCGCCTGCGTGGCGAGCGGTATGACGTGCGGGAGGCCCCCGGCGGCATCTCGCTCGCCACGCTCGACCGTTCCGCCGTGCCGGTCTTCGGCATCAGGGCCGAGGGGGTGCACGTGAACGGCCTCGTGAGGAAGGGCGGGGAGGTGCATCTCTGGGTCGGGGTCAGGGCAGCGGACAAGGCGGTCGACCCAGGCAAGCTCGATCATCTCGTGGCCGGGGGCATCTCCGCCGGCATGGGGCCGGAGGAGACGCTGGTGAAGGAGGCGGAGGAGGAGGCCTCCATCCCGCCCGAGGTGGCCGTGACGGCGCGCAAGGCCGGCACGATCGGCTACGTGATGGCGTGGAACACCCCGCGCCAGGCGCGGGGCATGCGGCGCGATACGCTGCATGTGTACGACCTCGACATGGCCGAGCACGTCGTGCCGCGGCCGAACGACGCGGAGGTGGCGCGGTTCGAGCTCTGGCCGCTCGCCCGCGTGGTCGAGGCGGTGCGCGAGACGGACCTCTTCAAGTTCAACGTCAACCTGGTGCTGATCGACCTTTTCCTGCGCCTCGGAGTCATCCCGCCGGGGCTGGCAGCCGAGAGGCTTCGGCTCGGCCTCGACCAGGGGGGATGATCCTACCTCCGTAACGAGATCGTCACACATCCGCACGATAGTGGGCCAGCGATGTCCCCTGTCGCCTGGTGGGACACATGACGTAGGTGAGGGATCTGTGCCCATGTCGTTTGAAAACATGAAGATCGGCAGGAAGGTCCTTTTGCTGGTGGTCCTGATGCTTGCCATCACGGGTGCGGTGGCGGGTGTCGGAATCCAGGGGATCAGGATGCTGTCGAACGACCTCAGCGAGGTCAGCGACGCTGGCGGCGAGGCGTTGGCCGGTGCGTACGCGAACCGGGATGCGCTGATGCTCAACCGCGCAGAATTCCGCCTCGCGGCCGACCCGTCGCCCGAGAACATGCGGTATGCCGAGGAGGTTTCCCGCACCGCCAAGGCGCGATTCGCACAGCGGCTCGATGAGCTTCGCCGCGTGGCAGATGGCGAGCAGGTGCGACTGCTCCAGCCGGTCGACGCCGCCTGGCAGCGCTACTCCACGCAGTTCGACAACACCATCGTCACGGTCCGACGCCTTGGCGACCAGGTGCAGTCGAACGAGGCGACGGTTGCGATTGGCCAGACGGTCATGCAGAGCCGCGACGCGGCGGAGGCGTTGATCGCCGCGATGTCGGCCTTCAACGCCTATTCCGACCAGCGGGCAAACCGTATCGCGAGCTATGGCGTGGCTCACGGCAAGCAACTCACGATGATCATGATCGTGGTCGCGTCGCTCGGACTGGTAGGCGGCCTCGCTCTCGGCTGGCTGACCGGGACGCGCGCCGTTGCCCGCCCGATTGCCGTCTCGGTCGCTCGCCTCAACGCGCTTGCCGAGGGCGACACGGAGGCCCCGATCATCGGCGCCGATCGCCGCGATGAGGTGGGCGACATCGCGCGCACGATGGCGGTGTTCCGCGACAACCTCGTCAGGGCGCGCCAGCTCCAGGCAGCCCAGCTCGCCGAGGCAGAGGCGAAGGCCGCGCGGGCGCAGAAGGTCGAGCAGATCACGCGCGTGTTCGAGGACGAGGCCGGCATCATCGTGCGCACAGTAGCCACGGCCGCCACCGAGATGGAGGCAACCGCCACGAGCATGGCGGCAGGGGCGGAGGAGACCTCCCGCCAGGCCACCGCCGTCGCCGCCGGCGCCGAGCAGGCTTCGGCCAACGTCAACACCGTTGCCGCGGCCGCCGAGGAACTCGCGGCATCCGTGACGGAGATCAGCCGCCAGGTGGCGGAAAGCACGCGCATCGCCGGGGAGGCCGAGAGCGAGGCGGGCCGCACGAGTACGACGGTGCAGGCGTTGTCCGACAACGCCCAGCGCATTTCCGACGTTGTTCGGCTGATCAGCGAGATCGCGGGGCAGACCAACCTGCTTGCACTCAACGCCACGATCGAAGCGGCACGCGCGGGCGAGGCCGGCAAGGGCTTCGCGGTCGTTGCCTCCGAGGTAAAGAACCTCGCCGCCCAGACCGGCCGCGCCACCGAGGAGATCGCCGGCCAGGTGAATGCGGTGCAGAGCGAGACCGCCCGTGTCGTCGAGGCGATTACGCGGATGGGCGAGGTGATCCGGCGCCTCAGCGAGATCGCCACCTCGATCGCCGCGGCAGTCGAGGAACAAGGTGCCGCGACCAGCGAGATCGCGCGCAACGTCCAGGAGGCGTCAGCCGGCACTGCTGCCGTGACGAACAACATCAGCAGCGTGAGCGAGGCCGCCTCGGGCTCGGGCGCGGCGGCATCGCAGGTGCAGGCAGCCGCGCGCGAACTCAGCACGGGTGCGGAAACTCTCCGCGCCCAGGTGGACAGGTTCATCGCCGAGATGAAGGCGGCGTAGGTTTTCCCTCAGTCCGGAAAGCCGGCCATGGCGCGCACCTCAGCCGCGCTGCGGCCGGCTGTTCGCAATGCGGCGATGCCGGCAGCACCATCGCGCTTTGCAAGCCGCGCGCCGCCTGGCCCACGCAACAGGGGATGGTGCCGCCAGCGTGGCACCGGCCAGCCCATCAGCGCCTGGAGCAGCCGGTGCAGATGCACCGCTGGCTTCAGGTCGTCCCCGCGCGTGACGAGGGTGATGCCCTGCAGCGCGTCGTCATGCGTCACGGCAAAGTGGTAGCTCGCCGGCGTGTCCTTCCGCGCCAGCACCACGTCGCCGAACAGCGGGGCCGGGTTCGCAGCGAACGTGCCCTCCCCGACCTCCTCGCACATCAGCGGGCCTGGCACCCCCGCCATCGCGCGGGCGATGTCGAGGCGAACAGCATGCGGCTCGCCGGCCGCCACCCGCGCCTGTCGTTCGGTTTCTGGAATGTTCCGACACAGGCCCGGATAGAGCGGCCCGTCGGCCCCGTGCGGCGCACCGCCGGCCGCCTCGATCTCGCGCGCAATGTCGGCACGCGTGCAGAAGCACGGGTAGAGCAGGCCGCGGGCCGAAAGGCGTGAGAGCACGGCGCCATACTCGGCGAAATGCGCCGATTGCATCCGCACCTCGCCGTCCCAGTCGAGGCCGAGCCAGGCGAGATCGTCCAGGATCGCCAGGGCGTATTCGGTGCGGCAGCGCGTGCGGTCGATATCCTCGATCCTGAGCAGGAAGCGACCGCCGGCCTCGCGCGCAAGACGCCAGGCGAACAGCGCGGAATGCGCCGAGCCAAGATGCAGCCTGCCCGTCGGGCTCGGGGCGAAGCGGGTGACGGGAGTTGCGCTCTCCATCGCATCAAGGTATCGCGGTTATGGACCGGGAGGGGAACACCCATGGCGGCGATCGCGCTCGATGGGCAACGCTGGGCGACCGCCTCCGGGCGGCCGGCGCGGCAACTCGTGATTCTGCTGCATGGACTCGGCTCCGACGGGGCCGATATCGGCGTGCTCGCGCCGATCTTTGCCAAGGCGCTGCCCCATGCCGCCTTCGCCGCGCCCGACGCACCCTTCTTCCAGGTGGGCGAGCCGCCGTCGCGGCAGTGGTTCGGCATCGGTGACATTCCGGTCGCCCAGTTGCATGCCGGGATCGCATCCGCCGCCGCCTGCCTCGATGCTTTCGTCGCGGCAGAGGCGGCGCGGCTGAAGCTTCTGCCCCGGTCAGTGGCGCTCGTGGGGTTCAGCCAGGGGGCCATGCTCGCCCTCTACAGCGGCCTGAGGCATGATCCGGGCCCGGGTGCCGTGCTCGCCTACGCAGGCGCGCTGGTGGCCGACACGAAGCTCGAGTCAGAGCTGCGCTGGCGCCCGCCAGTGCTGCTCGTCCACGGCACCGAGGATGCGATCATCGCTCCAGCCTATTCGCAGTCGGCGGAGAAGGTGCTGCGCGATCACGCCGTGCCGGTGCGGGCGCTGTTCCGCCGCGGCATGGCGCATACGATCGACACAGAGTGCATCGGCGCCGGCGCTGCCTTCCTGGCCGACTGGGCAGAGGGCAAACTCGTGACGGCTGCGCCCAGGCACGCCGCCGTATCCTGACCGCCGTTTCCTCAACACCGGCGCACCCACCTCGCAACAGGTGGCCGTGAAGCTTCGGTGATGCCCCCGCGCGGTTGCTGGACTTCGCCACGCCTTCTGTGCATAACGCACATGTCGAACGGCTGCGCCACATCATGTGGTAGCGCCCCGGGAGACGGGGCCGGGCATATGGTGGGGCGCTGCCTTTAGAGGGAGCGGCCCTTGCCTGACGGCGGAGTTTCCTTTGCCAGGTCGCACTATCCGGCGCTCGTCCTGAACGCCGACTTCCGTCCCTTGTCCTATTTTCCGCTCTCGGTCTGGTCCTGGCAGGATGCCGTGAAGGCCGTGTTCATGGACCGCGTCTCGGTGCTGTCGGAGTACGAGACGCTGGTGCACTCGCCGTCGATGGCGATGCGGCTTCCGTCCGTCATCGCGCTGAAGGAGTACATCCCCGCCGCGCGCAGGCCTGCCTTCACGCGGTTCAACGTGTTCCTGCGCGACCGGTTTGAGTGCCAGTACTGCGGCGATGGGTTCCCGACCCAGGAACTCACCTTCGACCACGTCATGCCACGCTCCAAGGGCGGGCGGACGACATGGGAGAACGTCGTCACCGCATGCTCCTGCTGCAACCTGCGCAAGGGCAGCCGGCTGCCGCGCGAGTGCAGCATGTGGCCCCTCAATCCACCGCGACAGCCGACGTCCTGGGAGCTGCAGGACAACGGCCGCGCCTTCCCGCCCAACTACCTGCACGAGAGTTGGCGCGACTATCTCTACTGGGACGCCGAGCTCGAAAGCTGACCGCTACCGCTTGCCCGAGAGCACCGCGCCGGCATCCTTCGGCAGGCGCGCGACCACGGGCACGGACAGCGCCATCACCACAGCCACGATCGCGAACCCCGTGGCGAAATCCACCGGCGCGGGCGAACTGCGGCCGCCTGCATGCATCGATCCCTCGAGCGCAGCGGCGGCGGTGACGACGCCCAGCGTCAGGCTCACCTGCTGCATGGTCGAATAGAAGCCCGTTGCATCCGCCATGCGGTGCTGGCGGATATCGGCGAAGGCGATCGTGTTGAACGAGGTGAATTGGAGGCTGCGGAAGAAGCCGCCGGTGATGAGCACGCCGTGCAGCAACCACCAGGGCGTGTCCGGCCGGAACAGCGCGCAGGCGGCGAGCGTGACGACGCTGAGCAGGCCGTTCCAGATCAGCAACATGCGGAACCCGTAACGGCGGAGCAGCGTGCTGGCCGCGGGCTTCATCGCGATTGCGCCGATCGAGGCCGAGAAGGTGATCAACCCCGCTTCGGCGGCACTCATCCCGAAGCCGACCTGGAGCATCGTCGGCAGCAAAAACGGCACGGCGCCGACACCGATGCGGAACAGCGATCCGGCGTAGACCGAGACGCCGAAGCTCGGCACCCCAAGCAGCCGGAGGTCGAGCACCGGCCGTGCTGCGCGGCGTGCATGGCGGACATAGAGCGCGCAGAATCCGAGCCCGAAGGCGAGGATCGCGAGCCCAATGCCGTGCCCGAAGATCGGCCGTGTGCTGAGCTCCGCCCCGAAGATCAGCCCGGTCAGGCCAAGCCCCGACAGGACGAGCCCTGGCCAGTCGAGCGCGCGACGCCCCGCAGGCTTGCCGCCAGGGATCAGGCGCGAGACGAGCACGAGGCCGAGCAGCCCGACCGGCAGGTTCAGGAAGAACACCCAGCGCCAACTCACATGCGTCACGATCAGCCCGCCGAGCGGCGGCCCGACGATGGGCCCGACCAGTGCCGGCACGGTGAGCCAGGCCATGGCGGAGACGAGCTCCGATTTCGGCACCATCCGCAGCAGCACGAGCCGCCCGACCGGCACCATCAGCGCCCCGCCGATCCCCTGCACCACCCGGCCTGCGACGAGCAGGGCGAGGCTAGGCGCCAGCCCGCTCAGCGCCGAGCCGGCGCAGAACACGACGATGGCGCCCCTGAACACCTCGCGCGGGCCAAATCGGTCTGCGATCCAGCCGGAGGCAGGGATGAACACCGCGAGCGAGAGCATGTAGGCGGTGAGTGCCAGCGAAAGCCGAAGCACATCCGACCCGAAGCTCTCGGCCATCGCCGGCAGGGCGGTCGCGATCACCGTCGAGTCGACGTTCTGCATGAAGAGCGCGGATGCGACGACGAGTGCCGTCAGGCGCGGGCTTCTTGGCGGTGCTGCGGGATCGGCCACGCGGCGATCATGCGGTGCTGGCGGCAGACGGCAAGGCGGAACTGGACAGGTCAGCCCCCCTCGCCGATCGCTCCCGGAGGCATCAGCCTCGGGCCTCGATATGAGCCACACCGAAACAGCAATGGCCAGGGCGTTTCACAGTGCCTGATCCGGATCAAGGCACGCTCAATTTTGTTCATGCGACAATGGTATTGCTCGGATACATTCAAATCTACGAACAATAAAATTCACCGACGTCAACGAAATGGTCCTGCGGATCGAAACCAGCGCATGACACATCGGAGACGACGTCGAGAACCGGAGGGACCCATGATTCGGCATGCATTTGCGGCAGTCTGCATCGTCTCGCTGTTCGCATTCTCAGGCTGCGGCAACACGACTGCAGACCGTGCGATCAGCGGCGGTGGCATCGGCGCTGGTGCAGGCGCGCTTGGCGGGTGGGCCTTGGGCTCGCCGATCGAAGGCGCGCTGATCGGAGGTGCCGTCGGTGCGGGCGCAGGAGCGCTGACCGGACCCGATCAGATCAATCTCGGCAAGCCAATCTGGCGCTAGGCTGGAGCGCCCGGACAGGCGCGCCTCATACCCATGAACAAAAGGACGGAGGGCAAAATGGTCCGATATCGGAATCATGTGGTCACATTGGTCGCCGCACTGGCCATCACAGGGCTTGGGGCATGTACGGAAACGACACAGCAGGCATCACCGCCACGCCACGATGCGGCAACCAGCGGCCCCGAGCTCGCCGGCGTCTGGTACCAGGTCTATTTCGACACCGGCAGCGCCACGGTGAACGATCGCGGCCGAATGATCACGCGCAACGTCGCCTACGTCACGACCAACGAGCCGACGACGCGCGTGACGGTGATCGGGCGGACAGACCGCATCGGCGCCCCGCCGGCGAACCTGGCCCTCTCCGAACGCCGCGCGAACGCGGTGAGGGATGCGCTGATCACGGCCGGCGTGCCCGCCGCGCGCATCGACACGAGCTGGACCGGCGAGGTCAGGCAGGCGGCGAGCCAGGCTGGCACAGACCCGGCGCATAGCCGCGTGGTGGATGTGACGGTCGTCAAGACGCCGTAGGCATCGGCGCGTGCGAACCGCGCTGCACCACACGACGGCGGAAGGAGAACATCATGCGGGGAAAGCCCATCCTGGGCGCCGCTTTGGCGTTTGCGGTGATGAGTGCGACAATCGGCTGTTCATCGACGCCAACGAGCCAGAGCACCGGCGAGTACATCGACGATTCCGCGATCACCACCAAGGTTAAGTCGGAGCTGCTCGGCGACTCGGGTCTCCGCTCATTCGACATCAGCGTCGAGACCTATGACCGCGTCGTACAGCTGAGCGGCTTCGTCGACAGCCAGCCGGTGAAGGCGCGCGCAGGGCAGATTGCCGCAGGCGTCGCCGGTGTCCGATCGGTGAGGAACGATCTTGTCGTGAAATGACCGTGCCGCACTCGCGTGACGAACCACACCAGGGAGGTCGACCATGAGCCCAGCTCGGATCGCCGGCGCGCTCTGCGTGGTGGCGGGGATTGTCCTGCTCGCCCTCGGCTATCGCGCCTCGACAGCGCCGCTCGAGCAGGTGTCGGAGGCGATCACCGGCAGGTTCACAGACCGCACGACATGGCTCTTCGTCCTTGGCGGCGCGGCGGTGCTCGGGGGGCTTTTTCTGGCCCTGTTCGTCTCGCGGAAGTAGCGGCGATACGGCCCGCGCCCATCGCCCGGCGTGCCGGGCCAACGGCCATGGAAGGCAAAGGTGTCACATGATCGGAACGATCCTGCTGGTGGTGCTGATCCTCATGCTGCTCGGCGCCATCCCGACATGGCCGCATAGCCGCGAGTGGGGATACCTGCCGAGCGGCGCGCTCGGCCTCGTCCTGCTGATCGTCCTGGTGCTGCTGCTGATGGGCCGGATCTAGACCCGCGTCCCGCATAGCGCATCGGGGAAACCGCGGTTCCCGCAGGGCGTTGACGGAACGGCGGCATTGTTGCCTCGGAGGGTTTCCCCCCCTGGCGATCGGCCACCACCCGTCACCCGAAGGGTCGCATCGTCGAGCGGCCCGGAACCGGAGAGGTGTCCGATGATCGGAACCGTGCTGCTCGTTCTGCTGATCCTGCTCGTCCTCGGCGCATTCCCGGCCTGGCCGTACAGCCGCAGCTGGGGCTACGCACCCAGTGGCGGGCTCGGCCTGATCCTTTTGGTCGTGATCGTGCTGCTGCTGATGGGGCGGATCTAGACCCGCTCGCTCAAGCGGATCGCAACCTTGCAGCCAGCCTTGATCATGGTGGTGAGGATGCGATAGCCGGGTGTCTTCTCCGCCTCGTGGGCAAGCCCGATGTCGCGATGCTCGATCTCCTCGCGGCGGAACTGCTCGATCGTGTCGCGGAGCGGCTTCTCGTCCTCGCCCAACGCCGCTGCCTGCTCGGCGTAATGCTCGTCGATCACCTCCTCGACGGCCACCGTGCACGCCATCGCCGCGCGCGGGCCCATCAGGGCTGTGCCGGCGCCGAGCACGAAACCCGCGACATGCCAGAAGGGGATCAACGCCGTCGGCCGCACGCCGCGGTCGGCGATCGCGGCGGCGAAGGTATCGAGATGGACCTGCTCCTGGTCCTTCATGTGCCGCAGGATCGGGCCCTTGTCGGTGTGGCCGAGCACCGCGATCTGCCCCGCATAGATGCGCGCCGCACCGTACTCGCCGGCATGATCGACGCGGATCATGCGCGACAGCAGCGCGCGCTTGTCGGGATCGCCGGGCGCACGCGGCGATGCGGTCTCGACCGGCGGTTCGGTGAAGGGGGCGTCGAGGGTGGTCATGCAGTCCTCCGGCTTCGCTGCCATGAGATGAGCAGGGCGGCACCGACGGCAAGGGCGAACACCGCGTTCCAGCCTGCCATGGAGAGCCCGGCGATGACGATGGCGGGCTGGTCGCAGCGCACGATCGGGGCGGCCTTGAGGCGTGCCATCAGTTCATCGATCGTCGCAGCCCCGCCAGAGCCGGCCGCACCACAGCCTGGCAGAGGGCTTGGCCAGAACCCCCATTCGACGCCGGCATGGAACGCCGCCAGCACCGCATTGCCGAGGAAGAGGGCAATCACGACCAGGGCGAGCGGCGTGGCGAGCCGCGGCGCCGCAAACGCGGCGAGGCCTACGCCGACCGCAGCCCAGTAGGGCCAGCGCTGCCAGAGGCAGAGTTCGCACGGCGCGAGCCCACCCAAGTGCTCCGAGGCAAGGGCGACGGCGAGCGCCGCGGCGGCTGCAAGCCCGCCGAACAGGGCGATCGCGCGCGGTGGCATGGTGGCGGTTCCGGTCATCGAGACGTGCTTCTAGCATGCAAGCCCCTCTGCTGGACGGACCGTTGCGCCCCTGGCACCATTGATGTGGAAGGCACGCATCGACGTCGCTGCATCACGGGGGAGGAACTGGATGCGCCGCATCCTTGGCCGGGCGAATTCGATCAACGTCATGAAGGTGATCTGGGCTTGCGAGGAGCTTGGCCTCCCCTACGCGCGCGAGGATCTCGGCGGGCCCTTCGGCGGCCTCGACACCCCTGCCTATCGCGCGATGAACCCCAACGCGCTCATCCCCGTCCTGGTCGAGCCCGATGGCTGGCTGATGTGGGAGAGCAACGCGATCCTGCGCTATCTCGGCACCGCCTACGGCAAGGGCGGCCCCCTCTGGCCCGACGATCCGCGCGCGCGGGCCACGTCCGACCAGTGGATGGACTGGCAGCAGACCGTCGCCAACGCGTCGCTCGGGCCAGCCTTCGTGCAGATGTACCGCACGCCGGCGGAGAAGCGCGACCAGGCCGTGATCGACAAAAGCATCGCCCGCTCGGCCGAGGCATTTCGGGTGATCGAGGCGCATCTGGCGTCGCAGCCCTACGTCGCGGGCGATACGTTCACGCTCGGCGACATTCCCGTCGGCTGCCACGTCTACCGCTACCTGCACCTCCCGATCGACCGGCCCGACATGCCGGCGCTGGCCGCCTACCATGAGCGGCTGCTCCGCCGCCTGGCCTACGCAACCCACGTCGCCTTGCCGATCACCTGAGGAGGCAGCCATGACGACCGTGAGCCACCCCGTCGTCGTCAGCCACGACGACCCCGCGGCCTTCACGCAGGGCTTGCGCAGCTTCTTCGCCTATCGCGACCTCGGCATCCGCCACGTCACCGGCGGGCGGTTCGGCGCGCACGTGATCCGCGCGGTGCCTGGGGAAGGGGCGAAGCCCGCCTGGCACACGCATGACCTCGCCTTCCAGTTCGTCTACGTGCTCAAGGGGTGGGTGCGCTTCGAGTACGAGGGTGCGGGCGAGGTGCTGCTGAAGGCAGGCTCCTCCGTCTACCAGCCGCCCGGCATCCGTCACCGCGAGATCGCCCACAGCGACGATCTCGAGTTAATCGAGATCACGATGCCAGGGGCGTTCGAGACGGCACTCGCCGAGACCGGAGGCACACCATGATCAGGCGGACGCTTCTCGCTGCTGCCTTCGCGGCGCTCGCGGGAACCACGGCAGCACAGGACCATGCGACGCGTACCATCACGCTCATCGTCCCCTACCCCCCTGGCGGCAACACCGACCTCATGGCCCGCGCGCTACAGCCAGAACTCTCGACAGCGCTCGGCCAGACGGTCGTGATCCAGAACAAGGGTGGTGCTGCCGGGACGCTTGGGACGATCGAGCTCTCGCGGTCGCGCGCCGACGGGCTGACCATCGCGATGGTGCCTAACAATCCCATCACGGCGCAGCCGCACATCCAGCGCCTGCCATACAGCGCAGAGGGGCTGCGTTACATCTGCCTCGTCTATGACAACCCGCAGGTGATCGTGCTTGGCCGCGGCGCGCCGTTCAGCGATTTCGCCGGCATGGTGGCGCATGCGAAATCGGGCGAGGAGGCACTGGTGTTCGGCACCCCGGGCCAGGGCAGCACGCAGCATCTGCTGATCGCGGGGCTGCTCGCGCGGCTGGGCGTGAAGGGACTCCACGTGCCGTTCACCGGTGCCGGGCCGATGGCGCAGGCTGCCCTTGGCGGGCAGATCCAGATCTTCGTCGAGAGTGCTTCGATCCCGTCAGCCACGGGGCTTCCGGTGCTTGGCGTGTTCGCGCGCGAGCGGCTGCAGGCCTTCCCCAGCGCGCCCACGCTCGCCGAACTCGGCCACCCGATGGAGGGCGCCTCGCATGGCGGGCTCGTCGCTCCCGCCGACGTGCCTGATGCCGTGGTCGCCCGGCTCGAGAAGGCGTGCGAGACGGCAGTCGGCAGTGCGAGCTTTCGTGGGGCGGCGGAGCGGTTGGCCGCCGTGCCGCGCTTCCTGCCCGGTGCAGCCTTCCGCGAGCGGTTCCTCGCCGAGAGCACGATGAACAAGGACGTGGTGGCAGCCCTCGGCCTCGGCCGGTAGGACCCGGGGTGGCGCGGGACGGCGGGGTTTGTATACTCCGCCCGAACGGTGGTGCTCCTGCGGGCGTGGCGGAATTGGCAGACGCGACGGGCTCAAAATCCGTTTCCCCGTGAGGGGAGTGTCGGTTCGACCCCGACCGCCCGCACCATGTCATCCGGCGGGATACCCTCCGACCAGCCTATCGTGCCAGCGAAAGCCCTACACCGTGACAGCGTCGGCCCTGAGGCAGCGCGCGGCATGGCCCGGGGCGACGGCGACCGGCGCCGGCTCGTCGCGCCGGCACGCCACGTCGGCGCGGCTGCGGCGCGGCGCGGCGCGAAGCTGCAGCCCGGGGGAAGTGCCGCAAGATGGCGTCCAACAGCTCGCGCACATAGACGTGCGCCACGGCGGGGCTGACGTCATGGGCCGCGGGCCCGAAGACGATGCTCTCGACGCCACTCATGCGCGGATTGAGCGAGGAGTGGCTGTCCGGGAACACCCGCTGCACGGCGCATCGCTGCTCGGGGTCGATCCTACGCGGCGCGGTGGCTGATCGATGGTGGCGGCATCGGGCCTCTACTTCCTCTGGAGCGCCGTGGCCTGACCCTGGCCGTCATGCAGCATGCCAGCGACCTTGCCCGCCGCGGCAAGCTGCGCGATCACGGCGCCATGGCCCGCGCGCACGAAGCGCATGCCCTGCCGGTGGCCGATCGGCCCGCAGCGACAATGCCTGCCATCATCCCACCCCGGATAGTCGGCAACCGGGTAGATGCAGACGCCGACGACACGCACGCCAGCCGCAAGCGTTGCCTCCACCTCGGCACTGATGCGCGCGAGCCATTCGACCCCGCCAGGCTCCTCCATGCCGGTCTCGCTGATCGCGAGCGGAAGGCCGGGAAAGCGGTGCGCGGTCGCCGCCAGCAGCTCACGCAACGGGCGGTAGCCCGGATCGCCGGGGAGCACGCGCACGCCATCGGTCCGCCATTGGTTGTGCGGATAGAAGTTGAGGCCGAGCACGTCGATGGCCGCAGGGTTGACATCGCGGATCTGCCTGACGGCGGCGAAGGACGCTTCCATCATCGACGCCGCCTCCGCCAGAGCAGACGCGCCGTCATCGGCGGGCACGACCGAGATGAGCGGCTCGCAGACCATGATCGGGTGCCGCGCGCCCGCCTCGCGCAGTCCCGCGACGGCGGCGAGGTGACCGCGGACAAGTTGCTCCTTGAGCCTGTCCCCGGCCCCGTGGCGATGCGGTGCGAACCCACCCGTCTCGCCGCCCGCCCAGGCCCAGAAGGCCATCTCATTGATGGGAACCCATGCAGAGATGTCAGCCCCCTCGGTGCGCAGCCACTCGGCCGCGGCAAAGGCGAACGCGGCAAGGCGCGAAGGCCAGGATGGTGCCATCACATCGTGCTGATCGGGCACCCCCCAATGGCAGAGCCCCCAGGCCACAGAGAGGCCTGCTGCGCGCGCAGCGTCGAGCTGCCGCCGTGCCGATGACCAGTCGTACCGGCCGGTCCCCGTTTCGATCAGGTGCCAGCGCAGCGACTCCCTGATCGTTTCGATGCCAAGCGAACGCAGCATGGCATGGTGCAGTCGCGCCCTGCCCTCATGTCCGCTGCCGGCGATCGAATCGACCCGCACACCATCGGCACGGCGGTGGCTTGCGCCCTCGAACCCGCCCCAGACGAAGCTGCGAAACATCTCCCGGCCGCTACTCCGCGGCAGCGGCAACCGTCGGGGCGTCCGCAAGGAGACGGTCGGCTGTCCGCAGCGCCTGCGCAACCACCTGGTCCATGTTCATGTACTGGTACGTACCGAGGCGACCGAGGAACGTGACCGAGCGTTCCGCGTCGCCGAGCTCGCGATAGCGCCTGTAGAGCAGGCGATTGGCCTCCGCCGGCACGGGATAGTACGGCTCGCCTTCCGCCGAGGAGCGCTCGCGGCAGATGCTCGTGCGCCGGTGGCGCTGCCCGGTCAGGTGCTTGAACTCGGTCGAGCGCGTGTAGGGTGTCTCGAGGCCAGGGTAGTTGATGGTTGCGACCGGCTGGACGAACTCCGCATCGACCGTGCTGTGTTCGAACACGAGCGAACGATAGGGAAGCGGACCGAGGCGCCAGTCATAGAATGCGTCGATCGGCCCGGTGAACACCGTGCGGCCCACGCGCTCGGTGGCGACAGAGCGATAGTCGGTCGCTGTCAGCACGGTGATGTTGTCGTGATCGAGGATGTTCTCGAACATCCGCGTGTAGCCATTGGCCGGCATGCACTGGTGGCGGTCGAGGAAGTATCGGTCATCGGTGGTGGTGCGCGCTGGCACGCGCGCCGTGACCGAGGCATCCAGCAAAGCCGGGTCGACGCCCCATTGCTTCAGCGAGTAGCCGCGGAAGAACATCTCGTAGAGATGCGGCCCAACGGACCCGATGACGAAGTCGCGTGCCGAGGCGACGGTATCGACCGGCCGAGCCAGGCGCCGGAGGAATGCCTCTGCCTCGGCCTCGGAGCCAAGCGAGACACCGAACACGCGGTTGAGCGTCGTGCGATTGATCGGCATCGGCAGCAGCGACGCGCCGACCCTGGCGAGCACGCGGTGCTCGTATGGGCGCCACGCCGTGAAGCGCGAGAGGTAGCTCAGCACCATGTCGCTGTTGGTGTGGAAGATATGCGGCCCGTAGCGGTGCACGAGGATGCCGGCCTCATCCAGCTCGTCATGCGCATTGCCCGCGATATGCGGACGCCGATCGATGACGGTGACGCGGCGGCCGGCGCGGGCCAGGCGCTCGGCGATGACGCTGCCGGCGAATCCGGCACCAACGACCAGGTCATCGGTGAGCGTCGACCCACGGATCATCGCGGGCTTCGGCAGCTGTTCCGCCTCTGCCTCATCGAGCAGCGTTGCCATGCGGTGATGAATGCCCTCCCACGAGATGGTGGCGAGCAGATCGTCCACCTCGGTGAAATCAGCCGCGTCCTGCCGCCGCATCGCGGCCTCGCAGGCATCGACGAAACCCGCGGCGTCGTCGGCAATCGTGACCGCGGCCATGCCCGCGAAGCGCCGCTCCACATCGACGATGCGCGTCGAGACGACCCGCTTTCCGCCGGCGAGGTACTCAGGGGCCTTGGTGGGACTGATGAAGCGCGTCGCCTCGTTCAGCGCGAACGGCATCAGCGCCACGTCCCAGTGCGCCAGAAACGCCGGCAGCTCGCGATAGTCGCGCGCGCCGAGCCAGCGGATGTTCGCCGCGGCAGGCAGTTCGTCCGGCGCCAGCTTGGCGACGGGGCCGACCATGACGATCGTCCAGTCAGGCCTGCGCGCGGCGAGCTCGGCGAGGAGCGCCATGTCGAGCCGTTCGTCGATGACGCCGAAATAGCCGAGGATCGGGTGCGCGAGGCTAGCCTGGTCGGCCGGCTCGTCGAGCGCGTCGCGCGCCGTCATGAAGTGCGCGAGGTCGACGCCACTCGGCAGGCAGTGGATGTTGTGGTGCCTGTTCCTGCGCGCCGCGTGCAGGCTTGCACCGCCGGTGAAGGCGACATCAACGGAAGCAAGCAGCTCCGCCTCGCGCGCTGCCATGTCGGGCGGTGCGAAGCGGAACCGCGCCAGATCGTCCATGCAGTCGAAGGCCGCGGCGCGCCAGGGTGCATGCGCTGAGAAAGCACGCGCCATCGGCGTGTAGTACCAGGCAGATGCTGGGCCGACCTCGGCGAGCAGTGCATCGAGAAGCCGGCGCCGCTCATCAACGGGTGCATCTTCGGGCAGAACAGGTGTCGCGATGTGAACACCTGTATGCGGACACGTGCGACGCCGCAGGAAGGCAGCATCGCCCGCCTCGGGCTCCTCGAAGACGTAGACGTCACGCTCACGCGCGAACCGTGCCATGAGCTGCTGCGGCCGCTGGAACACGGAGTCCCAGCGCAGGTGGGAGAAGCAGATGAGCGCAGGACGCGCACCGATGCGCGGCGCGGAATACGTGGGGATCGACATGCCTCGATGGCTCCACTTTCTGATGAAGAAACCAGGCGCGCGTGCCGCGCCCGCATGAGGTGTCACGCCGTCGCTAGCGCATGCGGCCGGTCAGCAACGTTGCTACCTCGAAAAGTTCCTCGGGTGCGTAGTCGGGCGTGAAGGCCGAGGGAACGCCGCTCAGCTGATGGATCCTGCCGCCCTCGGGCGCTCCTTCCACGACTTCGAGTTCGCCCTCTGGGTCACCGGGCAGCGCCATCTCCTCGCCACCCCAGATCGCCTTGATTTCGCGGTAGTCATCCGGGCTGAAGGTGTAGAGCCGGCGGTGCGAGCCCTCGCCGAGATACTTGCGGCATTCTGGGATCGCATCGAGGTCGATGTTGGGCGTGGGAAGCATCTGCTCGATCGCGACGCCGGTGAGCTGCTTCAGCGCGAGCGCATAGGCGTGTGCGTGCACCGAGCCACGGACCAGCAGGTATGCGCATACCTCGCGGCCGGTTGGATCGCGCATCGTCTCGTAGACGCGCAGCTTGTGCAGCCGCGCGCCGCATTCGAGGTGGAAATTGTGCAGGAGATCGACGATCACGTTGCCCGTCGTGGTCACGAAATCCATGTTCCACGATGCGCCGTTGCTGTTCATCGGCATCGCACCCCCTGCATGGGCGAAGAATCCCCCTGCAAGGCGGATGTCCTGCATCGCTGCGAAGGGCGCGTCGGAGATGTCGCCGCCCGAGGCTTCGTCGTCATCGTTGTCGGGGCCATTGTTCAGCATCGCGACGGCGTTGCTGACAAGCTCGAGATGACCGAGCTCCTCCGCGGTGATGGCGGCTACAAGGCTGTAGAAGGGGCGGAGCTTCGACTTGCTCCGGAAGTTGAAGCTTTGGAAGAGGTAGTTGCCGAGCGTCGACATCTCGCCGTACTTGCCGCCGAGCAGCTCCTGAAGTGCCGCGCCGGCATTCGGGTCCTGCCGCTCGGGTGCCGGGAGTTCAACCTGCAGACGATCGATGCGCAAGAACATGGGTGGTCTCCTGTCGGGATGCGTCGCGGCCGAGGCGTCCCGGCACGTGCAACGGCGTCACGGCAGCCTGAACCGATCAGGAGCCGGAAGGTTCTGCGGCGCCCGCCGGGCGGAGCGCAGCGCTACCCTGCACGATCGAACTGCGCGCGGGGGATGATCGAGATCGCCCCGCCGACCTCGAGCACTGCCATGCCTATATCCTCGATGCGCACGATCCCCCGCCGTTCGCGCGCTGCCTGCATCACGTCGGCGATGTCGACGCGCGCCATGCGCATCTCCCGCTCGAGCGGCGCGCCGTGCAGGACGAGCAGAGTCGGCTGGCCGTCGAGGACGCGGTCGGCGGACGCGACGTCGCGCTTGATGAACGAGAACGCGATATCGAGCATCAGCAGCGTGACGATCGCGATGATCGCTGTCGTGACGGACATGTCGTCTCCGACCAGTGCTGGCTGCGTTACCTCGCCGATGACGAGCAGGAGCACGAGGTCGAACGTCGTGATCTGGTGGAGCGACCTCCGGCCCGTCAACCGGAACAGGAGAAGCAGGATGATGTAGACGGATGCGGCGCGCAGCACTGTGTCCATTCCGGCTCTCCTCAGGGAAGAGTGATGACGCTGAACGTCGTCATCCACGCGCCGGTGCCGACCTCCACCGCGTGCCTGCCGGGCGTCGCCGGCGCAAGGACGAGCTGCACCCGCATGGGCGCGGCATCAGCGCGCTGGAACTCCATCACCACGGCACCATTGACCCAGCGCTCGACCACCGGCCGCGGCACGATCCGCAGCAGCTCGAAGAGTTCGGTGGCAGGATCGCGGAGCACGAGCGTGCTGGTGTCCGCAGGAAGCGCGATGGACCAGACCGTCGGCCGCGACTGCCGCACGACACGGTCATGGGTGATGGCGAAGCCTCGCTCGCCCTCGTGCAGCGTTCGTTCCGCGAGCGGGCCGCCACCGCCGAACAGGCCGCCGCACGCAGCGGCGAGGATGGCGGCGAGGACCCCCCAGCCAATCCGCTGAACCCGCCACATGATCTGCTGCGACCTCGGACGGTCATCGACCATCCCGCGCGCCTCCGACAGCTGCGGTGACGGGAAGCCAGGTGTCGGGCCATGATCATGCCCCATCGCCGATGCCTCGCTGCTTCTGCGCCATCTAGCCGCGCGCCCGAAGCCGCTTGATGGCATCGGCCAGGGGTGCAGCGGAGGCGTCGAGATCTGTCCAGGGATCGCGCGGCGTCCTCGCTTCTGACGCGGCGCCGAGCCGGTACGCATCCGCCGCGCTGGTCCTGGCCAGCGTCCGCCAGCTGAGCGGGCGTGCCAGCGGCGCGCCAGGCCTTGCGCGCGGAGACCAGCTCGCGATCGCTGTCGCGCGCGAGGCGTTGCGCAGGTAGTCGAGGAAGATCCTCCCCTCCCGCAGGCGCTTGGACATGCGCGTCGTGAAATGCGCGGGATCGTCTCGCTCGAGTACGCGGCATACGTCGTGCGTGAACGCCTTTGCCTCCGGCCAGCCAGGCGCGGGCCCGCTGCGCGCGGTCGCCAGTGCAACGACGAGATGCACGCCCTTGCCGCCCGAGAGCCGCGGAAACCCGGTCAGCCCGCACTCGGCAAGCACCACCCGCAGGCGCAACGCGGCTTCGCGGACCGTGTCGAACGCTATGTCGGCTCCGGGGTCGAGATCGAACACGAGCCTGTCGGGCACGGCGGGGCTGTCTGCCCGCGCGCCCCAGGGATGAAGCTCGGTCGCCGCGATCTGCGCCAGGGCCAGAAGCCCTGCCTCGTCGCGGATCGTCATGTATGGCTTCGCCTCGCCGGGAATGCGCACGGGCAACAGCAGCGGGGACATACCCGCCGTCGCATGGCGCTGGAAGAAGCGTTCGCCACCGATGCCATCGGGCGTGCGGAGGATCGAGAGTGGCCGACCGCCGAGCTGCGCGAGCAGCAGCGGCGCGAAGCGCGTGTAGTAGTCGGCGAGATCGGCCTTCGTGATCGCGGCCGTGCCATCCGCGGCAGGCCAGAGGACGCGCTCAGGGTTCGTCAGCCTTGCGCGGCGGGAAGTGGCAAGCCTGGGCGTGGCGGGCATGGCAAGCGAGACCTCCTCCGGCGGCTTGTCCTCCCTCAGCGCGATGAAGCTCGCATGACGCAGCAGGCCCTCCTCGGTCCAGCCCGCGAAGGCCACCTGTGCGACAAGGTTCGGCCTTGCCCAGGATACGTCCGATATCCGAGCCGGCTGCCGCCCGGAGAATGGCGTCGCTTTGACGCTGAGCGGTTCCAGTCGTGCAAGAAGTCGGCGCGACTGCGCCGCGCCGAAGCCGGTGCCGACGCGCCCAAGATAGACGAGCACGCCATCGCGACGAGCGCCGACGAGCAGGGCGCCAAGGCCGGTGCCGTTCCGGTTGCGGCTCCACCCGCCAATCACGACCTCCTCCGAGCCACGGCACTTGGCCTTGACCCAGGCGCCGCTGCGCCCCGCCGCGTAGGGCCGATCGATCAGCTTCGATACGACGCCTTCCATCGACAGCTGGCAGGCGCTGCGCAGGATCGCTTCGCCGGGCTCGGAGAAATCCTGGGTGTAGCGCAGTGTCGCCTCATCGGCGCTGTGCGCGAGCAGGTCACGGAGGGCGTCCTTGCGTTCGCGCAGCGGCAGCGGGCGGAGATCGCGGTGGCCCACGCGCAGCAGGTCGAATGCGAAGAATACCAGGGGGTGACGCTTGTCTCCCGACAGGACTGCCTGGAGCAACGCGAAGTCCGGCACGCCCTCGCTGTTCATCGCAACGGCTTCGCCGTCCATCACGCAGTCTGGCAGATGGCGGGCGGCGTCGGCGATGCCGGGAAAGCGGCTGGTCCAGTCGAGGCCGGTACGCGTGCGGATCGTTGCGCGTCCTTCGGCAACCGCAATCTGCACGCGATAGCCATCTAGCTTCAGCTCATGGATCCACGCCGACCCCGTGGGGGGCGACGTGGCGGTGACGCAGAGCTGCAGCGGCAGGAACGCGACCGGTTCGCGCGGCGTCGTGCGCGAAGCGGCAGCCGGCACGTCTGCCCGCATGGCGAAGGAATCGTTCTCCTTGATCAGGAGCCAGTGTCGGCGCGTCTCGCGTGAGCCTGGCTTCGGCTTGAGGCGAATGAGGGCAAATCCGCCCTCCATCCTGTCGCCGAGCAGAACAAATTTCAGCTGGCCCGCGGCAAGGTCCTTCTCCACGGTGCGCGCGTCACGCGGCGCCCACAGGCCCTTGTCCCAGATCTCGACCACGCCACCACCGTACTGGCCTTTCGGGATCGTGCCCTCGAAGCGTGCATAGTCGAGCGGATGATCCTCCACCTCGACGGCCAGGCGCTTGATCGACGGATCGCGCACCGGTTCGTTCGTAACGGCCCAGCTCTTCAGCACGCCTTGCCATTCGAGTCGAAGGTCATAGTGCAGGCGGGTAGCGGCGTGTTTCTGGATGACGAAGCGGAGCCGACGCGTCCGGCCAGTCCTGGCTCCGGCGGGCTCGGCCGTGCGAGTGAAGTCTCGCTTGGCGCGGTACTGGTCGAGTGCGCCCTTCATCTTAACGCGCGCGGCGGCGGCGGGCAGGCTTCGCTGCCTTGCCAGGTTTTGCCGCCTGCTTGGCACCCGACGAGGCTGCCTTGCCGCCGCCCTTAGCACGGGCCGCGGGTGCTGCCGCCTTGCCAGGCTTCCCGGCCAGGCTCTGCTTCAATGCGGCCATCAGGTCGATCACGTTGTCGCGCTCGGGTGGCGGCGCGGTCACCCCGCCATCGCCGCCATCGTCCTTCCGGGCGATGAGCTCGCGCAGCGCATCCTCGTAGCGGTCAATGAACTCGGTCGGGTCGAACGCCCCCGCGTGCTGGGCGATGATTTCCTCGGCGATCGTCACCATCCTGGCGTCGACCTTCCGCTCCGGAATGGCGGAGAAGAGCTCCTCGTCCGCGCGGATTTCATCATGGCTCCGCAACGTCGTGACCAGGATGCCGCGGCCGCGCGGCTCAAGTGCCACCAGGCGCTCGCGGGAATGCAGGACGACGCGGCCGAGGGCGACGCGCGCGCTGCCCTGCAGCGCTTCGCGGATGACGATGAACGCCTCGATGCCCGCCTTCTCCGACGGCACGAGGAAGTACGGATTGTCCCACCAGATGCGGTCGATCTCGTTGCGGTCAACGAAACGCTCGATGTCGATCGTCCGGGTGCTTTCGAGGCGCACGTTGCTGATCTCCTCGTCGGTCAGCAGCACATAGTGGTCCTTGGACACCTCGAAGCCGCGGACGAGTGAGCCGCGTTCGACCGGATCGCCCGTTTCGGCATCGACGGTGAGCTGGCGCACGCGGTTGCCCGTCGCCGGGTTGATCAGGCGGAACGATATGTCGCCTTCCCGGGACGACGCGTTGTAGAGCGCGACCGGACAGGAAACGAGGGAGAGGCGCAGATGGCCCTCCCAGCTCGGACGCTGTGCCATGCCGGTGCAACGCGACCTGCACCGCCTGGTTGCGCAGCCGGCTACAGTGGGAACCTTCCCCCGCGTCATGGGTTGAGCCGCCGGTCGCTGTGCCGACAGGGTCCGCTGATGGCCATCTCCGCCCGGCGCGCTGCGTGCGTTGGCTATACGCCCGCGATCCGAGCGACGGATGGGTCGTCCGGCGTGTCCTTGCAATGCGGCGTCGCGCTGTCGCACCACGCTTGTTGGAGGGTCCTTCCGATGAACGACACGCCAGACGCCGTCAGCCTGCAACAGGACGCGCAGGACAACGTGCGACGGGTCGACGAGGCCAGGCCCAGGGAAAGAATGAGGTCGGCGATGCAGGCAGGCGCGCGCGAGTATCCAGCGCCGCCATTCCCGAGGCAGGAGCTGGACAAGCCCGGCCTCGAAGGCGAGCAGCTGCTCGCCCCGATGTACGATGCGCCGTACTACAAGGGATCGGGCAAGCTCGCCGGCAAGAGAGCGATCATCACCGGCGGCGATTCAGGCATCGGGCGGGCCGTCGCGGTGCTGTTCGCACGCGAGGGGGCCGACGTCGCGATCCTTCACCTCGAGGCTGAGCATCCGGATGCGGACGTGACGCGCGCCGCGGTCCTCGACGAGGGCCAGCGCTGCATCGCCATCGCCGGTGACGTCACCGATCGCCGCTCCTGCTTCGATGCTGCCGACAGGGTTGCGGAGGAGTGGGGCGGGATCGACATCCTCGTCAACAACGCGGCGTTCCAGCTGCATGCGAGTCGTTTCGAAGACCTGACGGAGGAGCACTTCGACCTCACGGTGCGCACCAATCTCTATGGGTACTTCCACATGACGCAGGCCTGCCTCCGGCACATGCGGCCCGGTGCCACGATCGTGAACACAGGCTCCGTCACCGGCATCGACGGCAGCGCGGCCATCATCGACTACTCGATGACGAAGGGGGGCATTCATGCCTTCACGCGGGCCCTCTCGGGCGATCTGCTCGTGCGGGGCATCCGCGTGAACGCGGTCGCGCCTGGCCCTGTCTGGACCCCCCTCAACCCGAGCGATGACGCGGACAAGGCACGCCATTTCGGTGCGAAGACCCCGATGCGGCGGCCCGCACAGCCCGAGGAACTGGCCCCGGCCTACGTGTTCCTCGCCTCCGCGCAGATGTCGAGCTACATCACGGGCGAGATCCTGCCCGTGGTTGGAGGCTACGCGGAATAGCGCGCCCCAGCCGCAACGGGCCCCCGCAACTGGGCTCCCGCAACTGGGGCCCGCGCAACTGGGCCCGCGCAGCGGGCGCCGATGCCTCGGCTCTCACGGCGGGCGTAGCGGAAACGTCACGCTGCACCGGAGCCCGTCCTCCTCCCACTCCATCGCAACGCTGCCGCCAAGCTGTTGCTCGAAGGTCGAGCGAACGAGCAACGTGCCGAAGCCCTCCCGCGTCGGGGGTACGCGCACGATGGGCCCGCCGCGCTCCTTCCACGTCAGCGTCACCCTCTGCCGGTGGATCGCCCAGGTGATGGAAATCGTCCCCTGTGGCACGGAGAGGGCACCGTACTTCACGCTGTTGGTGGTGAGCTCGTGCAGCGCCATCGAGAGCTGCTGCGCCGTGTCGGCGTCGACCATCGCCCGCGGACCCTCGATCCGAATGTCACGCGATACCCCGGGGCTCGTCAGGAACGGCGCGAGCTCCTCCCGCGCGAGGTCATCGATCGCAGCACCCGACCATCGCGACCGGCCGAGCAGGGTGATCGCCCGAGCGAGTGACTTGATTCGTCCCTCGAGTATCTCGACGAACTCGTCATGGCTTCCGGCGGTCGTCATCCTCACAAGGCCACTGACGAGCGTCATGGCATTGCGTGCGCGGTGCTCGACCTCGTGGGCCAGAAGGGTTGCACGCGCCTCGGCCTCCTTGCGCTCGGTGATGTCGTAGGCAACACCAATCAGCCGCATGCCACTGCCATCGCCGAGATCGACCGCGCGCGCCCTGATCATGACCCAGGGCTGCCGTGCCGGCGCCCCATCGGCGGAAGGGGTCATGATCCGCAGCTCCACGCGCATGGACTGCGTCGCGGCGGCATCCCGCAGGCCCTGCCACAGCAACGCGCGGTCCTCCGGCAGGATCCTCCGTACGACGCAGCGCCAGCTTCTCACCACCTGGGAGGGGGCGAGCCCGAGCAGTTGGTGCGTTCTTGGCGCGAGATAGAACGTTCCTGTCGCGGGCGACCAGTCCCACGCGCCGATGCCCACGGCATCCTGCGCGAGGAGAAGCCGGGCGTTCGTTCCCGCGAGTGCGACCTCGGTGGAGCGCAGCGAGGTGACATCGACATGGATGCCGCGCAACGTCACCGCGCGGCCCGCAGCGTCACGCTCGATCTCGCCGCGCGCCGAGATCCAGCGAACGTCGCCGGACGGCGTGACTGTCCGATAGGTCTGTGCATAGTCGGTCGAGGGATTGTGGTCGGTGATGGTCCGCAACAGGTGCGCCTCGGCGGTCGTCCGGTCATCGGGGTGCAGGCGGCGTAACCAGTCGGCATGGGTCTCGCGGGCATCCTGCGGTGCCAGACCATGCACAGCCATGTACTCAGGCGACCGCACGCTGCTGCCATTGGTGAGATCGACCTCGAACGTGCCGACAAGCGCGTAGCGCTTCGCCCGCTCCAGCCGATCCTCCGACCGCGCGACATCGCGTGCGAGGGTCGCATTGGCCGCGACGAGCCGCACCTGGTCAGCGCGGACACGGAGGCTGAGCGTCAAAAGTGCCGCGATCGCCGGAAGCCCGAACCCGAGATACGGCAGGAATACCGCACGCCATCGCGCCCGCATCGATTCCAGCGGGCGCGTTGCCACGGCGTGGAGCGGGAACACCTGGAGGCTGCGTACGGCAACGAGGCGATCAGGGCCGCCGGCGCCCTTGCCTGTGCGGTAGTGGCCCGACCTTGCCCCGCTGCGCAGGAGGGCATCGAACGCCCCGTCGTGCTGTGGGGGCGAGAGCGGCAACGCATGCACCATCGTGCTCGCGATCGGGGCGCCGTCATCATGCACAAGCGCCAGGCTGTCGGCTGCGCTGGGAAGGAGCCGGCGCAGGCTTGCGCCCATCCCGTTGGGATCGAATGAGATGGTGGTGAGGCCCTCGAACCTGCCCCGCCCGGCGGTTTCGCCACGGCTTCGCCGCGCGCGGCTGACGGCGACCAGAAGCTGACCATCGAACCGCCCCGTGAACATCCGGCTGACGTGGACGGCCGGCGCATCATCACGCCTGAGCGCCTGGAAGAAGTCGCGGTCGCTGAGGTCATGGTCTGCGGGAACCGGGAACAGATGGCTCGCGGCAAGCGGCCGCCCCTGGCCGTCGATCGCGAACGCGATCACCGGTGGGTTGAGTTCCGACACGAGCTCGGCCAGCAGCTCATGCGCGGAGCGCCTGAAATCGGGCGGCGCCTCCGCGGCGAGATCGAGCAGCCGGTCATTGATCCGCGCCGCCGTCACCGAATAGCCGCCGAGCGCGCGCTCGGCCGTTTCCGCTCCGGCATCGGCGAGGCGCGACAGCTCGACGGTGGCATCCTCCACGACACCGTCCCAGCTCTGCTTCGCCGCGAGCAGGAGAACGAACGCCGGAACCGCGATGGCGAGGATCGGCAGCAGCGTGGTGAAACCGGGAAAGGTGACGCGCGACCGTGACGCGCGGTTAAGCCGCGTTCGCGCGGCCATGGTCATGGCGTCGTCCTGGGCCGGCGTCGGTGGTCCGCGCCATGCGGCGAAATGATCGGCCTGTCCCTGCCCTGGACGGTTCAAGCGGCTGCCTCGTGAGTGAGCGCGCGTGCGTACCCGAGATCCGCTTCGCTAGTGAAGCGTGCGGCGCACCGACGTGCAACCGTCATTGGGCCCGTCAGTGTGTTCTTCATGCGGACTGTAACGTGCGCATGCAGTTCTCCGATTGGGGACAATCGCTGCAAGCGAATATCCCTGCGGCAGGCCCAACATCGGCGATCATAAAGGTCCTGCCCGGTTTCAAGCCGGTCCGACGGAGCGATCGGCTCGCTTCGTCTCGATCGTGTCAACGGACCGAGGGCTGCGGCGCATCGGGTCAGCGGCGCCCCATGGCCGAGCGATAGCAGGCATTCCCGGTCGCGGTGTCGCGGAGCGACGGCGGCAGGGCCGCGACGTGGCGGGCTCCCGTCTGCTGCGCCCGCTCTTCCGGCCCGGCAGCCGCCGGCTCGAACGAGAGGTCGGCGAAGCGGCCGCTGACGCGGACGGGAATGTCGAGGGCGAGCGTGTGCGTCGTCTCGCGCCTGCTCCCGATCACCAGGTCGAGCCATCGGCGGTTGAGATCGAATGTCGCGATGCCACTGACCGCCCCCGTTCCGGCGCGAAGGTGAAGCGGTGCCACGTCCCCTGCCCCATCGCGCAGCACCACGACCGCCAGCATGCACGTGACCTGGGTCGTGCCCTCCGCGGTCCGGAACAGCGCCCTGACATCGGTCGAGGCCATCTCGATCACCTCGCGCGCGATCCTGCCGCTGGACATGCCCAGCACGAGCGTCCCGTCAGCACCGCGCAGCGCCTCGTTCAACGCGGTTCCCTCCGCCTCCATCGCGAGCCGGCCATGGACGCGCCCGGTCACGGGCAGCGGGCCAAATCCGACGCTGCGGCGGAGTGCGTCGAGGTCGCTCTCGCGCAGCTCCGCCTCCGCGACAAGCCGCGCTCCATCGCCGGCCGGCGTGATGTCGACCCGCCCGCTGAGCTGCGCGCCGAAACCGAAGAGCGACAGTTCCTGAAGGGTGATCCGCGAGGGGGCGATTTCCCCCTTGAGGCGGGCATCCCGCGCCTGGAGGCGGCCGTAGGTGAAGGCCTCGGCCGAGATATCGGCCGTCACCAGAGGATCTGGTGCGAGAGCGACCCGCAGCGGCATGTCAGGCCCATCGTCGGCCCCCTCGCCGCCAGGGGAGGCGAGCAGCTTGTCGAAATCGAGCCGGGTGAACGCGAGGGTTGCGGCGATCGATTCGGGCTCGCCCGAAGCGCCCTCCGTCAGCGCGAGCGATGCGCCGGTGAAGGGCGCGCCGTCCAGCTCCCCCTCGATGTCGGTGAGGCGCCACAGAGTGTCCTGTCGTGTCGCGTGGCCCGACAGCGTCAGGCTGACCGGCGGTGACTGGTCGACGCCGCCGATCGCCAGCAGCGTGGCGACCGTGGGGGCGTTCAGGGCGAGCGCACCGTCGAGGCCATCAGCGTCGAGCGGATGGCGCGACGTGCCACGGAAGGTAAGCGTCGTGTCGCCGGAAACGGCCTCTAACGCGACAGGAAACGCAACTCCGGCATCGCGCAGCGCGTCGAAGCTGCCGAGCGTCGCACGCAGCGCGATCGGGACATCGTTGTAGCTGCCGTCGGCGCCCAGCGTGATCGGCTGGGACGCATCCGCCGCAGTGCCCCGCGCCGTGGCGATGACGGTGCGCAGCATGGTGCCACTCGTCGTCCGGAACGTGACCTCGCTGTCGGAAAGGCGGAGGTCGAGGATGGTCGGCACGGAGGCGCGCGCATCAGCTTCGGTCTCAGTCGGGCTCCCGCGCGTGCCGAATCTCCAGTTCGCGCGGCGATCCGCCGCCCGCTCGAGCAGCAGGGAGAATCCCGCCACGTCGATGCTGCGCACCACGACCCTGCCCCGCAGCAGCGGCAGCACATCAAGCTCGGCGCTGAGCCTACCAAGCGTTGCCATCGCCGGTGCGGTGCCGCCGTCGATATTGGCAACCCGGACGTCGCGGAGCTCGATGCGAATACTGCGCCGCGGAATCAGCCGCAGGCTCGTGATCGTCACCGTCCGCCCCAACTGCGCCTCGAGCCGGCGCGCGACGGCAGGGCCGAGCTCGATCCCAGGCAGCAGAATCAGTGTCGCCGCCACAATCGCGAGCGGAACTGCGGCGATGATGAGCAGGATGATCGCGCGACGGCGATTGACGGAAGTGCGGCGGCTCACGGAAGAGCGGTCCTTTCGCTATTCGCTCCCTGTCTCCGGGCCAATCGGCCCAGGCGGATGATGGCGCATCACGAGAACGATCACGGTCGGCGGAGGTTGCGCCCCATACGCTGGAACCGCGGGGCGCTGCGCAGGCGGCGGGAACCTGGGCCCGCCAGGTCGGTTCTGTCCGCATCCCAACCCACGGAGGTTCACCAATGGCCGGCACGACCCACGATACCCGACACAGCGTTGATGCACGCGAGACCACGTCACTGATCGCGTCCGACAAGGTCGAGGGCACCAACGTGTATGACCACGCGGGCAACAAGCTCGGTTCAATCGACACCGTGATGATCGACAAGACGAGCGGCCAGGTTTCCTACGCCGTTCTCTCGTTCGGCGGCTTCCTCGGCTTCGGGGAGAGCCACTATCCGTTGCCGTGGGACCAGCTTCGCTACGACACGCGGCAGGATGGCTACGTGGTCGGCATCACCGAGGAGCAGCTGAAGGGCGCTCCGAGCTACGGGATGCAGGACACGGTCGATTGGACCGACTCAACCTGGCGCGGCAGCATCGACAGCTACTACGGCGCTGGCCGTGCCGACGATCGCCGCATGGGCGAGGGTAGCGGTCGCGCCGGCGGCTCCAGCATGGGCACCGGCTCCAGCATGGGCGCGGGCTCGAGCACGGGCGGCAGCTACCGGAAGGTCTGACCACGGTCAGTTCACCAGGCTGGTGGGGCTGCCGCGCGCGCGGCAGCCCCATTCGCTTCCGGGCTCGCTGGTGAGCCCCTGATGAACCCCCGCAACGGAGGTCGCCAGAGTGCTGCGACGGCATGTGATGATGGGTGGCATCGCCGCAGCAAGCCTGTCGGCCAGCAGCCCTACGCTCGTTGGGACTGCACAGGCAGAGGGGCAACCGTCGGACGCTGACGGCTTCAGCGCCGAGCAGGTCGCCATGCGCGCGCGACACTTGGCAGCGAAGCCGTATGTGGCACCCGACAACGCCTTGCCCCCCTCGCTGCGTGACCTTTCATACGACCAGTACCGCACGATCCGCTTCGATCGCAGCCAGGCCCCGTGGCGCAGCGAAGGCCTGCCCTTCCAGCTGCAGCCGTTCCATCGGGGCTTCCTCTATCGCGATCGGGTGGCGCTTCACGACGTGGATCACGGCGTCGCCCGTCCGCTTCGCTTCGGGTCGCGCCAGTTCAGCTATGGCGAGAAGATAAGGCCGGTGGCGGACGAGGACCTTGGCTACGCGGGCACGCGCGTCCTCACCCGGCTCAACCGCACCGACCACTACGACGAGGTCGTCGCGTTCCTCGGTGCGAGCTACTTCCGCGCCGTTGCCAGGGGGCATGTCTATGGCATCTCCGCGCGCGGCCTCGCGCTCGGGACGGCTGATCCGAAAGGCGAGGAGTTTCCCTGGTTCCGCAGCTTCTGGTTCGAGCGCCCCGATCCCGAGGCCGAGACACTCGTGGTGCACGCCCTGCTCGACAGCCAGAGCGTTGCCGGTGCCTATCGCTTCACTGTCAGGCCGGGTGCGGTGACGACGATGGATGTCGATGCGCGGCTCTATCCACGGCGAAACCTGATCTCCGCAGGCATAGCACCCTTGACCAGCATGTACCTGCACAGCCCGAACGATCGCGGTGGCGCGGATGACTATCGCCCAGCCGTGCACGACTCCGATGGCCTGCTTGTCCTGACGGCGCGCGGCGAGCGGCTCTGGCGCCCGCTGACGAACCCGCGCACCCTGCAGGTCAGTGGCTTTGCCGATCGCGATCCGACCGGTTTCGGATTGATGCAGCGGCGCCGGTTCTTCACGGATTTCCACGATCTCGAATCAGCCTTCCACCGCAGGCCCTCGCTATGGGTCGAGCCGCTGAGCCCCTTCGGCGAGGGTGAGGTGCAGCTCATCGAGATTCCGACGCCGAACGAGATCAACGACAACATCGTCGCGTTCTGGCGTCCGAAGGCACCGCTGCCAGCCGGTGGCGAGACGCGGCTTCAGTACCGGCTGCACTGGTGCTCGGAGCCGCCCATCGGCCCGACGGTCGCTGCGTTCACCGGCACGCGCGTGGGCGCGGGCAGCAACGCGCGGATGCGCCGCTTCGTCCTCGACGTCGACGGCAGGGCACTCGCGGAGCGTCAGGGCGCGCCGCGTCCTGTCCTCGATGCGTGGGCAAGTGCGGGGACCATCCATCACGCGACGATTCACCCGAATATCGAGACGGGTGGCCTGCGCGTTGCCTTCGAATTCGCCTCCGGCGGCGCGCCCATGGCAGAGCTCGGCGTGAGGCTGCTGCATGACGGCGCACCGTTGACCGAGACTTGGCTGTACCGATGGTCGGCATAAGCGAGTTCGCGGGCCGCGCTCGCCGCCGCGGCGGCGATCGGGTGCTCCCTGCGATGCCACTTGGATGCCCGATGGCGATGCCTGTTCAGTCGCTTGGCCGTGCGGAACCCCGCGCGCCAGCGCGGTTGCCATCCTCGCCCCCCGGCATTGCGTGGCGCAGGCTCCTCGTCCTCGGCGGGGCCACGATGCTCGGCATCGGTGCAACCATCGAGATGTCGAAAGTGCTGGACGGTCCTGGCCCTGGCATGCCGGCGATCATCCTGCTCATGCTCTTTGCCATGCTCTTCGCGTGGATCGGGCTTGCCTTCATCAACGCCATCATCGGCTTTGCCGTGTTGCTGCGCGGCCGTACCCATCATCTGCTCGAGGCCGGTGGCAGGCTTGCACTCACGACGCGCACGGCACTGCTGATGCCCATCCACAACGAACAGGCCGCCGCGGTGTTCGGCGCGATCGAGGCGATGCATGGCTCGCTGGTCGAGGCGGGTGCGGCTGCGAGCTTCGACATCTTCGTGCTGAGCGACACGACGGACCCAGATGCGTGGATCGCGGAGGAAGCACAGTTCCTGGCGATCCGCCACCGCATCGCCGGCGGCCCACCGATCCACTATCGCAGGCGCCACGATAATGCGGAGCGGAAGGTCGGCAACATCGCTGAGTGGATCACGCGGTTCGGCGGCGCCTATGCGCATTTCGTCGTGCTGGATGCCGACAGCGTGATGGAGGGCCGTACGCTGGTGCGCCTTGCAGGAGCGATGGAACGACATCCCGATGTCGGAATGATCCAGACCCTGCCCATCAGTGTCGACGGCGAGACGCTGCTCGCCCGGATGCAGCAATTCGCTGGCCGCATCCATGGCGCCCTCATTGCCGCGGGCAATGCCTGGTGGCAGGGCGCGGAGGGCAACTACTACGGTCACAACGCCATCATCCGCACCGCCGCCTTCGCCGCGTCTGCCGGCCTTCCGCACCTCCCTGGCGCCAAGCCATTCGGTGGGCAGATCCTTAGCCACGACTTCATCGAGGCAGCATTGCTCCGCCGCGCGGGCTGGGCGGTGCACACGATCCCATTGCTCAGCGGCAGCCACGAGCAGGGGCCGCCCAACATGATCGACAGTGCGATCCGCGATCGCCGGTGGTGCCAGGGCAACCTCCAGCATGCGGCGATCCTGCCGGCGGCGGGGCTCCACCCCATCAGCCGGCTTCACCTTCTGACCGGCATCGGCGCGTATCTCACGGCGCCGCTGTGGCTCGCCTTCCTGATCGGCGGAATCGTCCTTTCACTAAAGGCCCATCTCGCGGGGCATGTCTATTTTCCGACAGGCCATGCCCTGTTCCCGCACTGGCCCGTCGTCGACCCCGTGCGTGCGAAGTGGATGTTCGTCGCGACCATGATGATGCTGATCGTGCCGAAGCTGCTCGCTGCCGCAGCGTTCCTGCGGAACACGAGCGAAAGCCGCCGCGCGGGCGGGGCTGGCACCGTGCTTGCCGGAACCGTGATCGAGATCATCGTTTCCGGGTTGATTGCCCCCGTCTCGATGCTCACGCACGCGCGCCACGTGGCGAGCATCCTCGCGGGCCGTGATGCCGGGTGGTCGGCACAATGCCGTGACCGCAGGCATGTCGCCTGGCGCGACGCCATCCGGCTCTATGCGTGGCACACATTGCTCGGCGTGGCACTTTGCTTCGTCATCCTCATTGCGCCGTCGCTCGCGCTCTGGATGTCACCGGTGATCCTCGGCCTCCTGCTCGCCATCCCGCTCGTCGTCGTCACCGGCAGCGCAAGGGTCGGGCAGGCACTGGCGCGGGCGGGGCTGCTTGTCATTCCGGAGGAAGCATCGCCGCCACGCGTGCTGCAGCGCGCGGCCACTTGCCGCGCCCGGCTGCGCAGCCTCGATGCGCCGGATGCCGACGGCATCATCCGACTTGCCGCCGACAGAACGCTGCTCGCACTGCATCTCGCACTTCTGCCGGCTGCGCGACGTGCAGGCCATGCGCGTCAGGATCTCAAGCGGGCGACTGGGCGGACGAAGGTCGCTGCGGTGGACGCGCTCACCGATGCGCTCGCCATCCTCGATCGCGAGGAGAAACTGGCGCTGCTCGGCGATGCTGGATCGGTGGCGGCACTCGTCGCGCTCGCCGATGGAACGAAAGCCAGGCGAGACGATCGGTCAGCCGACGCGGTGGCGGCGCAATGAGCGCACCCCGCCGCTGGGAACCCGTCCGCGCCGAGGCGGTTCAGCCCCAGCACTCGCCGCGGGTGCGGTGAACGGAGGTTGATCCAATGCAGTTCAGTGAACTCTTCATGATGACGCTCAAAGACATCTACTACGCCGAGCGTCAGCTGCTGAAGGCGTTGCCCAAGATGGCGCGGGCTGCGCAGAATCCCAAGCTCAAGCAGGCTTTCACCGAGCACAAGGAACAGACCCAGGGCCAGGTCGAGCGCCTGCAGCGCGTGTTCGAAACGCTCGGCAAGAGGGCGCAGGGCCAGACCTGCGAAGCAATCCAGGGCCTGATCCAGGAATGCGAGGAACTGCTCGAGGAGGCCACGCAGCCAAGCCCCGTCCGCGATGCGGGACTGATCGCGTGTGGCCAGGCGGTGGAACACTACGAGATGGCGCGCTACCTCACCCTCATCGCGTGGGCCGAGGGGATGAACCAGCCCGACATCGTCAAGCTGCTGCGCGAGACCCTTACCGAGGAGAAGGCAGCGGATAAGCTGCTTGAGGATCTCGCCAGCCGTTCCGTCATCGCCGAGGCGCAGGCCGCGGCGTGAAGAGCGCGATGTTTTGAAGCCGGTCGTGCCCACCACCGCATGAACAACGGGACGGGCGAGGGCGGCGGCAGATGCTGTCCGGCTTCGCCCGTCGTCCCTCACCCGTCGCGCCAATGCGGCCCTCATGCGATGCGCAGCACCGCGGCCGCCATGCCGCCGACCTGCTCGGTTTGACAGCCTGCTGGCTGGAACCTACCGACACCACACTGGTTCTTTCCGCACCAACAGCATGAACGGGAGAGACACCATGCCGACACGGAACCGCCTTCTCAGCACGAGTATCGTTGCAGCGACGATCATGATGGCCGCCGGCTTTGCAACCGCCCAGGCACCGGCGCAGGCACCAGCCCCGACACCATCACCGGGGATGAGCGGAACCGCCCAGCCAGGCACCGATCGCCCTGTTCCGCCTGGTTCCGTTCCTGGCTCGATGCCTGGCCGCGCACAGCCCGGGCAGCCGGGAATGGGCGCGATCCCCGAGCGGCAGGCAGCCCAGCCCCCGATGGGCGGTGCGGGTTCGACGACCGGGTTCGTGCGACAGGCCGGCGCATCCCACTACCTCGCCAGCAGGCTCGACGGTGCTGACGTCTACACCACGGGCGGCGAGGACAAGATCGCCGATGTCGCGGACGTGATCATCTCCGATCGCGGCGAAGTCATCGGCATCATCCTCTCGTTCGGCGGGCTGGTCGGCATTGCGCAGAGCTATGTCGCAGTCGAGCCAGCAGCGCTGCGGATGCGCCGCGTGTCCGACGACGAAACACGGGTCGAGACGACGCTGACGGAGGAGCAACTCCGCAACGCCCCGAAATTTGACTACACCGCCCGCCGGCGCTGAGCCGAACCGGCCCGGCAGGGTCGGGGACAAAGGAAAGGGCCGCGCGTCATGCGCGGCCCTTTCTGCGTGCGCGGCCCGCGTCATCAGCGACGCGGATCATTGTCAGGCGGGTTGAGGCGCGTGTCGGGCTCTGCCCATACCGGACGGCCGAGATTGACGTCGCTCGGGTCGGTCGTCGCGCCCGTCACGGCGCCGGCGGCACCGCCAACGACACCGCCGACGACGGCGCCCACCGGCCCGCCGAGTGCGCCGACACCCGCGCCCGCGGCCGCACCGGCGGCAGCGCCACCCTGAACGCGTTCATCCTGCTGCGTGCCGCACGCGCCGAGCGTGACGGCTGCGCACACGGCGAGCGTGGAAGCGATCCTTCGCATGGCTGGTCTCCCATTGCGCCCACGGAATGCGGGCGATGGACGACAAACGGGCGAGGTGCGGCAAGGTTCGCAGGAAAACGCAGCGTGCCACTCAACCAGGGCGTCAGCATGGTGTGATGACCACCCGGATGCGGGTGATTCCTCCCCGGCGTGCACCGGTGAGCCGCAACCCTCGCGCGGCATGCGTCGTTGACCCTCACGTGGAACCAGTGAGAGCCTCGCCATGCCGTCGATAGATCGGGACCTGGTCGCCCTCCTGCCAAACATGCGGGCCTACGCATTGTTCCTCACGGGCAACCGGGCGGATGCAGACGACCTCGTGCAGGATACCGCCGTCCGCCTTCTCGCGGCTGCCGATCGTTTTGAGCAAGGCACGAACTTCAAGGCGTGGGCCTTCAGGGTACTGCGAAATCGGTTCCTCAACGAATTCGTCGCCAAGCGGCGGCGGACGCGCCCGCTGCATGAACTCGACGACGGTTTCGCCTCCGTGTTTCCCGACCAGATGGACGGGCTTGAGCTCAAGGACCTGGTGCGACAGTTCATGCGGCTCCCGCCCGAGTTCCGCTCCGTGCTTGCGCTCGCGGGTGGGGCGAACATGTCGTACGACGAGATCGCGGCGATTTCCGGCTGCGCCGTCGGGACCGTGAAGAGCCGTGTGCATCGGGCGCGCGCCGCACTCGAGGCGCTGTTGCGGCAAGCCTATTCGCCCAACTCCCTGCCGCAGCGGCAGCAGCCCGCGGCATCTCCACCCGCGCAGCGTGGGGGCCGCGCGCCACGCGAGGGTGAGGCCACCGACGGGCGGGCGGTGTGACGGCATCGCCTGCCCCGGCGCGCGTCGACGTCCGCTCATGACACTGCCTGAGCGATGCACCGCACGCGGCATGAGGATTCGTGCAACCGCCGCAGTCACCGCGCGTTCCCCAATCTCCGGCACTGGAGAATTCGCATGACCGAGCCGCCGCAGAATGGACCGATGAGGAAGGATGGAGCGCCCGCGGTCCAGGTGCGACAGGGCATCACACCCGGCATCGTGCGCTACGTGCTTGCCGTCTCGCTCGTCCTCGTCGTCATCGGTTTCGCGCTGTCATGGCTGTTTGCCTGAGCGCTTGACCCACGTCGGGGAGGGAACTTCCCGGCGCGCGGACGGTTCGGTTCAGTAAGCGCTTCCTGTCGAAGCCCGTGAGCAAAGGACAAGGCCCATGAACGTTACGCCCTCGGCGCGCATCGACGCCCGCCTCGATCCTGCACCGCCCGATACCATCATGATGCAGGGTGCTGCCCCCACCGTCAGCTGGGGCGCGATCCTCGTTGGCGCGATTGTTGCGATCGCATTCGGATCAATGCTGCACGCCCTCGGCGCTGCGATCGGTGCCTCGTCGGTTGACGCGGTCGACCGCGACAGCCCGAGCGGCAGCACGTTCACCATCGCCGCCGCTTCATGGATGGCCTTGTCGAGCGCTCTCGGGCTTCTGCTCGGCGGCATCGTCGCGGCGCGGCTTGCAGCGACATGGAGCAGGAAGGACGCCCTGCTGCACGGGATGGGCGTCTGGGCTGTCAGCTTCGTCATCGCAATTGCGCTGGTCGGCACCGCGCTCTCAGGCGGAACGGTCGCTGCCATCCGCGGTATCACGGGTGCGGCGACATCGGTCGCGGCAGCGGGCGGTGCGGCCGTCGTGTCGCAGGTCGATCCGAGTGAGATCGCCGCGGGGCTCCAGCGCCGCCTGGCCGCGCCGTCCGATCCCGCTTCGGCATCGCGTGAGGACCTGATGGCGGAGATGGCCGACCTGGCCGGCCGTCGCCTTGCCGATGGCTCCTGGAACCCCGACGACCGCGCGCGGATGGAGCAGCTGATCGCTGCGACGGCGGGCATCGCACCGGAAGAGGCCCGCCAACGCCTCGACCAGGCGGAGCAGGCGATTGTGGCCCGTGCGCGGGCCGTGGAAGAGCAGGCACGCCGTGCTGCGGATGTCGCGGCGACGTCAGGCGCGGTGCTTGCGTTCTGGGCCTTCGCGACGATGCTGCTCGGGCTCGGCGCTGCCGTCGGTGGCGCTGCAGTCGGCGCGCGCCGCTAGCACAGACAACCAGTTTCCGCACATTGCAGGCGCTCGGCGTGAGCCGGTCGCCTGCAGCGTCGCGTGCCCTGCGCTGGGTTGGCGGGTGTTGGCGCAGCGCTGGAACCTTCGCCCGCACCCGTGGTTCTGACCCTACACCCCACCGCCACAGCAGGCATGGAGCGATGAGCATGGATGGCACGACCCGTGATGCAGGGACCAAGCTGCGCGAGGACCGGCTCGATGACGCGCTCGATGACAGCTTCCCAGCGAGTGACCCACCGTCGATGACGGATCCGACTCGCCGGACCGGCGAGCCGATTGCACCAAAGCGGCCGGGTGCTTCGCCCGACATGCCCAGCCCGCCGGTCCGCGGTCCAGAGGACAGGCCGATTCCGACCGAGGATGTTCCGCCCGAGCTGCCGCCGCGCGAGAGCCCTCCGGAGGAGCCTCCCATGCCGGCCGAGATGCCGCCGCGTGACAATCCGCGCCGCCCTGCGGCCATCACGGGCAGCGAGGCGCAGCTTGGGCCGTTCTCGGTCGAGCGGCTGCGCGCACTCTGCCTGCGGCTGATGTCGGGCGGCGCCGGCCAGCCTCGGTGACTGCAACGGCAGCAGCATGCGAGGCGCGGCAGCCGATGTTCCCGCTCGTCGATGTCGGCGAACTGGCGACTGGCGGATCATTCCTGATCGTCGCACCGCATCCGATCGATGAGCTCCTCGGCTGCGGTGGCCTCATCGCCGAGGCGACGCAGCGTGGACTGCCGGTGCACATTGTGATGTTGACGGGCGGCGCGGGCGTTCTCAGGGCGCTGCGAGACATGCCGCTCCGCGACATCCGGCGGGTCGACGTTCTCCGTCGCGCCGAGACATTGACGGCCATCGCGCGGCTCGGGGGGGGCGCCGCGATGGTCTCGTTCCTCGACCTGCCGGAGGGCGCGCTTGCGGCCGACGGGTTCGCATTTGGCATCGCCGTGGACGTCGTCGCAGCCATGCTGCGGCAAAGGTCCGCCGGCATCCTGCTCGCTCCAAGCGATGCGGATCCGCATCCCGACCATGGCGCTGCCGCGCACATTGCACGGGCTGCGGCGCGTGCCGTCGCCTCACCGCCGCGACGCCTCGCCTACGCGGTCTCGGGGTCGCCCGGGCATGCCGGGCATGCGCCACCCCGGGCCGGAATCGCAGTCAATGTCGGCGTCCATGCTGCACGCCGACACTGGGCACTCGAGGCCTATCGGAACGTAAGTGGGACGATGGAGGAACAGGGCCATGCGGTGAGCCACCCGGCGCAACTGCGCAGGATCGTCGCACGCCCCATCGAGTGCTTCTTCACCCCTGAGGATTGAACCCGTGAGATTGAGCACTGGGGAGGGAACCCTCGGTAGTGAATCCCGGGGAGGGAACCCTGGGGCGTCAGTGCCCGGGAAGTCGCGCCGCCCGATAGTCGCCGGCGAACCACCGTGCACGCGGAACCCGCCGGCCTTCCGGCCGACGGATCCAGCATCGGCGCGTGCGGGAAGCTCAGCGGTCCTGGCGACGAGAACCCTGGTCGCGCTGCTCCCCCTTGCCCCCGCCAGGGCCGTTGATGTCGAGCGCCTTGCCACCGGGCTGCTTCTCCTCGGTGCTCCCGCCACCATAGCCCTTCGAGCCCTGCTTGCTGGCATCGCCAGTCCCACGGCCCTGCTCGTGCTGCTGCTTCGGGTCGTTCGGCCCGCCAGGCTGCTGGCGCTGGCCACCGGGGTTGGCCGGATTGTTCTGGTTCGGTTGTGTCACGAGACCTTGTCCTTCCCTCTGTTTGCCCGCCTCTGATCGGCAGCGGGATTGAGGGTTGAACCGGCGTTGCTGCTTCGGGTTCGCGTCGGTGCAGTCACGCGTCGGGGAGCGGGCCGGCCGCTGGCGGTGCCGGTGAAGGCGCATGATCTGGATCACAGCGTTGCACGCTTCAGTGGCACTAGCCTTCCTTGCCACAGCCCAACACGGGAAAGACATGGGGAAGGACACCGCCGATGGCACGCGCGCCAACGACACCCAAGGCCGGCTCCACGACAAAGACGCCACCCGCCGACACCCTGGGCAGGGTGACCGACAGGATTCCGTCCGTCGCCGTCATCGCTGACCCTGACAAGGCACCACTCAACGACATTGCAGCCACGAGGCTGGCAAGGCTCTCTGGCGTCGCGGTCGCAGAACTCGCCAAGCGGCCGGTGGCCGAGCTCGCGGATAGACTTCGCTTCCGCCTCGACCCCGCCTTGCTAGCGTACCGCCGCGTCTGCGGCCGCGTGGTCAAGCGTGGGCCCGATGGCACGATGCTGCCCGTGCCCTTCGCCACAGTCCATGTCGAGGATACCGACTGTTCGCTGCTTGGTTGGTTCCCGCCCGGCTATCCGTGGGGGTGGTACTTCCCGCTCTCGTGCAAGCGCGAGGTGATCGCCACGGCGAAAACCGACGCGTGCGGCCGTTTCTGCGCCTGGGTGCCGCGCTTCGACATCGACTGGGTGCTGCGCTGGCGCGCCCAGCGCGTCTGCTACGACGTGATCTTCGAGCGCCCGACGCTGGCCGACATCCTCAAGGACATCGACGGCATCAGGATCCCCGAGCGCATCCGCTGGCCTGAGCCGCCGATCCCAGAGCCCGATCCGCCGCCGCTGCTGCGCGATGGTGGCTTCGCGATCCGGCGCGTCGAGCAGCTGGTCGGGCGCGAGACGGCCGAGGTGATGGTGCGTGCCGAGCGTGCCAAGGCAGCCGGTGCGCCAGCCGCCGCGATCAACGCCATGCTGGCCGCGACACGCGTGGCGATGGCCCCACCGATGCCGGAGGGCGGCGGCGCCGCGGCAGCGGGTGCAACGACACGGGCGATGATTCCCGACGCCGCACGCCTGCCGCTCGCCCGCGGGATGACAGCGGAGATGCTGAAGCAGGTGCGCCCCGACCGCTGGATCGGACCGTTCCGTCGCTGCCACACCGTTGTCCTGCCGCAATGGCTCCCCGTGCTCGACGTGCCCGACATCACCTTCCGCGTGACGCAGGACGTCGACAATGACGGGGCGGAGGAGACGATCTACTCAGAAGGCTTCTTCGACGTACGCTGGAACAGCGGCGCGATCCCCGATGTGACGCTCGAGGCAAGCCCGATAGCGGTCGCCGGCATCACGTGCGACGTCCCCGACATCGCCTGCGGCACCGTACCTGCCGTCACCTTCGCCGGCCTCATGCCGGTGGTCGACCCGTCGGCGCCGGCAACGCCTTACCACGACGCCGTCACCGGCTACGCCAAGCGGCCGAACCGACCGCGCGCCTCGGGGCTCGACCCGGCACGGGCGTCCGACCTGCCACTCGCGGCAGCCGATACGCCCTATTGCGGCACACTGCAGCTCTATGGCTGCGTCGAGATCGATAACGCAACGAGCTATCGCCTGCTGTATCGCCACAATGGCAGCGTGCAGGTGCCGTTCACCGGCCTCACCTGGCCACTGCACAGGATCACTGGCGGCAGTCTGCAGACGGTTTGGCAGGCGGCAGACGCGACCGGGTGGTACCCCGTTCGCCCCGCGGCGGAGGGCTGGCACCCCGCACGGCTTGCGCTGAACTGGCCGACGGGCGGCTTCGCCAACGGCCTCTATGAGGTGACGCTCGAGACGCGCAACGCTGCGAACGCGGTCAAGACCGCAACGCCTGTCGGCTTCCGCATCGACAACAGCCGCCCGAACGCGCAATTCACCTCGTTGCGGTGGCGCACCGTCGGCGGGGCGTGGAGCCTGCCGATGGAACTGGTCTGCCCCGTCATCCGGCGCCCGGCGGGTGTGGACATCGAGATCGAGGTCGGCTGGCTTGCCTCCGCCAACCACTTCCGCTCTGCCTTCCTCCGCGGCGGTGGCTGCGGCGGCAGTGCGGCACCGGTGCTCGTATCGGCCGAGAACTCGGCTGAGGCCTGGCACACCATGCCGCTCGACACTGCGGCGGTGCGAACCGCGATCTTCCGGCTCGCCGGGATCGAACCGCCAGACTCAGCAACCCCTGGCGCGCAGGTGCAGGGCGCCTTCTCGTTCTCGTTGGATGTCGCCTCGCGGGCCTTCAATCCGGCGGGCGGCGACGGCGGGTTCGAGGCGGACTGGTTCTACGACCCCGTCTCGATCCATATCGTGCCATCGCTGCCGGTGGCGGTGGTGAGCCTTTGAGCCACGGATGAGCGCTGGGTGCGGCCGCGGCATGACGATGCGTGCGCGCGGCCGCACTTCGCGCTAGTCTTGGCCACCAAATGGGAGAGGAACGCCACATCATGCGTCTGGCCATTGCCGCTGCCTGTGCAGCCTTGCTGATCGCGTCCCCGATTGCGGCACAGCCGCGGCTGACCAGTGACACGTTCGACGTGAAGACGATCGGAGACCTCGTGCGCCTCTGCAGCACCCCGACCTCCGACCCGCAATACCTCGAGGCACTCGGCTGGTGCCACGGCTATGGTCGCGGCGCGCTCGACTATCACCGCGCCTCGACGCCGGCCGGAGCAGCCCCCCTGTTCTGCCCCCCGGCGACGGCGCCGACCGGGGCCGAGACGGTGCGCCGCTTCCTCGCCTGGGCGAATGGCGGGGCTGGGCGGATGAACGCGCCGGCCGTCGAGGGCGTGTTCCGCTTCCTGGTCGACACCTACCCCTGCCCGCGCCGCTGACACAGACGCGCGAAGAGGAGCATCTCATGACGAAAGCATATCGTTTCGGGGCCGCCGGACTCCTGCTCGCCCTCGCCCTTCCTCTCGGTGCCTGCGAGAGCGGCGCTGACCCGACGCTGATGCGCGCTGGCACGGGCGCTGCCGGTGGTGCGGCGGTCGGCGGACTGATCGGTGCGATGTCGGGCAATTTCGGCTGGGGCGCCTTGATCGGTGCCGGTGCCGGTGCTGCGGGTGGCCTGCTGTTCGACTATCATCAACGTGAACGCGAGGCGCAGTTCCAGCGCGGCGTGCAAGCCGGCCAGCAGCAGCAACAGCCTCCGCGCCAGTAGGCGGGCAAATAGATGGGCCAGCCGACGGGCCAGTAGGCGGGCCAGCAGACGGGCCAGTGGTAGACGGCCAGCGACGGCAGGGGGATGGCAACAGCGATCCGGGTGGCGACCATCGCCGACGTGCCGGCGATGGCAGCACTCCTCGGCGAGTTGTTCGCGATCGAGGCCGATTTCGCGATCGCGCCGGAGGTCCAGGCACGCGGGCTCGGCCTGCTGCTTGAACGCGCCGATGCCGTCGTGCTTGTCGCTGTCGCCGAGGGTGCGGTCGCTGGCATGTGCACGGTGCAACTTAGCATCAGCACGGCACGCGGTGGGCTTTCGGCCGGAATCGAGGATGTCGTGGTCACGGCGCGCTGCCGCGGCCGCGGCATCGGCGGGACGTTGATCGCGGCCGCGGAATCATGGGCGCAGGGGAAGGGGGCGCTCAGGATCGCGCTGCTGGCCGACGAGACGAACGCGCCGGCACTCGACTTCTACGACCATCTCGGCTTCACGCGCACACGTCTCGTCTGGCTCGCCAAGCCGCTCGACGAAGCCGGGTGAGTTCAGCGCGCGAGGAACGCGGCGATCGGTGGCAGCGACCGGGCCGGATCCTCCTCGTGCGGAACGTGGCCGAGGTTGGGAAGACGAACCACCTCCGCACCCGGCAGCAGGCGCACGTAGTCAGCGGCGTGCGAGGCAGGGATCATCCTGTCGTCCTCGCCCCAGAGCAGCAGCACCGGCGCGGTGATCCGTGGCAGCAGGTCAGCCGGGTACTCGAGAACCGCCTGCGACAGCCGCGCAAGCATCGCCCTGCGCGCTCCGGGGGCGAGCATCATGTCGTGATAGCGCGTGAGCATCGCGTCATCGAGGCGCACGGGGTTGGCATAGGCAGGAGCGATCGTCATGCGCAGCACAGGGCGCGGCAGGAACACCGTCATCAGTGCGAGCGACCTGCCCACCGTCGGCGCCTCGCCATACCCCTTGCCCGGCGTGGCGAACCCATCGGGCGCGACGAGCACGAGGCGCGACACGCGATCGGGCCGCTTGGCGGCGAAGTGCCAGGCGATCTTGCCGCCCATCGAATGCCCGACGAGGGCGGCATGGGCGAGGCCGAGCCTGTCCATCAGCCCATCGAGGATGGCGATGTCGCGCGCGAGCGAATAGTCGTTGCCCGGATCGGGCGGCGACAGGCCGAAGCCGGGGATGTCGTAGCGGATGACGCGATGGGTTGCCGCGAGCACCTCTGCCCACGGCTCCCATGTGTGCAGCGACGCGCCGAAGCCGTGCAGCAGGATCACGGCCGGGGCATCCACCGGCCCGCTCTGGCGCACGTGAAGCCGCGTGCCGGCAACATCGATCATGTCGGACGGTGCCGCGAGATAGCGGGCCTCGAGGGCGGCGCGCGGGCGATCGGGCGTCCACGCCCATGCGATGGCGGCGAGCAGGAAGGCACCGAGGGCGAACAGCGCGAGCAGGATCATGCGTGGCATCGTTCGGGCATCAGCGTGCAGGCGGGATGTGCGCGGCGATCCGGGCCATCATGTGATCGTAGAAGGGGTTCCAGCTCATCCGCGCAAGGTTGTCGAGGCTGACGATCAGCACGCCCACCTCGCCCCTCGCCCCGATCGTTCCGAGCTCGACGCCATATTGCGCCGGCGGATCGGGGCTGGCGCCGTAGAGCGAGTCCCACTCGGGAAACGGCAGTGCCACATGCGAGAGCGAGAACACATGCCGCGGATAGGCGGCGTCAAGCGGTACGAGCCGCTCCTCCACGGCCCCTGCATCGGTCACGCGCGCAATCGTCCCGGTGCTCCCCTCCTCGTCGTTGGTGACGAGCACGAGCCGCCATGGCCGCGGCGCATCGGGCACCAGCCGGCTGGCCGAGACATCGAAGGCAGGACGCAGCAGCGGCCCGAGCTTGGTCGCGCGGTTGCGGTCGAACAGCACGAGCTCGCTGCCATTCTCGGGCAGCAGCGTATAGAGCGCGGTGACGACGGCGCGCGTGCTCACCGTGAAATCGATGACGGACTGGAACGTCAGCACAGGCGGCATGCGCGCGATCCTGCCATCGGCCGCATGCGCGCGAAGCTGCGCCTGCAACGCCTGCGTCAGCCGCCAGGATTGCCGCGCGCCGTTGACGGGGAATGAATTGTACTTGAACGGATTGAACTCCGGGATGATCCCGAGCCAGGCGGCCTTCGAGAACGCAGGCAGGACGGACGGGATGGCAGCGAGCCCGGCGAAGCGCGCGAAGGCGGTGATGCCAACCATGGGCGAGACAAGGATCAGCCGGTCCGGCATCACCAGGCGCTGGTCCTCGACGGCATCGAGCGCGTGCTTGAGCGCGAGCGCCCCGCCATTGGAGAAGCCGACGATATGGATCGGCGCGCCAGGTCCTGCGCGGCGCCGCGCCTCGCGCATCGCAAGCCTGGTCGCTGCCGACCAGTCCTCCCACACCGTGTCGGTCAGCGCCGCCGGCACCGTGCCGTGCGCGGGCACGCGCAGGCCAACGGCGACGAAGCCCTGGTCACGGTAGAGCCCGGCGACGTGGCGAAGGCTGTAGGGCGCGTCCGTCAGCCCGTGCAGCAGCACCACCGCACCGCGCGGCGTGCCCTCGGGCGCGAGCACGTAGGAGCGGTTCCAGTCATTGTCGAACCGCGCGGGGTTGATCGGGCTGTCGACGTAGAAGCGGTTGTCCGGCCGCCGCGCCTCAGGGGGCAGCTTCTCGATCACCCGCCGCCGCACCTCGGCGAACGCCTTCTCCTCCGCGGCGAGATAGCCTGCCCAGTCGAGGCGGTCGATCTCGGCCGCGCGCGGCTCCTCCGGCACCTCGGTGTGCCAGAGGTCGAGCGGCGGCCCGCGCTGGCTGTCGACGGCGCGGATGACCACGAAGGCCACCAGACCGCCGGCGCCGAGCAGTGCAAGTCGCTTCAGCCAGCGCAGCGTGAACCGCTTCATCCCCGGTCGCCGGTCTGTCACCCGCCGGCCCTGGAATCCCTCGCCGCCTGGGCGTTGCGCCCTGCCTGGGAGACGCTGCCGATGCGGCCACCCGTGATGATGCCGCGGCGCTTCTCGCGCGGCCGCGCCGCCATGCCTCCCCCGGCACTGTCACCGCCGTGCGGGTGGTGGACGGGGGCGGATTTCCGCCGCGCCAGCGCCTCCTCCATCGCAGCGACCATGCGCGCGCGCCTGGCCTCTGCCGCGATCAGCCCGAGCTTGGCGTTCACCCGCTTCATGCCGCGCGCGAATACCTGCTTCTTTGCAGCCAACCCTCGCTCCGACGCGCTTTCGGATGCCGTTCCGCGCGCCTCCGCCTTGCCGCTGCGCACCCGCCTGCGGCCGCGGATGATGTCGCGCGCGCGGTTGTGACGCTCACGGATCCAACGGGCGAGGGAAACCAGGTCGTCGTGTGGCAGCGACTCCAGTGCGGGATAGTGGCTGTTCTGCACCGGCCCGAGTTCGTCCTCGGCAAGCAGCCTGCGCTCGGTCGCGAATGAAGCACCCATGCCGGCACGTCCCCCGTGTTGTCTCTCGTCGTCGCCCATTGTGCAGCCTCGGTGCCGAGGCGGCAAAGGGAGAGCGGCTCACGCGGTCGTGATCGGCCCCGCGGGAAGGGGGCGGCGGCGCCGGCCGTTGCTATCGGACAAGGCCGGGCGCGTCGGTATCGAGTGGGACCTCACGGATTTGCGACATGTTCGGCCCTTATCCTGCCATGCCGCCTCAAGACACTCGGGTAGTGAACCACCCGTCACTCATGGAGATGAACGATGCGTCCCCTTCCCCTTCTGGCCCTTGGCGCAGCGCTGCTGCTCGGCGCCTGCGGGAACACGACCGGCGACCGCGCCCTTTCCGGTGGCGCTCTCGGCGCCGGTGCTGGGCTTGCCGTCGGCGCCGTGACGGGGGCGACGCTGCTTCAGGGCGCCATCGTCGGGGGTGCGCTTGGCGCCGCTGCCGGGGCGCTCACCAACACGGACCAGGTCAACCTTGGGCGGCCGGCCTGGCGCTGAGCCTGATGCGACTCCCCCTCAGTCGAAGCGGGCGATGCACCCTCCTGCATCGCCCGCCCGGTTTCCCCAGCACTGGTCCGTGAACGTCAGGCGACCTTGAGGCGCCCGAGGAAGGTTTCGACCTCCTGGCGCATCTGCGTCGACGCGTCGGCGACGTCTGACGACGTGCCAGCGACCACGCCCGCCTGACGGTCGGCGTCGGCGCCCGCCTGCTGCACCTCGGACACGCGCGACGATACTTCCGCCGTGCCGGCAGCAGCCTGCTGCACGTTCCGCGCGATCTCGGCCGTCGCGGCACCCTGCTGCTCCACCGCCGCAGCGATGGCGGACGCGATGGCGGCGAGTTCGTCGATCACCCTGCCGATCGCACCGATCGCCGTGACCGCCTCGGCGGTCGAGCCCTGGATCGACTCGATCTGGCCGGCGATCTCCTCGGTCGCCTTGCCGGTCTGGGCGGCGAGGTTCTTCACCTCGGACGCCACCACCGCGAAGCCCTTGCCAGCCTCGCCGGCCCGCGCCGCCTCGATCGTCGCGTTGAGCGCGAGGAGGTTTGTCTGTCCCGCGATGTCGCTGATCAGCCGCACGACATCACCGATCTTGCGCGCGCCCTCGGCGAGGCCCTGGACGGTATCGTCGGTCCGCCGCGCTTCCTCGACCGCACGGCCGGCGATGCGGGCGGCGTCAGACACCTGGCGGGTGATCTCGCCGATGCTGGCCGAGAGCTCCTCCGCTGCCGCGGCGACGGTCTGGACGTTCGCGGAGGCGCTGGCGGCGGAACCGGCCATGGCCGTCGAGCCGGAGGCCGTTGCCTCGGCCACCGCACGCATGCCGGTCACGGCTGCGCCGAGCGATCCGGCAGCGCCGACGAGACGTTCCATCACTCCGGCCGAGGCGGTCGAGAACCGGCCGATCTCGGCTGCCATCGCATCGGCGCGCGCCGCCTTGGCTGCTGCTTCTGCCCGTGCGGCGTCCTCCATCGCCACCCGCGCGACGAGTGCCGAGCGGAAGCTTTCGGCTGTGTTGGCAAGGCGGCCGATCTCGTCGCCCCTGTCAGCGCCAGGAACCACCGTATCGGTCCTGCCCGCGGCGAGGCCGGACAGCGCCGTCGTCACGGCGCCGAGCGGGTTCACGATCGTGCCCCGCACCATGGTGACGACGAGGATGCCGATCAGTGCCAGCGCACCGGACACGGCACCGGTCAGCCAGAGAGCGGTGATACGGAACATGCCCGCCACCTGGGCCGCGAGTGTGGCCATCTCGTCCGCCGTGGCCTTGGCTGACGCGTCGATGGCAGCGTTGAAGGCCATACGGTTGCGGCGGTTGTCGTCGTTGTTGCCGATGCGGATTGCCTCGGCGATCGAAACCTCGGTGCCAAGGCGCGCGAGTTCGCCGCGCAGGCGGACGAAATCGGCGGCACCCGCCTTCACCGGCGCGAAGCCGGCGCGCTGCTCAGCCGGCAGAAGCGCCTCCCAGGCAGCGACCTCGCGCTCGACCCCGCCGAGGAACCGGCGCAGCCCGGCGGCGAAGGGCTTCGCCCTCTCGGTGTCGGCCGACATGTAGATGCCGCGGCTGTCCATCACGACGGCGTAGACAAGGCCGTTCAGCCGCTCGGCAATCGCGGTCCGCTCGCCAGCGTTCTTCACGGCCAACAGCGTTCGGTCATACGCCCGCAATTCGGCAAGCCCGATGCCGAGGCTCACAAGGGTGACGAGCGCCATCAGCGCGATCGCCATGTAGATGCGTGCGCCGATCCCGACGCGTGTAAAGATTGACATCGGTCAAGCCCTTTCCCAGCAGCTCGAACGAACGGTGGGGCCTCGACATGACCAAAGTGGTAACGCCGACGCGTGACCGGGAGGCCGGCGCCGTCTATTCTCGCGCCATGAACATGCTGAGCCCCCGATCAGTGCGGCTTGCCGTCGACGTCGTGTTCGACCTGGTCTGCCCATGGTGCTGGATCGGCGTGCGCCGGCTTACGCGCACTGTCGCGCGGCGGCCTGACCTGTCCGTCGAGATCACCTATCGGCCGTTCCTGCTGAACCCGGACATGCCGGCGCGCGGCATGGCGCGGGCGGAATATCTCCAGCGGAAGTTCGGCGGCGAGGAGAGGGCGAGACGACTGCACGCAGCGATTGCCGAGGTGGGGCGGAGCGAGGGTATCGGCTTCCGCTTCGACCGGATCGGCCGCACCCCCTCGACCATCGAGGCGCACCGCCTCGTCCGGCTCGCCGGCGGCGAGGGCCGTGCAGCGCCGCTGGTCGATGCGCTGTTCGCCGCGCATTTCTGCGAGGGCCGCGACATCGGCGACCGCGGGACGCTTGCCGCCATCTGGGCAGAGACGGGGCTTGCAGGGGAGCCGGCGACGCACGGGCCGGTCGGCTTCGGCACCGATGCGGTGCACGCCGACAACCTCCGCGCCCATCGCCTCGGCATCAATGGCGTTCCCTGCTTCGTGTTCGGCGAGCGGCACGCCATCGCCGGCGCGCAGGAGCCAGAGGTGCTCGAGCGCATGCTCGACATCGCCGCCCTGGAAAACGCCGGCGTCTAGGCGGCCTTGGCCTTCGCCGCGAGGCCGGCGAGCGCGCCGAGCACGTCGCGGGCGAGCCTGACGCGCACCGCCACGTTGTCGAGATCGCGCGTCACCACGAGCTTATGGTCGGTGCGCAGCTTGGCCAGCCCCTTCTGCCCCTGCAGCCACGCGACCAGGCCGACGGCGTCGCGGAACGCATTGCCGCGGAAGCCGACCACGAGCCCCTTCGGACCGGCATCGAGCTTCTCCACCCCAGCCTCGCGGCACAGCCGCTTGATCGCCATGACCGACAGCAGGTTCTCGACCTCTGCCGGGATGGGCCCGAACCGGTCGACCAGCTCCGCCGCCAGCGCCTCGCTCTCGCCGTCGGTCGCGAGCGCGCCGATGCGACGGTAGAGGCCGAGCCGCACCGGCAGGTCGCGCACGTATTGTTCCGGGATCAGCACGGCCATGCCAAGGTTGATCTGCGGCGTCCACTCCCTGTCCGAACCGCCGTGGCGGCCCTCGCCGGCCTTCAAATCCGACACCGCCTCCTCCAGCATCTGCTGGTAAAGCTCGATGCCGACTTCGCGGATATGGCCCGACTGTTCGTCGCCCAGCAGGTTGCCCGCGCCGCGGATGTCGAGGTCGTGGCTGGCGAGCGTGAAGCCGGCGCCGAGATTGTCGAGCGCCTGCATCACCTCGAGGCGCTTGCCCGCCGTCGCGGTCAGCTTCCGGTCGGGCGCGAGGGTAAGGTAGGCGTAGCCGCGCAGCTTGCCGCGACCGACGCGGCCCCGCAGCTGGTAGAGCTGGGCCAGGCCGAACATGTCGGCGCGATGGATCACCATCGTATTGACCGCCGCCATGTCGAGGCCGCTTTCGATGATGTTGGTCGCGAGCAGCACGTCGTGGCGGCCGTCCTGGAACTCGGTCATCACCCGCTCCAGCTCGGTCGGCGTGAGCCGCCCATGCGCCTCAACGACCTTGAGCTCCGGCGCGAGCTCGGCCAGGCGCCCGCGCACGCGCGGCAGGTCCTCGATCCGCGGCACCACGTAGAAGATCTGGCCGCCACGGAAGCGCTCGCGCATCAGCGCCTCGCGCAGCACGACGGGATCGAACGGCAGGATGAAGGTACGCACCGCGAGGCGATCGACCGGCGGAGTGGCGATGATGCTCATCTCGCGCACGCCCGTCAGCGCGAGTTGCAGCGTGCGGGGAATGGGTGTGGCGGTCAGCGTCAGCATGTGCACCTCGGCGCGGAGCTGCTTCAGGCGCTCCTTGTGCGCCACGCCGAAATGCTGCTCCTCGTCGACCACGACGAGGCCAAGGTCGCGGAACTCGACGCTTTTCGCCAGCAGCGCGTGGGTGCCGACGACGAGCGTGATCGAGCCGTCGGCCAGGCCCTTCTTGACCTCGAGTGCCTCCTTCGCCGTCACCATCCGCGACAGCTGCGCGATGCGGACGGGGAAGCCGCGGAAGCGTTCGCTGAACACGCGGAAATGCTGGCGCGCGAGCAGCGTCGTCGGCACCACGACCGCCACCTGCTGGCCCGACATCGCGGCGATGAAGGCAGCACGCAGCGCCACTTCGGTCTTGCCGAAGCCCACGTCGCCGCAGACGAGGCGATCCATCGGCCGGCCGGCGGCGAGGTCCTCGAGAACATCGGCGATCGCGCGCGCCTGGTCCTCCGTCTCGGCGAACTGGAACCTGGCGCAGAACTCGTCCCACAGGCCTTCGGGCGGCATCAGGCTCTGCGCGCCCTTAAGCCGCCGCTCCGCCGCCACCTTCAGCAGCGCTGCCGCCATGTCGCGGATGCGCGTCTTCATCCGCGCCTTGCGGTTCTGCCAGGCGACGCCGCCCAACTTGTCGAGCGCAACCCCCTCGCCCTCGCCGTAGCGCGACAGCACCTCGATGTTCTCGACCGGTACGAACAGCTTGTCGCCGCCGTCGTAGACGAGCTTCAGGCAGTCATGCGCCGCGCCATTCACCGAGAGGGTGACGAGGCCGTCGTAGCGGCCGATGCCATGGTCCATGTGCACGACGAGGTCGCCTTCGCCGAGCTCGGTCGCCTCCGCGATGAACTGGTCTGCCCGCTTCTTCCGCCGCGCAGGGCGCGAGATGCGCTCGCCCAGGATGTCCTGCTCGGCGATGACGGCGACATCATCCGACACGAAGCCGCGCTCGAGCCCGAGCACGGCAAGTGCGACCGTCCCCTTCGCCAGCGCGCGGGCTGCGCCGACGTCCTCCACCGCCTCGGCCGCGCCGAGGCCATGCTCGGCCAGAAGGTGCTTCAGCCGTTCGCGCGAGCCAGCCGACCACGCGGCGACGATGACGCGGCGGCCCTGGGCGGCGAGCGCCCTCGCATGTTCGGCGAGCGCATCGAACACGTTGCCGCCGGCCGTCCGCACATCGGCGAATTGCCGCCCGGCGCGGGCGCCTGCCTCGATGATCCCAGGCTCGGCACTCTCGGCACGCGCGAAGGGAACGAAACGCATGACCGTGTGCGACGCGAGCATTGCGGCCCATGACGCTTCGTCATGGTAGAGCAGCGCCGGCTTCAGCGGATTGTACGGCAGCTCGCCTTCCGACAGGCGGCGAAGCTCGGGGTTGCGGCGGGCGGCAAAATGATCCGCGATCATCTCGAAGCGGCCCTCGAGCACGCCGTCGACCTCATGGTCGAACGACACGCGCGCACCGGGCACATAGTCGGCCAGGGTGGCGAGGCGGTCATGGAACAGCGGCAGCCAGTGCTCCATCCCCTGGTGGCGGCGGCGGGCGGAGACGGCCTCGTAGAGCGGGTCGTTCGCCGCCGCTCCGAACAGCTCGCGATACGCGGTGCGGAACCGCGCGACCGAGGCCTCGTCGAGCAGCACCTCGCTCACCGGCTTCAGCACCACCGCATCGAGGGCAGCGGTCGAGCGCTGGCTGAATGGATCAAAGCTCCTGATCTCGTCGATCTCGTCGCCGAACAGGTCGATCCGCACCGGCTCGTCGCGGCCGGCGGGGAACAGGTCGATCAGCCCGCCGCGCACGGCGTATTCGCCAGGCTCGATCACCGTGTTGGCGCGGCCATAGCCGTTCGCCTCCAGGAAGGCGACGATCCGGTCGATCCCCGCGCTGCTGCCTTTCCGGAGCGTGAGCACTGCGTTGGCGAAGGCCTCCGCCGGCGGCACGCGCTGGATGAGCGCGTTGACGGTCGTCAGCAGGATGAAGGGGTCGGCGGGCGGGTCGAGCAGTTCAGTCAGCGAATCGAGCCGGCGCGCGGTGATCTCGGGGTTCGGGCCGACGCGGTCATAGGGCAGGCAGTCCCACGCGGGGAATTGCAGCACGGGGACGCCCGGGGCGAAGAAGCCAAGCGCCTCTGCCATGCGTGCCATGCGTGCATCGTCGCGGCAGACATGCAGCAACGGGGCCGCATGCTCGGCCCGCGCGCGGGCGAGCATCAGCGCATCGAAGCCCTCCGGGCAGCCGGCGACGGTGAGCCGCGCGGCGGTGGCACCCCCATCAGCCATTCGTCGGCCCTCCAGGCGCTGTCATCCCCCGCTGCGCGAGCGCCCAGGCGACCATGCGCGCAAGCAACGGCGAGGCCACCTCCTGCGGCACGGCACGGCGGCCGGTCAGCCAGTCGAAAAGGTCGACATCGGGGAGTTCGAGGATAGCCTCGAGATCATCGAGCGCGGCCTCGTCCATCGCCGCGATGGTGGCCGCGACGAAGCCGCCGACCAGCAGGTCGGTCTCATGTGTGCCGCGGTGGCTCGCCCGGAAGATCAGGCGGCGGCGGCGGGTCTCGTGGCGCGTATGGTCCATGTGCGGCGGTGTCTGCCAAAGCACCAAAGGGGCGGAGGACAAGCGGGGGGCAACCCTTCCGGGCGCCCCCTTCCGAACCGTGATATATGGCGCCGGAGCGATCCTGTCAGCCCGTGAACCGTCCCACCCTCCTCTTTCCCCTCTTCGCCGGCGCGGCTTCGCTGCCCGGCATTGGGCCTCGGCGCGAGCAGCTGCTTGCCCGGGCCACGGGAGGGGCGCGCGTGCTCGACCTCCTCTGGCACCTGCCGGCCGGGGTGATCGACCGTCGCGCGCGGCCGACCGTGGCGGAAGCGCGCGCCGGCACGATCGTGACGATGGAGGTCTCGGTCGAGGCGCGCCGGGCGCCGCGGAGCGCGAGCGCACCCTGGGTCATCACCGTCGGCGATGGCACCGACAGCCTCGACATCCTGCTGTTCGGCCAGGGCAGCCACAGGGCGGACCATCTGCCGGAGGGGGCGCGGCGGATCATCTCCGGCGAGCTGAAGCTCGACCGTGGCAGGCTGGTGATGCCGCATCCCGACTTCATCCTCGCCCCCGAGCGGGCGGCCGAATTGCCGCTGATCGAGCCCGTCTATGGCCTCACTTCCGGCCTGCGCGCGTGGGAGCTGCGCCGGGCGGCAGAGGCTGCGCTCGACCGCGTTCCCGACCTGCCCGAATGGGCCGACGCTTCCCTCCTCCGCCGCGAGCGCTGGCCAGGCTGGCGCGATGCGCTCATCGCCGCGCACAAGCCCGACGGCCCCGATGCCGTCTCCCCCACCCACCCCGCGCGCGTGCGGCTCGCCTATGACGAGCTGTTCTCGCAGCAAGTCTCCCTCGCGCTCTCGCGTCGCGCGCTCAAGGCCCAGCCGGGCCGGGCGCTTGCCGGCAACGGGGAGTTGCGCCGGAAGGCACTCGCCGCCTTCGGCCATGTGCCGACGCTCGCCCAGGCCACGGCGCTGGCCGAAATCGATGCCGACCTTGCCGCCCCCCGCCGGATGCTGCGATTGCTGCAGGGCGATGTCGGCTCGGGCAAGACACTGGTTGCACTCATGGCGATGCTGCGCGCGGTCGAGGCCGGCGCGCAGGCGGCACTGATGGCACCGACCGAGATCCTCGCCCGCCAGCATCACGCGACGATCTCGCGCCTCGCAGCTTCAGCCGGCGTGACGGTCGCGCTCCTGACCGGTCGCGAGAAGGGAAAGCCGCGCGAGGCGGCACTCGCGGGGCTCGCGAGCGGGGCGACCTCCATCGCCATAGGCACGCACGCGCTGTTCCAGGAGGGCGTGAGCTTCGCCGACCTTGCACTCGCCGTGATCGACGAGCAGCACCGCTTCGGGGTTCACCAGCGGCTGATGCTGGCAGCCAAGGGCGAGGCGGTGGACGTTCTCGTGATGACCGCCACCCCCATCCCCCGCACGCTGTTGCTGACCGCCTGGGGCGACATGGAAGTGAGCCGGCTCGCCGGCCGCCCGCCGGGACGTATCCCGGTCACCACCCTCGCCAAGCCTCTCGGCAAGCTCGGCGAGGTGGTCGAGGCGATCGGGCGAAGGCTGGCGGCCGGCGCCCGCGCCTACTGGATCTGCCCCCTGGTGGGCGAGAGCGAGGCGTCCGACCTTGCCGCCGCCGAGGCGCGCGCGCGCGACCTCTCGCGCCACTTCCCGGGCCGCGTCGCACTGCTGCATGGCAAGATGAAGGGGCCGGAGAAGGACGCCGCGATGGCCGCCTTCGCTGCCGGGGAGAAGACCATCCTGGTTGCCACCACCGTCGTCGAGGTCGGCGTCGACGTGCCGGAAGCTTCCGTCATCGTCATCGAGCAGGCGGAGCGCTTCGGCCTCGCCCAGCTGCACCAGCTCCGCGGCCGCGTCGGGCGCGGGCAGGAGGCGTCGTACTGCCTGCTGGTCTACGACGAGGGGCTGACCGAGGTGGCACGCAAGCGCATCGAGACGCTTGTGGGAACGGAGGATGGGTTCGTGATCGCCGAGGAGGACCTGAAGCTCCGCGGCGGGGGAGAGGCGCTGGGCACGCGCCAGTCGGGCTTGCCGGCCTTCCACCTCGTCGAGCCGGGCGCGCACCAGCACCTGATCGGCATCGCACGCGACGATGCCGCGCTGCTGCTCGAGCGTGACCCCGACCTCGTCGGCGCGCGGGGACAGGCGGTGCGGCTGCTCCTCCATCTGTTCGAGGCTGAGGCGGCGATCCCGACGATCGCGTCAGGCTGACGGCCCGGCCATGCCGTGCTAGAGGCCCGCGCATGACCGTCACACGCTTCGCCCCCTCGCCAACCGGGTTCCTGCACATCGGCGGCGCCCGCACGGCCCTGTTCAACTGGCTGTTCGCCCGCAGCACGGGGGGCAAGTACCTCCTGCGCATCGAGGACACCGACACCACGCGCGAGGTGCCGGGCGCTGTCGAGCAGATCATCGAAAGCCTCGCCTGGCTCGGCGTTCCGGCCGATGAGCCGCCCGTGTCGCAGCGCGCGCGCGAGGCGCGGCACGCCGAGGTGGCGAAGGCCATGGTGGCCGCCGGCACGGCCTATTACGCCTACGAAACGCCCGAGGAACTGCAGGCGATGCGCGAGCGCGCGACCGCCGAGAAGCGCCCGCCGCGCTACGACGGCACCTGGCGCGACCGTGACCCGAAGGACGCGCCCCCCGGGGTCGCCGGCGCGATCCGCCTCAAGGCACCGCGCGAAGGCGAGACGGTGGTCGATGACCTGGTGCAGGGCACCGTGCGCGTCGCCAACGCAGAGCTCGACGACATGATCATCCTGCGCAGCGACGGGCGGCCGACCTACCTCCACGCCGTGGTGGTCGACGACCATGACATGGGTGTCACGCACGTCGTCCGCGGCGACGATCACCTGACGAACACGTTCCGCCAGGTGCAGGTGTACCGCGCGATGGGGTGGGAGACGCCGCGCTTCGCCCACATCCCGCTGATCCACGGGGCGGACGGATCGAAGCTCTCGAAGCGCCACGGGGCGGTGAGCGTCCTCGACTTCCGCGACCAGGGCTACCTGCCGGAAGCGGTCGCGAACTACCTGCTCCGCCTCGGCTGGGGCCGCGCCGACATCGAGGTGATCGGCATGGAGGAGGCAGCCGCGATCTTCGACCTCGGTGATGTCGGCCGAGGGGCGGCGCGGTTCGACTACGCCAAGCTCAAGCACCTCAACGGCGTCTACATCCGCAAGGCCGACGATGCGCGGCTGACGAAGCTCGTCCTCGAACGCCTCGCACGACGCACAGAGGGTGCCGTCGGCGCCATCGCGGCGGAGCGTGTGGCGAAGCTCATGCCCGCGATGAAGGAGCGTGCGCAGACGCTGGAGGAGCTCGCCGATGGAGCCTCGTTCCTGGCGCGCACCGTTCCGCTCGCGTTCGAGCCGAAGGCCGAGGCGCTGCTGACGCCGGAGGCCCGCATCGCGCTGCGCGGCCTCGCGGCTTCCTGGGCCGGCGTGGCCTGGGACGCGCCGTCACTCGAGGCCGCGACGCGCACACATGCCGAGGCCACTGGCCAGAAGCTGAAGGACCTCGCGATGCCGCTCCGCGCCGCGCTGACGGGCTCGACCGTCAGCCCGCCGGTATTCGATGTTGCCGCAGCGCTCGGCGAGGCGGAAACCCGCGCGCGGATCGCCGCCGTCTCCGGCTAGCTTCCCGCCATCGGCAGGCGCCCCGCCGCGCGCCTGGCCTCATAGGCCTTCGCGTTGAGGAACGCCGCCTCGTGCAGCGCGTCGGGAACGCCGGCACGGCGCGCCGCCTCCAGCAGGTAGCCGAGGATATGGTCTGCCTCGATCCGCCCGCCGCCTTCGAGATCGCGCAGCATCGAGGCGGTGGCCGCGTGGCTTGAGCGGAAGAACGTCGCGTAGCCTTCGAGCTGCGACGGCGGCACCGGGTGGCCGTGCGCCGCGGCGATCTCGGCGCTCCGCGAGAGCAGCCGCTCGAGCCACGCCGCACCGCCGGGCGCAGCGGCGATCTCGCCGAGGTTTGCCCGCATCAGCACCGTCGCCGCCGCCAGCGTGCCGAGGAAGACGAGCTTCGACCACATCGCGCCGCGGATATCGGTGCTCGCCGTCGCGGTGACGTGCGTGCGGTCGAACGCGGCCTTGAGCGCGGCGACGCGGGGCGAGACCGGCCCAGCAAGCTCGCCGAAGGTGATGAAGGTCAGCGGTGCGAGATGGCGTACGACGCCCTCTGCTGTCAGCGTCGCCTGGATGCCGGCAAGGCCGCCGAGCACCCGCTCCTCCCCGAACGCCTGCACGAGGACGTCGATATGCGACAGGCCGTTCAGGATCGGCAGCACCGCGCTCCGACCGTCGACGGCTGGACGGATCGTTTCGATCGCGTCGGCAAGGTCATAGGCCTTGCAAGCGAACAGGACCACGTCCCACCCGGGCCGCACATCGCCTGGCAGCAGCGCCGTGACGGGCTGCCGCAGGTCGCCGGCGTGAGGGCTCTCGATCACGAGCCCGTCGCGGTCAAGCGCCGCGCGGCGGTTCGGGCGAACGACGAAGGCGACCTCCTCCACCGCACCTGATGCTGCGAGACGCCCGCCGAGATAGCCGCCGACCGCGCCGGCCCCGAGCACCAGGATGCGCATCGTCCTCTCCCTCGATCGCAACGCCTCAGCGCGGCGCCCCGCCCGCGCCGATGTCCCACCAGAGGCCAGCCATCAGCGCGATGCCCGAGCGCAGCGTGGCAGGAATGACATGCTCGTCGGGCCCATGCTGCTTGCAGCCGTTGTAGCTGTGCGGGATCCAGAGCAGCGGCACGCCGAGATGATCGACGAATACATCGCCTGGCAGGCCGCCTGAGCTGTTGGGAATCACCTGCGGCGGGGCGTTGAGCGTGCGCGCGATCGAGCCTGCGGCGAAGCGGACCCAGGGGTGAGCTGGATCAGTGCGGCTCGCCGGCATGCGCGTGCCGCCACGCTCGATCCGAACCTCGCGGAACCCGTTGGCGTCGAGGTGCCTACGCAGCGCGGGTTCGAACACGGCAGGGTCGGTATCGACGGTGTAGCGGATCTGGCAATGCGCGCGCGCATCGGGGGCTACCGCGTTCACCGGCCCGTCAGGCTTGCCCGAGAGCATCGCCAGCACGATGAAGCTGTTCCAGCCATACACCTTCTCAGCCGGCGTGAGCCCAGGCTCGCCCCAGCCCTGGTCGATCGTCGCCGCACCGTCGCCACCGCCGAGCGGGCAGCCATCGAGCACCGCCTTCACCGCTGCCGGCACGCCGCCCGCAGGCGTCCAGCCAGGCACGAGGATCTTCCCATTGCGGTCCATGATCGCCGTGAGCGCATGCGCGAGGATGATCGCCGGGTCGCGCGTGAGCCCGCCCCAGTGGCCGGAATGCACCCCGCCCTGGCGGAGCGACACGACGAGGTCGAAATGGAAGGTGCCGCGCGTGCCGGTGCAGATCGTCGGCACCTCTGGCGTCACGCGCGGCCCATCGGAGCCGATCAGCACGTCGGCGGCGAGCAGGTCATGGTTCGCCGCGACAAACTCGCGCAGACCCACCGACCCACGCTCCTCCGCGGTCTCGATCACAAGCTTGAGGTTGAAGCCGAGCCGACCGCCGCGCTCGGCAAGGACGGCTTCGAGAGCGGCGAGGTTCAGCGCGTGCTGGCCCTTGTTGTCGGCCGTGCCGCGGCCGTACCAGCGGCCGTCGCGCTCGGTCAGCGTCCAGGGGTCGAGCCCCTCGCTCCACTGCTCGGGGAGGCCGCGCACCGTGTCGCCATGGCCGTAGGTGATCACCGTCGGCAGCCCATCGCCCTCGATCCGTTGGCCGACGAGGATGGGGCCCGCGCCGGGATGGGGGTTGTCGTGGATCGTGACGGTGAAGCCGAGCCGGGTGAGCCAGTCCTTCAGCGCGCCGCCGAGGTAACGGTCAAGGTCCGGCCTGTGCGCCTCCTCCTGGCTGGTGGAGGGGATGGCGACGAGTGCGCTCAAGGTGTCGCGGAACGCGCCGCTGTCGAAATGCGCCTTTGCCCGTGCAATCGCCGTCTCGCGTGTGCCCATTGGTCCCTCCGTGCTGCGGGCGGACGCTGGCACCGGACCGCGCGACCGTCTAGCCTCGCTGCCGCATGGCACGGCTTCTCATCGGCAACGGGGCTGGATTCTCGGGCGACAGGCTCGATGTTGCGCTGCCAGTGGTGCGCACGCTGATCGCGCGCGGCGGGAAGGCGGTCATGACGTTCGAGACGCTGGCCGAACGCACGCTGGCGCTCGGCGTTCTCGCCCGCCGCGGCAACGCGGAGGCGGGCTTCGAGCCGATGCTGCTGCCGCTGCTGCGCCCAATCCTTAGCCTCTGCCTCGACAACGCCATCCCCATCATCGGCAATTTCGGCGCTGCCAACCCGCGCGCGGCTGCGGCGGCGATCGCGCGCCTGGCCGCCGAGCTTGGGCTTCGCAGCCCCCGCATCGCGGTGGTGGAAGGCGATGACGTGCGCGACCTGCTCGACGATCCGGGCGTCCTGTGGCCAGAAGGGCGGCCCGGCGGGTCGATCATCGCCGCGAACGCCTATCTCGGCGCCTTTCCCATCGCCGAAGCGCTTGGGCTCGGGGCGGAGGTGGTCGTCACCGGCAGGATCGCCGATCCAGCGCTCGCCCTCGGCCCGCTGATCCACGCCTTCGGGTGGAGCGCTGGTGCGCTCGACCGTCTCGCTGCTGGAACACTCGCCGGCCATCTTCTGGAATGCGGCGCACAGGTCACGGGCGGCTACTTCGCCGATCCAGGGGTGAAGGACGTTCCGGGCATGGCACGCCTCGGCTTCCCGATCGCGGAGGTGAGCGATGATGGCGGCATCGTCATCACCAAGGCCGACGGCACGGGCGGGTTGGTGGACCGGCGCACGGTGACCGAGCAGATCCTCTACGAGATCCACGACCCCGCTGCCTATCTGACGCCCGACGTGACGCTCGATGTCACGGGCGTGACGATCGCTGAGGAGGAGCGTGACCGCGTGCGCGTCGCCGGTGCGCAGGGCCATGCGGCACCGCCGACGCTGAAGGCAACGGTCAGCCTCGAAGGTGGGTTCCTCGGCGAGGGCGAGATCAGCTACGCGGGGCCGAACGCTGCTGCCCGCGCGCGCCTTGCCGCCGAAACGCTGCGGCAACGCATCGCGCCTGCCCAGGATAGCATCACGGGGAACACGATCCGTTCGCGCATCGATATCCTCGGCCTGCAGGCGGTGTTCGACAGCGACGATGCCGCACGCGGCGCCAACGCCATGCCTGATGGCGAGTTCCGCGTGCGCCTCGCCGCAGCATCGCCCGATCGCGCAGCCGCCGAAGCCGCTTCGCGCGAGGTGCTGCACCTCTACTGCACCGGGCCTGCCGGCGGCGGCGGCGTGCGCATCGCTGTCACGCCGCGCATCGCCACCACATCGGCCCTCATCCCGCGTGCCCGCATCACCCCGCGTGTGAGCCTGATCGGATGAGCAACGTGATCGTGCCGCTGCATGCGATCGCCCATGCCCGCACCGGCGACAAGGGCAACCGGATCAACTGCGCCGTGATTGCCTATGCACCCGAGGCGTTCCCCGTACTGCTTGCCGAGGTGACGGAGGCGCGGATCGCCTCCCTCTTCGCCCACCGGCGGCCATCGCGCGTAGTACGCCATGAGTTGCCGAAGCTCCATGCGCTCAACCTTGTCATCGACGATGTGCTCGAGGGCGGGGTGAACGGCTCCCTCGGCCTCGACGGGCACGGCAAGACCCTCTCGTTCCTCGTGCTCTCCCTTACCGTGAGGGTTCCGGCACCCGTTCTCGCGGCTGTGCGGGCAGCCATTGGCGCGCGGCGCCTGAGCGTCTAGCCTGCCGGCGATTCCCGACCAAGGAGTTGCCGCGTGCTGCAGATCCGCACCCCCTATCTCATCTTCCTCGGCGATGCGCATGACCAGCTCGCCGGCAAGACCGGCGTCGGCATCGCCGAGTGGCGCCGCGATTGGTGCGTCGGCCAGCTGCGCCTTCCGGGCTGCCAGGCCGATGCCGGCCTGGCTGACCTGACGCTTGAACAGGCAGCCGAGCAGGGTGCGAAGACGCTCCTGATCGGCACCACCGTGCGCGGCGGCAGGATCAACGAGGCGTGGCAGCAGCTGATGGTGCGCGCGCTCGAACTCGGGATGGACATCGCGTCGGGCCTGCATGACAGGGTGGGCGACCTTCCCGCCGTGCGCGAGGCAGCGGCGCTGTTCCACCGCACCATCCATGACGTGCGCACGCCCGAGGGCAACTTTCCCATCGGCACCGGCATCCGCCGCGCCGGCAAGCGCGTGCTGACCGTCGGCACCGATTGCTCGATCGGGAAGATGTACACCGGCCTCGCGCTCGATCGTGACATGAAGGCCGGCGGCATGAACGCCACCTTCCGCGCCACGGGGCAGACGGGCATCCTCATCGCCGGTTCCGGCATCCCGCTCGACGCCGTGGTGGCCGATTTCATCGCCGGTGCGGTCGAGATGCTCTGCCCCGCCAACGCGCCCGACCATTGGGACGTGGTGGAGGGCCAGGCGACCGTGCTGCATCCCTCCTATGCCGGCGTGACGGTCGGGCTCGTGATGGGCGCGCAACCCGATGCGCTCGTGATGGTCCATGCCCCCGACCGGCCGACCATGCGCGGCCTTGGCGCCAGGCCTGTTCCCGGCATCGCCGAGACGATCGCAGCACATGAGGCCTGTGCACGCATCACGAACCCGGCAGCGAAGGTGATCGGCATCAGCCTCAACACCTCGAAGATGGACGAAGGGGCGGCAATGGCCGAGATCGCGCGCACGGCAGATCGTTTCGGTATGCCGACGATCGACCCGGCACGCACCGGCTGCGGGCTGATCGTCGATGTGCTGAAGGGGATGTAGGGCAATGCCGCGCCTGTTGACCGTGCATGAGGAGGTGTTTCCGCTTAAGGGCACGTTCCGCATCAGCCGCGGTGCGCGCACCGAGGCGCGTGTTCTCGTCTGCGAGATCACCGATGGCGACGTGATCGGCCGTGGCGAGTGCACGCCCTATGCGCGCTATGGCGAGACGGTGGATGACGTGGCGAGGGCGATCGCCGCGATCGGTCCCTCCATCGCGGGTGGCCTCGAACGCGAGGGGTTGCAGCGGGCGATGCGCGCAGGTGCCGCCCGGAACGCCGTCGATTGCGCGCTGTGGGACCTCGAGGCAAAGCTCTCGGGCAAACGGGTGTGGGAGCTCGCCGGCCTGCCAGAGCCTGCGCGCGTGACGACCGCCTACACGCTCTCGGTCGACGCGCCGGAAGCGATGGGGAAGGCTGCAGCGGAGGCGGCATCGCGCCCGCTGCTGAAGCTCAAGCTCACCGGCGATGGTGAGGATGCCGCGCGCATTGCCGCCGTGCGCGCCAACGCACCCTCATCCCGCATCATCGTCGATGCCAACGAGGCGCTGACCCTCGACCAGGCGCGCGAGATCGCGCCAGCGCTCGCCGAAGCCGGCGTCGAGATGCTCGAACAGCCGCTGCACGCGGAGGCCGATGAGGCGCTGCGCGATGTCGCCTTCCCGCTGCCGCTCGGCGCCGACGAGAGCTGCCATGACACGACAACGCTTGCCCGCCTCGCCGGGCTCTACCAGGTCGTCAACATCAAGCTCGACAAGACCGGGGGGCTGACCGAGGCGCTGAAGCTGCGCGAGGCGGCGCAGGCACGCGGCTTCAGGGTGATGGTCGGCTGCATGCTGGCCAGTTCCCTCTCCATGGCGCCGGCCCATCTCGTGGCGCAGGGGGTCGATTTCGTCGACATCGACGGCCCGCTGCTGATGGCGCGCGACCGCACGCCCGGCCTGCGCTACGATGGCAGCCTCGTCGACCCGCCGGAACCTGACCTTTGGGGTTGACCGCGAGCCCTGGCGCAAAAGCCCTGGCGCAAAAGCCCTGGCGCAACACCGATCCGGAGACACTCCCTTGCCACCGAAGCCGCGCGGCCGCCTGTTCTTCGCCAACCCAGGCCCCACCAACATCCCCGACAGCATCCTCCGCGCGATCGACCGCCCCTCGGCCGACTTCATGGATGAAGGCTTCATTGCGCTGTTCGAGGATTGCTCCGCCCGCCTGAAGCAGGTGCTGCGCACCGACGGGCACATCTTCATGTACGCCGCCTCCGGCCACGGCGCGTGGGAGGCGAGCCTCGTCAACCTGTTCTCGCCCGGCGACACGCTGCTGATGCTCGAAAGCGGCTATTTCAGCGAGAGCTGGACGGAGATGGCGCATAAATTCGGCCTGTCCGTCGAGACGGTGCCGGCGGATTGGCGCCGCGGCGCGCAGGCCGAGGCGGTGAAGGCAGCGCTCGCGGCCGACACGGGCCACAGGATTTCCGCGGTCTGCACCGTGCACAACGAGACCTCCACGGGCGTGACGCTGCCGGTCGCCGCGATCCGCGCTGCCCTCGACGAGACGAAGCACCCGGCATTGCTGCTCTCCGACACGATCTCGTCCCTCGGCTCGCTGCCCTACACGATGGATGCATGGGGCATCGACCTTACCGTCGGCGGCAGCCAGAAGGGGCTGATGCTCCCGACGGGGATGAGCTTCACCGCCGTCAGCCAGAAGGCGATGGTGGCGCATGCGAAGGCCACCATGCCGCGCCACTACCTCGACTGGTCGGTGATGCTGACGCGGCGGCACAAGAGCTTCGTCGGCACCATCCCGACGCAGATGTTCCACGGGCTTGCCGAAGCGCTCCGCCTGCTCGAGGAGGAGGGGATGGAGGCCGTGTATGCGCGCCACCATCGCCTGGCCAAGGCCGTGCGCGCTGCCGTGAAGGTGTGGTCGGGCAACGATGGGCCGCAGCTCTTCTGCACCGACCCGGTGCGTTATTCCGACAGCGTCACGGCCATCCTGATGCCCGAGGGGCACAACGCCGAGGGCGTGCGGAAGGCTGCCGCGCGCTACAACGTCTCGCTCGGCGGGGGCTTGGGCAAGCTTGGCGGGCGGGTGTTCCGCATCGGCCATCTCGGTGACCTGAACGAGCCGATGATCCTCGGCACGCTTGCTGCCGTGGAACTCAGCCTGCGCGATGCCGGCGTGCCGCATGGCAGGGGTGGGGTGACGGCAGCAATGGAAACGCTCTCTGGCTAGGGCAGTATCCGCTGATGTTGCATCGCCGAGCGTTCCGTCATCGAGTCGAATCGCTCGCCAGATGATGGCTGGACCATGAGTAGCGACCGCGGATCATGGTCCAGCGAACGCTGTTCGATTGGAATCGATCGCGCGGCAGATCCTGGCCCAGGCTCCATCCGTTTCACGCCCTGAAACGCAGTGTCGCGGCAGTGGTCCCTCGTCGACCGCACTTCTCCCGTGCCGGGGTCATCGCGACGGGTTGGCCGAAGGCGACGCTCGACCCGGATCAGAACTGCCCGAACTTGCGGGTTGCAGTGTTGCCGGCCTGACTCGTTGCATGTGAGTAGAACTTCCATACTCCGTTCGGTCGAAGCCGACCGAACACGAAACCGAAGCCGTCATAGTCCGTGAGATACGTGCAGGTGATGACGTTCGCCATCAGCAGCCCGAGCACTCCGGTCACGAGATCCGTAATGCCCTGCAACTGAGCCGCTATGGCCCCGGCAACACCGCCGCCGTTCTGGTTGGAGTGGATGAACCATATCTCGCCTGCCCCGCCCCGCACGGCTGCGATCGTGCAACCGGTCAATGGGCCCGTCATGACGAAGGTTGCGGCACCGTGGACACGCATGTACGTGACGTGGTTGGGATTGAACGGCAGATAGCGCAGCCCAAGATCGCCGACGGTGCTCCCCAGGCCGTACTGGAGGAGTTTTCGGCCGACGAATGGCAGGTGCCGCGCGGTATCGTGCAACACCTGCCCGACCGGCTTCGCTCCGACCGGCGCCCCGCCTGCCACAAATGTCGGAAACGGCCCGGCGGGCCGCTGACGCCAGCGCTGACGTGTCAGCCCACCTGGCAACGCATGCGCGTTGTCGGATCGCATGCACGCAAGCACCGCGGGGCTGTTCGCGATGTACATCTCGTGGGTCGACAAATAGCCTTTCGGATTGTTCAGAAACGCCTGGAACGTCATCGCCCACTCCTGTGCTGGCAAGGCCCGTGTCGAGCACACCTGACTGCGCACCGACCGCACCCTGCATTCCCGCCCCACCGACGGCGTCCAAGGTACCGTACCTGGAGTCGCGCGCATCCAACAACGAAGGGTGCAGGCGACTGTCTGGCTCGCGCGCCGGCCTGCCGGAAACGCAACGAGCCCTGCGCTAGATCCCTTCGTCGAACATGCGGCCCCAGCCCCTGATCGCACGCGGGTCGGCACCGGCGGCGGCGAGTGCCCCCCAGAGTGCGGTAGCGACCGTGTCGAGAACCGGAATGCCGAGTTCGCGCTCGAGGGCGGGTGCGACCATCGCCCCGCGCAGGTTGGTGGAGACGATCGCGATGCTGTCAACGCCCTCGGCCGCCACCTCGCGGGCAAGCTCCGCCACGCGCTCGTCAGGCCACGTCGCGAAGCTGTAGTTGCCGGGGTCGTTCAGATGGCGCTCCGCCACGATCGGCCAGCCTTCGCCGCGGAGCACCTTCAGCGTCGCCTCCTGCACGTCATGGAGGAAGGGTGTCACGAGCCCGATGCGCTGCCCACCAATACGCTTGAGCAACGTATCGAGCGCGAGCATCGCGGTGGCGGCGGGAATGCCCGTCGCTGCCGTGATCGCCGCCGTCAGCGCACGATCGCCAGCGAGCCCCGTGTAGCAGGAGGCGGTGGCGTTCAGGCAGATTGCGTGCAGCTTCGCATCCGCCAGCAGCGAGGCAGCCTCGAGCAATGGTGCCTGGGTGAACTGCACGAGTGCGGCGTCGGTCAGGTCGAGCCTGGTCACGCGGAAGCGCGCGACATGCAGCGTGATGGCGGGCGTGGCGGCCAGCATCGCCTGCGTATACGGCTCGGCGACGGTGTTGGATGACGGCACGAGCATGCCGATGCGGGTCTGTGTCATGGGCCCCAGCGTCGCGGCAAGTTGGCGCGCATGCAAGCCCTCGCGTCTGCCGGTGGCACGCGGCATGCTGCACCGCGTGGCGATGAGGGGACGAAGGATCGCATGACCGAACGACGGAGTTTTCCGCCCCGTGCCGGCTGGCCCGGGGGGGCACGCGTGGCGCTTTCAATCGTGGTGAATGTCGAGGAGGGAGCGGAGTACTCACTCACCCGCGGCGACCCGCACAACGAGAAGGTCGACGATACGCAGGAGCGTCTCGAGGGCGTGGCGGATGTGTGCATGGAGAGCCACTACGCCTACGGGCTGCATGCCGGGTTCCGCCGGGTGATGGACGTGCTCGGCGCGTTCGGGGTGCGCGCCACCTTCTCCTCCTGCGGCCGCGCCGTGGCGGAGAGTCCCTGGCTCGCCGCCCTGCCTGCCGAAGCCGGGCACGAGGTATCTGCCCATGGCTGGCGGTGGGAGAAGCACGCCGCGATGGGCGAGGAGGAGGAGCGTGGCAACATCGCCCGCACCGTCTCGGCGATCGAGGCGGCCTGCGGGCGCAGGCCCTCGGGCTGGCACACGCGGTCATCGGCGAGCCTGAACACCCGCCGGCTGCTGATGGAGCATGGCGGCTTCGTCTATGACAGCGACGCCTATGACGATGACCTGCCCTACCCGCTCACCGTCGCCGGGCGGCAGCACATCGTTCTGCCCTATGCGTTCGACACCAACGACATGCGGTTCCGCGCCGGCGGCGGCTTCGTGTTCGCCGACGATTTCTCCCGCTACTGCATCGCCGCGTTCGACAGGCTCTACGAGGAGGGGGCCACGGCCCCGCGGATGCTGTCGATCGGGCTGCACCTCCGCGCGATCGGGCGGCCGGCGCGCATCGGCGGCCTCGTCTCGCTGCTGCGGCACGTCACGCGGCACCACGGCGTCTGGGTCGCGCGACGGATCGACATCGCGAGGCACTGGCGCCAGGTGCTTGGCCTTCCCGCGATGGACGATCCCTGGGGACCGATCGCCTGACGCGGAGAGACGGATCGGTGCGGCATCGGATTTGCTAGGGCCTGTGCTGCACGCAGCAACCGCCCCGGGGGTCATGATGCACGCGCCGTTCCGCCTTCTCGCCGCCGCCACCCTTGCCGCAGCGCTCAGCCTTCCCGCAGCGGCGCAGGCGCCCATCCCGCTCCGCATCACCGGCCACTTCACCGCCAATGCCAAGGTGGTCGAGGGCATCGAGCGGCCGTTCTACGGCACGCTGCCGGGCCGCGTCGGCGCGCCGGTGGCGATCACGTTCAACCCGATCGACCAGGTTGGCGCGCAGCCGGCCGATGTGCTCCGCCTGCTCCGCTCCGGCGCGTTCGACGTCATGACGACGCCGATCGGCCAGGTCGCGCGTGACGAGCCGTTCCTCGACGGGATCGACCTCATCGGCGTCTCGACCACCGTGGCTGACCTCAGGAAGGCGACCGAGGCGATGCGCGCGGCGTTCGATGCCCGCATCCAGGAACGGTTTGGCGTCAAGGCCGTCGCCCTATGGCCATTCGGGCCGCAGTTCTTCTTCTGCAACCACCCGGTGAAGTCGATCGCCGACTTCCGCGGGCTCAAGATCCGCTCCTACACGCCCTCGATGTCGGCGCTGATCCAGCATTTCGGCGGAACGCCCGTGACGCTGAATTTCACTGAGACCTACCCCGCACTCCAGCGCGGCGTGGTCAATTGCGGCATCACCTCTGCCACCTCGGCGCACCAGGGCAACTGGGCCGAGGTGACGACCCATATCTTCCCGATGAGTCTGGCTGGCGGCATGCAGGGCCACTTCATGTCGGTTGCCGCCTGGCGGCGCTTCTCGCCGGCGCAGCAGCAGGCCCTCGATGCCGCCTTCAAGGACATGGAGAACCAGCTCTGGGCACTGGCTGATACCTCGAATGATATCGCCATCGCCTGCATGACGAATCAGCCCGCCTGCACCGAAGGAAAGAAGTTCACCAACGTGCTGTCGCCCGTTCCCGCCGCCGATGAGGCAGCACTCCGCGCGGCCGTGAGCACCGCGGTGCTGCCCTCCTTCCGTGACAGCTGCTCGCGCGTCTGGAACAACTGCGTGACGATGTGGAACAGCACCGTGGGCGCGGCGCGCGGCTACAGCCTCAACTGACGCCGAGCAGCCTGTCTGTCGCCGCCGCCATCACGCTGAAGGCGGCGGCGAAATCCTCCATCGCCATCGCCTCGTCAGGATTGTGGCTGCCGTTCTCGTTCCGGATGAACACCATGCCGGATGGGATGCCGAGGCCGGCGAAGGTCGCGCAGTCATGCCCCGCGCCACTCGCCATCGGCATCACCGTCACGCCGCGTGACGCAGCGGCCGCGTGCAGCGCCGCCTGGATCGCGCGGTCCATCAGCGCAGGTGTTGCGCGCATGCCGGGGCCGAGGTCGATCTTCACGCGGCGTTCGCCTGCGATCGCGGCATCGAGATGCGCACGGGCGCGGTCGAGAACCGCATCATCTTCGCTGCGAATGTCGAGGGTGAAGCGCACCTCGCCAGGGATGCGCGTCGGGGCGTGGCGGGCGGGGTCTGTCCAGAATTCGCCGATCGTCAGAACGAGGTCGCTGCCGCGCGCCTCCTCCTGGTCCCAGAACCGGTCGAGGCCGGCGGCGAGGCGGGCGGCGGCGAGAACGGCATCGTGGCGGAAGCCGCGGGGAACGGCGCCTGCATGGGCATCCTGCCCAATGGCGCGGCAGTTCCGGTACCGGATTGACCCGCGGATCCCGGTGACGATGCCCACCGGGAGCGCTGCCTCGACCAGGGCTGGCCCCTGCTCGATATGCGGCTCGATGAACCAGGCGATGCGGCCAGGATCGAGGCTCGCGCTGCGGGCGCGAACGAAATCCGGATCGAACCCCTCCTCGGCCATGTGATCAGCCAGCGTCCGGCCCGTGTCGGTGCGACGCAGCGTGTCGGGCGCATCCGCCGGCAGCACACCGAAAGCCGCGCGGCTGCCGAGATAGTGGGCCGGGAACCACACCATCTCCTCAGCCCGGATGCCCAGGATGACGAGGTCACGCGCCGGCTGCGCTCCCGCGTGCACGAGGCGTGCGGCCAGCGCGAGGCCCATCGCCACGCCCGCCGCACCATCGTAGTTGCCGCCGTGGCGAACGCTGTCGAGATGGCTGCCGATCACGCCGGCGGGCAGCGATGGGTCACGCCCCGGCAGCGTCATCATCAGCGTGCCGATGGCATCGGTCGTGACGACGAGGCCGAGGCCCTCCGCAACCGCCCGTGCCTCGGCATGCGCCATGCGCTCGCCGGCACCGAAGCTCGCCCGCGTCACGCCTGGCGCATCGGCACTTCTCTCCGCCAGCGTCGCGAGGAACGCCTCGGCGAGGCCGAGTGCACGCGCACCGCTCAGCCGAAGGTCTTGTTCGGCAGCCACAGCGCGATGCCAGGGAAGGCGACCAGCAGCACGGTCAACACCACCATCATGGCAAGGTAGGGCAGCGTTCCCTGGATCACGTCGGTGATCGCGCCGGACCGCCGCACACCCTGCACCACATAGAGGTTCAGCCCGACGGGCGGGGTGATCAGCGCCATCTCGCACATCACCACGAGGAAGATGCCGAACCACACCGGGTCGATACCAAGAGCGGTGACGATCGGGAACACGATCGGGATGGTACCCACCATCATCGACAGCGTCTCGAGGAAGCAGCCGAGGATCAGGTAGAAGATGAAGAGGATCAACAGGATCTCGGTTGGGCCCGCCCCGATCGAGGCGACGAAGGCAGACAGGGTCTGCGGCACGCCGAGGATGCCGAGGACGAAGTTGAGGTAGAAGGCAGCCGCGACGATGAGCACGATCATCGCCGTGACCCCCACCGTCGTCTCGAAGCACGCGTTGAGCATGCGGAACGAGAAGCGGCCGTAGCAGAAGGACAGCAGGAAGGCAGCGACCACGCCAACGGCCGCACTCTCCGTCGGCGTTGCCCAGCCGGCATAGATGCTCCCCATGACGGCGACGAAGATGCCGATCGGCGGCGCGAGGCCGGAGAGCGCGCGCAGCCGCACGCCAAGCGGCAGCGACGGTTCCCGCCCACCCGCGAGCGCAGGGCGCCACAGGCACAGCACGGCCGTGACGAGCATGAAGAGTCCGGTGAGGATGAGGCCGGGAAACACCCCCGCGGCATAGAGGCGGCCGACGGAGGTGTTCGTCATGGCCCCATAGATGATCATGTTGATCGAGGGCGGAATGAGGATGCCGAGCGTGGCACCACCGGCGATGGTGCCAAGCACCAGGCGCGGATCATACCGCCGGTCCTCGAAGGCAGGCAGCGCCACCGTCCCGATCGTCGCTGCCGTCGCGACCGATGAACCCGACACGGCGGCGAACACCGCGCAGGCGCCGATATTCGTGTGCAACAGGCCGCCAGGCAGTGGCCCGAGCCAGGCTGACAAGGCAGCGTACATTCGGTCCGTTGCCCCGCCTTTCACGAGCAATTCGCCGAGCAGGATGAACAAGGGGGCGGCGAGCAGGGTGAAGCTGTCGGTCGCCCCCCAAAGCTGCATGCCCATGGCGTTGACCACGGGCCCGCCGAGATAGAGATCGGCGCCAAGCGCCGCGATCGCCGCCATGACGACGGCGACATGAAGCCCAGACGCCATAAGCGCTAGCATGATGGCGAAGCCGATCGCGGCCTGGGTGACGCCGAAACCCATCAGCGCTTCCCCTCGATCATCGGTCCGCCTTCGGCGGCGATCTCCTCCGCCACCGTCGGCGGCCCGTACCAGGCATTGGCGCGCGCGGGCGCGACGATCGCCAGCCAGACCGCGTGCAACGCGAACACGACGGCCACGATCGCGAACAGCGAGAACCCGGCCACCCAGAGGCCTTGCGGCAGCCAGATAGGCGTCTGCAGCGGGCTGGTCGAGACGGCGTTGAACATCCAGGAATCGGAGGCTTCGGCAAAGCCGCGCGAGGCAGCGAAGCTGGCGAGGATGGCGATGGTGATCGCCGCCGTTGCATTCGCCAGCGCGCGCAGGCGCGGCGGCAAGGCGTTGATGAACAGGTCGATCCGCGTGTGCCGGCGCGTGGCCAATGCATGGGCAAATCCGAAGGCCGACACCACCGCGAGCGTGTAGCCGCCGATCTCATCGGTGCCTTGCAGCGAGAAGGCGAAGAACCGCCGCGCGACGATGTCGACGCAGACGAGCAGGCTGTAGCCGAGCAGCCACCAGCCACAGAGGATGGCGAAGAGGCGCGTGGCGGGCGTGACGGCGCGCGCGACGGGATTGCCGTTCATCCCCCCTCCTTCATCCGCGCGCCCTTGCCCAGAGTGCCGCGGAGGCAGCAGCGCCCTCGCGGCAGATCGTCGCCATGTCGACCTTCGTCGGAACGCCGCCCCGCACGACGATCTCGCCCTCGACGATCACGTGCGCCACGTCGCGCCCATGGCCGCAATGGACCACCGTGCCAAGGGGGTCCATCGCCGGTGTCAAATGCGGGCGGCGGAGGTCGATGAGCGCGAGATCGGCCCGCTTGCCGACCGTCACGCTCCCGAGCTCGTCGCCAAGCCCCATCGCCGCAGCACCGTTGCGCGTGGCGAAGCCGAGCATCTCCATGGGGCCCCAGCTGGCATCGATGCGGCCACGCTGGAGCCGCCCGATCGCGAGCGCCCAGCGCATCACCTCGACCATGTCGGCATGCATGTTGTCGGTCGCGAGACAGAGGCGCGCGCCGGCATCTTCCAGTGCGCGGGTCGGCGCCATCACCGCCCCGGTGGCGTTGCCCTTGGGAATGTGCGCGACGTGCACGCGGGCGCGGCCGATGCGCGCGATGTCGCTCTCCGTCACATGGATGCAGTGTGCGGCGACGAGCCGGTCGTCGAGCAGGCCCAGACCGTCAAGCAGCTCGGCTGGCGTGCAGCCGTCACGCTCGCGGATGCGCGCGACCTCCGTTCCGCTCTGCGACAAATGCGTGGTGACGGGAAGGCCGAGCCGTTCGGACGCAGCCTTCACCACGCGCAGGAACGCCGTGCTGCACGTGTCGGGCGCGTGCGCGGCAAGCTGCACGCCGGTGCGGCGATCGGGCACACCGTCGAACCGCTGCGCAAGCGTCGCCGCTGCCGCAAGCGTCGCCTCGCCGATCGCTGGGTCATGCACCCATCGCCCCTGCGACACCCCGGAGAAATCGACATCGTGGATGCGCGAACACGCGAAGGCGCGGATGCCTGTCTCGGCCATGGCAGGCAGCGTCAGGTGCGCATGCACGTAGCTGTCATTGATCAGCGTCGCGCCGAACAACAGCGCCTCGAGGGCTCCGAGGCGGGCGAGCGCGACCGCTTCCTCCTCCGTCACCATGTGTCCCTGCGGCACGCCCGGCGTGTAGGCGGGCGCGAAGCCCATGTCCTCGGCGACACCGCGCACCATGCTGAGGATCGTGTGCGTGTGCACGTTGATCAGGCCCGGGATCGCCAGGTGCCCCGATGCGTCGAGCCGTTCGGCGGCCGTCGCGTCATCCGGCAATGCGCTGCGCTGCCCTGCGAAGGCGAACCTCCCGCCGATGACGCCGATCGCCGCATCCTCGACCACCCCGGCCCCTGGCTCACCGGAGACGAGCACGGCCCCTGTCACCAGCAGGTCGAACCGCGGGCTCATGCCGCGTGGTCGAGATGACGCAGGAAGCGCTGCAGGCGCGGGTCCTTTGGTGCGCCGAAGAACGACGAAGGCGGCCCGACCTCAGCCACCGCGCCATCGGCCATAAACACCACGCGATCGGCCACCGCGCGGGCAAAGCGCATCTCGTGGGTGACGACGACCATCGTCATCCCCTCGGCCGCAAGGCGCCGCATGGCATCGAGCACCTCCTGCACGAGTTCCGGGTCGAGCGCCGAGGTCGGTTCGTCGAACAGCATCACGCGCGGTTCCATCGCCAGCGCGCGGGCGATCGCCACGCGCTGCTGCTGGCCGCCGGAAAGCTGGCTCGGGCGCTTGTCCATGTGCGCCTCGAGCTGGACCTTCGCGAGGCAGTTCTCCGCCCGCCAGTTCGCCTCGTCACGGTCAAGCCCGAGCACGCGGCGTGGGCCAATGGCGACGTTGCCGCGCGCCGTCAGGTGCGGGAAAAGGTTGAACCGCTGGAACACGAAGCCGAATAGCCGGCGCTGCCGCGCTAGCGAGCGCGCATCGGCGGCACGACCGAACGCGGTCTCGCCGATCGTCTCGTCACCCACCTTTACCGTGCCCGCGTCCGGCATCTCGAGGCGGTTGAGGCAGCGGAGGAATGTAGTTTTCCCACTTCCGGAGGCACCGATGATCGCGACCGCCTCGCCCTCCGCCACGTCGAGGTCGATGCCGGCAAGAACTGTGCGATCACCGAACGACTTGGTGATGCCGCGCGCCGACAGGATGACGGGCCTCATCATGCCGCCTTCACCATGCCGGCAGGCGACGCTCGAGCCAGCGGCTCGCGGTCGCAAGGGCGGTGATCAGCACGTAGTAGTAGAGGGCGAGCAGCAGGTAGATCTCGAACGGTGCGAAATGCGTCGAGATCACCGCCTGGCCGGCGCGCGTGAGCTCATAGACGGAGATGACCGAGAGCAGCGAGGAGTTCTTGGTCAGCGTCACCATGTCGTTCGTGAGCGCGGGAACCATCGGCCGCCACGCCTGCGGCAGCAGCACGTGGATCAACAGCGGCGCGCGCGTCATGCCGATCGACAGCGCTGCTTCCGTCTGCCCCTTCTCGATCGCGCCGACTGCCCCGCGCACGACCTCCGACACATAGGCGGCGGCATTGAGCGCGAGTGCGATGACGCCCGCCCAGAATTCGGAGAAGCGCACGCCGACCACCGGCAGCGCGAAGAACACGAGGAAGATCTGGATCAGCAGGGGCGTACCGCGGATGAAATCCACGTAGCCACGCACGATCCAGACGAGCGGACGTATGCCCGAGAGCGAGGCGAGCCCCAGTGCGAAGCCGAGCAGCAGGCCGAGAATGCCGGCGAGCACGCTGATCTGCAGCGTGATGACCACACCCTCGGCAAGAAGGGGGGCCGCATAGGCAACGACCCCCCAATCGAAGATCATTGATCGCGACCGTTCAGGCGACGGGCGGAATGCCGTCGGGCAGGTTGAAGCGGAGCCCGAACCATTTCTCCTGCAACGCCGCGAGCCTGCCGGACACCTTCATTGCGGTAATGCGCGCATCGAGCCACGCGACGATCTCGACATCCTCCTTGCGCGCGGCGATGCCGGCCCAATTGTCCGCACCAACGCCGCGGACGACGGCGAAGCGGCCAGGCTGGCTCTTCATGACGAAGGCGAGCGTCGGCAGCGTGTTCAGCACGCCATCCACCGTGCCCTGCGCAAGCGCGAGATAGGCGGCCGGATGCTCGTCATACGTCTTCACCTCGCGGAACCCGGCACCGCCACGTGCGGTGGCGATGGCCTGGCCGATGCGCGGGTGCAGCGTTTCGCCGGGAGAGCCGAGCTTCACGCCGAGCACCTTGCCCGACATGTCCTCGATCGCCTTGATGCTGTTCGCGTCACGCGCGCGGATCAGCAGCGCCTGGCCTGCCTCGGCATAGGGGATGGAGAAGCCGACACGCTCCATCCGCGCGCGGGTGTAGCTCATCGAGCTCATGATGATGTCGAACCGACCGGCATAGAGCGCGGGGATCACGCCTGACCATTGCGTATCGATGAACTCCGGCGTCACGCCGAGATCGGCGCACATCTCGGTGGCGAGCTCGACATCATAGCCGACGATCCTGCCGGCATCGCGGTAGGTGAAGGGCGGGTAGGTCGCCTCGCAGCCGACACGCAGCTTGCCGGCCTGGCGGATGGCGGCCAGCGTCGTCGGCTGCGCCATCGCCAGCGGCACGCTCGCGAGACCAGCAAGCCCTGCACCGAGGGCAAGCACCCGGCGCCGGCCGAAGAGAGATTCCGTCATGGTCGACTCCCGATCACCCGTTTCATCGGTGGGCAGCAAGCGCCGTGCCAGCCGGGAGGGCCCATCCGGCGACGATCATGGCCGGGCAGGTGCCGCACGGCTGTGCGTCCTGCCCGCTTGCTGTGCAACGATGGCAACGTGCCCGCGCCGTAGCCGGGCGCGTGGCGGGGCGCTACGCTCCACCCCGCAACGACGGGAAGAGGGTGTGGCATGTCGGAGTTCGATCTGGTCATTCGCGGTGGAACGGTCGTCACGGCCGCCGACACGATGCGGGCGGATGTCGGCATCCGCGGTGGCAAGGTCGCAGCACTTGCCGACAGCCTGCCGGAATCTGGGCGGACGATCGACGCCGCGGGGCTGCTCGTCATGCCGGGCGGTGTCGACACCCACTGCCACATCGAGCAGCTCGAGGCGAACGGCTCGGTGCACGAGGATAGTTTCGTCACCGCATCGGCTTCGGCATTCGCCGGCGGCACGACGAGTGCCATCTGCTTCTCAAGCCAGTTCAAGGGGCATCCGATCGGCCCCACGCTCGACGACTACCGGCGGCGCGCACGCGCCAGCATGATGGATGTGAGCTTCCACCAGATCATCACCGACCCGACCGACGCGGTGCTGAAGGAGCTTCCCGGCATCGTCGCTGCCGGCATCCGCAGCTTCAAGGTCTTCATGACCTACGACCCCCTGCACGTGAACGATGCCGAGGTGCTGCGCGTGCTTGCCGCCGCAAAAAAGCTGGGCGCGATGGTCACGGTGCATTGCGAGAACTACGCAGCCATCGGCTTTCTCACCGAGGCGCTGCTCGCTGCCGGCCACACCGCACCCAAGTACCACGCCTGGTCACGCCCGCCCGTCGTCGAGCGCGAGGCGACCTATCGGGCGATGGCGCTCGCGGAATTGATCGACACGCCGATCCAGGTGTTCCACGTCTCCTCGGCCGAGGTGGCGGAGGAGATCGCCCGCGCCAAGGCCCGCGGCCTCAAGGTCTGGGGAGAGACCTGCCCGCAGTACCTGGCGCTCACCGCCGCCCACATGGACCGCCCCGGTTTCGAGGGGGCCAAGTTCATGTGCAGCCCGGCACCGCGTGAAGAGGCCGAGCATGAGCGGATGTGGGGCATGATCCGCCGCGGCGTGCTCGACGTGATCAGCTCGGACCATTGCGGCTTCAGCTACGAGGGCAGCGCGGGCAAGGGCCAGAACGGCCGCGACGTGACCTTCCGCGACATCCCCAACGGCATCCCCGGCCTCGCCGCGCGCCTGCCGATCGTATTCAGCGAGGGCGTATCGAAGGGACGGATCACGGCGAACGAGTTCGTGTCGCTCACCGCGACCAACCCCGCGAAGCTGTTCGGCCTTGCGGGAAAGGGGACGATCGCCATCGGCGCCGACGCCGACGTCACGCTGTGGGATCCAGCGAAGCAGGTGACGCTCACCAACGCGCTGATGCACCACGCGATCGACTATACGCCCTATGAGGGGATGGCGATCACCGGCTGGCCGGTCGCGACCATCCGCCGCGGCGAAGTGGTGATGCAGGACGGCAAGGTGCAGGCCGCGCCCGGCAGCGGCCGTTTCCTCGCGCGCGGCCCCTACCCTCTCATCGCCCCGCGCGGCATCGTCGCGAACGGCTTCGACCCGGTCAGCTGAGGCACGCTCAAGTCAGCATCGATCCGGCGACGAGTACGAACCCGAGGGAGGCGAGCGCGCCGCCTGCCAGGCGCGGCGCGAGCGGCCGGCCGCGCACCAGGAGCGGGGCGAGAGCGAGCCCCGCCGCGTGCAGGGCGGCCGTCGCCGCCACCAGGCCCGCGGCATGGGGGTCGAGCAAGGCCCCCGAAGCCATCCCTGCGCCATGGGCGAAGCCGTGCGCGGCGCCGAACGCCGCGATGGCGATCGCCCCGATCGCAAGCGGCGGCGACCAGCCGAGCGCGATCGCACCGCCCAGCGCGGCGATGCTCGCCGCGATCTCCATCTCGACGCCGGGTGCGGGCAGCGCCGACCAGCCGGCCACGACGCCTACCACCATCGCGATGACGAAGGTGGCGGGCCACGCCCAGCGCCGCACCCCGCCGACAATGCCGGCCCAGAGGCCGACCGCGAGCATCGCCGCGAGGTGATCGGCCCCGCTGAGGGGATGCAGCACGCCAGCGATGAGGCCGCCATGGTCATGGCCGGGATGCGCCGCCGCGGGGCCGGCGAGGAGGACGAGGCCAAGGGCCGCGACCGACAGGCCAGCGAGACGCGTCGTCATCGTTCTCTCCTTCATGTCAGGCCGCGAGGCCGCCCTGCTGCTCGATGAACCGCGCCACGTCCTCCACGCCGTCGCCGGCGCGGACATTGGCGAACACAAACGGCCGCTGGCCACGCATCCTGCGCGCATCGCGGTCCATCACCTCGAGGCTCGCGCCGACATGCGGGGCAAGGTCTATCTTGTTGATCACGAGAAGGTCGCTGCGGGTGATGCCGGGCCCGCCCTTGCGGGGGATCTTGTCACCGGCCGAGACGTCGATGACGTAGATCGTCAGGTCGGCGAGTTCGGGGCTGAAGGTGGCGGCCAGATTGTCACCGCCGCTCTCGATCAGGATCAGGTCGAGGCCGGGGAAGCGCCGGTTCAGCTCATCGACGCCGGCGAGGTTGATCGAGGCATCCTCGCGGATCGCCGTGTGCGGGCAGCCGCCGGTCTCGATGCCGAGGATGCGCTCGGGCGGCAGGGAGCCTGCGCGCGTGAGGAACTCGGCATCCTCCTTGGTGTAGATGTCGTTGGTGATGGCGGCGATGTCATACGCAACGCGGAAGCGCTTGCAGAGCGCATCCATCAGGGCCGTCTTGCCCGTGCCCACGGGGCCGCCGACGCCGACGCGCAGCGGGCCGGTTGGTGATCGCTTCATGTCCGGAACAACCTCGTGTACTGGGTCTCATGCGCCATCGATGCGATGTCGGCGCGAAAGGCCGCGCCGCCGATTGCGTCCAGCGGTGCGGCTGATGCCGATGCGGCCATAGCGTGAACCCGCGCCTCGGCGCCGGCGAGCACGCGCAAGCCGTCACTCTGACCGAGCGGGACGATCCTGACCGCCGCGGAGACGAGCATGCCGGCGAAGGCCTGGAGGTAGCCGACGAGCGCCGCGCCAAGCGCTATGCCACCAGCACCAGCCGCAGCCCCGACGGCGACGGCGTAGGGCAGCCTGTCGGTGCGGGGCAGTGCGGCCGCGACCGCCGGCCAGGCAGCATCGATGGCACGGGCAAAAGCAGCGCCCTGGGCCAACTGTTCCGTCTGCCGCTCGGCGGAAGCGGAGAAGGCCGCGCCATAGGCGGCAACCCCGGCGAGCGCGTCGACGTCGCCTGCCGCGGCAGCACGATGGGCATGGGCCAGAAGCAGGGCATCCGACCAGCCGGCGCCGTGCGCGAGCAGATCATCCACCCAAGCGGCCAACGTCGTCGCATCCGTGATCTCGCCTGCCTCGATCGCCCATTCCAGGCCATGCGAATGGCTGAACGCACCAACCGGGAAGGCAGGCGAGCACCAGAGCATCAGACGCCAGAGCGCCGGTGCGTCCGTTGTGCGTGGGTCAGGCGCCACGGTCATGGTCATCTGCGAGAATAACGGGGATGGAAGGCTCAACGTCATGGTCATGGTGGTGGTGATGGTGCCCGCCGGCATAGGCCCCGCCCTCGGGGTCGAATGGCGCGGCAAGGGCGATGACGCTGCCGCCCAGGCCGCGCACCATCTCCGCGATCACATGGTCCTCGCGGATGCGGATGCGGTCGCCCAGGAGCTGCGTCGGCAGATGGCGGTTACCGAGGTGCCAGGCGATGCGCACGAGCGCCGCTGCATCGGGGGCGGCAAGTTCGAGCAACGGCTCGGATGCTGCGTGCACCGCGACAATCGTTCCGTCATCGCATCGTAGCGCATCGCCCTCGCGCAGGTGCCGCGCGCGGGCGAGGTCGAGCAGGAGGGCCTCGCCTGCCTCGGTGGTGAGCCTGATGCGGCGGCGGTGTCGCCGGTCATGGTCGAGCACCACGGCATCGGCCGCCTCCCCCGCCCACTCGCCCGCCGCGAGAGCCTCCGTTGCCCGGCGCATCATCAGTACAGGAAGTAGCGCTGCGCCATCGGCAGCACGGTGGCGGGCTCGCAGGTCAGCAACACGCCATCGGCGCGCACCTCGTAGGTTTCGGGGTCGACTTCGATCAACGGTGTCGCGTCGTTCAGCACCATGCTGCGCTTGCCGATGCCGCCGCGCGTGTTGCGCACGGGCTCGAGCATCCGCGTGAGCCGGAGCGAGCGCCCCACCTCCGCCTCCATCGCTGCTTCCGAGAGGAAGGTGATGCAGTGCGCCCCGATCGCGCTGCCGTAGGCCGCGAACATCGGGCGGTCATGCACCGGTTGCGGCGTCGGGATCGAGGCGTTTGGGTCACCCATCGCCGCGCGGATGATGGATCCGCCCTTGATGACGAGGTCTGGCTTGACCGCAAAGAAGGCCGGCGACCAGAGGCAGAGATCGGCGAGCTTGCCGACCTCGACGGAGCCGACGATATGCGACAGACCCTGCGCGATGGCGGGATTGATCGTCACCTTCGCGATGTAGCGGCGCACGCGCAGATTGTCGTTCTCGCCCTTCTCGCCAGGCAGGCGGCCGCGTTGCACCTTCATCTTGTGTGCGGTCTGGAAGGTGCGGATCAGCACCTCGCCGACCCGGCCCATCGCCTGGCTGTCGGAGGAGATGATCGAGAACGCCCCCATGTCGTGGAGGATGTCCTCCGCCGCGATCGTTTCGCGCCTGATCCGGCTTTCGGCGAAGGCGACATCCTCGGGAATGTTGCTGTCGAGGTGGTGGCACACCATCAGCATGTCGAGATGCTCGTCGATGGTGTTGGCGGTGAACGGCCGCGTCGGGTTCGTGCTCGAGGGGATGACGTTGGGCAGGCCCGCGACACGGATGATGTCGGGCGCATGGCCGCCGCCCGCACCCTCGGTGTGGAAGGCGTGGATCGTGCGGCCCTTGAACGCGGCGATCGTATCCTCGACAAAGCCGCTCTCGTTCAGCGTGTCGGTGTGGATCATCACCTGGATGTCGAAACGATCCGCGACATCGAGGCAGCAATCGATCGAGGCGGGCGTCGTGCCCCAGTCCTCGTGAAGCTTCATCGAGGAGGCGCCGGCGCGCACCATCTCCTCGAGTGCGGCGGGGCGCGAGGCATTGCCCTTTCCGGCCAGCGCAATGTTGACCGGAAGCCCCTCGGCAGCCTGGAGCATGCGCGCGAGATGCCACGGCCCGGGCGTGCAGGTGGTCGCTGCGGTTCCCGTCGCCGGTCCCGTGCCGCCGCCGACCATCGTGGTGATGCCCGACGCGAGTGCATCCTCGACCTGCTGTGGGCAGATGAAATGGATGTGGCAGTCGATGCCGCCGGCCGTGAGGATCTTGCCTTCGCCCGCGATCACCTCGGTTCCAGGGCCGACGATGATCGTGACGCCAGGCTGGATGTCGGGGTTGCCCGCCTTGCCGATCGCGGCGATCCGCCCGTCGCGGAGGCCGACATCGGCCTTCACGATGCCCCAATGGTCGATGATCAGCGCATTGGTAATGACGGTGTCGACAGCCCCCTCGGCGCGGCTTGCCTGCGACTGTCCCATGCCGTCGCGGATCACCTTGCCGCCGCCGAACTTCACCTCCTCGCCATAGATGGTGAAATCCTTCTCGACCTCGACGATCAGGTCGGTGTCGGCAAGGCGAACGCGATCGCCGACCGTCGGGCCGAACATGTCGGCATAGGCAGCACGCGTGATGCGGGCCATCGCTCTCTCTCCCTCAGGCCTGGTCGAGCCTGCCCATGATGGCCTGGCGGAAGCCGATGACGATGCGCGCACCGGCAAGCGGCACGAGCGTCACCTCCCGCGTCTGCCCGGGTTCGAAACGAACGGCGGTGCCGGCGGCGATGTCGAGGCGCTGGCCGCGCGCAGCCTCCCGGTCGAACACGAGTGCCCGGTTCGTCTCGGCGAAATGGTAGTGGCTGCCCACCTGCACCGGCCTGTCGCCGGTGTTGGCGACAGTGAGCGTGGTGCGCGGCCTGCCCGGGTTCAACTCGATCTCGCCATCAGCCGGGATGATCTCACCAGGGATCATGCGCTCTCTCCTCAGCGGATCGGATGATGGACGGTGACGAGCTTCGTGCCGTCGGGGAAGGTGGCTTCGACCTGCACGTCATGGATCATCTCCGCCACACCTTCCATCACCTGGTCGCGGGAGAGAACGGTCGCACCAGCGCCCATCAGGTCGGCCACCGTGCGGCCGTCACGTGCGCCTTCGAGGACGTAGTCGGTGATGAGCGCGATCGCTTCGGGGTGGTTCAGCTTCACGCCGCGCGCAAGGCGGTTGCGCGCGACCATGGCAGCGACGGCGACCAGAAGCTTGTCCTTCTCGCGTGGCGACAGGTTCATCGATTGCCCCTCAACACTGCCACACGCGCGGCAGCGGCCGATCCTGGCGCAGCGCCGCCAAACCCGCTACCACCATTCGCCGCATCAGCGCGCCATCGGCCGCGACGATCCGCGCGAGAACCAGGCCATCGCGCAGCGACGCACCGGCCTCCGCCCCCGCGCACGCGGCCGCGGCAAACGCCTCGCGCAGGCGATCACGCACGGCGGCCGCACCGGCCCCCGTCCAGATGATCGAGGCGACGGCCGCACCACCGGCAGCGACCGCGGGGCGGGCGAGGATGCGCGCAACGGGGCCTTCGAGGCGGATACGGTCAGCGTGGATCAGAACACCGTCCCGGCGGAACTCGATGAGGTCGTGCAGCAGCCCTTCGCGCATCGTCTCGCCGCGGGCAGTACGGCCGAACACCAGTGCCTCGACCATCAGCAGTGTCGCGCTGGCCGCCAGCGAGACATGCAGTGAGCGATCGAGACGCGCACCGTCGAACAGGATCGTTTCCTGCGGCAGCCATTCCGCCATCGCACCAGACCCGACCCAGAGCGTGGTTTGGACGCGGGCGGGACGGTCGCTCGCCCGCGCACGGTACACTCGCTCGGCGGCCGCGGCGCTCACGGTCGCCGACGCCCCCTCGTCCCACCTGATTGACGTTGCCAGCCTGTCGCCCGATGCGATGCCACCGGCCGTGTTCAGCGTCACCGCCCCGGCGAGCGCGCCGCGTTCCGGCCGCGGCAGGCGAGCGCGGAGGCAGCCGGCCTGGTCGAAGCGGGCGATCACGGTTCGCCCGCCCACATTGCGGAATGACAGGGCAAGCTGCCCTTCTGCGCGCGCGAGCGAAGGGACGCTAGACAGTGAGGCGCCGTCTGACATCCGCCTCATCCAGCTGTTCGAGGGGCCCGGCGAGCACAACCTCGCCCCTGTCCATGATCACCACCGACTGCGCAAGCTCCCTGGCGAAATCGAAATACTGCTCGACCAGCAGGATGGCCATCTCGCCGCGGCTGCGCAACAGCGTGATCACGCGGCCGATGTCCTTGATGATGGAGGGCTGGATGCCTTCGGTCGGCTCGTCGAGCACGAGCAGCTTCGGGCGCATGATGAGCGCGCGTGCGATCGCGAGCTGCTGCTGCTGCCCGCCCGAAAGGTCGCCGCCGCGCCGCCGCAGCATGCCGCGCAGCACGGGAAAGAGGTCGAACACCTCGTTCGGGATGCGCCGCTCGCGCCGTGGCAGCACGCCGAAGCCGGTCTCGAGGTTCTCCTGCACGGTGAGCAGCGGGAACACGTCGCGCCCCTGCGGCACGGAGCAGATGCCGCGCCGTGCCCGCTCCCACGGCGGCAGGGTGGTGATGTCCTCCCCGTCCCACGTGATCCTGCCGGCGCTCACCTTGTGCTGCCCGCACACCACGCGCAGGAGCGATGTCTTGCCGACGCCGTTGCGGCCGAGGATGCAGGTGACGGCCCCGCGCGGGGCGGTGAGCGAGACCTGCTTCAGCGCCCGGGCCGCGCCATAGTGGAGATCGACCCCCTCGACCGTGAGCATGCCTCAACGCCCCAGATACACTTCGACGACGCGCGGGTTCGCGCTCACATGGTCGATCGATCCTTCGGCGAGCACGCTGCCTTCGTGCAGGCACGTGACCTTCACGCCGAGCGCACGCACGAAGTGCATGTCATGCTCAACGACAAGGACGCTGTGCGTGCGATTGATCCCGACAAGAAGCCGGGCCGTGTCCTCGGTCTCGGCATCGGTCATGCCGGCGACGGGTTCGTCGACCAGCAGCAGCGCCGGGTCCTGCGCGAGCAGCATGCCGATCTCCAGCCACTGCTTCTGCCCGTGCGAGAGCCCGCCCGCGAGACGGTCGCGCTGACCGGAAAGATGCACGGTCTCGAGGATCTCGCCGATGCGCCCGGCCTCCGCCTTCGCCGCGCTGAAGCGGAAGGCGCGGCGGGCGCGGCGCTCGCCCGCTAGCGCGAGGAGGATGTTGTCCTCCACCGTCTGCGTCTCGAACACGGTCGGCTTCTGGAACTTGCGCCCGATGCCGAGGGAGGCGATGGCGGGCTCGTCGAGGCGCGTCAGGTCGTGGTCGTGGCGGAACAGCGCGGTGCCGCTGTCGGGCCGCGTCTTGCCGGTGATCACGTCCATCATGGTCGTCTTGCCGGCGCCGTTCGGGCCGATCACCGCGCGCATCTCGCCCGGCATGAGGATGAGCGAGAGGCTGTTTAGCGCGCGGAACCCGTCGAAGGTGACGGTGACGCCGTCGAGATAGAGCAGCGTGTCGGGCGTCGCTCCGGTCATGCCCGCCCCGCATCGGCTGCCGGATCGTCGCCGAGCTTCGCGCCCGGGCGAAGTCTGAGCGCGCCGAGGCTGCCGATGATCCCGCGCGGGATCAGCAGCGTGACGAGAATGAAGAGGCCGCCGAGCGCGAACAGCCAGAGCTCAGGCAGGTTCGCGGTGAACACGGTCTTGAGGAGGTTGACGGCAACCGCGCCGACGATCGCGCCGGCGAGCGTGCCGCGGCCGCCGACGGCGACCCAGATCACCGCCTCGATCGAGTTCGCGGGCGCGAATTCGGACGGGTTGATGATGCCGACCTGCGGCACGTAGAGGGCGCCCGCGATGCCCGCCATGACGGCGGAGACGACGAGGGCGACGAGCTTGTACGCCTCCGGCCGGTAGCCGAGGAACCGCACGCGGCTCTCGGCATCGCGCACGGCCGTCAGCACCTTGCCGAAGCGGCTCGCCACCATGAACCGGCACACCGCGAGGCCGAGAAGCAGTGCCACGGCGCTCGCCCACAGGAGGGCGACGCGCATCCCGTCGGAGCGGAGGGAGAAGCCGAGCAGGTCGCGGAAATCCGTCAATCCGTTGTTGCCGCCAAACCCCATGTCGTTGCGGAAAAAGGCCAGCATCATCGCGAAGGTCAGCGCCTGCGTGATGATGGAGAGGTAGACGCCGGTGACGCGCGCGCGGAAGGTCAGCCACCCGAACACGAAGGCCAGCACGCCAGGCACCAGCATCACCATCAGCATGGCGAAGCCGAAATTGTCGAACCCGTACCAGTACCAGGGCAGTTCCTTCCAGTTCAGGAACACCATGAAGTCGGGCAGCACCGGGTGGCCGTAGGTGCCGCGCGTGCCGATCTGGCGCATCAGGTACATGCCCATGGCGTAGCCGCCGAGGCCGAAGAACACGCCATGTCCGAGGCTGAGGATGCCCGCGTAGCCCCAGACGAGATCGAGCCCCAGCGCCAGCAGCGCGTAGCAGAGATACTTGCCCGTCAGGCTCACCGTATAGGTTGGCGCATGCAGTGCGGAATCGGTCGGGAAAATCAGGTTCCCGATCCCGATCGCCAGAGCCACCGCGGCAACGGCAAACCCCACGACGAGAACGAGCCGGTCACCGAGGAGGGCGCGGATCACCGGTCAGTTCTCCACCGCGCGGCCCTTGAGCGGGAACAGCCCGCGGGGCTTGCGCTGGATGAAGAGGACGAGCAGCACGAGGACCACGATCTTGCCAAGCACCGCACCCGCGACCGGCTCGAGCAGCTTGTTGACCACGCCAAGCGTCATCGCGGCGACCAGCGTTCCCCAGAGATTCCCGACCCCGCCGAACACCACGACCATGAAGCTGTCGATGATGTAGGACTGGCCGAGATTGGGGCTGACATTGTCGATCTGGCTCAGCGCGACGCCGGCCAGCCCTGCGACGCCTGAGCCGAGCGCGAAGGTCGCGCAGTCGACCCACGGCGTCCGGATGCCCATGCTCGCCGCCATCCGCCGGTTCTGCGTGACCGCCCGCATCGCCAGGCCGAAGGCGGTGCGCCGCAGCACCAGCATCAGGCCGAACAGCACGACGGCGGCGAAGACGATGATCCAGAGCCGGTTCCAGGTGATCGTGATGTCGGCGATCTCGAACGCGCCACTCATCCAGGACGGGTTGCCCACCTCGCGGTTGTTCGGGCCGAAGATCGTCCTGACGGCCTGCTGCAGCACGAGCGAGAGGCCGAACGTGGCCAGCAGCGTCTCGAGCGGGCGGCCATAGAGGAAGCGGATGATCGTTCGTTCGACGATCGCACCGGCCAGGGCGGAGACGAGGAACGCCAGCGGCACGGCGAAGGCGAGCGACCAGTCGAACAGGTGCGGCGCGTGGTTGCGGATCGCCTCCTGCACGACGAAGGTCGTGTACGCGCCGAGCATGACCATCTCGCCATGCGCCATGTTGATCACGCCCATCGTGCCGAACGTCACCGCGAGGCCGATCGCGGCGAGCAGCAGCACCGAGCCGAGGCTGATGCCGTAGTACACATCCTGCACGATGCGCACCATCGCCTGGCGCCGATCGATCGCAGCGACCGCCGCGGCAGCGGCGTCGGCGACAACGGGGCTCGCCCCAGTGAGGCCGGCGAGCAGCCCGCGCGCATCGAGATCGCCACGCGCCGCGATCACGCTGACGGCGGCGACCTTCTCTGGCTCCGCGCGGTCCGAGGCAAGGATGGCGGCGGCACGCGCGGCTTCCATCGCACGGCGGATGCGCGCATCGGTCTCACGCGCAAGCTGCGAGTCGAGGGCCGGGATCGCCTCAGGATCGCGACTCCGAAACACACGCTCCGCTGCGGCAAGCCGCACGCGCGGATCGGCGTTCGAGAGCGACAGAGCGCCGACGGCAGCATCGATCGCGCGGCGGACGCGGTTGTTGAGCCTGAGCGGCCGCAGACCGCCGGCAGCGACGCCGGCTGCGACCTCGCCGGTCGCGGCGTCGCGCATTGCACCGGCAGGGTCGCGCCAGAACACGGCGCGATCCTCCTGCCGGAACATCAGCCTTCCGTCACGCAGAGCTTCGACGATCGGCAGCGCCTGCGGATGGCCGCTCAGCGCCAGGCGTTCGATCGCGCGCGAGAGCTCATCGAAATTGGTGGTCGCCAGCGCGGGGATCGGACCGCCCTCACCCTGCGCCCGCGCCGGGCCGGCCAGTGCGAGGGCAAGCAGCAGAACGACGGCGAAGCCGCGCAGCACCCGGGACACCACCATGATGGGTGGGGGCGGCACGAGCCGCGCCGCCCCCTGCTCCACTGGCTCAGCCGCCGCCGCAGCGGCCCGTGCGGACGTTGAAGTTGCCGCAGCGCATCGGAGCGCGCCAATCGGCGATCAGATCCTTCGAGCCCTCGAGATAGTCGGACCATTCATCGCCGACGACCGTTCCGGGCGTCTGCCACACCGTATTGAACTGTCCATCGGCCTGCACCTCGCCGATCAGCACGGGCTTGGTGATGTGGTGGTTCGGCATCATCGTCGAGATGCCGCCCGTCAGGTTCGGCACGGCGACGCCGATCAGTGCGTCGATCACCGGGTCAGCCTCGGTCGTGCCGGCCTTCTTCACCGCCTCGAGCCACATGTTGAAGCCGATGACATGCGCCTCCATCGGGTCGTTCGTCGGGCGGCGCGTGTTCTTGATGAATGCATGCCAGGTCTTGATGAACTCCTTGTTGATCGGGGTGTCGACCGACATGAAGTAGTTCCACGCCGCGAGGTGGCCGACCAGCGGGGCGGTATCGATGCCGGCAAGTTCCTCCTCGCCAACGGAGAAGGCGACGACGGGGATGTCGGTCGCCTTGATGCCCTGGTTGGCGAGCTCCTTGTAGAACGGCACGTTCGCGTCGCCGTTGATGGTGGAGACCACCGCCGTCTTCTTCCCGGCCGAACCGAAGCGCTTCACCTGCGCGACGATGCTCTGCCAGTCGGAATGACCGAACGGCGTGTAGTTCACCATGATATCGTCCGCCGCGACGCCCTTCTGCTTGAGGTAGGCGTCGAGGATGCGGTTGGTCGTGCGCGGATAGACGTAGTCGGTGCCGAGCAGCGCCCAGCGCTGCACCTTCTCCTCGGCCGCGAGGTAGTCGACCGCCGGGATCGCCTGCTGGTTCGGCGCCGCACCGGTGTAGAAGATGTTCTTGCTGCTCTCCTCGCCCTCGTACTGCACGGGGTAGAAGAGGATGTTGTTCAGCTCCTCGAACACCGGCAGCACCGACTTGCGGCTCACGCTCGTCCAGCAACCGAACACGGCCGAGACGCGCTGCACGCTGATCAGCTCGCGCGCACGCTCTGCGAACAGCGGCCAGTTCGAGGCAGGATCGACCACCACGGGCTCGATGCGCCGGCCGAGAACGCCGCCCTTCTTGTTCTGCTCCTCGACGAGCATCAGCATGACGTCCTTCAGCGTCGTCTCGCTGATCGCCATGGTGCCGGAGAGCGAATGCAACACGCCGATGCGGATCGGCCCGGTCTGCGCGCGCAGGATCGCGGGGCTCGCAAGCGTTCCGGCCGCGGCCAGCGCGGCGCCGCCGACGAGCAGTGAGCGACGGGAAAGGTTCATGGCTATGATCTCCTTGATGACCCAAGCGGACCAATGGAGCGTGCCGCCCGGAAGGAGGTGCGCCCCGTTGCACCCGCCCTGCCGGACTATCTGGGCGCGAGCCCTTGTCCACGGATTGCAAGCAGCAAGCGACGTGCCACGCTGCGCGCGAGGCAGTCCCGTGCACGCCGAGTCACGCCTGCCTAATTCGCAATCACCATCATGCCGCACTGCACAAACCGACAGCGCGCGCTCGGTGAACGTCAGGTCTTGGCGCGACCAGGAGCAATCCCCGCGCCGAAGCGGTCGCGCGCCGTCTCGGCGCTGATCAGCCCATCCGCCACGTCGGCGGCAATGCTCGCAGGGTCACGCAGCCGCGGGTCGCCATAGCCGCCGCCGGCCGGGCCTTCGCAGACGAAGGTGTCGCCCGCCTTCACCGCCATGTGCGGCACCTTCGACGGCAGCGCCTGCACCGTGCCGTCGGCGCGCACGATATCGAGCCGCGCCGTCTCGCCGTCCTCGCCGCCATCGAAGCCCCATGGCCTGAAATGGTGCCCCTCCCCTTCTACCGACGCACCGCCATCGGTGAGGAACCGGAACGCGCGCACGGAACCGAGGCCACCGCGGAACGTTCCGGCCCCGACCTTGTCCTCGCGGAGTTCGTACCGCTCGACGCGCAGCGGCAGGTGCGTCTCGATATCCTCGATCGGGTTGTTGCGCGTGTTGGCGTAGAGCGTGTCGACGGCGTCCATCCCATCGCTGTCGGCGCGCCCGCCGTAGCTGCCCTCGAAGATCTCCATATGCACCCAGTGCTTCTCGCCCGAGAGGCCGGAGAAGGCGATGACCTTCAGGTTGCCGATACCGGCCGAGACCTGGCCCGGCACCGCCTGCGCGAGCGCCTTCATCACCGTGTCGGCGAGCTGGTTGCCGGGGCAGAAGCGCGCGATGGTCGGCGCCGGGTACGTCGGGTTCGCGAGGCATCCCTTCGGCGCGATGATGGTGATCGGCCGCGTCAGCCCCTCGTTCACCGGCACGTGGCCATGGATGGCGGTGTCGAGCAGCACCGAACGGATGGTGAGCCACACTGCGACATCGACCGTGCCCGTCAGCGGCATGTTGATCGGCCGGTCGGGCACCTGCGGCGCGGTGCCGGTGAGATCGACGACGAGCCCGTCGCCCTTCTTCGTCACGGTCGCGACGAGGGGGAGTTCGCGCCGCGAAGGGTCGGGATCATCGAGGTAACCGTCGATGAACGTCTCGGCGCGCCACGAGCCCTCTGGAAGCCTGGCGATCGCCTGGCGCATCAGCCGCTCGGCATGATCCATCAGCGCCGCGCAGGCCGCGCGGAACGCCGGCAGGCCGACGCGTGAGACGAGCGCCGCCATCCTCTCGGCGCCGATGCGGCTGGCCGCGACCTGCGCCTCCATGTCGCCCACCACAAGGTCGGACGCTCGGATGTTGTCGCGCAGGATCTGCCAGACCGCCTCGTTGCGCACGCCTTCCGACACCACCTTGATGGCACGGAACTGGAGCCCTTCCGCGTAGGCATCGATCGCATCCACGATGCCGCACGAGCCGGGGGTGAGCGCGCCGATGTCGAGGTGGTGCGCCGTCGTCCCGGAGAAGCCGACGAGTTCTCCCTGGTGGAACACCGGAACGATGAAGGCGACGTCGGGCCCGTGGCTTGCCCCGCCATAGGGGTCGTTGTGCATGATCACGTCGCCCGGCCGCACCGTGTCGCCGCGCGCGGCGAGGGTGCGCAGCATGTGCTTCACGTAGCCAGGGATGGGCCCCGACTGCAGCGGCGTCGACTGTGCGCTCTCGGCAAGGCCCCTGCCCTCGGCATCGACGAGCGCGGCACCGAAATCCTCCGACTCGCGGATGATCGAGGAATACGCCATACGCATCAGCTTGTAGCCGACCTCGACGGCGATGTTCTCGAGCGCCCCCTGCACGACGGAGGCGGTGATGGGATCGACTGTGACGGGAACATGCGTGTCCATCGGTGCCATGCCTCAGAGCGTGATGATCAGGTTGCCGCCGGCATCGGCGACGAGCGTGCAGCCTGGCGGCACGACGGTGGTCGTGTCGGTCTGCACCACGATGGCGGGGCCGGCGATGGGGGTGCCGAGCGGCAGCCTCTCGCGCGCGAGAACCGGCGTGACCATACGTTCCGCCACCCCGTCGACCGCGAACACCACGCCGGTCTCACGCAGCGTCGCGCCGGCGAGGCCGTCGCCGTGCCGCGGCACGGGGCGGTTCGGCTTCGGCCGCGCGCCTATGCCCGTGACGCGGAGGTTCACGATCTCCACGACGCTGTCGGGGAAGGCATGGCCATACTCGGCGCGATGTGCCGCATGGAACCGCTCGAGCGCGGCTGCGATCGTCCCGGCCTCGACGGCGCCGTCGCCCACCGCGACGCGCAGCTCGTAGCCCTGCCCGGCATAGCGCATGTCGGCCGCGCGCGCGGTGCGCGTGCGGGCTGGATCGATGCCGTCGGCCGCGAAGCGCGCAGCGATCTCGGCTTCCATTGCGGCAAAGTCCTCCGCCATCCGCGCGAGGTCGAATGCGGTCGAGGCCTGGAACGCCGTGCGCAGCGCGTCGTACTTGAGGTCTGACGTCAGCAGCCCCATCGCCGAGGTGATCCCCGGGTGCGGCGGCACCACGACCTCGCGGATGCCGAGCTCGCGCGCGACCTCGGCGCCATGCAGCGGCCCCGCACCGCCGAAGGCGACGAGCGCATAGCCGCGCGGGTCGATGCCCTTCTGCACCGTCCGCGAGCGGATCGCGTTGGCCATGTTGGCGTTGATGATCGTCAGCACGCCCAGCGCCGCCGCCTCGCGCGGGAGGCCGAGCTTCGCGGCAAGCCCGTCGATCACCCGCTCGGACGCCGCGACGTCGAGCGACATGGCGCCGCCGAGGAAGTTCGCCGGAACGAGGCGGCCGAGCACCACGTGCGCGTCCGTCACGGTCGGCTCGGTTCCGCCGCGCCCGTAGGCGGCCGGGCCAGGCCGCGCGCCGGCCGATTGCGGGCCGACGCGGAAGGCGCCGCCCTCGTCGACCCGCGCGATCGAGCCGCCGCCGGCGCCGATCGTGTGGATGTCGATCATCGGCGTGAGCAGGGGGAATCCGGCGATCCAGGTGTCGCGCGCGGTGGCTTCGGCGAAGACGCCCTCCGTCACGATGCCGATATCGGCCGATGTGCCGCCGACGTCGAAGGTGATGAGGTTCTTCCTGTCCGACAACGCGCCGGCCCAGGCGCCGCCCAGCACGCCCGCGGCCGGGCCCGACAGCATCGTCACGACAGGCCGTTCGGCCACCATCGCCGGTGTCACCACGCCGCCGTTCGAGGCCATGATGTGGAGATCGGCGGTGAGCCCCGCCTCGCCGATGCGGCGGTCGAGCCGTGCGACGTAGTCACGCACCTTCGGCCCGACGAAGGCGTTCATCGCCGCCGTTGTGAATCGCTCGAACTCCCGGAACTGCGGCGCGACGTCCGACGAGATCGTCACGAACGCGTCGGGATGCTCCTCGCGCACGATCTCGCGTGCCCGCCGCTCATGCGCGGGGTTCAGGTAGGAGAACAGGAACCCGATCGCGATGGCGGTGATGCCCGCCTCGCGCAGCGCGCGTGCGGCAGCGCGCACCTCGTCCTCCGCCAGCGGGACGAGGACGTCGCCCCGCGGCGGAACCAGCCGCTCCGTCACCACATGGCGGTGGCGGCGCTTGACCAGGGGTGTCGCCTGCCACGGAATCTGCTGGCGGATCGAGTAGTGCTGCGGCCGCTGGTGGCGGCCGATGTGCAGGATGTCGCGGTAGCCGCGCGTGGTGATCATCCCGCACTCGGCGCCACGATGCTCGAGCGCGGCGTTGGTCGCGATCGTCGTGCCGTGCAGCACGTGATCGATCGCGGCGCGGCTCACGCCCGCGTGGTCGCACAGGCCGCCGACGCCCTCGGCCACGCCGATCGACGGGTCCTCGGGCGTCGTCGGCACCTTGTGGATGGTGACGGTCCCCGTCTCCGTGTCGGCGAGCACCAGGTCAGTGAAGGTGCCGCCGACATCGACGCCGATGAGCCTCATCGCTTCTTCTGCGCCTTCGCGCCCTTCGTGGCTGCCTTCGCACCCTTGCGTGGGAAGCGCGCCTTGAAATCGAGCACCATGTCCTCGAGCGTGACGAACCGCACGCCGGGCTGGGACATCATGTAGGAGATCAGCCGCTCGAGCATCAGCAGCACCTGCGGCCGTCCGGCCACGTCGGGGTGGATGGTCATCGGCACCACGGCATAATCGTTCTCGCGGTACACATAGTCGAAATGGTCGCGCCAGATCTCCTCGAGCGCGCGCGGCGAGACGTAGCCGTGCGAGTTCGGGAACTTCTTGATGAACATCATCGGCGGCAGGTCATCGAGGTGCCAGGAGGCGGGAACCTCGACGAGGTCCGTTTCCTTGCCCCGCTTGAACGGCTTCATCCAGGTTTCCGCTGGCTTGGAGTAGTCGATCGGCGTCCAGCTGTCGCCCGTGCGCACGTAGTAGGGCGTGGTGTCGCGGTGCATCAGGCTGTGGTCGTACATGATGCCACGCTCGACCAGGATCTCGATGCTCGTGGCACTCACCTCCCACCACGGCGCGACATAGCCGACGGGCCTGCGCCCCCAATGCTTCTCGATCAGCCCGATGCACTTGTCGAAGATCGCCTCCTCCTGCGTGCGGGTGAGCGCGAGGGGGTTCTCATGGCTGTAGCCGTGCAGGCCGATCTCGTGGCCTGCCTTGGCGACCCTGTCGGTCGCGTCGGGGAAGCTCTCGATCGTGTGGCCTGGGATGAAGAAAGACTGCTTGATGCCGAAGCGCTCAAACAAAGTCAGGATACGGTCCATGCCGACCTCCCCGGCGAACACGCCGCGGCTGATGTCGCCGGGGCTGTCCTCGCCGATGTAGGAGCCGAGCCAGCCGGCGACGGCATCGCAATGGACGCTGAAGGCACAGAGGATTTCTTTCGGCATCGTTTCCTGTCTCCCGTCGTTGCTCAGGCCCGGTCGTTCTGCCGGGCGAAGGTTTCGAGTGCGGCGATTGCGGCTTCGGCATCGATCACGTCAGCGTAGCGGCGGCCGACATCTGTCAGGTTCTGGTCATGCGCCGCGCGGTCATGGTCGCCGACGCAATCCTCCGGCACCTGCACGCGGAGGCCGAGCGAGAACGCATCAATGATCGAGGCCCTCACGCAGCCCGATGTGATGCAGCCCGTGACGATCACCGTATCGACCCCCTCCCGCGTCAGGATGGCACCGGCGGGCGTTCCGAAGAAGATGGAGGGAGCGGTTTTCGTCAACACGACGTCGGGACCGGCCGCGGCGATCCGCGGGTCAAGCGCTGTGCCGGGCGTGCCGGTGATGAGGTCATGCACCGGCCCGACTTTCCAATGCGGCACCGCGGCAGGGCTGTCGAACCCGATCACGCAGGCAACGATCGGCACGCCGGCCGCCTTGGCCGCGCGCATCAGGTCAGCCGTGCGTGCGCAGGCCGCATCGACCATCGGCGCCCCGCCCATCGGTGCTGCTGGATCGGTGAAGCCTGCCTGGAAATCGACGACGACGAGGCCGGGCTTCCGCCCGAACCCGACCTTGCGGGCACCATAGCCACGTTGCGCGTAGAGATCGACCATCCACCCCTCCCGGTTCGGCACGTTGCTTGCAAACACTGTGCCTACTGACTGTCGTTCCGGAGGAAACGCATGGCCTACCGTATTTCCGTCGACACGGGCGGAACCTTCACCGATGTCGTGGTGCTCGATCCGGATGGGCAATTGCACATCGGCAAGGCACTCACGACGCATGAGCGCATCTTCGATGGCATGCAGGCGGCACTCGCCGTCGTCGCCTCGGCGCTTGGCCTCACCGGTCCGGCCCTGCTCGATGCTTCCTCCACCCTCGTCTACGGCACCACCCGGGCCACCAATGCCGTCGTCACCAAGCGCACAGCGCGCACGGCCTTCCTGACCACGCAGGGCTTCCGCGATACGCTGACGCTGAAGGAGGGGGGCAAGCACGGACCGCACGACTATACGGTCGACTATCCCGATCCCTACATTCCGCGCCGCCGCAGCTTCGAGATCGCCGAGCGCATCGGCGCCGACGGCGAGGTTGTGCTGCCGCTCGACCACGCCCAGGCGCGCGCCGTGATTGCGCTCCTCGCGGAGCGCAGGTTCGAGGCCGTGGCGGTCAGCCTCCTCTGGTCGATCGCCAACCCCGCGCACGAGCTCGCCCTGGGCGCGATGATCGAGGAACATCTGCCGGGCGTTCCCTACACGCTGTCACACCAGCTCGTGCCGATCCTGCGCGAGTACCGGCGCGCGTCGGCCACCGCCATCGACGCCTCCCTCAAGCCGCTGATGCAGGCGCACCTGACCGGGATGGAGGCCGACCTTCGCGCGGCAGGCTTCCGCGGCGACCTGCTGGTCTCCACCTCCGCTGGTGGCTGCCAGCATGTCGAGGAACTGGTCGCGAGGCCGATCCACACGCTGAAATCCGGCCCCGCCATGGCGCCCGTCGCCGGCCGCGCAGCGAGCGCGGCGGAGCGCATGGGCGGCAACGTGATCGTGTGTGACACGGGCGGAACAACCTTCGATGTCGGCCTGGTGCGCGACGGGAGCCTCGTTTACACGCGCGATTCCTGGCTCGGGCAGCGCTGGCTCGGCGACATCATCGGCACCTCGACCGTCGACGTCCGCTCGATCGGCGCCGGCGGCGGCTCGATCGCCTGGCGCGATGCCGGGGGGCTGCTCCGCGTCGGGCCGCAATCGGCAGGCTCCAACCCAGGCCCCGCCTGCTACGGCCGCGGCGGCGAGCACCCGACCGTGACGGATGCGGCCATGGTGCTCGGCTACATCGACCCTGGCTTCTTCAACGGCGGGCGCCTCTCGCTCGACCCGGCCGCCTCCGCCCGCGTGATCGGCAGCCTCGCCGAGACGTTCGGGCAGAGTGCGGACGAGACCGCCGCGGCGATCATGACGATTGCGAACGAGCTGATGATCAAGGCGATCGGCGAGATCACGGTGAACGAGGGGCTGAACCCGCGCGAGAGCGTGATCGTGGCCGGCGGCGGCGCGGCAGGGTTCAACATCATGCCGATCGCCCGCGAGCTCGGCTGTGACACCGTCATCCTCCCGCGCACGGCCTCTGCGCTGTCGGCCTGCGGCATGCAGGCTTCCGACATCGTGTTCGAGGCGACGCGCAGCCGCTTCACCGACACCGCCGGCTTCGATGTCGCGGCGGTGAACGCGGCGCTGGACGCTATCGAGGAGGAGCTCGAGGCCTTCCGCCGCGGCCTCCGGGGTGCGAGTGGCGCCCGGGTGCGCACGGAGCTTCTGGTCGAGGCCCGCTACAGGGCACAGGTGTGGGAGCTCGACACCCGCCTGCCCTTCTCGCGCATCGGCGGGGCCGCGGATATCGCCGCACTCGCCGAAGCCTTCCACCAGACGCATGAGCGCGTCTATGCCGTGCGCGACGAGGGCAGCGCGGTGGAGTTCGTGAACTGGAAGGGGCGCATCGCGATCACGCTGTTCGACGCGCCCCCGGCACCCGACGCTGCCGCAACATCACACGCACCCACGCCTGACGCGCGCCGGTCCTGCTACTTCGCCGAGACCGGGCGCGTCGAGACCGCGATCTTCCGCGGCCCTGCCCTCGCCGCCGGTGCCGCGATCGCCGGCCCCGCGATCATCGAGGAGCCGACGACGACCATCGTCGTCACGCCAGGCCTGTCGGCCACACTCTCGGCCGCGGGCAACTACATCCTCCACTGCGCGCCGAAGGGAGCGTGACGATGACCGCACCGCTTGATCCCGTGCTGATGTCGGTGATGGCCAACAGGCTCGACGGCATCGTGCGCGAGATGACGAACACGCTGCTGCGCGCCGCGCGATCGGCCGTCATCTCCTCGGCACGCGACTTCTCCTGCTGCCTCGTCACCGGCGATGACCAGCTGCTCGCCCCGGCCGAGGGGCTGCCGGTGCACATCTTCGGCTGCCACATCCAGACGGCGAACATGCGCCGCTACCACGAAGGCGACATCCGGAAGGGCGACGCCTATCTCGACAACGACCCCTATGGCGGCAACACCCACCCGGCCGACCATACCTTCATGGTGCCGGTGTTCCATGAGGGCGAGCACCTGTTCACCAGCGTGGCCAAGTGCCACATGGCCGATATCGGCAACTCGATCCCGTCGAGCTACTTCGTGCTCGCGCGCGACGTCTACCACGAGGGTGCGCTGGTATTCCCCGGCGTGCGCATCCAGCGCGACTTCCGCAACATCGAGGACATCGTGCGGATGTGCCGTGCGCGCATCCGCGTGCCCGACCAGTGGTATGGCGACTATCTCGCCGGCTTGGGCTCAGCCCGCGTGGCGGAGCGGAGGCTCGAGGAATTCTGCACGAAATATGGCGCGGCGACGGTGAAGCGCTTCATCGCCGAGTGGTTCGACTATTCCGAGCGGAGGATGATCGACAACATCCGCCGCCTGCCCCGGGCGCAGCTCGTGAACAAGGGGCGGTCAGACCCGCTCGAGGGCATCCTGCCAGGCGGGCTCGAGCTCACGGTCAAGATCGAGATCGATCCGGAGGAGGCGATGATCCATGTCGATCTCTCCGACAATCCGCCCTGTGTCGATGTCGGCCTCAACACCTCGCTCGGTGCCGCCACCTCGGCCGTCGTCGGCGCGATCTTCAACGCGCTGGAGAAGGACCTGCCGCGCAACGCCGGCAGCTTCCGCCGCCTCCGCTTCACCTACGCCGAGGAGAGCGTGGTGGCGGCCCCGAGATTCCCCCACTCCTGCTCGATGGGAACGACGAACGTCTCCGAACGCCTCGTCAACATCACGCAATCGGCCTTCGCCCAGCTGGGTGACGGCCACGGCCTCGCCGAGGGCGGCACGGGGCTTGGCGCGGGCATGGCGGTGATCTCGGGAAAGGACCATCGCCGCGGCGGCGCGCCCTTCGTCAACCGCATGATGCTCTCGACCAATGGCGGCCCGGCGAGCCCGGTTGCCGATGGCTGGGTGAACTACGCGATCCCGGTGATCGCGGGGCTGATGTATCGCGACAGCATCGAGGTGGACGAGCTCAAGCACCCCTTGCGCGTGAATGCGCTCTCGCTCGTGCAGGACAGTGCCGGTGCCGGCCGACGCCGCGGCGCGCCCGCGCAGACGATCGACCTGACGCCCACGGGCAACGACGTGACCGCCGTGATCTCCTGCGACGGACAGCATACGCCGCCGCGCGGCGTTGCCGGCGGGCAGGACGGCACCGCGGGCATGACCTTGCGCATCGGCGCGAACGGCGACGAGGCGCGGCTGCCGAACGTGGTGCAGGTGACGCTGCGCAAGGGCGAGGTACTGCGCGGGCGTGACAGCGCCGGTGGCGGATACGGCAGGCCGCTCGCGCGGGAGCCCGCCCGCGTGCTGCACGACGTTCTCGAAGGCTGGGAAAGCCGGGAGAAGGCGCGCGATGTCTATGGCGTCGTCTTCACCGGCGAGATCGATGACGAGACGCTCGCGGTCGACGAGGCGGCGACGCTGGCGCTGAGGCGAGATAAGGAGAACACCCATGCTGCGTGACGTTCCGGTGATCGACATCGCGCCGTTCCGATCAGGCGATGCCGCCGCGAAGCGCAGCGTTGCGGCGGAGGTCGGTCGTGCGGTCGACGGAATCGGCTTTCTCGTGATCACCGGCCATGGCGTCGACCGTCGCTTCGTCGACGAGGTGCGCGCCGTCTCCAATGCTTTCTTCGACCTGCCCGACGAAGCCAAGCGCCAGGTCGCGCGGCCAGCCCCGGACATTGCGCGCGGCTACATCCCGCTCGAAGCCGAAAGCGTGGGCCGCAGCCAGGGCGTCGACGTGCCGGGTGACCTGAACGAGAGTCTGATGGTCGGGCCAGTCGACGTGGGCAGCGGCGACTATTTCTTCGGCCCAGGCGCCGGCAAGCACTTCCACCCGAACCTCTGGCCCACGGAACCTGCGGCACTGCGGCCGCTCTACGAGGCCTATTTCCGCAGCATGGGAACGCTGGCCGCAGACCTGATGGCGATGTTCGCGCTGGCGCTCGACCTGCCGGAGGACTTCTTCGCCGACAAGATCGACCATCACATCAGCCGCTTGCGCGTGCGCAACTACCCTGCCCCGCTGGTGCCGCCGAAGCCGGGGCAGCTTCGCGCCGGAGCGCATTGCGACTATGGCTCGCTCACCATCCTCCGCACAGAGGACAAGCCTGGTGGCTTGCAGGTGATGAACGCCGAGGGCGAGTGGCGTGACGTGCCGATCGTGCCCGACTGCTTCATCATCAACATCGGCGAGCTCATGGCGAAGTGGACCAACGAGATCTGGCGCGCGACGCTGCACCGCGTCGTCAACCCGTCCGCCGAGCAGGCGGCGGTCAGCCGTCGCCTCTCGCTCGTGTTCTTCCACAACCCGAACTATGACGCGCCGGTGGCTGCCCTGCCCGGCACCGTGAAGCCGGGCGAGGCGCCGCGCCATGCGCCGACGACGTCGGGCGAGCACCTCCGCGCGCAGTTCACCCGCACGCAGGTGGCACCGGCCGGCTAGGCGGCGCCGCGGCGGCCGAGATAGGCGTCGAGCACGCGCGGATCGGCGGCGACCTGCGCGGATGGGCCATCGAGGATGACGCGGCCGTTCTCCATCACGTAGGTGCGCTCCGTCACCGCCAGCGCGTAGCTCGCCATCTGCTCCACGAGCAGGATGGAGAGACCCTCCTTGTTCAGAGCCGTCAGCACGGGGAACAGCAGGTCGAGGATCTTCGGCGCGAGGCCGAGCGAGAGCTCGTCGATCACCAGAAGCTTGGGGCGCGAGACCAGGCCGCGCGCGATGGCGAGCATCTGCTGCTCGCCTCCCGAGAGCGTGCCGGCGAGCTGGTCGATCCGCTCGGAGAGGCGCGGGAAGAGGCCGAGCACCTTGTCGATGTCGGCAGCGATGCCGGCATCGTCCTTGCCGATGCGGCTGTAGGCGCCGAGTACCAGGTTGTCGCGCACGCTCTGGTCGGCGAACACCATGCGGCCTTCGGGGACCATGGCGAGGCCGCGCGCGACCATCTGGTGCGACTTCTGGCCCGTCACGTCGGCGCCGTCGAAGCTGATCGTGCCGCCCGCGGGCCGCAGCACGCCGCTGATCGCGCGCATCAGCGATGTCTTGCCTGCGCCGTTCGAGCCGATCACGCCAACAAAGGCGCCGCGCCCGACCGTCAGATCGACGCCACGCACGGCCTCGATCCGCCCATAGGCGACGCGCACGCCGGAGAGGGAGAGGATCGCCTCGCTCATGCCGGCACCGCAACGCCAGGCAGCTTCGCGTTGCCGAAATAGGCCTCGATCACCTTTGGGTTGGATTGGATCGCCGAGGGAGGGCCATCTGCGATCACCTCGCCATAGTCGAGAACGGTCACGCGGTCGGAAACAGCCATGATCATGTCCACATGGTGCTCGACAAGGACGACGGTCATACCGCGGTCGGCGAGGCCACGGATGAGTGCCACGAGATCCTCGATCTCGCCGTGCGTCAGGCCGGCGGCCGGCTCGTCGAGCAGGAGAAGCTTCGGCCGCAGGGCGAGCGCGCGGGCGATCTCGAGGCGGCGCTGGTGGCCGAAGGGCAGGTTCCGCGCCTCCTCTCCCGCGAAACCCGAGAGGCCGACGAAGTCGAGCAGCCGACGCGCCTCGGCCAGCGCCGCGCGCTCCTCGCGGCGGAAGCGCGGCAGGCGCAGCACGGTCTCGGCGAAGGTCGCGCGGAAATGCGGGTGCTGGCCGACGAGTACGTTCTCGAGCACCGTCATCTGCCCGAACAGCTCGGTATTCTGGAAGGTGCGCGCAATGCCACGGCGTGCGAGCACGTAGGGTGGGAGCCCGCCGACATTCTCGCCGAACACGCTCACCTCGCCCGACGTCGCGCGATAGAAGCCGGAGACGACGTTGAGCATACTCGACTTGCCCGCCCCGTTGGGGCCGATCAGCGCGTGCACCGTGCCAGCGCGCACGTCCATGTTCACGGCGTTGACAGCGGTCAGCCCGCCGAAGCGCAGCGTCACGTCGCGGGCCAGCAGCGTCGACTGACCTGCATCGTCATGCCGTGCGGTGACGGGCCCGAGTCCCTCGACCCAGTTCGGCCAGTGCCCCGTCTCGCGTGACGTTTCGGCCGCAACGCTCCGGTGCATCAGGCGCTGCAGCGAGCCGACGATGCCGCGCGGCAGCACGAACAGCACGAGTGCGAGCAGCACGCCGTAGCCGAAGGTCTGCCATTGCCCGAGCCCCTGGAGGAACTGCGTGGCCGAGAAGAGCACCGCTGTGCCGACAACGGGGCCGGCCAGGGTTCCGCTGCCGCCCAGGATCACCATCAGCAGGAGTTCGATCGAGGTTGTGAAGGTGAAGGTCTCGTAGTTCACGAAGAGTGCCAGGTTGGTGAACAGCGCGCCGCCAAGCCCTGCAAAACCCGCGGAGATGGAGAAGGCCAGCGTGCGGATGGCAACGACGTTGATGCCGAGCGCGCGGGCCGCGTTCTCGCTCTGCGCCGCCGCGCGCATCGCCCGCCCATAGCGCGAGCGCACGAGCGCTGCCTGCACGCCGACGGCGGCGAGGAGGAACAGCAGGATCAGGTAGTAGTAGTTGAAGTTGAGCGCGCGCGTTGCGCCCAGCCGCTCGCCGAGGATGGTCGGGCGCGGGATGCCGACGAGGCCAGAGGCGCCGCCGGTGAAGCCCACCCATTCGCGCAGGATGTTCACGAACACGAGCCCGAAGGCGATGGTGATGACGGCGAGATAGACGCCGCGCACCCGCACCGTCGGGAAGGCGAGCATCGCGCCGACGGCTGCCGGGATCAGCACCGAGAAGGCGAGTGCCGCCATGAAGGGGAAACCGGCACGCAGCGCGAGCAGCGCGGCGACATGCGCGCCGAGCCCGTAGAGGGCCGCCTGGCCCAGCGAGACGAGGCCTGCATAGCCGACGAGGATGTTGAGGCCGATCGCCACGATCGCGAGGATCATGGCGCGCATGACGAGACGAAGCTCGTAGCTCGTCGGGAAACGCTCGCCGATGACATCGCCGACCCAGGGGAACACGGCAAGTGCTGCGGCGAGCAGGAGCAGCAGGACGAGGCCGGCGCGTCCGCGCATCAGACCTTCCTCACTTCGGCGCGGCCGAACAGGCCCTGGGGAAACAGCAGCAGCAGCAGGATCATGAGCGTGAAGCCGATGGCATCGCGCGCCGCCGTGGAGAGGAAGCCTTCGATAAGCTTCTCGGCCACGCCATAGAGGATGCCGACGATGACGACGCCGCGCGCATTCGCGATGCCGGCGATGATCGCCACCATGAACCCCTTGAGGCCGACGATCACGCCCATGCTGGCCGAGGCCTGCACAACGGGTGCCACGAGGAAGCCTGCAAAGGCGCCGAGCCCGCCGGCGATGGCGAAGGCCAGCAGCGTGATGCGGTCAGCGTCGATGCCAACGAGGCCGGCGGCGACACGGTTGAACGACACGGCCCGCATCGCGCGGCCAAGCACGGTGCGCTTGTAGAAGAATTCGAGTGCGAAGGTTGCCGCGATCGCGGCAACGGGCAGCAGCAATTCCTGCGGGTAGATGCCGGACCCACCGATACGGATCGGGTGCTCGACCAACGGGGTCGGCAGCGGCCTGCCGAGCGGGCCGTAGGTCGCGGTGGTCGATGATTCGATCATGATGCCAACGGCGATCGTCGTCAGCATCCAGCCGATCGAGTTGGCCTCGCGGTTGAAGGGGCGGACGAACACGCGCTCGACGATCGCACCCACCACTGCGGCGCCGGCAATCGCCGTCGCCGCCGCAACCGGCAGCGGCAGCCCGAGCTCCATGAGCACCACGGTGCCGACGCCGCCGAGCATGAACACGTCGCCGTATGTGAAGTTCACGGCCTTCGCCGCGCTCCACATCACGTAGAACCCGAGCGCGATGAGGCCATAGACGCTGCCGGCGGAGAGCCCGGTCAGCAGGTACTGGACGATTGCTTCCACAACATATTCCTTGACGCATCTGGGGCGGGGGTGTCGTCACCCCCGCCCCGGTGTCGTCATACCGGTATCAGCGCGCGGCCTGGCGGAACGGCGTCTGCTCGACAGGCAGCATCGCGCCGTTATGGAACGCGAACAGCTTGTAGGAGGCGGGCAGGATTGCGTCATGACGCTCCTGCCGCGGCTCGAAGGCCGGCGCATAGTTGGCGACGATACCCTCGTAGTTCACCCGGAACAGCGCCTGGCGGAACGCATCGCGGTCGAAACGACCGGCGAGCTTGATCGCCTCGGCGATGATGTAAGTCGCGTCATAGGCGTTCGCCGTGCCCGAAGGCAGCGGAATGTCGGCGGCGGACGCAATCTGCGGGAACTTCGCCTGGATGCGCTGCAGCACGCCAGCGGCGCGCGGCGGCAGGTCCCCCATCCACGTATACGTGCCGGCGACGAGAACGCCCTCGGCGAGCGGGCCGGCCGTGCGCGCGAACTGCACGCCGATGCCCCAGGCGGAGATGATGGTCGGCTTGTAGCCAAGGCGATCCATCGAGCGGAGCATGTTCGTCGCCTCGCGGTCGACGCCGTAGAAGATGATGGTGTCGACGCCGGCATCACGCAGGCGGATCATCTGGGCCGACATGTCCTGGTCGGCGATGTTGAACGTCTCCTTGCCGGCGAGCGGGGTGTTGGCGGCGGCCATCGCCCGCTCGACATCCGGCACCGCGCCCTGGCCCCAGGCCGTGCCCTCGAAGACCAGCGCGATCTTGCCCGAGCGCGACCGCGCCTTGGCCGCCTCGACGAGGAACGGCGCAACCCACCGATCCTTCATCGAGACGCGAAACATCCACTTGTTGGCGTTGTTCGGGTGCTCGATCACGCCGGTGCCGGCGGAGATCACGCCCATCCAGGGCAGTTCCATCTCGGCGAGAGGATCGCGCAGCGCGATCGCGTTCGGCGTGCGGAACCCGCCCATCATGACGATGCAGTTGTCGCGCTCGCCGATGCGGCGGGCATTGTCGACGGCGCGCGCAGGCTCGCCAACGTCGTCATAGGCGATCAGGCGCAGCGGCTGGCCGAGCACGCCACCGGCAGCGTTGATCTCGTCGAGCGCCGTTTCGACGGCGATTCGGATCGTCATGCCGGTATGGGCGAGCGGGCCCGTCAGTTCCCACGATGCGCCGATGCAGGGTTGCGCACGCTGCGCCGCAGCAGGAAGGGCAGCAGTGCCGATCGCTGCCGCTGACACGAGACCAAGCAGCAGGCGACGCCCGCTGCCGCTGAAACGATCGGTGGCCATTGCCCCAACTCTCCCCGTTCTCGGCGCGGCACAGCCGGCCCTGGTTCGTCCAGGTTTCCAGCACGTGCAACGGACATGCCAGGGATCGATGCCCGGCAAGGCGCTGGCGTCTCGGTGCGCACGCCCAAGATTCCAGCAGACCAGGCCGGAACTGCCCGTGTGCTGTGCAATGCTGTGCCGCACTCTGCACCAGCCCCCGCCCCCCGCATGGCATCGTTCTTGCGGCGGAATCCGCAAATCAACGGAGGAGCAGGGCAGATGAGCGACAAGGGCATCGGCGCATCGGTTCGGCGGAAGGAAGACCAGCGTTTCGTGCGCGGGCGCGGCAACTACGTGTCGGACATGGTTCGCCCCGCCATGGCCTGGGGTGTCTTCGTCCGCTCCCCCCATGCCCATGCCACGATCACCGCGATCGACACCACCCAGGCCGCCGCCATGCGGGGCGTGGCACTCATTCTCACCGGCGCCGACCTTGCCGCCGCCGGAGTCGGCGGCCTCCCCTGCGGCTGGGGCATCAAGGGGCCTGACGGAACGCCGATGAAGGAGCCGCCGCACCCCGCACTTGCCCAGGGCAAGGTGCGGTATGTCGGCGATGCGGTTGCCTTCGTCGTCGCCGAGACAGCGGCCGCGGCGCGTGACGCGGCAGAGGCGATCGCAGTCACCTACGATGTACTTCCCGCCGTAATCGACCTCGAGGGCGCGATCGCCCCCGGCGCGTCGCTTCTGTTTGATGCCGTACCGAACAACCTCTGCAGCGACTGGGAGATCGGCGACAGGGCGATGACGGAGGCAGCCTTCGCGAAGGCCGCGCATGTCGCGCGCATCAAGCTCGTGAACAACCGCCTCATCGGCAACCCGATGGAACCGCGGGCGGCGATCGCCGAGCACGATCCGGCGACGGAGAAGACCACGCTCTGGACCACGAGCCAGTTCCCGCATGTCGTGCGCCTTCTCATGGGCCTGTTCGTGCTGAACATCCCACAGCAGAACCTCCGCGTCGTCGCACCCGATGTCGGCGGTGGGTTCGGGGTGAAGCAATTCCACTACGCCGAGGAGGCCGTCGTCACCTTCGCCGCGCGCAGGCTCGGTCGGGCGGTGAAATGGGTGTGCGAGCGGTCGGAGGGGTTCATTTCCGATGCGCATGGCCGCGACCATGTGACGGAGGCAGCGCTTGCGCTCGCCTCCGACGGCACCTTCCTCGGCATGAAGGTCGAGACGATCGGCAATCTCGGCGGCTACATCTCCACCTTCGGCCCGAACATCCCGACCAACCTCTATGGCCCGCTGCTGGCCGGCGTCTACACCACGCCCGCGGTCTACTGCGCGGTGAAGGTGGTGTTCACCAACACCGTGCCGGTCGATGCCTATCGCGGTGCGGGGCGTCCGGAAGCGACCTTCGTGGTCGAGCGCCTGGTCGAGATCGCCGCGCAGGAGATGGGCCTCGACAAGATCGAAATCCGCCGGAAGAACATGATCCCGAAGGAGGCGTTCCCGTACCAGACGCCGGTGATGATGCGCTACGACAGCGGCGATCCGCTCGGCTGCATGGAGCGTGCGCTCGCCGCCGCCGACCATGCTGGCTTCCCCGCCCGCAAGGCGGCAGCGGCGGCGAAGGGCAAGCTGCGCGGGATCGGGCTCTCCACCTACATCGAGGCATGCGGCCTCGCCCCCTCACGCATCGCGGGCTCGCTCGGCGCGCGCGGCGGGCTCTACGAGAGCGCGACGGTGCGCGTGCATCCGACGGGCCAGGTGACGGTGCTGATCGGCACGCACAGCCACGGCCAGGGGCACGAGACGACGTTCGCGCAGATCATCGCGGAGAAGCTCGGCGTGAAGTTCGAGGACATCGACATCGTCTTCGGCGACACCGACCGCGTGCAGTTCGGCATGGGCACCTATGGCTCGCGCTCGCTCGTCGTCGGCGGCGCGGCACTCGCCAAGGCGTCCGACCGCGTGGTCGCGAAGGGCAAGAAGATCGCCGCGCACCTGCTGGAGGCGGCGGTCGATGACGTGGAGTTCGCCGGCGGCACCTTCCGCGTCACCGGGACCGACAAGGCAAAAAGCTTCGCCGAGATTGCGCTCGCGGCCTACGTGCCGCACGACTATCCGCTCGAGACGCTGGACCCCGGCCTCGAGGAACAGGCCTTCCACGATCCGGTGAACTTCTCCTTCCCCTCCGGCGCGCATGTCTGCGAGGTCGAGGTCGACCCCGACACAGGCAAGGTGACGCTCATCGGCTACACGGCGGTCGACGACGTCGGCACGGTGATCAACCCCATGATCGTCGCGGGCCAACTGCATGGCGGCATTACCCAGGGCGTGGGCCAGGCGCTGCTCGAGCATTGCGTGTACGACAAGGCGACGGGCCAGCTCCTGTCGGGCTCGTTCCAGGACTATGCGATGCCGCGGGCCGACGACATCCCGGCCTATGCGGTCAGCACGCACTCGACGCCTTCGACCGACACGCCGATGGGCGTGAAGGGCTGTGGCGAGGTCGGAACGATCGGCTCGCCGGCGGCGGTGATGAACGCGGTGGTCGATGCGCTCGCCGGCTACGGCATCACGCACATGGACATGCCGGCGAGCCCCTCGCGCGTCTGGGCCGCGATCGCTTCGGCGACGCGGTGACGGCGGAGGGCGGCCCCGGCACGCGCCGAGGCCGCCCCATAGTCTCTAGAGAACGGCAGTCGGCGCGACCGTCGAGCCTGAGCCGCCCTTCATCTTCAGCGGCTGCATGATGAACGCGAACTCGCTCTGCCCCGTCTCTGACAGGTCGTTCAGCCGCATGTTCTCGAGCAGGTGCACCCCGTTCACCGCGAGCGCGATCTGGTGCACGGGCAGCGAGGCGTGTGGCATCGTCTTGCTCGGCGACACTTCGACCGGCCAGTTGTCCGAACCGAGGATGATCGGCTCCTGCCTGATCAGCCATTCCGCCGCCGCAACGCCGATGCCGGGGCAGGAGCCCACGTAGCGCGCGTTCTCCCTGCCCCAGAGCGCGTCCCAGCCGGTGCGGATCAGCACCACGTCGCCACGCTCGATGCGCACGTTCTGCCGCGACATCGCCTGCTGCAGGTCATCGACGGTGATCTCGTAGTCATCGCCGAGCGTGCGCACGCCCTTCTGCTTCGCCACGTCGATCAGCACGCCGCGGGTGAATACCTGGCCGATGCCGTCGACGCCCATCTTGGTGAAGCCGCCGCGCGAGGAGATCTCCGACACCTTGTTGCAGTTGTAGGTCTCGTCGCCGATCGTCTGGTGGGGAAACGCGTCGAGCTGCGTGCCGACCTGCCCGAGTTCGGTCACCACCAGCTCCTCGTTCGAGCCGCGGCGGCTGGCCTGCGGGTTCATGAACATCTGCTTGAGGTGAACGTCGAAGCGCCGCGTGCCGAAGAACGGCATTGCGGGTTCCAGCGTGTGGCCGAGCTCGACCACGCGGCCGGTGCGGATCAGCCGCGTTGCCTTCTGCACCTGGTCGGCCGTCTGCAGGTTCATCGACCCGCGGACATCGGCGGCCCCCCATTTCGAGGGGCAGCGGTCAGCCGCGGCAGGGGGGGACCAGGGCGCGGGCGCCTGGGCCTGGGCCTGGGCCTGGGCCTTGGTTGCCCGGAAGCCGCCCGCGAGGCCGGCACAGGCGAGGCAATGCGCGAAGAAGCGGCGCGACAACGACATGGCGGTTCTCCCGAAACATTATATCATTTTTGTGCCTGACCGTGATGGTCATGGGCAGCGTAACGTTTCGGGAGACAACCGGAAATAGGGCCGCTGGGTCAGCGCGCGTCACGCCCGCGCGAGTGACACCACCGCTGCCGTGAGCGCGCCGTCGGGGCGTGAGAGCTGATCGAGGATCGAGAAATGGTTCGCACCCGGGATCGGCAACGTCTCCGCCGCGTTGCCCGCCGCCGTCCAGGCGGCGGCGAAATCGGCTGACTGGCGGCGCAACTCCGGCAGCTCATCGCCACCCCAGGTGACGACGAGCCTGGCGCGCGATCGCGCAATGTGGCGGATGGGGCTGAGGCGGTCCGCCTCCGCCTCGTCCATCCTGAGCGCGTCGTTCAGCCCACCGGCCTGGATGGGGGCGAGGTCATAGACGCCGCTGATCAGCAGCGCGCCGGTGACGGCCGCGTTGGTGACGCAGGATGCGGCAAGATGCCCACCGGCGGACCAGCCCGACAGCACCAGCGTCCGCATCCCAAAGCCAAGGCCGCGGGCGTTCGCCGCCACCCAGGCCACCGCTGCCTGCGCCTCGGCGACCACCTCCGTCATCGTCGCGTCGGGGCAGAGCGTGTAGCCGGCGAGCGCGACATCGATGCCGTGCGCAAGCGCACCGTCGGCCATCGAGGCGAAGCCCTCCTTCGCGTTCCGCTGCCAGTAGCCGCCGTGGAAAAACAGCATCAGCGGCGCGTCCTTCGCGCCCGAGGGAAACAGGTCGATCCGATTGCGCTCACGCGGGCCGTAGGCCTGGTCCAGCACCGCACCTGGCATCGCGCGGCGCTTCGCCGCTGCGTCACGCCAGCCAGCGAGCCAGGTCTGCGCATCGGCCACCGCGCCCGCGTTGTTGTAGGCCTTGTCCAGCGTCGCGCGGTCCATGCTGCGCCACGCACTCGCCTTTCTGTCCATCACCCACTCTCCCTGCCCTGTCTCGTTCCTGCGTCGTGTAGCAGGTGCCGTGCCACGAATTTTTCCGCAACCATTCACCGCCCTGCCGCGTTAGGGTGCGCGCATGGACAGTTTTTCGATCCTTATGCTCGCCGGCTTTGCGCTGGCCTGCTTCATTGTCGCCACCACGGCGGCGGTGTTCCGCCCTGGCGCCTGGTACGAGAGCCTGCGCAAGCCGTGGTGGCGGCCGCCAAACTGGCTTTTCCCCCCGGCCTGGTCGGCACTCTACGTGATGATCGCCGTCTCCGGCTGGATGGTGTGGCGTGAGCGGGGCTTCGCGGGAGCGGCGCTGCCGCTCGGCGTCTACGGACTGCAATTGTTTCTGAACGGGCTCTGGTCGCCCATCTTCTTTGGCATGAAGCGGCTCGATCTCGCGTTCTATGAGTTGATCGGCCTCTGGCTCTCGATCCTCGCCTGCATCCTGCTGTTCATGCCGATCAGCTCAACTGCGGGCTGGCTGCTCGTGCCCTATCTCGGCTGGGTGAGCTTCGCGGGCTACCTCAACTACACGGTGTGGCAGATGAACCGGGATGCGCTCACGGCGTCAGCCTGACGGATCCGCACCCCGACCTGACTGTTGCATGAGAGAGACGACGCGGCGGGCATTGCCGGCCCAGGTGAGGTCGCGCGCCACGATGTCGCGGCGCGCCGCTTCTCCCAGCCGGGCGCGAAGCCCGGCATCGGCCACCAGCCGCGCAACCGCGCGCCAGAACTCGCCCTGATCCTTCGGGTCGAACAGCAGTGCCGTCTCGCCATCGCGCAGCACCTCGCGGAGGTTCGGCTGGTCGGGCGCGACGATGGCCCTGCCGGCGGCCATGTACTCGAACACCTTCAGCGGTGAGGCATACGCGACCGAGGCGGGCTGCAGCGCGATGTCGAACCCGGCAACCGCGGCGGGGATGGCCTCGCGCTCGGCGAGCCCGGTGAACACCACCCTGTCGCCGACGCCGAGTTGCGCCGCGAGGGCCTCGAGCCCCGGCCGCGCCGGTCCCTCACCGACGACCTTCAGCGTCAGGCGCTCCGCCCCGTCATGCGCGGCGATGGCGCGCACGACGGCATCGAGCCCATGCCAGTCACGCACGAAGCCGACGAAGCCGAGAACGAGGTCTGTAGCGCCGGCCGGTGCCTGGCGCGTGGCGAGCGTTTCGGGAAACGCCTCGAGGTCGATTCCGTTCGGGATGACGACGACGCGCGCGGGATCGACCCGCGCATCGCGCACGTGCCCCGCGAGCACCTCTGTCACCGGCAGGACCCGGGTGGCGCGCCGCCAGACGAAACGCTCTGCCCAGCGCGCGAGCGGCTTGAGCCCGACCCCGCCGAAGCGTGCCCGCTCCTCGGCGAGCGGTGCGTTCACCTCGAGCAGGAGCGGCAGGCCACGGCGCCGCGCGACGATCGCACCAGCAAGGTGGAAGAGGTTGTAGCGCTCATAGATCGCGTCGGGCCGGAAGCCAGCGGCCGCCCGGTCGAGCTTCAGCGTGGCCGGCACCGCATAGGCGAGCTCGAGTAGTTCGCCCACGGCGCGCGGGAGCATGCCCCTCACCCAGCCGATCACGCTGCTGCCGCCGCCGAACCGCGCCTCGGCATAGGCGGACGGCCCGATGAGCAGGACCTCGTGCCCTGCCTCCCTGAGCGCGGCGACGAGGCTGTCGAGGTGCACGCCCTGCCCGTCGCGGGATTGGATGCGATGGCTGTATAGGATCCTCACGCGCCGTCACCCTCACGCATCAGCACTCATCTCTGGCATCTCCTAGACCGGTGTCCGGGCCCCACCATGGTCGTGACGTGTTGCCACGGCGTGAACCACGACCGCACGTTACAGCAGCGCCAGATCGTCGCGGTGGATCATTTCCTCACGGCCATCGAAGCCCAGGATGGCGGCGATATCACGACTGTGGCAGCCGGCGATGCGGCGGGCGTCCTCCGCCGCATAATTGGCAAGGCCGCGCGCGACCAGCGCGCCCTCGGCCACCACCTCGACGCAGTCCCCCCGCGCGAAGCTGCCCTCGATGCCACGCACGCCGGCCGGCAGCAGCGACCGGCCACCCTGCAGCGCTTTCACCGCGCCGGCATCGACGATCAGCCGGCCCGTGGGCTTCAGGGCTCCCGCGATCCAGCTTTTCCACGCGCTCCGCGGAGCTGCGGTGGCGGCGAACAGTGTCGCGCGCGCCCGGCCGGCCATCACCGCGGCGAGGGCATGATCTGCCGCGCCATGCGCGATCGCCATGCGGCAGCCGGCACCGGTGGCGATCTTCGCCGCGGCGAGCTTCGTCACCATTCCGCCCGTGCTGATGCCGGGAACGGCATCGCCCGCCATCGCCTCGATCTCGGGCGTGACGGCGGCGACGGCGGGGATATGCGCAGCCCCTGGGTTGCTGCGCGGATCGGCGGTGTAGAGCCCGTCGATGTCCGACAGCAGCACCAGCAGGTCAGCGGCCACCATCTCGGCCACGCGCGCGGCGAGGCGATCATTGTCGCCGAAGCGGATTTCCGATGTCGCGACCGTATCGTTCTCGTTGATCACCGGCACCGCGCCCAAGGCCAGCAACGTCTCTAGCGTCGCGCGCGCGTTGAGGTAGCGGCGGCGCTCCTCGCTGTCATCGAGGGTGAGCAGCAGCTGGGCCGCGGGAAGGGCGTGCGGGGAGAGTGCCTCCTCCCAGGCGCGGGCGAGCGCAATCTGCCCCGAGGCTGCCGCTGCCTGCTTCTCCTCGAGCCGCATCCGCGCCTTGGGCGGCAGGCGCGGCAACCGCACGCGGCCCAAGGCAATCGCACCGGAGGAGACGACGATCACCTCCGTCCCCGCACGCCTGAGGGCGGCGATATCCTCGGCCAGTGCGGCGAGCCAGGCGGTGCGCGGAAGCCCGGCGGCATCATCGACGAGGAGTGCGGAGCCGACCTTCACGACGAGGCGACGCGCGGCCAGTGACGTGCCGGGCGAGCTCACGCAGCGTCACGCCCCCGCGCGGTGGCGATGGCGAGCCAGAGCGCGCGCAGCACCTCGTCCTTCCCGGCACCCGTGACACCGGAGAGGACGAGAACGGGCCGGCCGGCCGCGCGCGACAGCGCCGTCCGGCGTGCGGCCAGCGCCCGCGGCTCGATCGCATCGGCCTTGTTCAGCGCGACGACCTCGGGCTTCTCGGCAAGCCCCCCGCCATAGGCCTCGAGCTCGGCACGGACGGTGCGGTACGCCTCCGTCACGCCGGCTTGCGTGCCATCGACCAGGTGCAGCAGCACGGCGCAGCGCTCGACATGGCCGAGGAATCGGTCACCAAGCCCGACGCCCTCGTGCGCGCCCTCGATCAGGCCTGGAATGTCAGCCAGCACGAACTCGGACGTCTCGCCGATGCGGACGACGCCGAGCTGGGGGTTCAGCGTGGTGAACGGATAGTCGGCGATCTTGGGCTTGGCGGCGGATGTGGCGGCGAGGAAGGTGGACTTGCCGGCGTTCGGCAGCCCGATCAGCCCTGCATCGGCGATCAGCTTGAGGCGCAGCCACACCCAGCGCTCCTCCCCCAGCGTGCCGGGATCGGCGCGGCGCGGCGCGCGGTTGGTGGATGACTTGTAGTGCGCATTGCCGAACCCGCCCCGCCCGCCGTGGCAGAGGGTGACGCGCTGGCCCGGCGTGGAGAGATCGGCGAGCACCGTCTCCTTGTCCTCGGCCAGGATCTCGGTGCCGACGGGGACCTTCAGCACCAGGTCATCGCCGCCGGCGCCGGTCATGTCCTTGCCGGCGCCGTCGCCGGCGCGGCCGGCCTTGAAGTGCTGGGCGTAGCGGTAGTCGATCAGCGTGTTGAGGTTCTCGACGGCCTCGACGACGACGTCGCCGCCCTTGCCGCCGTTGCCGCCCCAGGGCCCGCCGAACTCGATGAACCGCTCGCGCCGGAAGGCGACGCAGCCATTGCCGCCGTCACCTGCCTTGAGCCAGATCTTTGCTTGGTCGAGGAACTTCATGGGGGTGTTGCGCCAACGAAAAAGGGGCCGTTACCGGCCCCTTTACGCACGCGCATCAGGGCCGCGAGGATTATTCAGCGGCGGCCGGCAGCGGGTCCACGTTCACGTGCACGCGGTCGTCGGTCTTGCGCTCGAAGCGCACCTTCCCGTCAACCAGCGCGAACAGCGTATGGTCACGCCCCAGGCCAACGTTCACGCCAGGCTTCATCTTGGTGCCGCGCTGGCGGACGATGATGTTGCCGGCAATCGCCGCCTGCCCGCCGAACAGCTTCACGCCGAGACGCTTGCCGGCGCTGTCGCGCCCGTTGCGGGATGAACCGCCTGCCTTCTTGTGTGCCATCGGTTCCTCCTCAGCCCACGATCTCGCCGATCCGCAGCACCGTCAGGTGGCTGCGGAAACCACGCCGGCGGCGGGAGTTCTTCCGGCGCCGCTTCTTGAACACGATCACCTTGTCGCCGCGCTTCTGCTCGAGCACGGTCGCGGCCACCGTCGCACCAGCAACGTTCGGTGCGCCGAGTGTCACGGCCCCCTCGCGTGCGACCATCAGCACGTCGGTGAACGTGATGGTCGACCCGGCCTCTGCCTCGAGGCTGTCAACGGTCAGCACGGCGTTCGGTGTCACGCGGTACTGCTTCCCGCCTGTGCGGATGACGGCGTACATCAATTCTATTCCTGCCTCACTGGCCCGGCGCGGCACGCAGGGCGCAAACAACACAGCCGCGGGGCCAGGGGCCAGCCGCGGGAGGCAGGGAGATACGCCGCGGGCGGGGCGAAGTCAACGCCGCGTGCCGCGGGGCTGCACACAAGCTACCCTGCCCCCAGATCAGGGCTTCGAGGATCGACATCGCGCATGCTGACCCACCCATGCTGACACAATGGCCGACATGAACGATTGGGCTGAGACGATCGGACGAAGCGAGAAGGCCACGCGCGAGGGTGACGCCCTGGCAGCCCACCTTGCCGCTGCCACCTCCGTCACCGTTGGGTTGCTGTCCTGGTGCGAGGCGCGGGGCCTGGGCGAGGGGCCGATCAGGGTCATCGCCCGCGCCGGCGGCAGCCCGCACCCGCGGCTCGCCACGCTGCTCGGCGCCGGCCCTGGCGAGCGGGTCGAGTTCCGCCGCGTCGTGCTCGGGCGTGGCAGCATCGCGCTGGCGGAGGCGGAGAACCTCTTCCTCCCTGGCCGACTGCCGGCCGAGATGTGCCATGCGCTGGCGGTGACCGACACGCCCTTCGGCACCGTCCTCGCCCCGCTGCGCCCCGTGCGGCGGACCATCGCGGTCACGCACGGGACGGCGGCGGGGCCAGGCACCATCCTCCGCCAGGAGGCGCTGGTGGTCGGGCCTGGCGGGTCGGTCCTTGCGGCGGTTTCGGAGCGGTTCCTGCCCGTCCTCGCGGGACGTTGAGCTTAGTCGACCCGCGCCTCCGAGGCCCGCACCACCTCCGCCCAGCGCGGCACCTCGGAGGCGATGCGCCGCTGCAGCTGCTCCGGCGGGCCGACGGTGGCAAGCGCCCCCATCTCGCGGAATCGCGCCTGGAAGGCCGGATCGGCGCCCACCTTGAGCATCGCGGCGGTGATGCGCTGGGCGATCGGCGCCGGCAGGTCCTTCGGCCCGATCAGGCCGGACCATGAGGTAACGTCGAAATCCGCGATGCCCTGCTCGATCATCGTCGGCACGTCAGGCAGGCCGGGCCACCGCTTGGCCGTCGAGACGCCGATCGGGCGGATCTGCCCACCCTGGATCTGGCCGATGATCGTCGGCAGGTTGTCGAACATCATGTCGATCCGGCCCGCAATCAGGTCCTGCACCGCCACCGCCCCGGTGCGATAGGGCACGTGGGTGAGCTCGATGCCGACGCGGCGGGAGAAGAACTCGGTGCCGAGATGGCCCGTCGTGCCGTTGCCTGGCGTGCCGAAGGTCATCTGCCCCGGCCGCGCCTTCGCCGCGGCGATGAATTCCGGCACGGTACGGATGGGTGTCGCCGGGTTCACGACGAACACGTTCGGGATCTCGTAGAGATCGGCCAGCAGGGTGAAATCGGTCGCCGGATTGAAGGGAAGCTGGCGGTAGAGGGCCTGGTGCGTCGCCAGCGGCCCGATCGTCGAGATGCCGATCGTGTAGCCGTCCGGCCGCGCCTTGGCCACCGCATCGACGCCCACGTTTCCAGCCGCCCCGGCGCGATTTTCGATCACGACGGGCTGGCCAAGCTCGGCGCCCAGCCGTTCGGCAATCACGCGGGACAGAACGTCAGTCGACCCGCCCGCGGGAAACGGGACGATGAAGCGGACGGGCCGGCTCGGCCACGCCTCCTGCGCCGAGGCGGCGATCGGCAGCGTGGCGGCGGCGGCGGCAAGCAGCGTGCGGCGGCTGATCGTCATCCGGTTTCTCCCATGGATGCGTGGCATTCGCCCGCATGTTGACGGCGAGCATGACGCCGCTGCGCGCGTGCGGCAACCGTGCGCGGTGGGTGCTTGCCATCCCTGGCGCGACCGCGACGCTGCCGCACGAGGTCGCCTACTTGGGCGGTGCCGCGGCTGAGCCGAAGCGCATCGAGCGAGGGGGCGCGCGTACGGCGTGCCTGGCGCGGCGACATTGCGCCCGCGCCATTGGTCGTGTAGGACGCGCCCCGGTCCGGAGGGGTGCCAGAGTGGTCGATCGGGCCGGTCTCGAAAACCGGAGTACCGGCAACGGTACCGTGGGTTCGAATCCCACCCCCTCCGCCAGC